>CAVYSS010000020.1:0-140411 GCA_963771195.1 uncultured Acidobacteriota bacterium
GCCATATTGCCTGAGCTGCTGTGGTGGTGCTGCTGCTCCTTACCCGCCGGTAAAAAGTCCAGGTTTCGGCGCGGGAACCCCTTCCGGGGCGGAAGCCTGAGCGCGCCGGCCGCGGACCATGCATCTTTGAAACCTTCCGCCCGCGGGTCACGCTTTGTTAAAGAGTGGGTAACTCCACGCCCGGTCTAGGCCTGGCCCGGAGCTGGTGATCGCTTGGTCCCGCACTGTCTAGAGAGGGCCGCTGTCCCGCGGCCGGGTAGCCCCGCCACGCTGGCCGCGATCCCTATCGAATCTGCGCCCCGCGCCTCCATCCTCCTATGTTCTGCCGGCACTCCCACCGAACTTCGACCTGCCCTCGGGAATGGGGCGTAAATCCGCCCCGATACGGCCGGCCGCGATCGGGAAAGCTCCGCGCGGCTCGCGCGGCCGGTTCTCGCCGCCCTCGCCTTGCTCGCGGTGCCCTTGCGATTTCGGTTCCGCGCGGCCGGGTCGCTGTTCACGCGGACGCGCCGGCCGGCCGCCGTGCTTTGCAGCGGCGTCACGCCCCACACTGCGGCCGCCTTCTCCGGGCAACATCGCTGTCGCCCGCCACCGCTTCGGCTTCAGCTTCCCTTCGGCCGTCAGGCGCAGCGCCTTCACCTCCTCCGGGGTCAGCTCGCGCAACTTGCCCGGCTCCACATCGAGCACCAGCGGTCCGTAGCCCACGCGGCGAATCTTCTCAACGTGTGGCCGATCTCCTCAAACATCTTGCGCAGCTCGCGGTTGCGGCCCTCGATCAGCACCACCTCGAACCACGGGTTATCGCCCTGGCGAACCTGCCGGATTGGCGCCGGCGCGGTCCGCACACGGCGCTTCTCCCGGGCTTGCCGCGTCGATCGCACGCCCGCGCAACGGTCGATCTGTTCCTCGCTCGGCTGCCCGGCAACCTTCACCAGGTAGGTCTTCTCCACTCCCGATGCCGCGCGGGTAAGCTGGTTGGCCAGCTCGCCGTCGTTGGTCACCAGCAGCAGGCCCTCGCTCAGGTAGTCCAGCCGGCCCACGGGGTAAAGCCGCTCGCGCATCCTCTCAAAGAACTGCATCACCGTGGGCCGGCCTTCGGGATCGCTGACCGTGGTCACGTAGCCGCGCGGCTTGTTCAGCATAAAATAGCGTTGACGTTCTGCCCCGTGGATCAGCTTGCCGTCCACACGAATGTGATCGCGCGCGGGATCGGCCTTGGAGCCGAGCGGCGTCACCACCTGTCCGTTCACCTCACGCGGCCCTCTACGATCATCTCTTCGGCATGGCGCCGGCTGGCCACGCCTGCGGCGGCCAGGATCTTCTGCAAACGCTCTTGATTTCCCGCAGGCTCGGATGTTCGTCTTGCGGCTCCTCGGCGCTCTCGTCTCCCGCCTGCGCCATCGTGGCCGCGGAATCCGCGTCGGCGGTGTTGCCCGCCTCGTGCGTGTCATTCGCTTCGAAGGCATCCTCAAAGGTGTCGACTGCGTTTGCCTTTGCTTCCGCATTAACCGGGGCTGACATTTCCGTCTTTGCCGCGCGCTTCTTCGCGGCGGGCTTCTTCGCCGTTGCCTTCTTCGCAGCAGGCTTCTTCGCAGACGCCTTTGCCGGCGCTTTCCCGCGCGGCTTGGGAAGGTCGTCCATCGGCTCGATGACTAGACCTTCCGGCACGGCCTTCTTTGACGCTCGGCTTTCCGTCGCCGGCTCCTGCTCAGCGGCCGTCGTTTTCTTCCTTGGCATGGAACATCGTCTCGTTTTCTGCCGGCGCGGTTTCCGCTCCGGCGGGCACAGCTTCCTGATGGTGTGCAGCTTCCTGCCCATTGGCAGCTTCCTGCTCATTGGCAGCTTCCGGCTGGTTGGATGACGCCTCGGCCTCCGCCGGCAGGCTGGCGGATGGGTTGGCCACCGCTTCATTCTTTTCAGCGATTTCCCCGGCCGTCTCCTCGACGCTGGGTGAGTCTTCTTCGAGCGCCGCCCGATCGCTCTCGCTCTGGGTCTCCGCGGCTTCTTCGTCCAGATCACCCGCAGGCGCTTCGGCTGCATCCGCCGCCGCCGGCTCCGGTTCCATCTCCTCAATCTCCGCCGCCGCCATTTTCTCGAACTCTTCCATCGAAGGCAGCTCCGTAAGGTCCTTCAATCCGAAGCGCAGCAGAAACTCCTTGGTGGTCTTGTACAGGATGGGCCGGCCAATCACCGGCTTGCGGCCCGCTGTCGCAATCAGCTTGCGCGCCAACAGCGATCCCAGCACGCCGCCCGATTCCACGCCGCGGATCTCGTTCAACTCCGGCGCGGTTACCGGCTGCTTGTACGCCACCACGGCAAGCGTCTCCAGCGCCGGCAATGACAGCTTGAGCGGCGGCTTGAGGATCTTAACGAAGGACAGCACGGCATCGTGGCACTCGGGCTTGGTGGCCATGCGATAGCCGCCGGCAATCTCGCGAATTTCGATGCCGCGATCGTCGGAGGCGTAGGAGTCGATCAGCTCATCCAGTTGCTGCTGGATCACGCCCTTGACCTCGCGGTCCCGCTGGCGCGCCTCGCGGCGCAACGCGGATTCCTGATCGGCCGGATCCGCGGAGTCCGCCGCCGGAGGTCCTTCCGCATCCGCAACCGGTTCGCCGGGCGTGCTCTCCACGGCGGCTTCAGCCGGTCCCGCCGGCTCGGCGTCCGGGCTCGGCAACATGGCTTCGCTGTCCAGTCGCGGGTAGGCCAGCTCAGAGCCCAGTAGCGGCTCCAGCTCCACCGTCACCGGCGGCTCTCCGGCATATTCTGCCGCCTGCTCGGCGGCGGCAACTTGTTGCGCCGCTTTCCATTCCAGTGCATCGGCGGCAAACAATGCGGCGAGCTGTGCCAGGGTCACAGGCTCTTCCGCGGCATAAATAACGGCTTCCAGCTTTGATTTCAGGCTCATTCGGCAAACGGTACCTCGATTATGGTACCGGATGTCTCAGGACCGGGTGCGGCGGCGGTTGGAGATGTAGATGGAAAGCACAAGCAAAGGGCGTCCGCCGCAGCCGACGCCCCCATCAAATTGCGCCTCAGGCGCCGCCCGTCATTGTGCGGAACAGCGCATACAGCAGCCCGGAAAGTAAGGCCGCCGCCGGCAGCGTGAACACCCACGCAGCCGCGATGCTCTTCACCGTCGACCACTGCAGGCCGCTCTTGTTCGCCGCCATGGTGCCCGCCACTCCGGAACTGAGCACGTGGGTAGTGCTCACCGGCAGCCCCAGAGTATCGGCGGCAAAGATCGTAGCCGCCGCCACCACTTCGGCCGCAGCGCCCTGGCCATAGGTCAGGTGCTCCTCCGATCCTCCTTGGTGAAGGTGAGCGGTAGCTCGCTGCCGGGCTGGGGACCATGGTCCGGGGGCCGGAAGCGGATCGTGGTCACGGTGGGCGAGAAGATCGGGAAGGAGCACCTGACCTATGGCCAGGGCGCTGCGGCCGAAGTGGTGGCGGCGGCTACGCATCTTTGCCGCCGATACTCTGGGGCTGCCGGTGAGCACTACCCACGTGCTCAGTTCCGGAGTGGCGGGCACCATGGCGGCGAACAAGAGCGGCCTGCAGTGGTCGACGGTGAAAAGCATCGCGGCGGCGTGGGTGTTCACGCTGCCGGCGGCGGCCTTACTTTCCGGGCTGCTGTATGCGCTGTTCCGCACAATGACGGGCGGCGCCGAGGCGCAATTTGATGGGGGCGTCGGCTGGGCGGACGCCCTTTGCTTGTGCTTTCCATCTACATCTCCAACCGCCGCCGCACCCGGTCCTGAGACATCCGGTACCATAATCGAGGTACCGTTTGCCGAATGAGCCTGAAATCAAAGCTGGAAGCCGTTATTTATGCCGCGGAAGAGCCTGTGACCCTGGCACAGCTCGCCGCATTGTTTGCCGCCGATGCACTGGAATGGAAAGCGGCGCAACAAGTTGCCGCCGCCGAGCAGGCGGCAGAATATGCCGGAGAGCCGCCGGTGACGGTGGAGCTGGAGCCGCTACTGGGCTCTGAGCTGGCCTACCCGCGACTGGACAGCGAAGCCATGTTGCCGAGCCCGGACGCCGAGCCGGCGGGACCGGCTGAAGCCGCCGTGGAGAACACGCCCGGCGAACCGGTTGCGGATGCGGAAGGACCTCCGGCGGCGGACTCCGCGGATCCGGCCGATCAGGAATCCGCGTTGCGCCGCGAGGCGCGCCAGCGGGACCGCGAGGTCAAGGGCGTGATCCAGCAGCAACTGGATGAGCTGATCGACTCCTACGCCTCCGACGATCGCGGCATCGAAATTCGCGAGATTGCCGGCGGCTATCGCATGGCCACCAAGCCCGAGTGCCACGATGCCGTGCTGTCCTTCGTCAAGATCCTCAAGCCGCCGCTCAAGCTGTCATTGCCGGCGCTGGAGACGCTTGCCGTGGTGGCGTACAAGCAGCCGGTAACCGCGCCGGAGTTGAACGAGATCCGCGGCGTGGAATCGGGCGGCGTGCTGGGATCGCTGTTGGCGCGCAAGCTGATTGCGACAGCGGGCCGCAAGCCGGTGATTGGCCGGCCCATCCTGTACAAGACCACCAAGGAGTTTCTGCTGCGCTTCGGATTGAAGGACCTTACGGAGCTGCCTTCGATGGAAGAGTTCGAGAAAATGGCGGCGGCGGAGATTGAGGAGATGGAACCGGAGCCGGCGGCGGCGGATGCAGCCGAAGCGCCTGCGGGTGATCTGGACGAAGAAGCCGCGGAGACCCAGAGCGAGAGCGATCGGGCGGCGCTCGAAGAAGACTCACCCAGCGTCGAGGAGACGGCCGGGGAAATCGCTGAAAAGAATGAAGCGGTGGCCAACCCATCCGCCAGCCTGCCGGCGGAGGCCGAGGCGTCATCCAACCAGCCGGAAGCTGCCAATGAGCAGGAAGCTGCCAATGGGCAGGAAGCTGCACACCATCAGGAAGCTGTGCCCGCCGGAGCGGAAACCGCGCCGGCAGAAAACGAGACGATGTTCCATGCCAAGGAAGAAAACGACGGCCGCTGAGCAGGAGCCGGCGACGGAAAGCCGAGCGTCAAAGAAGGCCGTGCCGGAAGGTCTAGTCATCGAGCCGATGGACGACCTTCCCAAGCCGCGCGGGAAAGCGCCGGCAAAGGCGTCTGCGAAGAAGCCTGCTGCGAAGAAGGCAACGGCGAAGAAGCCCGCCGCGAAGAAGCGCGCGGCAAAGACGGAAATGTCAGCCCCGGTTAATGCGGAAGCAAAGGCAAACGCAGTCGACACCTTTGAGGATGCCTTCGAAGCGAATGACACGCACGAGGCGGGCACAACGACCGCCGACGCGGATTCCGCGGCCACAATGGCGCAGGCGGGAGACGAGAGCGCCGAGGAGCCGCAAGACGAACATCCTGAGCCTGCGGGAAAGCAGGAGCGTTTGCAGAAGATCCTGGCCGCCGCGGGCGTGGCCAGCCGCCGCCATGCCGAGGAAATGATTGTGGCGGGCCGGGTCGAGGTGAACGGACAAGTGGTGACGACGCTCGGCTCCAAGGCCGATCCCGCGCGCGATCACATTCGGGTGGACGGCAAGCTGCTGCATGGGGCGGAGCGGCTGCGCTACTTTGTGCTGAACAAGCCGCGCGGCTACGTGACCACGGTCAGCGATCCCGAAGGACGGCCGACCGTGATGGAGTTTTTTGCGCGGATGGGCGAGCGGCTTTACCCCGTGGGCCGGCTGGACTACCTGAGCGAGGGCCTGCTGCTGATGACCAACGACGGGGAGCTGGCGAACAAGCTCACCCGGGCGGCGTCAGGAGTGGAGAAGGTTTACCTGGTGAAGGTGGCGGGGCAGCCGAGCGAGGGACAGATCGAGGCGTTGCGATCGGGCGTGCGCATCGATCGCGCGGGCCGTGGAGAAGGGCAGGTGCAGACCGCGCCGGCGCGGATCCGGCAGTTCCGGCAGGGCGATAACCCGTGGTTCGAGGTGGCGCTGATCGAGGGCCGCAACCGCGAGCTGCGCAAGATGTTTGAGGAGATCGGGCATCACGTGGAGAAGATCCGGCGGGTGGGCTACGGCCCGCTGGAGCTGGATGTTGAACCCGGCAAGATGCGCGAGTTGACTGCGGAGGAGGTGCAGGCGCTGCGCCTGGCTGCCGAAGGGAAGCTGAAGCCGAAGCGGTCGCGGGCGACAGCGATGTTGCCCGGAGAAGGCGGCCGCAGTGTGGGGCGTGACGCCGCTGCAAAGCACGGCGGCCGGCCGGCGCATCCGCGTGAACAGCGACGGGGTCCCGGCCGCGCGGAACCGAAATGGCAGGATCGCCGCAAGCAAGGCGAGGGCGGCGAGAACCGGCCGCGCGAGCCGCGGAGCTTTCCCGATCGCGGCCGGCGGGAAGATCGGGGCGGATTTACGCCCCGTCCCGAGGGCAGGTCGAAGTTCGGTGGGAGTGCCGGCAGAGCTGGCGAGGGTGGAGGCGCGGGGCGCGGATTCGATAGGGATCGCGGCCAGCGTGGCGGGGCTACCCGGCCGCAGGGACAGCGGCCGTTTGGCGGACGGTCGGGACCAAGCGATCGGCCGTTCCGGGCCAGGCCGGTATCGGGCGTCGAGAGGCCTCCTATGGAGCAACGTCCGCGGGCGGAAGGTTTCGAGGATCGTGGTTCGCGGCCGGCGCGCTCAGGCTTCCGCCCGGAAGGGCGTTCCGCGCCGAAACCTGGAGGCTTCCGTCCGGCGGGTAACGAGCAGCGGCGCCCGCCAGCCGGCGGCTCTGGACAGCGCTTCGGACGTGCCGGGAGCGGTCCGCGGCGGGAGGGGTTTGAGGATCGCGGCTCGCGGCCGGCGCGCCGGCCATTCCGCCCGGCAACGGGTTCAGGTCCGAAACCTGGCGGCTTCCGTCCTGCGGGCAACGAGCAAAGGCGCCCTGAGGGCGGTGGCTTTGGCCAGCGGCCTGGACGGCCAGCGAGCGGGCCACGCAGTCCGGGGTCCACGCGAACTGGTCCTGGTTCGCGAAGTGGGGGCGAAGGCAACCGCGGAGGATTCGGCCGCAAATCCCCGCCAAAGTTTGGCGGAGGGAGCCGGTCAGGGGGCAACAAAGGCAGGCGGCCCTGACAACGCAACCCATTTATAATCTTGGACGAGCGCGGTGTGCGTTCCGGAGCTAGAGAATGACCTTCGACATCCAGGAGATCCTGGGTTTTCTTCCCCACCGTTACCCGTTTCTTCTTATCGACCGGATCGTCGAATTCGAGCCGACCAAACGCTTGGTCGCCATCAAGAATGTGACTATCAACGAGCCATTCTTCCAGGGGCATTTTCCCGGCTACCCGATCATGCCTGGCGTGCTGGTGGTGGAGGCCATGGCGCAGGCGGGCGGCATCATCATCCTGCACGAGACTCCGGACCGCGAACACAAACTGGTGGTGTTTACCGGCATTGAGCGCGCCAAGTTCCGGCGGCCCATCACGCCGGGGGATCAGCTGCGCATCGAGGTAGACGTGCTCTCGTTCCGCCCGCGCGCCGGGCGCATTGAGGGCCATGCCTATGTGGATGGCAAGCTGGCCTGCGAGGCCACGCTGACCTGCCAGGTGGTGCCGCGGAGCCGCGAGAAAAAACCCTCTGAGGCCGCGGACGCCACGCCAGCCGAGGCGCAGGTTGAAGCCGAAGCTGCCGCTACGGGGAACGAGTGAGCATTCATCCCAGCGCGATAGTTGCGCCCGGGGCCGTGATTCCCGACTCCTGCACTATCGGCCCGTATTGCACCATTGGGTCGGAAGTCGTGCTGGGCGAGGAGTGCACGCTGGTTTCGCACGTGGTGCTCGACGGCCGCACCCGCCTTGGCGCGCGCAACATGATTTTTCCCTTCACTTCGATTGGTGTGCCGCCGCAGGACCTGAAGTACGCGGGCGAGCCCACCGAAACCGAGATCGGCGACGAAAACACCATCCGCGAGTGCGTAACGGTGAGCCGCGGGACCGCCAAGGGCGGCGGAATCACCCGGATCGGCTCCGGCAATCTGCTGATGGCTTATGTGCACATCGGACATGACAGCCTGGTGGGCAGCCATTGCATCCTGGCCAACGCGGCCACGCTCGCCGGGCACGTTGTGATCGAGGACTACGCCAGCGTAGGCGCGTTTTCGCCCATCCACCAGTTCTGCACTGTGGGCCAGTACGCATTCATCGGCGGTGGGACCATTGTGACGCAGGACGTTCTGCCGTTCTCGCTCACCTCCGCGCGGCGCGAGAACAAGGCATTCGGGATCAACAAGGTGGGGCTGGTGCGGCGCGGTTTCTCGCCAGAGCGGCTGTCGGTGCTGCAGAAGGCGTTCCGGCTGCTGTTGAGCTCGCACATGAACACGACGCAGGCGGTAGAGAAAATCCGCGAGCTCGCGGGCGAGGACGCGAAGATCGTGGCGGAATTCATCGAGCGCAGCCAGCGAGGCGTGATCAAGTAGCCATGACCCTCGGTCTCATCGCCGGTAACGGCCGTTTTCCCTTCCTGCTGCTCGATGCGGCACGGGCGCAGGGCTTTGCCGTGACGGTGGCCGCCATCCGCGAGGAGACCGATCCCGAGATCAATGAACGCGCCGCTGCCGATCCCAAAATCACCGTCCACTGGCTCTCGCTGGGCGAGCTTTCCCGGCTCATCGAGGTCTTCCACCAGGAAGGCGTGACCCGGGCGGTGATGGCGGGCCAGGTGAAGCACAAGCAGATTTTTTCGTCCATCCGGCCGGACTGGCGGCTGGCCAAGCTGCTCCTGAACTTGCGCACTCGCAATACCGACATGCTGCTGGGGGCGGTTGCCAAGGTTCTGGCCGACGAAGGCATCGAGCTGATCAGCTCCACGGTGTTTCTGGAGCCGCTGCTGGCCCAGGAGGGCGTGCTCACCGCGCGCGCGCCGGACGAGAACGAGCTCAATGACATCGAATATGGCCTGGGTGTGGCCCGCGCGCTGGCTGCGTTCGACATCGGCCAGACTGTGGTGGTGGCGGCGCAGGCCTGCGTGGCCGTGGAGGCCATGGAAGGGACGGACGCCGCCATCGAACGCGCGGGCGCCCTGATGCGCTCACTGGAAGAAGAGGCAGAAGGCCCGGCTTCAACACTTCATCGCCGCCTCACCGTGGTGAAGGTGGCCAAGCCGAACCAGGACATGCGCTTCGACGTGCCGGTCATCGGCATGGGCACGCTGGATACGATGCTGGGAGCCGGCGCAACCTGCCTGTCGGTCGAAGCCGGCCGCACGCTCCTCTTCGATCGCGACGCGCTCCTTGCCCGCGCCGATAAGGAAAACATTGCCATTGTTGCGGTCCCGCGCTGATACTGGGTGCACGGCGTCCATTCTCCCCCGGATTCCGAATCCTTTCTCCCCAGAGGTGCTCCTATGTCGCTCAAGCCCCCCACTATCGGTTCCGATGTTGAAGAGGACTCTCTCAAGCCGCCGACAGCGTCCATGGAAAGCGCGGCCGAGGTCGCTGCCGACTCGCTGAAGCCGCCGACGTCCAGTGTCGAAGATGACGATTCGTTAAAGCCCCCGACGCCCTAACCACTCCTGCCCCTGGGGACCGCACCCGCTCCGCTTCAGCCGGTCCCGGCCTTTTCCCGCGCTCGAGTCCCATCTCAGCGGGGATTTGCCAGCAGTGTGCCTCCAGATCGATACTGAAGGCGCCGGGACGAGCCCCCTGCAAATTCCCCGTTTCCGCATCGCTCCCCGCACCTTGCCCCGCGACCGCAGTTCGCTGGCCACTGTTCACTGCCCACTGTCTTCAGGAGGTCTCCCAAGTGAAACGAACCGCTTTTCTCGCCTGCGCCGGAATGCTCTTCTTTGCCGGCGTGTCCCTTACTGCCCGCGCCGCCGACAACAGCACTATGCCCGAAGCCGGACAGACCGCTCCCAACTTTACCCTTCCTTCGCAGGATGGCGTCCCCACTTCGCTGGACAGCTTCCGCGGCAAGTGGGTGGTGCTGTACTTCTATCCCAGGGACATGACCCCGGGCTGCACCATTGAGGCTCACAACTTCCAGCGCGACCTGGACAAGTACAAGGCCGACGATGCCGTCATTGTTGGCGTCAGCGTGGACTCCACCGACAGCCACAAGCAGTTCTGCGCCAAGGAAAGCCTGACCTTTCATCTGCTCTCTGACACCGCACACAACGTGGTGGACGAGTACGGCTCGCTGGGCCATTTCGGCGATGCGACCATCGCCATGCGCAACACGTTCCTGATCAATCCCAAGGGCAAGATCGTGAAGGTGTGGACCAAGGTCAACCCCAGGTGCATTCCGAGGAAGTGCTGGCCGCGCTGAGCCGAGTTCGAGCACAAGTAGCCAACCCGGCGCCATCCGCTTTCGTTCGAATCCAGACGCAAAAAAGCCCGGCGTAATGCCGGGCTTTTTGCTTGCCTGGTTGGAGGATGGCTACTTCTTCTTGCCAGACTTCTTGGCGGCCTTTTTTGCGGCCTTCTTGGCCTGCTTTCTTCGGCGGCCTTCTTCGCCGGCGCCTTCTTGGCTGCTTTCTTCGCAGCCTTCTTTGCCGGCGCCTTCTTCGCAGCCTTCTTTACTGCCCTTTTTAGCTGCCTTGCGTTTTGCCGGCGCTCTTCTTTGCCGAGCCTTCTTCGCCGTGCCTTTTTGGCTGCCTTCTTTGCCGGGGCCTTTTTGGCAGGTGCCTTTTTCGCCGGCAGCTTTTTTCGCGGGCGCTTTCTTTGCAGCCTTTTTGGCCGGCTTCGGTGCGGTTGCGGCAGCGGGCACTTCCACAATCAGAATGGCCTCTTCCACCACACCCTCGTCGTCATCCGAAGAGGTCAGCACGCCGGAGGTTTCCACTTCCTCGTCTTCTTCCATCCCCTCATCGTGCTCCGGATTCATCTCTGCTGGTTCGTTGTTGTCTGGACTCATTGCGTACATCCTCAACACTTCATCCATCGCATTGCCTCCAGCGACTTGGCGCTGTCACATGTGATTTGCGGACCGTTCCGCTTGCGGATGCCATTGTAGCAATAGCTCGCGCGCAAATGCCATTAAAACATAATTCGCGATTGAGTCATGCGCTATTTTTGTTTAGCGGAAGCGGTAGCCGAGGACGACGAGTGCGTTTTCTTCTTTGCCGAATGCGCTGTACCCTTCCTTGTGGCGTTGTGGGGATGCAGATCCCCGGCGGTGATGGTGGTCCGGTGATGTCCCCGCCGGTGAGGCGCTGCTGGTTCGGCCACATGCAGCCGGCTCCCCGCCGCCACGTGCTTTTCCCCCGCAGGCAAATGGTTCCAGCGCCGCAGTTGGTCCAGCGAAAGGCCGAACCGGTCCGCGATCGACACCAGCGTGTCTCCCCGGCGCGCTGTGTACATGACCAAATGCCCTGAGGGCTCTGCCGCCCGCGCCACCGGCACCACCAGCGCCTCAACGCCGGCCAGGCTCGCGCCCTCGTCCAACTGGTTCACTTCCGCCAGGTCCGACTCGCTTACGTGATACGTCCGTGCCACGCTGGCCAGGGTGTCGCCCGCAGTCAAGGGGTGATACCGCCAGGAGTTCCGGTGGCTCTCCGGAATCGATGCGATCTTGTCCTCAAAGGCGGTCGCGGTGCCCGCCGGCAGGTGCAGGTCAAACGACGCATCGGGCGGGGTGACCATCCGCAGCAGGCTCGGGTTCAGCGCCTCCAGCTCGTCCACCGGCGCATTCACCAGGTCGCTGACCAGGCGCAGGTCGACCGAGTAGTTGATGCTCACGGTGTCGGTCAGCACCGGCGGGTCCAGCGTAATGTCGTCAAAGCCGTACTGGTGAGGGTTGTTGGCGATAATGATCGCCGCCAGGATTTCCGGCACGTAGTTGGAGGTTTCGCCGGGCAGGTTGTGCCGCTTGTAGAGCTCCCAGAAGTCCGCGTACCCAGTCTTCTCCACCGCCCGCTGGATGTTCCCCGCGCCCCAGTCGTAGGCCGCCATGGTCAGGTACCAGTCGCCAAGCTGGTCATAAAGGAACTTCATATAGCGCGCGTATGCGCGGGTTGACTTTTCCGGGTCGAAGCGCTCGTCGACGTAGCCATTACGGGTCAGGCCGTAGTTTCCATGGGGCATGAACTGCCACATCCCGCCGGCTCCGTGCTTGTGATTGACGACTCGCGGCTGAAAGCCGGATTCCGCTACCGCCAGGTAGATCAGGTCCTGGGGCACGCCCTCTTCGGCCATGACTTTCTGAATCATCGGCTTGTACCGGCCGGCGCGCTCAAACGAGTGGAGCAGGGTGTTGTGCCCCCGCTGCGAATTGGCAAAGAAGTTGATGAAGCTGGATACGTACTCGTTCACGATCAGCGGCAAATCGGAGTGGGTGGTGGCCAACTCCGCGCGCGCTTTGGCTTCGATGCCTGGGTTGGCGGCGAAGGTCACGTCGCTCGCCACTTCCGCCGGCGTCTCTTCCTCTTTGGGCACAAATCCGTTGCCGATCTTCAGCGCCTCCATCTCCAGCGCGTTCACCTGGTCGATGATGCGGTTGAACTCGTCTTCGAGGGCCGGCTCCGTCTTGATGTCGAACCCGCTGGTCAGCATCAGATCCACGGCGTGGTCGAACTGCACCTTGGCCTCCGGCAGCCGTCCCTTCAGGTAGTCCGCGTCGCCCGCTGCATAGGCCTCGTTCACTTGCTCAATCAGCTTCTGGATCTGCTGCTGGTGGACCGCTTCGGGCGAAGGACCCTGCGGCGCGGGCGCGGCCGGCGCGGGAGCCTGCACCGCCGGAGCCGTGGTCTGCGGCGCTTGAGCCGCTGTGGGCGCCTTGGCGCCTGGCCCCGGACACCCGGTCAGAAGCCAGCGCCAGCGCGGCGTACGCGAACCATCGAAATCGGATAAAAACCATGCTCAACGCATTCGCGCCACTCGCCGGCGCGGCAAATTCACTCCGGACCAGAGAATGGAACCCTTAGGCGATCATAAAGGATGAACCGGATCGCGCCCAGCGCCGGGTAGGCCCGGGCGCGCTGGCGCCAGGAGCTAACGGCGCGATCGGGGGCGCAATGCCGCCATGTGTGAACGCCGTCGAAGTTCTCGATGGATCCGTTCTGCGGTAAGATTGTCTTACCATGCAGACGAAGGTCTCCACCAAAGGCCAAATCGTTATTCCCGGACCGCTTCGCCGCAGGCTGGGCATTCGCGCCGGCGACCCCCTGGACGCACAGATTGAAGCCGGGCGAATCGTGCTGACGCCGCAAAAAAAGCCTTCGTTTGAGGCAAGGATTATCGAAGACCCGGTTACCGGCTTCCCGGTGCTTTACGCGGGACCCGATGCCCCCGTGCTTACAAGCGAAATGGTTCGCGAGCTGCTCGTCGACTTCCCATGAAATACCTTCTTGATGTGAATGCTCTTGTCGCGCTTGGAATCTTCCACCATCAATTCCATCAGCGCGTGAATGCGTGGATCACATCACAGGAGGGTGCGCACTGGTTGACGTGTTCCATCACGGAACTGGGATTCGCCAGAGTCATCGCACAAACGCCGGACTACGGTTTCACTGTCCAGCAGGCGCGGACTCTGCTGCTCGGCTTGAAGACGAAAAGCGGACTGCCACTTGCCTTTTTGCCGGACGGCAACGACATTGCGCTGCTTCCCGGGTGGGTGAAAGCCCCAAAACAAACGACGGACGGTCACCTCGTGCAACTGGCAACCTCGAACGGAGCGGCTCTGGCGACACTGGATGAAGGGATTGCCGGCGCGTTTGTGATTCCCTGATTCCCCTTAAGGCACGGAAGCCTGAATTCAAGCCGCCAGTTTCCTCTTCCTCACGCGAATGGGGCGAATCAGGATTTCAGCGGGGATCTTCAATTGCCGATTGAGTTTTTGAATCATCGCGAGCGATAGCGCCCGGTCGCGGCGGAGAACTTCGTAAACACGGGTCCGATTTACCGATGATTCCGATCAGAGCCTTTTTGTCCATGCCTTGCTGCTCCAGCCGGAATTTGATGGCCTCAATCGGGTCCGGCAAATCCATCGGGAAGTGAGTCTCTTCCCAGGCCTCCACCAGCGTGATCAGAATCTCCAGGCGGTCGCCGTCCCCTGTGCCTTCCTCAGCGCCCCAAAGCCGCTCGATCTCCTGAGGGCAAACTCGTGGTCGGCGTCACTCTTGATGGGTTTGAGTTGCATATTGCACCGTCCTCACGTCGATTGTGTCGTATTGCCTGTGGCTCCCCAGCCATTTGATGAAGAGCGTTGACCGCTTGTAGTCCACGGAGACCACGAGCCGATACGCATTTCCTTTGATATTGAATACCACCCGATCAGCACCCACAATGCTGGCATGGGCATAACTCGCCTTGATGTCAGCGGAGTTCTTCCATTGTGCCTTTCGCGCCTCATGAAACCAGGCATCGAGCGCAATCTTGAGCGCACGGTGATCCTTACTCCCCTGCATCCTCTCCAAGAACCGGGTCAAGGCGCTCCTGGCGATGATGCGCACAGAAAGACTCTATCATGTTCCCAATATGGGTACAACGTACACTCGGCTGTGTGCCTGATCGAGCCAGAAGCCGGTCAGGCCCGACTCAGCCCGCCCGATGGTAATCTATCCTCTAGAGACGCCGCGCGCAGATTCGCCTTTTTCGCGCCTTTGAGCGCGCTCCTCAACTCCGCACGAAAGCGCCGGACCAATACTTTCGCCTTCCCAATGGACGCTCGCCTCATCCGCAATTTCGCCATCATCGCCCACATCGACCACGGCAAGTCGACGCTCTCCGACCGCCTGCTGGAGCTCACCGGCTCGCTCTCCCTGCGCGAGATGCACGACCAGGTGCTGGACGACATGGACCTGGAGCGCGAGCGCGGCATCACCATCAAGGCCCACGCCGTGCGCATGATGTACAAGGCCCAGGACGGCGAAACCTACCAGCTCAACCTCATCGACACCCCCGGCCACGTGGACTTCAGCTACGAGGTCTCCCGCTCGCTGTCTTCCTGTGAGGGCGCGCTGCTGGTGGTGGACGCCAGCCAGGGCGTCGAGGCCCAGACCCTGGCCAACGCCTATCTCGCCATCAATCACGGCCTGGAAATCATCCCCGTCATCAACAAGATCGACCTTCCCTCGGCTGACGTCGTCGCAACCCAGGAAGCCATTGAGAAAGCAGTCGGACTGGACGCCACTGACGCCATCCCGGTCAGCGCCAAGACCGGTCAAGGCGTTGCCGACGTGCTCGAAGCTATCGTTCATCGCCTGCCCGCGCCCAAGGGCGACCCCAATGCGCCACTCCAGGCCCTCATTTTCGACTCCTGGTTCGACCCCTACCGCGGCGTCATCGTCCTGGTCCGGGTGATGCAGGGAACCATGCGCAAGGGCCAGCACATCCGCTTGATGTCCAACAGCAAGGCCTTCGATATCGAGTCCATCGGGGTGCTGACGCCCAAGCCCGTTGAGATCGCCGAGCTCTCCGCGGGCGAGGTTGGCCTCTTCGGCGCCACCATCAAAACCGTAAGCGACACCAAGATCGGCGATACCGTCACCGACGACGCCAACCCGGCCGCCGCGCAGCTCCCCGGCTTTGAAGACATCAAGCCCATGGTCTTCGCCGGCCTTTACACCGTGGACTCCCATGAGCACACCCTGCTCCGCGACGCCCTTGAAAAACTCCGCCTCAACGACAGCTCCTTCTTCTTCGAGCCGGAAAGCTCCACCGCGCTTGGCTTCGGCTTCCGCTGCGGCTTCCTCGGCCTGCTGCACATGGAGATCATTCAGGAACGCCTGGAGCGCGAATACGAGCTGGACCTGATCACCACCGCGCCCAGCGTCCGCTATCACATCACGCTGACCGACGGCTCCATCCTGGAGGTCGACAATCCCTCCCGCTGGCCCGAGGTCACCAACATCGAATCCATCCGCGAACCTGTGATTACCGCCAAAATCCTCACCAATGAGGAGTACGTCGGCGGCATCCTCAAGCTGGTGGAAGAAAAGCGCGGCCAGCAGGTCAACTTCGAATACGTCACTCCCACCCGCGTCCTGCTCACTTACGAGCTGCCGCTCAATGAGATCGTGCTCGACTTTTACGACCGGCTCAAATCTATCTCGCGCGGTTACGCCTCGCTCGATTACCAGCTCCACGGCGAGTGGGAATCGCCCATGGTGAAGATGGACATCCTGGTTTCCGGCGAGCCCGTGGACGCGCTCTCCATCATCGTCCATCGCGATCACGCCTACGAGCGCGGCAAGGCGTTGGTTTCCAAGATGCGCGAGCTCATTCCGCGCCAGCAGTTCGAGGTCGCCATTCAGGCCGCCATTGGAGCCAAGGTCATCGCCCGCGAAACTGTCTCCGCCCTGCGCAAAAACGTGCTCGCCAAATGTTACGGAGGCGACATTAGCCGCAAACGGAAGCTGCTGGAAAAACAGAAGGAAGGCAAGAAGCGCATGAAGCGGATCGGCAAGGTCGACATCCCCCAGGAAGCGTTCCTGGCCGTGCTCCGCGTGGGCGAAGACCAGCAGAAATAGGCACCCTTCGGGGCAGTTGGGGCGCGGAAGGCGTCATCTGCTGTTCACATCGAATTGTGGAAACCTGCCTGCAGCGCGCTGCAATTCCGATGCGTGACAACGCCTGCCCCAGCAAGTTTTCAGGATCGCAGTTCCGTCGTCAAATCAGCAACTTGCAGCGAGTAACAGAAATCTCCTCCATTTGACAAGAGGAGAGTTCTCACAATTTGTAGGTGGTTGCCTCAGGTATTCCACATTTTTTTCCACAGCTTTGCGAGCCTGTGGACTACTGCGAAGGCGGCTTGTTTCCGGGTTTGGCAGCCGGAGCTTTCGGCGCTTGCTGGCCGGCAGGCGTTGCCGCCGGCAGTGGAGGCGGTACCCCGGACTTCACGTTATAGGCCGCAATCACTTCCCGGGTGATGTCCATCGCAGGCGACCCCACATACATCACGGGATTTTCCTGGCTGTTGTCCACGTCCAGCACCAGCGTGAAACCGTGCTGTGGTGCGTAATCCGTAAGCACGTCCTCGACTTTTGATGCCGTCTGTTGAAAGAGTTCCTGCATCTGCTGCGTAAAGTCGGTCTGGTCGTCTTGCTGTTCCCTGTCGAATTGCTTCTTTTTGTCATCCAGGTCGCGCGCCTTCGCGGCCTTTTGCTCGTCGGTCAGCTTGCTGTCAGTAGCCTGCAGTTCCTTGGTGAGGCTGTCGATCTGGTCGCTCATCGTTTTCAGCGACTGCCGCTTCGGCGTGAACTTCTTCTGCACTTCGATAAATGCCCGCTGAAATTCATTGGTGGAAGTTACGGTCACCTGGAACGCGATCACGGCAATCTTGGCGGGGCCCACGCTGGTGGGCACGGCGGCCTCTGATCTCTCCGCCGGGGATGGCGCCGATGGCATGGGCGCTGCCGGCATCTGTGCTGCCGCTCCCGCGGTGATAGTAGTAATCAAAATGACGGGAAACCAAATCGAACGTTTCATCTCGTTCTCTTAAACTCCTTAGCCGGTTCCTTCTCCGGGGTCACCCTCAGCCTCAGCCGGAAGCAAAGCCCATGCCTTCTCCTCGAACTGCTTCTCTCGTCTTTTGAGGGAATGCCCGATCAGGATACAAATAGGGCAGATGAGAAGACGCGGAAGGAGGCGCACCAGGAACTACGAGGATTATAGGAGTGGGGCTGAACACCGTCAAACGCTTCGGGCCGCGCCGGATTGCCGCTCCTGTGCGCGCCTGTCCGGCCATCGTCATCTACACGTAAAATAGAAACATGAGCCACGAAGGCATCCGCTTTTCCACCCCGGAAGAAAAGTCCCGCGACGCCGCGGAGGAACATCCGCTGAGCCGCGAGGCGGTGATTGCGAAGAAAGTGCGGGTGATGATCTCAGAGGGCAAGGGGATGGAAATCGACTGGGCCGATGGGCACCGGAGCGCATGGAATTTTGCCTGGCTGCGCCACGCCTGCCCCTGCGCCACCTGCGTAGACGAGCGCACCCAGCAGGGACGCAAGGCCGGGCAGCCGAAGGCAAAACCAGCTGACCTGCTGCCCATGTACGCGCCCCCGGCCAAGCCCGCCAGCGCCCACGCCGTAGGCCGCTACGCCATCCAGTTCAACTGGCTCGATGGCCACTCCGCCGGAATCTACTCGTTCGAGTACCTGCGCCGCCATTGCCAATGCGGCGAATGCCGGTTCGCCAGCGGCGAAACCACCGGCGCGCCCAACTAGTACGACAGCTGTAAATCAAAGATTCCGGAGGGAGCAGGGGGTTTTAGCCCCCTGAAATATGGCGAACTTACTTGGGCCTTTAGGCCCGGGCCTTTACACCTTTTCCAGGAATCGACTGAAATACAGCTGTCGTACTACGCTCCGTCAACAGCCGCACTTCTGTCGACAGCTCATCCTCGATCGACTGACGCCCGCCGTCCTCCGCTCTCTACAATCAGAAGCACATGCTGGTTCTGGCCGCCCACCCCCTCGTCCACCTGCAATCCCTGTGGCTCGTCATCGCGGCCTTTCTCGCCGGCGTGCTCAATGCCGTCGCCGGAGGCGGTTCCTTCCTGCTCTTTCCCGCCATGCTCGGCACCGGCATGCTTCCCGTGCACGCCAACGCCACCAACACCGTCGCTCTCTGGCCCGGCCAGCTCACTTCCATCGCCGCCTACCGCAACGATATGCGCCGCCATCTTCGCCTCGCCGTGCTCTTGGGGCTAGCCGGCCTCATCGGAGGCACCGCCGGCGCGCTGGTCCTGCTGAACACACCGCAGCGCACCTTCATAGCGCTGGTTCCCTGGCTGCTGCTGGTCGCCGCCACCATCTTCGCCCTCAGCCGGCCCGTCACCCGCTGGCTCGAGGGCCGCAAAGCCGCTCGCCACGCCCGCGCCGGAACCGCGCCCGGGCCCCCTCGGCCGCACCGCCTCGGCGTCTTCTTCTCCAACATCTTGGTTTGCTTTTACATCGGCTACTTCGGCGCCGGAGCCGGATTCCTCATCATCACCCTGCTATCCCTGTTCGGCTTTGAAGACCTGAATGAGATCAACGCTCTCAAAGTCGTCGCCACCGCCATGGCCAACGGCATCGCGTTCATCATCTTCGTCGTCAGCGGCCAGGTGGAGTGGCGCTACTGCCTGCTGGCCATGGTCACATGCGCCATCGGTGGCTATTCGTCGGCGCGGTTCGCGCGCTTGCTGCCCCAATCGGTGCTCCGCTTGAGCGTCATCGTCATCGGATTCGGCATGGCCGCGTGGTTCTTCTGGAAGGGCCATTGAGCTCGGTATCGGCCAGCCATTCCATGCGGACGGTTGGCCGCCCGCCGTCAAAATTCCAGCCGCGCCCTCAGCATCCGCAGCCGATCGCGCGCAACCGGCAACTGCGTGCCACGCTCATCCTTCAGCAGGATCGTAGCCCGCCCTGCCAACGACACATTGGCCTGCTTCACCCAATCCAGGTTGAGAAGGATGGCGCGGTGGATGCGGAAGAACCGCGCCGGATCGAGCCTCCGCTCGAGATCGGCAATGGTCTGATCGACCGAATGCTCGCGCCCGTTCGTCACCGCATAGGTCAGCTTCTCGCGAGCAATGAAGTGGGAGACGGTATCGAGGTCGAGAAACAAAACGCGATCGCCGACTCGGGAGGCGACGCGGCGGGGAAAGGATACTTTTTGGCGGAGCATCGACTCCGCCATTTCCTTCAGAACCGCTGGAAGCTCGGGATCCTGTTGCCACGCCGGCTTGGC
This sequence comes from uncultured Acidobacteriota bacterium, assembly GCA_963771195.1. Taxonomy (GTDB): domain Bacteria; phylum Acidobacteriota; class Terriglobia; order Terriglobales; family Acidobacteriaceae; genus Telmatobacter. The sequence goes on from CAVYSS010000020.1 coordinate 19,589, forward strand.
GACCGGGCGAAGACGGCCGAGTTTGTTGAGGGCGCGCTCCAGTTGTTCGCGCTCGATTGGCTTGACCAGGTAGTCGATGGAATTCACTTCGAAGGCACGCAGCGCATATTGGTCGTACGCGGTGGTGAAAATCACAAACGGCTGCACCGCCAGCCGCGAGAGCAATTCGAATCCGTTCATGCCCGGCATCTGGATATCCAGAAACAGCACATCGATGTCGCCATCGCGGTTCAGGTAGGCCACGGCCTCCGCCGGATCTGTGGTGCTGCCGGCGATGTGGAGCGAATCGTAATTGGCCAGCAGCCGCTTCATCCGCTCGGTGGCCAGCGGCTCGTCATCCACGAGATAGGCGCGCAGCGGTGCAGTTTTCATGGAATTTCAGCATAGCGCGGAAACCAGAGGCGGACGATCGTCCTCTCCTGCTGGCGGCTGATTCCAAGGCGGGCTTCGCTGCCCAGCAACAGTTCCAGGCGCGCCATGAGGTTGCCAAGTCCATGCCCGGCTTCGATCCGGTCCGACGAGAATCCGGGCCCGTCATCGCTGACTTCAAGCCAGGCGCGGTCTGCGTCCCCACCTCCTGAGATCTGAATCGATGCGCCCTCTATTCGTGCCGCGGCCACGTGCTTGATGGAATTCTCCACCAGGGTCTGCAGCGACATGGCGGGAATGCGGATGGAGCCGAGGGAATCCGGAACCAGGATTCCGTACCGCAATCGCGGGCCATAGCGCGCGGCTTCGATTTCCAGATAGTCGCGGACCACCTTCAACTCCTGCGCAAGAGGGACCAGGCCGCTATGTTGCGCGTTCAAGCTGAAGCGCAGCAGCGACGCGAGCCGGCCGACCAGTTCTTCGGCGCGGCCCGGATCCGACGGGATCAGCGCCGCGATGGAATTCAGGGTGTTGAAGAGAAAGTGCGGATGGATGCTCGATTCCAGCGAAGAGAGCCGCGCCTGCGCCAGCAGTTTGTTGGCGCGCTCCTCTTCCATCTGCCGCGTGCGCGCTTCCAGCATGGCCGCCTGCAGCTTGTAGCGCATGGTCTCGTAAGTCGTGACCGACAGCCCGATCGCCAGCGTAATCACGATGCAGAAGGGCAGTGACCTGCGATATTCGCCCCAGAAATTGCCTGGATTATTGATTCCAATATTGCACACCACAAAGGCTGCAAGCACGGTGCCGGCGGCCGCAATCAGAGCCAGAGTAAGCCCCTGGAGGAGCACGATCGTCCGTGGAAATCGGTCCGTGTAGCGAACAGAGATCCAGGGCAGAATGATGGTGCACGGCAGGGATATGCAAACCGAATAGATGAAAATGCCGAGGACATGTTGCGCGGGGCGCGACAGGTTCAAGTAGCCAAGAGAGTAGAAGATCAGCGCAACCAGAATGGTGGCGCCGGGAATCCACAACAGGCGGGAATAGAGCCAGCGGCTTCCCATTCCATGTTGGCTGTCGATAACTGTGGCGCACGTGCCGGTCTCTTCTGGGCTGTTCATAGTTGGAAACGGACTCCTGCCGAGGTGGCCGAAGCGTAAGGCGCGGAGCCGTACTCCGTTGTCTTTCCCCCGTGCGGGACTTCCATGTGCACATACGACGAGAAGTGATTGCCGAACCAGCGGCTGGCATCGAAGATGCCCGTATAGCTGCCGTCGTCGATGTTGGCCACCATCGCTCCGGAGACGCTCCATTCCTTCCAGCCGGGGCGCTCGCGCAGCCGCGCCTTACCGGCGCTCAGAAAAACATAGTGCTGGCGCCCCGCCGCCGGAGAAACTCCGTGGTCGCGGTAGTAAGAAATGTTGGGAGGAGTGTAGAACTCGCCGATGAAGGAAATTCCGGCGAGGGTGTAGTTGGCGCCGAAAAGAGCCGCGGCCTGCTCGCGCCACACCGCCTCGCCGTGCAGCTCCAACGCCTGGCCCACCACGCGGGTAAACGTAAGAGCGCCGAAAGAGTCGCCGCCGCGATCGTGTCCGGCAATCATTGACGTGTCGAATCCGCGCACCAGAAAGTTATACCGGAAAGCGGTAGTGTCGCGCAGATTCGTATTGGCCGGAGCCAGCGCCGCCGTGGACCATGCCGCCGAAATGGCCTGCGTTCCATGGATCCAGTCAGCCTTCACCATGTCCCGGCCCTCGTTCACGTTCAGGCGATCGGTAGGATTGGTTGGTATACGCGGCGGATCCAGCACCCCGGCGGCGCTGAACGCGTATCCCACGCCCCACAGCACCATCTTGCGCCCTGCCGTCATTTCAACGTCGCCCGCGGAAACCGTGGCATACGTTTCCCGCACCCGCAGTTGCGTGCTGGTATCGGAGTAGGTGGCAGTCAGGCCGATCAGGCTGGAGTTGAAGTTCCAGCGGTTCCGCTCGCGAACGCCAATCGATGGCTCCAGCAGCACCTGGTTCAGCACCGCGGGAATGGGCTCTGTCCGGCCGGCGTAAAAAGTGGCGTCGTCGATCGCATTCACTGAATACCGCAGCTCGTAGCGTTTCTCGCTATCCGCAGGTGCGTTTTGAGCGGCAGCCCAGGCGCTTGCCAGCAGGAAAGCCGGAATGAGAAACGTGCAGTTCATCTTCAGAACCTGTCGGCGCGTCCCTGGTAGAAGAGCCGGTCCGGCAGCGAACGCGGCGCGGCCCCTGAGTATTCCAGCACGCTGCGCGAGTTGCGCAGAATCTCGTCGTAAAGCGTGAACCGCTGCAACAGCATCTGACCGTCGATGACCCCGTATTGATCGAACGTGGCGGACTTGATGTGCTTGCCGGAAGTCAGGTAGTACTCCGCCTTCACCGGCCGGGCATCTTCCACGCGCAGCCAGTACAAAACGCGGTGATAGGTTGCGCCTTTGCGTTTGGCTGTAAGCTCCAGAACGTAGCAGTCCGTGTTTCCGGATTTCTCCGTGCGCAGGTAGACGGCCGAATAATCGGCGGAGTAGTTGGTGCGGGCCACGTCGCCATTTGAGGCGTCGCCGGTCAGCCGCTCCAGCGGCGTAATGCGCACCGGGCGGCTGGTGTCGGGAAGATAAACCCACATGTCGTCGCCCAGCATCAGCACGTGTTCGCCCTTCTCGCGAGCGCTGAGGAATTCCACGTACGTCTTCTCTGTGCCCTTTTGCGAAACCTCGTAGAGATGCTCTTCGTCCGCTCTGCCGGCGGCGAAGTCGGTGATCTTGACGTGCACCACGTACGCTGGCCAGCCGTTGCGAAAGCGGTCGGACTGCCGCAGCAGTGCTTCGGCGTCCGGCGCGGCCGGCGCGGCGCGGCATACCACGGCACAGGTAACCAGAAACGCAGCGAGAAGCAGGATCAGATACCAGCGGAGAAATCCGTTGATGTTACACATGAGCCAATGCCTCCGTAATGCGCAGCCGCGACGCCCGCACCGCGGGCAGAATGGACGCAACCGTCAACGACGCCACCACCAGCAGCGATGCGCCGATCATGATCCCGGGCACGCGCACAATGTGAAAGGCAATACCGACGGTGTATCCCGGCGGGGGCGGCAGGCGGAAATTTACCAGGTTGAGCAGTGCGCCGGCCACGTTGCCGGCGATGACTCCGATGGCCGCTCCGAGCACGCCGAGCACGCCCGCCTCCGCCATGAACAGGGCAACAATCCACAGATGCGGAGTGCCCATCGCCAGCATGGAGCCGATCTCCCGCGTCCGCTCGAACATCGACATCAGCAGCGTGTTCACGCTAGACATCAGCACCATGAAGAAAACGATCAGCCCCATGAACAGGAAGATCCCGTCAAACAGATTGCGCACCTGCTTGTAATAAGTCGCCAGGTCGATCCACTTGCGCAGTTCCATTCGCTGCGGAACGCCGGCGAGCCGCGGCGCCATGGCGTCATACACGCGATCCGTGTTCGACGTCGCATCGAGGCCGACCACCAGGTTCGTCACGCGATTGCTTTGGAGCAGCCTCTGCGCGGAGACCAGCGGAATGCGCAGGTAGCGCGCATCCAGCTCCGCGGCCGCAGTCTGCACAATGCCGACGACCTCCACATCGATGCCGTTCAGCGCGCCATCTGAGGTGACCGCAAGCAGCGTGAGCCCGTCGCCCACTTTCACGTTCATTGATTTGGCCAGCCCCACTCCGATCAGCGCCCCAACCTCATCGCCGGCCTTGGCGTCCAGATCGTGCCCCGCAATCAAATTCGGCGTGAAGCCCAGGCTCCTTTCGGCAACGGGATCGACCGCGCTGCCCATGTACACAGACGATTTCTGGCCGTTCGACACCATGCCGTAGAACTCGATGCGGGGCGCCACGCCGCGCACGTGCTGGATGCTCGCGACCCGCGCCGCCACCTGGCCCCAATTGTCAATGCCCGTGTCGAGCACTCGCACCTCGTCGCGCTGGAAATGCTCGGCGTTGAAAATCTGGATGTGCCCCAGTCCATTGCGAATCGTGCTTTCCCTCAGGCCGTCGGTCATGAACCGGAAGTAGCCGCCGGCAAGCAGCAAGCCCGTCACCCCTCCGGCCACCATCATCAGCGTCATCGCCGTCCGCCGGCGGTTGCGGAACACGTTACGAAACGCAAGCAGCAGAAACTTGCTCATGGCCGTCTCCTTTCATTGCCTCTTGCGCGTCGCCTTGCGCTCCCACTTCTTGATCGGAGACCACCCGCCCGTCGCACAGGCGAACAATGCGCGGCGTATGCTCCAGCAATCGCTGGTCGTGCGTGGAAAAAATAAAAGTCAGGCCGAGGTTCCGGTTCAGCTCGCGCATCAGGTCGATCAACTGAGTCGCATTCTGCGTGTCCAGATTCGCTGTCGGCTCATCGGCCAGCACCAGCGCCGGCCGGTGCACAATGGCGCGAGCCACGGCCACGCGTTGCCGCTCGCCGCCGGAAAGCAGATCGGGCCGATGCGCGGCTCGCGACGAAAGCCCCACGCACTCCAGCGCCCCTAACGCCCTTCGCCGTCGCTCCTTCGCGCTCATCTCGCGCAGCAGCAGCGGATACTCCACGTTCTCCACCGCCGTGAAAACGGGAATCAGGTTGAAGGTCTGAAACACGAATCCGATTTTCTGGCGGCGCAGTTCCGTGGTCCGCTTGCGGCTCAGTTTTGACGTGTCCTGTCCATCGAGAAGAATCCGGCCCTCCGTTGGGGAATCGATGCAGCCGATCAGGTTCAGCAGCGTGGTCTTTCCGCTGCCGCTGGGGCCGGCGATCGCCAGAAATTCCCCCGCCGCAATCCGCAGGTTCACCGCATTCAGCGCCCGCACTTCACTATGGTCGAGAGAGAAACTTCGGCTTACAGCTTCCGTCGTCACCAGGTCATCCACGTCTCGCCTCCTGCGCATCCTTGCTGGCATACACAAAAGGTAAAGTGGATTCTCCCCCATCGAACGGCAGGTTGGATGAACGCTTCGAATGGCGGATGGAAGGAAGTTATTCCGGTATGAGCCGTAGCTCAATATGGGGAGTAACGATAGGCGCACTAAGATCGCTTGGCTAAGGTAGGTCCCTTTCCCGCATCGCCTGGCTCAAAACTCATCGCGCGGAAAGATCCGCGGGGGAGGCCAACTCTATCAAGCTTGCGGTCGTAGAAATCGATCTCTCGATGAAGGTCGCACAGGAAGCATTTGTCGCGCCGGAGAAGCGGCTTGGTCTTGGACCCTCCGGGCAAAAACGAAAGAGGCGGTCTGGTGAACCGCCTCTTTCAACGCTTTGTCTGGCTCTCAGGCGATCCGGACGTTCTCAGCCTGAAGGCCCTTGGGACCCTTGACAACATCGAACGTGACCGCCTGGCCTTCCTGCAGGCTCTTGAAGCCCTCGCTCTGGATTGCCGAGAAATGCACGAAGACGTCTTCGCCGTTGGGCCGGCTCAAGAAGCCGAATCCCTTGGCGTCGTTAAACCACTTCACTGTTCCTTGTTCCATTACACTTGTTCCTTAAAGATGGTGTACCGCCGAACTCAATTTGGAGTTGATTGCGAGTAAGGCAGAGAAGCGGAACAAGCAAAAAAGACCAGATCGGATTCTTCGATCTCTTTCAGTGTACACCTCCGGCATTTCGAAATCCTGGCGCACACTGCACAATCTTCGTCTTTTTGAGGACCGCAATCTCGAGGAGACCGGCAAATCAGCCGTTTGAGGCGACGGTTTCGACCGCACACGCCCCGGCGGCCTTTCGCATCAAATGCCCACCGCCTAACGGCTAAACCGATGCCCTCCCCGGCCGCCTCCACCCGAGTCTTTCTTCCTGGCTCTAAAGCAGTCCTGGCAATATACCGGACGATCGCCTCGCGGCTCGAACGGCACTGTAGTCTGCTTCCCACACGCGGAACACGTAACCGTCGTGCCGGGCGAATCGCTCCGGTATCCTCCCCCTCCTCCGCCTCCGGGCTGCTCGTTCTTCTTTGCCTGGCGGCATGGCTTGCATCGTTTCGGAGTGGAATACCCGCGCTCCTGGAAAAATGCCTGGTCTTCGCTGGAAAACGTGAATTCCTGTCCGCAGTCGCTACAGGTCAGTTGCAGATCCCCTGTCATAAGGTCCTTTCGCCCACCCCTTTCACTGTACGCCAAGCCGAAGGGAGAGGCCTTGAGGGAGCATATCAGGAAAAGCGGCTCCAACAGCGTTTTCCCAGCCAAAAGGCGATCGAGAGGGTGCCGTTCGCTTTTATCCCGCCACCCCCTACAACCCAAACCGCCGCCCCGAAAGAATAGCACCGGGATGCACCGGTTTGCTGCCGTCCAGCCCAAGATCGAACTGCCAGCGCTCTACCCGGCGAAAATCTGGCAAGTTCCGCATACGCGGCGATTGGCTAGCTTCGACGCGTTTTGAAAGGCCACGGCTTTCCGCCGTGGCGGATGCCGCTAACAGCTGCAAAAATTCTCCAGGGCTTTAGCCCCTGAGGGAGGCTTTGCGGTTGTAAGTTCCGAGTTGGCGGTCACTCAGGCGCGATCACTCGAATGTGATAATTGGAATGAACCTGCACAACGAGGTCCGGCAATGGATCAGGTAATAGGCAGCGTGATTTGGAGCCATTCAATCTACGATTGGTATGCTTTTCCGATTCTCGCAGTTTTTGTGGCTGTCTTGTTCGCGGTTTATCACTGGAGGTTCTTTGTCCAGTGGCTGAACGGCATCCGTCGTCGCGATTGGCCAGCGGTTTCTGCCGTCGTCGATCTGGCCGATGTTGTCGAGCAACGGCACGCGACCGGCAAGGGAGATATTGTCTACTACCTCGCCACCCTCACTTATTTCTACCGAAACCCTGAACTGCAAACAGGCGATTACAGCCGCTTGTTTAGCTACGACGAAGAAGACGACGCCAAGGCTTGGGCTGCCTCCTACAAGGGGTCTTCGATCAAGGTTCACGTAGACCCACGCGACCCTTCCCGTTCTGTTCTACGAAAAGAAGACCTGTAGGCAGGCGACGGGCCGGGTTCCAATCCAAATTCAGTGCTCATTGGCCAGATTCTGGGCGTGTTGTGGCCGATACTTCCCAATGCCATCCGTTCGCCAGCCGGGCGGTGGCCCCGGCGACATCGCCGTCACGGTTTGGGGAAGAGTGGGCGGTGAACCGACCACAACCCGAATTGTGGCGCAAACTCCCAAGTGACCATTGCCAGGCGAGATCCAGCTTCCACCGCTGTGAGATCAAAACCGTGTAACCAGTCGGTCACCATTTCCGTAATACCGACTGAGTCCAAATCCAGGAGTACATGAAGGAGACCTCGAATGAACAGAAGGATCATCTATGTTGCGAGTACAGCCATTCTCGTCTTGGAGATCCTGGTGGGGGCTTTCATGGACCTTGCGCATCTTCCCTATGTCGTACAGGACGTCCGCTCCATCGGCTATCCAACTTACGTCTTGTTCATTGTTGGAGTCTGGAAGGTCCTCGCAGTCGGTGCGCTGCTCTGGCCTCGACTCCCGCGGCTCAGGGAATGGGCCTATGCAGGAGTCTTCTTCGAGATGTCCGGCGCGGCGGCATCTCATGTTTTTGTCGGCGATTCCATGGGCAAATATGCCGCGCCACTGGCTTTCACCTTTTTCACCTTGGTCTCCTGGTGGTTCCAGCCGGACCAGGAAACGCTCTGCACTCGCCACTAGGCGAACTGACCCTTTGGTCGCATCGCTCGTCTTCCGTGCGAGGAGCGGAGGCTTCATGGCCATCGTGATGCCCTCTGAAGCACACGACTGTGACGAACCTGAAAAGGTACTGTCGAATGGACGAAATCTATTGCCGAATATGAGTCGTGGTCGGATTGTTTGAATGCTAAGTCATAGAGGAGCGCGAGGTGTTGCAAAAGGCTGAACTCAGCGGTAAGGCTGATTCAGAGAACGACCTCGGAGGCTCCTCAGAGACTATGTATTACATCGGACTGGATGTTCACAAGAGGACGATCAGCTATTGCGTGAAGGACGCGGCTGGTTGTGTGCACATGGAAGGGAAGGTGGGATCCACGCGGCGGGAGTTGGACGCCTGGGTGGGGACGCTTCCCCAACCCCGGATGATTGCCATGGAAGCGACGATCTTCACGGGCTGGATTTACGATCACCTGCTTCCTCACGCAGAGACAGTGAAGGTGACTCACCCGCTGATGCTGCGGGCCATCGCGGCAGCCAAGCGGAAGAACGACCGCATCGATGCCAGCAAGATCGCCGACTGCCTGCGCTGCGACTTTCTTCCGGAGTGCCACATGGCTTCGACAGAGATCCGGGACCGCCGGCGCACACTGCGCTATCGCGGTCTGCTGGTCAAGCAGATGGTACAGATGAAGAACCGTGTATCGGGGCTGCTGATGGAAAAAGGCGTGACTCATACAAAACGGCGGCTGCATAAGGTGGGGTATTTTGCCGAGTTGATGTCCGGCAACGACGAGATCGACGCCAGTATCCGTCCGCTTCTCAAGCTGAGCCGCGAACACATCGTTCGTGCGCAGAAGCTCGACTATGCCCTGGTCAGTTCGCTGGAGCGGGACCCGCTTCTGGCAGAGAGACTGAGGCGGTTGAGAACGGTTCCCGGAGTCGGCTCGATCACTGCGCTAACGTGGGCATTGGAGATCGGCGATGTCTCCCGGTTCGGATCGATCAAGCAGGCGATTAGTTACTGCGGACTGTGCGGAGCAGAGAGAAGTTCGGCTGACAAGGTGATGCGGATGCCCATTTCCAAGCAGCGCAATAAGCATATTCAGCACGTGCTGGTCGAAGCTGCGAAGCTGGCGCCCAGGCTGTGCCACGAACTGGCGATGCTCCACGAAAAGGAGATGCAAAAGGGCAATCGCAACCGAGCCACGCTGGCGGTGGCAAGAAAGCTGGTCCGCTGGATCCTCGCGGTAGAACGCAGAAAACAGGATTTCGTGCCTGGCGAAAAGTTCGCAGGCACATCGGCAGCCTAAAAACCTGCCTAAAAATGGAACAACATCAGGATCATTCCGCACGCAGACTGCCAGGTCCTGCAGATTGGCCACTGTGCGAAGGAGATCAAACTCCGGAGGCTCACCACGAATTGTTTCGGGACTGGCAGAGAACACAAACTCAATCTTCGGCGACGGCTCTTCGAGCTCGAGGCCGCAAATGGATGTCTGGTTCTGCTCGAGAGCAGAATCAACGGCCGAGAGGCCAACCATGCGTGACGGTGCATCCTGATTCGATCAATGCGCGCTCTCCTGAGCGCGCCACGAACATCTGCGCTTTTCTCTTGACTTTGACTTACATGGATGTGGCCAACTCGGAAGTTTCGAGTGAGCCCGGTGATCGGGGCCGAGCCGAACCTGCTGGAGATTTCAGGCTGGCGGCGGTCTGCCGCACGCCTGCAACGTGGAGGATGCGGAGGCCTGCGCGCCTTCGGCGTGGATGACCATCAAGCACACTCTCCGGTGCAGGGGCATAACGCCGCATCAGGTGGGGGCATAACCTCGTATTGAGCGAGGAAATATCGTTGTAGGGAGTGCGGGGATTGATCGTAATCCGCCTTCCGGATGCTTACGCCGCCTCGAGCTCCAGCACGATTGCCGCGCCCTGCGGTTGCAGGTTCATGGCGCTCGCGCGGCCGCGGTTGTCGCGCAGGATAGTGGCGCAAAGGCTCAGCCCCAGGCCCGCGGTTTCGCTGCCCGCCGGCAGTCCCGGCACAAACGGATCGAAGGCGCGCTCGGGATCGTCGAATCCCACTCCGGTGTGCGCAATCACGATCCGCACCCGTCCGTTGATAACATTGGCTTCCACGCGCACGGTGCGGTCGCCCTCCATGTACTCCACCGCGTCCATGGCGTATTGCAGGCAGTGCAGCACCGCCTGGCGCAACTGCTGGGCATGCGCGCGCACCGGCGGAAGCCCTGGGGAAACGTCCAGCCGGAACTCGATCGACCGCTGCAGGAACTCCGACCGGTGGAGCTGCTCCATGTCGGTCAGCATCTCCCCCACTGAGATCACGGTGAGCTGCGCGCTCGGCGCCCGCGCCACCCGCTGCAGGCTCTCCAGCGTGGAGCGCATGCTGCGCGCCGCTGACAGGATGGTCTCCACTCCCTTGCGCTCCTGCGCGTCCAGGTGCGGCATCTCCCCCAGCAGCGCCGCATAGCCCAGGATCACCGTCAACGGGTTGTTGAGCTGCTGCGTAACGTTGCCGGCAAGCTGGCCCAGGCCTGCAAACCTCTCGGAATCGATCAGCTTTTCCAGCATCCGCGTCTGGCTGCGCATGGACTGCATGCGCGCCGTCAGCATCTCCACCGGAACCAGGTCGTCGGCGCGCAGGGCATCGCCCGCGTCCTTTTGCTGGGCCAGAAAAAGCGCGCCTTCGGTGCCCGACCGCCCCGTCATCGGCACCGCCAGCGCCGACGTAAAATGCAGCCGTTCCAGATCGTCCCCCGGCTTCAGGCACGGTCGCAGGTCCAGCTTCACCGTCTGGCTGCCCTCGGCCGCCGGCTGAGCCATGGCCAGAAAATCGGAAATCGGAATCTGCTCCACCAGTGTTGCCAGCGCTTTCGCCGTGGCCAGGTCGAATCCCGCGGAACCCGCCAATCGATACGCCCCCGAGGACTGCAATAGCACCAGGGCCGCCTGGCTGAAACGGCTGTTCTCAGCCACGGCGCGGCAAATCTCGCCCGCCCGGCGGTCAAAATCCGCCACCCGCCGCCGCGACAGCGTCAGCCGCGAATATGCCTCCATCTCCTGCCGCGCCCGCCGTTCCCTCCGCGAGGTCGCCGAGTTCGCCGCCAGCTCGTTTTCGAGCGTCAAAAGGATCAGTCCCAGCGCCGTCACTACCTTGGCCAGCGTGGTGGTGCGCAACAACAGCAGGTCCGGTTGCGGCGAATGGAAATAAGACAGGATGTGCAGAATGGTTAGCGACCACGCTACAAAACCCAGAAAACTGACAGCCACCCCCGGCGAGAAGCGCCGGAAATTGGAGATAACCAGCATGGCCGAGAGGACGTAGGTGGCCGACTCCACCAGGATCAGCGGCCAGCCTAGCCCGGTCTTGAAATAGAGCCAGTACGCCAGGCAGCCGAACACCGCACAGACGATAATGCCTACTCCGGTTGGCAGCGTGCCCTTGGCGTCGGCCCACAGCACGCCCGTGCCCAGCGAGAGAAGGCCCAGCGCCGGAAATACCCAGGACATGATCCCGGTGGGCGTGGCGTGCTGATACAGCAAATGGCTGAGCCCCGCGTAGACGATCAGCGGGACGGTGTAGGGAATCGCGTACAAAACCCGCCGCTTCCCCACCGTGAAAAACAGCGGCGAGAGCGACCCCAGGAACAGTCCGGCGGCCAGCATGGCCAGCGACTCGGCCAGCGCCGCGGCCCACGGCGCATGAGTGTCCGGCATGGTCACGGCTGTAGTGGGATAGAGAAACGCCATCCGCAGCACGGTACACAGAAAAGCCAGGAACCACAGCAGGTTGCGGATGTCGCGGGTCCGCGCGTAGAGATAGCCGAACGCTGGCAGCAACATCGCCGTCAGGATAAGCGCCGGCATCTGGTACCAATCTTGCATGGAGCCTGATGCCTCCTTCTTTCCTTCCAATCAGGAGAGTTGTTTTTGCCGTGAGCCGGTATCTGGGAAGAACGCAGGGCCTCGAACCTGACTTGCACCGCAGCCCAAGGTACCACGAAAGCGTCTAATATGGTTAGACGGATCGGCTGGGCCGCCTTGACGCAAGCTGCAGCGGCTTGAATACATTTGACCTGGAGATAGAAGTGAATCGCTTGCGCAATACTTCCCCGATGGGCGCGCCCGTCCTGCTGGCGGCAGTTTTGGCCGCGGCCATCGCAGGTGCGGCGCCCGGTGCCGTGGCCCAGAGCAAAGACACCTTCACCCCCATGGCGCTCGACTCCGGCTTCGGCAACATTGACACCCAGCCGCCCAGCACCCCCCCCGACCAGATCATCAAGAATTTCGCCGCCAAGGAATCCGAGTTCCAGGAGGCGCTCAACCACTACACCTACCGCCGCATCGCCAAAGTGGACACCATCGATGACGACACCGGCAAAGAGGACGGCGAGTGGTACGAAGTTGACGACGTCATCTTCGACCCCTCCGGCGCGCGCACTGAGAAGGTGGTCTTCGCCCCGCAAAACACCCTCACCCGCGTCTCCATGTCCCCCTCCGACCTCCAGGACATCCAGCACGGCTACCCCTTCGTGCTCACCACCGACGAAGTTCCCGCCTACAACATCGCCTACGTGGGCCGGCAGAAGGTGGACGAGGTCGAGTGCTACGTCTTCGACGTCAGCCCCAAGCAGATCCTCAAGAACCATCGTTACCTGCTGGGCCGCATCTGGGTGGACTCAACCGACCTCCAGATCGTGGTCACCAACGGCCGCATGGTCCCCGACGACACCAAGCGCGGCCAGGAGGACCTGCATCCGCCCTTCATGACCTGGCGTCAGCAGATCGACGGCCACTACTGGTTCCCCGTCTACACCAAGGGCGAGGGCGTCCTCCACTTCACCGGCGGCAACGGCTACATGGGCGACGACGTCCACATCCGCGACATCATCAAGTACACCGACTACAAGCGCTTCGGCTCCACCAGCAAGATCATCTACGACGGCCAGGAGGTGAAGAACGACAGCCAGCCCGGGGCTCAGCCCGCGAACCAGCCCCCGCCGCCGCCAAAGCCCAATCGCTAGCGCAATCTGTGCCCCGCTAGCGCAAGCTGCGCCCCGCTCATGGCGGCTTTATCGGTCGCCGCGGCGACAGCGGGCGTCGCAGGACCAACTTACCCTGCCAGTTCCCGAGACCTTCTCGTCTGCTCCCCTATCTTCTTAGGGGTTTTCCCTGCCGCCGCCATCCACTTCGCGTACGCCCGGTAGTCAATCGCCGGCGCCGTCCCGCATCCCTGCAGCCGCGCCATCAGCTCCAGCAGAAACGTCCCCGCCGCTCGCTTGTCCAGCGTGAACGCCGTCGAATCCGCGCCCCCGCAACCGAACGTCCCCACGCTCGCCACGCAGCCCAGGTCCAGCTTGCCCTCGCCCTGGTCCGCATTCAGCCGTTCCTCCATCGCCTTCTCATCGATGGTCTCAAACCGCGGCTCCAACGCCAGAAAACCTCCCAGGATCCATTGCGGTTTCTTCTTGAAATTCCCGTTGATCGTCGGAATCGTCATGCTCGTTCGCGTCAGCCTCCGCACGCTCGCCACCTTCGCCTGCGCGTACTTCAGGAACGCCCCTTCCAGCATTTGCTTCGCCTCGAACACCGCGTAAACCGCCTCCGCCGGAACCACCGTCGCCCCCTCAAACTCAAACAGCGTCGACGAATACTGCCGGTCGAAGATCACCACATCGATCTGGTCGCTGAACTTCCCTTCGCTGTCCATCACCGTCGCCGACCGCGCCCGGTACCGCTCCGGCAGGTACGTCTCAAACACCCGCAGCCACACCTGTTGCGTAGCCTCCCCCATGGTCGGCGCGTGCCCAATCGAGTAGCGCGCCACCCGCAATTCCCGTTCCACCTTCTCCGCCAGCTCCCCCATAATGTCCTCCGCCGACCAGGCCAACCGCCCCCGTCCATCGCTTACATTTCCCATCGAACCTTCCTCCATTCCTCTGCTTCTGCCCTTGTTCTTGCTTTTCTCTCTGTCATTCCCTTCGGGAATCTGCTTTTGCCTCTGCTCTTGTCTTTCTTTCTGTCCCCGCGGGAGTCTCCGCCTTTCCCCATAAACACCAATGCCCGCACTAGGTGCGGGCATAGTTAGACCAATGCAGTTACTTTACGCAAAACCAGGCGCCCCGGATGTGATGGCGGATACAGGAGCGCGCAACAGGACTAGCGGAGGCGGGCAAAGTTAGCGGGCCGGCGCTTGCGGAAACCCCTCCGCCGCGCGCCGGCCGGGGAAATCGGCGGGAGAACCGGGCCAGAGCAGGAGAGACAGATCATAATACTGAAGTTACGACTTCAGTGATGAAACGCTCAAAGACGGGGTCCAGCCAGAATGGTGAAGTAAAAGCTTCAGTGATAGGGCTCTCAGAAATGGATTTTGGGGCGGTGTACTGGCGCGGCCGGGCGCCGCGCCGGGACAATGGCTCAGGGGAAGGCATCCGCTTTCAAGGTACCGGATGGGTGCGCTTGCATGGAATAGAGGGTGCGGGAACTCCGGAGCCGTCTATTTTCCCTCCAGCGTGAGGGCGTAAATATCGTCGGTGCCTGTATCGCGAAGCACCAGCGGAGCGTCGGTGGGATCGAGGCTCATGGAATACCCGTAGCTGAAGGCCAGATGCCAGCCGGTCATGTCGACTACGCGCACGGCCTTGCCGCCGGCCACGGGGATCCGGAAGACGCCCTGGCCACGCCCGACCCGCAAGAAATAGAGGAACCGGCTGTCGCGAGAGAAGCTGGGATACTCCACATCGCCACTGCCCGGCAAGGTGCGCCATTGGCGGGTCGCAAGGTCAAGCACGGGTAGGTCGACTGAGAAACCGCGCAACGCCGCTATATAGCGTCCATCGGAGGACCAGCGCGGCGACCACAGGCCCTCCGACCCGGGAAGAACCGTCACTTGCCGGGTTCCGAGATCGACGATACGCAGATCCCGCTTCGCGGTTGCGAAGTATCCAGGACTCTGGGCAAACAAGACTCTTTTCCCGTCGGGCGACCAGTTCGCATCGTGCATCTCCGCGGGCTCCTCGGACATGAGCCACAGGGGCGTCCCGTCCACCGCGGAGAGGCGACCGATGGAAGAGTGGCCGTTGGGAGTCTCTGTTGTATACACGATCTCCTTCGAGTCCGGGGACCAGCGCGGGTTGATCACCTGTACCGGCGACCGCGTGAGCTGCATGCGGTCGCTTCCGTCGCGATCCGCCCTCCACAGATTGCCTTCGGGAAAGGTGACGTAGGCCACCAACTTCCCGTCGGGAGAGAACGAAACGAATTCAGCGGAGATGCCTTCCAGAAAGGGTTGGGGGCCACCGGTCTTCGGATCGATGCGCGACAGTTCCCCTCTTTCGTTGGCACCGTCTACGAAGATCGTCTTTCCGTCCCTGCCCGGAATTGGCGGGCCCCATTGGATTGGCCCGTTCGTCAACTGGATCGGCAGGGAGGGCGGCTGCCGGAACAGGCTGCGCCGTTCGTCGAGCGCCCATATCTGACCGTTTGCCAGGAAAAGAAAGAGACCTCCATCGCGGGTCCATCGACCGCAGCACGGAAGTCCCTCTTTCCAGCCTGCAAGCAGGCGGTGCACGCCAGCTCCGTCCTGGGACATCTCCCAAAGGCCGCCATCCGCCATGCTGAAACGGACGACTTTGCCGTCCGGCGACCAGCTGAACCCAAGGGCTTGGGCTCCCATGCTGGCCAGCTTGCGCTTGTCGCTGCCGTCGATGCGCACTTTGAAGATGTCACCGCTCGGGGTGGAATAGACTACCGAGCCCCCATCGGGGGAAAAGATCTCGCCGTCGCCGTCTTCCAGCCTCTTTGCCGCTCCGCCAAGGACGGGAACGACCCATTGTCCAGGGGCGCCGTGGTTTTGTTCGTAGTCCCCGACAAGGGCATTGGAACCGTCCGGTGAAATGTCCATCAGTTGAACTTCGGCCGCGGGCATTTCCAGCGGGAGCAAGGCAATCTCCCCTCCATGGACTCCGACTTCCGCGATCTGGCTGGGGGAGCTCTGTGTGAAGTACACGCGGCTGCCGTCGGTTCCACCCACTTGCTTGGAGCGGCCATCGCGGGTGAGCTGGGTGTAGGCCGTGATTCGCGGCGGGGGCAGCGGGCGGTGCAGATACCAGACTGCTGCAGCCAGGCAGAGCGCTAGCACGCCACCGCCGGCCAGCGCCCAGGTCCACAGTTGCTTGCGGGCTCCGGCTTTGCTCTCCGCGGTTTCCGTGGCGGCTGGCGCTTCCGCAGCGGCTGAAGGCTCCTCGGCCACTTCCACCTTGCACACCCAGCGGTAGCCCACCGTGGCCACGGTTTCGATGTAGCGCGGGTCGCGGGCTTCGTCGCCCAGCAGCTTTCGCAGCAGGGCGATGGCTCGGGTGAGCGAGTTCTCCGAGACTGCCGTCTCGCCCCAGATGGCGTTCAGTAGCTCTTCCTTGGGGATGAGCTTTTGTGGGTTGCGCAGCAGGATCAGGAGGACGCGAAAGGCCTTTGGCTCGACCGGCACAGCCGCTCCGGCCTTGACCAGCGAGAACTCCCGCTCGCGGACCTCGATGTCGCCGAATTTGAAGACAAAGGACTTGGCCGCCATCATTCGTTCCTTATTCGCCCGCTTGGACCGCCGTCGTGGCTCATTTCTCCTCCAGCGTGAGCGCATAAATATCGTCGGTGCCCGTATCGCGAAGCACCAGCGGGGTGTCGGTCGGATCGAGGGCCATCCAAGTCACAAAAAATCCCGTGAGATGCCAATCTTTGAGGTCGACAACCCGCTCCGCATCACTCCCACTTACCCGAATTCGATAGACGCTCTCGTCGCCACTCTCGCGGCGCAGGAAGTAAATGTATTTGCTATCGCTGGACCACGCGGGGTAGTCGATGAGTTTGCCCGTTGGCAAAATCGACCATTGCTGCGTCGCAACGTCGAGCACCTTAATAGCCCCGGGTAGTACCGAGAATCCGGCAATCAACTTGCCGTCCGGCGACCACCGCGGGGACCACAATCCGTCCGACCCCGGAACTGGGGTGATCTCGTGGGTTGACATGTCGAGGAATGCTAAGTATTGACTGTCTTTCGGGTTGACGCCTCCGCTCGCAAATACAATCCTGCTTCCGTCCGCCGACCAATTGGGATCATCCTGGTTTCCACGGTAAACCGGCAGCTGTTCTGGGAAACCGCCCTGCGAAGAGACGAGATAGATTCTGTTGGACTCTCGCTCCCTGTAGTCCCCGAAAACGATCTTCGAGCCGTCGGGCGACCACCGTGGATTCGTCGCGTGCAGGGCCGGAGTGCTCAATTGCACGGGGTTGCTCCCATCGCGATCGGCCTTCCACAGGATGGCGTCCGGGAAAGAGACGTAAGCGACAGACCGGCCGTCTTTGGAAAATGAAACATCCTGCGCGGAAATGCCCCCGAGGAAGGGCTGGAGCTGCTTCGTCTTTGGGTCGAAACGGGAGAGCTCACCGAGAGAGGTCTCGCCTGTGGCGAAGATTCTGTCCGTGCCCTTTCCGGGAACGGGATTCTCCCAGCTGATCGGACCGGTCGTCAATAGGATCGGCTCCGCGGACGGATGGCGAAATAAACTGCGCCGCTCATCGAGAGCCCAAATCATACGCCCTCGGTAGCCCTGCACCTGGCTCGTGAAGATATAAAACTTCCCATCGGGAGTCCAGTGGCCACAGCATTCCGACCCTCGATTTTGCCAGCCCGGGAGCAGCTCATGGAGGCTTGCTCCATCTGCCGAGATCTCCCACAATGCCCCGTCGCGGAAAAAGCGGATGACTTTGCCGTCCGGCGACCATCTGACATTATCTATGCCTGCTCCTATCGACGCGAGTTTGTGCCCTCCCGTTCCATCGCTGTGAGCCAGCCAGAGCTCGCCGGGATCGGTCGCGTAGACAATGTTATTTCCATCCGGCGAAAAGGCTGCGCTTCTGCTGTGTCCGATGAAGCGGGATGTTCCTCCCAGAACCCGCACAATCCACAGAGAATTTCCGATGCTTTCTCTCTCCAATGAAGTGACCAACAGACTGGAACCATCCGGCGAGATGTCGAGCGACCAAAAGAAGCCCGGCAGCGCGACCGGAATCCGTGCAACTTCTCCGCCCGCAACCCCAACCTCGTTGATGGAATTCGGCTGCATCTGCGTGAAGTAGAGCCTGCTCCCGTCTGTTCCGTCGACGTATTTTTTGTGCCCGTCACGGGTGATCGGGGTATATCCCGTAATGCGCGGCGGAGGCAGCGGACGGTGCAGATACCACCCGGTCCCGGCAAGGCACAGAATCAGAACGCCGCTGCCGGCCAGCAGCCTGCCCCGCAGGCGCTTGGGGCGCTGGGCTGTTACTTCCTCCTTGGTTAATGCGGGGCTGGCTGACGCGAGCTGGTCGGCTTCGGTGATGGCTTCCTCGGAGACTTCCACCCTGCACACCCAGCGGTAGCCGACCGACGTCACGGTTTCGATGAAACGGGGTGTGCGGGCTTCGTCGCCGAGCAGTTTCCGCAGCAGGGCGATGGCGCGCGTGAGCGAATTCTCCGTAACCGCCGCGTCGCCCCAGACCGCGGTTAGCAGTTCTTCCTTGGGGATCAGCTTTTGGGGATTGCGCAGCAGGATCAGCAGGACGCGGAACGCCTTCGGCTCGACCGCCGTTACCTCGCCGGCCTTGACAAGCGAAAATTCCCGCTCGTGGACCTCGACGTCCGCAAATCTGAAAACAAAGCGCTTATCCACCATCACAACTCCGTCACGACCGCATGGAACGCGTTCAGAAAGGAATCATGCGGCCTCACGATCTGATCCGGACACCATCAAGACCGTGTTCCGGTACGCGCCCAGAGTCCCCTCAGCCTACCCGGCTGAGGAGCTTACACAATGTCGACTCTCGCGCTTTCAGGAATCAAGTGGTTTGCCTGCTTCGTCCTCGCCTCAACCTCTTTTCACGCATTTGGCTCGGAGATGCATTGTCCCGCGAATGTGGCCAGTCTACAGTACCGTCTCGTAAACCGGTATCAAATGCTCGTGGATGTGATGGTCAACCAGTCCGGCCCCTACAGCTTTCTGTTCGACACCGGCACGCAGCTGACCATGCTGGAGCCGTCACTGGCCTCCGAACTGCACCTCAAGGAAGAGGGTTCCGCCGCCGTCGCCAGCGTGGGCGTTAACGCTCACGCCACGTTTGCCCATGTCGACCGCGTCGCGGCCGGCTCGCATTCGTTGCCAAACCTGAAAGTTCTGGTTTACGACCTCAACAACCTTCAAGTAGCCGGCATCAGCATCCGCGGCGTGCTCGGCGAAGACTTTCTGGAGCATTTCGACACGCTCATCGACAACGCGCACCACCTGCTCTGCCTTGACGACTCGGGCGCGATGCGCGCCGAGGTCAAGGGAGCGCGCATCCCGCTTCTGGCTCCTGCGCAAGCTGGGAACGGCGCTCAACTGCCTGCATCGCTGGTCGTATCGGCCCGGCTTTCCGACGGAATGCGGCCGGTACGGCTGAAGCTGGACTCGGGAACGAATGTGCCTTTTCTTTACAACACCTCGGATTACATGGCGCTGGGACTGTTCCATGGGGTGTCGCTGCGAGGGGGCGGCGCGAACGGGCAGCGGACGTTTACGGCGTTGCCGCCGCAGACCATAAGGATCGGGAAGGTCGAGGTCCAGAACGTGGGCTTTGTGACGCTGGCAGGGGTTCAGAAGGATTCCCGCACCGCGGAGTTCGACGGATTGCTGGCGGTGGGGCTGTTCAAGAGCGTGTTCGTCGACCAGGCCGGTCATTTTGCCGTGCTTGAGGCGTGGTAGGCGTAAGCGCGATGCGGCGCCCCGATCCATACACAGCCCGGATAATAGGAGGACGGGACCAGGCCAACCGTCCCCGTCGATCGCTTCCCTTGCTCATCGAACCTTCCCCCAATCTCTCCCCGGTTTGTTTCCCCATAAACACCTATGCCCGCACTAGGTGCGGGCACAGTAAGACCGATGCAGTGACTCTACGCAAAACCAGGACCAATGGGATGCGACCGCCAATACACCAGAAACTGACATTGCTGACAAACTGGCGCGGAGGGAGGGGTGTAACCCCAACACCGGAGGGAGACGGGGGTTTCAACCCCCGCACAAGCCACGCAACCGGAGAGGGGCTTTACAGGTTGCGGAAAAACTCTCCCGGAAGGGCAGAAACGCGTCAGGGCGGGACTTTAGTCCCGCCGATAACCACAAACAAAGGACTTGGGCTTTAGCCCCTGAGGTTTTCTGCGTTGTCTTGAACACCACCCCAAGTTTTTCCGCAGCCTGTTTAGCCCCGGAAAACCACTTCTGCGGTTCGTGTCGGGGGCATTGCCGCAGCCCGCTTCAGCGGGCAAAAGAGGCTAGCCCCAGGCGCACCGCCGGGCGACGCAGAAGTTGGCAGGCGGCCCCGGTCCCGACGTGGTTTTCCAACCCCGCCGAGGGTGCCCGCCCTGAGCGCAGCCGAAGGGTCCCTCGCTTTTGGGGACCGGGGATGGAAGGCTCGCTGGTCACCGCCGCTGGCCTCGAAATTGTGGAGAAATTACGCTACATCCATCGCAACCCAGTCCACCGCGGACTGGTTCTGAAACCCGAGGACTGGAAGGGTTCGAGCTATCGCCACCATCAAACGGGCATACGCGGAACCGTAGAGATCGAGTCGGAATGGACAGCGCGGATGAGGGGCTGGCAACTGCCCGAGTGGATCCGGTCGACCTCCCCGGTCCCCAAAGGCGAGGGACTGGGGTGCATTGACACATCGTGCATCGCTACTTATAGTGTTCTGAGAGGGACTTCGAGTATGCCCAAGCCGAAGGCGGTGGCGCTAGATTTATTTCCTGAAGATGCCGAGCCGCAGACAAGCCTTCCGGATGCTTTCCGAAAGATCTATTACCACCTCTATTCGAACAGTAAAGCGAGTCGTGCAGAGGTGATTATTGAAGATCTGTCTCTGCTTTTGCTCACCAAGTTATCCACCGAGACGAATGGCGGGGAGAAAGCGTTGGAGTCCTATTTGGGCGGAAAGGGGGAGGCGGATTCAATCCTGCTGCCGATGCTCCGTAAGTCATTTCCCGAATTGCTCGGACCGAAACAAACTTTCGCCTTGGCTGACACGTCGCTGCGAATGGCCCTTTCAGAGCTTTCGGAATTAGATCTTTCTCGGGCTCCCGCTCACACTCTGGGGGAGGCATTCCAGGCCTTGATCGGACCCCGCCTCAGAGGGGAGAGGGGGCAATTCTTCACGCCAAGATCAGTCGTGCGGGCAATGGTTGAAATTCTCGACCCGAAGCCTGGGGAAGATGTCTGTGATCCTGCGGCCGGCACCGGCGGTTTCTTAGGAGAGACGCTGGTTTATCAGATGCAGAGGTATCCGCTCTCGGAATCGAGTGGCGAGCTGATTGGGATTGACAAAGACACGGGCCTTGCCCGGTTATCCGGGGCTCTTCTCAGAATTCTGAGCAAAAATCGTGCTCACGTCTACAACTTCAATTCTCTTTCCTTCGACGAGTGGACCGAGAATGCCGCCGGGCGCCCCGACGGGCGATTCGATGTGGTGCTCACAAATCCACCGTTCGGCGCAAAAATTGGAATCCGTGATGAGCCGATCCTCAGTTCGTTTGATTTTGGCCATGTGTGGACTTCCAGCACGAGCGGGAAAGGTAGGTGGGCCAGGACTCGTGCCCTCAGCAGCAGCGAAGATCCGCAGATTCTTTTTCTAGAGCTTTGTGTTCGTGCGCTCAAACCTGGCGGAAGGATGGGTATCGTCCTTCCGGAGGGTGTTTTCGGAAACAAACAAACGGGTTATGTGTGGGAATGGCTTGAAAATCAAGGCAATATAACTGCATTGCTCGATTGCCCTCGCACGACGTTCCAGCCTGGAACTGACACGAAGACGAATATTCTTTTCTTCCAAAAGAACAAGGACGGCCAACCTAGCCCCAAACCGCAAACGAAAATTGCGGTTGCCCTAAACTGCGGCCATGATCGAAGGGGGCGTTCCTTTACAAGCAAGGGACAGCCTCACCCTGACGACTTTCTCGGTATTTCTGGTTCCTTCCATTCCGAGCGTTGTTCCGAGCATTGGCGGAGCGTTCCACTTCAAGGTATGCGGTATTTGGTTCCACGCTACTACTATCAAGATAACCACATTACATTTCTGGAACAACAGCTGACTGACGGAGCCCGAGTCGGCACGCTCGGGGAGCTAATCAAAGAAAAAATCCTGTCGATCCGCAAGGGGCACGAAGTTGGGTCGGAGTTCTACGGTACCGGCGATGTTCCGTTCGTCCGCACGTCCGATATATCAAATTTTGAAATATCCTCAGATCCGACTAAATCTGTAAGCGAACAGGTTTATGAGGAATATGCGAATCAGCAGAAGCTGAGGGTCGGCGATGTTCTCGTTGTGGTAGATGGTAGATACCGAATTGGAGCTACGGCCATGCTCACTGACCATAATGTTCGCTGCGTCGTGCAAAGCCATTTGCGAATCCTGAGTGTTCTGAAGCAGCAAAGACTTGATCCCTACGCCATGCTTTTCGCGCTGAATCTTCCGTCCGTAAAACTGCGGATGAGAAGCCTCGTATTCATTCAGTCCACTTTGGGCACGCTCGGAAACAGAATTACTGAACTCCGCGTTCCAATCCTGCAAGGGGACGGTCCTTGGATGTCGCGCTTAGAACGCTTCAAGGCAACTCTTCAGCATCGCGCGGGTCTTTTGGCGGATCTAAAGGCAATGAGCGGTCCAGAGTACGAACTTTGATTCGACCGGCACGCTCCAAAATGCCAGTAATCCAATCGTAGAAACCGCTGAGATCTTTGTCTCCTTGAGCGATATTGCAATGCCTGTGAGCAAATCCAATATTACCCGGGGTATGTTCACGCGGATTAGCGTGGGCGGTTTCAATTTCCGCCTTGCCCCTCCGCGCCTCATGGAAAAGATCAAATCGAAGTGGGGCCCGGCACACGAGGCAACCGGTAGCACCCTTAACAATGGGGCCAAAGTGAGCTTCAAGATATGTTCGGGTATCAGGCTCTGGATCGGGTGCACCTTCCATCCCATAGGCGGACCAAGCGAGATATCGCGCGGAACTCATGCAGTCTTCATATGACGCGGCTTTTTGCCTCAACTTTGCAACAACCCATGGTTTGAATCCGGCCATGTTGATTTTGAGGGCAAGAAGTTCCTCATCGGGGAGCAGCATGGTCCATCGTGGAATGCGATTCGGCCCCGCATCCTTGCCTTTCCAAGAGGCCCCGGTCGTCTTGGTTGCGTCGCGAGCAATCTTTTTCGCGACAAGCGGCGCGACAGATTTAAGGTGTTCTAAATACTCGGACTCAGCACACTTGCCCGTATGGCCAGCCTCGCGCTGACATTGATGACCCTCGGGAGGCTCGTATTTGGAGTTGGTGCGGGCGCGAAGCGCTTTTTGGCAAAGGATCACGGTCTGGCTTTCCTGGCTCTCTTGCGCTCTGGTTGAATTTCCTCGGCTGCACGAATCAGCTCATAGGCCGCGACATTTAGCGCCTCTGCGAGAACGTGTACGTTGAGCAAACCGACATTTCTTTCGCCGCGCTCAACGCTGCCAATATACGTACGATGAAGCCCGCAAATATGCGCCAGAGCTTCCTGGCTCAGGTTTGCTCGTTCGCGAAGCGTCCGGAGAGCGAGTCCGAATGATTTCAAATCAGAACTGGGAGCTTCGTCTGCCATCCTGAGGGATGATTACATCCCTGATGACTATGAGGCGACCGCTGATGAGTAGCGGTCCAGCATCGTGTTCGATTGACCAAGCAGACAAGGTTGTCGGGTTCTACCCCTTTAGAACTTCGAGGTCGCTCCACCTCCCCACGCGGTAGAATGATCCCCGACTCGCCAAGGCGACGGAACCGCGCCCTATGTGTCTGCGTATAAGCCGCATATGGATTGCGCGGGCACATTGACCTGGAACGTGGCCGGATTGGGCTGGCGGAAGCCGGCGGAGCAGAAACCGGCTCTCGCCCCTTCCCGCCGCCCGGCCGGCCAGGTGTTCAATGCCGGAACGGGTCGCGAAGGGGTCGGCGCGGGGCGCAGCGAAAGGCGCGGGGAGGTGAGACCGTTGGACGTCGACTGGTCCCAGACCGTGCGCCGCTGCATGGACGGGGATTCCGGCGCCTGGGCGCAGCTTGTCCGCGAGCATCACCGGAGGGTGTTCGGGCTGTGCTACCGGTTTACCGGGTCGTCCGCCGACGCCGAAGACCTTACCCAGGACGTATTCCTGAAAATCTATTCGAACCTCGCCAGTTTCGACATGGGGCGGGGCAGCCTGCAGGTGTGGATCACGACCATGACCCGCAACCTGCTGGTGGATAATTTCCGCCGCACCAAGAACCAGCGGGCCACCAGCTCGCTCGACGACGGCTGGGATCAGGCAGAAGAATTGCGGCCGGTGGACCGGCTTGTGGGGCGGGAGCCTTCGCCCCACGAGATGGCGGCGCGCAAAGAACTGGAGAAGATGGTGCAGGCTGCACTGGCGCACGTCTCTCCGGAACTGAGGGAAGCAGTGATTCTGAGGGACTTGCAGGATATGGACTACAAGGAGATCGCCCAGGTTCTGGGCATACCCGAAGGGACAGTTAAGTCCCGCATCAGCAGGGGAAGAGCGGAACTTGCGCGCCTGCTGGAACGTACTAAACGGGAGGTGATGTAAATGGCCGAGCGCAGCAACATACCGGGTTCCCCCGCCTGCGGGCTGTGGGAGACGCTTTTGGCCGACGCCCTGGACGGGACGCTTCGGACGGAGGACGAGAGCACGTTCTCCAGCCACATGGCTGGTTGCGCGGCGTGCACGGCCCTGTTTGAGGAAGCGCGGAGGGGACGGGAGTGGCTGGATTTTTTATCCGCTGAGCCCGAACTGCCGGAGGGGCTGCTCGAAAAAATTCTGGCCCAGACGGGGCCGGGACAGGCAGCGGGCTACGGCCTGGTGCCCGATACCGGGACTTCGTCGATTGCCGGCGTGCCGCTGGCCCTCGTAACGCCGAAGTGGCAGAGGCCCGGGTTCCTTGGGGTCGTGCGCCGCTTTGCCGAGCCCCGGCTGATGATGACTGCGGCCATGGCATTTTTCTCGATAGCCCTGACCCTGAACCTGACCGGCGTGAAGCTGAGCCAGATCCGGATGTCGGACCTGAAGCCCACGGCGGTGCGGTCGTTTGTGCAGCGGCGCATCAGTATGGCTTCCACGCCGATTGTCCGCTACTACGACCATCTCCGGCTGGTGTACGAGGTGCAGGCCCGGGTGCGGGAGCTGAAGAAATCCACCGAGACCCAGGAGCAGCCGCAGCAGACGCAGCCCTCGGGAGAATCGCAGCAGAAAAATCATAAAGACGGGGGCTCGCGAGTAAGCCCGCCGCAACAGTCGGTCAGCCCGGCCGTGATCAACACTGATTTGCTTGAGTCGTCGCTATCACTTCACGATCAGCCAGCGCATTCCGGCTCCGCGAAGGAAGAGGAAGTGGAAGGGAGCACAGTATGGATTGCGTAAACCACAGCGGGGTAACTGCAACAGCCTTTTGCCAAAATTGCGGGCGAGGACTGTGCGCGCAATGCGTGCGAACCGGGGCCAATGGGCAGATTCTGTGCCAGCCGTGCGCCACGGCCTGGCAGAGCGTACCCAACCCGTTCACCCCCTTTGCCACCCCGCCCCCGGGCGCACCCAACCCCTCGGCCGCAGCAGTGCTAGGCCTGATCCCAGGCGTAGGCGCCATGTACAATGGGCAGTTCTTCAAGGGGTTCATCCACGTGGTGATCTTCGCGGTGCTGGTAAGCATCAGCTCGCATTACCCCATTTTCGGGCTGTTTATTGCGGCGTGGGTGCTGTACCAGTCGTTTGAGGCGTACCACACCGCGCGGGCGCGCCGCGACGGCACCCCGATTCCCGATCCGCTGGGATTGAACGAGGTGGGCAACTGGCTGAACCTGGGCGCCAAACCTCACGATCCCTCGCAGGGCGTGGGACCGGGCCCTGCGCCGGGAGCTGGCACCGGAACTGCCTCTGGCGGCTACCAGCCGCCCTACCAGCCGCCGGGGCAGCCGGGATTCCAAACGCCGCCATGGACGCCGGTGGGCGGCCCGGTGGATCCGAATATGCCGCCATCGCTGCCGCCGGTGCCGCCTGTCTACTGGCGGCGCAAGGAGCCCATCGGCGCCATCGTCCTCATTGGCCTGGGCATCATGTTCCTGCTGGGCCAGCTTGACATCTTCAACGGGCGGTTCTGGGACTTCATGTGGCCGCTATTTCTGATCGGCCTGGGTCTGTGGCTTATGCTCAACCGGATTGGACCCAGGCACGGAGGTCCAAAATGAATCGCTATATCCTCATTCGACGCTTGCGGGGACCTGCGTTCCTGCTGCTGGTAGGCGTGATCGCGTTGCTCAACCAAACGGACATCCTGACCTGGGGCCACGCGTGGCCGCTGTTCCTCATCCTGGCCGGGGCGCTGCTGCTGGCCGAACGCGCCGCGCTGGCCGGCGAAGACTATTCGCCGTATCCGCATCCGTGCGGCGGGGTGATCCCGCCTGACCCGCAACAGCAGACCGGAACCGGCGCCGCCCCGGGCGCTTCCGCGGCCAATCCCGGCACCTCGATCGTGCCGGCAGATGCTGACGACTTCATCAATCGCGGAGGGCAATCATGAGCAGCGTACCTCCAAATACTCCTCCGGGCGGCGTACCGCCCTACGATCCGCATACGCAATGGCGGATTTACCGCGAACAGCAGCGCGCCGCGTGGCGGGCGCAACGGGATCAGTGGAAGGCGCAGCGGCATGCCTGGAAAGCCGGCATGGTCGGCGCCTACGTTCCGCGGGTGCCATCCATCGTGGGCCCGATCATCCTGATCGCGGTCGGGATCATCGCCTTGCTGATTTACGCGGGCCGGATCGATGCCAGCAGCTTTTGGGACTGGTACGGGAAATGGTGGCCGCTTCTGCTCATCGTGGCCGGTCTGGCCATGCTGGGGGAGTGGGCGGTCGACATCAAGCGCACCACGCCGGTGCGGCGCGGCGGAAACTTTGTGGGCCTGCTGATCCTGCTGGCTGTCATCGGGGTGTTTGCCGCCTTTGCGCACCACAACTGGGACTGGATGCGCAGCGGGTTTGGCGATAACGACGATTTCTGGAACTCGCTGGGGCGGCCGCAGCATGATCTGGACCAGACTGTGCTGAATACGCAGATCCCCCCCAACGGAGTGGTGAATATCGACGACCCGCGCGGCGACCTGAGCATTACCGCGGCCGACGGACAGAACGTGCAGGTGCAGGCGCACGAGATTGCGTTCGCAGACTCGGATGACAAGGCCAGGAAGATCTTCGACGCCGAGGCCGCGCACGTGACGGTGAGCGGAAACACGGTGCTGGTGAAGTCGGCCGGGCACACCGACGGGCGAGTGAATCTAACGGTGATCGTGCCCAGGTCTGCGCTGGTGACGGTGAACGCGGGCCACGGCGACGTGACTGCGGCCGGGCTGGGCAACGGCGCCAACCTTACCGCGGAACACGGCGACATCCACATGAACACCATCACCGGATCGGTGCAGGTGCACTTCTCGACCGACAAGGGCGATTTCTCCGCCCACCAGGTGACCGGCGACATCACCGCGGACGGCCGCTGCAACGATCTGACCCTCTCCGAAGTGAAAGGCAGGGTCGCCCTGAACGGCGATATCTTCGGCGAAGTCCACATGGAGAACCTCTCCGGACCGGTACATCTGCACACCTCGGTCACCGACCTCGAATTCGGGTCCCTGCCCGGCGACATGACCATGGACCAGGAAGACCTGCGGGTGACCGAAGCCAAGGGCAATGTGCGCGTGACCACTCACTCAAAGAACGTGGACCTGACCCAGATTTACGGCGACACCTACGTTGAAGATCGCGACGCGGACATCTCCATTGCGCCGGCGGGACCGTACAGCGTGCAGGCGACGAGCTCCAGCGGCCAGGGAAACCTCTCCATCACGCTGCCGCCCAACGCCTCGGCGACCATTGACGGGCGCACCCACAACGGCGACATCGTCTCCGACTATCCGCTGGACATTACCGGCGACGAAAGCAAGACGGTGACGGGACGCGTGGGTGGCGGCGCAGCCAAGATCGTGGTGAGCACGCAGGTGGGAGACGTGCGCATCACCAAGGGGACGGGATTCGCGGACCAGGCGGAAGCGCCGGAAAAGCCGGAAAGGCCGGAAAAACCGGAAGCGCCGAATGCGAAGCATCTGAAAGCGCCCGCGAAGCCGCCGGTGGCGGTGACGCAGTAAAGCAGGGAACAGGGGACCGAGGGACTAAGGGACTAAGGGAACAAACAGCGAGGGCGCGGATTAAGGTCCGCGCCCTTGCTGTTGGAACTTGGACGGGTTTCAGGAATCAGGGTTGAGAATCGCTGAAATCGAATTCACGCGGCGATTTTGTAGGAGGAGTAACTTCCGGTTTGGCCAGAATTGCCGACAATCCGTGCGCAAAACCGGTTGTACTCGAACAAGAGGTGGGGTAGAGTTGCTGGATTGGTCCGCCTTTAAGGTCCGTCCTACTCTTGTTGCGAGGAGGCACCTCATGCGAATTGGCCGCCTGACAATTCCGGTTTGCGCGCTCGTGGTGTGCGGAGGCGCCGCCGCGCCGCCAGTTCAAATGTCGCAGGCGGCGAATGCCCCAAAAGCAACTCCTCTGATCCTCGAAAAGAACGAAGGTGAGCGTCGAGTCGTAAGAGGTTGGCCTGGACACCCGGAACCGGGAGAAACCTTCATCTTGAAAGTTGATCCCAAGAATGGCGGCTCCTCGCATTTGGTTTTCTTGACCGCGGACATCCGCAGGGGAGGGGGCATCCCTGCCCACAGGCACCCCGGTGCAGACGAAATTCTATATCTGGAGACCGGAATCGCCAGGGTCCATTTGGGTAACTCCGTGAGAGTCGTGCATGGCGGATCGACCGTGTTCATTCCTGCAAATACGTGGATTTCCGTCGACAACATTGGTAGCGACCCCATCAGGGCGGTAGCCGTCTTTTCTGCGCCGGGCTTTGAGGACTTCATGCGGGCAACGTCCGTTCGCGAGGGGGAGAAAAACGTCCCAATGACGAAAGCCGAGAACGATGCAGCTGAGAAGGAACATTCACACGCGGTGATTTACAAGGAACCCTAGATTCGCTCCGCGTAGACTCGAAGTGAATTCCGTGCGCTCACTTTCCGCCGATTTCGGGTGGATGACCGCCGATGCGGGAAGTTACGAAGAACAACCGCAGATCGGCGCAGTAAAGCAGGGAACACGGAACAGGGAACAGAAAGACAGAGGCGCGGATTAAGGTCCGCGCCCTTGCTGTGGGAACTTGGCTGGGTTTCAGAAATCCGGGCTGACAATCGCCAAAATCGAATTCGCTGGGGCGATATTGTCAGAGGAGCAACTTATGGGTTGGCCACATCCATGTAAGTCAAAGTCAAGAGAAAAGCGCAGATGTTCGTGGCGCGCTCAGGAGAGCGCGCATTGATCGAATCAGGATGCACCGTCACGCATGGTTGGCCTCTCGGCCGTTGATTCTGCTCTCGAGCAGAACCAGACATCCATTTGCGGCCTCGAGCTCGAAGAGCCGTCGCCGAAGATTGAGTTTGTGTTCTCTGCCAGTCCCGAAACAATTCGTGGTGAGCCTCCGGAGTTTGATCTCCTTCGCACAGTGGCCAATCTGCAGGACCTGGCAGTCTGCGTGCGGAATGATCCTGATGTTGTTCCATTTTTAGGCAGGTTTTTAGGCTGCCGATGTGCCTGCGAACTTTTCGCCAGGCACGAAATCCTGTTTTCTGCGTTCTACCGCGAGGATCCAGCGGACCAGCTTTCTTGCCACCGCCAGCGTGGCTCGGTTGCGATTGCCCTTTTGCATCTCCTTTTCGTGGAGCATCGCCAGTTCGTGGCACAGCCTGGGCGCCAGCTTCGCAGCTTCGACCAGCACGTGCTGAATATGCTTATTGCGCTGCTTGGAAATGGGCATCCGCATCACCTTGTCAGCCGAACTTCTCTCTGCTCCGCACAGTCCGCAGTAACTAATCGCCTGCTTGATCGATCCGAACCGGGAGACATCGCCGATCTCCAATGCCCACGTTAGCGCAGTGATCGAGCCGACTCCGGGAACCGTTCTCAACCGCCTCAGTCTCTCTGCCAGAAGCGGGTCCCGCTCCAGCGAACTGACCAGGGCATAGTCGAGCTTCTGCGCACGAACGATGTGTTCGCGGCTCAGCTTGAGAAGCGGACGGATACTGGCGTCGATCTCGTCGTTGCCGGACATCAACTCGGCAAAATACCCCACCTTATGCAGCCGCCGTTTTGTATGAGTCACGCCTTTTTCCATCAGCAGCCCCGATACACGGTTCTTCATCTGTACCATCTGCTTGACCAGCAGACCGCGATAGCGCAGTGTGCGCCGGCGGTCCCGGATCTCTGTCGAAGCCATGTGGCACTCCGGAAGAAAGTCGCAGCGCAGGCAGTCGGCGATCTTGCTGGCATCGATGCGGTCGTTCTTCCGCTTGGCTGCCGCGATGGCCCGCAGCATCAGCGGGTGAGCCACCTTCACTGTCTCTGCGTGAGGAAGCAGGTGATCGTAAATCCAGCCCGTGAAGATCGTCGCTTCCATGGCAATCATCCGGGGTTGGGGAAGCGTCCCCACCCAGGCGTCCAACTCCCGCCGCGTGGATCCCACCTTCCCTTCCATGTGCACACAACCAGCCGCGTCCTTCACGCAATAGCTGATCGTCCTCTTGTGAACATCCAGTCCGATGTAATACATAGTCTCTGAGGAGCCTCCGAGGTCGTTCTCTGAATCAGCCTTACCGCTGAGTTCAGCCTTTTGCAACACCTCGCGCTCCTCTATGACTTAGCATTCAAACAATCCGCTCGCTACGAAGATTTTGATCCTTCACTTAGTCGATAGGACGTTAATTATGTGCACGATGCAGAAAGTGCTTCGATTCATGGAAGTCCGCACGAGACAAGTGCGCATCGCGAGTCTACAGGCCATCGATCCCCGTTTCATCGGCAAAGAACGTTGCCGGTGATCCAGGTGACCTGCATCTTGATCTTTCTTCGCCAATGAAATTTACCTCTGTTCATTGCGCCCGCAGTGCCCCTTGTGTTTTCATAAGCATCCGGCGATCCCCGGCCGAGGAGGAGAAACCTATGAACTCGCGGTCGCTTTTGCTCGCAGCCCTATCGCTGCTGACCCCGTATCTCGCCTTTGGCACCAGCACCCCGATCCTTACGCTGAACAGCGCCACGATCAACTACACCAACAATCAGGTCACGTTCAGCGGCGCCAGCTTTGAACCGTCGGGAAAGGCACCCACAGTGCTGTTTTCAGGCTCACCCCTGGCGATAGTCTCATTCACCAATACCCAGATCGTCGCCGCTCTGCCAACGAACACGAAAGCCGGGACATACTCAGTATGT
This sequence comes from uncultured Acidobacteriota bacterium, assembly GCA_963771195.1. GTDB lineage: Bacteria > Acidobacteriota > Terriglobia > Terriglobales > Acidobacteriaceae > Telmatobacter. The sequence continues at coordinate 51,073 of CAVYSS010000020.1, forward strand.
GTTGCGAACAGCCTCGGCGAACTTCTCCCGTTCGCACTGACCTACGGCGCGACTGGTCCCCAGGGACCCATCGGACCTCAGGGGCCAGCGGGCGCAAAGGGCGCACCGGGTCCGCCAGGGCCGCGGGGGTTTCCGGGAGCGGCGGGTGCAACCGGATCCCAGGGGCCGACTGGGCCAGCGGGAAGCAACGGCGTGCTGAGCTGGCTGGTAGCCAGTCAGCCAAGCAAAGTTTCGTTGGACGGCCAGGGAACCTCAACGACAACGTTCAGCCTAAATGTGCCGAATGCCGGAACCTATTTCGTCGGTAGTGTCCTATCTCTGCGTTGCTGAGAATTTCTTAATGATCGCTGGAACCTTGCGGCAAACAAGATGCCTCCACTATCATCTCGCGGAGGGCGAAAGGACAATGGAGGCAGACTGGGAAAAGGAATTGGGGCTTAGTTCACGGTTCCAGCCGACGACGCTTTGCCCAACGACACCTGTTTCGGTATCGGGAGCAAGCCAAGTTGTGTCAGTAGAGCGCACGTCGCTTGTGCCTGTCCTTGAAACTTCCACTGGCAGTTTTGGAACTGACACTGTTCCCAAAGGTAAGGACCGCCCGCATAGAATAACGTGCATTCCACCAGCGTGCAGTTGACGAACCAGCATTCTTCAAGCTGGAACACTTTGTTCGTGAGCGCTTGATTCTCATACTTCGTCATAGGAAATTGGCTTCTCCATGTGGCAGATACGGTTGAAGATTCCGACCCTTCTTTTGGCAGGGAGATGCCTGAGACGGGACCGGGGCCACCCTGTGCCCTGTTGAGCGCAGGGATTCCCTTAAGGCGCAAGGGAAACTTTTCGCTTGACGAAGGGATTGGCAGCGATTACGCTGAGGATGGTTAGCAATCCCGCCGTCAGGCGCAAAAAATCGGATTTTGCGAATTCCCGCCCTGCCAGGCGGGATTTTGCTGCTCAAAAACTCCTATGCTGCATCTTTCATTTTGCCGTTTTTGAGTCGCAGATGCAAGGCTAATCTATATGTTGACTATCTTGGTTCCTTACACACTACTAATTGGGCTGCTGTTTAGATGACTCCTAAGCAAGCAGGAGTTGACTAACTGACCAAGGGGACTCGGTGATTCCAGCTTCCATCGCAGGAGTAACGCGCAGCGACTTGTGAACCCTGCAAAAGTTGTAGAACGCGAACCAGAGTGCATAGGCTGATTCAAGGTTCTCCCATTTCTTGCTGAAACCATTTGTGAGCCGCGTCATGCGCCGCATCCCCATGCGGATTGAAAGGTTCTGGCGTTCAATGTGACTGGTGCAAATTCTGTCCCGGACTGGTCGCCCCATGATTTCGCATGGGACAGAATCCACGACCTCTGCGGGGCTGTACCGCTGCTCGCCTTCGCGGGGAGCGCCGTAGACCTTGATGAGCGTGGCGAAGTGAACGCGGTCGCGGAGAATCATCTTGACGGCGCTCACATAGGGCGGGAATCCATCGGTAGTCAATTGGAAACGGTTCGCGGATGATGCAGCATAGGCCAGCTTGCCAATAAAAGCGTCTGTAGACTTCGCCGTGCGCTTGCCCAGGTGATAGGCCAGCACCAGCTTGGTGCTGCGCTCCATTGCAACAAAGCAATAGGCGTCGCCCAATTCGTCCCCGTGATCCGCCGTCTTGTGGCCCTCTTTCACTCCCACGTATCCCCAAATTTCGTCCGCTTCCACATCCTGCACGGGAACGCTCTTGATCTTTTCTTCCATGAGCCTTTGGCAACGTTCGCCAGCCAGGACGAGCAAGCGGAGGATCGTATCGCGGTGAACGCCAGTCACGCGCTCAACACTGCGAACGCTCATGCCTTCCAAGAGCAGTTGGAGGATTTGGGTAGCGCGATCTACGGGCAGGCGCATCTCGTCCAGCGGACGCTCATGCTCTTCTGTGTAGGTTTTTGCGGCATTGGGTGCAACGGAACCGCTGTAGGCCGTTTCTGTGCCTCCCAAAGCGCTTGCAGGAGTTCTGGCAATAGTGGCAGGTCATGGCTTTTCCCTTGTTTTTTGGGAGGAAAAGCCTCAAACTAGTGACTGGAGTCTGAGTGTTGGGCTTGTCCCCGCGCTTGGATTTAGCTCCGTTCCCGGTACCAGCCGGGGGCGGAGCGCTTTAGTTCAAATGGTTAAGGCGGTGGGATAACCGTGATTTCAACGGTGGTTCCATCCGCAAAGTGAATGGTGAAAGTGATTTTCCGCATCGCTTTCAACCCTCCTTTCTAGGCCGGTGTTTCGGGGTGCAACCCGATACCGGCCTTCGATATTTAGAAGATAACTCCGATTACTCCTAAACGCAAGAGAATAATGTGAATAATTTTACCTCTTGTAATCTCCGATGCCTTGCGGTATTGTGGTTTGCGAGGTGAGTTATGGCACATCGAAGTCCCAATTGCCCCCAGATCACATTTCAAGAGGCCGCTGAAAAGGGGCGGAGGGTCTACACGAAAGAACGGCAGCACCCCGCCGCTAGGAAGGTGATCGCCGAAGACCTGGGGTATTCCAGTCTCAATGGCAGGTCGCTAACCCTCATTGGTGCATTACGTCAGTATGGGATTCTTGAGGGTTCGGGCGATACAACGCGGGTGAGTGATGACGCGGTTGCCTACTTTGTTCGAGACGACGGACCCGAAAAGAATGAAGCAATGAAGCGGATGATCTACAAACCCTCTCTGTTTGAGGAACTGAAGAACCAATTTGGCGATGCGCTCCCCAGCGAGGGCAATCTCAAGCACATTCTCGTTACCAAAGGGTTTTCTGAAGACAGCGCGGCTGACGTTATTCGCGTCTATAGGGCCAATTTGGAACTTGTTTCGGGGATTGTTGCAGGATATACTGAGCCTGAAGAGGAGCATCAGACCATGAGCACAGTGCCCGTTTCCATCCCCAATTCAACGTCCGTTTCCCCTCAGCGGGTTGCGGCTGGCAATGGAGCTTGGAACTGGCCCCTTTCGGTGCCTCGCGGCGTCAACGCCCAATTGGTGCTAACAGGCCAGTTCACGAAGGCCGACATTGCACGGCTGAAGAAGCAGATCGAATTCCTCGAAGAGTCTTTCGACGAACAGCCCGATTGACAGCGCTCTGTCCCTGTTTGCAGGTACCAAGGGCCTCCGCTGTCAGTCGGAAGAAGCCTCCCACGTCTGGGAGGCTTCGCTCTTTAGGCGAGCAACGCACTCTTAGGACACTACCTATTTCGTCTGGGGAACCGAGCAGATCCTCGATGGTACGGGCGGAACAACAGGTTCAATTGTTAATTGCTCCGCGCAGGAAAGTCTCCAAGGACAGCTTGGCCCCGTTTCCACATTCACTTTCTTGCCAAATCCTCAGTATGCTCAGTTTGCGACGATAACCGTCCTCGGGTCTTTCACCACTCTGAACTCCGATGTGATCGAAATGGTGTGCAACGCGACCGGGGACGTGGTAGGCACGGCCCCAGGCAGCACGCTGATGGCGATTCAGGTGAACTGACGGGGAGGAACGGAAAGTTTGGGGTGACCCGGCAGATTGACATCATTCAGGCGCAGGCTGTAATTGGGGACTGTCGGCCAAGGCTTCTACGACTGCCGTTTCCGTCGACACGACGCACATCAATGAGGTGCGCTGGTGATTTTGCGCTCAAGGACGGCGTTCCGGTCGAGTGACCGGCGATGCTTCCCTTTGCCAGATCTTTGCTTTTCCGTCCACCGGCCCGTGGGTACCAAGAGCGGAAGCTAAACCCATTCCGAATAGGTGTACAGTTTCGGGTATGTTTCTACGCCTCGCTATTCTGCTCACGCTCGCTTCTGTGCAAGCACTGGCCAATGACATCTATCGCCAAAAGCCGTGCAAAACTCCTGAAGTCGCCTCAAGCTGTTTGCGCATCCATGGCAGACTTGCAGCTGGCAATGGCACGCCCTCCACAAGGCTCTGGCAAATAGGAACTCAGCATATCTATGGCATTTACAGCAACCGATACGGCTTCACCCACGATAGCCTAACTCTTGACAATGAGGCTCCCGAACTCCATTTCACTTTTCCCAAACCCGAACAGGGTGGATGGACCGTCTACGGAGACTTCGAGGTCTGCCCTTTAGAGCCTCTTGTACAGGGCCATATGCAAGCTGCCTGCATCGCAAGCGCGACCCATGTCGTCGTGCCGAAGCAATAAGCCATATGCGTTCCCTGAGGGTATTCCGGGCGAATTACTGGCTAATCGGAAGTTACTCGATTTTTGTATTAGTCCCCGCGAACGCCGTTCGATCCATGAAATGCGCCGCTGCCGTTTCGCGGACGCCCGCTCATCGCGCGGATCCTTCCCCTTCGGTCCCCTCAGGGTCAGGAGCCATGAACTTGGCACAGCTCCAAGAGCTGATTTTGTGATCGGTGAGAGGGCTGGCTGCCGCTTGGTGGTTGAATGAGCGGTGTCGCTTCCCACCCTGACCGCAAAAACGCGGTTAAGATGGGGCACCCGGCAAGGTGCACCCCTGGGCATAGAGCGCTCGTGGGTGGTTTCCTTCGCCCCTACGGGGCTCCCGATTCAATAACTGCCGATACCCCGGATTCTGGTCCTTGGCCGCCCAGGCGGCCACGGACTCCATCCGGGGCTAACTTCCTGCTACCCCTCCGGGGTGCTTTGCCGCTGCGCGGATGCGTGGCGGGTTCTCGCGCAGGGGCTAAAGTCCGGGCGTTGTGGTTGGCGAGTGGGCCGGGTGCCTGCACTCTCAGGTCCTGCGCCGCGTTTGCCATGCCATGAATGCTGCGTTCAGCACCGTCAGGCCCGCCAGCACGTAAAGGCCGGCGCTGGAGGAGTGGAAGTGCTGGTCGGCCCAGACTTTCACGTTGGGGGCTAGGAACCCGCCGAGGTTGCCAACGCCGATAAGCGCAATGCCTCCGGCGGCGGCGCGGTCGGCAAAATACGCCGTGGGAAAGGTCCAGAACAGCGGCTGCACGGCGATGAATCCCGAGACCGCGATGGAGAGCATTACCAGGCCCCAGAGCGGACCGCAGAGCGGAAACGCGAAGCTGGCTGCACCGGCGATGAGCAGGGTGAGGATGGCTAGCAGGCGATGGTTTTGGAACTCGTCGCCGAGGCGCGGCAGGATGTAAGTGGCGGCCAGGGCGCAGAGCCAGGGGATGGCGGAGACCGCGCCCACCTCGAAACCCTCGGGCTGGTGCAGCAGGCTGGAAATTTCGGCGGGCAGGTAGAAGACGGCGCCATAGGTGCTCATCTGGATGAGGGCGTAGACGGCGAAGAAGCCGAAGACGCGGCCGTCGCGGAGCATGGCACCGAGCTTGGCGGGGCCGGTGGCGCGGCGGGCGGACTCTTCTTTCGTCAGCTCGGCGAGGAGCGCGTGCTTTTCGTCCTCGGGGAGCCACTTGGCGTCCGCCGGGCGATTGCCGAGGAACCAGAAGGCGAAGACGCCGAGCACCGCGGCCAGTGCGCCTTCCACCAGGAACATGATTTGCCAGCCTTGAAGTTTGCCGGGTAGCGCCGAGTCGAGGAGGAATCCTGAGAGCGGGCCGCCGACGATGAGCGCGAGGGGCACGCCGAGATAAAACAGGCCCAGCATTTGCCCGCGGACGCGCCGGGGAAACCAGTAAGTGAGGTAAAGAATGATGCCGGGGAAAAAGCCCGCCTCAGTTGCGCCGAGCAGCAGGCGCAAGACGTAAAACGACGTGCTGCCGCTGACGAACATGGTGGCCATGGAGACCAGTCCCCAGGTGACCATGAGGAAGGCGATCCAGATTTTGGCGCCGATGCGGTGCAGGATGAGGTTGCTGGGAAAGCCGCAGGACGAGTAGCCGATGAAGAAGAGGCCCGCGCCCATGGCGTAGGCGCTTTCGGTGATGCCCTCGGTTGCGGCCAGGGCCTGCTTGGCAAAGCTGACGTTGGCGCGGTCAAGGAAGGAGACCACGTACATGAGCATGAGCCAGGGCGCGAGGCGGACCATGACGCGCGTCAGCGACCGCTCCAACAGCTCGCCTTGGGCGGGTGTGGTTGCCGCGCGATCGAGGGGCGTTATTTTCGGCATGGAAGGCGCGGGCCGTTGCGCCTGCGGAACAGGCTACGGGCCGGGCGTGAGGGAAGTCAACGCGCTGCGGCCCGTTGTGACGAGGAGATGAGGCCCGATTGCGGATACGGGCCGGCTTACGCCTTGATGAATTGCATTTCGAGGGTGATCTGAACTTCTTCGCCGACGAGAAAGCCGCCTGTCTCAAGCGCCGCGTTCCAACTCAGGCCGAAGTCTTTGCGATTGATTTTGGTGGTGGCGGAGAGGCCGATGCGGGTGTTGCCCCAGGGATCCTTGCCGGGCGCGGTGGGACCATCGACGGCAAACGTAACTTGCCTGGAGACGCCGTGGATGGTCACGTCGCCGGTTACGGCGTATTCGCCTTCACCCTTCTTCTCCACCTTCGTCGACGTGAAGGTCATGGTGGGATGCTGCTCGTGGTGGAAGAAGTCGGCGCTCTTGAGGTGGGCGTCGCGCTGAGGGTCGCCGGTGTTGATGGTGCCGATGTCGACCGATGCCTCAATGTGGCTGCGGGTGGGGTCGGCGGTGTCCTCAATCAGGGTTCCGCTCAGGCCGCTGAACGTGCCCTTCACGTTGGAGATCATCATGTGCTTGACCTTGAACTCGGCGCTGGAGTGGGCGGGATCGAGCTTCCAGGTGACGGTGGACTGGGCAGGAGCTTGCGGGGAATTGGTGGTTGTGGCCATGGGTTGGCCTCCTTTCGTTTTCTTGGATGCGGGAGGACGATATTCGTTGCAACAAGTATTTTGGCCCAGGTGTGTTTCAGATCTAAAGGTGTTTTACTCGCCGCCTTGTTTAACGAACAGCCGCGCCGCCAGCAGGATGGCCGCGCAGCCCATCACGGTGAGGATCGTGGCGTCGCGCCACAGGTCGGCGAATCCGGCGCCGCGCAGGATGAGGCCGCGCAGGATGCGGATGTAATAGGTTGCCGGGATGAGCCGGCTGATGACCTGGAAGATGGGCGGCATGTTCTCGATGAGGAAGATGTAGCCGGAGAGAAACACTGACGGCAGGATGGTTCCCATGGCGAGCTGAAAGGCCTCGGCCTGGGTGCGCGCGCGGGTGGAGATGACGAGGCCGATGCCAAGCACTGTGAGCAGAAACGGCAGCGAGAGGACCAGCAAAACGATCACGCTGCCATGAATCGGGACCAGGAAGACCCAGCGCATCACGATGAGGATGGCGCAGAGCTCGCCGAATGCCAGCACGCCGTAGGGAATCATTTTGCCGAGCATCAATCCCAGCGGGGCCACCGGCGTCATGGTCAGTTGTTCCAGGGTGCCGCGCTCGCGCTCGCGCACCAGGCTCAGCGCGATCATGAGGATGGTCATGACCTGGAGCAGGATTCCGACGAGGCCGGGGACGAAGAAATTTGCCGAGCGCGTGGCCGGGTTGTAGAGCACGGAAGGCCGCACGTCTATGGGAATTTGGCCATCGGGGAGCACTTGCGCCAGCGATTCCTGCAGGGCAACGCCGGTGGCGGTGCTGACCGCCTGCGCGGCAACCGTGGAGTCGGAGCCATCGACCAGCACCAGCACCGTGGCCGTGTCACCGTCCTGGAGGCTGCGCGCGTAATCGGGCGGGATGCGCACGCCCACGCGCGCCTTGCCGCTGCGGATGGCATCGTAGAGCGCGTCCTTTGACTCGACGATCCCGCGCACGGCAAACACATCGGACGCCTCAAAGCGCTGCACCAGTTGGCGGCTATCCTGCGTCTGCGACTCGTCGAGAACGACGGTGGCGATCTGGCGGATGTTGGTGTCCACGGCAAAGCCGAACAGGAACAGTTGCAGCATGGGGATGAGCAGGGCGAAGAACAGCGTGCCTGGATCGCGCACGATGTGCAGCGCCTCTTTGCGGCAAACCGGAACCAGACCGCGGAACAGGTGCTTCATGGCGCGGCCTCCATGATCCGGTAAGTCAGGGTGACGAAGACGTCTTCAAGCGAAGGCTTGATCGGCTCGATTGGCACCCCGGGGAATGCCTGTTTGATTTCGGGCAGGCGCGCGGTCTCCAAAAGCGCATGGATGAACTGGCCGAAGACGGTGGCCTCGCGCACGCCGGCCATGCGCCGCAGCGGCTCCAGCAGCGCCGGTGCATTGGCTGCGGCAATCTGCACCCGCGATGTCCCCGGCGGGTTGGCTTCCGGCAGCCGTTGCAGTTCGGCCACCGTGCCCAGCGCAACCAGGTTCGACAAATAGATGTAGCCAACGCGTCCGCAGCGCTCGGCTTCATCCATGTAATGGGTGGTGACGAAGAACGTGACGCCCTCGCCGGAGAGGCGGAAAAACAGGTCCCACAACGCCCGGCGCGCTACCGGGTCGATGCCCGCCGTGGGTTCGTCGAGGAACACCACTTCAGGCGAGTGGATGATGGCGCAGGCCAGCGCCAGCCGCTGCTTCCAGCCACCACTGAGCTGGCCGGCGCGCCGATTCAGGTAGTGCTCGATGCCGGTCAGCGCAAGGACCTCTCGCTTGCGCTCTTCGGCACGCGCGCCCTTGATGCCGTACACGCCGGCGTAGAAGGCAATGTTCTCGCCTACGGTCAGATCCTCGTACAAGCCGAACTTCTGGCTCATGTAGCCGACGTGGCGCTTGATTTCGGCGGCGTCGTGGCGGATATCCATGCCCAGGATGGTTCCGCTGCCTGAGGATGGAACCAGCAGGCCGCATAGCGCTTTGATCAGGGTTGTCTTTCCCGAGCCGTTGGGGCCAAGGAAACCGAAAATCTCTCCCTTTGCCACGGCAAGGCTGACCTGGTTCACGGCCGTGAACGAGCCGAAACGAATGGTCAGTTGATCTGCCGTAATCGCCGCTGCCATACCCGCCCGTCCCGCCGTGAATCGTGGTTCGTGATCCGTGAACTGCGAACTACGAACTGTGAACTGCTTTACTGGAGCCGCACCACCGCGGACATGCCGGACTTGAGCAGGCCTCCAGCGTTGTCCACATACACCTTTACCCCGAAGACTTCATGCTCGCGGTCGTCGCGCGTTTGCACGTTGCGGGGCAGGAATTCGGCCTGGGAGGAGATCTGCTGGACAGATCCGATGAAACTCCGGCCCAGCGAGTCGACCCGCACCACCGCGCTCTGGCCCACCCGTACCCGCGCCAGGTCCGTTTCCGGCACGTAAATCCTGACCCAGAGCTGGGAGACCTCGAGCATCGACAACACAATGCGGCCGGCGGGAACCAGGTCACCGGGGCGCACGCTGACGACCTCGACTACGGCGTCGGCGGGCGCAGTCAACTCCGCCTCGCGCAGATCGGCATCCAGTTGCGACCCCTGCGCCTCGGCCTCGCCCAGCCGCGCGCGCGCGGCATCGATGTCCTCGCGGCGAGAGCCTTTGACCTCCAGAACTCGCGCCGCCTCGGCCTGGCGGTAGCGATCCTCGGCGGCGCGCAAGTCTTCGGCACGCGTGCCGGCCTGGAGCAGCGCCAGATGCTGCCGCGCGGATTCCGCCTTCTGCCGGGCGGCGTCGCGCTTGTCGCGCGCGTCGTCAAACTGCTGCCGCGAGATGGTGTCGGTCTGGATCAGCTTGTCCATGCGGGAGTAAAAGGATTGCGCATCGGCAGCGTCGGCCTGGGCGGCGGCGTAATCGGCTTTAGCTTGCCGCAACTCCTGCGGGCGCGGGCCATTGCGCGCTTCGTCCAGAGCCGCTTTGGCCGCCGCGGCTTGCGCCGTTGCCTGCGCAATCTCCTCCGGACGGTTGCCACGGAGCATTCGGTCCAGGTTGGCGCGAGCTTCCAATACGGACGCGGCGGCCTGCGCCCGGCTGGCCTTTAGCGCATCGCACTCAAAGCGCACCAGCACGGCGCTGGCCTTCACCGTCTGCCCCTCTTCGACGAAAACATCAGTCACCCGGCCGCCGATCCGAGAGCCGACATGGATTTCGCGCGTCTCGATGGTGCCCGAGTACTGGTTCCTGGCGCGGCCGGCGATGACCGTGTGCACCAGCCACAGCATGAGAATCAGCAGCAGGACTCCCACGCCGATCGCGATCGCTCGCCGCCTCATTTCACCCTCTCAAATGACCTTACGGACGGGATGTTCTTGAGGTTACGCAGCAGCAATGGCTGCGCTAGTGACGGAGCGCACATCGGGCAGACGCATGCGGCTGCGTAGAATCCGTGGGCCTTCTTTGTGAGTGTGGAAGCGGTAGCGAAATCGGCCCGGAAGATGGGGCCGTCGGCTCAACGACCCAGGCGACGAAGACCTATCGCCTGGGGCCCCGCGCAGGCCGCTAGAACGACCTGCGGGCCGTTTAACGCGAAGGAGGTGAGGACATGGATGAGAAATCATCCTGGATGCGGGTTGCAATAACGGTCGCCATTGACTGGCGGTTCATTACGGCTCTCGTTGTCCTCGTCCTGGCGCTACTGCTGAAGTAGCCAAAACCCCCGGGAGGAAACACCCCTTCCGGGGACAAATCAAGTATAGCGCCGTGGTGCAAGTGCCTGCACATAGAATCGGTTGCGAATCCCGTCCCTTCTTCCACAATTGGGACGCTCCGGCTCGGCCTATCCTGATACCAGACCCGCTCCATGTCCGATTTCGCCGCCACCGTGAAGCAACAGGCCGACATCGTCAAGATCGTCGAGGGCTACATCCGTCTGCGCAAGGCGGGCGCGCAGAATTACACCGGGCTCTGCCCATTTCACAAGGAAAAATCGCCGTCGTTTAATGTGAACGCCGTGCGCCAGTTCTACTACTGCTTCGGCTGCCAGGCCACCGGCGACGTGTTCACCTTCGTGGGCAAGATGGAGAATGCCGGATTTCCTGAGGCCGTCCGGCTGGTGGCGCAGAAATGCGGCATTCCCATGCCGAAACGCGAGTACTCGTCGCCCGAAGAAGCCGCCGAGGCTCGCCTGCGACGCAAGCTTTTGGATTTGCACGAGACCGCGACGGCTTGGTTTGAAGAGCGGCTACGCGGCCCTGAAGGCGCCGTGGCGCGCGAGTACCTGGCCGGCCGCGGCCTGACGCCCGAGGGAATCAAGACCTTCCGCATCGGCTACGCGCCCGACAGCTTCAACGCCCTGCGCGATGCGCTAAGTCCGATGGCCGACGCCGAAACTCTGCGCGCCTCCGGACTGTTCAGCCAGAAGGAGCACGAGGACGGTTCGCTTGGGGCAATCTACGATCGTTTCCGCAAGCGGGTTGTGTTTCCCATCGCGAATGAGGGCGGTCGCGTGATCGCCTTCACCGCCAGGACGCTCGAAACCGGCGAGAAGGCTGGGGCCAAGTACATCAATTCGCCGGAGACGCCGCTTTATTCGAAGGGGCACGTGCTTTTTAATCTGGATAAGGCCAAGGCCGCTATCCGGCAAATCGAATTCGCGGTGCTGGTGGAAGGCCAGATGGACTGCATCTCGGTTTACCTGCGCGGCATTCAGAACGTGATCGCCACCAGCGGCACCGCGTTCACTGGGCACCAAGTGGCGCTGCTCCGGCGCCACACATCCCAGCTTGTGGTCAATTTCGATCCCGACGCCGCGGGCGCCAATGCCGCCGAGAAATCCATCGCTCTGCTGACTGAAGAGGGCTTTACGATCAAGATCGTCACTCTGGAAGACGGCCTGGATCCCGACCGCTACATCCGCGAGCGTGGCTTGGAAGCCTATACGCGTGCGATCCGCGGCGCCCGCCGCCAGTCCGACTACCTAATTGAGCGCGCCCGCATGCTTTTTCCCGGCGCCACCGCGGAGCAGAAGGTCAAGGCCATGAACTTCCTGCTGCCACACATCCGTCGCATTCCGGAGAAGCTGGCGCGCGACCAGTTCGCCGGCGATGCGGCGCAGAAACTCGGCATCGACTCCACCATCCTGCGCGAACAGCTCCGCCAGGCCGCGCTGCGCCGCCAGGACCACGTTGAAGTGCGCGCCGCGGCGCTGACTGAAGTGGAGCGGGTGCTGCTGCGGGCGCTCTCCATCGTCGATCCCGAGCACCAGGACGCGCGAGCCCTTGCCGCTGGAGCTATTCTTCAGGAACCGGCTTGGTTTGAGTCGCTTACGACGTTTCCGGCGATGCAGGCGCTGGCCGTCCGCCGCGCCCAGGATCCCATGGAAACCGTCACCGACGAGTCCCAGCGGGGACTGCTGGCCCAGGCGCTGCTCGGCGAAACTCAGGTCCCTACCGAAGCTGAAGTTTCGAGCTCCATTCAGCAGGCGCAGGAAGCGGCCATTGAACGCCGTCAGAGAGAGCTGCGCGCGCTTATTGCCGAGGCCGAGCGCCGCGGAGATTTCGCTGAGCTGGCGGTGTTGACGCAGCAAAAACTGGAATTGGACCGGGCGCTGAGGGAGCTACACAACCAGCACCCGCCGGAGTGAGGGCGCGCACGGATTCTTCGCGTGCTTTCTGAAACGGGGTGGAAAAAGTCAGCGCTCCGACTTCCGGATTACCAGCTTTAAGCCGGACCAGACGGCATCGACGGCGCAGACCTTGATATCGACGAGACCTAGGGGGAGGGCTTCGGCGCGCACCACATCCTCCGTGACATCGGTAGCCATTTTGGATGATTTCTTGGGCCACGAAACCCACAGGATGCCGTTTGGGGCCAGCAACTTACGGAGCTTCGCTAGGTGCTGGGCGAGCTCCGCGCGGCGGGTGACAAAAATGTGCGCCATTTCAACGCCGGACTGGGGCGTGCGGAGAAGGGAGGGCCAAAGCCCTGAGTCATCGATCTCCTTGGCCACGCTCTCCGGCATGCGATAGCGCCAGGTGAGCTGGCCGGATTTGACGCCGAGCTTCTGGGCAAGCGGGGTTCTCGAATATCCGGCTGGCATGGAAGTCCTTTGTACCTGATGAAACCGGGCATCCTGGACGTTGGCAAGCAAAAACCGCGAAGATGAGGATTCGGGACCGTGTTTGATTGAATTCCTGAGCCGAATTCGATCGTAAACGCGTCTATATCAACAGGAGGCGAAGGCGAGGACGGTGGCGCCGTGGCACAACGGGCAGCCGCACCCTCAAAGCCATCGCTTGCGGGCCGGATTTCTCTGTTTGAGATCGGGTCGGGCTGTGGTAATCTGTTGATCTCTGTAGGGATGCGCGCCCCCTTTGCCCCACACATGAGCTGCGGCTCGCGGGCTAACCAGGCGAAACCTGAAGCGTTGCCATCCTGTTCCGAGCAACCACTTTGAACCGCAACTTTTGCGGCTTGACCGCAGGTCTCTCCGCGCGCCGGTACACCATTTCGGCGCGGCATGAGACCTGGGCCAGCTCAGCAATGCGTGCGAACCGGCACGCATGAAAACCGTTTGTCCGGCGGGCGCATCCCGTCAAGGCAAGAGCACCGAGGGTCAACAACAAAAGGGGCCCCCACCATTGCGCGTGCAGCACGGCGGGACGAGAACTTTTCGGAAGCGACCTGGAAAGCAGGATTGATTTGGCGATTGACGACAAATTCGAAGAAGACATTCACAGCCTGATCGATGCGGGCAAAGAAAAAGGTTACCTCACTTACGGCGACGTCAACGAGATGATGCCGGATGAGATGGCCACTTCGCCCGATGACATCGACGACTTGATCACAACCATCGGCACCCAGGGCATCGATTTGCTCGAGGGGCCCAAATTCGGCGGCGACAAGGATTTCGAGCTGGAGGAGGGCGAGGACGTCGAGCTTGACCTGACGCCCGGCACTCTGGAAAAGACCAACGACCCGGTGCGCATGTATCTGCGCGAGATGGGCACCGTTCCCCTGCTGACGCGCGAGGGCGAGGTCGAAATCGCCAAGCGCATTGAGCGCGGACAGATGCGCGTGCTTAAGGCAATCTCCCGCTCGCCTATTGTCATTCGCGAGATCGTGGCCCTGGGCGAAGACCTGAAGCGCGGCGTGCGCAACGTCAAGGAAGTCGTCATCTTCGATGAGGAAGAGCTCACCGAGGACGTGGTGCAGGCCCGGGTCAAATCCACCGTCGCGCGCATTGACGCCCTGATCAAGCACCAGAAGAACATCACGAAATTCGAGGAGCGAGCCGCCACCCCCACGGCCAAGTCGCGCGTGAAGGAGTCGCGCCATCTCCGCTGGCTCATTGCCCGCGAGAAAGTCTACGTCTCCCGCATCGTGCGCGAGCTCAAGTACACCGGCCTGGAGCGCAAGCGACTGCTCGACAAAGTCAACAAGACCGTCGACACCATGCGTACGCTGGAGCGCCAGATCCGCTCGCTCGATCAGAAGTACGAGGCCTCGCGCTCGGAGGACATGAAAAAGGAGTACCGGCGGCAGCAGAAGAACTGCCGGGCAGACCTTGAAAAGATCGAGCAGGACGCGGGCGTCTCCATCGCCGAACTCAAGCGCACCCAGCGCGAGATGATCCAGGGCGACATGGACGCCGAGCAGGCCAAGAGGGAGCTCATCGAAGCCAACCTCAGGCTTGTCGTTTCGATCGCGAAAAAGTACACCAACCGCGGCCTCCAGTTCCTTGACCTGATTCAGGAAGGCAACATCGGCCTGATGAAGGCGGTGGACAAGTTCGAATACCGTCGCGGCTACAAATTCTCGACCTATGCCACGTGGTGGATCCGCCAGGCGATTACCCGCGCCATCGCGGACCAGGCGCGCACCATCCGCATCCCCGTGCACATGATCGAGACCATCAACAAGCTCATCCGCACGTCTCGGCAACTGGTGCAAGAGCTGGGCCGCGAGCCGTCGAGCGAAGAGATCGCGCGGCGCATGGACATTCCCGTGGCCAAGGTGCGCAAGGTGCTCAAGATCGCGCAGGAGCCCATTTCGCTGGAAACTCCGATCGGCGAAGAGGAAGATTCGCACCTCGGCGACTTCATTGAAGACCGCCAGGCCGTCTCGCCTTCGGAAGCCGTGATCAGCGTGAACCTGAAGGAGTACACCTCGCAGGTCCTGCGCACCCTGACGCCACGCGAAGAGCGCGTGATCAAGATGCGCTTCGGCCTTGAAGACGGCTCCGAGCACACGCTCGAAGAGGTGGGCCAGAGCTTCCAGGTCACCCGCGAGCGCATCCGGCAGATTGAAGCCAAGGCGCTGCGCAAGCTGCGGCATCCGTCGCGGTCGCGCAAGCTGAAGGCGTTCGTCGAAGGCGTTAAGGAAATGTAGGCCGACAGAACATCAATAGATGAGCGCCGCAAGCCTTCGGGTTGCGGCGCTCTTTTTTTGCGGCAGACACGACTAGAACCCGTAATTCTTTTTCCGCAGCGCGTTCTTATAGGCGTCGCGTGTCTTCTTGGCCGTCAATTCGGCGTCGTGCATTTTGAATCCGGCGTCGTCCCACAGTTCCATCTCCCGCATGGAGTGGTCTTCGTTGGCCAGAGCTTCTTCCCTGCGAATCGCATCCACCCAGGCGTCCACGGCTGCCCGGTACTCGTGAAGCAGCTTGTCGAAATCGATGGTTTCCATGAACGAAAACCTAGCCGGAGGATCATCGCATGTCAATCAAGCGTCACCCGGATTTACAGGAAATTGACGAGGACGCCAACAGGATAGATGCCGGAGGCGACTCCCAGCGTTTCGTTCCCCAAACTTCGAATGTGAACGCGGAATAGAAGCCCGGATCCTGCTCAGACCGTGTCACGTAACGCAGCCGAAGGCTTCGGCTTCTCTTTTGCGCCTTCCGATATTGACTTATTTAAGTCGCATCACTTAGACTCAATGGCATGGAGCCGAAGGCAATTCGCACCTCAATTGATGTTCCGCGCGACCTGCATCGCCGGCTGCACGAAGCTGCTGCGCGGAAAGGGTGCTCCGCGCGCAAGCTGATCCTCGCCGGCATTGAGCGCGAAGTCGAGGAAGCTAAGTCAATGAGGCCGAAGCGGAGGCTCAAGCTCGATCCTCCGCTGATTCGCCCCGCTGGCCGGCACCTCGATCTCACCAATGAAAGAATCTATGAGCTCATTGAGCTTCCCTGATTTGAACGTCTGGCTGGCGCTCGCGACACCGGAGCACGTTCATCACGCGATAGCGAAGAACTGGTGGAACGAGCAGGACGGATCGATCGCGTTCTGCCGTTTGTCGCAGCTTGGATTCCTGCGCCTCCTCACCACGGCCGCCGCAATGGATAACAAGCCGCTCACTATTGCGGAGGCTTGGCGAGTCTATGACCGCTTCTTCGATGATGACCGAGTTGTCTTCGTGGCAGAACCGTCCGAAGTAGAGAAAATCTTCCGTAAGAAGACCTCTGGACGAACTGTTTCTCCGAAGATCTGGGCCGACGCATGGCTCCTTGCCACGGCAGAAGCTGCCGGTGGTAAGTTGGTGACATTCGACAAAGCGCTTGCCGAACGGGGAGCAGTTTGCTTATTGCCCAGGTGAAATCGGGCCGCTACTCGAACCGCAGCGCCTCCATCGGGTGCACGTGCGCCGCTCTCCGCGCCGGCAGCACGCAGGCCAGCACCGCAACCGAAACCAACGCTGCCAGGCTGGCGGCGCACAGCCACGGGTCGAGCGGCTTGACCCCGTAGAGCAGCGTCTCCAGCAGCCGCGTCGCGCCCCACACGCCTGCCGCGCCCAGCACCACTCCCGGCAGCACCAGGCGCATGGCCTCGCGCAGAATCATCTTCACCACGCCGCCCGGCGTCGCCCCCAGCGCCATGCGCACGCCGATCTCCGTCCGCCGCCGGACTACGCCGTAATTCAGTACGCCGTAAAGGCCAATGCCCGTGAGCGCCAGCGTGAGCAGCGCAAAGAAGCCAGAGAGCAACGCCACCATTCGCTCCCGGCCCATCGTGCTCGCCACCAGTTCGCGCATGGTTACCGGCTTGTCCACGGCCACGTCCGGGGCCAGCTCGCGGAACGCGTTCCTCACCGCACTCACCGCCGTGCCGGCATCCCGCGCGCGTACCTCGAAACTCGCGAAAGGGTTCCACATTGCGCCCTGGAGGAACGGTTGGTACATCATGCGCGGCGCCTTCTGCCGCAGGTCGTTGTAGAGCGTGTCCCGCACCACGCCCACAACGCGGACCTTCGTGTCCTTGCCCAGCAACAGGGTGCCTCCAACCGCATTCTCGCCGGGGAAAAAGTACTCCGCCGCGCTTCGGCTCAGCATGCAGACCGCATCGTCGTCTCCCTTGTCGTCCCGCGTGAAATACCGGCCGGCAAGCAGCGGCACGCCGAACACGTCAAAGTAACCCGGCGTCACCGAAAGCTGCGTCAGGCTGTCGTCGGTCCTGGTGCCGCCCGAGGCCGGCTGCGACGAAACCTGCTCCATGTAGGTCGCGCCCCCCAGCGGATACGTTTGGGAAACGCTGACGCCCTCCACTCCGGGCGTGCGCTGAATGCGGTCCAACAACGAAAGGAACAGCGCCGCCGGAACTGGTACCGGCTTATTCTCCGCCCTCGGCATGCGCGGTGAGAAATCCGCGTTCAGAAACGTAATGCCGCTGGTGCGAAAGCCCGGATCGACTGCCAGCAGACGCGCCACCGTCGACCCCATCAGCGCCGCGATGGTCACGATCACCAGCGAGAATGCAATCTGCACCGGTACCAGCCACGCACCCATGCCCGTCCTTCTGCGCCCGGCGATCGAGCCTTCGCCTTCCTTGATGTCCGCCGCCGGATCCACCCTGCTGGCGCGCCACGCGGGCCACACCCCGGACAAGATCACCACCAGCCCCATCAGTCCAAGCGTGAACAGCAGCACGATAGCGCCGGGTCCCGCGTGCAACTCCAACGTGTCGGTCGACAACCTCTTCATCAGCATCGCCAGCGCGCGCTCCGCGCCCCACGCAAACAGGATCCCCAGCCCGCCTCCTGCCGCAGCCAGCAGCACGCTTTCCCAGGTCAGCTGCGACCGCTACGCGGCTGCGGCTTGCGCCCAGCGCCATGCGCACTGCCAGTTCCCGCCGCCGCCCTTGTGCCCGCGCCGTCGCCAGCATGGCCAGGAAGGCGCACGCCACCAGCAGCAACGAGGCCACCATCCCTTCCATCAGGTAAAGCGGCTTCTCGTAGGCAAAGCGCAGATAGGAATAGCCCGCCCGGCCCGGCCGCGCCACCACGTGCGCCTCGGTCGCCTCGACGAACTTGCCTCCCACAAACGTGAAGTAGCGCAGCCTCTTATCGGTTTTCCGCTTGGCCTGGAACAGGGTGTCCGCTTCCGCCTGCGCCGACTGCGGCTGCACACCGTCTTTCAGCCTGCCCAGAAGAACCGTGTCGAACGAACTCAGATTGTGGTTTTTCTGCGCGTCTGTCATCTCCAGCGGAACGTAAATGTCAGGCCGTCCGCCAACCTCCACATCGTCGAACCCCGGCTGCATGACCCCGACCACGATGCCTTTCGCCGCGGCGGCCCTGAGCCCGGCGCCAAACTCCATCACGCGTCCGATCACCTTCGGATCGGCGCCGAAGTGCGTGCGCCAGTAGTCATACCCGAGCACAACGGGATAGCCTTCCGGCAGGCCGCCTGGTTTGTCGTCTGCATCTTCCAGCAGCCGGCCGAGGGCCGCGTGCACGCCCAGCATGCGCATGCAGCCGCCGGTCAACGACGCCGCGGAAACTGGCCGCGTTCCGTCCGCCTCGTGCAGATTTACGTCCTGGTGCTGCCAGCCGCACATTCCGCTGAACGAGGTTTGCGTATTGGAGATCAGGTCGAACATTCCATCCGACACGTTGGGGCTCGGCTCGCCGATGGCGCCGTTCGGACCGGAAAGCTGTAGCTCGAGCTGGACAATCTGGTCCGGGCGCTCCACCGGCAGGCTGCGCAGCAGCAGCGCATAGAACAGGCCGAAGATCGCAGTATTCGCGCCTACGGCAATGGCCAGCGTCAGCAGCGCGGTGATCGTGTAGCCGGGGCTTTTGCGCAACTGCCGCATCGCGTAGCGAACATCCTGCCAGAGCCGTTCCAGCCACTCCCAACCCCACTCACCCCGCGTCACGTCGGCCACCAGCGGCGGATTGCCCATCTCCCGCACCGCCGCCGCCCGCGCATCCTCCAGCGGTTCGCCCTGCGCTACGCGGTCTGCAACCGCCATGCGCAGATGCGCCTCAAGCTCCTCGGCCAAATCGTCCTTGCGCCGCTCCCAGTTCCAAAGCTTCATACGTGCCTCTGGTGACTCGCTGGCTTGCTAACTTGCTGACTCGCTCTCCATCACCGCTCCAATGGCCCGCACCATCGCCTGCCAGCGCTCATGGTCTGCGGCCAGTTGTTCCTTGCCCTTCTTCGTGATCTGGTAAAACTTGGCGCGCTGGCGGCTCTCGGTCATCTTCCATTCCGACTTGACCCACTTCTGCCGCTCCAGCCGGTGCAGCGCCGGATAGAGCGATCCGGTCTCCACCTGCAGCACTTCATTGGACTTCAGGCGAATCGACTGGGCGATGCCGTACCCGTGCATCGCTCCCCACTGCAGCGCCTGCAGAATGAGCATGTCCAGCGTTCCCTGCAGCAGCTCGATCCGGTTCTTGTAGCTTTCAGCTGAATTCATAAGGATGTAGGCACTCTACACCCAAGGCCGTAGTTTGTCTACAGCCATCGCGACCGGATAGCCCCGACAGCGCCAATCACATGGCTGCTTACGGCCGGTTGCCAGGACCGCGAAGCACTTGACCGGGAAGCTTGCCCGTCATTTTACCGTCGGCGATCACGGGCACGCCATTCACAAGGACATATTCCATTCCCTGAGAAAGCTGATTGGGTTGCTCGTAAGTGGCGAGGTCGCGGATGGTCGCCGGATCGAAGATGACCACGTCGGCCCACATTCCCTTTTTCAGAGCGCCGCGATCCGTGAGTCGCATGCGTTGCGCGGGCAGCGCGGAAAATTTGCGGATGGCGTCGGGCAGCGTGAGCAGGTGCTCCTCACGCACGTACTTGCGCAGGATGCGCGGGAACGTGCCGTAAGCGCGTGGATGCGGATGTTCCTCACCGAGCAGGCCATCGGGCGATGTGGCCTGCGAATCGTTGTCGATAGAGGCCCAGGGCTGCTCGAGCGCGAGTTCCACATCGGGCTCGCTCATGGCGAACACGGCGACGGAAGTAAAGGCGTTGTCCTTGATCAGAAAATCGCAGAGCGCGTCAATCGGATCCTCGTGCCACTCCGCGGCGACTTCAGAGAGGCGCTTGCCCTGATACTTCCGCAGGTCTGGATTCTGGACGACTGCGATTTCGATGGCGTCGGGGTTGGGGATTTCCTGCCATTCGTTGTCCCAGTCGCCGTTTGGGTTCAGCATGTCGGCGCGGATGCGGGCGCGCGCAGCAGGATCTTTCAGCCGCTGGATGAGCGCGGCATCGCCGCCATCATGCGCCCACGGAGGAATGAACGCGGAAAACGTGTTGAACCACGCGGTGTAGGCGTAAGTGTTGGCGCTGATGTCGATGCCCGCGGCGCGGGCGGCGTCGATCTGCGCAACAATCTGCGGCATCTTGCCGAAATTGCGCTTGCCCGCGGTCTTCAGGTGCCAGATCTCGACCGGGATGTGTGCTTCCCGTCCAATGCGGATAGCCTCGTCGATGGCCTGGGGCTCGGTGTCGCCTTCGCTGCGCATGTGCGTGGCGTAGATGCCACCGAAAGGCGCGGCCGCTTGTGCCAGAGCGATGAGCTCATCGGTTTTTGCGTATGGCGCGGGCGCGTACTGAAGAGCCGTGGAAACGCCGACTGCGCCGTCCAGCATTGCCCGGCGGACCAGGGACTGCATCTGCGCGATCTGCGCGGCGGTGGGATGTACATCGGCGTCGCCGAGTACTACACGTCGCACGCTTGTAGCGCCCACGTAACTGGCGAGATTGATCCCCATTCCCTGGCGTTCGATCCGGGCGAAGTATTGGCGGAAGGTCGTCCAGTCAGGGGTGATCTTCAGGTGTTCGTACTCGGCGCGATCGGCGGCGATCATGCGCGCAGTGAGCGGCGCCACCGAATCGCCCTCGCCGGTGATCTCAGTGGTGATGCCCTGGTAGATCTTCGAGGGCAGTCGCGGATCGACCAGCATGCTGAGCTCGGATTGCCCGAGCATGTCGATGAACCCCGGCGCAACCACCATCCCGTGCGCATCGATGGTCTGGCGTCGCGGCGCGTGGTCGAGCACGCCGATGGCGGCGATGTGGCCGTCGCGGATGCCAATGTCGGCTGAGTACCAGGGGGAGCCGGTGCCGTCAATGATGTGGCCGTGGGTGATGACGATGTCGAAGGGCTGAGACGGCGACGCGCCGTTGCGGTCCTGCGCAGGAAGCAGTCCAAGCGAAGCAACAAATAGGAAAACGGCGGTCAGGCGCATGCGGTTCTCCGGCATCTACTCATCGGTGACGCAGCCGAAGCTGGCGCTTTGCACTGCACGGATGTACTTCGCCAATGTGCCTCGGGTCGCCTTGTACGGCGGCATCCGCCAATCCTTCTTCCGTTTTGCCAGTTCGCCGTCAGTTAAACCAACAGAGATTTGGTTCATGCTCGCGTCAATCACTATCGGATCGCCATCCTCAATGAGAGCAATGGGGCCGCCTACCTGCGCCTCCGGTGTAACGTGACCGACGATGAAGCCGTGAGAGCCGCCGGAAAAACGCCCGTCGGTCATGAGCGCTACATCTTTCCCAAGCCCGGCTCCAACAATCGCCGAAGTGGGCGTCAGCATCTCCGGCATGCCAGGGCCGCCTTTGGGTCCTTCGTAGCGAATTACCACCACGTCGCCCTTTTGAATCTTGCCTTCTTCAAGAGCCTGCAACATCAGCTCTTCCGAATCGAATACTCTTGCCGGTCCGGAAAAACGCAATCCTTCCTTCCCCGTGATCTTCGCAACCGCACCGTCCGGAGCCAGATTTCCGCGAAGGATTTGAAGATGGCTGGTCTGCTTGAGCGGATTCGAGAGCGGCCTCACAATCTGTTGACCCGATTTGAGGCCTGGCAGATCGGACAGGTTCTCCGCCATGGTTCTGCCCGTCACTGTCAGACAATCCCCATGAAGCAACCCGGCTTCCAGCAGCAGCTTGCATACAGCGGGAAGACCGCCGATCTGGTGCAGGTCTTCCATCACATACGAGCCGCTGGGCTTGAAGTCGGCGAGAAGCGGAGTGCGATTGCTGATCGCCTGGAAGTCGTCAATCGTGAGCGGCACATCCACCGATCGCGCCATGGCGATTAAATGAAGCACTGCATTCGTGGATCCGCCCAGCGCGCAGACCACCGTAATTGCATTTTCAAAAGCCACCCGCGTCATGATGTCCCGCGGCTTGATGTCGCGCTCGAGCAGAACACGAATCGCCGCACCGGCCTTCAGGCATTCGTCCATCTTTCCCGGATCCTCCGCCGGTGTGGAGGAGCTATACGGGAGCGTCATGCCCAACGCCTCGATTGCGGAGGCCATCGTATTTGCCGTGTACATCCCGCCGCAGGCGCCGGTGCCCGGGCAGGAATTCCGTACGATAGCTTGCCGCTGCTGGTCGCTGATGGAATGGGAAATGAACTGGCCGTAACTCTGGAATGCGGAAATGATGTCCAGCTTCTCGCCGTTGAGATGCCCGGCCCGGATGGTGCCGCCGTAGATCATCATGCTCGGCCGGTTCAGCCGCCCCATCGCCATCACGCAACCAGGCATATTCTTGTCGCATCCGGGAATGGAGATGTTCGCGTCATACCACTGGGCCGCCATCACCGTCTCAATGGAATCGGCAATCAGATCCCGCGATTGCAGCGAGAAACTCATGCCATCGGTCCCCATCGAAATGCCGTCGCTCACCCCGATGGTGTTGAAGCGCAAACCCACCATGCCCGCGGCCTGCACGCCTTGCTTCACCTTCTCGCTCAATGAAAGCAGGTGCATATTGCACGGGTTGCCTTCGAACCACACGCTGGCAATCCCCACCTGTGGACTTCCCATGTCGGGTTCTTTCAGGCCGGTTGCGTAAAGCATGGCCTGCGACGCTCCCTGCGATTTTTTCTGAGTGATATGGGAACTGTACTTGTTCAGCGTCTTATCCACGGATGGCTCCACAGGGACATGTTCCTTTCCTGAACCGGCGAGTCTTGGGCGCGAACTTTGCTCGGATCAAATTCAATAGTACATTCCTTCGTGGGATGGCACGAGTGCGGTCACCTCTTGCTCCAATCGGTCCAACCGGTCAATCGCAGACTGCACTGCCGGAGCGCCTTCCTCTTTGACCTTGCGCGCCCGGTCGAGCGCATGTTCTGCAATGCGGCTGATTTCGTGCAGCAGCTTGCGAATCTCCACCTCCAGGCGGTCGCGGCTTTCCTGGATGCGATTGAGAACATCGTTTTGTACGCGCGAGCTGTTCACTTCCAGAAGGTGCCGCAGGAATTCTCGAGCGTCGTTGGTGATGACTCTGCGTCCCCCCACAATCGGCAAAAAGACGTCGGCGAGCCAGCGCAGCGGCGATGGAGGCTGCGCCGTTCCGATGAAGTCCTCGAACACAAACCTCGAACGGATGCGGAAACCCTTTTCCGGATCGAGCGCGTGAGGCATCCGCGTCAATTCGCTGAGCCCCGCATCGGCAAGTTTTCTTAAGAAGTTGTTTCCCATCTCCACAAAGCGCATGGCCACGGCGCGATATTGGCGCTCGCCCTCCTCCTGCTCGGGCTTGAGCCATGGCATTACCTTGTTGCGTGAGATCTCCTGAGCGAGGTGCATCACGCGGCGCCGGTAATGTGGGCCAAAACCGCGCCGTACCGTCGACAGTTCCTTGTCAAACTCCGATTCCGATTCCTTCCACGCAGAACGAAAAAACTCTCGATGCCGCTCGAGGAATAAATCGGAGATTCGATGCTGCTCCGCCATAAAGAGAAAGCCCAGTTCGCGCATGGAGCGCTCCGCCTCGCCGATTGTCTCCTTCATCAGCTGGATGCGCCGTTCGGATTCTTCGATGGGCCGCAAAAGCGCATCCCGATCCTCATTGATTACCGCAATCAGTTGTTCGCTCAGGCGCCGCAGGCCGCGGTCGCATGCGGCGCGCACAAGATTTCGGCTCGAGTCTTCCACCAGGAGGCGCAGGCTGGCCAGCAGTTTGTCCCAATCCCGCAAAGGGCCGCGCTCCTCCATCCGTTCCGCGGCACTCACTTCTAAAACCTCGCCAATGGGGCGATGGAGCCGTTTTTCCAGAATTCCGCGCGTGAACTTCGCCGCCGCTGCACGCTCGGGATCGGTGGTGCGGTCGGCTTTGTTGATCACCAGAATTAAGTCCTGAACCTGCCGGCCAACCGCTTCCACCAGCGCCAACTCCTCGCCGGCAATCGGCGGATCGGCGCCCACCACAACCAATGCCGCATCGATATGAGGAATGAAGGCCTGCGTAGTAGCCGTGTTTCCCGTAAACACCGAACCCAAACCGGGCGTGTCGACAAAACACATGCCGGAAGATAGCAACGGGCTGGGCACGAAGACCTCCGCGCCGTCCACGCCCTTTTTGTTTTCAGGATTAAACTCTTCGGTCACGTACTGTTTCAAGTCAGCCAGCGCAACTTCCCGCCAGGAGCCGTCCCGCATGCGCACGCGCGCGCTCAGCTCGTCGCCGAATCGAATCACCGTAGGCACGGCAGTGACCGGAATAAATCCGGTGGGAACCACCTGGTGGCCGACCAGGGCATTCAGCAGAGTGGATTTGCCGCGCTTGAACTGACCCACACAGGCCACGTAGAAACGCCCTTCCGCAACTCGAGTGGCCAGTTCACGCGCTTCCTCGGCTACAGGCTCCGCCTCCAGTTCCTGGGCGAGATCGGCAAGGTGCAACAAACCGGAGGCGCCGTCAACGCTTACAGGTTTCTCAATTGGAGGGCTGTCATCCTCGTGCATTGTCGAGCTCCTGAACCCTCGCGTCCATCGATAAACGGACGACCAAACGCCTTCTCACAAACATAAAGGAAGTCGTCGACGCTTCTGCGCATCCGGGGCGCAGTGGCAACAGAAGATTGTCTTGGAAGAGCGAGATCAGGAGCACCTACCAAGAAAATCGTCCTTCTTCGTAGGAGTCATCTGCCCGAATGGGCGGTTATGGCGAACTCCAACGCCCGTGATTATTCTCGCACATCTTCGCCGGGTTATTCGTCGGCGGGAACGGGGACGATACCATTGAGCAGATGATGGCTGCTATGGATTCCGTACCCGACAATGAGCCGGCAGCCGTGGCCCGGGACGCGTACAGCGGCAACATTGAGCCTAACCTCTTCTTCGCTGCAGTCGAACGCAGGGAAGAGTTGGCTCGTCTTCAGGTCCAGGCTGAAAAGCGAAAGTCGCTCCTGATCTTCGGACCGGAGGCTGTGGGGAAAACGCGACTCTTGCGGGCTTTTGTTAAGACACAACCCCTCGCTCTTTTCGTGCCCAGGGTGGAATCGCCGCGTCAAGTGCTTCTGACGCTCGTGGCCGAATTGAATCGCCAGGGCAGACCGCGGGTCGAACTCCCTGCCAATCCGGAGTCTCTGAGCAGTGCTGGACTCAAGGGGGGTTTACAGCGCGTGCTCGATTTGCATCCGTTCTCCCTGGCGCTCGACCAGGTCAGCGGCCCTTCTCGCGCGGTCACCAGCCTCATCAAGGACCTGAATTATTTCGACCGGACGCCCGTCGTTTTTGCCGCTCGCACGCCGCACATGGAAGACATTGGCGCGCTGCTGCCCATGTGCGCACGAACTTCCGAACGGCTGGAACTGAAAGAACTCGCTCCCGCAATAGCATCGGAATTTGCCCGGTGGGTGGCGCGGAACAGCAATCTACAAGCCGCCAACCTCGACGAACTCCTGCGATCGGTCGCCGAAAACAGCAGGGGAAATCCCGGAGCCATTGTTCAGATGGTGAAGATGGCGCATCTGCCCAGATACCGCGCAGGCGACCAGATCAAGTCGCACGTCTTGTACCTCGATTACCGCATGGGGCGACGGGAGTAAGAGTTTCCGGGGTGACATTTTGGGTCGACGTCGAAACGCCGCGATACCTATCCAGCTAATCCTCATCCTTATCGATACAAATCTTCTGTTCTTCAATTATGGCGTCCAGGCTCTTCCTTGCGGCCGCCGCCAGAAAGCGATTCTCGCTTCCGCTGAGGTCGCGCAACAGCGAAAAGGAACGCAAATCGCGCAAAACTCCCAGGCCCTCCAGAGCGGCCTTGCGAACGAACAGATCCGGATCCTCTCGAGCCAGCCTCATCAACTCCGGCACTGCCCGGTGGACATGGTTCTCGCCGATCAGCCAGCAGATGCGCGCTCGGGCTTCCGGCAATGGATGGGCAAGCGCGCCGATCAGCTTCTCTTCAAACGTCCGCCGGTCCAGCGTCAAATCCGCTTCGCAATCAGGACACACCCTGGACTCCGAAGTCACCTCACGCCAGCAATGGGTGCAGTACGCGATCATGCTCTGAGCCTCGGATGCGCTCCAGTCTTCCAGCCCGAATGCCATCCTCGGCGCCCCGGCTTCAGGGCCCAATGACGAAGCAATCCCGTCAGCTCAGGATTCCAGTGACGGAGACCTCTTTGCGCCCGTCCTCGGGAGGATGCACCAGGCTGCCTTCTATCCTCACACCATCTACTGACAGCTCGACCCGGTTTCCGTCACCCTTGCGTTCGATGGCGATGTCATAGATAACTCCACGAAATGTGCGGCGCGCGGTGAATCCCCGCCATCCTTGCGGAATTACAGGCGCAATTTCCAGACCGTCATAGGTGACTCGGATTCCCAGAATCCATTGCGTTATGGCGAAGTAATTCCACGCCGCTGTGCCCGTCAGCCACGAGTTCTTGGCTTCGCCGAATGTGGGCGCATCCTTGCCGGCGATCATCTGCGCATAGACGTAGGGCTCGCATCGGTGTAGTTCGCTGATCTCTTCGCGTGCCGAAGGATTGATACGGCTGTAGTAGTCGTGCGCCTTGTCGCCATGGCCGAGCCGCGTCTCCCCGATCATTATCCACGGGTTCACGTGACAAAAAACGCCGGCGTTCTCCTTGTATCCCGGAGGGTAGGAGGAGATCTCACCCAGGTTGAGGTAGTAGCGCGAATACGCCGGCTGATGCACCACGATGCCGTGTTTTGTGGCCAGGTGCCGGCCCACGGCGTCCATGGCTTTGGCGGCGCGGCCGTCTTCGAGACCGATGCCGGCCA
The DNA here is from genome assembly GCA_963771195.1 of uncultured Acidobacteriota bacterium. Taxonomy (GTDB): domain Bacteria; phylum Acidobacteriota; class Terriglobia; order Terriglobales; family Acidobacteriaceae; genus Telmatobacter. The sequence goes on from CAVYSS010000020.1 coordinate 78,091, forward strand.
GCACGCAGTAACCGTTTGACTCGATGAAGATCTTACCCTCTTCGCATTGGTTGGAGCCGATGGGCTCGCCGAAATCGTCATAGGCGCGCAGAAACCATTCGCCATCCCAGCCATGCTGGGCGATGGTTTGCTCCATTTTGGCGGCTTCGGCCAGGCAGCGCTCCGATTCCTCGCTGAGTCCACGGCGGAAGGCAATCGCTGCGAGTTCGCGACCTGAGTGTACGAAGAGCCCGGCGATAAACACAGACTCCGCAACCTTGCCATCCTTATTGGTGGTGGTCTGGAACGACTGCCCCGGCGTCGCGGAGAAGCAGTTCAGGTTGAGGCAGTCGTTCCAGTCGGCGCGCCCAATCAGAGGCAGGCCGTGTGGCCCAAGCCGATCCAGCGTGTAGTTGAAGCTGCGCCGCAGGTGCTCGTAGAGCGGCGCTTCGGAGCCGGGCTCATTGTCAAACGGCACCGGCTCGTCGAGGATGCTCCAGTCGCCGGTCTCCTTCAGATACGCGGAGACGCCGATGATGAGCCAGTGCGGATCGTCGTTGAATCCGCCGCCAATATCGTTGTTGCCGCGCTTGGTCAGCGGCTGGTACTGGTGGTAAGCGCCGCCGGTGGGCAACTGCGTGGCAGCCAGGTCAAGGATGCGCTCGCGGGCGCGCGCCGGCACCATGTGCACAAAACCGAGCAGGTCCTGGTTGGAGTCACGGAATCCCAGGCCGCGCCCGATGCCGGATTCATAAAATGACGCCGAGCGCGACATATTGAACGTCGCCATGCACTGGTATGCATTCCAGATGTTCACCATGCGGTTGGTGTGAACGTCGGGCGTGTGCACTTGGAAAATACCCAGCACGCTCTCCCAATACTGGCACAGGCGCTCGAATGCGGCATCGGCCTCGTGCGGGTCCAGGTACTTCGCGATCACCGGCTTGACCGTTTTCTTGTTGATGGTTTGTGAGCCGGGCGGATCAAACTTCTCATCTTCCGGGTTCTCGTGGTAGCCGAGCAGGAAGACGAATTGCCGCGTCTCTCCCGGACCAAGGTCGAACTTGACCTGGTGAGCGCCCATGGGCGACCAGCCGTGGGCGATGGAGTTGCTTAATTGTCCGGCTTCCACCGCGGCTGGCTTGTCCCATCCGCGATAGCGGCCGAGAAACGCCTCGCGCTGTGTGTCGAACCCCGTGCCCGGCTCTGAGCAGGCAAAGTAGGCAAAGTGATTGCGGCGCTCGCGGTATTCCGTCTTGTGATAAATGACGTCGTCCTCCACTTCCACCTGGCCAGTATTGAAGTTGCGCTGGAAGTTGGTAGCGTCGTCCTGCGCGTCCCACAGGCAGAACTCGACGGTGGCGAAAGCCGACAGATGCGCGCTCTCCGCGCGGTGATTGGTTACGGTAAGCTGCCAGATTTCAAGGTTTTCATCGAGCGGCACAAAGTACCGGGTCGTTGCCTCAATCCCGCCATAAGCCGAGCCGATTGTCGTGTAGCCCATGCCGTGGCGGCAGGAATAATTCGCCAAATGGTGGTGCGTCGGCTGCCACGATGGAGACCAGAATTCGCCGGACGTATCGTCGCGCAGGTAGACATAGCGACCGCCCAGGTCCATAGGCACGTTGTTATATCGATATCGGGTGAGCCGGCGCAGCCGTGCATCGCGGTAGAACGAATAGCCTCCCGCAGTGTTGGAAATGATTCCGAAATACGCCTGGCACCCCAGGTAATTCATCCATGGCAGCGGCGTATCCGGCTGCGTTATCACATACTCGCGTCTGTCGTCGTCGAAATACCCGTACTTCACCTCAAGCCTCCATTCAAGCTGGAAGGAGAAAGCTGATCAAACGTTTTTCCAGAGCAGTTTTTGCTGCTTATGGAAAACGAATGTCGATTATACTCGCTGCATCCAGCATGTGAATCCAAAGGTCTCCGGGCCGGGAAAACCGCGGAGACATTGGTGTCCGAAATCATTGCCAACGGGGAACGGAGTGTGAGACGATTTCCGGTCTTCAATTCTCATTTCGGGCTCGCGCGAGGCGCCAGAAAGCTTATGGCATATTCTCTTTTTCGGGGCAATATCTGTTTCCTATCCAGCCGCGATTTGCTCATTTCGACCGCTATTGCCGGCCTGCTGTTTTGCCCAGCCGTGCTGGTTCGCGCGACTGAGGCGGGGAGCACGGTGAACGCTGCCATCAAAGTGGACCAGGTGGGTTATCCCAGGGATGGGCCCAAGGTGGCGCTGGTGTCCGCGCCGGCGGATAGCTTTACGGTGCGCCGCTCCGGCGACGATCGGGCAGTGCTTCGCGGCAAACTGATAGCCTCTGCCCCGGACGCGCTTTCCGGAGACACCGTCGCGGCCGCGGACTTTTCCTCGCTGCGCAAACCGGGAAAATACTACATCGAGGTTCCGAGTGTGGGGCGAAGCTGGGACTTCGCGATCGAGAAGAATGTCTATCGGCGTGCCTACTATCTGGCCATGCGCGGTTTCTACGGCCAGCGCTGCGGCACTGCGGTGGACATGGGGCCGGAGTTTCCCGAGTACAAGCACGCCGCCTGTCACCAGAAAGGCGAATTCCATCCCAGTTCAGGCGCCAGCGGGCCAAGGAACAACATTGGCGGCTGGCACGACGCCGGCGACTATGGCCGCTACGTGGTCAACTCCGGAGTGACTACCGGCACCTTGCTGTGGACATGGGAGCTCTACCACAAAAAGCTCAAAGCTATCTCCCTCAGCATTCCGGAGAGCGGCAACGGAACGCCGGACATCCTGAATGAAACGCGCTGGAACCTGGAGTGGATGCTCAAGATGCAGGACGACGATGGGGGCGTCTGGCACAAGCAGACCAGCGAGCATTTTTCGGGATTTGTGGCGCCGGAGGACGACGATCTTCCCAGCGAGGTGATTGGGACCGGAAAAGCGCCCTACAAGAGCACCTGCGCCACCGCCGACCTGGCGGCCGTGGGAGCAATCGCAGCGCGTGTCTATAAGCCGTTCGACGCGGCGTTTGCCGCGCGGACGCTGGAGGCGGCGCGCAAGGCGTGGGCCTGGGCGGAGAAGAGCCCCAACGTCACGTTCGTCAATCCGCCCGGCGTCAGCACCGGCGAATACGGCGACAACAACTGCGCCGACGAGCGGCTCTGGGCCGCGGCCGAGCTTTGGCGGACCACCGGCGAAAGGCCCTACAACGATTTTTTCGTCCAGGAGTATCGAAAGTACCTGCCCGATCTCGACTCGCCACCTGCAGAGGGCTGGAATTCTCTGGGCGCAATGGGTCTGTGGACATATGCGCTGGGCAAGCGCAAGGGTTCTGACCGCGACGCGATCAACGCGATTCGCGCGCGCACGGTGGCGGCGGCGCGTACGGTGGTGGATCGCACCAATGCAAACCCCTACCGCATGAGCATGCAGGCCGAGGATTATGTATGGGGCTCCAACGGCGTGGCCGCGGGTTATGGGATGTATCTGCTCATCGCCAACACGTTTCAGCCGGGTCGGAACTTCCGCGATGCTGCACGCGACAATCTGCATTATCTTCTGGGACGGAATACGTTCTCGCTCTCCTGGGTGACACAATTGGGCGAGCACTCCGTCGAGCATCCCCATCATCGGCCCAGCGGTTCCGGAAAGCAGCCGGGACCATGGCCGGGGCTGCTGGCCGGCGGGCCCAATCGAGGACGGCAGGACGCGGTGCTGGCGGCGCTGCCCAAGGATTTGCCGCCGGCCAAAGTCTATGCCGACCAGTTGGCTTCCTACGCAAGCAATGAGATTGCGATCAACTGGCAGGCTTCGCTGGTGTTTTTGTTGGCGGGTGAATTGAAGTAGCCGGTCAGGGGAATCGAGGTTTGTTGTGATGCATCTCCGCGTATTGGATATCGCCATCATCGTGGCTTACCTGCTGAGCACGGTGTTCATCGGCTACTGGGTTTCCCACCGCGCCTCGCAGAACATACAGGACTATTTTCTGGGCGGCAACACGATGCCCTGGTACGTTCTGGGCGTATCCAATGCCTCCGGCATGTTCGATATCAGCGGCACCATGCTGCTGGTCTACTGGATGTTCGTCTACGGCCTGAAAAGCGTCTGGATCCCCTGGCTGTGGCCCACCTTCAACCAGGTCTTCCTGATGGTCTACCTTTCGGCGTGGCTGCGCCGCTCCAACGTGATGACCGGCGCGGAGTGGATCAAGACCCGCTTCGGCAACGGCCGCGGCGCGCAGTTGTCCCACCTCATCGTGGTCATCTACGCCTTCGTCAGCATCATCGGATTCTTCAGCTACGGCTTCAAGGGCATCGGCAAGTTTGCCGCCACCTTCCTGCCCTGGCATCTCACGCCCAACCAGTACGCCCTGATTCTCGATCGCGCATCACCGCAATTTACGTCATCAAGGGCGGCATGTTCAGCGTGGTCATCACCGAAGTGGTGCAGTTCTGCATTCTGTCCGTCGCCTCGTTTGCCGTCGGCATCATCGCCATGATGAAAGTGGCGCCGGAGACGCTGCACCGGATGGTGCCCGCCGGCTGGGACAACGTGTTCTTCGGCTGGCATCTCGGACCTGGACTGGTCAACGCTGATCCCCGCCGCCAGCGCCAAGATCGCCCAGGACGGCTACGGCCTCTTCGGCTTCTTCGTCATGATGCTGCTCTTCAAGGGCGTGCTCATCAGCGCCGCCGGTCCGGCTCCCAACTACGACATGCAGCGCGTGCTCTCGTCGCAAGAATCCCGCGCGAAGCCTCCATGATGAGCGCGTGGGTAAACATCGTGCTCACCTTTCCCCGCTACTTCCTGATCACCGGGCTCACCGTGCTGGCCGCCGTGTTCTTCAGCGACAACATCCGCGCCATGGGCGCCAACATGGACTTCGAGCTGGTGCTTGCCCTATGCGCTCGGCCGGTTTGTGCCCGTGCGGGCTGCTGGGTTTCCTCATCGCCGGCCTGCTGGCCGCCTTCATGTCGAACTTCGCGGCCACCGTCAACGCCGCGCCGCCGTACTTCGTCAACGACATCTACAAGCGCTACATTCGCCCCGACGCGCCGCCCAAAACCTACGTTCGCCTTAGCTACATCAGCTCCTTTGCCGTTGTGGTGATCGGCGTCCTCATCGGATGGAACGTTACCTCCGTCAATTCCGTCGTGGTCTGGATCGTCTCCGGACTCTGGGGCGGCTACACCGCTTCCAACGTGCTCAAGTGGTATTGGTGGCGCTTTAACGGCTACGGCTACTTCTGGGGCATGGTCGCCGGCATCGCATCGTCGCTCTCGCTGCCGCTTTTCATTGCTAAGGTGCCGCTTGTTCAGCACCTGCTCGCCACCTATTCCATCAACGTGGACGTCTCCATCGTTTTCCCGCTGGTGCTCATCCTCTCGATCATCGGTTGCCTTGCCGGAACCCTGCTCACCAAGCCGGAAGACGAAGCCGTCCTGAAGGATTTCTACCGGCGGGTGCGGCCATGGGGCCTCTGGGGGCCCGTCCTCCAGAAGGTGCTGGCAGAAGATCCCGGCTTCAAGCGCAACGCCGACTTCGCGCGCGACATGTTCAATATCGTCGTCGGAATTGTGTGGCAAATCGCCCTCGTGGTGTTGCCCCTGTACGTCGTCATTCAAGAATTTGAGCGCGCCGCCATCGCTTTATTCGTGGTCCTGGCCGCGTCGGCGATTCTCAAGTTCACTTGGTTCGACCACCTGGCGGTCCGCGAGGTCGAAACCGACAAGGCTGCATCTGCAGCAGGATCCTGAAGCCGGATCTTGCCCGAAGGGTTGTAAGCGAGTTGGGCACGGCGGAGCTGCATGAGGTGAATACAGCCTTTTGCCGTGCCGAGAGTGCGTACTGAAGCCGCGCTGCCCGGGTGACGTACAAGTTCGGCGCAATCGTCGTGTCAGGTGGCTTTGTGATAGCTCAGCGCAGAAGAGACTGCTGACTTATCAGGGTTCTCCTTCCGTGATCCTGTGATCACGATCACCTACAAGAGCCACTGCTGGTGACGGTTCCGTTCGGAGTCTCGCGTGAGTTCACGGAAAGACTCTCCGCAGGGTTCTCCTTTGTTCCTGCGCTCTCGATGCTGCAGGTCATACCGGCGCCATTTTCCCCGCCGGTGATGGCGGGCAGCACGATGCCCTACTACCTCTCGGCGGGAAACAACGCACCCGCTTCGGGCATGGGTGCAAGTGCGGGAGTGCACTATGCCGCAGGGCCGATCAGCATCGGTGTTTCCTGGCGGTCACCGGTCTGGTTTCAAAAGTTCACCTGGAACCGCGAAGACCTGACCGGTGTATCCCATACGATGCACTTTCACATGGACCTGCCCCAGGTCGTATCCGTGGGAGCCGGAATTGTCGCCCGCAAAGGCACACTGATTGGTGTCGATTTGCGCTGGTTTGACTACGCCAATACCGCCGGATTCGATAAGGTCGGATACAACCCCGATGGTTCCCTCGCCGGTTTTGGATGGCGCAACATCTGGGCGGTTGGCGGCGGTATTCAGCAAAAGGTCGGTTCCTCAACCAAGCTGATGCTCGGCTACAACTACTCCGGAAATCCGATCCCGGCTGAGTACACGTTCTTCAACACGCCGGCTCCTGCCATCGTGCAGCATCACGTCTCCGGCGGCATTATCCAGCACATGCGTGGGTGGGACGCCATGGCGACGTACTATCACGCCTTCCAGAATTCGATCACCGGCCCGTGGATTTCCGCTAAGGGGCCCATCCCGGGTACCAGCGTAACCAGCAAAATGTCGGAAAACTCCGTAACGATCGGTTTCGGAAAGAGCTTTTAGTAAGCAGCGGGCGAACTGGGGAAGAGGTGCGAGGGTTCGCCCTCGTTGCTCCCGCTCTCGATTCTGTCCGCGAATGTTGCCTTGCAATCGGGCGGTGGAGAAGGTTGCCAATCGGGGAGATGCTGGAAATGACGCCTAACGCTCGAACGGCAGACTTCGACGAACAACCAGACCGCGTCCTGCACGGAGCGGAAAGGCATGAGCCGGTGATTGCTGCGCGTGGATTGCTGTACAGTCAGGGCGATCTGCGACGTTCGCTTTCGCCGGCGTCGGTTTTCCGCCCCGCGTCGCGGCGCCTGTTCTTGAAAACGGGAATTACCTCTCTCGGTGCTCTCGCGCTCTGGATCATGGACCGGATAGCCTGGGATGCAGAGTCGATTCCTGAAAACTCGGAGACGACGCTCACCGTGTCCTGGAGTGCGGCGCAGGCGATTCACTTTTACGACCCGATGATCGTCGTCAACCGTACAGACGCGGTCGCTGTCTTTTCATCCCAATGCCCGCACTTGGGCTGCCGGGTCAACCGAACCGAGGGCAGGGAGCTCGTCTGCCCCTGTCACGGTTCGCGATTCGACCTGGGCGGAAACGTTGTGCACGGTCCGGCAGCGCGGGGATTACGTTCTTTGCCGTTTGCGCTCGACCGTGCCAAAGCCGCGCTCCGCGTCACGCTGGGGAGCAGCCAGACGTGAAGCGCACGAATCCCAGCCTTTGGCGACGCATTCCGGGGATGGGAATGCTGGCCCTTGCTGCCTTTGTCCTGTGTGCCGCAACGGGCATCATGCTCGTACCCGCGTATCGCCCGTCGACGGCCCTCGATTCGCTCGCCCTTCTGTCGCTAAAAAACCCCGCGGGAGTCTTCGCGCGCAGTCTGCACTACTGGTCGGCGCAGGCGTTCCTGGTCCTCATGCTGGCACACGTTGTGGATCATCTGCTGCGCCACAGCGAAAGGCTCGTGCGCTTTGGGGTTTGGCTGCGTCTGGTGCTGACGATCCCGGTCATCGCCGCCATCTTGCTTTCGGGCTTTCTGCTGCGTGCGGATGCAGCGGCCCAGCAGGCGCTTCCCGTGTTGAGGACACTGCTCGGCCTGATCCCGTTCGCCGGCGCGGCCATGCAACGGCTGCTCACCGGCACGGGTGCCGACCTCTCTACTATCTATCTTCACCACGCCTGTACCGCCACTCTGGTCATCTGGCTCGTCACTGTGGAACACACTCGGCGCATCCTGCCAGCGGTACAGTCGCTCGCGTGCATCGCGGTCCCGACCCTCCTACTTTCATTTTTTCTGGTACCCGGTCTGGAATGGCGCACGGCAGCGGTCGAAAAGGGACCATGGTACCTGGTCGGCCTGCAGGAGTTTCTGCACTGGCTGCCTCGCCCTCAGCTCGCTGTCTGGATTGGCGGCCTGGTTCTGGTGTTGCTGATCTTGTTGCCGGGATTCCCATCCCACATCCACCTCGCCCCTCGATACGCACTCGGCACCGTCGTGCTGTTCTATGTTGCGCTCACCCTGATCGGACTCACCTTGCGCGGCGATGGCTGGCGATGGACATCCCCCGCCACGGTTCTGGCCGGCGAAGCTGACTTTCTTTCTTACCGCGCCTACATCCCTCCCGCCAGAGGATTCGTGGAGACCAGCGTCCCCCTGATTAACGGCCAGCGCGAAGGATGCCTATCGTGCCACGGAAAGATGACCGGATTCGTCGCCGCCCATGATCCCGCAACGATCGGCTGTGCTGCCTGCCATTTCGGCAATCCATGGACGCTGGACAAGAAGCTCGCCCACGCCGGCATGACTCTCATGCCTGGCGATCTCTCGGTCGTTGCGCAGACCTGTGGCGCCCCCAACTGCCATACCGACCAGGCGCAGCGCGTGCACGCCTCGGTGATGAACACGATGAGCGGCGTCGTGGCGATAGACAAGTTTGCCTTTGGTGAAAACACCGAACTCGACGCGCGCTACGACCTGGCGGCTTTGAAACATACTGCTGCCGATACCCATCTGCGCAACCTCTGTGCGTCCTGTCATCTCGGCCAGGGCAAGAGCCATCCCGGCCCCATCAACGAGACGGACCGCGGCGGGGGCTGCTCGGCTTGCCATCTCCGGTACGATCCCTCTGCCGCTGACGAATTGCGGGCACGCCCGGCATCCGCCGCGCCTTTGCATCATCCGGATATTTCTGTCCATGTTCCGAAGTAGGCCTGCTTCGGCTGCCACAGCCGGTCCGGACGCATTGCAACCAGCTATGAGGGCTGGCACGAGACGCTAATAGACGAAAAGGCGGCGCAGGCGTCCCCGGGATGGCCCGCGCAGTTTCGCGTCCTCGGGGATGGACGCGTCTTCGAAAAACACGCTGCCGACATTCATGCGGATAAGGGTATGACGTGTATCGACTGCCATCAGGCATCCGAAGCGATGGGCGATGGCGCGACCCATGCCCATGAACGCGATGCCATCAAAATCGCCTGCGTGGATTGCCATGCCGTGCGCAAGACCGCAGCGAAAGAGTATGGCGAGCTCGACTCCGAGACGCAGCAAATCGTCGCGATGCGCCGGTTGAACGAACCCGGCCGCAAGTTCGTGGTCAGCGAATCCGGAGCCGCGGCCTATCCAAATATGTTTCTCGACCATGGCGGACGTCCCGTGCTCTCCGTGATGGACTCCACAAAAGTCCTGAAGCCGAAACCGATGGCCGAAGCGTGCACCGCAGCCATGCATCAGAGGCTGGAGTGTTCCGCCTGCCATACCCCATGGACTCCGCAGTGCATTTCCTGCCACACCTCCTTCAACCGGAGTACACAGGGCTGGGATTATCTCGCGGGCAAGTATGTTGATGGCGAATGGCAGGAAGAGCCGGCTAACTATCTGAGCGACGCGCCCGCACTTGGCATCGAGCGCATCTCCTCGTCCGACGGTAAATCAGCAGAACGCATCACCACCTTCATCCCCGGAATGATTCTGCACCTGGACATCCCTGTCGGTGCTCGAAAAAACCAACCTGAATTCCGTCGCCTTTTTGCTCCCGCCTCGGCGCACACGACAGCGACCCGGGCCCGGGACTGCCGATCCTGCCATACCAATCCAGCAGCCCTCGGCTACGGACGAGGCCAACTCAAATATGTCGTCACGGGTCGAACGGCTGCGTGGCGGTTCACCCCGCAATTTGCCAGCAGCCCGGAAGATGGTCTGCCGTCCGATGCCTGGATCGGCTTCATGCAGGAGCCCAGCGGACGTTCGGCCACACGCAAAGGGGCCCGCCCGTTCTCGCTCGATGAGCAGCAAAGGATCCTCCAAGTCGGCGCCTGTCTTGCTTGTCACAACGAGAAGGACCGCCGCGTTGCCCGGGTCTTCGCGAATTTCAAAGACTATCGCTCAACCCTCAGCCCGCAATGCTTCCTCCCCGCGTGGCCGGATCGATCTCCTCTGCTTGCAGGACCAACACAATGACATCTCGAATCAATTCCGTAAGTACCACATCGAGAGAAAGGCAACCGTCCCGATGATGAACCTTTCCCGTCGACGCTTCCTGAAGATCGGTGCCGGAACCATGGCCGCAGCCGGCTCGCTGGATGCCTCGCTTCGTGTACTGGCCGGGTCCGGCAAGCATGCTGAGCGCGGCACTCGCGCGGTGCCGACGTTCTGCAATCTCTGCTTCTGGGAGTGCGGCGCCATCGCTACTGTTCGCGACGGCAAGTTATGGAAGATTGAAGGCAATCCGCTCGATCCCCTGTCCCGCGGCCGCCTTTGCCCCCGCGGCACTGGCGGAATCGGTGCGCATTTCGATCGCGACCGCCTTCGTTCTCCGCTCCTCCGTGTGAGCAAGCGCGGCGAGGAAAAGTGGAAGGCGGTCACCTGGGATGAGGCGCTCAGCTTCGTTGCGGACAAGATGCAGAAGATCAAGGCGCAATATGGACCGGAGTCTTTCGCAGCGTTCATCCACGGCCTGGGCGGACGGTTCTTCAAACACACGCTTCGCGCTTATGGAACAGAGAACATTGCGGCTCCCTCGTTTGCGCAGTGTCGTGGACCCCGCGATGTCGGCTTTACGCTCACCTTCGGTGACGGTGTGGGTTCCCCGGAGAGAACCGATATCGCAAACGCCCAGTGCATCGTTTTGATCGGATCTCACATTGGCGAGAACATGCACAACACTCAGGTGCAGGAATTTGCAGAGGCTGTAGGAAACGGCGCAAGCATCATCGTGGTCGACCCGCGCTTCTCCGTTGCCGCCAGCAAGGCCAAATTTTATCTTCCCGTAAAACCCGGCACCGATTTGGCACTGCTGCTCGCCTGGATGAATGTCATCGTCAGCGAAAATCTTTACGACAAGGATTACGTCGATCAGTACGGTTTCGGCTTCGAGCGGTTCACGGCAGAGATTCAGGCCTTCACGCCGGAATGGGCATACCCGGAAACCGGCATCGATCCCGACCTGATTCGCGCAACTGCCCGCGAGATGGCGCGCTATCGCCCCGCAACGCTCATCCATCCCGGACGCCACTCCAGCTGGTATGGCGACGACGCCCAGCGCAGTCGCGCCATCGCCCTGCTGAACGCACTGATGGGCAGTTGGGGGCGCAAAGGTGGCCTTTATATGCCTGCGGAGATGGAAATTCCGGGCTATCCCGTTCCGGCGTATCCGAAGTCGAAGAGGCCGCCGGTCGACAATCCCAACAACAAATATCCATTCGCGGATGAAGCGATCAGCACCGGAATCCGCGAAGCCACCTTGACCGGCGCGCCCTATCCGATCAAAGGCTGGCTGGTCTACGCGACCAATCTCCTCTATTCTCTGCCCAATCAGGCCGAGACAATTCGAGCGATTCAGAATCTCGATCTGTTCGTCGTTGTCGATACGATTCCGAGCGAGATCGCCTGCTGGGCGGATGTGGTTTTACCTGAATCGATCTATCTGGAACGTTACGACGAGCTACACTCCGAACCTTTCCGGCAATCCTTTATCGCGCTGCGCCAGCCTGTCGTCGATGCGCCCGGAGACCAGAAGCCAAACTGGTGGATCGCCAAAACGCTCGCGGAAAAGCTGGGACTAAGCGCGTACTACCCGTGGAACAACATCGGGGAGTATCTTGCGGCGCGCCTCAAAGCGGCCGGCTATAGCTTCGAAGACCTGAAGCGCGACGGCGTTCTGCTCGGCCCGCAACGGCCCATATACTTCGAAGACGGAGCGCCGGCTGTGTTCGACACGCCGTCAAAGAAGATCGAGTTTTATTCGCTGCAACTGCAGAAAGCCGGCTTCGATCCCGTTCCCAAATACACGCCTCCAGACCCGCCGCCGGAAGGTTCCTATCGGCTGCTGTTCGGCCGCGCCCCGATGCACTCCTTCAGCCGTACCCAGACCAATCCTCTGCTCGTGGACCTGCAGAGCGAGAACTCGGTTTGGGTCAATAAGGGAGAGGCGCAAAGACTCGGACTGAAGAGCGGGGACTATATCCGTCTTCGCAATCTCGACGGTCAGGTAAGCAACAGGATTCTTGTCAAGGCTACGGAACGCATTCGTCCGGATTGCGTGTACATGACCCATGGCTGGGGACATACATCGAAGGAGCTTCACAGCGCCTTCGGCAAAGGCGCGAGCGATTCGCAGCTGATTACGCGCTATAAGACGGACCCATTAATGGGCGGCACAGGTATGAACGTGAATTTTGTCACGCTCGAGACGGAGGTCTGAACATGTACCGTTTCGCCATGGTTATCGATACGCGGAGGTGCGTGGGCTGCCACGATTGCGTGGTGGCCTGCAAGACTGAAAACGGCGTTCCGGAAGGCTACAGCCGCGACTGGATCGCGGAAGAGGTCCACGGCGCTTTTCCCACTCTGCAGATGGAGATCCGTTCGGAACGATGCAATCACTGCGACAATCCTCCGTGCGTCTCCTGCTGCCCGACCGGAGCAAGTCATATCCATGAGCAGGGCGGCGTGGTGCTGGTCGACCACGACAAATGTATTGGCTGCAAAGCCTGCATCGCGGCATGCCCTTATGACGCACGCTTCATTCATCCGGACGGCTATGTCGACAAATGTACCTTCTGCATCCACCGCGTCGAGCGCGGCCTTGATCCGGCCTGCGTTTCCGTCCGCCCCACGCACTGCATGCACTTCGGAGATATCGACGATCCGCAGTCCGAAGTGAGCCAGTTACTTAACTCGCGCCCGTATCACGCACTGTTGCCGGAAGCGGGAACCAAACCATGCATCTTCTATCTGACTTAGGCAAACATGAACACACTTACTGAATTATCTTTGTCTCGACACAATCCGCTGGTAGATCCGACCCTTGATGTCTGGCAATGGCAAATCCCGATCTACCTCTTTCTGGGCGGACTGGTTGCCGGGTTGATGATCATCGCCGGCGTACGGCTTATCACAATTCGCCCCACACAGCGCGAGGCCCTTGTGTGTTGCACCATCGGACCCCTGGCCGGTCTGGCATTCCTCAGTCTCGGTATGTTCGTGCTGTTTCTCGACCTGTCCCACAAGCTCTATGTCTGGCGACTCTATACCACATTGCAGATTACTTCGCCGATGTCCTGGGGCTCGTGGATTCTGCTTTTGGTCTATCCCGCCCTGGCCGCGAATGCGCTGGCTCATCTCCCGGAGGCTGTTCCAGCACTGGCGAAGCGCTTTCCTGTTTTGACTACATGGAGCGACTTCATCCTGTCCCGCACACGTCTGGTGGTGGCTATTGGCATCGCCAATGTCCTGGTAGGAATTGGCCTCGGTATTTATACCGGCATCCTTTTGGGTACGCTTGGCGCGCGCCCGCTCTGGAACAGCGCCCTGCTTGGCCCGCTCTTCCTGTTCTCCGGTCTCTCAACAGCAGCTGCGCTGCTGCATGGGATTCTGGTTCTCTCTTCTTCCGGGGAAGAGCTGCCAGGGTTCGCCGACTTCCTGCTCTCCTCTCTCACGCGGCTGGCTCAGGCGCGGCCGCTCGATCAAGGGGCCGCCCCGGTCCTGGCGGGCGCTGACAACAGCTTCCTCACCATTGAACTGGGCATCCTCAGTCTGTTCCTGATCGGCCAGCTTACATCGACCGCAGTTCATCAGCAAGCCGCCTCGCTTCTTCTCAGCGGCCCCTATGCAGCTGTCTTCTGGATCTTCGTAATCTCTCTGGGCATCGTTTTGCCCCTCATCCTGCAAACGCTCGAGTTGCAGAATTCCATTCGCCACACGCTGGCGCCGGCTGTTCTTGTCATTTTCGGCGGACTTGCACTTCGCTTCATTCTTGTCTACGCAGGCCAGCAAAGCCATTGGTTTCATGCAGTGAATTAACGGAGGAAGAATTCATGAATTCGGAACAACAAACTCCCCAGCCCTACTGGAATTCTTATTGGGCTGGATTTGGACTTGGCCTCGTGTTACTGGCCTCCTTCGTCATTATGGGACGCGGACTGGGAGCGTCAGGCGCTTTCACGACCGTCGTCGCCGCTGCGGTGCACCAGATTGCCCCGGCGCATGCCGAAAATAGTCCCTTCTACTCTGAGTATCTCGGCGACGGCTCGCGCAGCCCTCTCAAGGACTGGCTGGTATTCGAAGTTCTGGGAGTCTTTGTCGGCGGCTTTCTCTCCGGTGTCCTCGCCAATCGGTTGAAGCTCACGGTGGAACAAGGCCCTCGCAGCACGACGGTCCGCCGCCTTGCTTTTGCATTTGTGGGCGGAGGCCTGATGGGTATTGGCGCAAAGATCGCTCTCGGCTGCACCAGCGGTCAGGCGCTTACTGGCGGCGCCCTGCTCAACGTCGGCAGCTGGGTCTTTATGTGGTGTGTATTCGGCGGCGCCTACGCGGTGGCTTACTTCTTCAGAAAGCAATGGATCTGATATGAATGCTCCCTTCTACAAATTCGGACTCTTCGGCGACGAGGCTAGCTTCGTCATCGCCTTCCTCATCGGCATTGGCTTTGGGTTCTTCCTTGAACGGGCCGGCTTCGGCAGCGCACGCAAGCTCGCATCGCAGTTCTATCTCTGCGACCTGAGCGTTCTGAAGGTGATGTTTACCGCGATCATCACGGCAATGACCGGTCTCTATGTGTTTTCGCGCCTGGGCATGCTGGATCTGTCGCTCGTCTACTTAGTTCCTACTTTCCTCGTACCTCAAATCGTCGGAGGCCTTCTGCTCGGTGTCGGCTTTGTTATCGGCGGCTATTGCCCTGGCACTTCGTGTGTCTCCGCCGCTACCGGCCGCATCGATGGCATGGTCTACCTTTTGGGAATGGTCGCGGGGCTCCTCGGTTTCGGCGAAGTCTACCCTCTGATTGTCGGTTTCGCTCATTCCACCTCGATGGGGCAGATCACTCTCCCGAAGCTCTTCGACCTCCCCTATGGGCTTCTGGTTTTTGCAGCCGTGCTGATGGCTCTGGGAGCATTTGCGGCCGGTGAGTGGGCAGAGAAAAGGTTTGGAGGCAAGCTGCCCGATCCCGAAGGATCGATCATCGGCGGAAGCCGTAGGCTCACGCCCGTTCGCGCGCTTGCGTTGAGCCTGGCGGTGATCGGACTCTTTGCCGCCTTCGCGGGCGACCCCTACCGCGGCCATCACGCGACCATCGGCACCAGGGATCTCCAGATGCGCGTCGGGAAAGGAGCGGATCTGATTGAGCCGGTGCAACTCGCAGACTGGATCATCCAGGACCGAAATGATTTTCGCCTCGTCGACTTGCGCCAGCAGAAGGACTACAACGCCTATCACATTCCCGCGGCAGAGAATTTCCCTCTGGCTTCCCTGACACCGGACTTTGCTGCACACAACGAAAAAATCCTCCTCTGCTCAGATGACAGCCTGGAAGCGGCGAAAGCTTGGTTTCTACTGGATGCACAGGGATTCAAATCGGTCTATGTCCTGAGCGGTGGCATGCAGGGCTGGAAAGATTTCGTGCTCTTTCCGATTAAGCCGCAAGGAACCACCGATTCAGCCTTCGAACGACAGGCACAGGTAGCGAAGTTCTTTGGCGGCGCACCGAAGGCAGCCAATACCCAAGCCTCGACCGCCGCGATGCCTGCACTTCCCAGGGTGGCGCCGCCTTCTGTACCCGCTGCACCGCCGACAACGAACGCAGCGCCGCCTAGGAAAAAGAAAGAAGGCTGCTGAGAAAATTCTGCTCCCGGTTTCCTTGGCGCGGAGGCAGCGAAAGCAAGGTTGAGAGGCGAACCATGATCATCCGCCACCTGTTTATCTCTCCCGGTCATAACTTCTTCGGTCACCATGGCCAGGCCGCGGGAAAAAATACCCTCTGCACCATGAACGAGATTGAGTGCGTTGCCGGGCACGGCGTCAGCGGGGATCGTTTTTACGATTACGGCGACAACTACAAAGGACAAATCACATTCATAGCCAGCGAAGTATTCGAGGACGTCTGCCGGCGCTTGGGGGTGCAACTGAAATCCCCGGGCGTTGCCCGCCGCAATGTCGTCACGGCCGGAATCGATCTGAACTCCCTCATCGGCAAGACCTTCACCATTCAGGATGTGGAGTTCGAAGGGGTCTGCGAATGCAAGCCCTGCTACTGGATGGACTCCGCTATCGCACCGGGTGCGGAGAAAGCATTGCAGGGACGCGGCGGATTGCGCGCGAGAATCCTCTCCCGCGGCAGGCTCAGAGTCGGGGTTGCCCTGTGAGCCAGCGAACGAATCTGGCGTACATCTGCCAGTTCGCGGCGATGCTGTTTTGACGACTGGAATCTCGTGCCCTACCGCGAGGCTGAGTTCTGAGGAGGCTCCCGGAGCCTCTGGTCGGGTCGAGGACTGGCCAGTGTTCAGAAATCTCGCCGCGGCGCCGGTTTTTTCGACTGGCGCTTTCTCCCAAACAACCATTTTCTGATCAAACGGCATCTAAGAGTTTGGTGTTTCCTATCCATCTGACCCCCACATTCTGCATACGCACATTGAAGTTGAGAATTGGAAATAGATGTTCTCATCGCTCGTTCAACAAAGCCGATTCGCAGGGCGGTTCCACCTATCGCACTCTTTTGGCTCCTGGTTTTACAAGGCTCCAGCACTTCCCAGGGCTGTTGAACCACGCCGGTATCGACGCCGCAACTCCGCAGCATTGCGTTTCCTCACTTTTGCTGCCTCCATATCACTCATTAATAGAGTTTTCTATGCGGAAGCACCTTCGGATAGCAGCCAGCAGAACCCTTTGAGCACTTTGACCCTCGAGCAACTCGGGAATATCGAGGTGACTACCGTTTCTAAAGAACCGGAAGAGGTCTGGAATACTCCGGCAGCGATATACGTGATCACCGAGGATGACATCCAGCGTTCAGGCGCGACGACGATCCCCGATGCGCTGCGTCTGGCTCCTGGAGTGGATGTGGAACAAATTGATGCCCACTCCTGGTCGGTCGGAATTCGCGGCTTCGGAAACAACCTTTCGCGCGACGTGCTTGTGCTCATTGACGGCCGAACTGTCTACACGACACTTTTCGCGGGGACCTGGTGGGACGGCCAAAATTTGCTTATGGAAGATGTTGATCGAATCGAGGTCATCCGAGGCCCCGGCGGCACCATCTGGGGGCCGAATGCGGTCAATGGCGTCATCAATATCATCACCAAAGGCACGAAAGACACCCATGGGGCCAAAGTCAATGCCGGCGGCGGAACCCGGGAGCAAGGCTTCTTAAACGCGCATTACGGCGGCGGCAATTCGAAGGGTCTCGATTACGGGGTTTACGAATTGGGTTTCGACCGCGGCCCCGAGTACCACCCCGATGGCATCAAGTTTGACCGTTGGCGGGCAATACAGGGCGGTTTTCGCACCGACTGGACGAAGGCTTCGGGCGATCATTTCACCTTTGAAGGCGACATCTACGATGAAGGCGCGGGTACAGGCGATACCGTATCAAACTACACGATGCCCTATTCGCAAACCCTCTACGGCACAGAACAAATTTCAGGCGAAAACATTCTGGGGCGCTGGCAAAAAGTGTATGAAGAGGGCAAGGATTTCCAGCTTCAGACCTCCTACGAGCACACCAATCGCTTCGATCCCACCCAGTTCAAGGATCTTCGCAACACCTTTGACATCGATTATCTCGACCGCTTTCGTCTGCCGGGCCGGCAGCAGATTGCATGGGGACTCGGAGCGCGCTTCAGCCACGAAGACAATCCAATCGTGGTTCCGGGTGAATTCTTTTCGCCTGAATCCAGAACCGATCGCCTGTTAACCGCCTTCTTCCAGGATGAAATCGCACTGATCGACAAACAGCTCACCTTCACTTTCGGCACCAAAATTCTGGAAACAAATTTTACGGGGTGGCAATTGCAGCCCACCGGCCGCTTGTCGTGGACGCCGACCGGCAGCCAAAGCTTCTGGGCTGCCTTCACTCATGCGGTGCGAACGCCATCCGATGTTGAGGAGAACTTCACTGAAGTGGTGTACGCAGGCACAGCGAGTGGATTACCGGTCTTTGGGATATTCACTCCCAATCCGAACTTCCACTCCGAAGAGCTCAACGGTTATGAAGTGGGCGATCGCCTCCTGGCCCGCAAGTCGCTCTATTTTGACGTGGCGGCGTTCTACAACCATTACGGCGATCTTCTGAGTGAAGATATAATCGGACCTCCGGCGGTAGTGACAAACCGGGCGCCCACGCACATTGCTTTTCCCGCCGTTTTCGGAAACGGGTTGGTAGGCACCACCAAGGGAATTGAATTTGCCCCGGAATGGAGACCGCTGCCCACCTGGCGCTTGCGCGGGTCCTATTCCTATCTGCAGATGGATATTAAGAAGGGTAAGGACTCATTAGATGCGGGCACCGCTCCGGTAGTGGAAGGCTCCAGCCCAAAACACCGGTTGTCTCTGCAATCCGATCTTGATTTTGCAAAGGTCTTCAGCCTCGACCTGACCTACCGCTATGTGGCTGTTCTTCATGAAATAACTGAGGGCGGCGAGAGCATTCGAGCCTACTCGTCCGGGGACGCTCGATTCGATTGGCAATTCGCCCGCCAGTTCAAGTTCTCCGCGGTGGGTCGAAATTTGTTGCAGCCCCACCATTTCGAATTCGGCAGCGTGGACCCCGGCCCGAATGTCGGAATCCGGCGCGGATTCTATGGCGAGATAACATTTACCAAGTGACCCCAGGGAATGTTGTCTCCGGAACAGCATCGCAACTACTATTGCTGTTCGAGAATTATTGACAGGAGCCAAGATGGAAAGCGATGGCCGGAATGTGCTGATCATCGATGACGATCCCCATCATCTGGAGATCTATGGTCGGCTGGTTGAACAAGCAGGCTTCAGGCCAGTTCCAGCGATCGTGAAGTTTGCAGGGCCGGAATTTCCGCCGGAGACGGATATTTCCCTGATTCTTTTGGACTACCGTCTGAATTCGGTGAAGACTGCGCCACAGGTGGCGCAGGAAGCGCAGACTCTGTTCGCCGGTGCGCCAATTCTTGTGCATTCAGATTTGTGGCACATGCCTGACGATGTGGCTCCTTACGCTGCGGGATTCGTTCGAAAGGGAGAGCCCCGTGAGCTGATCAGGAAGATGCTGGAACTGATTTCAGGTTCAGAAAAGATTCAGAGTTGAATATTCGATGTTTCAGCTAGAGCAGAATCAGAGAAACAGTGCCCGCGAGGCGATGACGCAAGGTGCACTCGATAGACGTGCGTTCGGGCAAATCTACCTTAATTCGGCTGTAATACCCAAAGTCCTTGCCAATGTGTGCAGGAGTCTCCTGAACGAGGCGGCCTTGCGTATGCCACGCCGGTTTTTCTGCGTTATGGCCTGGAGCGCTGCTATTGCGCTACAGCTGGCAATTGGGATTGCCGCATTCTGCCAGGGAAGGCCTTCTGAATTCGATGTGAAGGCGGCTTATCTGCTGAACTTCGGTAAGTTCATGCGTAACCAAAATGTGACACTCGGAGCCTCTCGCGAAACCTTCGACGTATGCGTGGTTGGCGAAGACAGGATTGAAGCCGCGCTAAAGGACTTAATGGGCGGACAAGTCATCGACAACCGGCCGGTCCGGATTGTCCAGTTGAAGGATGGAACGCAGGCGCGCAGCTGCAGCATCGCTTACGTGACAGACTCGGAAGGCTCACGAATCGACAAGGACCTGGAAGAACTGCATGGCGCCGATGTGCTGACGGTGGGTTCCGGTTCGACATTCCTGGCCCAGGGAGGAATGATACAGTTCCTACTCTTGTCGAACCACGTGCGGTTTGCCGTGAACCTCGATGCGGTAAAGAAGACACACCTTGTGCTTAGCTCGGAACTGCTGAAGGTCGCCTATTCGATTGCGGGGAAGCCGGCAACGGAGGCTGCGCCATGAGCCCATGGAACCCCATGTCGATTTCGGGCAAGCTGACGCGGATGAACGTGCTGGTGAGCGGGATTGCGCTCGTACTGGCGTATGTCTCTTTTCTGGTCTATGACCTGTACTCGCTGCGCCAAGGCCTGATCGACTCACTCAACACGGAAGCAGCGATCGTAGGTGAGAACACCGTGACGGCACTGACCTTCGACGATCCGCAAGCTGCCGAGAACACATTGTCCGCTTTGCGTCGCTCTCCGCACATTCTTTCAGCCGCCGTCATGCTGCCCGACGGGAAGGTTTTCGCGCAATATCGTCGCGAGGCAACGGATCTGCCACTCGACATCTCGAAACTGCGGAACAACGGTACCAACAGCTACTGGTACCGGGGCGAGGACCTGTTTGTCCAACGTCCGGTAGCTCCTGACCGACGATTACTGGGGACAGTGGTTCTGGAGGCGGAAACAACCGACGTAGCGAGCCGTGCGCGGCAGTTCGGATTGATCTCAGCGTGCATCCTGTTCCTCAGCTTCCTGGCCGCTATTCTTGCGACCATCTCGACTCGCCACCTGATCACGAGTCCGATCTCTAAACTGGCTGAAACGGCCCTGGTGGTCAGCCGAGAACAGAACTATTCGGTGAGAGCGGAGATGCCTCGATCAGGCGATGAGATCGCGTTTCTCGTCAAGACATTTAACGGAATGCTGGAACAGATTGAGCAGCGCGACGTGGCCCTGGAAGAATCGCGCACCGCGCTCGAGAAAAGAGTACAGGAGCGGACAGCCGAGTTGTCGGCCGCAATCAAAGAGCTGGAGGCGTTTTCCAGTTCTGTTGCACACGATTTGCGCGGCCCCCTGCAACTGATCACGGATATCGGCTTCCTCCTGCAAATCCGGCTTGCTGAAACCGACAACCGAGACGGCTCCATGCTAGTAGAAAAGATTTTTGAAGGAAGCAAGCGTATGTCCATGTTGATTGACGACTTGCTGAACCTGTCGCGCGCAACCAGCGTTTCGCTTCAGCGCAGGGCAGTTAACCTGACGGAGATGGCGGAGAAGATAGTGAGTGAACTCAAGACCGCGGAGCCTGAACGGCGCGTTGAGATTAACTTGCAGAAAAACGCCAATGTGGTAGCGGACGAAGGTCTGATGTCGCTGGTGCTTGAGAACCTGCTGAGGAACGCGTGGAAGTACACGTCGAAGCGGGAGGATGCGAAGATTGAGTTTGGATTCCGGAGTGAACGCACGGGAACGGTCTACTTTGTCCGTGACAATGGTGTGGGATTCGATCCGCAGTACACCGACTTGCTGTTCCGCCCTTTTCAGCGGCTTCACTCTCAGAGCGAGTTTCCAGGAACGGGGGTTGGGCTTGCGACCGTACATAGAATTATTGCTCGGCATGGGGGAAAGATCTGGGCACGCGGAGAGATGGATAAGGGAGCGGAGTTCGCATTCACGGTTTCATATGGGGAGACCGTTTCTTCGGCGAACTGACAAACCAAGTCGGCGGTCATTCGCTTAGAACCCGCAATTTGAGCGCACCATCCATGGCGGATGCCTTTGCAGGCCTGAACCTACGTCTTCGAGGACTGAGGATGCGTGCCAAACTCGAAAAGGCCAAGTCTTGAGGTCACGAGTGACGGGCGCGCGAAGCGCGATGGTCGGTCGGCCTCATGATCCATTGCGGACCATTGGCGTAGGAGTAATCCCGGATGGCCACGAAACAGGATCGTCAGCGCGAGTGGAAGCTCCGCCTGTAGCCGACGAAGCCGGGCGACGAGAATCGCCCGGCATTGGGGAGCTCATTCGACGATCAGGGTGAGGGCGGTGGTCTGAGTGGCCGAGCCCGCTGTTGCCGCAACGGTCAGGTTGTAGGTCTGGGGCTGCTGTTCGCCGCCGCCTCCACCTTTACTGCCGCCTCCGCCGCATCCGTTGAGAGTGGTCAGGCCAGCCACGCCGGCGATGCCCAGGAGCAGCACAAGCAGTGCGCGATGTCCCTCGCGCAGCCTGCGCAGACCCATGAGCGGAAGCAGGAGCAGGCCGAAGACAAGAGGCATACGGCTGGAACGCCCGGGCCGGTCGGGAACGGCAGCGGACGACTGCGACGGGACGGTAATGGAGAGCGTGACGGTGGTGGCGGGACCGCCGGCGGGAACGCTGTCGGGGTTAAAGATGGAGGTGGCGCCGACAGGCTGGCCGGTGACGGAGAGGGAAACAGGATTATCTCCAGGCGGAGTTACGGTCAGCTTATAGGTGGCGGTACCGCCGGGAGAGATGGTGGCAGAGGTGGATCCGCCGGAGGGCGTGGAGACTCCGAACGAGGAGACGTTGATGGCCACTGTGTTGCTGAATGCATCGGCGAAGTTCGTGTCGCCGGTGTACTGCGCCGACATAGCGTACTTGCCTGCAGTCGTAAGCGCAGAAGTGGTGTAGGTTGCTATTCCTTTCGAGAGAGTGGCGGCGCCGAGCTGGGTGGTTCCGTTGTAAAAGGTGACGGAACCGGTGGGCGTACCTGCGGGCGAGGAGACGGTTGCGGTGAGCGTGATGGCCTCAGAAACGTCTGCGGTCGTGGCTGAGGAGGTGAGCGTCGCGGTGGGCGTTGTCTTGTTGACCGCAATGTTCACGGAATCTGTGACGGAAGTGTAATCGGCGGTATCGGAAGGTGTGAAGGTTACAGAAAGTTTCTGCGAGCCGTAAGGGAGGACTGTGCCGGCGGCGGGCGAGTAGGCGAAGGTTCCGGGCACGCTGGCGGTGGCATCGAGCTGCGTGGAGCTGAGCTTGGTTCCGTAAAGAATGGGGGCGGGCGTGGCCCAGGTGATGGTGGGGATGGTCTGGATGAAATAGGCGGCGGAGCCGACCGCGCTTTGTCCGTAGCCGGAGGAAATGGCGATGGCATTGATCGTCTCGGTCTTGCTGACATCGAAAGCGCTGTTGTATTGGGTTGAGCTTGTGCTTGGTGCGGAGCCATCGGTGGTGTAGTAGATGGCGGCGTTGGGTGCGGTGTCAGAGATGGCCACGGACTTTGAGCCGGCGTAGGTTCCGGCGGGCGGGTCGAAGGTGGGGGCGGGAGCGGGAGCGTTGAAGGTGATCTTGCGGATGCCCCCGCACCCGTCTGAGTAAAGGAGGTTGGCCTGTGCATCCAGGAGGACGCCAGATTGTGCGCAGACCACGGTCATGGACGCCGGTCCACCACCGAAGTTGGACCCGGAATAATCGATGCCAGCAGTAGCGGAGATGAATCCGGTCTTGGCATCGACCTTGCGGATCTCATAATCATTGGCGATAAAGATGTTTCCGTCTCCATCGACTGCGATGCCATTTGGGCTCACTTCAGCGTCGGTAGCGAGTTGGCCGTCGCCGCTGAAGCCGTCGAGTCCGTTTCCTACGACCGTGTTGATGATGCCGGTCTCAGCATTCACTTCGCGGACGCGGTTGTTTCCGTAGTCGGCGATGTAGAGATTGCCGGCTCCGTCGAATGCCAGCCCTTGCGGTTGAGACAGCGCGGCAGAGGTTGCCAGACCGCCGTCGCCGAAACCGGAAGGAACGAAGCTGCCAGCGACGATGTTAATAATGCCCGTTGAGGCGTTAACTTCCCACACAATGTTATTGCCATCGGCGATATAGAGATTGGAATTGTTATCGAGGGCGACACTGGATGGGAACGGAATAAACGCGGACGTGGCAGGCTCTCCGTTGCAGTAGTTCGCGCAGCCGCCACTATTCTGCTCGTTGCCGGCGTAGAGGACGATGTTTCCATTGCTGGCCAGCACTTCGCGAACGGCATTGTTGTTAGTGTCCGCAATGAAGATGTTGCCGTTGCGATCGACTGCGACGGCGGAAGCACCAGAGAGGGTTGCGGCAGTTGCAGGTCCATTGTCTCCCGTGCGCCCAGAATTGCCGGAACCGGCGACGATGGTGATGATTCCCGAGGAGTCGACTTTCCAGATCACTTCGTTGTATGGATCAGCAATAAACAGGTTGCCACTTGAATCCATCGCAATTCCGTCCCGGTAATTAATGCCAACCGCGGTGGCTGGGCCACCCGCGCCAGAGAGTCCCAGGGTTCCACCCCCTGCGACCGTGGAGACGAGCGCGGTTGGGGGCACCGTGTAGGTGTAGGCGGACGTGACCACTTTGCTGGGCGTATGGCCGGGTGCGATGGCCTGCGCGGCCACGATCGCCGATCCAGTCACGTTGATCGGTCCGTGATAGCCGTCGATGCCCAGATAAATCACGATACTGCTGGCGTTGTACGAGTCGGGTGGGTTGGTGGCGATGTAGAGGTAGACGGCGGAATTGGGTGTCGACTCGCTGACGCTGAGCGTTCGCGGGCTGGAGTAGGATCCCGCAGAGAGGCTGAAGGCCGGGTCGGCTGTTGCCGTGGAGGGCGGGGTACCGATCGCAGTCAGTTCGTCGACGCCCTCAGAGGCATCCGCGAAATAGAGGTTTCCTGCGCCGTCGAAAGAAAAGCCCTGGCCAAAGCAAACGTTGGAAGAAAGAGCAGCTCCGCCATCGGCTACAAATGCGAAACATCCCTGGGCGTTACCCGCGACCGTGGAGATGAAGCCGGTGGTGGCGTCCACCTTGCGGAATACCCAATTGAATTCGTCGCCGATGTAGACGTTGCCTTTGCTGTCGACCGCGAGGCTATTCGGCCCCGACAGTTCTGCGCTTGTGGCCGGGCCGCCATCCCCGGAATATCCCTGGACGCCTGTCTTGCCCGCGAAAAGACCGAAGTTTGCGGTGCTGCGAGTCACTTTCCAGATCGAGCCATCCGCAATGTAAATGTTTGCGGAGGCGTCAAGGGCGATGGCGGCCGGGTGACCAAGCTCGATGCTTGTTGCAGGGCCGCCATTAGTTTCAGAGCTGGCGCCGCCGCCGACAACCGTGGTAATGATCTGGGTTTTGGCATCTACTTCACGGACGAGGCCATTTCCGCAGGCGTTCGCACGGCACAAGATATAGAGATTGTCGGAGCCGTCGATAGCGACTCCGAATGGTGATCCAATTCCGGCGCTGGTGGCGGGTCCACCATCGCCGGGGGTCGTCGCTGTACGGCTTCCGGCATAGGTAGAAATTGCGCCGGTCGAAATCGTGACTTTGCGGACTACGTAGTTGTTTTTGTCGCTGATGTAGAGGTTTCCTGTGCTGTCGAATGCGAGCGAGTCAGGATAGTCAAGCTGGGCACTGGTGGCCGCGCCGCCGTCGCCGGAATAACCGGCAATGCCGGTTCCTGCGACGGTTGAGATGATTCCAGTGGAGGCATCGACTTTGCGTACGACGTTGTTGCCGGAATCGGCAATGTAGACGTTTCCGGAGGCGTCCTCGGACGTGCCGGTGGGGGAATTCAGGAGGGCTTGCTTCGCCGGACCGCCGTCCCCACCATAACCGTTGTAGCCGCTGCCCGCGACGTCATAGACGAAGGAGTCAGGGACTGAGGTGATGTAGTAAGCGGCGTAGGCGAAGTTGGATTCATAGCCAGTTAGCGTAACAACGACTGTAAGCGTGCACGATTTTGAGATGGTGATGGGGCCGTTGTACTGGACATACCCCGCTACGGCACCGTCTAGAGTGTAGGAGATGGCGGCGCCGGGGGTGGCGTCGGTGACGGTAACGGTTTGCGGGCCGGGGTAGCTACCCTGGGCGAGTGAGATCACGGGAGTAGCGACGACTGGCTGTGAAGCGTTGGCTTTGATCCTGAGATTCGCAAGGGCGGACACGCCGGCAGCGGCAGGCATAACTGGGCGCCGAGCGGACTGGGCCGATGCGGCGGGGGTCAGCGTGACGGCGAGGATGCAAATCGCGATGGCGGTGAGAGAGCAGGCAATGGCGGAGCGGGAACGCATGGGCAACGGTCTCCTTAAGGCGCCGCAGGGACACAGGTCTAGAGATTGCAGTCTAGACGGGGCCGTGGGGGAGCGCACAGCCGCGGCGCGACACGCTACAAACTACAAAAGATAAGTCCCTGTAGAATTTGCGAGAGGATAACAAGTCGTAAGCGGGGCTGTCGAGGGGAAAAACGAGGATTCAAAAGGGAGTGGAGGCCCGGCCCCCCAAGCTTCAAATGAAGTGGGTCACACGGCACGGTCGATAGCTCGAGCTACGGGGCGAAAAATCTGAAACGTAACCTCCATGTGGTCGACTCGCCCAGTCGTAGCGTATGCATTTTGGTGTTCATGCGCGGCCACTCTTCACGCAAGCACTCGGCGAAACGGCATCGGTGCTCAATAGAAACAAACTGCTTCGACGGAGCTTGATGAGGTTCGCCGCCAAGTGGATTGGATTTGTAGACACTGGCCGATATCCCAATACTGGGTCGAGCGGCTCGTTGAGTGACCCGGCGGAGATTTGTGACTTGTAGGAGACCATGGGTCGGCGAAGCGCATATTTCCGGGATTGGACCTAACGTTGGTCGGGAAGTGGGCACCCGCAAACAAGTCTCATTCACACTCGAAAAGCGTTCTTTGTCGGCCTTGAACAGCCGGTGCAATTTCGACGCGCGATTTTGATTGACAGCACAGCGCGATCTGAGGCAGACTTCCACCCTAGGCGAAAACGGTTTGCAAGGGCCCAAACAGATAGGCTTACCCCCGGCACTGCATCCAAATCTGCGTACAAGTGATATCCACTAGAGGCAAAAGCCCCAAACTGATCCGGTGGGCGGCGTTTCCCCTCACTCCACACAGCTCCCATCGCCATCCCGGCCCTCATTTCTGAATTCCTTCAATCGAGCACACTCGCTCCGATGCGCAGTTGCAGTGCGAGTTCGCCAGGCCTGAGAGAGGAGAAGTCATGGAAAAGCAAAAGAAAATCTATATAGTCAGCGGTACGGTCACTGGCCATCAGGGACTTCCCCTCCGTGAGGCCCGCGTAGTCATCTGGTGGCAACACATGCGGGATCGCCGGGAACTGGCCGCGGGCGCAACCTCCGAAAGCGGCAAATATTCACTGCGGTTCGAAATTCCAGAGAACGCGCCGCAGCCCTTACTTCTTCTCGTTGAAGCGCTTTCTGAACACTTAGACGCACCGCTCCTCTCGCCCCTCACACCAGCCCAACAAACCCTGGTCGTCAACCTCGGCTTCGAAGCCCCAGATCAGTCTGAGTGGACCAAACTTGTGCGCGCCATCCGGCCCCAGTTGGAAGGCGTCAAGCTCAGCGAGTTGGTCGAAAACAGCACTCATCAGGATCTTTCCTTCCTCGCTCAGGAGCTCAACACCAACGCTGAAGTCATCATGCGGGTCGCCGTCTCCGCGCGGCTTGAAGCTTCTTTTCAGATTCCGGCTCCAGCCTTTTACTCCTTCCTGCGACAGCAGATTCCTGCCGCGCTGCCAACGCCCTTACTCGATGCCAGCCAAAACTTCACTCTCATCGATCCGCTTGTCCAGAGCATTGCTTCGCAAATCTTCGGCCTCTCGTCTGCAACGCAAACCCAGGCTCTCACTTCCGCCATCGCCCTCGACTATATTGGCCAGCAGTACACTCCGCAGATTGCGCAGATTGTCAACGAACTCCAGGCCCATTTCACAACCGACCTGCTGAGCCAACCATTTGTGGTGGGCAGTACAACCCTCGGCCAAATCCTCGACGTCGCATCCATCCCCGCGGCCAAACAGCAGGCCTTCGCGCAGGCCCTGGCAAGCAACAGCCAATCGATGCGCAACTTCTGGCGCAATCTCGGCAACGGTCAGTCGGGCCTCACTGTCCAGGAAGCCTCCACCATTGAACGCACACTCTCCATCGGGGCCTTCGTCAAGAACTTCACCCCGCTCATGCAAAATCTTCTTCAGGGCTTCACCGCCGGTACTTACAAGACCCTCCCCGATCTCGCCCGCCTCAGTCTTGCTGATTGGGAGGGCCTTGTCACCGCAGCCGGCACTCCTCCCAGCATCGAAGGCGCCGGAACCGCCAGCCCCGCCCAGGTCTTCGCCTCGGTCGTTTATGCGCGCGTCACCCGCGCTTATCCCACGGCCGCCCTCAGCGCCAGAATCCAAACTGCAACCCTCGTCCCCCAGGCACAACAGCAGCCCCTTGTTCAGTTTTTTCAGAACAACCCCGACCTCGAGCTAATCAAGAACAACATTCCGGTCTATATTGCTGCCCAGGGGGAAAAGGCCTTCGCCGGTATCGGCGCCGACCAACAGGCTGCCGTCGTCGCCAATGCCCGCAGCTTCCAGCGCGTCCTCCGCGTCTCGCCCGATCCCGATGTTGCGCAAGCCCTCCTCGGCTTGGGCCTCACTTCGGCTTCCCAGATCGCGGTCATGGGCAGTCAGCAGTTCTACCTCAAAGCCATCGCGGCGGGCCTCGCGAAGACTGAAGCCAACAAAGCCTTCCTGGCCGCCGCGCAGCGCTACGGTACCGTTGTCTCCACCTATATGCAGTTGAATCGTGGCTCCCTTGGCCTCTGGCCGCAGGGCATGGGGGACATGGGTGGGCTAGAAGGCTCCATCCAGCAAGCTGTCTCCACCGATCCCACCCTTGCCACTCTCTTTGGATCACAGGACTATTGCGAAACCGACGACTGCACCTCAGTGCTCAGTCCCGCCGCATATCTCTGCGATCTGCTTCTCTGGCTGCGCAACCATCCGCAAGGAGCGCAGACCGCCCTCGATGTTCTCGACGGACGCCGCCCCGACATTCGCAATCTTCTGCTCAATTGCCCCAATACCGACACCGAACTTCCCTACATCGATCTCGTCATCGAGCTGCTTGCCGACACGGTCAGCCCGCCCACCGATCCGAATTCAACAGTCAATCCCATTTGGAAGCAGACCTCCAACGGCATCACCAGCGTCCAGCTCAGCGCCGCACCTGAGTACTTCAATCAGCCTGCATTTGTCACGTTGGCCAACGCCAGCTACCCGCAGTCTTTGCCTTACAGCACGGGCCTGGACGGCCTCCGCACCTACATACTGCAGTGGAATCTCCCTCTCTGGCAGCTTCGCCAGGCCCTTCTGCCGCTCAACGGCGTTACTCCAGCGCAGCAGGCTAACGTGGCCGCCGAGCGCTTTCGGATGAACTGGCAGGCGGTCAACCTGGTTTCGAATGCCAACGCAGTTCCAGCAAATGTCGCCTGGAACACCGCCGCTCCCGCCACCGACCTGGTTCCTGTTCCCAACTTCCTCCAGGCCGCAAACATCACCTACGAGCAGCTTCTTGAATTGCTCCTCGTTACCTGGGTGCAGGACGGCCTCAACATCGCCATCCAGGGCATCGATGACACCTGCACCACCAGCACACAAACACTCTCTCCCAACCCGCTCGATCCAGGGTTTCTTGACCGCGGCCATCGCTTCCTGCGTCTATGGCTGGCCACAGGCTACAAGATGTGGGAGCTCGACCTGGTGCTGAACGCCCCCGTCGTCGGTGCCGGTGCGCTCACCCAGACCACGCTCATTGCCCTGCTTTCGTTCCAGCAGTTGCTCGACGCGACCAAACTCTCCGTTGATCAACTCCTCGCCTGGTATCAGGACATCGACACTGCAACCCATCGTGATCCCGACGGCACCACTACCGTCTCGCTGTACTCCCAGATCTTCCTCAACCCAACCGTCACCTGGATCGCGCCTGATCCCGATATGGCCTCCGTCGCAACCGGTGCGCCGATCGGCGACCCTGTCCTCAGCGACCACCTCAAAGCCATTCAGCCCGCCCTCGGCGTCACCGCGGCCGATGCCGCCACGCTCTTCGCTCTCACCAACAATCAGCTCACGCTCGACAATCTTAGCCTCATCTATCGCGTCACCGCATTGGCTCTCGCGTCCAAATTCTCCATCTCCAATCTCCTCACCGTCGCCGGCCTGCTTGCGCCCGCCGCCGCCAACCCAACCGCGGCCATTGCGCCTCTGTTCGTCAACCCCGCAGCCACGCTCGCGTTCCTCTCGCAAGCCGCTGTCATCCAGCAATCCGGACTCACCCTGGATGCCCTTACCTACCTGCTGACGCCGCCCTCCGCAGCAGTAGCCGGCGGCTGGTCCACCACCACGCAGATGACCCCGGCGAACATCGCCTCTGCGCTCACAGCTGTCCAATCTGCCGCCACCGGCCTGCTCGCCGCTTCCACTACTCTCACCGCACCCATTGACGCCGTGCAAACCTCAATCACTGTTGCGAACGGCTCCGGCTTCCCCGCTCTCCCGTTCACCGTCGCCATCGGCTCTGAAATCCTGCTTGTCACTGCCGTCAGCGGCACGGGCAACACCTCATGGACGGTCGTCCGCAACCAGCAGGGCACCACCGCGTCCCCGGCGGCAAGCGGCGCGTCCGTCAAGCCTACGGGTGCCGATTTGAACGGCGTTGTTGTTTCCGCTGTGGCCGCGAATGCCCACACCTCAACTGGCGCGGCCCTTGCAAACGATGTCAGCGGCTTCATCCTCAATACCTTCAAAGTGCCAGGCTCCGCCAACAGCCTCCTCACGGTGCTCACCGACCCCGCCTTCACCAGCTCAACCCTGCCGGTAACCGCGACAAACTTCCCCAGCCAGTTCCTCGCAATCCAGCTCTTCGACAAAGTCGGCGTTCTGGTGCGCGGCCTCAAATTTGTAGTTGCGGATCTCACCTGGCTGGTCACTAATGCGACGGCTTACGGTGGTTTGGATTTCACCCAGTTGCCGGTCACAACTGCGCAACCTGCGCTTGGTCTCACGCCGCTCCTCACCACGTTGCTTATAGTTCAACTCGCACGCCTCTGGACCGCTGCACCGCCCGCATCGCCCGTGCAGACTCTCTACGACATCGTGGGCCAGGTGAATAGCGGAGCAATTCTTTCGGCATCCTCGGCGCAATCCGCGCTCGCCGTGATCACTGGTTGGCCGCTCGCCGATATCGAAGCGTTCTCCGCCGCACTGGCGCTTACATTTCCGGCCAGCTATCTGCAGCCTGCCACGTATAACGCCATGCGCACGCTCGAAGCCATCTCGAGTGCGGTCACCGCGAGTGGTGCGGGCCTCGCCAATCCTTCCACGACTCTGGCCAATGGAATCGGGCTCGGCGATACATCCATCACCGTTGCCAGCGACATCGGCTTCCTTGCTCCCATCTTCTACATCTCCATCGGCACTGAGGTTCTGCAGGTCACTGGCGTCGGCGGCACTGACAACACCGTTTGGCAAGTCGTTCGCGCTCAGGAGGGCACTGCCGCCGCCACCGCTGTCGCCGGCGCAACCGTAACCCAGACGCTCGCTTCGCAGATAGTGAGCTGGGCCGCCGTCCCCACAGACGAAGTGACCGCCGAATCGCTCGCCGCCAGCGCCCTCGGCGCGCTCAAGGCCCAGCAGGCCTCTGAAGCCGCATGGCTCAGCCTCGCGCCCACTTTGATGAACCCAATCCGCCAGAACCGCTCCAATGCACTGCAGGCCTATCTCACCGCGCAGCGCGGCCCCGGCGGCAACCTCCTCTACCCCGACTCCGACAGCCTCTTTAACTACTTCCTCATCGACGTCCAGATGAGCCCATGCATGCAAACTTCCCGTGTTGTTCAGGCCTACATTGCAGTGCAAATCTTCGTCGAGCGCTGCTTCATGAACATGGAATCCCCCGGGGTAGTCGTCGATCTTACAACGGATGACACCTGGAGCCAGTGGGAGTGGATGGGCCGCTATCGCATTTGGGAGGCAAATCGGGAAGTTTTCCTCTATCCCGAAAACTGGCTCATCGAGTCCCAGCGGCCTAGTCGAACTGCGACCTACCAGACCTTTGAGCAGGAAGTCCGCCAGGGAGAAAGCACTACCGATTATCTCGAGACTGTCGTCCTCAACTATATCGATCGCCTCGACGGCCTTGCCCATCTCCACGTCACCGGTACCTGCCAGAATCCTGCCTCCGGAACCATTTACGTCGTTGCCCGCGCCATTGGCGACCCGCCAGTCTACTATCTCCGCACCTATACCAACGGCGCGTGGGCCGGATGGGAAAAAATCCCCCTCGACATCAAATCCCACCAGGTCGTTCCCTACCTCTACCGCGGCCGCATCTGCCTTTTCTGGATGGATGTCAAGGTTTCGAGCGAACCCCATCAGAACCTTCCCGGCGTCCAGGCCACCAGCAATCCTCCCAGCCAGGAAATCGAACACTACGTCACCATCAGCCTCAGTTTCTCTATCTACCGCAACGATAGTTGGGCGCCTGCGCAATCAACCAAGGGCAAGCTCTTCGATAAGCCTCTTCTCAGCACCCAATCCGTTTCAAACAGCCTCGCCGTAGCAGCCCTTTACACCCTCAAGGTCCAGCCAGCCCCCGTAACGCCCGGCTACGGCGCCGGCGTCTGGCTCGATGTCTTCCGCTTTGGCGACTATGATTCACTCCTCGTTGCTATCTCCGAGCAACAAGACATCATTGCCGGAACTTTTATCCAAGCCGAAGGCAAAGACACCGGATCACAGTTGGAGATCGACCAGACCTTCGCCCAGGCATTCGAAACCTTCGCCGCCGACCTGTTATCCCAGGCATCGAAGCCAACCGCCGTCCATGTCGGCCGTGTCACTTTCGACGGCCGCTTCAGCGATCTCGAATTGAACAACCTCGGCATCGCTATTTATCGCGTCCCGGAGAACCTCCTCACCTGGGCCCAGCAAACATACGGCCCCGATGCACAACCCCTCCTGCCGCTCTCTGCACCCGATCCCAATCTCACCGGCGAGCCCAACCTCACACCGCAGTCGGGCGCCCTCATCACTGGCCCGGCAGATGTGCCCAAGGGCTACTACCAGACCGTTCCGCTCGACTTCACCTCAACTCCAGCTCTTGATCTGAATCCCGGAACGCTGCTCAACACGGCAATGGTTCCATTCCGCGTGGTCGGTCCCGATACCGATCTCAACTTCGATCCCACATCCGACTTCTTTTTCCAGGACACCCGCCGCTGCTACTGGGTCGAGAGCACGAAGTACTACTGGACGGGGAGCATGTGGTCTCCGGTTGTACCATCTGACCCAACCTCTGCCTCCTATCAGGTCAAGTATGTCTTCCACCCCTTCTACCACCCCTTCACGCGTCTCTTCTGGAACCAGCTCTCCGCCGGTGGCTTCGACCTGCTCTACGACCCCAACCTGCAGGAAAATCCCGATCAGATCGATCCCAGCGGCGCCGACGTTTTCAGCTTTGGTAACTGGTACCAGCCTGTAACCTCCCGCGTCTGGTGGGATCACGACGACATCACCGGCCAGGACCGCCAGTATCTCGACTTTACTTACAGCTCACCATTCTCGGTTTACAATTGGGAGCTTTTCTACCACATCCCGCTCTACATCGCGCAGCTTCTCAGCCAGAACCAGCAGTTTGAAGACGCGCAAACCTGGTTTCAATACATCTTCAATCCCACTCTGCGGCCCTCTAAGACATACCCGGCCCCGCAGTGCTACTGGATTCCCAAGCCCTTGCGCAACCTCACTGGCGCGGGCATTCTCTCGCAGTCCATCAACAATCTCCTGCTCGCCGTCAACCAAGGCAACCCCACCGACGTAAACGAAGTCGAGAACTGGCGACAGAATTCCTTCAATCCCTTCCTCCTCGCCGATCTCCGCCTCGGCGTGCCGTACATGAAGAGCACCATCATGTCGTATCTCGACAACCTTATCGCCTGGGGCGACAACCTCTTCTCCACCGAATCCCGCGAAGCCTTGAGTGAAGCCACGCTCCTTTACGTCATTGCCAACGAAATCCTCGGGCCCACGCCTATCGCCGTCACCCCGCCGTCGACCGCCGACGCGTCTTTCAGCCAACTTGAGCCCAACCTCGACGCATTTGCCAACGCCATGGTCGAAATTGAAAACTCCATCGGCGGTTCCGGCTCCAGCGGCACTGGTGGCGGCAACGGAGGCCAAGGCATCCCCAACCCGCAGACTTTCTACTTCAAAATCCCCTCCAACCCAACTCTGCTCGGCTATTGGTCTACGGTCGCCGATCGGCTCTACAAGCTACGTAACTGCCAGAGCCTTTCCGGTGCTCCCCTCCAACTCGCCCTCTTCGACGCTCCGATCGATCCCGGCCTGCTCATTGCCGCGCAAGCTGCCGGCATCGATCTCTCCAGTGTCCTCGCCAATCTCAGTGCACCTCTACCCAACTACCGCTTCACCGCTCTTTATCCGATTGCTCTTGACTTCGTCAACGCCGTTCGGGCCTATGGCGCAGCATTGCAGGCCGCTCTGGAAAAGAGTGACGCCAATTCCCTCGCTCTGTTGCAGCAGACTCTCCAGCAGCAACTGCTCACCGACGCTAATCAGATTTTCGACTGGCAAGTCCAACAGGCGCAGAGCAACATCGCCGCCATCCAACAGGCCATCGCTCTTGCACAAAGGAAATATAGCTTCAACAGCAGCCAGAGCCTGATGAATCCATATGAAGTCATCGGCGCTTCCATCAAGACCGCCCTCATGGTCAATTACGTCGTTGCCGCATTCATTGAAGGTTTGGCGGGCGCTACCGTCCTGATTCCCGACTTCATGCTCGGCGCGGCCGGCTTCGGCGGCACTCCCACCGCGGCCGGAACGGAAGGCGGTACCAAGATTGCGAAGGCGGGCAGCAATGCCGCCGCTGCTGGAAAATCCACGGCCAAGGCTCTGGAGATCGCCGCGAAACTGGCCGATAATATGGGCTCTTACCAGCACCGCATGGATAAGTGGACTGAAGCTGCCGCTGAGGCCCAGATCCAGATTACCCAGGCCAACGCCCAGTTGGATGCCGCAAATTTCTCCTTGCAGATCGCCCAACAAAACCAGACCCTCCATCAGGAGCAGATCGACAACACCCAGAAGCAAATCGACTTCCTCAACAACAAATTCACCTCCAACAGCCTCTACGACTGGATGGTCAGTTCGCTCTCCGGCACTTATTTCCAGGCCTACCAGCTCGCCTATCAGATGTGCCAGCAGGTCGAGCGCTGTTACCAGTACGAGCTGGGAATACAGAACACGTCATTCATCCAGTTCGGTTACTGGGACAGCCTTTACAAAGGCCTGCTCGCCGGCGAGACCCTCAACCACGATCTTCGCCGCATGGAGTCCTCGTATCTTCAGCAGAATGTCCGGCGTTATGAGATCAGCCGCTTCGTCTCCCTTTCAACGCTCGATCCCGGTACGCCCGGCGTTCCCGGTGCGCTTCAAAACCTGCTCGTCAATGGCTGGTGCACCTTCACTCTCCCCGAGTCCCTTTTCGACACCGATTATCCCGGCCATTACAACCGTCGCCTCACTCGCGTCAGTGTCAGCGTTGTCTATCCCAACCCCGGCAAGTACGACAACATCAAGGGCACTCTGACAATGACCTCGAATCAGGTCCGCGTATCTACACAGGCCGCTACCGATGGCTCCGACTACCTCGAAACTCCCGTCGGCTCTGATTCCCGCTTTATCTACAACTACGGGGCGGTTCCCCAAAAAATCGCTCTCGGAAGTGGCCAGGACGATCCGGGTCTTTTCCTCACCAACATTGCCAACAACGTCGCCGATCCACGTTATCTGCCTTTTGAAAATGCCGGCGCCATCAGCTCGTGGCGTCTCGATATGCCGCAGATCAGCAATGAAACCGACCTTTCGCAAGTCGGCGATGTCTATCTGCACCTTTACTACACCGCCCTCGACGGTGGTACGCAGTTCCAGGAGGCTGTCGGGAATTCGAACTCCAACCAGCTGCCCACTTCGGGTATCAAGGTATTCAGCGCGCAGAACGATTTTCCCGCCGTCGCCGCCACACCCGACATGCCGTCCCCGTTGACTCCGTGGCAGCAATTGGTCGCCAACCAGAAAACCCTCATGGAGATCACGGAAATAGCAAACGACGGCACGCCACGCTATGAAATATTCCTCAATCCGACAACCACCAACGATCAGGAGCTCACCGTCCAGATCCTGGCCTCCAAGTTCCCTGCATGGACTCGAGGCAAAACCATCGCCATCACTTCGCTCACCGTGCTCACCGTCTCGTGGGAGCCCGGAGACTTCGCAATCCAGACGCAGAGCCCGCTGCCCTCGGCCGGCGTCAACATCAACATGACTCCCGTCACCGGCTCATCCGTTCCCAAC
Organism: uncultured Acidobacteriota bacterium; assembly: GCA_963771195.1. Classification (GTDB taxonomy): domain Bacteria; phylum Acidobacteriota; class Terriglobia; order Terriglobales; family Acidobacteriaceae; genus Telmatobacter. The sequence goes on from CAVYSS010000020.1 coordinate 114,125, forward strand.
GTTTGTTCTGCCACTATCCCGTTCCCTCCGGGCGTCAAGCTCGGCTGGTGGAGCTTCAAAATCAAGCAAGCCTCTGCTGCCGATTTCCATTCACTCACCAAGGACCTCATTGGAGACGTCATACTAATGTTGAGCTATGATGCAAGCTGATCCCGCGCCGTCATCCCAGCCACGGCCCGCCCTCCCGCCTTTGGCAGAGCGCACCCTTCAGCGTCTCATTCGCGCCTTCGCGCCGGAGCGCGTCCTGCTCTTCGGCTCGCGCGCCAAAGGCATGGAGAGAGCCGCAAGCGACATCGATCTCCTCGTCATCGCCCAGGTTGAGGGCGATCCTGCTCTCCACCAGCGCCGCGCCAGGCAACTAGCCTCCGATTGTTTCCCACGTATCGACGTTGTTATCGCCACGCCGGAAGAAGTGGCAAATGCTGCCCACGCCCGCTCGCCGTTCCTTCTCTCGATTCTCGGCAGCGGCATACCACTCTACACGCGTTCTTCACCGGCGCCTGAGTCGGACCAGAACTGAGTGATATCTCGTAGGAAATCGCCCGTGTCGCCCGGTGGGTTCTGGCTGGCCGATCATCCACAGCAGCAGCGGACGCGAGTCTGCCATAGTTGTGGCGGCAAATTCGAGCAGGTCCAGTTTCTTCTCGGCCATGCCTCGCTGAAGACAACAGAATAGTACGCTGGCCACGAGCAGAATCTCAAGGACACCGTCGGGGATTGGGCCCAGTCCGGAGTCCTTCTCGTCAATGCCCAAGATTGACGGCCGTACGTTATTCCACACCGACACCGGATTCTTGAACATGTTGATTGGGACTGCCGTTCCGGATGCGCTGGAAGCCGCAGCGTGCCTTGAGCCGTCGAAGTCGTGAGCCGCCTTGTCGCGAGAGGCATCCTCTCAGTGTTCGATGGACTCTTAATGGAAGGACGCAAGTTTATTGCGGATCGGGTCAAATAATGGATTCATCTCCTGTTGTCGCCGTCACCGGCGCGTCTGCCGGATTGGGTCGAGCCATCGCCCAAGCGTACGCCAAGCGAGGCGCGAAAATCGGACTTATTGCACGCAATCCGGAGGCTCTCGCTGCCGCGCAGCGTGAATGCGAAGAACTTGGGGGCAGCGCCATCAACATTCCTACAGACGTGTCCGACGCGAGTGCAGTGGAACATGCCGCATCAGCGATCGAGGAACAACTGGGCCCCATCGACATCTGGGTGAATGATGCAATGGTAAGCGTTTTTTCCCCAGTCAAGGAGTTTGAAGCCTCCGATTACAAGCGGGTCACCGAAGTTCTTTACCTGGGATTTGTTTACGGAACGCAGGCTGCGCTGCGCGGCATGTTGCCGCGCGATCGCGGCACGATCATCCAGATCGGATCGGCTTTGAGTTATCGTTCCATTCCGTTGCAGTCCGCCTATTGCGGCGCCAAGCATGCCATTAATGGATTTACCGATTCGCTGCGCTGCGAACTTTTTCACGACAAGAGCAATGTGCGTCTGACCTCGGTGCAAATGCCGGCGATGAATACGACGCAGTTCAACTGGGTGAAGAATCGGATGCCGCACAATACGCAGCCGGTGCCGCCCATCTTCGAGCCGGAAGTGGCGGCCCAGGTAGTGGTCGCCGCCGGCATGGCGAAGAATCCGCGCCGTGAATATTGGGTGGGGGCGCCGACGGTGAACGCAATCCTGGCGCAGCGAATTGTTCCCGGCCTGTTGGACCGATATCTGGGCAAGACCGGTTACAAGTCGCAGCAGATCGCAAATGAACCGCGCGATCCCAATGCACCCAACAATCTATATGACTACGTTCCGGGCGAACACAGCGTGCGAGGCAAATTCGATAACCGGTCGAAGCGGAGCAGCGCTGAGGTCTTTGTCGTACTTCATAGGCAATGGTTCGCCTGGACCACGCTATCGCTGCTTGGCACGGGCGCTCTGCTGTTGGGACTGCGAAGGCGGCGATGAGAATCTTTTCTCGGACTGAGGGCATGAACGATTCGAACTCGAACCGTGTGCTGGCGGCCGCCACCTGCGCGGCTTTAGTTACGTTAATCCCTGTCGTCGCGCATCAAATCGGCGCCATCGATCATCTGCCAGACCCGCCTGGATCGATCTTTGCGTCCGATCGAATCACGGAGTCGAAGTCGGCATTTCCGCTGGGCATACCCGACGGCATCCTCGGACTGACCAGTTACGGCGTGACTCTCGGGTTAGTTGCCCTCAGCGCCGGCAATCCTAAGGCACGCAGGCTTTTGGCGCTCAAACTGCTCGGTGACGGCTCTCTCGCCCTCTTCAATGTGGTGCGGCAGGTGGTTTCCTTCCGCAGGCTGTGCTCGTGGTGCACCGCAACAGCGGTTTGTACCGCGGCGATGTTGATTGCGGGCAGGAGGATGATCGCAAGCAAATTGGGAGCGGCAAAGTGCTCACAGACTTCTAGCCGGAAGCTGTCAGTCGAATCATGAGACAGGAGTATTCCATCACGGGCGGATCGATCGGCCTTTATACGGTCCCTACGGATACGCCAGAGGCCGACGGCACGTTTTCCTGGGACAGCACTTCGATGGTACTGGTGCAACTGGAGTGCGGCAGCACGCGGGCGCTCGGTTACACCTACGCCGATGGAGGCACGGCAACTGTGGCGAAGAAGCTCTTCGAAGAGATTGTCCTCGGCTCTGATCCTCTTTGCCACGCCGCCACATTGCAAAAGATGCTGCGAAGCATTCGCAATCTTGGTGAAACCGGAATCGCGATGATGGCTGTATCGGCAATTGACAATGCGATCTGGGATCTTCGCGCGCGCCTGCTTGATCTTCCTCTCGTATCTCTCCTGGGACAGGTCCGCACCGGCATTCCCGTTTACGGCAGCGGCGGCTTTACTTCTTACTCCGATCGGCAAATTTCAAATCAGCTCGGCGCCTGGGCATCGAATGGATTCGCCAGCGTCAAGATGAAAATCGGCGCGCATCCCGACAAGGACCCGGCGCGCGTCGAAAGAGCGCGGAAGGCTATCGGCGATGGATGTAACCTTTTTGTCGATGCGAACGGCGCATACACGGTCACGCAGTCGATCGAAATCGCACAGCGCTTTGCCGATTATGGCGTGCGTTGGTTCGAAGAGCCAGTGAGCTCCGATTATCTCATCGGACTCAACCAGGTACGCGCGCGCGCTCCCCTTGGCATGGATATCGCCGCCGGCGAATACGGCTACACGGCGTGGTATTTCCGCTCGATGCTCGATGCGCAAGCGGTCACCGTGCTGCAGGCCGATTGCACACGCTGCGGCGGCATCAGCGGCTTTCTGGATGCGGCTGCGCTTTGCTGGGCGCACAACTTGCCGCTCTCTTCGCACTGCGGGCCAAGCATGCATCTGCATGTTTGCTGCTCCGTGCCCAGGGCGGTGCATATGGAGTTTTTTCACGACCACGCGCGCATCGAACGGATGTTCTTCGACGGATTCTGCGAACCGGTTGACGGTTGCATGAGTCCTGACCTCTCGCGCGCGGGAATGGGACTCGAACTAAAGGAAACGGTTGCGGCACGGTATCGAGCGTAGCCGGCGGATGGTTGCACCGGAGCGCTTCGTTGCGGCGCTCCAAAGACGCGAACTGAGGAGTGAAGAATGGCCAAGCAGGTTTCAGATCTAATCGTCGAGCGGCTCATCGAGTGGGGAGTGGATACCATCTTCGGATTCCCCGGAGACGGCGTGGATGGGTTTTTCGAGTCGCTGCGCACCCATCGGGACAAGCTTCGCTTCATACAGGTTCGACATGAAGAAGCTGCGGCCTTCGCCGCTGTGGGCTATGCGAAATACACCGGACGCCTCGGCGTATGTTGCGCAACCTCGGGTCCTGGCGGTATTCACCTTCTCAACGGGCTGTACGACGCCAAGTGCGATCTGCAGCCGGTGCTCGCCATCACCGGGCACACCTTTCACGACCTCATCGGAATGGATTACCAGCAGGATGTCGATCTTGACAAGCTTTACATGGACGTTTCTGTGTTCAACGAGCGCGTCATGGGTCCGGGACATGCGGTCAATGTTGTAGACATGGCGGTACGCTCGGCCTACGGCCGCCGCGGCGTCGCTCACATCTGCATCCCAAAGGACCTTCAGGAGTGGCCTGTCTCCGATAAGATGCGCAGCAACGCCAATATCGCCGGGCATAGCGGCGACTGGGCCGCGCCTTCGACGGCGCGGCCTGCGGATACCCTACTGCGGAAAGCGGCCGCGATCATCAACGACGGCTCGCGGGTCACCATCATGGTGGGGCGCGGCGCTTTGGGCGCGCGCGAAGAAGTGGCGCAGTTGGCCGACACCGTCGGTGGGCCGGTGGTAAAGGCACTCCTCGGCAAGGCGGTTCTTCCCGATCACAGTCCCTTCACCACAGGCGGCCTTGGTCTGCTGGGTACCGCGCCCTCGGTTGACGCCATGGAAGAGTGCGACACGCTGATCCTCATCGGCACCAGTTATCCCTATATGGAATTCCTCCCTAGGCCCGGTCAGGCGAAGTGTGTACAGATCGAGCTCGACCCCACGCGCATCGGTCTGCGTCACCAGGTCGATGCCGCGTTGGTCGGCGATGCGAAAACGATTCTGCAGGCGCTGCTGCCACTGCTGGAGCGGAAGAATAACAAGTTCCTCAAGAGAGCCCAAGAGAATATGAAGACCTGGAACGAACTGATGGAGGAGCGCGGTACGCGCAAGGATATGCCGATGAAGCCTCAAGTGGTGACGCACACGCTCAACCGTCTTCTGGACGACGACGCCATCGTCTCGTCCGACAGCGGAACCATCGCAACATGGACCGCGCGCTACGTCGAAATGCGCGGAGCGATGCAATTCTCTCTCTCCGGCTCGCTCACCACCATGGCCAACGGTCTGCCCTACAGCATCGGCGCTGCTGTCGCATATCCAGGGCGCCAGGTAGTCTGCGTCGTTGGCGACGGTGGACTCACCATGCTCATGGGCGAGTTGGCGACCCTGGTCAAATACAAGCTGCGTGTAACGGTGGTCGTCATCAAGAACAACGTTCTCGGGCAGATCAAGTGGGAGCAGATGATTCTTGAGGGCAATCCGGAATACGGCGAGGAGCTCGAACCGATTGACTTCGCCATGGTGGCCAAGGCGTGCGGCGTCCGCGGGTATACCATCGACCGGCCTGAGGATGTTGAAAGCGTTCTACGCCAAGCCCTCAACCATGACGGGCCCACTCTGGTACAAGCCGTCGTCGATCCGAATGAGCCCCCCATGCCCGGCAAGGTGACCACGGAGCAGGCCTGGAAGTTTGCCAAGGCGATGGTTCGCGGGCAAAAGGACGCGATGAAGATCATCAAGACGGTCGCTGAAGATCAAATCCGCGAGGTGGTCTAAGAGCAAATGGAAACACCCGAAAGCGTCGTCAACGGCACTGTGCGCGACGCCGAGACCACCGCTAACTATATTCGCGAAGGCCGGTTTCAGAGGAGCCTCGCGCTGCTCACCGCCGTAACCAGCATCGTCAGCGGCCTTGAAGTGGCTTATGAGCACTATCGCGGCAGTTATAGCCGCCGCGTGATGTACACGCCGGTCATCCTGAGCGCGGTCTTAGGTGTAACCGCGATTGCCGGATTCTTCAGCCGCCGGGCCGCGCGCAGCCTGTTACGTCTTGCCTCGTTTATCACGCTCGTTGATGCCGGGGTCGGCTTCTATTTTCATATTCGCGGTATTCATCGCAAGCCGGGGGGATGGCGCTTGCCAATGACCAACATGATCATGGGGCCGCCGATCTTTGCGCCGCTTCTCTTCGGCACAAGCGCTTACCTCGGACTCATTGCTTCGTACCTGCAGCGCGAGGATGGAAAGCAACACTCCTCGGGCGAGAGCGGCGGCAGCGACCGCTGGCTCTTTCAGATCTTGCCTCCACGAGCCGGACGCGACCTCATCTCAACCGAGCAGGACATTCGGGAAGGCAAATTTCAGCGCCAGGTTGCAATCGTCGCAGGCATCAGCGCGCTGCTCAGCGGATTTGAGGCTTACTACTCGCACTACAAGAACAACTTTCGCTACAAGATGCAATGGAGTCCGGTGATTCTCGCTCCATTGCTGGCCGCCGCCGCGTTTCTATCCGTCAAGAAGCGCAGAATGGCTACGACGGCTTTGCCTGCACTCTCCACAGTCGCCTGCGCGGACGCCGCGGTCGGCTTTTATTACCACGCGCGCGGCGTGCTTCGCCGGCCGGGCGGACGCAAGCATCTGCTCTACAACATAATGTACGGACCGCCCATCTTTGCTCCGTTGCTCTTCGGCGCTGCGGGCATGCTCGGCATGCTTGCCAGCTTGCTTCGGCGCAGGAAAGGATGAGGCCGCGGCGCATTGTGAATCCTCCGAGGACAGCATGAACCCCAACGACGCTCCAGACTCGGCACTCCTTCCTCGCGATCCCGCTACCGGAGAGCCGCTGCCTCAAACGCCGCAGCCCGGATACTATCCCGGCTTTCACACCATGTCGCAAAAGGCATTCTGGGATGAGGCCACCCGCGACCTCGTCACCATGCGAGTAGAGCAGACGCCGCCTGCTCGTTTTTTCACCGCAGACCAAGCGAAGTTCTGGCGAGCGGTTTTCGATCATCTCATCCCGCAGCACGACCGCACGCCGGAGCGCCGCATTCCCATCGTCGAGTCTCTCGATGCGCGGCTCTATCGGAATAGGGGAAACGGATATCGTTACGAGACAATGCCTCCCGATCGCGACGCGTACCGTCTCGGAGAAGAAGCGATCAACCTCGAAGCAAGTCAGCGTTACGGAGGGGACTTCCTTGATCTTCCTGAGCGCCAGCAGGAAATCGTTCTGCAGGCAATTCACGATAAGAAGCACGCAGCCGGCGCGTCTGTCTGGAGGAAGATGTCCATCGGGCGCTTCTGGCAGCTCATTATGCAGGATGCGCTCGAAGGCTACTACGCACACCCCTGGGCATGGGACGAGATTGGCTTTGGCGGCCCGGCCTTTCCCCGCGCCTACACACGCCTCGAGCGCGGCGAACCTGAACCGTGGGAAGTCGAGCCCCGCCGCTACGAGTGGGTTGCGCCGCCGTACGCCATCTCCGACACAACCGAACTAACCCAAGATCTCCATCTGGAGTCCGATCAGATCGGCTAAAGCCGTCTGCGAGGTTTCATGAAGAAGCCCATCCTCGGCGCGTTCGACAATCGCAAGGGCGGCGCCCACATGCTCGGACCGCTCCAGAAGATTCATATGCCCATGCGCCATTTCACCGAAAACGATGAAGTGGACTACGTGATCGTTGGTTGCGGCTCAGCGGGTGGAGTGCTGCTTCAGCGCCTCGCTCGCTCAGGTTTTCGTGTAGTCGCGCTCGAAGCTGGCCCCTTCTGGGATACCGAGCGCGACTGGGTCTCCGACGAGTCCGGATCGCACCAGCTCTATTGGGAAGATCCACGCGTGACGGGCGGAAACAATCCTCTCGCGCTGGGCGCCAATAACTGCGGCCGCGGCGTCGGCGGTGGCTCCGTGCACTGGGCAGCTTTCACTCCGCGCCTCCATCCATCCGATTTCCAGATCCACACCCGCGACGGGGTTGGCGTCGACTGGCCGATCTCCTACGAAATTCTCCGGCCCTACTACGAACAGCTCGAACTGGAAATGCCGGTCGCGGGCCCTGCGTACTATCCCTGGGGCCATCCGCATGGTTATGCGTATGGCCCGCACCCGATGGGCGGCGTCGGCAATGCGCTCATCAAAGGCTGCTCGGCGCTCAACATTCCCGTCTCCATCGGAGGCCCCGTCGCCATTCTCTCCGGCTCGCACGGAGACCGGCCGCACTGCATCTATCGCGGCTTCTGCCTTCAGGGCTGCAAGGTCAGCGCAAAAGCCAGTACTCTTGTCACCCACGTTCCCGATGCCCTCAAGAGCGGCGCTGAAATTCGCGATCTCTCCATGGCCGCGCGCATTGAGCTGGACAGCAATCGCCGCGTGACGGGCGTTCATTATTTCGATGACAACGGCGACGCTCATTTTCAGCGCGCCAAAGCCGTCATCGTCGCCGGCTATTCGATTGAAACTCCCCGCCTGCTTCTCAACTCCGCCTGTCCAGGATTCGAAAATGGCCTGGCGAATTCCAGCGGAACTGTCGGCCGATATCTGATGGCTCAGGGCGGCAACGTTGTCCTCGGCCGCTTCGATCAGCCGGTGCGCATGTACAAGGCTCCGCCGGCGCACGCGCTGACAGAAGAGTTCTACGAAACCAATCCCAGGAACGACTTCGCACGAGGCTTCGCCATCCAGACCGTCGGACCGCTCCCCATCGCATTCGGCAAGCAAATGGTAGCGGCGAAGAAAGCCTGGGGCTGGGGCCTGCGCCGCGAGATGATGGACTATAACTACTGGGCTGCCTTTGGGCTGCTCGGCGAGATACTTCCCTGGGCGGATAACCGCGTGACTCTCGCCGACGAGACCGACCGCTTCGGTCTGCGTGTTGCGCACGTCACCTTCAATCTCCACGACAACGATAAGAAACTCATCAAGGGCGCCAAAGAGAAAACAACGGAAGTCATGCACGCCGCCGGCGCCACCGAAGTCGTTCAGGAAGCGCGTTACGCTCACCTTGTGGGCGCCGCTCGCATGGGCTCGGACCCGGCCTCGTCGGTTGTAGACAAGTTCGGACGCACGCACGACATCCCTAATCTGTTCGTCTGTGACGGCTCGATTCTGCCAACGCAGGGATCTGCAAATCCCGGCCTCACCATCCAGGCTCTCGCAGCCCGCACCGCGGACTACCTCATCTCGCAGGGAGACGCAGTCTTCACAAGCGACAAGCGCGACATGGCGGAGCCACCGCTGCGCGCCAAACTCGCACCTCCCGGAACCTACGGCAGAGGAACGCCGCGCCTGAAGTGATTACACCGCCTGGTTGTTTTCGCCCCAGCCCCTTTGGTTCTACGTCCCTAATCCCGGCCCGCATTGAGCAGCCAATGGTGGGCCGGGCGCATCGAACATGTCACCGCATTGCGCAATGACGATGGCTCGCGCAGTTCCGGGGGACCCCTACAATGGCAACAACTTTATCCAGGTCATTTACTTCCAACGGCAACCCCAACCAGCCTCTGCCGCCGTTCTTGAGCAAGTGGACTCTTGCCAATCCCCAGGTTGCCGCGTGCGGAAATCACGATCACTTTGCCATCATCTACGACCGGCCGGACGAGCAGCTTGACTTTATCGTTCCCTACCTGCGGCTCGGCCTGGAGCGGGGCGAGAAGTCGGTGTACATCTACGACGACAACACAGCGGAAACCGTGATTGGAGCGATGGAGCGGCACGGAATCGATGTGGGGGCGGCGACGGCGAGCGGCGCGCTTTCCATCATCACCAAGAGCCATGCTTACCTGAAGAACGGGGATTTCGATCCCGACTGGATGATCGATTTTCTGGCGCAGGCCGTGGTGGACGCCAAGAAGGAAGGCTTCCCGGCGGTGCGCGCATCGGGCGAGATGACCTGGGCTTTGGGGCCGGCAGGCGACTCCCACGACCGGCTGGTGGAGTACGAATGCAAGCTGAACGCGTTTTTTGCGGGCTATGACATGGGCGGCATCTGCCAGTACAACCGGCGGCGTTTCAGCGCGCAGACCCTGATGCACGTGATCCACACCCATCGCCGGCTGGTGTTCCGGGGCGAGGTGTGCGAAAACCCTTATTACATTCCCGCCGAGGTCATACGAGGCGAAGGGGAAATGGGCGAAGCGGTCCGCCGCTTGCTGGAGAGCATGGCGGAGAATACCGGTTTGCGGCGGGAGCTTGTGGCCGAAACCGAGGCGCTGCGCCGCTCAGAAAAGGTGGCTGTTGCCGGGCGCAGGGCAGCGCTGATTGCGCCCGAGATCAACAACCCGCTTGAGGCGATGACCAATCTCTATTACCAGCTCCGGCGCGAGGATCTGCCGGCCGACGCGCGCAAATACCTGGATGCGATGGGCGAAGAGCTGAACCGCATGTGCCAGCTGACGAAGCGAACGCTGGAGGCTTTCCGCTGCGGTGAGACCGACAGCGAGGCGGAGATGACGCGGACGCACTGAGCGGATAATGCGGCAGGGGGTCTTCGCTCAGAATGGCAAGCCTCAAGTTGGAGTGAGCATCGCGTTCCCAGGTCCAACACCGGGGACCGGTGGCACCCGCAGATTTCCTACAGGATTGACAGAAAGAAAAGCAACGGCACAGCCTGACTAGAAGCTAAAGGCGAGGCCGGCGCTGAGGGCGCGCTGTTCCTGGGCGAAGAGCAGGAGGGAGCCGTCGGTGAGGATGAAGGGGCGGCGGCCCTGGCCGAGCACAGTGTGCATATCGACGACGGCATCGAGGCTGCGGGCGTTTTCACCGCGCTTGCAAATGGGCTGGCGGAAATGGAGATTCAAGAAGGGCGCATCGGCGTCTTCGGCGTAGGGAGCGACGCGGGTAACGGTGGCATCGGGCTGCCATCGATAGCTGGCACGCCAGCGGGTTCCGGTGCCGTCAACGATGCCGGAGAGCGAGAGGGAGTACATCTGGACCCGGCGGGGATGGGTGGATGCCGCCAGCAGAGCCAGCGCCGTGGGATGAGGCGCGGCGGACAGGGTCAGCGCGTCGCCATCGGCATATGAAACGCGAATGGACTGGCTGCGGGCCAGGCGGTGCTGGAAGCTGGCGACGACGCCGCTGGAGGAGTAAGCGGGGCCGCCAACGCGGAGCAGGCCGCTGCGCGGGTCGTAGAGGGCGGCGGAAACGGGCACTGCGCCTTTTGCGGCCGCCTCCAGCACCGGATTGTCGACCCTATCAGAGTAGACAGCGAAGGAGACTGTGGACCCATCGGTGCTGCGCTCCCAGCCGATCTCCTGGTGAATGCCGTGTTCGAGGGCCAGGCGGCCATTGCGGATGGAGACGCTCGGCAGCGTTGAACCGGCTTCGGAACCCACGCCGGAATCGGCATCGGGCAGCGCCGTGGCCAAGCGGTAGGCCACGGTGTTGTTGCCGCCATGCCAGCCGACGGTGATGTAGGGCAGCGCGGCGGCCACGCTATTGGGCGATCCGGATGCGAACCGGGCAAGGATTTGCCGGGCGCCGGCCTCCACCTGGTATGCATCCCCCAGATTGATGGTCTCCGAGCCGCTCATGACGGCTTCATCCAGGCCTTGAGCGCCCGCGCCTTCGATTTCAGGGTGAATGGAAATGGCGCCCACGGACTGGACAGCGCCGGCAAAGCCGAGGTCCTGTCGGAAACCGAGCATCGATTCCATGCCGGCATTGGAGCCGGGAGCGAAGTCGACGCGGGCCAGCAGCGCGCGGCTGTCAGAGGGCGTGTCCTCCACTTCAGCGGAGATGCGCCGTCCATCCTCGCCGAAGGCTCCCTGGCTGCCGGAAGCCACCAGGCGCGCCTTGAGCCTGGGGCGGGAATGGGATCCTTCAGAGACGACCACCAGGGGACCGTCCTCAAGCATCCGCAGGAGGGGCCGGTTGGCGGCGGATTTGAGCGTCCACGCCCAGTCGTCCTTTTTATCGCTGGCGTTACGAGGCTGCGCGGGCAGCCACTGCAGGGCTTCGTAAAGTGTGTGGAGGGTCAGGTTGACTACGGCGCTGGACTGAACGCGGACGTTTTCGCGCAGCGAGGGCAGGAAATACGCGCCCATGACCTTGAGGGAATACAGGCCGGGAAGGATGCCGGTAAAAGTGTAGCGGCCTTTTGCATTGGTGTAGGCGCTGGCCACGATGGTGAAGTCCGGCTCGAGGAGTTGGACGACCGCGCCGGCCTGGGGCGCACCCGCGGCGTCGCGCACGACTCCGGATACCGACGCCGGGGCGGCAGCACGCATCGAGGCTGCCCCAGTGGCGATCAGCATCAGAAACAACGCGAAATGGATCCTGCAGCGTATCACGTAGCCGAGTAAGTTTCCGGCGTCCCTGGCATATTCCGAGCCATGATCCCGTGCCGTCTCCTGGTCTTGTGCCTGGTCAACGTACTGCCCGGGAAGTTGCATACTATTCCACGACAAAAGGGGCCGATTGCGCAATCATTTGTTTCGAAATCTCGTCATTCACCTTGATTGTGACCTTATACTTGCCCGGCTGGAGGCCAGCCAAAGGCAGAGTCTTGTCCACGGTTAGCTGGTCGCTGTGCGAGCCAAGATCTTTAGAATCAATCTCTTTTGAAAGAATCACGTCATTTGTGGCAGTGTCGACGATCTCGTAGGTGACCGTTGCCGAATTGCTTTTCGACGCTTCGTCGATTCCCAGGTTGTAGACCTGCATCCAGAATGCGAGATCCTGATTCCGCTTGTAGGTGACGGGAAAGGCGGGACCTGCGGTGACGCGGGGACAGATCTTGGTGTTGCCGATGACGCAGTTGCCTTCGCCGATATCGTGGGTACTGACTGGCGAAATGGAATCAGCCAGGATCAGGGATGAGGTGCCGAGCTTCTCGTCCTGGTACTCGGGAACGCTGAGAGCGCGGCCATAGATGCCTATGTGATCGGGGTTATTCACATCCTTGATGGCGATGTCGAGGCGGTACAGGCCAGGCGACAAAGGCAGCGCCTTCCAGTAAATCTTCTTGTAGTCGAGGGTCGATTGCAGCAGCTCGGCAGGCTGCTCCACTTGCACGGTTTCCTCGAAGGTTTGGACGGTCTTGTGAGTGATGGTCGTCACCTTGCCCAGGATATTGACCTCGCCGGTGGAGACGCCATTCACGGTCTTGAAAGTGATGTCGCGGTTGCGGAGTTGAATGGTGACGGGAACCAGAATAGTGCCATCCGTAACCTTGACGAAATCGGTGCGGACATCGAAGGGCAACGCCGGCCCAGTGAGGATTTTGTGCTCGGTGATGAACGCATCCAGGTCAGTGAATTTGACCGGCGGCGGAGCGAAGATCTTGGCTTCCAGCTCGAGGCGATCGAACTCCTTGGAGGCGGTGGAGGAGCGCATGGGACCGCTGCCGAGGGTCTCAAGCCCGGAGCCGGCAAAACGATCGGCCTTCTTGGCCATGCCCATCTGTTCCCACTGAGTGAGGCCCATGCCGGGTACGTGCGATAACGCGTCCTTCTCGCCGCGGTCGATGGTGAAGTGGTAGTCGCCGCACATGCAGGTATCGACGAATTCGAGGTCGACGTTCTCGCCCACGCCCTCGAGATAGCGGTAGTGCCAGACTTCAAAGGGGAAAGTAGAGGTTTCGCCACCGCCCTCGTCGTAGGGGCGCTGATAGGAGCCGCCGGAGGGGTGCGAATCGACGTCGTCCGGCTTGCCCCACATGATGTAAATGCGGCCGCGATCGGTCTTCCAGCCGGGCTTGCCGGCGGAGTAGTGCTCATTGGCATAGGCGATGCGGCGGTAGTGCTCTTCGCGGAATTCGTTTTCCGGGGAGTCGGGGTTGGGATTGCGCCGCTGCCAGAACGCCTCAATGAATGCCTCGCGCTCCTCGTCGTTGGTCAGGTTCTTGAAGGCCTTGCGTTCCTGGTCGGTGATGATGTACGCGACGTCCTGATCCAGCCAGGTCTTATAAGCGCCCTTCAATTCCTGCCTCAGTTCCTTCTGGGCCTTGAACTGATCCTGGTCGCTGCGTGGCCGGTTGAGCGGGTCCTGCTCCTGATCGGAAGTGGACGATGGAGACTGGGCGATGAGACGGAAAGACGGGATCGAAAGGAAGCCGCAAAGAACAGCAGCAGCGAAAATTGGACGGCGGGTGGACATCATGAAGCAGGAACTCCTAGACTGCCCTATTTTACGAGCCGTAGAAGCGCGGGGCAAGCCTCGCAGCCAAGGCTCTGCCCCGCGTTGCTGCACTTTAGACTCTGAAGCGGCGGCAACGGTAAGCCGCAGAGTGGGAAATGGCCTATACTTGAGCAAGAAAACCTGAGACCAATGGCATGCCGCCCCCGTCCAAAGGGCAGGCGGAATCATTTGAATTGCCTTGTCTTTTCCCTTGGTAACACGAGACAGCGCGCCTGAACCGCCAAGGGAGCAGCCGGCGTCAGGGATGGCGCCTGCAGTAATGCCTTGGCACACTGCGGCGGCGGCATGAAAGGGAGATGAAAAGGACCCCGTGGCCCGGAAATCATCCTGGACTGGGAACCGTTGGACCGGGCGTTACGTAGAATGAGATGAAGTCTCCTGGGGAGCAATTCGAGCAATGAAGAAAATACTTCTGATCGTACTCGCTATCCTTGTTGCCGCAGGTCTGGTCACCTTCATGGTGGTGAAGCAGCAATCCGGTTACACCAAGGTGATGACGGCAAAGTTGACCAAGCAGGACCTGTCCACGGTTGTGAGCGGCACGGGGCAAATCAAGCCGAAGACCTACGCCGTACTCGGCGCGACCGCCATGGGACGGGTCACGCACCTCTTCGTGAAGGAAGGGGATCATGTAAAGAAGGGTCAGGTCGTGGCCGAAGTCGAAAACGTGGCGCAGGAGGCCCAGGTGAACGGGCAGAGGGCGGCGATTTCGGCGGCGACGACCGACATTGCGTCCTACATCGCGGCAGAGAAGACGGCGCAGGCCAACGTGGAGCACGCGCAGGCGGACCTGGAACAGAAAAAGCTGGATTGGGACCGCGCGCAGGCCCTTTACAAGGCCGGGATCATGGCCAAGCAGGACTTCGACGCCAAGAAGGCCGCCTATGACCTGGATGTGGCCAGCCTGGCGCAAGCCGTGGCGCAACTAAACCAGGCCAAGGCGAATACGGACTCGGCGCGAGGACATCTGGGCACGCAGGTAGCCACGCTGCGTTCCTACCAGAACGCGCTGGACTTGACCGAATCCACTGCTCCTTTCGACGGTATCGTGACCGATGAGCCGGTACGCCAGGGCGAGACGGTCGTGCAAGGCATCCAGAACACCAACGGCTCGACCTTCATGACTGTCGCGGACATGAGCGTGGTGACAGCCGAAGTGAAGGTGGACGAAACCGACATCGTGAACGTCGCGCTGGGCCAGCCGGCGGACGTGACCGTGGACGCGATTCCCAACAAGATCTTCAAGGGGCACGTGACGGAGGTGGGCGACCAGGCGCTGCTGCGGTCTACGGGCGTGGCCACTTCGCAGTCGACGACCGGCACGGAGGAAGCCAAGGATTTCAAGGTGGTGGTGACGCTGGACAACCCGGACGACGAATTGCGGCCGGGCCTATCCACCACGGCCAGGATCATGACGGCGCATAAGTCGGGCGTTCTGGCGCTTCCCATCCAGGCATTGACCATCAAGCCCCAGGACACGAAGACGGGCAAGAATGGCAACGTGGAGGCGGCGACCGACACCAATTCGTTCGGCATCCAGAAGCAGGATCAGCAGGGCGTGTTTGTGCTGCGCAAGGATGCGCACGGCAAGCTGCGGGTGCACTTTGTGCCGGTAACCACCGGGATCACGGGAGCGACGGACATTGAAGTGCTCTCCGGGCTGAAGGTGGGCGACGAGATTGTCACCGGGCCCTACAAGACGCTGCGCGGCCTGAAGGACAACGCGCTGGTAAAGATCGACACGTCGGCGCCGCCAGTTCTGACAACCAGCGGTTCCGGAGCATCGTAATATCAAGAGGTTCAGCGCGGGCGTGAACCCGCGACGAGGAACGTACCAGGAGGCAAGCGGGCGAGGAATTCGCTTGCCGTGCGCCGGAGAACGCGGATTGCAGCCGGCAGAGGAAGATATGGGAATGGCCCTGGACAGCATCGGCGCGGAAGCGCAAGCCAAACAGACTCCGCCACCCACCGGCGACGTAATCGTGGTGGAGGACCTGTGGCGTACCTACGACATGGGCGCGGAACAGCAGGTGCACGCGCTGCGCGGCATCAACCTGAAGATCCAGCACAACGAATACGTCGCCATCATGGGCCCATCGGGGTCGGGCAAGTCGACGCTGATGAACCTGATCGGGTGCCTGGATACGCCCACCCAGGGCAAGTACTGGCTGAACGGCCAACTCGTGAGCGAGCTCGACGACGACCAGTTGGCGCGCATCCGCAACAAGGAGATCGGGTTTGTATTTCAAACGTTCAACCTGCTGGCGCGCGCTACCTCGCTGCACAACGTGGAACTGCCGCTGATTTACAATGGCACGCCCACGGTGGCGCGGCTGGAGCGGGCACGGAAGGCGCTGACGGACGTGGGCCTGGGAGATCGCGTGAACCACAAGCCCAATGAGCTCTCCGGCGGACAACGGCAAAGAGTGGCCATCGCGCGCGCGCTGGTCAACAGCCCCTCCATCATCCTGGCCGACGAGCCCACCGGAAACCTCGACTCGAAGACCGGCATCGAGATCATGGCCCTGTTCGACAGCCTGCACGAGCGCGGAAACACCATTGTGCTGGTCACCCACGAGCAAGACATCGCCGAGTACGCGCATCGCGTGGTGCACATCCGCGACGGACAGATTTATTCGGACGAGCCGTCAAGAAGGCGGCGATAAGACGGTTCAAATCAGCGAATGAAGCGGTGAGAGAGTGAAGTAGTGAACAAATGAGTGTTCACTACTTCACTCTTTCACTGTTTCACTGTTTCACCGTTTCACCGTTTTGCCGTTTTGCCCTTCCCGACTCATTGCCCCGTTATAATCAACTCATGCCTGCAACTCAGAAGCCAGTGAACGTGGATGCGCTGAAGGCGCTGGTGCGCACGGTAAAGGATTTTCCCAAGCCGGGCATCCTGTTTTACGACATCACCACCCTGCTGAAGGACAAAACAGGCTTCGCGCAACTCATCGACGCGCTGGCCGCGCATTACCTGACCCAGCAGGTCGACCTGGTGCTGGGAATCGAGGCGCGCGGATTCATTTTTGGTCCGGCGCTGGCCTACCGGCTGAATGCCGGTTTTGTGCCGGTGCGCAAGCCGCGCAAGCTGCCCGCGCCCGTCGCTCGCGTCACCTACGACCTGGAGTACGGCTCCGATACGCTGGAAATTCACGTGGACGCGATTGAGGCTGGGCAAAAGGTGGTGCTTGTGGACGACCTGCTGGCCACCGGCGGCACCATGGAAGCGACCGTGAAGCTGGTAAAACAGCTCGGCGGCGAGATTGCCGGGCTGGCGTTTGCCGTAGAACTGGATTTTCTGAAAGGCCGGGATCGCTTCAAGGAATATGACGTGTTCAGCCTGCTGCATTACGACGAGTAAAGGCTGCTCGTGGTTCGTGAATCGTGAATCGCACCTGCGGCTCGCACGAGCCACGAACCACGAGCCACGGCTTCCTTCGCTTCTTCTTCCCCTTCCGGACGCGGTATCCTAATCGGACATGCCGTCTTCGCCGCCTCATTCCGAAACCAATCCCGGTCCTCCTCGGGACGACGCCTTTGCCGCGTTCCATCCGGTAACCGAGGAGTGGTTCCGCGCCGTCTTTGACGCGCCCACCGCGCCCCAGCGGATGGGCTGGCCGGTGATTGCGCGGGGCGAGAATGCGCTGATCCTGGCGCCCACCGGCACGGGCAAGACGCTGGCGGCGTTCCTGTGGTGCCTGGACCGGCTGATGCTTGAAAACAGGGAACAGGGATCAGGGATCAGGGATCAGAAAGACAGGGATAAGGGATCCGCAGCGGCGGAGACAAGGGACAAGAAAGGCCGCGAGAGACCCGGAACGAAGATCGTCTATATTTCCCCGCTGAAGGCGCTGGCGGTGGACGTGGAGCGGAACCTGCGCTCGCCGCTGGCCGGAATTGCCAACATGGCGCGGCGGCGGGGCGTGGAGTTCCATGAACCCACCATCAGCGTGCGCACCGGCGACACGCCGCAGCGCGAGCGCCAGCGCTACGCCCGGGATCCCGCCGACATCCTCATCATCACGCCGGAATCGCTCTACCTGCTGCTCACCTCGCAGGCATCTGAAGCTCTGCGCCGCGTGGACACAGTCATTGTGGACGAAATCCACGCGCTGGTTCCTACCAAGCGCGGAGCGCATTTGGCGCTGACGCTGGAGCGGCTGGAAGCGCTGGTCGGGCGTCCGCTGCAGCGGATCGGCCTCTCCGCCACGCAGCGGCCGCTGGAAGAAGTGGCGCGATTCCTCGGCGGAGTGGAAGTACAGGGAGCAGGGAGTAGGGAAAAGGGAATAGAAGACCCGCCTGATGCGGTTGCGGGCGAGCAGTACAGAATCACCGCACTCGAAAGCTCTCTTGATGGGCAAGATGCAGGAACAGGCAACTCATCGGATTTCCTGTTCCCTGTTCCCTGTTCCCTGTTCCCTGGCTCGCCCGAAGGCGAGCCCCTCCGATACCGCCCCGTCACCATCGTCAACGCCAGCGGGCGCAAGCAGCTTCGTCTGCGCATTGAAGTGCCGGTGGAAGACATGGCGCGGCTGAACACGATGGAGGAGATTCCCAGCGGGCCGGCATCGCAGACGCCGCGGCGCGTATCCATCTGGAACGCCATTCATCCGCGCCTGCTGGAGCTGATCCGCGAACGCAACTCCACCATTCTCTTCGTCAACAGCCGCCAGGTGGCGGAGCGGCTCGCAGGCGCGCTGAACGAGCTCGCAGGCGAGCCCATTGCGCGCGCTCACCACGGATCGCTGGCGGCGTATCAGCGCGCCGTGATCGAAGAGCAACTCAAGGCCGGACAGACCAAAGCCCTGTGCGCAACCTCCACGCTGGAGCTCGGCATCGACATGGGCGCGGTGGACATGGTGATCCAGATTGAAGCGCCGCCGTCCGTAGCCAGCGGCATGCAGCGCATCGGCCGCGCCGGCCACCACGTGGATGCGGTCAGCGAAGGCATCCTGTTTCCCAAATACCGCGCGGACCTGGTCGCGTGCGCGGCGGTCACGCGCGCCATGCACGACGGCCACATCGAATCCACGCGCTACCCGCGCAATCCCCTCGACGTGCTGGCGCAGCAGTTGGTGGCGATCGTGGCGAGTGCAGGGAACAAGAAAGACAGGGAACAAGGGAACAAGGGAACAAGGGAACAAGAAGACGGCTACGAGGGAGCAGCCCAGCCTTGGATTTCCTGACTCCGCTAGCTCCGCTAACTCCGCTAACTCCGCTCCTTCCGAAGTCTCCGTCGATTTCCTCTACGATCTGGTTCACCGCGCAGCTCCTTTTGCTTCCCTCACCCGCTCCGCCTTCGATGGCGTGCTCGATCTGCTCAGCGGCCGCTATCCCTCCGATGAATTCGCCGAGCTGCGCCCGCGCCTCACCTGGGATCGCGTGCGCAACGTGGTAACGGCGCGCGAAGGTGCGGCGCGGCTGGCCATCCTGAACGCCGGCACCATCCCCGATCGCGGCCTTTATGGCGTGTTTCTGGCGCACAGCGAGGGCAAATCCGTGCGCGTGGGCGAGCTCGATGAGGAGATGGTCTTCGAGTCGCATCCAAATGAAACCTTCATCCTCGGCGCTTCCACGTGGCGCATCACCGACATCACCCACGATCGAGTACTTGTTGAACCGGCGCCCGGCGAGCCGGGCAAAATGCCCTTCTGGAAAGGCGACGGGCCCGGCCGTCCGCTCGAGTTCGGCCGCCGCATCGGCGCGCTGGTGCGCGAGATGCGCGCCCTGCCCAAGCGCGCAGCCCTCACACGCCTGGTCACCGAGCACGATCTCGATCCCAATGCCGCGGAGAACCTGCTGGAGTTCCTGGCTGATCAGGAAGCCGCCACCGGCGCCGTGCCCGATGACCGCACCATCGTCGTCGAGCGCTGCCGCGACGAGCTGGGCGACTGGCGCGTATGCGTGCTGTCGCCGTTCGGCAGCCGCATTCACACTCCCTGGGCCATGGCGGTCAGCGCGCGCATCCGCGCCGCCGGCGGGCCTGAGGTGGAAACGCTGTGGAGCGACGACGGCTTCGTGCTGCGCTTCCCTGACACCGACGAGCCGCCCGATCCCGACTGGATCATGGTGGAATCGGCGGAGGCCATGCAACTGGTGCTGCGCCAGCTCGGCTCGACGGCGCTGTTCGCCGGGCGCTTTCGTGAAGCCGCCGGGCGCGCGTTGCTTTTGCCGCGCCGCCGCGCCGATCAGCGCTCGCCGTTGTGGCAGTTGCGCAAACGCTCTTACGACCTGCTCAGCGTGGCCTCGCGCTATCCGTCCTTCCCGCTGCTGCTGGAGGCCTATCGCGAGTGCCTGCGCGATGTGTTCGACATGCCCGCGCTCATTGAAACCCTGCGCGCCATTGAGCAGCGACAGTTGCGCGTCCACGTTGTCGATACGCGCAAGCCATCGCCATTCGCCTCTTCCCTGCTCTTCAGTTACGTGGCCAACTTTCTCTATGACGGCGATGCGCCGCTGGCCGAGCGCCGCGCCCAGGCCCTCACCATTGACCAGGAGCAGTTGCGCGAGCTGCTGGGCGAAGCCGATCTGCGGGAGCTGCTGGATGCCGATGCCATTGCCGAAGTGGAAGAGACAGCGCAGTGCCTGGCCGAGAATTATCGTGCGCGCTCGGCGGATGGGATCCACGATCTGTGCCTGAAGCTTGGCGACCTTTCGCGCGAGGAGCTGCGCCGCCGCGTGGCCCAGCCCGAGCTTCTCGAACAGGTCGACCGGCTGATTCGCGCGCGCCGCTTGCTGGAGTTGCGCATTGCCGGAGAGCGGCGGCTGATTGCAGCCGAGGACGCCGCCCGCTACCGCGATGCGCTCGGTGTTCCCCTGCCCCCCGGGCTTGCCGTCGCGCTGCTGGAACCCGTCGCGCATCCGGTGCTGGAGCTGGTCCGGCGCTACGCCCGCACCCACGGTCCGTTTACCACGCGCGCGGCGGCGGAGCGGTTTGGGCTTGAGGCCGATGACGTGGAAACCTTGCTGCGCCAGCTCGCCCACGAGGGACGCGTGCTCGAGGGCGGCTTCATCCCCGGCGGACTCCATCGCGAGTGGTGCGATGCGGAAATTCTGCGTCAGATCCGGCGCAAGTCGCTGGCGCGTCTGCGGCGCGAAGTGGAGCCGGTGGAGCAGCACACCCTGGCGCGCTTCCTCACTCACTGGCAGGGATTGTTGGCTCCACGGCGCAGTGTCGGCGCACACCTGGACGCGCTCCTCGACGTCATCGAGAATCTTCAGGGCGCGCCGCTCCCGGCATCGTTGCTCGAGTCGGCGATCCTGCCCGCGCGCCTCGCCGGATACGACTCCGCGGGCTTGGACACGCTCATCGCGGCGGGCGAGGTGACGTGGGCCGGCGTGGAACCCATGGGCGAACGCGACGGCCGAATCGCGCTCTATCTCGCCGACAAGCTGCCGCTGCTTCTCGCGCCGCGGCCTCAATCCGAGCCGCTGACCGAGCGCGAAGAAAAACTGACGGCGCTGCTCGAATCAACCGGCGCCAGCTTCTTCGATCCCCTGCACCAGGCCGCAGGCGGTGGCTATCCCGGCGAAACCATCGATGCCTTGTGGTCGCTGGTGTGGCGCGGCCTGGTCACCAACGATTCCCTGCACGCGCTGCGCGCCTACATCCAGCGGCCGGACACGCGCGGGACACGCCGCCCGCATCAAACCGGCGCAGTGTTCCGCTCGCGGCGAACCACTCCGCCAAACGCGCAGGGCCGCTGGTCGCTGTTGCCAATCCGATCACCCAAAAGCCTTGTAACAGGGCACGACTTCAGTCGTGCCGATAACAGCGCAAAAATCACCGGGGCTTTAGCCCCTGCGGAGGGCCCCACCGACACCGAGCGCAGCCACGCCCTCGCCATGCAGCTGCTGAACCGCTACGGCGTCCTCATGCGCGAGCATGCCGCAGCAGAAAGCATCCCCGGCGGCTTCAGCGCCGTCTACGACGTGCTCAAGGTCCTCGAAGAAAGCGGCCGCATCCGCCGCGGCTACTTTGTCGCCGGCCTTGGCGCAACTCAGTTCGCGCTTCCTGCCGCGGTGGACATGCTGCGCCAATTGCGCTCCGCGCCTGAGGCCGAAAAGCCCGAGTTCGTGCAGATGGCCGCGGCCGATCCCGCGAACCCCTACGGCTCCGTCCTGCGCTGGCCCGATCTCCCCGTGATGAACGAGGATTCTGAATCCGCGCCGCGCGTGCTCACCCGAGCCTCCTACGCTGAAGTCATCCTGCGCAACGGCCAGCTCGTTGCCTGGCTGCGCCGGAACAATCCCAACCTGCTGGTTTTTCTGCCCGCCGACGAGCCGGAGCGCTCGCAGGTCGCGTCGGGCCTCGCGCACTTCCTCTGCGCGCGCGGGCAGGAGCGCATGCACGCCGATCGACGCGAGGGCGTACTCATCACCTCCATCAACGGCCAGCCCGTGGCCGCGCACCCCATGGCGCGGTTCCTCATGGATGCAGGCTTTCATCCCGGCCCGCTGGGCATGCACCTGCGCCGGATTCCGTTGCCGGCTGCCCGACCCGCGCGAGATTCCTATTCCGGGAACATCCAGTGAGCCCTGAAATTCACCTTGAGCCGCCGTGTTCAAACACCCATTCACGGGTGGTAGTGAATCCTTGTTGGATCAGGTTGTGTCGACTACAATCCGGGTAGGTTAAATCCCCTCCGCTTGGCGGCATAAGCCGGAATCCGTTACCAACCCGTGCTGTGAGGCCGGTGCCTATTGAGGAGTTGCTAAATGGAGCCCCTGCGTATCAGTGTGGGTTGCGGTACCTCTCCCATCACGGGTTGGAGAAACTTCGACAATTCCCCCAGCCTGCGGCTGGTTAAACATCCTCTGATTTACGGAGCCCTACGCTCATGCGGAATCCTGGGCAAAGGACAGATCGGTTTCGTCGAATCTGCGCGGACCAATCCCATCGAGTATGGCGACGTAACCAAGGGACTTCCTATCGCCTCTGGATCGGTGGATGTTTTGTATAGCTCTCACATGGTGGAACACCTCGATCGGGAAGATGCGGCCGCATTTCTGCGCGAGGCTCGTCGTGTACTGCGTCATGGCGGGTTGATCCGCCTTGCCGTTCCCGATATAGAAATCAAAGTGGCTCAATATATGGCGACCAAGGATGCTGACTCGTTCATTGAATCCACCTATTTGGCCGAGCCACGTCCGAAAACACTGACAGCACGAATGCGCTTTTTGATTGTCGGGCCAAGATGGCATCAATGGATGTATGACGGCAGATCGCTTTCGCGTTTCCTCGAATCGGAAGGTTTTGTCGATGCAACCGCTCTCAAAGCTGGGGAAACCCGTATTAGCAATCCAGGTCCGCTCAATCTGCGCGAAAGAGAAGAGGACTCGGCCTACGTCGAGGCCCGCAACCCCTGAGATCCTCCGAAGTGCATTTCCGCCGCTTCTGCCCAACGCGCAATAGATTCTCCCGCGATTGGCAATAGAGTGCCGGCAAGGCATTGCGCACAGCTTCACTTCTGCCGCATCTGGCGGATCAGGTCCCTGGTCTTCTCGTCAGCCTTCAGCCAATCCAGAAGTTGGGCCGTCACATCGACAGTCTGCGATGCGCCATCGGGCGCAGGCGCCGGAATCACCGTCGACAAGCTCACCGTCTTGCAGAGTTCCTGGATCGCGGGCGCAATCGCCTTGAGAACATTATCGATCGGCGCGTTCTCGAAAACTTGTCTGTGCGCCAGCTCCTGCGCATCCCCAAACCACTTGTCCAGCTCATTCACCTTCTGCTGGTCATTGGCTTGTTTCGCAGCTTGCATTTCCATTCGCTTTTGGTGCAGAACTTCGGCCCACAGCGGCGACCGGTAATAGGCGAGGGCGATTGCCTGGCGGTCAAACGTGCCCACGCGGACGGCCTGTGCGGCCACGCCACTTGCGCCAAAAAGCACCGCGCCCGCAAGAAGGATTGCAGTCATCCGCTTCATCCGGTGACCCTCCCCGCCGCGGATTCTAACACCGTTCCGCTGAACCCTTTTGTGATGCAGAATGAGAACAGATCTTAGAATCGAATCATGCCCGAAGGCGACACCATCTTCCGCTCTGCCCGTGCGCTCGGGCGCGCCCTCGGCGGCCGCGTCATCACCGGCTTCCGCTCCGCTTACCCGCTGCTGACGCGCTTTCACGATGACACCCCGCTCACCGGCCAGGCCGTGGATCGCGTAGAGTCGCGCGGCAAGTGGCTGTTGATGCACTTTTCCGGCGGCGCAACGCTCGCCACACACATGCTCATGAGCGGAAGCTGGCACATCTATCGCCCCGGCGAGCACTGGCAGAAGCCGCGCTCCACCGCGCGCATCGTCATTGAAAACGCCGAATACCACGCCATCGGTTTCAACGTACCTGTAGCGGAGATGCACACCGCCGCATCGCTCGCGTGCGACCGGCGATTCCCGCAAACCGCCAACGATCTGCTCCACGGCGAATTCGACTCCGACGCCGCCGTGGAGCGCATTCTCAAGCAACCGGGCGATGAGATTGGCGACGTACTGCTCAATCAGCGCGTGATGGCCGGCGTAGGCAATGTCTTCAAGTCGGAGGCGTGCTTCGTTGCCGGAATCCATCCCTTTGCCAGGGTCGGCATGCTCACGCGCGCGGAGATCCAGCGCGTAATTCGCGTAGCCCATCGTCAACTGGGCGCGAACGTGCTCGAGGATTCCGCCGACACCATCGTCACCTGGCGCGGCGCCGGCCGCCGCACCACCAATCGCTCCGACCCCACGGAAAGCCTCTGGGTTTACGGGCGTAATGGCGAGCCCTGCCGCAAGTGCGGCGCCCGCATCCGCCGGCGCATCCAGGGATTCGACGCCCGCATCACCTTCTGGTGCCCCGAGTGCCAACCCATGCCCGACGGCTCGGAGGTGGATGGGTGACGCGGTTCGAGTTGTCAGTTTTCAGTTGTCAGTTTTCAGCCCACTGCAACAACTGACAACTGAAGACTGACAACCGAAAACTCGCTCAGTTCCCCGGCTTCGGGCTCCCGATTCCAAATATCTTTTGCAAGATGTTCCGGTGATCCGGTGGATGGTCGCACGTATCGGTCGGCGCGGTGCCGTCCAGAAACGCCGCGGTGTAATCGTCGGGACACGCCGCATTCGCGAGCAGATTGCTCGTCTTGTCCAGGTTCACAATCTCCACGCCCTCGGGCGGAGTGAACTCGTGCGTGTCGGAGTATTGCGGCAGTTCGACCGCTTGCTTCATGAACGCCGCCCAGATGGGCGCGGCCGCGTCGGCGCCCTCTATCTTAAGGTCGGTGTAGTCGTCGTTGCCCACCCAAACCACGCATAGCAGGTTGGTGGTGAATCCGGCGAACCATGCGTCGTGCTCGGTGCCCGTCTTGCCCGCTGCAGGCGCCTGGAACCCCATGTTGCGCACCCCTGCGCCGGTTCCGCAGAAATCCCGCCCCCCAACCATGCAGCCTTCTCTCCCATTGCCTTGCAGAACAGCTTCCATCATGTAAGTGGTCAGGAACGAAACCCGCGGGTCCACTACCTGCTGCGTGGTCGGCGTAAAGTCGGTGATGATATCGCCCGTCGCGGTGCGCACGCTGGCCACCATCCATGGGTCGATATGCATGCCGCCGTTGGCAAACACCGTGTACGCGCCGGCCATCTCCATCGGCGTCGAATCGTAGGCCCCAATCGCCATCGCCGGCGTGCCCCTCGCGTTCTTGATTCCTGCGTCGCGCGCCAACTGGGCCACCCGGTCAAAGCCCACCATCGCCGCCAGGCTGATGGTGGCGTTGTTGTCAGACCGCATCAGCGCGAACCGCGACGTAATCTCGCCGTAGTACTCGCCCCCCAAATTGCGCGGCGTATATTCCCTGTCGCCCACCTCGTACGTCGTCTGCTGATCGTTCAGCATCGTCACCGGCGAGAACAGCTTCTCCTGGCCCGGCAGCGGCGTACCCTCCACCGCCGTGTTGAACGCCGATGCATAAACAAACGGCTTGAATATCGAGCCCGTGGGCCGCTCCGCCACCGCGTGGTCCAGCTGCGATGCCCCGTAGCTGCGCCCGCCCACCAGCGCCAGCACCTGCCCGGTATGCGGATTCAACGCCACCAGCGCCACCTGCGGGTAACTGTACGGGCGGCCCAGCTTGCGGTCGCGCGCGTGTTTCCGGTCCACCAGCTCGTCCACCACGTGCACGGTGCTGTCCACCGCAACGTAGCCAGCCGTTGCAGGTCGGGATCCAGCGACGTGTAGATGCGCAGCCCTTCGAGATCCACATCCCGTTCGCCCAGCCGCTGCAGCAACTGGTCGTGCACCAGGTCAACAAAATACGGCGCCTCGCTGGCGTCCACGCTGCCCGTGGAAAGATGCAGCGGTTCCTCCTTCGCCTGCTCCGCTTCGTCCTTGGTAATGGCTCCGGTCTCCACCATCGAGTCCAGCACCAGATTGCGCCGGTCAATGGCCCGGTCCGCATGACGCCACGGATTAAAGTAACTCGGCCTCTGGATCATGCCCGCCAGCAGCGCGCATTCTGCCAGGTCCAGTTGCTGTATATAGCAAGCACGGGTTGTTAATGTAGTCATAAACATGGCCTT
>CAVYSS010000021.1:0-48583 GCA_963771195.1 uncultured Acidobacteriota bacterium
CTCCGGCAGCAACTGGGCCAGGCGCTGTTCGTAATCGTGGGCGGAGTGCGCAGGCTGTGCACGTTGTCGATGGTGAGGAACGTATGCTCGTCGACGGTGTAGCGGTGATAGCTGTCGCGAATGACGAGGGCGTCGATGCCATGGAACTCGGGCAGGAGCATTTCCAGAACCCCGAGCGCGTGCATGGTCCTCAATGCATGAGCCGCGTGGGGTCCAAGCAGCACTTCGCGCAGGGCATTCCAGAGGTACGGGCCTTCCGGAACGTGGATAGCGAGAGCGGGAATGGCGTCGGTGATGCGGTCCTCGGCGGCCTGCGAAAGCGAGTAGCCATGCGTGGCCATGAGAGCGAAGATGCGGAGGATGGTGGCAGTGTCGGAAAACTGCGCGCCGGGAAGAATGTCGATGCGGCCCTGGTCGAGGACGAAGTAGGTGCCTGCGATGGGAGTGCGGCGGCGGCGGAACTGCTTGTAGAAGCTGACCGGCGCGGGGAGGTTTTCCATCAACAGCGCGGCGCGGCGATAAATGACGCGCGCATGGCGGTAGTAAGTGCGCATCCAGTAGGCGGGATCGGCGGTGCCGCGGGTTTCCGGGCATGAGTTGGCGGCGACTTCGTCCTGCGATTGCCAGTCGAGGGTGTTATCGTCGCGGCCGTGGCGGAAGTGAAGGAAACATCGGGCGGCGGCCAGGAAATCGAAGGCGGCTTCGGCTTCGCCGCGGGCCGACTGGAAAACGCCGCCACGCTGGCGGGGCCACTCGCGGGTTTCCTTCAGGTGAAAGAGCAGCGCGAACCAGACGGCGAGATGGTAATCGCGCAGGCCGCCGGGACACTCCTTTAGGTTCGGCTCCAGGTGGAAAATCGTGTTGCCGTATTTGGAGTGGCGTGCGCGGGCAATCTCGCCGAGCTTCTGGGCGATGGTGTTCCATTCGCTGAGGATGAGGCCGGGCAGCACGGACTGGTGTAACTGCTGATAGAGAGGGAACTGGCCGGCGAGGAAGCGGCGATCGAGGGTGGCGAGAGTGAACTCGAGGTTGTCGGGATCGAAGCGGCCGGCCTCTTTGAGCGTGCGCGAAGCCGGGCTGGCGCGGAGACCCACGTCCCACATTCCCTGGACCATGGCGCGAACCGAATCGCGGGAATGCTCTTCCGTCTTGTCGTCGGCAAAGGCGAAGAGGACATCGATATCGGAGTAGGGAAAAAGGTCTTTGCGGCCGTAGCCTCCGAGCGCGACCAGGGAGACACTCAAGCCGGGATGACCGGAGAAAGCCCGGCGCCACATTTCAATCAGGATGCGGTCGACGATGGCGGAGCGGCGGCGAATGGCGGCGGTGCCGTCGCCGGTTCGCTCGTAGGTGGCCGAGACAAGCGCCATCTCCCGCTGATACTGCTCCCGTAAATCGTCAACCGTGATTGCGATTGGGTCCATGGGTCGTAGGGGTGTCCAGCTGAAGCAAAAAGGATGTTCTTCCAGAATAAGCGATTGCGGGGGGAAGGTGAATGAGGAAGGGATAAGGATGGAAGGAGCGCGCAGGACGGGCCGGGCGTGTTCACGGCGATAGATCGGGGCTCCGCGGCAACGGGTCAGATGGCTGCGTAATATCGATGCACCGGGGAACGCGGAAAAAACTGTGCTCCGCCAGAGTACCTTTGCTGACGAGAAGCCATTGCTTGTTCCACCGGAAAACGTAGCCGATGGGATGGCCGCGTCGCTCAGGCCGCGTATCGACAGTGTGGGCGATGACCTTGCGACCCTCGGTTGTGACCCTGGTGATCGCAAGGACCGTGGTTGTGACGGGCACTGTGCTGGATTGCGAGCGATGGAATGTGATGGCCTGCGGGGTGACCACCATGCTTCTCTTTCTGCCGATACCAGGCAGCGGTTGGTCTCGGCAGAAAGAGAAGCATGGTGGTCACCCCGCAGGCCATCACATTCCATCGCTCGCAATCCGGCACAGTGCCCGTCACAACCACGGTCCTTGCGATCACCAGGGTCACAACCGAGGGTCGCAAGGTCATCGCCCACACTGTCGATACGCGGCCTGAGCGACGCGGCCATCCCATCGGCTACGTTTTCCGGTGGAACAAGCAATGGCTTCTCGTCAGCGAACAATACTATGGGCGGGAGGCACAGTTGTTTCCGCGTTCCCCGGTGCATCGATATTACGCAGCCATCTGACCCGTTGCCGCGGAGCCCCGATCTATCGCCGTGAACACGCCCGGCCCAGTCCTGCGCGCTCCTTCCATCCTTATCCCTTCCTCATTCACCTTCCCCCCGCAATCGCTTATTCTGGAAGAACATCCTTTTTGCTTCAGCTGGACACCCCTACGACCCATGGACCCAATCGCAATCACGGTTGACGATTTACGGGAGCAGTATCAGCGGGAGATGGCGCTTGTCTCGGCCACCTACGAGCGAACCGGCGACGGCACCGCCGCCATTCGCCGCCGCTCCGCCATCGTCGACCGCATCCTGATTGAAATGTGGCGCCGGGCTTTCTCCGGTCATCCCGGCTTGAGTGTCTCCCTGGTCGCGCTCGGAGGCTACGGCCGCAAAGACCTTTTTCCCTACTCCGATATCGATGTCCTCTTCGCCTTTGCCGACGACAAGACGGAAGAGCATTCCCGCGATTCGGTTCGCGCCATGGTCCAGGGAATGTGGGACGTGGGTCTCCGCGCCAGCCCGGCTTCGCGCACGCTCAAAGAGGCCGGCCGCTTCGATCCCGACAACCTCGAGTTCACTCTCGCCACCCTCGATCGCCGCTTCCTCGCCGGCCAGTTCCCTCTCTATCAGCAGTTACACCAGTCCGTGCTGCCCGGCCTCATCCTCAGCGAATGGAACACCATCGCCCAGAAGCTCGGCGAGATTGCCCGCGCACGCCACTCCAAATACGGCAACACGATTTTCCACCTGGAGCCGAACCTAAAGGAGTGTCCCGGCGGCCTGCGCGATTACCATCTCGCCGTCTGGTTCGCGCTGCTCTTTCACCTGAAGGAAACCCGCGAGTGGCCCCGCCAGCGTGGCGGCGTTTTCCAGTCGGCCCGCGGCGAAGCCGAAGCCGCCTTCGATTTCCTGGCCGCCGCCCGATGTTTCCTTCACTTCCGCCACGGCCGCGACGATAACACCCTCGACTGGCAATCGCAGGACGAAGCCGCCGCCAACTCGATAGGCCTGGAAACCCGCGGCACCGCCGATCCCGCCTACTGGATGCGCACTTACTACCGCCATGCGCGCGTCATTTATCGCCGCGCCGCGCTGTTGATGGAAAACCTCCCCGCGCCGGTCAGCTTCTACAAGCAGTTCCGCCGCCGCCGCACTCCCATCGCAGGCACCTACTTCGTCCTCGACCAGGGCCGCATCGACATTCTTCCCGGCGCGCAGTTTTCCGACACTGCCACCATCCTCCGCATCTTCGCTCTCATGGCCACGCATGGCTACTCGCTTTCGCAGGCCGCCGAGGACCGCATCACCGACGCCATTCCCGCTCTCGCTATCCACGTTCCGGAAGGCCCGTACCTCTGGAATGCCCTGCGCGAAGTGCTGCTTGGACCCCACGCGGCTCATGCATCTGAGGACCATGCACGCGCTCGGGGTTCTGGAAATGCTCCTGCCCGAGTTCCATGGCATCGACGCCCTCGTCATTCGCGACAGCTATCACCGCTACACCGTCGACGAGCATACGTTCCTCACCATCGACAACGTGCACAGCCTGCGCACTCCCGCCCACGATTACGAACAGCGCCTGGCCCAGTTGCTGCCGGAAATCGAGCGCCTCGATCTCTTTCTGCTCGCCCTTCTTCTTCACGACACCGGCAAGGGGCGCCGCACCGGCGAGCACACCGGTCAGTCGGTCGAGCTCGCCGACAGTTTCATGGCGCGACTCGATTTCGATGCCGAGGAGCGCGAAACCGTCCTCCGTCTCATCCGCCAGCACCTAGAGATGTCGAACGCGCTTCGCCGCGACATCTTCGACCTGGAAAACGTGCGCAGCTTCGCCGACAAAATCGGCTCGCCGGCTCTGCTAAAAATGCTCACGCTGCTTACATTCGCCGACATCAAGGCCGTCAATCCCGAGGCGCTCACCCCCTGGAAAGCCGAGAATCTCTGGCAGCTCTACATGATCACCGCCAATTTCATGGATCGCAGCGTGGACGAAATCCGCTATCACGCCGCCATCGATCCCACGCTCCTCAACCGCCTCCGCGCCATGGTTACGCCCGCGCAATACGACGCCCTCGGCCGCTACCTTGAGGGCCTGCCGCAGCGCTATCTGCAAACTCGCCTGCCCGATCAGATCCGCAATCATTTTCAGCTCGCTGCCGACCTCGAAAAGGATTCCGTCCAGCTCGATCTCCGTCCCCTGCGTCAACTCTTCGACCTCACCGTAATCGCCAAGGACCGCAGCCGCCTCTTTGCCGACGTTGCCGGCGCGCTCGCAGCCTGGGGCATGAACATCGTCAAGGCCGGCGCATTCTCAAACGACGCCGGCGTCGTCGTCGACAGTTTCCAGTTTTCCGATGT
Source organism: uncultured Acidobacteriota bacterium (assembly GCA_963771195.1). Classification (GTDB taxonomy): domain Bacteria; phylum Acidobacteriota; class Terriglobia; order Terriglobales; family Acidobacteriaceae; genus Telmatobacter. Next base: position 4,518 of record CAVYSS010000021.1, read on the forward strand.
CTTCCGCACTCTTGAGCTCAATCCAACTGAGAAGCAGCGCTTCCTTCGATTTGTCCACGATGTGGTGGCGCAAAAGACCCCGGTGGAGCAGCTTCTCGACGGCCGTCGCCACGCCAACCACTCCGCCGGAATCAGAATCGATGTCCCCACCCGCATCCAGTTCGACTCGCTCTCATCCACCCACTCCACTCTCCTCCAGGTCATCGCCCAGGACGCCTCCGGCCTGCTGCGCCGCGTCGCCCTTGTGCTCTCCAATCTGGATTGCAACATTGAAGTCGCCCTCATCGACACCGAAGGCGAAACCGCCATCGACGTCTTCTACCTCACCCACAACGGCACAAAGTTGAATGACGAGACCCAGAACCGGCTATCCATCGAGCTCACCGCCGCGATCGAAGAACTCCGCATCCCCGCCGGCGCCTGAGTGCCTCAAGCCCGACCCGCACCAGTTCACCAAATTTCGACCCTCCGCTGCCTCCCAGGTGCTAGATTGTTGAACGGAAGAGGCGCGGCCCTTTACGCGCCCGGAGGTTTCCGTTGCGTCGTCTTGCCGCTCTTGCCGTTCTCTGCTTTGCCGCTCCAATCGTTCTTTCCGCTCAATCTGCCGGCGATCTCACCCGGGAGAAGTCTGAATCTGCTCGCGTCACCATCGTCCGCGACGATTGGGGCATCGCCCACGTCCACGGCCATACCGACGCCGATGCCGTCTTCGGCATGATCTACGCCCAGTGCGAGGACGACTTCAACCGCGTGGAGAGGAACTACCTCACCGCTCTGGGCCGCACCGCCGAAGCCGAAGGCGAGTCCGCCATCTGGCAAGACCTCCGCCAGCGCCTCTTCATCGATCCCGATGTCCTGAAGCACGATTACGCTGTCAGCCCGGAATGGCTCCGCAAGCTCATGGATGCGTGGGCTGACGGCATCAATTACTATCTCGCCACCCATCCCGACACCCACCCCAAGGTCCTCACTCATTTCGAGCCCTGGATGGCGCTCTCCTTCACTGAAGGCTCCATCGGCGGAGACATTGAACGCATTGATCTCCGGCGTTTGCAGGCATTCTTCAGCAGCAATAAGTCAATCCTGAAAACCATCGGCGCAGTTGGCCCGCCGCAGCCCGCGGAATCCTCCTGGTTCCTGCAAGATCTTTCCGGCTCCAACGGCATCGCCATCGCTCCCTCCAACACTCTCGATCACCACGCCCTGCTGCTCATCAATCCGCACACCTCCTTCTTCTTTCGCAGCGAACTGCAAATGACCAGCGACGAAGGCCTCGACGCTTACGGCGCCGTCACCTGGGGCCAGTTCTTCATCTACCAGGGCTTCAATCCGCGCGTCGGCTGGATGCACACATCGAGCAACGTCGACGCTGTCGACGAGTATCTTGAATCCGTCATCTTTGACGACACAAAGTTCCGTTACCGCTATGGCTCCCAGACGCGCCTCTTCACTGAGAAACCCATCACGATTCGCTACAAAACCGAGCAGGGACTTAGCTCGTACAACTTCACTGCGCTCTATTCTGTCCACGGCCCCGTCATCGCCCAGGAAGGAAACAAGTACGTCACCATTCAGCTCATGAACACGCCCATTCCCGCGCTCGAACAGAGCTACCTGCGCACCAAGGCTCGCAACTATGCCGAATACAAAAAGACCATGGAGCTTCGCGCCAACTCCTCCAACAACACCGTCTTCGCTGACGCCGACGGCGACATCGCCTACTGGCAGGGCGACTTCATTCCCCGCCGCGACAGCCGCTTCGACTACACCAAGCCCGTGGACGGCAGCAATCCCGCCACTAACTGGAATGGGCTTCTGACGCTCGATGAAGTCCCGCACCTGCTCAATCCCACCAGCGGCTTCCTCTTCAACGTGAACGATTCGCCCTGGAACGGCGCTGGCGCAAGCTCATTGCGCAAGACCGACTATCCCGCTTACGTCGAGCAAGGCATCGAGTCTGCCCGCGGCCATCACGCCATGCGCCTGCTTGACCCCGACGGCCAGCCCCGCCGCGACTTCACCCTCGAAAGCCTGAGGCAGTCGGCCTTCGACTCTTACCTGCCCTGGTTCGCCCGCACCATCCCTGCACTCACCGGGGCGTATGACGCTCTCCCCGCCGATGCGCCACAGAAGAAAGACCTCGCCGCCCAGGTGGCGCTCCTGCGCAACTGGGACGATCGCTGGGGTGCCGATTCCGCCGCAACTTCGCTAGCCATCTTCTGGGGCACGGAGCTGATAAAGACCGTTGGCCGTGCCGCGCATGAAGCCAGGATCCCCACCGAAGATTGGGTCGCGACTCGCGTTCCCGCCGCAAACCTGCTTTCCGCACTGGCTGCCTCCTCAACTCGCCTCACCTCCGAATTCGGCTCCTGGCAAATCCCCTGGGGCCAGATCAACCGCTTCCAACGCATCAACGACGACATCGCGTCGCACTTCAGCGACAGCGATCCCAGCATTCCCGTCCCCTTCGTGTATTCCGGGTGGGGCTCGCTGGCATCCTTCTCCGCACGTTCTTATCCGGGCACCAAGCGCTGGTACGGTAACGACGGCAACAGCTTCGTCGCCGTGGTTGAGTTCGGTCCCCGCATCCGCGCCGTCGCCATCACCGCCGGCGGCGAAAGCGGCAACCCCAAATCGCCTCACTTCGACGACGAAGCCCAGCGCTACACCTCCGGAAACCTGCGCGAGGTTTACTTCTACCCCGACCAGCTCAAGGGCCACACCGAGCGCGCGTACCACCCCGGCGAATAAGACGTCCGAATTCCCGTCTACCGGGCATCTTTCAACCTTGCGTTCACAATTCCCCAGCATCCCCGCCCGTAGCATGAAAGCAGGGAACCCACTGCGGCTACTTCAGGTACGCCCGCACCAGGTCGATCAAGTCCTCGGCCAGCTCCGGCGCAATTTGTTCCTTGGATCCATCGGTCAGATGAAAGCGAATATGCGTCTCCAGCACCTCGCCCATCAGCGCATTCACGCCCCCGCGCACCGCGGCCAGCAGCATCAACTGGTCCCCGCAGTCGCCGTCGGAGGTCAGCGAGCGCTCGATTGCGTCCATTTGTCCCCGCAGCTTCTTCACCCGCTGCACCATCTTGATGGTTTCCCGTTCGTGGTGCCCCATGTCGCTCCTCTTTCCGGTTGACAATACCCTCCCCCGGTATGGTATCTAGCCAGTGGGGGTAGCGTTCCTCACATGCCATCCTAACTCCCCCTGCCATCCTCTCGCGAAAGGTTTCTCAATGCTCCACCGCCGCGCCAACTTCGTCTTCCTCGCGGCTGCCATTGTCCTTGCGGCGTCCGCACCGGCCGGCGCCCAATCCTTCCTCGATCTGCCTTCCGCCCCGGAACCGCAAACCACCATCCCCGTCCTCGCCGGTTCTCTCTCGAATCCCCAGCTCACTCCCGGCAAACCCGGTAAGTCCGTTCCCCAGGCTGAGCCGCAACCAGCCGCCAAACCCGCCGATCCCGTGCTGACTATGTTCCCCCACCCCGAGGCTGCCCAGTGGTGGCTCTCCGGCCAGGCCAACATCATTTACCAGGGCCGCCTGCCCTTCCACTCGCCTTACCAAGGCGCCCACAGCTTCCATAATTCCGCCGAATACAAGGTCTCTGAGGTCGGCACGTTCTACTCCGCTTGGCGCCCTACCCACTCCGTGCGCTACAACACCGACCTGATCTTCGATCTGGAAGCCGCCCTGGGACGCGGGCTGAGCGAAGCTCTGGGGCTTGCCGGCGAGCCCAACCTCGACGTGGTCCGCAACCCCTATCTCAGCATCGATCCGTATCCCGCCCGGTACCAGATCCACCAGCTGTTCGGCCTTACCGACAAGACCGTCTCCCAGGATCCCGATTTCTTCTCGCTCGCCGCCGAGGTCCCCGCTCGCCGCGTCGAGTTCCGCCTGGGCAAGATGACCCTCCCCGACTTCTTCGACGTCAACGACATCGGCTCCGACTCCCACCTCCAGTTCATGAACTGGACCGCGGACAACAATGGCGCCTGGGATTATGCCGCCGACACGCGCGGCTACACCCTGGGCGGCATGGCTGAGTACGACGAACCCATCTGGAGCCTGCGCTACGGCCTCTTCGCCATGCCCATCATCGCCAACGGCATCGACCTGGACTGGGCCTTCAGCCGCGCCCACGCCCACAATGGCGAATTCGAGCTGCGCAAAGGCGTTCTGCCCGGCCAGAAGGGCGCGCAGCGAATCCTCTTCTATGCCAACCGCGCCCACATGGGCGTTTACCGCGAAGCCGTCCAGGCCTACCTAGCCGGCACCGATCCCACGCCCGTCATAACTGCCCACGAGCATTTCGGCGCTCTCAAGTACGGCTTCGGCTACAACACCGAGCAGAACATCACCGGCAACCTGCGCGCCTTCGGCCGCTTCGGCTGGAATGAGGGCCAGCATGAGTCCTTTGCCTACACCGAGGTCGATCAAACCGTCGAACTCGGCGGCGATTACTACATGCGCCGCATTCATCGCCCCGACGACAAGTTCGGCATCGCCTTCGTCTCCAACGCCATCAAGCGCGACCACCAGAACTACCTGAAACTGGGTGGGTTAGGCTTCCTCCTCGGCGACGGCAAGCTCAACTACGGCCGGGAGAACATCCTTGAGAGCTACTACACCTGGCATGCCTGGCGCGGTCTTTACAATTCGGTCGATATCCAGAGCATCGACCACCCCGGCTACAACCGCGACCGCGGCCCCGTCTGGATGGTCGGCTCGATGCGCGCCCACGTCGATTTTTGATAACCGGAAAGCATCAAAAATCACATCAAGATATCAAGATATGTTGATGCTATTACCTTCTGGTTAACCCAGTGTCGTTACCGTTACATCATGATATGTTGATGAGAGTTTGGAGGCATTCGCGCTCCCCTGGTGACCGCTCGAACTACCTGCCGGCAGGCTGAGGCGGCTGCGGCGTCTCGCCTGAAAGGTCCACGATCACCTCGCCCGGCTTGGCATAGCGCAGCTTCTCCCGCGCTTCGTGCTCAATTGCATCGGGATCGGACTTCAGCCTCTCAACCCGAGTGCGAAGACGCGCGTTCTCCTGGTCGAGATCCTGGATCTCCTTCTGCAATTCCTTGTCCTCGGTGCGCTTCTGCTCCCAACTGGAGAGCCCGTGCTTGCCGTTGACCACGTGCCAGCCCAGCAGCAGCGCCAGTCCGATGACAACAGCAGTGCCCGCCGGCCGCCATAAGCGCCTCGTCCAATCCCACGCACTCCTCGGCGCAAGATTAGCCGTTGCGGCCGCATCTTGCGGAGCAACGCCAGGCTCGAGCTTGGACTTCTCTTCCGTCATTGAATCCACAAGTCCCTTTTCTTTGTCCCTTCGTCCCTGTTCCCTACTCCCTGCTCCCTGCAGCGACTACCCCATCACGAATTGTTCCGCCGCCACGCGCAGCGCCTGCATGTCCTGTTCGCTGCGAGCCTCGGTGTAAGCGCGCACCACCGGCTCGGTCCCGCTCAGCCGGTAGCAGACCCATGAGCCGTCTTCCAGAATCAGCTTCAGCCCGTCGGTGCGCACAATCTGCTTCACCCGCCGCGGCGGGCGCCCGGCCAGCTCGGTGGGATCGGTCTTCAATTTCTCAGTGAACCGGGCCTTGATCTCCGGCGTCAAGCGGAAGTTCTCCCGCACCGGGTAGTAGGAACCTACTTTGCCAAACAGTTCCCGAAGCTGAACGCCAAGGTTCTTGCCGCGCACGGCCACCATCTCGGTCACCAGCAGGCCGGCAATCACGCCGTCCTTTTCCGGCACATGGCCGCGAATCGTCAACCCCGCCGACTCCTCGCCGCCAATCGCGATCTTGTCCTCGTTGATCAGCTCGCCGATGTACTTGAACCCCACCGGCGTCTCGTACAGCGGAACTTTGTGGTGCTCGGCCAGCGCGTTCACCAGGTTCGTGGTGGCCACGCTCTTGGCCACGCCGTTGCGCCAGCCTCGCGTCTCCACAAGGTAGTCGAACAGCAGCGCGATGATGTAGTTCGGCTGGATGAACGTGCCGTCGGCGTCCACGATTCCGAAGCGGTCCGCGTCGCCGTCGGTGGCAATGCCGATGGCCGCGCCGATGCTGTTTCATCTTTTCCTTGCACTTGCCCAGCAACTCGTCGGACGGCTCCGGTGCATGCCCGCCGAAGAGCACGTCGCGGTAATCGTGCACCGTTTCCACGGTCACGCCGGCCTGGCGCAAAATGTGGCACGGATAGCCTCGGCCCGCACCCCAGAACGGATCGTAGACCACCTTGATCCCCGACTTCGCGATCGCCTTCAGGTCCACCAGCTCCGCCAGCCGCTTCAGGAACGCGTCCTTCACGTCCACCGTTTCAAATCCGCCCGCTGGCGCGTCGGCCTGCGCAATGCTGGCCCCCGAATCGGCAATCCGGTTCACCGCGGCCTCGATCTGCCTGGTCACTTCCGGCAAGCGCCGGCGCGCCGTCCGGCGTTGAATACTTGATTCCGTTGTATTCCGGCGGATTGTGCGAGGCCGTGAAGTTGATGGAGCCGGAGGTCTTGAGCATGCGCACGGCGTAGGCGATCGCCGGCGTGGGCGCAGGCTCGGGGATAATTACCGGTGTCACGCCCGCACCGGCAAGCACTCGCGCCGCTGTATCCACAAAGCTCTCGCCCAGAAAGCGCGGATCGCGACCGACCAGAACCCGGTGCGGCTTGGGTAGCGTCTTCACATACTCCGCGATTCCCGCCGCGGCCAGCCGAATGTTGGCTACCGTGAACTCATCGGCGACAATTGCCCGCCAGCCGGATGTGCCGAACTTGATTGCGCTGGGCATTTTTGCTCTCCCTTCGTGCACTTGCTCTGATCCAAGAATCCATACTCAGCGATGCAGCTTGGCCTGATCAAGCCTGGGAGCACCGCATCCTACAATACTGGCGATGATTGCATATGAAACCGACGCCCGCATCGTCCTCACCACCGCCGCCAGCCGCGATGAAGCCGAGCGCCTGGCCAACACCCTGGTAGAGGAGCGCCTGGCCGCCTGCGCCACCCTTATTCCCGGCGCCCAATCCATCTACCGCTGGGAAGGCAAAATTGAATCGTCTGCCGAGACCCTGCTGCTGCTTAAAACAATAGACGGCCGGCTGGCTGAGCTCGAGGCCCGCCTCCACGCCCTGCACAGCTACACCACCCCGGAATTCCTGGTCTTGCAAGTCGACGCCGGCAGCCGCGCCTACCTCGAGTGGCTCGCCGCGGGCCTCTTTCCCTTATGATCCTCTTTTGGGAATCGAGTCCCACAAAGGTAACATGTCCAAAGTTATACACATTTGTTATGCTTCCTGATTAGCGGTACTCTCCCCGTCTGCCATCAACCTCGGCCACGGGCAACTGAATTCCGCCCGCAACGCATTTTGTCGCCGAGCGGGAACCAGAGCCGGAACTCACGGCCAGAACGGAGCTCACGTTGAGTCCCATGCGCTGGATGTTGATCGCATTCCTCGTTTCGTTCGTCGCCCTCCTGGCGGCGGCGACAGGACTGGCGGTCCACATCAGGCGCGAACGGGGCAGACGCCGTGCACGAGGGTTGGAGACCGGCAAGGCCGAGGATCCAGAGACTGAGGAAGTACCATGAGCAACGAGTTCCCCACGCGCGCCGCCCAAGCCGGAAATTCGGCGATTGACCCCGTCGCCGCACAAATCTTCACCTTGTTGCGGAACATTTTCGTCATCATCAGCGGCAGTCTCTTCGTTGCCGTCTGTGCGCACATTACGCTTCCCTTAACCATCTCACCGGTGCCCATCACGCTGCAGGATTTTGCCGTCATGGCTCTGGCCCTGCTCATCGGACCCAGGCTGGTGATGTTCACCATGCTTGCCTACCTGGCTGAGGGCGCGGCGGGGCTGCCGGTGTTCGCGCCGGGCTTCATGGGACTCACCGGAGTCGCCCACATCCTGGGCCCCACCGGCGGTTACCTGATGGCCTACCCCACGATGGCCGTGGTCATTTCCTACCTCTGGCGGACCGGGGATCGGTCCTATCTTGGCGCGCTGGTCAGCGCCGGCGCCGGAAACGTCATTCTCCTCACTCTGGGCGGGCTATGGCTGGGTCTCAACACTCATGTATCTCCGCAGGCCGTAATCGCCGAGGGCGTTATGCCGTTCCTTCCCGGTGACGCCATCAAGGTCGCGATGGCAGCCTTTGTCGGCTACGAATGGTACCGCATGTGTCCCGCGCCGCGCCGCCCGTTGCCCACCATCAACGCACCCTCCGATTCGGATTGGAGCGGCCAGGATTAGTCCGCCATTGGTTCCGGACTCTTCAAAAGGGGACCGGGCGGCGCGGCCGCCTGTGGCTCCGCCAACTCCGCCGCCCCGCCTGTTAGTCTTGAATGTGAAATGACTCCTCCTATCGTGAGCAACCAGCCATCCAGGCCTGGCGTAGCCTCCGGCGCGCGCCAAATTTCCATTGCCCACAGCCCCGACTCTGACGACGCCTTCATGTTTTATGGCCTGGCCACCAACAAGGTTCGCGTGCCCGGCTACCGCTTTACCCACACCCTCTGCGACATCGAAACCCTGAACCGCCGGGCGCGCGACGAAGCGTTTTTCGACGTCACCGCCGTCAGCTTCCATGCGTATCCGTTTATCCAGGACAACTACGCGCTGATGGGCTGCGGCGGCAGCGTCGGCGAGGGCTACGGGCCCATGGTGGTCTCCAGCAAAAAGCTCAAGCCCGAACGATTGGTTGAGCTCAAGTTGGCCGTCCCAGGCACCCTGACCACCGCGTACCTTTCGCTCAAGGTCTTCAACCCGGCCATCGAGACCGAGGTCGTGCCCTTCGACCAGATCATCCCAGCCATTCTCGCAGGCAAGTACGATGCCGGACTCATTATCCATGAAGGCCAGCTCACGTACTCCTCCAGCGGCCTCTACAAGGTCCTCGACCTGGGCGTCTGGTGGCGCGAAACCACCGGCCTTGTCCTGCCGCTGGGCGGCAACGCCATCCGCCGCTCTCTCGGAACCGAAGCGCACAAAGTCATCTCCAAGGCGATCCGCGACTCCATCCAGCACGCCCTCGACCACCGCGAACAGGCCCTTGAGTACGCCATGCAGTTCGCCCGCGACCTGGACCCGAACCTGGCCAATCGCTTCGTGAGCATGTACGTAAACGAGCGCACGCTCGACTATGGCCCCGACGGCCGCGAAGCCATCCGCAAGCTACTTGAGATGGGTTACGAGCGCGGCATCATCCCCATCAAGCCGCGGATCGATTTCGTGGATTAGGGTGCCGTGCGCAGGGTTCAGAGGGCAGCCGACAGTTACATGGGGCGGTGTTCGAGATCGAGTGCCATTTCCCGACCGATTCCGGAGAAGTCCCCCTGAACTTCGCGGGCTCTTGCCAGGGCCTGCTGGATGTGGGGGAGGACGTTTTCCGTTCCCACCCGTTTGAGGAAGTCCGAGCGTGAGATGAGCTGCGAGGGCTGGTCGCGCGCGCCGCAGAGCAGCAGCGTTTTGCCGGCCTTGTGCAAGCGTTCGGAGAACTGCTCGAGGGCGTGGACGCCGGTGGCATCCAGGGCGGTCATATTGCGCAGACGCAGAATCACCACATCGGCATAGTGTCCCAGGTCGTGCGTGGCTTCGCGGAGCTTCTCCGTGGTGCCGAAGAGGAAGGGGCCGTGTATGCGCAGGATGGTGACGTTGGAGGGAATGTCTTTGTCCTGGAGGATGTGGGCCTGGCCGTCGTTGAGGTATTCGCGGGTCACGGGAGCGACGGTGGTGGTTTCCGCGATGCGATAGATGTAGAGCAGGGCGGCCAGCGCCATGCCGACGCCGACGGCTACGGTAAGGTCAGCGAAGACGGTAAGGGCGAAGGTGGTGAACCAAACTGCGATATCGGTTTTGGAGAGGCGGAGGATGGTGACGACCTCGCGCCACTCACCCATGTTGTAGGCGACTACGAAGAGGACTGCGGCCAGGGTGGCGAGGGGAACAAAGCGGGCGAGCGGAGCAGCGACAAGCAGGATGGCCAGCAGGGTTAACGCGTGAATCATGCCGGAGACGGGAGTACGCGCTCCGGAGCGGATGTTGGTAGCGGTGCGGGCGATGGCGCCAGTGGCCGGAATGCCTCCAAAGAGGGGCGAGAGGATGTTGGCGATGCCCTGGGCGGTGAGCTCGACGTTGGAGTTGTGGTGATCGCCACTCATACCGTCGGCGACCACAGCGGAGAGGAGGCTCTCGACGGCGGCCAGCAAGGCGACGGTGAACGCGGAGGGCAGCAGGGGAAGAATGTGGGCAGCGTGGATGCTGGGAAGGACGAAACGGGGAAGACCCTGGGGGATGCCTCCGAACTTGCTGCCTATGGTTTCAACGGGCAGGTGAAACACAGCCACGGCCACGGTGGTGAGCAGCAGGGCGACGATGGAGCCGGGAATTCGCCGGGAGACGCGCGGCCAGAGAAGGATGATGGCGAGAGAGGCCGCGGCGAGAGCTACGGTCTGCCAGCGCATGGTGGCGGCATATTCGACGAGGACGCGCATGCGCTCAAAGAACTCGCTGGGGACGGTCGGCGTGCGCAGGCCCAGGGAGTCTTTGATCTGGGTGGACGCGATGAGCAGGGCAATGCCGTTGGTGAAGCCGATGGTGACGGGACGGGGAATGTACTTGACAGCCGTGCCGAGGCCAGTGACGCCCATGATCATAAGCAGGACGCCGGCCATTACGCTCACCAGCGCCAGGCCGCCGATGCCGAAGCGGGCGACGATTCCGGCGATGATGACGACGAAGGCTCCGGTGGGGCCGCCTATCTGCAGGCGCGAGCCGCCCAGCGCGGAGATGAGGAAGCCAGCGACGACGGCGGTGTAGAGGCCGGCCTGCGGAGAGACGCCTGAGGCTATGGCAAAGGCCATGGCAAGCGGGAGAGCCACCAGGCCGACGGTGACTCCGGCGACGGCATCGTGAGCGAAGTCTGCGCGGGAGTAGCCGCTAAGGCATTGGATGGAGCGGGGAAGCCAGGGTTTTTGGGTGCTCATCGCCGCGGCTCCGCCGCCTGCTCCATCTGGTCGAGCATTCCCATTACCTCCCTGAGATGGTTCTGAAAGTAGGTGCGCATGAGGCTGAGAACCTCGAGGAGGACAGGGTCGCGGACGGCGTAGAAGACATGGTTCCCGGCCCTGCGTGTGACCACGATCTGCTTGGCGCGTAGGACGGAGAGGTGCTGGGAGACGTTGGCCTGCTCCATGCCGAGCTTTTCAATAAGAGCGCCGGCGGAGAGCTCGCCTCCGCTCAATAGCTCGAGGATTGCAATGCGGGCGGGGTGGGCGAGCGCCTGAAAGATTTCAGCCTTAAAGGGTCGGAGGGTGTCCGGCATATATTGATATTACTATATTCGTATATTTGCATGTTATGTCGATGGAGCGCTCTCTGAACTTTTTCTAATCCTGGCCGATGCAGTTTCTAACGAGGACTGCGTTGAATGCCGATAGATTCCCTTAACAGAATCCTTCTCGCCTCCGCCGAGCCTGCTCTGCTCGCCCGCGCGGAAGCAGTTCTGCAAGCTACAGCGGCGCGGGTGCGCGTGGCCCTGTCAGCCGAAACCGCGCTTAAAGCCATCTTCGATGACCCGCCAAGCCTCGCCCTCATCGATGCGCGCCTGCCCGGAATGGAGCTGGGCCGGCTGCTGGCGGCCGTGCGCGCCGATGCCGCCGCCCGCTTTCCGATTGTCCTGTTTTCGGACACAGTCTCAGAAGAGCTGAAGGACCGGCTCGCCGAGGGAGTAATTGACGACGTGGTCGCGCCGGACGCCGGACCCGGCTGGCTCTGTCTTCGCATCGAACTGGCACTGCGCACCTCAGAGCGCGACCAGGAGCTGCAACAACTGCGCGACCAGAATGCTCAGGATGCCGAACATGATCCGCTTACCGGCACGTACAACCGCAACGCGCTGATGCGATCGCTCTTCCGCGAGACGGACCGGGCGCAGCGGATGAACACAGATCTATGCCTGATCCTGTTTGACATCGACGACTTCGGTCACTGGAATGCGCGGCTTGGCGCCGCCGCCTGCGATCAACTGCTGGCCAAGGTGGTGGAGCGCGTGGGAAGGCTGCTGCGCACATACGATCTGCTGGGCCGGGTGGGCAAAGACGAATTCCTCGCGGGCCTGCCGGGGTGTAGCGCCATGAATGGCGTCACCCTGGCCGAACGCATGCGCGCGGAAGTCTTCGGCGAGCCGTATGCGGCGGTGGGGCGGATGGCACGGCTGACGGCTTGCTTTGCGGTGGTCCCCACCCGGGGCCGCTCGCCGGTGGTGGTGCTGCGGGAGGCCGAGGAGATGCTGCGCCTGGCCAAGGCGGACGGTCCGGATTCGATCCAGTGTGCGGGTGGCTACCCCGGCCGCGACCCGGATGACCCTAATCAGCGGACCTGGGGCCAGGTATCGCAACCACCAGCGATATTCGACGTTTAAAGCGGAAAGGGGGCCGGGGGGTTGGCCCGCTCAGAATCCTCGAAAAATGAGGGCCTCTGCCCGGGAAGAACGCCGGGGTTCAAAACCAAGATAAAACTGCTTTGGAAGCTTTCGGGTCAAGGTCCAGGAAGCGCTGAAAGACCTCGTTGGAGAGGACGCGGCCCCTGGATGTGAGGCGGATCCATGAGCCGGCGGATTCGAGCAGTCCGTCATCGATGAGCCTGGCGACGGCTTCCAGGGCTGGAGCAACGCGAGCCGGACCGAACTCCGCTTCCAGCTCGGCCAGCTCAACGCCCGCGTTCAGGCGCAGACCCAGGAACCACGCTTCCTCGTGCCGGCGGGCCTGGTCGAGTCGTTCCGTTTCCGGCGCCTCTCGGCTTTCCAGGTAGGTTCTTAAGTCGGCAGTAGTAGTGGCGCGGAACAGATCCGCGCCAGCCTCCTTAGCGCGAGCAGCGTAAAGCGCCGACGAGGCATCCAGCCCGAGCCCAAGATAGGGTCTACGCTGCCAATAGCGGAGGTTGTGGAGGGATTCGAAGCCCGGCCGGGAAAAATTGGAGATTTCGTACTGGACCAGCCCTGCGCCGGCCAACCGCTCAATGGCGGCCTCGTACATGCGGACAATGGTGTCGTCGGAAGGAACGAGCCCGGCGCGGTAGCGGATGCCGCCGGAAAGCAGCTCGCGGCCGAGACGGGAATCCTCGTCGACCTCGAGCATGTACACGCTGGCATGGGGAACGCCTGCCTGGGAGAGAACCGCGAGCGACTCATTCCACGAAGCGAGGGTCTGGCCGGCGAGTCCCGCGATCAAGTCCAGGTTAATGTTGGATATACCGGCGACACGGAGACGGCCGAGATCGTCCAGCACGATTTCGCGCGAGTGCAGGCGCCCGCTGGCATGCGCCTCTGAATCCACGAAGGACTGGACCCCGAGGCTGATGCGATTCACGCCCGCTTCCGTCATTGCTTCGAGGGTGGTCTGCGGAATTTGCCCCGGCGCGCACTCCACCGTGATTTCCGCGTCCGGGGCAAGCTCGAAATGGGCCCGCAATGCGGCGAAAAGCTTTCGAATCAGTGCAGAAGAGAGCAGAGACGGTGTACCGCCGCCAAGATAGACCGTGTCAACGAGACAGGGAAGACCGGCGCCGATCCCGCTGGCCCATCCGGGCGCCAGGTCCATGTCCTCGATGAGCCGGTCAACATAACGCTCATGCTCGGCGGCGGGAAAAACGCCCGAGGCAAAATTGCAATAAGTGCACTTGGAACGGCAAAAAGGGATGGAAAAGTACAGTCCCAGCGCATTGTTCCGCATCCATGACATCGAGAGTATTTTTTCATTCTTTTGTGACCCTATGCCAGGCGCGAGGTTCGAAAACGAGGGGCCTTTAGCTCCGGACGAACCCACATTGGGTTGCCCGCGGGTTCGGTTCCCTGGAACAAGCGTCCGGTTTCCGGGTCAGAAAACAGAGAGCGAGGGATGGTTTGGGCGATTTCACATTAAATGAGGCGGTACTGGTTGATGATGGACGGAGGAGTTCGGGATTGAAGGTCTGGCCAGTACTGGGCATCGCGCTTCTGCAGGTTTTTTTAGGATTGGCGCACTGGTTTCTGTTTCTCACCGTGATTCACTTTTTCCCCGTCGGCGGCTCGGCAAGAGTGGCGCTGGGAACGGCGTTGTTGGTGCTGGCCGTCAGCTTTGTGGCCGCGTCCATCTGGAGCTTCCGCCAGACAAGCATCCTAGTCAGGGTGATGTACAAGGCGGCCGCCGTGTGGCTTGGATTCCTGAACTTCTTTTTTTGGGCGGCGTGTCTGTGCTGGCTGGCGGATCTCGGTTTGTGGCTGACGCGACAGGACACCGCAACGGCGCGGCTGGTGGTGGGAAGCTCGCTGTTCGGATTGGCATTCCTTGTGGGGCTGTACGGGCTGGCCAACGCGCGCCGCATCCGGGAACGGCGGGCGACGGTTGAGCTTCGTGGACTTCCGCCAGCCTGGGAGGGGCGGACGGGGCTGCTGGTGAGCGATCTGCACCTTGGGCACGTGAATGGATCGAGTTTTGCGGCGCGGATCGCCCGGATTGCGCGGCGGCTGAACCCTGACATTCTGTTCATTGCAGGGGACCTGTACGACGGCTCAAAAATAGACCCAAAGAGCCTTGCCGAACCGTTGTTCAAGCTGGCGCCGCCTCTTGGCGCTTATTTCTGCGGAGGGAACCACGAGGACTTCGGCGACCGGGCCGAGTTCGAAAGCACCTTGCGGAATGCGGGCATCCGGGTGCTTAACAACGAGCGGGTGAACGTGGACGGGCTAGATGTAATCGGCGTGTCGTACCGCGATGCCGCCCATCCCATGCAACTGCGGACGTTCCTGGGCGGGCTGGCCCTGAACGGCACCGCCAGCGTGCTGCTGAATCACGTGCCCAGCCGGCTGCCGATCGTGGAGCAGGCAGGCGTCTCACTGCAGCTCTCTGGCCACACTCATGGAGGGCAGATCGCGCCCTTTACCTGGCTCACGCGGCGGGCATTCGGCCGGTACACCTACGGATTGCAGCGGTTCGGGCGGATGCAGGTGCTCACGTCAAGCGGCGCAGGAACGTGGGGACCGCCGATGCGCGTCGGCTCGGAGCCAGAGGTAGTGCTGATTACGTTTGCTAGTTCATAGCTCACAGCTCGCAGCTCGTGGTTTGTCGATCCCGGCCGCTGTCTGGCTGACGGCTTGATACCGGAAGCTGTAAACCGTGAACTGTGAACTGTGAACTCGCAGCGTGATCCAGTTCGCCAAGCGGTGTGACGTACGTCGCAGGTGCTGTAGCGGCTCGGGGCATAGGATCGACTTTGGGCATTGCCCGCCCTGAAGGAGGGTTTTCTCGTGTCAACCACTATTTCCGCTCCCAAAACATCGCGTCCCAAGGTGCTGCGTACGCACCGTTCGGGGTATTCGCTCCTGCTTCATCCTCTCCTGAACAAGGGGACTGCGTTCACCGAGAAGGAGCGGGATGAATTTGGCCTGCACGGGCTGCTGCCTCCCCACGTAGGGACTCTGGAAGACCAGCGGGAACGGCGGAAGCGGGCGCTGGACGATACCCCCACCGCCTTTGGGAAATACGCGTTGATGCGCGACCTTCAGGACAGCGACGAGACCCTGTTTTACTCGCTGATGACGCACAACGTCGAGGAGCTGCTGCCGATCGTGTACACCCCGGCGGTGGGCGAAGGGTGTCAGCGCTTTTCAGAGATCTGGCGCAAGCCGCGCGGACTGTTCCTCAGCTATCCCAACCGCCATCTGATGGACCAGATGCTGGCCGACCGGCGCTACGACTACATTCGCTGCATTGTGGTGAGCGATGGCGAGCGCATCCTCGGTCTCGGCGACCAGGGCGCGGGCGGCATGGGCATTCCCATTGGGAAGATGGCGCTGTACACGGCGCTGGGGGGATCCCGCCGGAGCACTGTTTGCCGATCCTGCTCGATGTCGGCACTGACAATGAGGCGCTGCTCAAGAACCCGTTTTACATCGGCTGGCAGCACCACCGGGTGCGCGGGTCGGAATACGAAGATTTTATCGAGACGTTTGTGCGCGCCGTCCAGCGCCGCTGGCCGCAAATTCTGCTGCAGTGGGAAGATTTCGCCGGCGAAAACGCGATTGCCATCCTGAAGAAGTACCGCGACCAGCTCTGCACATTCAACGACGACATCCAGGGAACGGCTGCGGTGACCACGGGAACGCTGATGGCGGCGGTGGCTGCGACCGGTGTACCCCTGAAGGATCAGCGGATTGCCATGTTCGGATCGGGCTCGGCGGGCGTGGGAATCACCGAACTGCTGGTGGCCGCATTGCAAGAGCAGGGGCTGACCGAAGCCGAAGCGCGGAACCGCATCTTCGCCTTCAACCGTCATGGACTGCTGGTGGAAGGCGATCCGGCCATGCGTGCCAGCCAGGCGCCGCTCGCGCGCAAGCGCGATGAGGTGGCCGGCTGGAAGCTGACTGGACCGGGAACCGGACCCATTTCGCTGCTGGACACCGTGCGCAACGCAAAGATCACAGTTCTGGTGGGCGTCTCAGCGCAAGCGGGAACGTTTACCGAGGAGATTGTGCGCGAGGTGGGTAGAAACACGGAACGCCCGGTGATTTTTCCCTTGTCGAACCCCACTTCAAAGAGCGAAGCGACACCGGAAGACATCCTGCGCTGGACCGAAGGGCGCGCTCTTGTGGCTACAGGCAGCCCTTTTGCACCGGTGGAAATCAATGGGCGGCCAGTGCCGATTTCGCAGTGCAATAACTCGTTTGTGTTTCCGGGGATTGCGCTGGGCACGCTGGTGGCGCAGGCCCGCCGGGTCAGCAACGGCATGATCATGGCCGCCGCAAAGGCGCTCGCCGGGCTGTCGCCGGCAATTGCCAGACCGGACGGTGCGCTGCTGCCGGCAGTCGGCGAGTCGCGCAAGGTGGCCCTGGCAGTAGCGGAGGCCGTGGGCAAGGCGGCAATCGCCGAGGGCCTCTCGGACCTGGGAGATTCAACCTGCTTGATCGAGGATTTGCACGCCTACGTGTGGGATCCCGTGTATCTGCCGTACGAGAGGGTGGACTAGCAAGTACTGAGCGGTGCGACAGGAGTGCGCAGCTTTTTTCGGCGTTCACGCCGTGGCGTCGCTTGCGCGCAAGCGCGATTGGCGCTAAGATGTAGAAACGTTTCTACATGGAGGCGTCCAATGGCGATCACCACCCTTTCAAGCCGTGAATTCAACCAGGACACGAGCCGGGCCAAAAAAGCTGCGGCCAAGGGGCCGGTGTTCATCACGGATCGTGGCCGGCCCGCTCACGTCCTTCTTTCGATCGACGAGTATCGGGCCATTCTGACGCAAAACAAATCCCTGGGCGAGTTGATCGCGATGGAGGGCGCTGATTCCGTTGAATTCGAGGCGCCCAGCATCGGCCATGAATTTCCCACTCCAGCGGAGTTTGACTGATGTACCTGGTGGATACGAACGTGATCTCCGAGTTGCGCAACCCGCGCACGGCAAATCGGAATGTGGTTGCCTGGGACGCTAGCGTCAGTCGTTCCTTCCTATACATTTCAACCGTTTCCATGATGGAACTGGAAATCGGCGTGCGGCAAAAGGAGCGCAGCGACGTTCGCCAGGGCCGGCTCCTTCGCGATTGGCTTGAAAACCAGGTCCTGCCCGCGTTCTCAGGCCGCATTGTTCCCGTCGATCTTGAGATCGCGCGCCGGTGCGCCGCTCTCCACGTCCCTGATCCGTGCCCTCTGGGCGACTCCCTGATTGCGGCCACAGCTTTGGTTCACGGCATGACCGTTGTCACCCGCGATGTGAAGGACTTCAGACCGACAGGCGTCTCGCTCCTCAATCCCTGGGAGCAGTAGTCAGATCCGATCTCCGATGATGCTGTCGCCTGGCTCCGATGACTACTATGCCCTCCCGCCGAACTCCCGCGTCTCCGTATACACCTTCACCCGCTCGCCCGGCTCAATGAAGAACGGCACCCGAATCTCAATTCCCGTTTCCAGCTTGGCAGCCTTCGTGGCCCCGCCCGACGCGGTCGAGCCCTTGATGGCGGGCTCTGTGTAATCCACCTTGAGCTCCACCTGCTGCGGCAACTCGATCCCGATCGGGTTCCCGTTGAACTTGTCCAGCCGGATCACGAGGCCGTCCACCAGGAAATCGAGCGCGTCGCCGAGCTTGTCCTTCCCGAGCGCGATGGTCTCGAACGTCGATTGATCGAGGAAGTACGATCCGTCCGCGTCGCTATAAAGGTACGAAGCCTCGACTGTCTCGAGGTCCGGTTCCTTGAACTTCTCGCCCGCCTTGAAGGTCTTGTCGAAGACGGCGCGGGTAAGCAGATTGCGCATCTTCAGCCGCACCAGGGTCTGGCCACCGCGCGCGGTGGGCGTGGAAACCTCGACGTCGAGGCAGTAGTACGGCGTGTTCTCGTACTCGAAATACATCTTGCGCTTGATCTCGATGGCATCAATCAGGGCGGGCATGGCTGCTCCAGAGTTCACATTTCGCAGTTCTTAGTTCACGGTTGTCATTTGTCAATGGCCGGTCCAGAACGGGCAGTTTTCACGCACCGGCTGAGAACTGTGAACTAAGAACTGTGAACTGCACTTCATCCCCATGGTAAACGGACGGGCGGAACCATAATTTTTGTAAATTGCAGCGAAACCCGCTTGCCCGGCACGCACGCGGCATAGTTGAATGGGAGGTTCCATTCAATCGATTTAGTTCGGGGATCAAAAAATGAGAATGAGTGCAGGAAGTCTGCGGTTCTGGCTGCCCATGGCGGCATTGTGTGCGATGTTGGGTACGGCGAATCACGGGGCGGCGCAGTGGCGGAGGCCAGCGCCCACCGGTCCGTGGATGAATACAGCTTTGTCGCCGGACGAGCGCGCGGATCTGGTCCTCAAGCAGATGACGCTCGATGAGAAGATCGCGCTGCTGCACGGCGTGGGCATGCCAACTGACGATCCGGTGACCCCGCAGAATGCGGCCTCGAACCGCGGCGTGGGCTATACGCAGGGCGTGCCCCGTCTCGGAATTCCCGGCATCGACATGAGTGATGCGGCGTACGGCGTGCGTTCGAGCGGCGTAAACGGGCGCTACTCCACTGCCCTGCCCTCCAACGTGGCCGCCGCGGCAAGCTGGGATCCGGACGCGGCCTATGAATACGGCAAGCTGATCGGCACCGAACTGCGCGCCCAAGGGTTCAACATGACCCTCGGCGGTGGCGTGGATATCACTCGCGAACCTCGCAACGGGCGCACGTTCGAGTACCTCGGCGAGGATCCCATCCTGGCGGGAAACCTGGTGGCGCGGCTGATTGAAGGCACCCAGTCGCAACACGTTATCGGCGACATCAAGCACTACGCCTTCAACGACCAGGAGACGGCGCGAAACAGCGTCAACGTGGTCATCGACAAGCGAGCTGCGCACGAGTCCGACCTGCTGGCCTTCGAGATCGGCGTAGAGAAAGGCCATCCCGCCGCGGTGATGTGCAGCTACAACAAGGTGAACGGAATCCACGCCTGCGAGAACGAGTGGCTGCTGAAGGACGTGTTGAAGATGGAGTGGAAGTTCCCCGGCTTTGTGCTGTCGGACTGGGGCGGAACGCACTCCACGGAGAAAGCCTCGGCTGCGGGATTGGACAACGAGGAGCCGGGTTGGAATTTCTTCGGCGATAAGTTCAAAGCCGCCGTGGAGGCGGGAAAGATTTCGCAAGCGGAGCTGGACGATCACGTGCACCGGGTCCTGCGTTCGATGTTTGCCGCGGGCGTCATCGATTATCCGCGCGACCGCTTCGTGGTGGATCCGTTTGCGGGATTTGAGACCGCGCGCAAAATCGAAGAGGGTGGGATTGTCCTGCTGAAGAACAGAGGCCGCGTGCTGCCTTTGCACGCCGCAACGGTGAAATCGATTGCGGTGATAGGCGCGCACGCCGACGTGGGGATGATCTCCGGCGGCGGCTCGGCGCAGGTGGATCCCATCGGAGGCAACGCCATCATGCCGCCGGGCAAGGGGCAGACGCGCTGGCTGGAGCAGATGTGGTTCCCCACCTCGCCGCTTAAGGCGATTGAGGCGCGTGCGCCGCATGGGAAGGTGACGTACGATCCGGGCACGGATCCAGACGCGGCCGCAGCAGCGGCAAAGGGTGCGGATGTAGCCATCGTGTTCGCCTACCAGTGGGAGAGCGAGGGCATGGATCTGCCCACGCTGGCGCTGCCGCATTACAAGCTGGATGGCAAAGACGTGGACCAGGACGCGATTGTGGCGGCCGTCGCCAAGGCGAATCCTCACACCGTTGTGGTTTTGGAAACCGGCAGCCCCGTCCTGATGCCCTGGGTCAAGGGGCCGGCGGCCATCCTGGAGGCGTGGTACAGCGGCTCGGATGGCGCCGACGCGCTCGGCAATATTCTGTTCGGAACCGTGAATCCCAGCGGCAAGCTGCCCAACACGTTTCCGCTGAATGACGCCGACCTGCCGCATCCGGCCATCGTCAAGCCGCCGGTGAATCGCGATTACGACGAGGGCGTCAAGGTTGGCTACAAATGGTATGACGCTGAGCACAAGCCGGTGCTGTTCCCGTTCGGCTATGGGCTCTCCTACACCACGTTCGGCTACTCGGGGCTGAAGGTGGATACGGGCGATACGGTCAAGGTGACGTTCATGCTGGCCAACACCGGGGTGCGCGCGGGCAAGGAGATTGCCGAGGTGTATGCGGCGTTGCCGGCCTCGGCCGAGGAACCGCCGAAGCGTCTGGTGGGCTGGAGCAAGGTGGAGCTGAAGCCCGGCGAGCGAAAGCCCGTCACGGTGGAGATTGACCGCAAGTACCTATCCATCTGGGATGTGGACAAGCACGATTGGTCGCTGGTGCCCGGTGACTATACGTTCCTGGTAGGCGGCTCCAGCGACAAGCTGCCGCTGAAAGCAACCGTGACACTGAAGTAGACACTTTCGGACGCGATTGAACGCGAACGTCCATGAGGTTTTTGCCGCATTATGCACACCCTTTCGAGGGATTTCGTGAGAGCAGAAATCTGTTACCTTCGAAGTAACCATGAGTGGTCTGGGCAGAAAGGTGCGGGCGGCCGGCCTGTGCCTTGCGTTGGTGGGTGCGGCGCTGATCAACAGTGAGCCGCGAGCGCTCGCCCAACAGAGTCCAGACGCGCAGCAGGAGCCTGGCGCGGGGGCCCAGTTACGGACGGGGACCAAGAGCGGCCTGGATGCCGATGTGCGGATCCAGAACCTCCTGGCCGACCACCAGTATTTCCGCGTCGAGGATGAGTTGGACCAGTTGCCTCCGGCGTTTGCCCAGTTTTATCGCGGCATTCTGGCCAACCGGAACAACGACCCGCAGAAGTCAATCGCGCTGCTTGAGTCGCTTGTTGAAAGTGTGGATGCGAGCGGCGATTCGGCGCACGAAAAACTGCTGCGCAAGGCGCTGGCGGAGGACTACCTGCGCGAGGGCGACTGGGCCAAAGCGGCCAAAGCCTACCAGGCGCTGGAGGCGCGGGTTGGCAGCAAGCTATCAGCAGACGAGCGGGATGAGATCGAAATGCCGCTGAAGATGCTGCCGTTGGCCGCCGAGAACCCGCCAATGACAGTGGATCCCTGCGAGCCGTTTGTGATGCAGGTGAGCATGGACCCGCTGGGACTGACGGATATCCCGGTATTTGTGGACGCGCAGCCGCATAGCTGGATGCTGGATCCCACGGCTCTGTTCAACCTGATAGCGCGGTCGACGGCGCGCGAAGTGGGGCTAAGGATTTCCGATGACGTGGTGACGATTCATACGCTAACGGGCCGGCCCATGCAGGTGCACGCCACCGTGATTCCGCGCTTCACGATTGGCGGGCGGCTAACCCTGCATAATGTGACGGCGTTTGTTTTCGACGACGCGGACTACTACTTTCCGCAACACGCCTACCGGGTTGAAGGGGTGCTGGGATACGCGGCGCTGGAGGCACTGGGGAGCGTGAAGTTTACTTCGGACGCGACCATCATGGTGCAGCCGGAGAGGGATGCGGCAGACACGCCCAGCGACGCAAAGGACCCGCCCGATCCACCGGGCGCGCGCTTTTTCCTGGACGGCGACCGGATAATAGTCGCCTTGGGGCTGCCGGGAAACGAGCGAATGTTTGTAGTGGATGCAGGCGGGCAGCAAAGCTATCTCACATCGCGTTACTACGACGAACACACCGGTGATTTTGCGGGGGAACCTGCCAGCCGGTTTTCTATTCCCACGGATCCGACGATTGCGCCGCAGCCGGCGTACGTAGCGGAAACCGTGCTCCTGGACGTGGGTGGGACCAGGGTGCATGCGCACTACATCCAGGTGCTGACGCAGCCGCTGGACAGCACCGCCCTGGATGACGTTTACGGCGTTCTCGGAGTGGACGTGCTGGACCAATTGCGCAGCTACAAGTTTGATTACCGGACCATGCGGTTCAGCGTGGGCAAGGAATAGACGGATTCAGATTTCAATTTGCAGGCGCTGGCGCAACTCGCGCCGGCCGCGTGCGGTGATGGCCAAGGCGCGGCTGTCGATTTCCGGCCGAACCCACTCGCGAGCCACGAACATTCGAAGGAGTTCCGATCCGAGCGCGCCAGCCAAGTGCATGCGCCGCTCGCTCCAGTCCAGACAGCCGTAAGCAAATCTGCGGCGCGCGGCGGCGGCGACATTCACGTCGACACCTAACGCGGCGAGGCCGGTTTCTCCCTCGTGCATGAGCTCAAGGGCATTGTCGCCGGCTGCGCTGGAACGGATCCAGCGAAGACTGCGGAACCGATCAAGAAGCAGGACGGCGATCCTGCCGGCGAGGTGATCGTAACACCGTCGAGCAACGCGGTAAGGAAGCGGGGTGGACGGCCGGAAATCCGCGCATGGCGCTCCGGCCAGCACGCTGATCCCTTCCAGCACGCGCGCCACCCGCGCCGACGTCAGCACGTAGTAGCGATGCTTTCCCTGCGCCTGCACCGCGACCAGGTTCTCGGCCTTGAGCCGGTTAAGATGCGCGCTGGCTGTGGGCGGCGCCACATTGGCAACGACAGCAAGTTCGGTGCTGGTTCGAGCGCGGCCATCGAGGAGGCAGAAGAGCATCCGGGCGCGAGCCGGCTCGCCGATAGCGGATGCAATGCGGGCGACTGCGGCATCGGATGACTTAACATTCATTGTTTTACGGTAACCGAAGTGTCCCGGCAGAGCAACCTGCATACTCAAATGAATGGGAGCCGGAGCGCCATCGGATTTCATTTCGCGCCGCTCAATGCTGGGCGGTATGGTTACGTTGCCCGGTGCGCTTGCCGCCGGTTTCAGGCGTATGAAAGCTGCGGAGGAAGGAACGCGTATGACCATCACATGCTTTATCTGCTACCAGATCGACCCGTTCCAATGGGACGCATTCAAGCAATACGCGGAAAACTGGGGCCGCATTATTCCTCGCTGTGGAGGGGATCTGGTGGGCTACTTTCTGCCCGCGGAGGGGACCAACGACATTGCCTGGGGGCTCATTGGGTTCCCCAGCCTTGCCGCTTACGAAGCCTACCGCGCGCGGCTGAGAGGCGATGCGGAGGCGATCGATAATTTTCGCATGGCGCAGCGTCTTCGCATTATCCTGCGGGAGGAGCGGACATTCGTAGAAGCAGTCGACGGAACCTTGAACCGCCCGTCGATTATGAAAGGGAGCGATTGACTGTAATGAGCTCACAAACGGAAAAGGCAGAGAGGTTCCGCGCACTGCATCAGCGCGACCGGGCATTCATTCTGCCCAATCCGTGGAACCCGGGGACGGCGCGAATGCTAACGCAACTTGGCTTTGAAGCGCTGGCCACCACCAGCGCCGGATACGCGTTTTCGCAGGGCGTGCTGGATGGGGCGGTGGGACGGGAGGCGATGCTCAAGCACGTTGCGGAAATTGTTGCTGCAACCGATTTGCCGGTAAGCGGAGATCTGGAGAACGGATACGGCGATGCGCCGGAGGCTGCGGCGGAGACGATTCGCATGGCGGCGGCTCACGGGCTTGTCGGAGCATCCATCGAGGACGCGAGCGGAGACGACACCGCGCCGATTTATGAAATGAGCCTCGCGGCGGACCGGATAAGGGCCGCAGCAGAGGCGGCCTATTCGATGGCGTTCCCGTTCACGCTGTGCGCGCGGGCAGAAAACTTCATGCATGGGCGGCCCGACCTGAAAGACACAATCCAGCGGCTTCAGGCTTACCAGGAGGCAGGAGCCGATGTCCTCTATGCGCCGGGGCTTACAACCAGAGATGAGATTACGGCAGTGGTTGGTTCCGTTGACCGGCCCGTAAATGTGCTAGTGGGCATGCCGGGGCTCAGTTTGAGCCTGGAAGAGCTCTCAGAGCTGGGCGTAAGGCGGCTGAGCACCGGGAGCGCACTGGCGCGGGCGGCGCTGGGGGCATTTCTTTCCGCGGCGCGCGAGATGGCTGAGGGGGGCACATTCGGCTTTGTGCCCGATGCTGCCGCGGGTTCACGGGATGTGGTTGCGCTGCTCAAGGCCTTCGCGGCGTCGAAGCGGGAGACGCGACGATGAGAATCGGATCGTGGGGGGCGTCGGATGGCAATCCACAGTGGAGTACTGCGCGGGTCCGATCAGACAAGAGGTAATCGAACCGTTGCGCGGGCGCCATCGGCGCTTTCGCGGTTGACCAGGCGGATCTCGCCGCCGTGGGCGCGGGCGATCTGCTGCGCCAGGGCCAGGCCGACGCCGCTTCCCCTGGGCTTGGTGGTGTAAAAGGGCACGAACAGGTTCTCAGTGTTGGCGATGCCAAGGCCACTGTCGTCAATATTCACCCAAGCGGAAGAATCGGCCATCTTCCACGTGACGCGGACGCGCCCGGCGTGATTTGCCAGAGTTGCATCCACGGCGTTGGCGAGAAGATTGATGAACATTTGCTCCAATTGGTCCGGATCAGCGTGCAGCGCGATGCCGGGCCCGGGCTCAAGCTCGATGGGCAGCCGCTGCTCCAGGAGGACCACGCGTTCCAGGAGCGAGGAGAGCTGAACCGATTTGAGATGTGGCGGAGGGAGCTGGGCCAGCAAACGATAAGACTGCACAAAACGGTGCAGCGAATCGGCGCGGCTCTCCACCACGCCCAGGCCGCGGCGAAAATCGCGCAGGGTGTCAGCGTCGCCCTCCATTACGTCGACCCGGGCAAGGAGGCTGCCAGCGATCGACTTGATGGGAGCAAGCGAGTTGGACAGCTCATGGCCCAGCACGCGAATCAGCCGCTTCCATGCAGCCTGTTCCTCCTCCTGCAAGGGCAGGCTCACATCGGCCAGCAACAAGAGCATGTGCGGCGCTCCTTCCTGGCGGAACGAGGCCTTGCGCAGCAGCCAGCGTGTGGGCTTTTCGGCGAAGGAATGAATGCTCTGGTCGGGGGATTTGAGGAGATCCTCAAGCCCGAGCTCGGTGGCGGAGTGTCCGTAGCAGCGCGCATATGGCCGTCCAAGCAGCTCAGTTCCCGCGGTGTTAACCAGCTGCAACACATTCTCCCGGTCGAAGGCGAAGAGCGGCGCGTGCATGACTTCGAGAATGCGGGCGAGAAGGGCGGTGGCCTCGAGCGAGCGAACGCGCTGGCGCTGCAGGAGGTCGGCCAGCGCATTCACTTCGCCGGCGAGCTCTCCCATGGGATCGCGCGTGCCGGCCCCGCGCGCTCGAAAGGAATAGTCGCCTTCGCGAAGGGAGGCAACAACGTTGGATAGAGTTTGCAGCGGCCGGACGAGGCTCTCTACCAGGGCGGCGGCCATCAGCAAAAGATAGAGCAGCAGGCAGCAAGCGAGCAGAATTGCCGGAGCCGCTGTGATGTTTTCGCGATAGAGCAGGATGGCCGCGAACAGCAACGCGGGGAGCGACAGCCAGAAGCAGTAGCCCCAAGCGCGGCGCACGGCGGAGCGGGAGCGGCGGCGGCCCGATTTTCGATCATAGACCATATTTTTCGATGCGCCGATACAGGGCGGCGCGGCTGAGCCCCAGCGCCTCCGCGGCCTGCGAAATGTTGCCGTCGCAGCGGCGCAGCACCTTGCGCACGAGGAGCGCCTCCACCTCGTCGATGCTCATATTGTCGAATGAGGGCGCCGGAGTTCGCCCACTGGTGATGGCGAGATTGGAGGCGTCGATCTGGTCGCCGCGACACAGGAGGACGGCGCGCTCCACGGTGTGTTCAAGTTCGCGGACGTTACCCGGCCAGGGATACTGCATCATCTGCTGCATAGCGGCGGGCGCGAAGCCGGCAACCTGCTTGCGATAGCGGGCGCGGCTGCGGTTGAGAAAGTGCAAGGCCAGAAGGGGAATGTCTTCCCGGCGATCGCGCAGGGCGGGAAGATGGATCTCCACTGTATTCAGGCGGAAAAGGAGATCTTCGCGAAAATTGCCGGCCGCTATCTCCTCGTGCACTTGCGCATTGGTCGCCGATAACACGCGCACGTCCACACGCCTCGTCTGCGAAGAACCCACGCGCTCGAGTTCGCCCGTTTCGAGCACGCGCAGCAGCTTGGCTTGCTGGCGCAAGGGAACGTTGGCGATCTCATCGAGAAACAACGTGCCGTTATTGGCAAGCTCGAATCGGCCGATGCGATCGGCGCGGGCGTCTGTGAATGCACCTTTTACGTGGCCGAAGATCTCGCTCTCGAACGTGCCCTCGGGCAATCCGCCGGCATTGACGGCGACCAGCGGCATGCGTGCGCGAGGCGATGCGGCGTGCAGGAGCTTGGCAACAATCTCCTTGCCGGTCCCATGCTCGCCGGTGATCAAGACGTTGGCGTCGGATGGTCCCACCTGGGCAATGAGTTCCAGCACCGAGCCCATAGCGGGCGCACCGGCGACGAACTCGGGCATGCCCTCGGCGCGCAACAACCGGTTTTCGAGCTCCAGTTGCCGGGCCCGGCGCAGGGCCTGATGTAATTCGGCGTGAACCTTCACCAGGCTCACAAGGCGCTCGTTTTCCCAGGGCTTCTGGACAAAGTCGCGAGCGCCGCGCTTCATACTTTCGACAGCAAGATCGATGTTGCCCCACGCGGTCATGACGATCACGGGCAATCGAGAGTCGATCTCCTGAATACGCGCCAGCAAATCCAGGCCCTCCTGGCCGGAGGTAGTGTCGCGAGTGTAATTCAGGTCGATGAGCAGCACATCGTATTCGCTCTGACCCAGAGCCTCCAGAGCAAGCTGGGGCGAACGCACGCTGTCCACATGGATTCCCTGCGGAGCCAGCAGCAGCTCCACGGCTTCAAGAATGTGCGGCTGATCGTCCGCCACTAGTACGCGGATTTTCGGTACTTGCTTCGGAATGGCTATCCTCCACTTGAGCGGTTCTCATCGAGTTACTCTATGGCGCGCGGCTCACTACGCCCGAACGCGCATCGTCGATGGAAACGCCAGTCTGCTCCAAAGTTGTCCCGGTGGATTGGTCGAGCGCCACCTTGTCCTTCTCGTACTGCGTCTGCGCACCTACGAGCGCGGATTCTGCAAGGGCAAGGGCGTTCTGCGCCACCAGCGTATCGTAGCTGGACTTGGCGCCGAGTTGCTGCTCCTGCTTGGTGATATCGAAAGTGCGCTGCGCCAGGTCGCGCGCCTTCTGCGCCGCATCCACCCGTGCTTCCGCCTGCTGCAATGCAAACTGTGAGTTGCGCACGTCAAAACGAATGTTCTTCTTCTGTTCCTCGTAGGTGATTTGCTTCTGCCGATATTCCAATCCGGCTCGGAACTGGTCCGCCTTGGCAACGCGGTTGCGCAAATTTATCTGCAGGGTCATTCCAACCTGGTATTCAGGCGAGGAATAATTGAAAGTGTTCTCGAACATGCTGCCAAATCCTGTGGGAAGCACGGAGGCGCATTCCTGTGGCGTTAAGGTGCAATCGGGGTTTTTCGGGCCGGCGATTCCGGCTCCGGCGTAGAGACCGTAGACTCCCAAGCTCGGCAGCAGCTCGCTGCGGATCCCCTTGAGGTTCGCCTGCTCCACCTCCATTGCCAGTTCATCCTCGGCAACATCAGGACGGTTTTTTTCCGCTTCGGAAATAAGCTCGTCGATCGTCTTTGTGGCGTTGGGATCGGCAGCCCCCTTTGTGTCAAGAGGAACCACCGGCATTTCGTCGATTAGCGGATCGTCGGTCTTTGTGATAGCGTTCTTCATCTGAAGCTCGTTCAGGCGGAGAGTTGCGCGCGAAACGGTGAGGTCGCCTTCGGCGGTTGCCACAGCCGACTCGTCCGTCATCACCTGCATGGCAGGAATGGCCTTGAGTTCAAGCTGCTTCTGGTCGTCGGAAAGTGTCTTTTGCGCAAAAGACAGCGAGCGCTCCTTCAGTTGCTCGTCTTCATAAGCATTCGCCATATCCCAGTAGATATTCTCCACCTGCGTAACGGTTGCAATCACCTGTGCCTTAAAGGCGTAATCGTTGATCTGGAGGTTCTTCTTTGCGATGTGAATAAAGCGCTCGTTGCTTGCCAAGCCGAAACCCGCAAGCAGATTCTGCGTGATGATCAATTGAAAGTTGGAGTAGAGGGTCGGGTTGATAGCTTCGTAAGGGCTGTTGTTGGCAAACCGCTGCCCTTCGTAGTTGACTTGAACACCTGTTCCCAACGGAAAGTTCTGCGAGTAATTGGCCAGGGCCTCAATCGTGTTCTGATCAAACGGGGTGATTCCCACCTGGAAGACGTTGCCCTCCTGGGTGACGTTGTGATCCACGAAGCCCTTGAAATTGAGAAAAGGATCGAAGGACGGAACAAGAGCTCCTTGTCCAAGTGTCGAACTGACGATGCCGCCCGATCCGGCCGCCGCCCCGCCGGTGGCGGCGCCCGCGGAACCGGTACTAGCTGATCCAAAACCGCCTTGCGTAGAACTCTGCTGGATCGCGGTATTAATGCCATTGGCAGCGGCGCCGGCCTTGGTCCGCTGAACGTCCATTTGTCCGATGGGGAAGTTATAGCGGAAGTAGGCGAGATCGAGATTGTTCTCGATTGCAAGAGCAATGGCGTCGTGGAGCGAAATGTACAGTTTCCCGTCGCGGATGACGTCTTGCAGCCGCGGCGAGTTCGCCAGGTTCAATGGCGGCGGCATGCTGGGCATGTAAGGCGAAAGCGGCATGTGCGAATGCGGCAGCGGCACAGAGAACTTCTGCGGCGGAGCAAACGTCTGCTGCTGCACCTGCTGCATGGTCTGTGCCAGCGTCGGAGTGGCTGCCGCGCCGTTCGTGGCGGGCGACGGCGATTCCGGCGCGGCCTGCGGCGGCGGAGGCGTTGCGGACCGCGACGGGCTTTGAGCAAAAGCGTTGAAACCAGGCTGCATGCAGAGTGCAGCAGCCGAAATCCACATGGCGCATGAGGTCATTTTCACGATGCACTGACCTCCTCTCCTGATTTTTTGGGCGCGGTATCGCCCACCAGCCACCCATCCCGCAGCTCGAGAATGCGCGAGCCATAGCGCGCGTTCTCGTCGGAGTGGGTCACTTGCACGATGGTAGTGCCCTTCTTGTTCAGGTCGCGGAAAAGCTCCATGATTTCGCGGGCCTGAGTGGAATGCAGATTGCCGGTCGGCTCGTCGGCCAGGAGCAGCGCCGGGGCGTGCACCACCGCGCGCGCAATGCCCACGAGTTGCTGTTGTCCGCCGGAGAGCTGATTGGGAAACAGGTCCTTCTTGGCCACGATCTGGAACCGATCGAGGATATCGGCCACCATGCCGGCGCGTTCCTTGGCGGGAAGGTTCTTGTAGGAGAGCGGCAGATCGATATTCTCGGCGACGGTCAGATCGTCCAGCAGATGGTAGCTCTGGAACACCATGCCGATGCGCTGCCGGGCGAGGTCGGCGCGCTGTTTCCGGTTCAGCGCGTGGACCGCGGCATCGCCGAACCAGTACTCGCCCGACCAGCTATCGTCAAGCAAAGCGAGGACATTCAGCAGCGACGACTTCCCTGCCCCGGATGGCCCCATAATGGTGACGAACTCTCCCTCTCGGATGGTAAGCCCGATGCGGCGCAGCACCCAGGTTTCGGTGTGGCCCGTCTTATAGCTACGTTCTACGTTTTTCAGTTCGATCATGTTGTTGGTAACTCCAGCTTCCCAAGGATTGTTCTTGCGGTTGATGTCATTCGATTCGGAGCGCCTTCATGGGCTCCACTTTTGCGGCGCGCCGCGCGGGGAAGTACGACGCAACCAGAGCGGAAAGAAGCAAAACGACGCCCACGGAGAAGAATGCGGGCAGATCGACGGGGTGTACGTCATACAGGGTTGTGCTCATGGCGCGGCCAACGAGCCACGCCACTGTGTAGATGGCCGTTGTGGCGCCGATCCCGAGCGCGAGGGTCAACACCGCGGTAATGGTGAACCCCGGGCTCTTTGACAGCATGCGCAAGCTGAACCGCAAATTTTGGGCAATCTTAGACAATCCCACCTCTCATTCGTTTCGCAACGCAACTGCGGGTGCAACTGAAACTGCGCGGTGCGCGGGCAGTGCCGCCGCGACGGCTACCATGACGAGATGTCAGCCCGACTGCGCTCACCAGCGCAAGCGGATCTGCGGTCCCGACTCCGTAAAGCTGATTGCGGAACAAGCGGGCAAGCGCAATCGACGCTCGGTAAGGCGGCCACAATTCCTAGGCAGGCAATCAGCAGCATCTCCTGTAGCACCAGTCGCGACCACTTGGACCGTTGCGCGCCCAGGGCAAGGCGTACACCGATCTCGCGCGTGCGCTGTTCGGTTGAATAGGCCAGCACACCGTAGAGCCCAACAGCGGCGAGCAGCATGGCTAGAACGGAAAACGCGATGGCCAGCATCGCCAGCGCGCGCTCGTCCGATGCGCTATTGTCCACCTGCAACTCCATGGTGCGCAGGCCATCGACCACCAGAATGGGGTCGAGCTTATGAATAGCCTGCGCGAATAGGCCGCTGCAGCGCTTCGGGCGATTGTGCGGTGTGAACATAAAACTGCAGGCCATAATAATGCTCCGCCTGGGCGTACGGAACATACGCCGCCGGCCCGATATCGTCGCGGAGGTTCTCGTGCTTGATATCCCCTACCACTCCAACGATGGTCGAATCGGGCTTCTCCTCGCCGATCTGGCGGCCGAGCGCATTCTGCGGCGACCCGAAATACTTGTTGGCAAATTCGAGATTCACAACTGCCACTTTGGGTGCGCCCTTGGCATCGGCTGAAGTGAACTCTCGTCCCGCAAGCACAGGCTGGCGCAGCACGCCGAAGTAGCCGGGCGTGATCTGTTCGTACTCGAAGCTCGATTTCTCGTCTTCGCTGAATTTGTGACCCTGAATCTCAAAGTGGGTGAAGCTGGAATCCCCGGACAATTCCGGATCGCTTGTCCCGGCAATGTCGATGACGCCTGGCACGCGCCGCACCGCATCGATCACGTTGTATTCGGTCTGCAGAACGCGATCGCCGCCGTAGCCGGACTCGGTAGGGTCGACGCCGAATGTATCCAGATTCGATGTCTGGAACCCGATCTGCTGCTGGCGGAGATTCTCGAGCGTGCGAACGAAGAGACCCGCGCCGCCCAGCAGCATGACGCTGAGCGCAATCTGCACGCCGACAGCAAGCTTGCGGAACCGCTGCGCTCCCTTGCTTGCGGTGCCCACGTTCTGCCGCAGCGATTCCATCAGGTTTGGGCTGATGAAATGGAGAGCCGGCGCGATGCTGAAAAGAAGACTCACCAGAACCGACAGCCCGAGCGTGAAAAGAAGAACGCGGGTATCGATCGCCGTCGAATAGGGCTCATTCCCCGGATCGGAACTGGTCAGGATGCGCACCAGCGTTCGCGCCACAACCGGCGCAAGCAAGAGACCACAGGCGGCGCCGCCGAGGCCGAGCAGCCCGCCCTCAAGGAGTAACTGCGACAAAATGCGGCTCCGGCTGGCGCCCAGCGCATAGCGCATCGCCATCTCCTGGGTGCGCTTGGCGGCACGCAGCAGCAGCAGCGTGGCCACATTGATGGCGCACATAAGCATCAACAGTCCCGCCATGCTCATCAGGATCACGAGCGGCGTCTTCAGCTCCATGCGGCCGGGCGAAAAGCCCTGTGAGTCGTCGAGCACGTGAAACTCAGCCTTGTCGACATATCGATCGGCGAACTGTGGTGTCCACGATTTATAGAGCGGAAGTTCCTGCCGGCGCAGGTTCTTCCACAACGGTGCCACTTCAGCCTCGGACTGCGCCATGGAAACGCCGGCCTTGAGGCGCGCAACCAGCGTAAGCCAAAGCGAACGCCTATTGGTGAAGTTGTCCCGCGTCGCCATCCACGGCATTACCACTTCCGACATGCTGATGGGAATAAAAACACCGGGCCGGTAGCCGCCGATGGCAGAGGTAAAACCTTTCGGGGCTACACCGACAACCGTGAACGGATGTCCATTCACAAGCACCGTCTGCCCGGCAATCAACGGATCGGCGGCAAAGCGCGTTTTCCAATACTCGTAGCTGAGAACGACTACAGGATTGGCGTTCTTCTGATTGTCATCGGACTGATGCAGAAGGCGGCCAAGTGACGGCTTGAGCCCAAGCACGTCAAAGGCATTGCCGCTCACAATCTCAACGTCTTCGCTGTCCGCCTGATTGTGCCATGAGATACCGGCGCCGGTGCGCATCACCGCCAGCATCCCGCTGAAAATCTGGTTCCGATCACGCAGGTCCTTATACATCGGGTAGGAAAAGTAGCTGCCGGATCCGCCACCGAATTGCGAGGACGAACCGGAGAAGGATCCCTTCCAATGGAATTGCACCAGTTCCTGCGGCTTCTCCACAGGCAACATGCGCACCAGCACCTGGTCGAAGAGCGCAAAGATCGCCCCAGTGGCTCCGATTCCCAGCGCCAACGTGACGATCACTGTGCCTGCAAATCCCGGCGAACGCCGTAACTGCCGGACCGCGTAACGGAAATTCAAAAGGAACAAATGCATCGACTCTCCTATTCCGTCCTCAGTGCCTTCATTGGATCAATCGATGCCGCGCGCCGTGCCGGGATAAACCCGGCCAGCGCCGCGCATGCAGCCAGCACCAGCGTTGCCCCAATGAATGCCGCGGGGTCATACGCGCCGACTCCATAAAGCTGGCTCGCCATCAGGTGTCCGGCCAGCAGCGCCGCCGGTATGCCCAGCAGAAGTCCCAATCCCACCTGCCAGCCCGCGTTGCGCATCACCACCGCCACTACGCTGCCGCGCGTCGCGCCCAGTGCCATGCGGATGCCGATCTCTCCCGTTCGCCGGGCCACAAAATACGACATCACGCCATAGAGACCCACCGAGGCAAGCACCAGCGCCAGCACGCCGAACAGGCTGGTCAATTGCGCCAGCAGTCGCTCCTGGTCAAAGTTGCCCGCAATCTGGGCATCAAACGTCTTCAAATCGACGACGGTGACATTCGGATCGATGGATGCCAGCGTATTTCTCAGCAGTGATTCGGCGGTCTCCGGTGTCCTCGCGAAATCGATGAGAATGGCATTCGCGTACATCGATGCTTTTTCCGTTGCGATAGGCACCGGCTCTTTGTACGTGGAAATGTACTGCGAAAGCGGTCGTAGAAAAACCGGCCGAATCGGATCGCGCGGATTGTTCATCTTGAAGTCGCGGAACACGCCCACAATCTTGAAGGATCCGGAGTATTTCGGATCGTCGATGCCAAAATGCTGGCCAATCGGATCCGCCTTGGGGAAGAACCGTTTCACGAAAGTCTGATTGACCACCGCAACCGGCTCGCTGGTCGCCGTGTCCTGGTCGCTCAGGTCGCGGCCGTGCACAATCGGCACGCCAATCGATGCAAGGTATTGCGGCGAAACCCGAACCCAAGTGGAACCGCAGTGGTCGTTTGGCCCCGGCGCGGGATGGCCCTGCTGGATCACGCATTCGCCCCAGTTGTCGCCTTCCAGCGGGCTGTACATCGCCAGCGCCACGTGGGCCACACCCGGCAGCGTTGAAAGGCGATCCTCGATGGAGCGATATAGCGCGGGCAACCGATCCACTGTGTACCCAGCGCCCTGCGGATCGATATGCAGCACAAAACGATTGCCTGTCGCCATCCCGAAGTCCTGCTTCTCTAGCCGGTCCAGCGACTTGGTCATCAGGATAGCGCCCGCAATCAGCACGATGGATAATGCCGCCTGAAGAATAACCAGCAGCTTCTGCGGCAGCGAAGATCGATCGCGCAGGCTGCGGTTGACGCCCCGCAGGGCCTCCGCAGGCTGTGCGTGCGAAGCCAGCCATGCCGGAGCCAATCCGAACAGCACGCCTGTGATGAGAGAAATGGCAAATGCGAAACCTAGAATTTCCAGGGATGGCGAGGCGCTGACGGGCAGATTGTGCGCGTCTGGAAACGCCAGCGCCAGGATCATGCGCGAGCCCGCATAAGCCACGGCAAGTCCGGCAAGCCCGCCCAGGCAGCTCAGCAGCACGCACTCCGTAATCGCGTGCCGCATCACCCGCGCGCGCGTTGCCCCCATCGCCATGCGCACCGCAGTATCAGCGCGGCGCGAGGTTCCCCGGGCCAGCATCAGGTTGGCGATGTTCGCGCAGGCAATCAGCAGCACCACCGTGGATAGGATCATCAGCATCTTCAATCCCGTTCCCGCCTCGTACTGCAGGTTCTGGATTCCCCCGCCCGCCGGAACCACCTTAATGTGTTGCTTGGGAATGATAGCTGCGCCGCCGTTCTCGGTGTATGCCTCGCGGTGCGAAAGCCACTGCCGCAGCATTACAGAAAGCTTGGCCTGCAGCGCCGCGACGTTGGTCCCCGGCCTGACCCGGCCGATAGGGTAAAGCCAATGCGAGTCAGGATGGTGCAGAATCGACTGTTCTTCTCCGTCTATCAGAGTCTTGGTCGAAAGCGGAAGCCAGAAATCGGGCGGCGAATCTGTCACCCGGTCGCCAAAGTAGCCCGGCGGTCCAATTCCGATCACCGTAAATGGATGCGTCTCGATCGAAATCGTGGACCCAACCAGCGTGGGGGACCCGCCAAAATCGCTCTGCCATCCCTGATAACTCAGCACCACCACTGGAGGAGAGTTGGGCTGGTCGTCAGCGTCGCTCATTAGACGCCCAAGGTAGGGCATCAGTCCCAGCGTCGAAAACAGGTTCCCGGAAATGTATTCCCCGTGCAGCTCATGCGCCTGCTCATTGCCGCGGCGAACGCTGAATTCCGGTTGGCCAGCTTGCACCGCAGCCAGTTGCTCGAATTCTGGAGTCCCCTTTCTGAAGTACTGGTACAAGTCGTAGGAAAAAATGTCGAAGTCACCGTTGTCTTCAACAAAGCCCCCGTTGACGCAGCAATTGTCGGTGTCGCCGATGCGATAGAGCTGCGACGGATCGGCCACGGACAACGTCCGGAGCAGAATGCCCTTCACCAGCGTGAAAATCGCTGTATTCGCGCCGATTCCAAGGGCCAGAGTCAGGATCGCGGTAATGGCAAACCCCGGCGCTTTGCGCAATTGGCGCAAGCGTGTAGCGAAGATCGTTAAGAACATTCAGCATCGTTTCCATTTCCTCTATCTTGCTTAACTATTCCGTCCTAAGCGCCCGCATTGGTTCCACTGAATCTGCGCGCCGCTCCGGTTCCTACTCCATGCGCAGCGCGCGCATCGGCTCGATTGCCGCCGCCCGCCGGGCGGGAATCAATCCTGAAGCAAATGACGTCACCAGCAGAACCCCCGCCGCCGCGGTGTAACTCAACCAGTCAAACGGCGCCACCCCAAACAGCATCGATCGCAGCAACCGCACCGCGGCAATCGATCCCAGTCCACCGCTCAACAGCCCAACTGCCGCAATCCATGTTGATCCTGCCAGCACCAGCCGAAAAATTCCGCTGCGCTTCGATCCCAGCGCCATGCGCACCGCAAATTCGCGATATCCTTTCAATAACCGAATACGCCATTACTGCGTAAAGTCCCATCATGGCCACCAGCACGCTGCAGATCGCATAAGCGCCAAGCAGTTCCGCGGGGATTCGCGACCCTTGATATTGCTCATCGGTAACTGCTTCGAGGCTGCGCACGTTTTCCAGCGGCACCGTGCGATCGAGACTGCCGACGGTCTGGCGCAACACGCCGGCAGCTGCATCCGTCGTCGTCCGCGAACGGACCGCGATGATCGCGTAATCGTATCCCGGCTTGCCCTGAAACAACGGCAGATAAACCACTGGACTCGGATCGGTGTCGTCAGGACGGTGATAGGCATAAGTGTGGATCACGCCCACGATGGTGCGCTGCACCTTATCCACCACGATGCTGCTGCCCAGCGCATTTCCCTTGGGCCAATACTTGCGCGCCATCACTTCGTTCACAATCGCCACGTTGGGCGCTGTGGCCGCATCGTCGCGAGTAAAATCGCGTCCCTGCTGCAACTGGATCCGCATGGCGTGGAAGAACCCTGGCCCGTCAAAGTCGGTCACCACGGACATGTCCTCGCCCTTGGCCGGAACATAACCGGGAATGCTGAAGTCGCGCGTGTTGCCGGAGCCCCAGTCACCCATGGGCAGGTGCGTGGTCAGCGTGGCCGATTCGATTCCCGGCGCGCTTCGTAGCCTGTCCAGCAGCGCCATCTCGAACACCCGGGCGCGATCCTGGTCGTAGCCGGCCCGCGATAGATCCATAACCGCCGTCAGCGTATTCGTGCGGTCGAACCCGATATCGCGATTGAAAACCTTGAGCGCGCTCCGTGTCAGCAACCCGCAGCACACCAGCACCACGAAACAGATCGCCAGTTGCAGGCCGAGCAGGATGCGCTTTCCCCACCCCTTGCCCGAACGACCCGCCACCGCCGCCGCGCCCTCATGCAGCGCCTCGCGTTGTGATACCTTGAGCGCCTGCCGTACCGGATAGAGTCCGCACGCCAGCGTGGCCACCGCTGCAATCGCCGCCGCAAACAACAGAATGCGCGCATCGCTGTGCAGGTTGAATTCAAGCGGGACACCGAAATTAGGCAGCAGTGCGAGCAGCGTCCTCGAAAGCACTGTGCTCACCGCCCATCCGGCCAGTCCGCCCACGAGCGCCAACAGGCCGGTCTCCACCAGCACCTGGCGCGCAATGCGCCCCGGCGCCGCGCCCAGCGCCGTGCGGATAGCCACCTCCCGCCGCCGCTTCGCCGCCCTCTGCCCCAGCAAGGACGCAATGTTAATGCACACCAGCACCATTAACAGCCCCGAAGCGCCCATCAGGATCGGCAGCATCTCTCCGATCCCGTAAAACAAGCCGCGCTGGAAATGTGCCGAATCGTCCAGATTCAGGTCCCACCCGTTCTGGTCGCGATGCTGTGCCGCGACAAACTGCCGTGCCAGCGTGTGCAGTTCCGCCGCCGCGGTTCTGTCGCTCACACCCAGCCGCAGCCGCACCGCCGCCATTAGTCCCTCGTGCTGCAGCGGATCCGCCGGCGCATCCGGCGAAAGATCGCGCAGCGCGGATAGCGGCAGCCACGCCGACTCCGCCATCCCTCCGTAGATTCCCCAGAATCCCGCCGGCGCCACTCCGATCACCGTGAACGGATGCCGGTTGATTGAGACCAAGCGCCCAACTACGTTGCGGTCGGCGCCAAACTGCTCGCGCCACAACCTGTCTGACAACACCGTCTCGTCTTGCGCGCCGTAAACCTGGTCGTTCGCGTCCGCCTGGAAGAATCGCCCCACCTGAGGCATCACTCCCAGCAGTTGAAAGTAATTCGAGTTGACTAGCCCTGCTTCAATCGCCTCCGGCTGTGTGCGCGGCAGATCGAGATTCACCATCGTCGAGTCGAACCCGGCCGCATCACTGAAGGAGCGCGCCTGTTGCTTCACAAACTGGACTTGCTCGTGGTGCACCGAGTACCCGCCGTTGCCCAGCACCGTGGCGGAGAGGAACCGCAGCGATCGCGCATCCCTCACCTGCGGCCAGGGGTTGAACAGAACGGCGTTAGTCCACGTCATCACCGTGGTCAGTGCGCCAATGCCCAGCGCCAGCGTCGCCACCGTCGTCAGCGCGAATCCCGGAGATTTCATCAGTTGCCGAACTGCGAATCGAATGTCACGAAGCATCTTCAATCGCTCCCTTCCAGCCGCCGGCCGCTAGTCCCTTAGTCCCTAGTCCCTAGTCCCTAGTCCCTGCCCTACTCCGTCCTCAGCGCCTGCATCGGCTCAATTGAAGCTGCTTTCCCCGCCGGAATCATCGCCGCCACCAATCCCGCCGCAATCAGCACCAGCGCCGTCAGCGCCATAGTTCCCCACTCTTTACCGGCATCCATGTAAATCACCATGTCGATGGTTTTCTGCACCAGCAGCGTCAGCACCAATCCCACCGCCGCGCCCGCGCCCAGCATCCACGAAACCCGCCGGAGCACCATGCCCATGATCTGCGTTCGCGATGCCCCCAGCGCCATGCGTACTCCGATATCGCGCGTGCCCTGCTCCACCTCGTGGCTCAGCAGGCCGTACTGCCCGATCAGCGCCAGCGCCAGCGCCAATCCCGCAAACACTCCGAACAGCCAGCTCTCCATGCGCTCGAACACCAGCGTCTTCGACACCACATCCGACATCGTGTACGCATCTTTAAACGGCACTGTGGGATCGATTTCGTGAATCGCTGCGCGCACCTGCGAAACAATCGTCATCGGATCGCCGTCCACGCGCACCACCAGCGACATCCCGCTTAGAAATTCCGGCCGCTGCTTCACCGGAAGCGAATCGATCAGCCAGTCCCGCTCCGCCAGCGGCGGCTCGTAAATATCCTGCCGAACATTCCCCGTCACGCCAACAATCCGCGTCCAGTGCGATTCCTGATCGGCATCGTCGATGCGCTGCCCAGGCGTGTTCGCATCGGTAAGTTTGAATTTGGTCACAA
The DNA here is from genome assembly GCA_963771195.1 of uncultured Acidobacteriota bacterium. Lineage (GTDB taxonomy): Bacteria > Acidobacteriota > Terriglobia > Terriglobales > Acidobacteriaceae > Telmatobacter. The sequence continues at coordinate 43,265 of CAVYSS010000021.1, forward strand.
ACCGCTCGTTCACCACCACCGGCGACGATGGATTATCCGGCTGGTCCAGCGCCGCCGACAGCATCCTCCCGCTGCGCAGCTTGATCCCGAAAGCGTCAAAGTAGCCCGTGCTCACAAACCGCCCTTCCGCCAGCATCTCCTGGTTGGGCGGATACGGCGGCTGCCCCGCGATATGAATGTCCGAGTTCGATCCCCAGTTTTCAATCGGCAGAGTACTGATGACGCCCACTGCCTTAACTCCGGGAATCCGCGACACCCGGTCGAAGAGCGGCTGGTAGAAGTCCGCGACCGGATCGCGCCCCTTGTACCGGTCCGGCGACAGGTTGATATGAGTCGCCAGAATGTGCGCCGCATCGAACCCAAGGTCCGCGTGCTGGTAGCGCGTCACCATCCGGATCAGCATCCCCGAAACCACCAACAGCACCAGCGTCAGCGCCACCTGCGTAATCACGAATCCCGCCCGCAGTCGATGCTGGCTCCGCTCCGTGCCCGCCGCGTTTCCGCCAGCTTTCAGCGCCCGGCTGGGATCCGCTCCCGCCATCCGCAGAGCGGGATACAACGACGCTGCCAGACTCACCGCCACCGATGCCGCAATCCCTGCCAGCAGCACCGTCCAGTTCAGGTGAATCTCCGCCCCGCGCTGCAGCGCAGACATCAGGAACGTGCGCATTGCATCCAGTAGCGCCCACGCCAGCACCGCCGCCAGCGCCGCGCCGGCCAGCGCCAGCATCAGTCCTTCCGTCAGTACTTGCCGCACCAGCCGCGCCCGGCCAGCGCCAATCGCCGTGCGCATCGCCATCTCGCGTTCGCGTTTCACGCCTCGCGCCAGCAGCAATCCCGCCACGTTCACGCAGCCGATCGCCAGCACCGCCAGCACCGCGGCAAGCAGCGTCCACAGCGGCCCTTTCGTCTGCTGGTTGATCTCCTCGGCCAGCGGCCGCAGCTTTACCGTCCGTCCCGCGTCCGTATCCGCATAAGCCTTGCCCATGTTGCTAAACACCTGCTGGATGTCCGCCTGCGCTTGCTGGATTGTCACCCCATCCTTCAGCAGCCCCATCGTCTGCAGCCAGTGATTGCCGCGCCCGTGCATCCACTGCTGGTCCAGGTGCATTGGCGTATAGATCGCATCCCGCGCGTTCAGCGGAAAACGGAAACCCGCCGGCATGACCCCAATCACCGTGTACGCGCGCTCATTCAGCTTGATCGTGCGCCCCACGATGCCCTTGTCGCCGCCGAAGTATTTTTGCCACGCATCGAAGCTCAGAACTGCAATATCGTTCTTGCCTTCTTCCTGCTCGCCGGGAAGATAAGTGCGCCCCAGCAATGGCTTAACGCCAAATACCTGGAAGAAGTTGTCGGTCCCGTTCACGCCGTCCAGCAGCACCGGCCCATCTGACGGCGTTTCCACCGTGAATTGAAAGTAGTTGATAAAGCCGGCCAGCGCCGCAAACGTATGCGACTGCGCGCGTTCGTCTTGGTACCCGGGCCACGATGCCGGTTGCTGGTATCCGCTCCGGCTGTGCGTGTCGATCGCGACAATCCGATCTTGATGCGCGAAAGGCAGCGGCCGCAGAATCACCGCGTCAATCACGCAGAACACTGCCGTCGCCACGCCCACGCCCAACGCCAGCGTCAGCACTACTGTCATGGCAAAACCCGGCGCCCGCCGCATCTGCCGCATCGCATAGCGAACATCCTGGAGAATCATGGCCCCTCCTTGCGCAAGGATTTCCTGGAGCAGGCGAACACCCCGGTCCGCCCACTCTGAACCCTTGGTCCTTCGGTCCCTGTCTCTAGGCTTCCACTTCGGCCGTCAGCTTCCGCAGTTCGTCCTCTGAAACCACCTTGCCGTCGAATAGGTGCACCTCGCGCTCCGCGTGTTTGGCAAAACGCGGATCGTGCGTCACCATGCAGATGGTCGAGCCTTCCCGGTGAAGATCGGCCAGCAGGTGCATCACCGCCTCGCCGTTCTTCGAGTCCAGGTTGCCGGTAGGCTCATCGGCCAGCAGGATCGAGGGCGATCCCGCCAGCGCGCGCGCCACAGCAACGCGCTGCTGTTGGCCGCCGGAGAGTTGTGCCGGATAGTGACGCATCCGGTGCGCCATGTTCACGCGCTCCAGTGCTTCCTTCACCCGCTTCTTCCGCTCCGCCGACGGCATCCCCGCGCGATACGTCAGCGGAAGCTCCACATTCTCTTCCACCGTCAGATCGCCGATCAGGTTAAAACTCTGGAAGATGAAGCCGATTTCCTGGTTGCGGATCCGCGACCGTTCGCTGAAGCTCAAATTCTCTACCGGCTTCGAGTTCAGCAGGTAGCGCCCCCCCGTCGGCGTGTCCAGCAGGCCCAGGATCGAAAGCAGCGTCGACTTGCCGCAGCCTGAAGGGCCCGACATCGCCACATATTCGCCCCGCGAAATCGTCAGGTGAATCCCGGAGAGCGCATGCGTCTCCACTTCATCCGTGTAGAAGACTTTGGTCAAGTCCTCAATGTCAATCAGCGTGTCGTTTGCCATTCGGTTCCTCTCGTCGAAGTCAGATTTCTTCGGTAGTTTCCAAAGTGAAGGAGTGAAACACGCAAAGTCGATTGGAAACTCTCTTTCGCCGAGCTCCCAGCTCTCTCATTCACTATTTCCCTTCTTCACTCTCTCACTTCTTCACTTGCTTCCCTGCCCTACTCCAGCCGAATCCGGTCCACGTTCTCATACCGCGACATGTCAGACAGGATCACCGTGTCGCCCTCTTGCAGCCCGCTCAACACCTGAATGTACTGCACGGAGGCTTTGCCCACCTTCACCTGCACGCGCTCCGCCGTCTTGTGATCCGGGCTTTCCTTGAACAGGCTCAGCGTCGAGTTCTCGTTCCCCAGCGCCGGCCGGCCCACATACAGCACATTGCGCAGCGTTTCCAGATTGACCACACCTTCCACGCTCAGGTTCGGCACCGCCCCAGGCGGAAGCGGCCCATCCAGTTGTACGTCAATCGTGCGCGTTCCGTTCAAAACCGTCGGATCGATACGCGAAACGTGTCCCTCCACAATTCCATTGTGGGTGTCGATCGTCGCCGGCTGCCCCAGCTGAATGTCATGCGCCTGCGTCTCCGCGATCAGCAGCGCCGCCTTCAGTTTATCCAGTTGGATCACCTCGGCCACCGGCGTTCCCGCCGTCACGTGCATCCCCACCGACATCGGCGTCGCCAGCGCCGCGTCCTCGCCGGCAATTCCCGCCCGCACCTCCAGCGCCGCCGTCTGCTTCTCGTACAGGTCCACCAGCGTCTTCGCCTGGTCAATCTTCGATTGCGCCGAGGCCAGCTGCACCTTGATATTGTCTTCATTCACCTGGAGCTGTTCCAGGCTCAGCTTGTGCTGCTCTTTCAGCTGATCGGCCGTCCCTTGCGACTTGTTATAGGAAATCCCCGCGATCACGCCCAACTCATACAGCTGCTTGTCGGTCTGCGCCTGCAACTGGTCCTGCGCGTAGTCGGCGTTCACCTGCGCCGCGGCAATCTTCTTGTCCATCAGCGTGCTTTGGAGCGTCCCCTGCGCTGCCTTGAAATCGGCCTCGGCCTGCTTCTCCTGCAGCTTCGCATTCAGCAGTTGCTGCTCCAGCGGCGGATCGGACATATCCAGGAGGATCGTGTCCGGATTCACCTTGGCCCCCGGCAGCACCCGAATCCGCACCACCGTGGCATCCGTCTGCGCCGGAATCATCTGGATCGAGTCTTCCCGCGGCACCAGCGTGCCCGTTGACCCTCGCACCTGCCGCACCAGATCCCCCCGCTTCACCGTGTCCGGCCACACCGCTGAAGCATCCACCACCGGCGCCGCCGGCTTGAGCCGCGACACCCCAAACGCAGCCGCCGCCAGGACCACCACTCCGACGCCAACCCAGACCATCGTCTGGCGCCGCTTTTTCCGCTTTATATCAGGACGTGCGATATCCATAACGCCAGACAAGGTGCACGTGCCGTGCCAAAACAACCCCTGGCATTCCGCACTGATTTTAAAGGGCTTGTATAAGAGTTCGCCGCGCCAATCCAGGCTCTCGATTGACCGCTCGCGAAGCGTACTGTCCGTTTTCGGACAGTTCCGCCCCTGAGGTTCGCTGCCATTCAACCCACGACGCCCCCCACCGGGGAAAGGTGCATTGTAAGCACGGTTATGTCGTCCTCTTGCCCAAACAACTGCGCAGTGCTGGCCACAATTGCCGCCGCCTTGGTCGACAGGTGCCTGGCGCGTTCAAAGCCAAAAAGCTCGCCCCGTGGATTGCGGGCTTCCACCACCCCGTCCGTCAGCAGCGTCAGGTGGTCGTCCAGGCCCAGACGCACAGTGGTTTCACCGTATTCGGCATCGCCAGAGAGCCCCAGTGGCAGCCCGTTCGCAGTTTCCACCTCGCAGCCGCCCACATACGGTGCAATGTGCCCCGCGTTCGCTATGGTCAAGGCGCCGTCGAGGTCCAGCTTCAGCACCAGGCATGTCGTGAATCCCCCCTGGCTGCGCGACAGCATCCGCAGGTTCATCGCCTTCAGGATCTCGGCCGGGCTCTCCGTGTAGTGCACCAGGGTCCGGAAGGTCCCCACCAGCAGCGAAACCGTCATCGCCGCCGGCATGCCCTTCCCGCTTACGTCTCCAATCGCGATCAGCGCTCCGCCTTTGCTCCGGGGAATGATCTGGAAGAAATCGCCGCCCACCTGGCCCGCCGGCATGTAGACGCTCTCAATCTCTAACCCGGGAACGCTGGGAAGTTCGTCTGGAATCAGCACGTGCTGCACAGCCCGCGCCGCCTCAAGCTCGGCCGTCAGGCGCTCTTCATCGCGGCGGCTGCGGGCAAAGCGGAGAATCAGCACCACGCACACCGAACCAAGGCAGGCCATTCCAATCAGATTCCCGCCGCCCATGTTGATGGGCCAGGTGAACAGCCGTGAATACCTGTTGGCAATGGCGAGAAGAATCGGGTGCCGGTCCAGATCGATCAGGTCCAGCAGGTCGAATACGAAAATACTCAAGCAGCTCACGGAGAACGGAACGAAAAGCACCCGGGCTTCCATGTTGCCCTTCATCATGGCGCGGAACAGCAGGATCGCCACCACTGCCGCATATGGCAGAAACGCGCCGGTTTCCACCGCTCCGAACTGGTTAAAACTAACCCAGCCCGCCAGGGTCATACCCAGCACAGGCATGATGAACAACACGGGAACTGCCCAAATCCAGTAGAGCATCCCCCTACGCTGCCGTAGCAGCGCGTGGAAGAACTCGATGTTCACCCGCTCCCCCAAAGAATCCCAGCGCCGTAAGAAATTCAAACGGAATGTACGGCACGGGCC
>CAVYSS010000022.1:0-43038 GCA_963771195.1 uncultured Acidobacteriota bacterium
CCTGTGATTCGGTCGCCTACGCTGGCGCTGCGTTCCGCGCCGTCCACCTGGACAGTGATCCCGGCAAAGGCCCTGGAAAGCTCCATCACAAAAAAGACTTGCTTGTCCGCCGCCCATCCATGCGTGGAGCGCACGCCGCTCACCCGCGTGCTGCTCTCAATCTGCAGATCCGCCGCATAAACCTCGCAGCCGATGCCGTGCAACAGGTCCAGCATCAGCCCGCACCGCTTCTCCACCGGGAGCGCCGGATAACGATACCGGTGCATTCCGCAGCGCGTAGTCGCCGTCAGCTCCGCGTGCACATCGGGCGTGTCCAGATGCACCGCGTAGTATCCCGGCCGCGCGGTCTCGCGCTCATGCGAGAAGGCCGAGCGGTAGCCGCTCTCTGCCTGGTTAAACACCCAACCGGAATTGCCGCCCAGCGCTTCCACCTGTGCTTCTGCTTCCTGCCCCGGATCGCCGGTATTCCAGCTCCAGTTACGTCCTTCCACCAGCGGCATCAGCAGCACATCGCCCAGGTCTGAGGCACCCGTGCCCTGCAGATGCGTATGGCTGAAGCCGAGAACGAAATTGTCGCGGTAGTGATATCCCGAGCAATGATCCCACTCGGTGAGATCCCACTTCTCGTTCCACTTTGGCTCCGGCGATCCGCTGGTGTCGGGGCTGAGTTGCACCATCCCGAACGGAGCCAGCGCACCGGGAAACATGTGCCCGTGCCAGCCGGTGCCCACCATTGGCCGCACATGCGGCAGCAGTCCCGCCGCGGCCTGCGCGCGTTCCTGCGCTGTTGCCCATCGATACGCGGGTGTCATTGTGCCCACGGCCGCCGCCGAACACGTCTTCAGAAAATCCCGTCTGCGCATCATTTCCGTTCTCCCGGTTTCTCAACCCCATTGGCGCCAAACCAACCACGCTCGCACCGTCGCGAGCACGCAGTGCAAAAAAAGTTTCGAGCCGCCTCAGGTGAACAGAGTTAACCTGAACAAGAATAGACGAGGAGTTCCGACTGGATCATGAAACAAGGCAGAAGTGTGGTCTGGGGTTGTGTATTGCTTGTCCTGGTTTCTGCTCGCGCCGCTGATTCCAGTTTGGCAAATGCGCAAAAAACCCAGGAGCACGCCGGCTCCGAGCCTGCCTACAAGCAAGCTTCCGCTCCTGTGGAACAGCGTGTGCACGATCTGCTGAGCCGGATGACTCTCGCAGAAAAGGTGCGGCAGCTGGACATGTACTCCGGGGCGACGGCGCTGGTTGACAAGCACTCCGACGAGACGCATGCCGCGCCGGATGCGTCGTTCCTGCCGGAAGAGGCTCAGTCCCTTTGGGGCAATCTGGGCGTCGGCTCTGTTCACGATCTCTATCCCACTCCAGCGCAGTCGAATGCCATCCAGAGTTGGGTCATGGCCCACAATCGCCTGGGAATTCCGGTGCTCTTCATCGAGGAAGCTCTGCACGGTTACGACAAGGGAACGGTGTTTCCCGCGCCCATCAATCTGGCCGCAACCTGGAATGGCGATCTGGCGCAACAGACCGGAGCTGCCATCGCAACGGAAGCCCGGTCCGCCGGCGTGGACATGATTCTGGCCCCGGTGCTGGACCTTGCGCGGGAACCGCGGTGGGGGCGCGTGGAAGAAGATTTTGGAGAGGACCCCTATCTCACCGGCCAATTCGGACTGGCTTATGTGCGTGGGGCGCAAGGCGAGAGCTTGCAGTCAGATCATTCCGTCGTCGCCGAGCCCAAGCATTTTGCAGGCCACGGCTCTCCGGAAGGTGGAACCAACACGTCGCCCGTCCACATGGGAGAACGTGAGTTGCGCATGACGATGCTGCGCGGATTCGAGCCCGCGTTTCGCGAGGGGCACGCCATGGCCGCCATGGCCGCCTATCACGAGATCGATGGAATTCCCGTCACCGCCGACCCGTTTCTGCTCAGGCAGTTGCTTCGCAACGAGTGGGGCTTCAATGGATTCGTGCTCTCCGATCTGGGAGCGATCCGGCGCCTCTACGATGTTCATCATGTCGCGGCCACGCCCAAAGACGCGGTCTGCATGGCCATTCGATCGGGCGTCGACATGCAGTTCTACGACTTCGATCACGACCTCTTTCAGAAGTCGCTGATCGAGTGCGTGCACGATGGCTCCTTGTCTGCGGCAGATCTCGATCGCGCCGCCGGGTCGGTATTGCGGGTGAAGTTTCTGCTCGGGCTCTTTGACCATCCGATGGTCGATCCGGCCATGGCGCCGACGGTGACCCGCTCTCCCGCGCACCTTGCGCTCTCCCTCCAATCTGCGCGGGAATCCATGACCCTGCTGCGCAATAACAATAATCTGTTGCCGCTCTCGCGCTCCTTGCGCAGGATTGCCGTGATTGGTCCCAACGCCAACGTGGCTCGTTACGGCGATTACGAAAACGAAGCCAACGGCCTGCGCATCAGCATTCTCGACGGAGTACGGAAAGAGGTTCCAGGCGCGACCGTGTCATTCAACGACGGCCGGGACATTGCAGCGGCCGCTGCGGATGCCGCAAATTCTGAGGTTGCCGTTCTTTGCCTTGGAGAGTGGCAGGGAATCTCCGGTGAGGGATTCGATCGATCAAACCTGGACCTGCCCGGCAATCAGGAGCAGTTGCTTGAGTCCATTGCCGCCGCCGGAAAGCCGGTGGTGCTGGTTTTGGAGAATGGGCGTCCGCTCTCCATTAGCTGGGCGGCAAAGCATGTGCCTGCCATTCTTGAAGCATGGTATCCGGGCGAGTTCGGGGGGCAGGCAGTCGCGGAGACGCTGTTTGGTGAAAACAATCCGGCCGGACGCTTGACCATAACATTTCCCAAGAGCACGGGCCAGTTACCGGACTTCTATAACTTCGATCCCTCGCGGGTGCACAAGTATGTCGATGACGACGGCCAGCCTCTCTTTCCGTTCGGATTCGGTTTGAGTTACACGTCGTTTCGTTACGATCGCCTGGTCGCGCGCGCTCCTGCCCCAGGCAGCAAGCGCGACATTGAAGTCTCAGTTGACGTGACCAACACTGGAGAACGCGAAGGCGATGAAGTTGCGCAACTTTACATTCGCCAGGACGTGGGCCGCGTGGAAACCCCGGAGCGTCAATTGCAAGGTTTCTCCCGTATTCATCTCATGCCGGGAGAGAAAAAAACGGTCACGCTCCACGTCGCGCAACAGCAACTCGCGGTGTGGAACGCCGAGCGGCGCTGGGCGGTTGAACCGGGAAGTTACACCGTCTGGGCGGGCGGAAATTCCCAGACATCTTTCAGCACGGCATTTCGCTTCCACCCGTAGCTAATCCCGGTACGCCCGCTTCTCCCGGTATAACTGCATCCGCGCCGCGACCAACTGTTCCAGTGTGCTGTTGCCTTGTGCTGTCGCCAGCTCCAGGGCATGCTGTGCCGCTGTCGATGCTCGCGCAAAGTCTCCCGCCTCAGCGTAGGCAGCGCCCAGCGCATCCAGCACCGTCGCGTCCTTGCCGCCGGTCAGGTCGTTCGCGTGCGCGGCCAGCTTTACTGCTTCCGCGCCGTCGCGCAGCTTTGCATCCTCCGCGCTGGCCAGGATCCGCGCCGCGCCAATCAGTGCGTTCACGCTTCCTGGATCTTCCTCAAGGGCCTTCCGGTAGTGGCGCAGCGCCTCGCCGTCGTTGCGCACAGCCCCGTACGCCTGCGCGAGCGCCTCCTCGCCCGAGGGGAAGCTGGGATTCATATCCAGCGCGCGCTCCAGTTCCTCTATCGCCTCGCCCGCATGCCCCGCCTGCAGCAGACACAATCCCAGCGTGAAGTGCGCCTGGGCCATCCATGGGCTCACCTTCACCGCCTCGCGGGCTTCCGGGATTGCGCTCTCATTGTCGCCCTGCATATAGAGCAGCGCGGCCACGTCGTTGTGGATGCGCGCATCTTCCGGCGCCACCTGCTCGGCCTGCCGCAACTGCGCCAGCGCGTTCCCGTAATCCTTCTGCTCCTCCAGATTCATCGCCTTTTCCATCAGCCGGTAGACCTTGATGGCCGGCAACTGGATCTCTTCAATTCCATCCCCAGCGGTGTTCACAAACTCCGGCAGGTTCACCGCGCGGTTGGCTGCCGTTGCGTTCTCAATCAGGATCGCCGGGCTGGAGTTCCCCTCGGCATCCATGTGCGTGAGAAACATCTTTGTGTAGGGCCCAAGCGACTTCGAGGAAAACACCAGCCATTTTCCATTGGGCGACCAGCTATGCCACGAGTTCATCGGCGCCATGTTGGCGCGCAGCCGCCGCGCCGCGCCACCCGCAAACGGCACAATGTAAAGCTGGCTGTCGGGCCGCATCACCTCGCCGTTCTTTGCCTCCACAAACACAATCCACTTCCCATTCGGGCTCACCTTGGGGAAGCTGTTGCTCATCCCGTTCTGGCTCGCGCCCACAATGCGTTCCGCCGTGCCGCCCTTTCCATCGTTGAACGGTACCCGGTACAGGTCGTATTGAATCGGCGTCTCGTTGGGATCGTTGGCATATTTTGCCAGCGGCTTGTCTTTCTGGTATGGCTCGCGCGCCAGCGCCCGCGCAAACACCACCCATTTGCCATCCGGCGACCACACGCCGCCCGTCTGAACGTATTTGGGGTCGTCGGCGCCGGGCAGCGGCTGCCGCCGGCCGGTCTGGCGGTCGTACCATTCCAGGATTCCCTTGGTGGGGTAGAACACCTGGAGGAACTTGTACTCCGGAAAATTGCGCACGTAGTAGGCCTGGTTGAACTCGAGCGAGGAGCCGGTGAAACCGCTCATGATGTAGCGCCCGCTGGGCGAAACCCTGGACATGAATCCGACCCGCATCTTGCCCGCGCGCCCGTCTGTATTCCACTGCACCACCTGGTTGTCGTTGATGGAGATGTGCTTCTGGACTGGCGCAATCGCGTACAGTCCCTTGTCGTTGTTAGGCCCGTCCAGATCGATTCCCATGGTTTTGCCATCGGCGGAGAACGAGTGACAATTCAGGCAGGTGGGCACGTCAGTCAGGACGGTGTGGCTCTCCGGCTCGCGGATATCGCGCATGCGCCAGGCGATGAGGTGAACTGCTTCTGGAGGAAGGGGTTGCACCACGCCGTTGGTGTTTACCGAGGGCATCAGGGGCACGTCGCGGTAGAAGATGGGGGCGCCGACGGGATCAGCCGACGTGCTCACCGAAACACGGGCGGCAGTTGAGTCCGGGGAGCCGCTTTTCAGGCCTGTCACGGTAAGGATGGCCGGCGCTTTCACCGAGTGCTGCTTGATGGTCTTCCAGGTTGCCGCATCGGGCTTCCAGGTCCATGTTGCGGCTTCTTTCGGCGTCAACTTGGGCAGCTCGTTGGTGGGGGCAATGCAACGCGGATCTATCTCGCCCACCTGCATGCGTTTGCCGCGGGTGGTGACGTGGATGGGAGGTGTGCCGTCGGCAAAGTTCACCGTGATCTGCCAGGCGGTGGACTGAGTGCTGTCGCGCCACTCGATCGCTGGCGCGGCAATGTCAGGGGGAAAGATAGATCCATCCTGGGGATAGTCAATGGTCAGCCGAGCGGTGCCCTGGCGCGTAGATCCAGTTGGGACCGTGGCTCCTGAGGTGGCGGCCCGCGGACCCATTGGCGCCAGCCACGCTCCCAGGGCCAACACAGCTAGAGCTGCCGATGCAGCGCTTAATACCCGGACGTTGCGATCGAGGAACATGAGGTACCTTTTCATCATCGGGGCCCAAGACTCAGCCAGGTTCAAGGAATATGGTTTGCTCCGGTTTGGGCCCCAAATGAAAACGCCCGACGTGATGGGCGGGCGCAGTTTCGATTTCTAAAAACCAGTTTACTCCTCCGGGTAATTACGGCTGCTTTTTGGTAGGCGGCGAAGAGGGATTTTTCCGGATGGGCCTGAACCTGGGCTAACAGAATGTTGAGGAAATAGGTGCACAATAGTGGGCCAGAATTGACCTTCCTTCCAGGTCACCCGGCAAAGGCATCTTTGGTTTGGGCGATGATTTCGTTAGCGATGGCCAGGCTGGCGGTGGCGGCGGGGCTGGGAGCATTAAGGACGTGCAGCGCCTGGGGCTGGCGCACGAAGCAGAAGTCCTGCAACAGATCGCCGGTGAGGGTTAACGCCTGCGCGCGCACGCCCGCGCCGCCGCGAATCAAGTCGCCGGGTTGCAAGGCGGGGACCAGGCGCTGCAACGAGCGGCAGAACAATTCCTTGCTGAACGAGCGTCTCAGCTCAGCCCAGCACATGCCGGGGTAGCGCAGCAGGAAGCGCCAGAATCCGGGGTAGGTCAACGCGTCGATGGTGTCGCGCAGGGAGAAGTCGGTTTTGCGGTAGCCCTCGCGAGCGAGCGCGAGGACGGCATTGGGACCGGCTTCGACTCCGCCGTGAATGAGCCGGGTGAAGTGCACGCCGAGGAAGGGAAACGCGGGGTCAGGGACGGGATAGATGAGGTTGCGGACGAGGTGCTGGCGCTCCGGCTTCAGCTTGTAATACTCGCCGCGGAAGGGAACGATGCGGGTGGAATCGCGAGTGCCCGCCATTCTGCCCACGCGATCGCAGTGCAGGCCGGCGCAGTTGAAGAGGAAGTCGGCGGCGAATTCCTTTTGCAGCGAACGGATGGTCCATTGGCGATTCAGGCTCATGCCAACGACTTCAGAAGAGAACGCGAGTTCGCCGCCTTGCTCGGCAATTTTGTTGGCCATGGCTTGCGCCACGGCGGGATAGTCTACGATGCCCTCTTCGGGAATGCGGAGAGCTTCAAGCCCGGCGGCGTAAGGCTCGATTTCGCGGATTTGGTCCCCCTGGAGGAGCTCGATTCCCTTGACGCCATTGGCGATGCCGCGGTTCCTCAAATCGTGGAGACGAGGGATTTCTTCGGGTTGGGTGGCGACGACGATCTTACCGCAGAGGTCGAAGGGAACATCGTGCTGGCGGCAGAAGTCGACCATCTGGCGGATGCCCTCGACGGCGAGGCGGGCCTTGGTTGAGCCGGGTTTGTAATAGAGGCCGCAGTGCAGCACGCCGCTGTTGTTGCCGGTCTGGTGGCGGCCGGGGCCGGGCTCTTTTTCAATCACCGTGACGTGATGTGCGGGGAACTGCTGCTGGATCCGGTAGGCCGTTGCCAGGCCGACGATGCCACCGCCGATGACTGCGACTTTCATACGTGCTTCTATGATCTAACACCGCGGTGCGGCGGGTAGCGGGGAGGATCGCGAGACTTTGCTGCCTTGAACCGCTGCTTAGCGACGCCTTCACCCGGTCACTCTTGACGAAATATACGATTATACATATTATTGTATGAGTGAACGGAATTGTGCGTCCGGTCGTATGGCTTGGATCGACTCGAAAAGATGTGCGCACGTTTCCGCGTACGGTGAGGCGCGAAGTTGGCGCAGCGCTCTATGCCGCTCAGCAAGGCGAAACCGATCCTGCCGCGAAACCGCTGAAGGGGTTCGGCGGAGCGTCCGTGCTGGAAATCGTGGCAGAGGAGCGTGGAGGGACCTGGCGCGCTGTTTACACGATTCGTTTTGAAGAAGCTGTTTACGTTTTGCATGCGTTTCAAAAGAAGGCCAAGCGCGGAATTACCACGCCGCAAAAGGAATTCGATCTGATCCGGCAGCGGCTGACCGAAGCCGAAAGATTGCATAGAGTGAGGTCGAACTAGCATGAGCCCGAAGCAGAGCAACGCGATCAAGTCAGAGAAGAGTAGCGGGAACGTTTTTGCCGATCTGGGGCTCCCCCGGCCGGAGCAGGAATTGTTGAAGGCGAAACTTACGCTCGAGATTTACCGCATCATCCGGGAACGCGGACTGAAGCAGGTGGAGGCGGGAAAGATTCTGGGGATCAAGCAGCCGCACGTCTCGGCGCTGATGCGCAACCGGGCGGGATCGTTCTCAGTGGAACGGCTGATGGAGTTTCTGACCGCGCTGGGGCAGGACGTGAAGATCAGCGTGAAGCCGGCGCGGGGACTGAAGGGGAAGGTGTCGCTGGCCGCGTGAGGGTATGCTCGCGACCCTTGCGGGTCGCGAGCATACTCGAATTCTTTTTTTTGGCGGCTTTCCCCGGGTTCCCGCGCTGCTTTCGCAGTGCCCCACCCGGGGCTATTATCGCGTCGCCCCTCCAGGGCTCTATGGAACGCGGGTCTTCGAGACCTGAGACAACCGGGTACCGGGGGAAAGTGTGGCAGCCCGGCGTTCGGTTCGCGCTTGCTTGGGATACGCGCTTGTGCGAAAGTGAGCCAATCGGAATCGCGGAATGGCGATGGAGGCTAGTGTGGCTGCGAAGAAATACCAATTCAAAGCGGTAATCATCGCTGGAATGGGCGGCGGCGCGGGCGTGGAGTTTCCATACGACATGCAGAAGGAATTTGGCACCAGAGGGAATGTGCCGGTGCAGGCCACGCTGGATGGCGTGGCTTATCGGGGTTCCCTGATGAACTGCGGGATGGCGCGGCACACGCTGGGCGTGTTGAAGGGGGTTCGGCAGCAGATTGGCAAAGGGCCAGGCGACTCGATCGAAGTGGTGGTGTGGCGAGATGAAGAGACAAGGACGGTTGAGGTCCCGAACGAGTTTGAGAAGCTGCTGAAGAAGGAAGCGATGTGGGCGAGCTTTGAGAAACTGAGTTATACAAATCGTAAGGAATACTGCCGCTGGATCAGCGAAGCAAAGAAAGATGAGACACGGCAAAGCCGGATGGTAAAAGCGATTGCAATGCTGAAGAAAGGCATGAAGACGCCGGGATGAGGGAATGGTAGGCGGGCTACGGCGTTTCGACGCCGGCTTGAGCGCCGCCCGCTCATCGCGATGAAACCGCGATGAACGGGGCACAGCTTCTGAACATTATTTCTGGAGCGGCTTGCGGGCGAAGTGATAGAGCGAGTAACCGAGGAGGGCGAACGCGATCACGGAGACTACCGGGTTATTCAGGAACGTGTGGGGGACGTTTAGTAAGTCGCGGTTGTCGAAGTACGTGGCTTCTACTGCCTTCAGAGCTACGCCGATAAGTCCAGCTATGCCGCCAGCGGCAATCAGGCCTGAGGCGAAGAGCGAGCCCGAGGAGATTTCGCTTTCTTCTTCGCCGGAGCCGGAGCGGCGGGCGGCCAGGTCAACCAGCCAGCGGACCACGCCGCCGCAAAAGATGGGCAGGGTGGTTCCGATGGGGAGATAGGCGCCGACGGCGAAGGTGAGGGAGCGGATGCCGAGCAGCTCGACGCCGATGACGAGCGCGACCCCGAGCAGGACCAGTCCCCAGGGCAGCTTGCGGCTCAAGATGCCGTTGATGACGGTGGCCATGAGGCGGGCCTGCGGCGCGGGGGCGGAGGGGCTGCCGATGCCCTGAATCCAGGCGACTTCAATTTCATGCGTGGAGGGCGAGTAGAGATACTTGCCGTCCTGCAGCTCGGTTGAGCCGATGGAGTTGAGGACGATGTATTCGGATTTGTGGTGGGTGGACTGGGACTTGCCGTCCTCGGATTTAACCGGGATGTTTCCAGGCAGGTGCTCGGTGTCGGACTGGATGGAGACGCCGGGGTGGGAGGCGGTGAGGGTCCACGGCTTGGCCATGGCGTGGAATTCCTGGAGGCCGGTGTTCATCAGGTTGAGGGTGAACCCGATGATGACGGTGGAGACGACGACGCCGATGATGAGGGCGATTTGCTGGAGGCGCGGAGTGGCGCCGATGATGTAGCCGGTTTTGAGGTCCTGGGAGGTGTCGCCGGAGTTGGAGGCGGCGATACAGACCACGCCGCCAATGGTGATGGCGAGAGCGCCGAATGCGGGGGCGGTCCAGCCCTGGACGAGGAAGACGGCGGCGGTGGCCATGAGGGTGGCGATGGTCATGCCGGAGACGGGGCTGGCGGAGGAACCGACGAGGCCGACGATGCGGGAGCTGACGGTGACGAAGAGGAATCCGAAGACGACGACGAGGAGCGAGGCGGCGAGATTGGCGGGCCAGCCGACGAAAGCGCCGGGGACGGGCTTGAACTCGAGGAAGAGGAACATGCAGAGGACGATGAGGGCGGAGCCGATGAGGACGACTTTCATGGAGAGATCGTCTTCAGTGCGGATGGGCTTGGGGGCTGCGGCGCCTGCCTCTCCGGCGCGGATGTTGCGGAGGCCGGCGGTGAGGGCGGACCAGATGGTGGGGAGTGTTTTGACCAGGGTGAAGAGGCCGGCGGCGGCGACGGCGCCTGCGCCCATGGGCTTGATGTAGGCGGCCCAGAGGTCGCTGGGGCCCATTTGGGCGATGGGGACCTGGCCGGGGTAAACGGGGTGGGGCAGGTCTTTGCCGAAAAAGTAGATAAGGGGCATGATGACGAGCCAGGAGACCACGCCGCCGGCAAAGATGATGCCGGAGACGCGGGAGCCGATGATGTAGCCCACGCCGAGGTACTCGCTGGTGGCGTCGGCGTTGATGCTGGCGCCTTTGAGGACGTGCTGCGGGCCGAAGTCGGGGCGGTATTCGGGTTGGTGCGGCCAGACGGAAAAGAGATTCTCGTTCTGGAGGAAGGTGTAGAGGCCGCCGAGGCCGAGACCGAGGAAGACGCGTGTGGCGAGCGAGCCCTTTTCGCCGGCCATGAGGACGTCGGCGCAGGCGGTGCCTTCAGGGTAAGGAAGGGTGCCGTGCTCTTGAACGATGAGCTGGCGGCGCAGGGGGATCATGAAGAGCACGCCTAGCCAGCCGCCGATGAGGGCAAGCATGAAGATGCGGGTGTATTCGAGCTCAAAGCCGAGGAAGACCAGCGCGGGCAGGGTAAAGATGACGCCGGAGGCGATGGACTGGCCGGCGTTTCCGGTGGTCTGGACGATGTTGTTTTCAAGGATGGAAGTGCGGCCGAAGGCGCGGAGGATGCTGATGGAGAGAACGGCGATGGGGATGGAGGCGGCGACGGTGAGTCCGGCGCGGAGGCCCACGTAGACGGTGACGGCGCCGAAGACGATGCCGAAGAAGCCGCCGAGGAGGAGAGCGCGGAGGGTGAACTCAGGCAGGCGCTGCTCGGGAGCGATGAAGCTCTTGAAGGCGGGGCGTGCGGGCGGCTGGATTTCAGTCTGGGCCATAAGCGTCTCCCTGTCTTACAAATGCGGAGGGTTCTGAAAGGGGGAGTGTAGCAGGCGAGAGGGTGCAGGGTCAGGGCCAGGTTTTCCGGTTTCAAAAGGGGACTCTGCCGGAGGCCCGACGCCTATAGCTCTTTAGTAACCGGCGCGGGAACGTTACCAAGCGAATTCCTCTGGACATCGCCACGCAGGTTGCTCCAAAATTCAAACCACGATAGGGATCGCAAGCGGTTTCCGGGTGGGTGCGGTTTCTCGAGTTTCCCCAACGAATAGGAGAGCGGCCAGTGAGACGTATAGCTATAGGGATGGTGATGGGATTGGTGTCGGCGGCAGTGTGCCTTCCGGCGCCGGGCGTGGCGCAGAACCTGCAGACGCGCCATGTGCGCAACGTGGTGCTGACCGGCGATGCGACGCCGGTGGGACGGCTGCCGCAGAACCAGGTGCTCGAACTGGACCTGGTGCTGCCGTTGAGCAATCCGGACGGGCTGAAGAGTTTTCTGGCCGACGTGTACAACCCGAAGAGTCCGAATTACCGGCACTTTTTGACGCCGCAGCAATTCACGGCGCGTTTTGGACCCACGGTGGCGCAATACGACGAGGTTCTGCGTTTTGCGCATGATTACCAGCTCGAGGTGGTGGGCGGATCGCGCGACGGAATGGACGTGCAGGTGAAGGGCACGGCTGGCGCGATCGAAACTGCGTTTCACGTGAACATGGTGAACTACCAGCATCCGGTGGAAGACCGCATTTTCTATTCGGCGGACCGCGAGCCGACGCCGAACCTGTCGTTCAGCCTGTGGCATGTTTCGGGGCTGGACAACTACTCGATTCCCAAGCCGATGCTGGAGAAGCGCAGCGATTTTGCGGCGAAGCACGGGATTGACGCGAGAGATGTGGTGAGTCATGCCACCACAGGGTCGGGTCCGTCGGCGTCGTTTTTGGGCAGCGACATGAGGGCGGCCTACTATGGCGGAACGGCGCTGACCGGCTCGGGACAGAACCTGGGGCTGCTGGAGTATTACGGGACGGACCTGGCGGACCTGACCACCTACTATAAGAACGCAAACCAGACTGAGCCGTTGACGCCGGTGTTGCTTTCGACCGACGGGACGAGCACGAGCTGCGTGTACAGCCAGGGCTGCGACGACACAGAGCAGACGCTGGACATGACGCAGGCCCTGGGGATGGCGCCGGGGCTGGCCAGCCTGACGGTGTACATCGGCTCGACAGACACGGCGATGATCAGCGCGATGACGACGCACAACCCGCTGCCGACGACGATCGGCTGCTCGTGGGGCTGGACGCCGGCGGATCCGTCGACGCTGGATGTGTATTTCGAGAAGATGGCCTCGCAAGGACAGAACTTCTTTGCCGCGAGCGGCGACAGCTCGACCTGGTCAAGCCGGAACGAGGCGTGGCCGGCAGACGATGCCAATGTGGTGAGCGTGGGCGGAACCGATCTGTCGACGGCGAGCGCGGGAGGTGCTTGGAAGTCGGAGACGGCCTGGTCGGATTCGGGCGGCGGCATTTCGCCGGACAAGATCTCGATTCCCTCGTGGCAGCAGATCTCCGGCGTGATCAATTCGAGCAACAAGGGCTCGACGACCTATCGCAACGGGCCGGACGTTTCAGCGAACGCGAACTTTACCTACTACGTGTGCGCGGACCAGACCACATGCACGGCGAACGAGTATGGCGGAACGAGTTTTGCCGCGCCCCTTTGGGCCGCGTATATCGCGCTGGTGAATCAGCAGGCGGGCGCACCGATCGGGTTCATCGATCCGACCATCTATGCGCAGAACGAGTCGGGCGGCGCGCTGACCTCAGCGTATGCGGCCGACTTCCACGACATAACCAGCGGCACGTCGGGCAGCTACTCGGCGGTTACGGGATATGACCTGGTGACCGGGTGGGGGAGCCCGAATACAGGGCTGCTAGCGGCGTTGAGCGGACCGGCGGTGCCGGGATTCAGCCTGTCGGGTACGGCAGTGTCGATCCTGCAGGGCAATTCGGGAAGCTCGACGATCACTCTCACCCCGACGAACGGGTTCACCGGCACGGCCGCACTGAGCGCGAGCGGGGCGCCGACGGGCGTGTCCATAACCTTCAATCCCACGTCCATCACCGAGTCGGGCACCTCGACGATGAACATCTCGGTAGGCTCGTCGGTGGCGACAGGCACCTACTCGATCACAGTGACGGGCACGTCGGGGAGCACGGTAGAAACAACGACGGTGCAGTTGACGGTGACGGGAACAACGCCGGCCTACTCGGTGAGCGCATCGCCCAACACGCTGACGATTGCTCGCGGCAGCTCGGGCAGCTCAACCATCACGGTGGCGGGGACGGGCGGATTCAGCGGGAAGGTTTCGCTGACGGCCTCGGGTGAGCCCAGCCGGGTGACGGTGAGCTTCAGCCCCACCTCAGTGACTGGAAGCGGGACCTCAACGATGAAGGTGACGGTGAACAGCCGCGCTTCCACTGGAACGCACACGATCACCATTACCGGAACCAACGGAAGCACAAAACACACAACGACGGTTTCGCTGACTGTCCAATAACAGCGGAACGGGTTGGAGGGGGCGAAGGCCCGGACCATTGGTCCGGGCCTTTGCTGTTTAGGGCAGCAATGAAGAAGTGAAACAGTGAAGGAGTGAAGGAGTGAAAAAGCTAGGCAGCTAAGAAGCGCATTCGCCGTTTACATAGCGCAGCTCTTCCATTCGATTCACTCTTTCACTCGTTTCACCTTTTCACTTCTTTACCGCATCTTTGGCTGGCCGGATGTTTACTGGAGTCATCAGGTGACTGCTACGGATGGCTGACAGGCCGCTCTGGAAGACGCTACTGGCATTTGCGATCGTGTACTTCGTGTGGGGGTCGACTTTTCTGGCCATCCGCATCGGCGTGCTCGAGGTGCCGCCATTGGTGTTTGCGGCCATGCGGTTTACGGCTGCAGGCGCGCTGCTGTATGGCTGGACGCGCCTGCGCGGCGAGCAGGCCCCGAGCCGGCGCCAGTGGCGATCGGTAGCAGTGGTGGCGCTGCTGATTTTTGTGGGCGATTATGGTCTGCTGTTCTGGGCCGAGACGCGAGTGGACTCGGGAATCACCGCGGTGATGATGGCGACGATCCCCGCATTCATGGCAATTGCCGACGTCCTGCTGCTGCGCACGCGGCGATTCACGCTGGGGCTGGGCGCCGCGCTGCTGGTGGGGCTGGCCGGGGTGGCCGTGCTTACTCTGCGCTCCGGGGCGACGAGCGGAGCAGCCATCAGCGGAGCGGGCGCGGCGGCTCTGGTGTTTGCGGCGATGAGCTGGTCAGTGGCTTCGGTACTGACGCGAAGGCTGCCGTTGCCGGAATCGAAGATGGTGAGCTCCGGCGCGCAAATGCTCGTGGGTGGATTGCTGCTGGGAATGGTGGCGGGAGCAATGGGCGAGTTTTCGCGGTTTCATCCCGCGGAGGTTTCGCGCGAAGCCTGGATATCGCTCGCGTACTTGACCGTGGCGGGGTCGATCGTGGGATTCACGGCGTACCTATGGCTCATTCATCATGAATCGCCCACGAGGGTGGGCACATATGCGTATGTGAATCCCGTGATCGCGGTAATGGTCGGGCATTGGTTCGGCGGCGAGGCAGTGGGCGTGCGGACGCTGGTGGGAGCGGCGCTGATCCTGGCCAGCGTGGTGGCGATCATCAGCACGCGGGAGAAGAGCGGCGGGATAGCGAGTCAGCAAGTCAGCAGGTCAGCCGGCAAGAGAGTGAATGAGTGAAGAGGTGAACGAGTTCGCGCCGGCAGGTTAGCGAGTCAGCCAGCACTTGGCGAAGCATGGGCTTTGCGCGTAAGGTGAGGGGCATTGGAATCGCGGCACGAATCGATTCCCCGATAGGGATGGAGACACTGCATGAGCAACACTGGCGTAGCCGCACACGGTGAAAAGTCATTGAGCGATCCGCAACTGGCGCCAAGCCCGATGAAGCGCCTGCTGTCGCTGGACGTGGTCCGCGGCATCACCATCGCGTTCATGATCATGGTGAACAACAACGGCGGAGAGGGCTCATGGGGCTTCATGAACCACGCGCAGTGGAACGGGCTGACGCCGACCGACCTTGTTTTTCCCACCTTCGTTTTTGTGGTGGGCGTGTCGGTGGTGTTCTCGACGGAGGCGCGGCTCGCGTGCGGCGCAACGAAGGCCGAGCTATTGCGGCACACGGTGATGCGGGCCGTCATCCTGGTGCTGCTGGGCATCGTGGTAAACAGCTTCCCGTTTTTCCATCTCGATCACATGCGGTTCTACGGCGTGCTGCAACGCATCGGAATTTGCTACCTGGTGGTGGCGCTCTTCTACCTGTTCGACCGTCGCGCATGGACCAAGTGGGCGGCGCTCGCCGTCGCGCTGGTTGGTTACTGGGTGCTGGTGCGTTGGGTTCCGGTGCCGGGACTGGGCGTGCCCGGACGCGATATTCCCTTCATGGACATGAACCGCAATCTGGTTTCGTGGATCGACCAGCAACTGTTTCCGCACCACCTTTATCTGTATGCGCCCGATTTCAATACGCGCGATCCGGAGGGTCTGCTGAGCGATCTGCCGGCGATCGGAACAGCGCTGATGGGCGTGCTGACGGGCATCTGGCTGCGCACCGGACGAGGCGTCTATGCCAGGCAGCGTGGGCTCGCCGCAGCTTGCGCGGCTAGCCTGGTGCTGGGGTACCTGTGGTCGCTGGAGTTCCCGCTGAACAAGAACATGTGGACAAGCTCGTTTGTGCTGGTGGCTGGGGGGTACTCGCTGCTGGTGCTGGCGCTGGCGTACTGGGCCGTGGAAGTGCAGGGCTGGCGCAAGGGCTGGACGTGGCCGTGGCTGGTGTTTGGGTCGAATGCGATTGTCGCTTACATGATCAGCGAACTGCTTTCGAGCGCGCTGTGGACGATTCCGGCGGGCACGGCGCACGGGCACACCGAGCCGCTTTCCGGCTTGCTGGCGTTGCACACCGTTCGGCACATTGCCAATCGCGGATGGTCGGCATTTGCGTGGTCTGTTTCGTTCACCGCGGTGTGCTTCCTGCCGGTGTGGGCGATGTGGCGGAAGAAAATCTTCGTGAAGATCTAAGAGTAGGAACTGAGGGCGCGGTGAGGACAAACGATCGATGAGCGCGCCGGCTAATGACGCCGCGGACGCCGGAGTCCGGGGCCGTCGGCGCGCGACATTGGAGCTTGCCATTGCCTATGGCCTTATCGTGGGTACCATCTGGACACCGCGCCCGCAGCAGGTCTGGATGTGGTGGGCGTCAGTGGCGTGGATCGCCGTGTCCACGTGGAGGTCGTTTCCCGGCTGGGCGGCAATGGGATTCCGGAGCGGCGGATTCTTGGATTCGTTGTGGGTTGTGGCCGCGGCGGGAGTTTTCAGCGCAGCGGCGGTGGCGGCGGCGGTCCGCCTGCACACGCTGCACGCGCCGCACGGCTTGGCACACTGGGTGCTGACGTTCGGCGGCTACACGATGTGGTCGTTCGTGCAGCAATATCTGCTGCAGGGATACTTTCTGTTCCGTTGCCTGCGATTGCTGCCGCGGCGCGAGTGGGCGGCAGTGGCGGCGGCGGCGATCTTTGCGCTGGCGCATGTGCCCAATCCGATTCTCGTTCCGATCACGCTGGTGTGGGGCATGGTAGCGTGTTTTGTATTCCTGCGCTGCCGCAACTTGTATCCGCTGATGCTGGCGCACGCCATTCTGGGCATCACGGTGACGATTACGGTGCCGGGGCCGGTGATCCACAACATGCGCGTGGGAATTGGGTATTTGAGGTATCACGTGCCGGCGAGGGTGAGCGCGAGTCCGGCGCTTATTCCACCTCAGTCCGCGCGGTAACGGGCCGGAACAGCCACACGTTCAGCAGCGTGAACAGCACTCCGCCAACGGCGAACTTGAGCCACGCGGGCGCGTGCGAAGGCGAGAAGAATCCCTCGAGGGTGCCGGCAATGATGAGCAAGGGGATGATGCCGGAGACCAGGCGAGTGGCCTCGATGCCACCATTGGCGACGGAGTCTTTCCAGCGATAGCCGGACGGAAACAACATGGCGTGCCCAAGGCGCAGGCCGGCGGCGCCGGCGACGATGATGGAAGGCAGCTCCAGCGAGCCGTGCGCGGCCACGAAGCTCCACAGCGCGAGCGACATGCCGTAGTGATGACAGGCCGCGCCGATGACGCCGAGCTCCATGCCGTTGTTGAACAGCGAAAAGAGTGTGAGCAAGCCGAAGGTAATGCCGCCGGCAAAGGTGATGAAGCTGACCGTAAGGTTGTTGGTCATGATGGCGCTGGTGGCCATGGGCGCGACACTGACCACGGACTTGGTCCACATTTCGTGGCGCTCCATGGTGGCGATCATTTCCGGACCGACGTAATGCTGCATGAATTCAGGCCGGGCACTGGTCAACACCATGCCGAGCAGTCCGCAGGCGAGTGAGATGAGGAGCGATGCCGTCACGTAGGGGAGATTGCGGCGGAAGATGAGAGGGTATTGTTCGCCGAGAAAGCGGAGCAGGGTGAGGAGGTTGGTCTTGCGGCGCGAATAGATGATATGGTGGGCGCGAGCCAGCAACTGGTTGACGTGGGCGGCGTAGGTGCGGGCGGTCGGATCCTGGCGCAGTCGAGACAGGTCCGCGGCCACCTGGCGATAGAGCAGAGTCAACTCCTCGAGTTCGGCGCGGGAAAGCTTTCCGATGCCCGCGGAATCGGCCTGGCCGAGGAGAGCCTGGAGACGATCCCACAGCGGGCGGCGGCGGGCAAGCCACAGGTTGGAAAGGACAGCAGCCATGGACCCGGTGTCAGATCAGCTTAGCATCGACACGCCGGAGCTGGTGTCCATTGACATGCCCCTGGCCGGCATTGGCAGCCGGTTCGTTGCGGTTCTGATCGATACCCTGCTGTGGGGCGTTGGACTTTTTGTGCTGATCGTCCTGTTTCTTCTCGCCGCGCCATCCATTCGCGCATTCAACAGGCTCTCCTTTCAATGGGGCGTCGCCATCGTGGTGTTTCTGGTGTTCCTCTTCAACTGGGGCTACTTCACGCTGTTTGAGGCGTTCTGGAACGGACGCACGCCGGGCAAGAAAATCGCGAAGATCCGTGTGATTCAACGGTCCGGACGGCCGATCGGGCTGTTCGAGTCAATGGCCCGCAACTTCATCCGCTATGTGGACCAGTTGCCATCGTTCTATGCGGTGGGCGTGATCATGATATTCGCCACCAAACAGCACCAGCGGCTGGGCGATCTGGCCGCGGGCACGCTGGTGGTGCGGGATCGGGAGCAGGAGACGCCGTTGTGGGACGGGTCTGGCTCGCGTACGTTTACAGCGGCCAGCTTTGCTCCCGTGGCGGCACCTCCGGAACCGCAAATGCTGGTCACGCTTGCGGCCGAGGGGATCTCCAGGCTCTCTCTTGCCGACCTGGAAGTGCTGGAAGGGTTTTTCGCGCGGCGGCTGGACATGCCGCTTTCTGTTCGCCTGAGGCTTGCCGAACGGATTGCCGCTGCGATCCGGACCAAGTCCGGCCTGGAGCAGCCTGCCGGAGTCAGCACCGAGACATTTCTGGAGGCAACCGCGCGCAGCATGCGGGATGTGGCCCGGATCAAGTAACCAGGCATTCTGCATTTGGGATGCCTATATTCTCGTAAATATATGCAACTAAATATAGTTATTATCTACCCCGGCGAGAGAGTAACCGGTCCGCGGCAATAAACATGTGCGAGTGATGGCGAACACATACATTTGTTTGCCGAGTGGCGTTGAATGTGTCCCGGTTCGAGGAGAGGAAAGGTCTGCCCACGTGATTGAAATGATTGAGGTTGAACTTTCCAAAAGCTGTAAATTGCTGAAAATCCTCCTACAAAACCACGGAGAATCCGCCCCCGACTGACGGGTGTTTACGGAGCAAATCCGCGGTACGAAACGGCACTGTCCGCCGCATCCATCGGGAGCCCAGCGACGGAAATGACTAGGGAGAAAAACCCGCAAACGGCAGCAAGCCGCGGCGCCGGCTCAATCGAGGGCCGGGTCGAGACGGGTTCGCAGCGGTTCAAGCGCATGAGAACGACCTTTACGCGCTGACGGCAACGGCAGTGGCATGCGTGCGGAGGCTGCGGAATAACAGCAGTAGCTTCAAAGGAAGGTCACATGAGACAAGCGCTTTACAGGTTCATCCTGTTGCCGTTGTTTCTGGTATTGGCCTGCGCAGGGTTATATGCACAGGCGAACTCAGAATTGACGGGCATCAGTCACAGACCAGACTGGAGCGGTGGTTCCGGGAGCAACGGTCACTATCACCGATCCGGCTACCGGATTCACCAAGACATCCCAGAGCGGAGCGACCGGGCTGTACGATTTCAACGGTCTGAACCCCGCAAACTACAACCTGAAGGTGGCTGCCAAGGGCTTCCAGACCTACGATGAAAATGGCATCGTGGTGAACGTATCGATGACGTTCCGCCATGACGTGAAGCTGACGGTGGGCGCCGAGAGCCAGACCGTTACCGTGAGCGCGGATGCGCTGACGGTGCAGACGGACTCGAATGTGGTGAGCACGCTGATCAACTCGGAACAGATCAGCGAGATCGCCACGGAAAACCGCAACTTTGCCGCGCTGGCGTCGTTGGGCCTGGGCGTCAGTTCCGCTCTGCCCGACTCCAACACGCCGACCTCGGTGGCAGCCAGCTTCACGCTGAGCATCAACGGCCTGCGCCAGAGCCACAACATCTGGCTGATAGACGGCGGCGAGGCTGACGATCGCGGCGGCGCCGGCGGCATGGACATCATGCCTTCGCAGGACGCCATCGCCGAGTTCAACGTGCTGGCATCGAACTATCCACCGGACTACGGTATTTCTTCGGGCGCCACCATGAGCCTTTCGCTCAAGAGCGGCACGCAGAAGTTCCATGGCGAGGCCTGGGAGTTCAACCGCACCACGGACTACAACGCCAACAGCTACTTTGACAAGGCCGGCTCGGGAACGCCCGCGGCGCGCCCGGCGACGCACTACAACATCTTCGGCTACAACGTGGGCGGGCCGCTCTATATCCCGCACGTGTACAACACCAACAAGCAGAAGACGTTCTTCTTCTACAACGAGGAGTGGCGGCGGGTCCGGTCCAGCGCCGGCACCAACGTTGAGCACACCATCGATCCGGCGGACATTCCCAAGGCGGGCTCGGACCTGCATTACAAAGCGCCGGCATTCGCTACGGGAACCAACCTGGTGGTGCCCAACATCTCCACCAGCAGCGAGTACTACAAGGACAAGCTGAAGCCGCTGGGCCTGACGCCCAATACGGCGTTCCCAGGCAACACCATCCCGGCATCGCTGTTCGATAGCGACGGCCTGCTCTACCTCAACTCGGGCATCCTGCCGCCGGTCACCAACCCGGCCACGGACCAGAACACCACGTCGGCTTCGAACCCGATCACGGTTCTGGATACGGTGCTGCGCATCGACCACAAGTTCAGCGACAAGTGGGCGATCCTGGGCCACTACATGGACGACCAGGTGACGCAGGGCTATGCGGCGCCTGAACTGGGATGGTTGTGGGCGAGCTACAACACCCTCACCAGCACCCTGTCGAACCCGTCGCAGTCTGCGGCCATCAAGATGAGCGGTACGATCAATCCGAACCTGCTGCTCGAGGCCAGCATCAACTACGACGGCAACGTGCTGAACATCATTCCCAGCGCCAATACGTTCCTGCCTTCGGGCTGGACGCAGACGCCTATCGCAGCGCCGTTCACGATCACCCGCAAGGTGTGGCCCGGCATGGGTTACTTTGGACCTTACGGAACGGCGGAAGACACCGGCTCGGCGCCGTGGCACAACGCGGCCCGCGACTACGAGCCCAAGGTCGACGTCTCGTACACCATGGGCAAGCATGCCATGAAGTACGGGTTCAGCTACAACCGTTACGACAAGAACCAGCAGGTGTTTGGCGACTCGCAAGGCAACTTCGGCCCGAGCGGCACCACCAACGATTCGCTGATGGACCTGCTGCTGGGCATCGCGGGAGGCTACAGCCAGCTCAACGATGCGCCGATCCGCCACTGGGTCAACCAGACGACTTCGGCCTACATCGAAGACAACTGGCACATGACGCCGCGCTTCAGCCTGCAGTTGGGCTTCCGTTACGACGCCCTGCCGCACGCCTGGGAGCGGAACAACGCCCAGTCCAACTTCGATCCCAGCTACTACATCCCGTCGGAACTGCCGATCTGGACGGCGCAGGGCACCATCGATCCGTCCAGCCCGTCCGTTTCCACTCCGAACAACCCGTGGGCACCTCCGCTGCCGTTCTATCTGAATGGCATCCGCGTGGCCGGTTCGTATGGCACTCCGCGCGGCGAAGTGGAGAACAAGTACACCACCTACCAGCCCCGCATCGGGTTCTCCGAGGACCTGTTCGGGAACGGCAAGACGGTACTGCGCGGCGGCTTCGGCACGTTCTTTGAGCGCACGCAGGGCAACGACGTGTACAACGCCGCGCCCAATGCACCGTTCGTCTATAACGCCGGTACAGGGAATCCCTATCTGAACAATCCTGGCAAGAACTGGAGCACCGGCCTGAGCGCGGCTGCGCAGGGTTTCCCGGTGCTCGCCACCAGTCCGGAAGGCCTGGCGGCGAACAACTACAAACCGCCGGCGGTGGCCATGTACAGCCTGGGCGTGCAGCATGAGATCACACCTTCAGTGGTGGGAGTCGTGCAGTACGTGGGCAACCTGGCCTGGCACCAGTGGGAAGACAGCCAGATCAACAACATGCCGTTGTCTACCATCGGCCAGTCCGTAACCATTCCCAACCAGTGGCCGGGAGGTGTCGGCAACGTAACCGCGCAGCTCACCTGCCTTGCAGGCGACGGCGGCGATCACCTCAGCGGTGGAGGCGGAAACTACGTCGACCAGGACTCCGCCTGCAAGAACGGCTTCGGCGCGCTGAATGCGGGCGGCGGGGCTATTTGGCCGGCCGGCTTGAACCAGTTCCGTAGCTATCAGGGCTACGGCGGCATTGCCGACCAGATCATGAACTCCAACGGCAACTACAACGGTTTGGAAGCGGGCGTCCGTATTCAGAATCGCTGGGGATTCTCCGGCGAGTTTGACTACACCTACTCGCACGAAATCGACATCCAGTCCTACGACAACTCGTGCTGCGTTTCGAACCCCTGGAACCTGAAGTACGACAAGGGCTCTGGCGCGCTCGATCGCCGTCAAATCTTCAGCTCCAACTACATCTACAAGCTGCCGTTCTTCGCCAAGAGCAACGGCCTTGTGCACTCGGTAATCGGCGGCTGGGAAGTGGCCGGCACGTTCATCGATGAAGAAGGACTTCCGGCCACGGTGACCGGCGCGGGCGGTCCTCCCAACAACAGCAACAACAGCTACGATCCGGTTGGCCTGGGCGGCGGATACACCGTCCGTCCGAACGTCGCCGGCAAGATGACGTTACCCGAAGAAGATGGGCGATTACTTCGACACGTCCATGTTCTACAGCGTGACACCTCAATGGCTGGGCGGGCCCAACCTGGGCTTCGGCAATGCCGGCAAGGACGCGGTTGTGGGACCGGGACGCGTGAACTTCACGACCTCGCTCTACAAGTCGTTCGCCATCACCGAGCGGGCGCACTTCGAGCTGCGGTTCGAGTCGTTCAACACCTTCAACCACACGGAAAAGAACGGCCTGAACACCGGCTACAGCCCGCAGAACGGGTTCCCATTCAGCACCACACTGCTGAGCGGCAACACGTTCGGCCAGGTTACGAGCACGTGGGATCCGCGTAACCTCGAGCTGGGCGGCAAGTTCGTGTTCTAACCAACCACAACCTCCCAACAAGGGGCGCGGCAGCGTAAGCTGCCGCGCCCCTTCTCTTTCAGGGCCATTTGCGCGCCGCAACAGCGGGGAGAGAGAATGGAATGTAGATTCGTCTAAGGTGTGGCGGGCGGCTCCAGACGCCCGGATTCGGAACGGACGCAAGGGAGACATGAAGGCGGTCACACCAATCTGCTTGATCCTTGTCCTGGCAGCCGTTCCGGGGACTGCACAGAGCAGAAGCGCAGCGCCGAGTGGGGGCGCTGCCGAGAGACAGAAAGCGATCGCGCTGGAGCAGGAAGGCAAGATTCCTGAAGCCGAAGAGGCGTGGCGCGCTTACCTGAAAACGAATCCTCGCAATCCTGAACCTTACGCGCAGCTTGGCCTGCTGGAAGCCCGCCAGGACCATTACCGCCAGGCCGTTCCCCTTTATCGCAAGGCGCTGGACTTGGCACCCAATGATCCCCACGTGCCTGCGCTTCGTCTCAACCTTGGCCTGGCGCTGTTCAAGGACGGACAGCTTGAAGAGTGTATTTCCCAGTTCACGGATTTGCTGAAAACCGCGCCCGCGGGCTCAGCCGATGCGCAACGGCTCAACATCCTGATCGGCATGGCGCACTACGGGCTGGCCCAATATCCCCAGGCGATTCCGTATCTGAAAACGGCGGCTGCAAATGATCCGCCAAACCTTCCCTTGCGCCTGACGCTGGCGCAAAGCTGCCTGTGGTCCAGGCAGTATCAATGCGTGATGGACGTCTATCGCGAAATCTTGAACCTGAACGCGGAGTCAGCGGAAGCCGATATGCTTGCCGGCGAGGCGCTGGACGAGATGAAGGACAACGAGGGCTCTACGAAGATGTTTCGGGCGGCGGTGGCCGCGAACCCCAAAGAGCCGAATGTTCATTTCGGCCTGGGATATCTTTTATGGACGCAGAAGCAGTATCCGGAAGCGGCGCTGCAATTCCAAGCCGAGCTGGACAACAATCCTTCGAACGCCCAGTCCATGCTCTACCTGGGCGATACCGAACTGCAGTTGAATCATGCAGACCAAGCGCGCCCATGGCTCGAGAAGGCTGTCAAACAGGAACCGTCACTCTGGCTGGGCAATCTCGATTTGGGCATCATCGACTCCGATGCCGGACGCAAGGAAGACGCATTGCACGAACTCGAGATCGCCGCAAAGCAGAAGCCCGATGACGTTGACGTGCATTGGCGGCTGGCGAGGCTCTATCGCGCCATGGGCCGCACGGACGAAGCCCGGGCAGAGTTTGACAAAGCCAGCAAGCTGAACAAGCAGGCCGACGAAACTCTCTATCAACAGATAGCCAACGGCCGCAAGCGCCAACAGCCGGCCAAAGACCAAGCCGAGCCATCCGGCAATTCTGCCCAACCCGCGGCTCCTTCCACTCAGCCGAATCAGTGAGACTGGGACTTTAGCGGGGGCGCACCTGGTTTGCGCTGCGCGTTGATTGCAAGCAACTCCGAAAGCAACCGCTCCGGGCACGCGTGATGGATCTCGACATCATCGAGTTCGAACTCTGTCACCACCGACGACGCGATCGTCATGAAGCAGTACAGGCAGCGCGTGTTGAAGGTGCCGTTCTCGTTTTGCGTCCGACTGAACTTCATGCTGTCATCCAGAGGCAGGATTGTTCGATGCTATGCCGGATCGACAGCCGCAGCGCGTGACTCGCATCACGGTCCCATGTGAGAAGAGTGTCCCGGCGGGCAGCCGCTCAATAGTGGCTCACCTGGTTCAAATGGCGGCGCAGGTACCAGCACGGAATCATGCCGTCCTGCGGATACAACGTGATCGAGCACGGCGTATCTTCGGAACCGAGGTAGTCGATCTCCTGCTTGTTCTCATTCGGTCCGCCGTTTAGAGGCACGGAGATGAAGTGGCTCACCTTGAGCTTTTGTTTGGGCGAGCCGCGCATGTAGAAGACGGCAAAATCGGCGAGATAGGAGAGCGCGGCAAGCGCGAGCAGCGCCATCACCGCAATCCGCAGCCAACGCATCATGCCTTATCTCCCTGGCGCGCGGGTTTGAGCTGGGGACGCACGGGAACGCCGGTCATGCGCAGCCGGCGCGCGCTATCCAGCGCCTGCACGATCTGCGCCGCAGCTTCATCGTAACCCAGGCCCTCGGCGCGGATGTTGGAGATGCAGACGCGCTCAGCGTCCGTGCGGCTGCGGCGCGGCATCCAGGTGATGTAGGCGCCGAGGGAGTCAGGAGAGCTCAGTCCCGGGCGTTCGCCGAGGAACACGGCTGCAATCTGGGCGCCCAGGGCTTCGCCGATCTCGTCGCCGATGGCCACCCGGCCCTGCTCGATGATCGCAATCGGCGCCAGCCGCCAACCTGCCAGTCGGGGCACAAGTTTCCGCAACAATGGAGGGACATGCCGCTGCACGGCCAGTGCGGACAGCCCGTCCGCAATCACCAACGCCAAGTCCACCTCAGCCCCAGGTTGCTCGGCGAGAAGCGCGCGGCTGGCTTCATTCAGTTTGCGTCCCAGGTCAGGCCGCTGCAAATATTCTGCTCTGTTCACGGCTGCCGAATGGAGCCGCAGAGCTTCGGGGCAGACACCGCTTTCGATTTCCGCAGCAAGTTCCCGCGCGTCCAGTGCCGCGTGCACCGCATCGCGGGCCATGGCGTGCGCCTGCTGGAACGCGAGCACGTCGCGCAACTGCTGGCTCACGCCGGTGCGGGCCAGGCCTACACGCGCCGGAGTTAGCGCACGCAGGCGCAGCGCGAGGCGGTCGGGGGCGCCGTCGCTCATGCCGAAAGGAGCCTTTCCGGGTTGGCGGATTCCAACCGGAGGCGGCGCAGGCCGTCGCCGGCGAGCCAGGTTTCAAACTCCGGCGCGGGCCTGAGGCCGAGCACGCGGCGCAGGTAAAGCGCGTCGTGGAAGCTGGTCGACTGATAGTGGAGCATCACATCGTCGGCGCCGGGCACGCCCATGATGTAATTTACGCCGGCCGCGCCCAGCAATGTGAGCAGTGCGTCCATGTCGTCCTGGTCGGCTTCGGCGTGGTTGGTGTAGCACACGTCGCAGCCCATGGGCAGCCCCAGCAGCTTGCCGCAGAAGTGGTCCTCCAAGCCGGCGCGCGCAATCTGCTTGCCGTCGTAGAGATACTCCGGCCCGATGAACCCCACCACCGTGTTCACCAGCATGGGGCGGAATGCGCGGGCTACGCCGTAAGCGCGCGCTTCCAGCGTTTGCTGGTCCACGCCGTGATGGGCTCCGGCGGAAAGCGCCGATCCTTGCCCGGTTTCGAAATACATGATGTTATCGCCCACCGTTCCATCGGCGCACACGCCGCCGCGCCGCAGTTCCTGTCCGGCATCGTGCGCTTCACCAAGCAGGGAAAGGCTCACGCCGAAGCTGCGGTTGGCCGCCTCGGTCCCGGCGATCGACTGGAAGAGCAGATCCACGGGCGCGCCGGCTGTGAGTGCGGCCATCTGCGTGGTGATATGCGCCAGCACGCAGCTCTGGGTGGGAATAGCGAAGCGCTGCCTCAGCGCGTCCACCATCCACAGCAGGCGCGCTGTCGTGGCCACGCTGTCGCCCGCGGGATTGATCCCGATGACCGCATCGCCGGAGCCAAGCAGAAGGCCGTCCAGAATCGACGCCAGAATGCCGGCCGGATCGTCCGTCGGATGATTCGGTTGCAGGCGCGCGCTGAGCCGTCCCGGCAATCCGACGGTGGTGCGAAAGCGCGTGACCACGCGCATTTTGCTCGCCGCGGCGATCAGGTCCTGCACCCGCATGAGCTTGCTTACGGCCGCCGCCATCTCCGGCGTCAAGCCCGGCGCCAGCGCGGCAATCCGCTCGCCCGTGGCTTCGTCGGAAAGCAGCCAGTCGCGCAGGTCGCCCACCGTAAACGACCGCACGGCAGCGAAAGCCTCGGCATCGTGCGAGTCCACGATCAGCCGCGTTACTTCATCGGTTTCGTAGGGTACCACCTGCTCCTCGAGGAAATGCGCCAGCGGCACATCGGCCAGCGCGAACTGCGCCGCCACGCGCTCGCGGGCCGAGTTCGCCGCCACGCCGGCCAGCACGTCGCCGCTGCGCAGCGGCGTCGCCTTGGCCAGCAGATCTTTCAGGTCGGCGAATGTGTAGCCAATCCCGTCTATGGTGTGCGCAACGCTCATCGGGGAATCCGGATGCCTACCAGAATAGCCGCAAATCGCGCCGGCGGCCGCATCGTTGCGAGGGGGTCCGCAATCCGGCGCTAGCTTGCCTCGTCCTTTGCGATCATTTCCTTCAGCTCTTTGAGCACTCGCTCGAATTCGTCCACGATGCGATTCGTGGGATGCTCCCGGAAGACTCGCAGCAGCTCATTGAAGTACCAGAGTTGCTCGTCACGTTTGCGATTGAAGCGCTCAAAGACGCGCGCGCCAATATCGCGATAGTCGCTCAGAATGGTGCGCGCGTTGTAGAGCTTGTCGGCGGCGGAGATCAACTGGACATCGAGCGGCTCGCGCCTCAATCGGTCGACGTAGGCACGCTTGCGCTCTTCCCACCGAGCCTTCTCGCTTGGTTCCTCCGCAAAGCTGTCGGTGAGGCCCTTTACCAACCGGGCGACTTCGGCCCCGAAGTTGTGCTCGATATCTTGCAGACGCGGCATGCCGCCATGGTCTTCCACGGCATCGTGGAGGATCGCCGCGATCACCATGTCCTCTGTCACGGGGATCGGCGCATGGCCGTTTTCACCCATAACGAGCGAAGCGACGCCGAGGAGATGCGCCATGTAGGGG
Organism: uncultured Acidobacteriota bacterium; assembly: GCA_963771195.1. Lineage (GTDB taxonomy): Bacteria > Acidobacteriota > Terriglobia > Terriglobales > Acidobacteriaceae > Telmatobacter. Next base: position 27,614 of record CAVYSS010000022.1, read on the forward strand.
ATGTTTGTCGCCTTGCGCGTTTCGATGTGAAGATGCCGCGCGTAATCGACTGCCTGGGTAAAGCGGAACGAGAGGAGCAGGTAGGCGGGCTTATCGGTCATTGAGAGCTCCTCACCGCGCCAACGGCATACTCCGGCGTAATAAAGCCTGAGGCGAAACGGGAGGCATCATCGCTGTCGTCTTATATCTGATCAGCTCTGCACTGTCTGCACCGATGCCGCACGCGGCGAAATTCCACTCAACTCCGCGGCCCGCGCCTCGGCGTAGGCCGCCGCGCCCAGCACCGCCGCACGGCTTTCCAGAATCACCCGAACCGGCATGTTGATGAGTAACTGGCTTAGCCGTCCCTTGTCGGTGAACGCCTTGATAAAGGCGCCGTCCTTCAGCTTTTCCAGGATTCGCGGCGCGATGCCGCCGCCGATGTACATGCCGCCCACTGAGAGCACTTTCAGCGCCAGGTTGCCGGCCTCCGCGCCATACGCGGAAACGAACATATCCAGCGTTCGCGCGCAGATCTCGCTTCCGCCGGTCAGGCCCCGTTGCGTGATGATGGCGTTCAGGTCATCCGCTTCAGCCACTTCTTCGGCCAGGTCCGGCTCAACCTCCATGCCGCGCACGTCGCGCAGGAACTCGAAGATGTTGGTCATCCCCATCCCGCTCACCACGCGTTCCCAACTGATCCGTCCCAGGTACTTCTGCTTCAGAAAACGGAACAGCTCGATTTCCTCCTCGTTGCGGGGCGCGTAATCGGCATGCCCGCCCTCGGAAGGGTAGGGAACATGGATGCGGCCGTTCCAGGTCAGCAGTCCTTCGCCCAGCCCGGTCCCAGCCGCGATCAATGCGCGGTTCCCGATCTGGCTGGGATCGCCGTCGCTCAGCGTGTAGATCTGGTCCGGCTGGAGCTCGGCGACGCCATAACCATTCGCCTCCAGATCGTTGATCAGAAACACGTGATCGATGTTCAGATGCAGGGAGAGCTCGCGCGCATCCAGCGTCCAGGGCAGGTTGGTCAGGCGCAGCCGCCCGTCGCGCACCGGTCCGGGCACGCCAAAGCACGCTGCCGTTGCCTTTTCGCCGCCCAGGAACTCGGCCACAATGGTTTCCAGTCCCGAATACTCCTTGGCAGGAAAGCGCTCCTCGCGCCGGTAATCCAGCTTACCGTTAGCAAAGTCGTACAACGCCAAATGTACCTTTGTGCCGCCTACGTCGCCGGCAAGAATCATCGCTCTCTCTCCAGAACCCCGCAGCCTTCTCCGTTGGTTGCGGGCAGAAGCGCAGCAGCGGCCTTATCCAGGAACAGAGTGAGTATACCGCTTGAGGGCCAGATCAGTTGACTGGGCAGGCGCTCCGGGTCGCGCGGTCCCATGAAGACTTCGTGAACGCGCTCGGCCTTGTCCGCGCCCGCAATCAGGAAAAACACCGAGCTGGCGTGGTTGACCACCGGCCAGGTCAGGGTGATGCGCCAGGTGTCCAGTTGCGGCACGTGGTTGGCCGTCACCAGGCGGCTCATCTCGTGGAGGGCCGCAGTGTGCGGGAACAGCGATGCCGTATGTCCATCTGGTCCCATCCCCAGTTGCACCAAGTCGAAGCGTGGGCTTTCCGCACCCTCCAGGCGAAAGCTGTTGCGCAGCTCCGATTCGTAACGCGATGCCGCTGCTTCCGGATCAAGCTCGCCTTCCATGCGATGAATCTGGTCTGCCGGAAGCGGAACGTGGTTCAGCATGGCTTCCCGCGCCATGCGGTAGTTTGAGTCCGGATGGTCCGGCGGCACGGTGCGCTCATCAACCCAGTAGAGATTCAGCCGGTCCCACGGCATGGCGCCGCGCCATTTCTGGCGCCGATCGGCTAGCAGTTCAAACACCGCCCTGGGCGTCGATCCTCCGCTGAGGGCGATTCGCGCCTGGCCCGCCGCATCTACCGCTTCCGCCGCCATCTCCACAAAATACTGCGCGGTCCGGCGGGCAAGCGCATCCGCGTCCGCCTCCACGTAGTAGTTAATCCGCAGCTTCCGAGACATCTTCCGCTCCTTTTGAGGATGTGCGTTCAGTGCGCGGGCCAGAACAGCGCTGCCCGGCGGGGCGAGGGATTTGCCTGAGCCAGGCTGCCGATTGCGGACGAAATTCCCTTACGTTGGTTGAATGATGCTCGATCCGGGTCTGCTGATTCTCGCTGCCGTTCAAAGCAAACCGTCCCAGGAGCGTAGACCCAGACTACCTCAGGCGTCGAACGTCGCCGCTCTGCCCATCCTATCTCCCCAGGTAATCCCGGTATTGCAGTTCCAGCACGCCCGCGGCCCGGGCCACAGCCAGCTTGGTCAGGCCGTACTGATAAAGGCTCTCGATCAGGTTGCTCTGTTCCGCCGCCGTACTCGCCTGCGCCTCCACCAGCGGCAGCGTGTTGTCCACGCCGGCTTCCACGCGCTCAGTTTCGTCGCTCAGCTCGTGGGTGGCCAGGTCCACGTTGGAACGCGCCACGTCCACCAGCTTGCGCGCAGTCTCCACGTCCATCAGCGCCGTCCGCACCTGCTGGTCGATCTTCACGCGCAGATCCGCCAACTGTGCCTCCACCGCGTCCAGTTGCGCCTGCGAAGCGTCAATGTCGCCGCGCAACCTGCCTTCGCGGAACAGCGGCACGCTCAGCGTTCCGATCGCCGCCCAGGTTCCGTGCGAGCCGATCCCGCCGATGTCCATCACGCCGTAATTCCCGCTGAAGCTCAGCGTCGGCCAGCGCTGGCTGCGATACGCCGCATGCGCCGCCTTCAGCTCCACCACCTGGTTCTCCAGGTTCTGGTAATCGTTGCGGTAGCGGTAGGCGAGCGCCCGCACTTCTTCCGGCGTTTGCGTGGCCAGGTAGCCATAAGGCGTCTTGTCCGTCAGCGTCACCTTCTGGCCAGGATCCACCCCGATCTCTCGCTTCAGCAGAATCAGATCCTTTTCGGCCTCGTTCTCAGCCGCAATCCGCGCCTGCTCCTGCGCCTGGTACTGCACCCGTGCGCGCAGTTCGTCCAGGTTAGCCATGGTTCCGGCCAGGTGCTGTTCGTGCGCGTGGCTCCATTCCACCATGTCCGCCTGTTCCAGCGCGCGCGCGTTGTCCACTTCGCTCTGGGCCGCAAGGCAATGCAGGTATGCTCCCGCCACATCCTGCACAACGTCGCCGCGCGCCGTCTGGGTGGCAAAGTGCTGGGCCCGCACTGCGGCTCCCGCAGCCTTCCAGCCGGCAATCACCGGACCGGAAAAGAGGGTCTGGTCGTAATGGAGCGTTCCTTCGGTCAGCGTGTCGCGCGTGATCAAGGGAATCGTCACCCCGGGCGGAAGGATGGCCTTAAACTTGCCTACGACCGAGGTCCCGAATCCCAGCGCCACCAGGTTGTGCTGGTAAAAGCCGGAGTCGCCCACCAGGCTGATGGTGGGCAGAAACTCCTGCAGCGCCTGCGACTGCTCGGCATGAATTCCGCGCTCCGCGTTCTGGGCTTCCTTCAACCCCAGATTGTTCTTGAGCCCCATCTGGATGGCGTCGTCGAGCGAGAGCCGCAACGGCTCATCCGTCACCGGCGTCACTGTCACGCTGCCGTAATAGGGATTCTGCGCCGAGGATGGATTCACCTGCGCGCGCGCAGGCGTCGTCAGCAGCGCGCCGCAGGCAAGCGCAAGGCACGCCACCAGTTGGGTGGGATTCGGAAACTCCCACCTACCGCTGCGCTCAGGCCGCCAGCAAGCTGATCCCAATCCATTCACTTGCATCATTGTCTCAGATGTCGCACGCCGTCTTCGCGATTCGGATTGCGCGGGAACATGCGTGAATTTCGCTTTACCGCTGGAGGGGAAAGATCGGCGCCGAGACAGCGAGTGCGATCCCTGTCGCTTCATCCGAGGGCAATTCAGGTCAAACGATCGTATTGCGGTAAATGTCGCAATATGACAAGTTTAATCCTAGCGCAGGCGCCGCCCTTGAGCTGGCGGCAATCCCAGGGTGCGTGCAGATTCCAGGAATCCGGCATGCGGCAACTCGCCTGGAGTGGTGTAGGCCTCTCAATAAATCCATGAGCTGGCCTCGCAGCCACTGACAGGCAAAGTCCGCCGGTAGCCCCGAAAGCGGGTCCCGGTCGACGGGCTCCTTAGCAGAACCGCGGTCGCCGGGGTAGGGTCTTGAGGCGATGCAACCCTGGACACAAACCCAGGAGTCACAGCAACTCAGGAATTGAGGTAAAACATTCGGGTGCGTCAGAAACTTACTGGTTGCTCTGCGCACGATCGATGCTGAATGTGGCCACGATAGCCGGTATCAAGAGAATGCCGACGTAGATGAGCCCAATGACCAGGTCGTACATAAGTCTCTCCCGCTTGGAAATGCCGGGATACGAGAAGGAAGAAGAAAGAGCGCAAATGAAAAACAGCCCCAGTGCCTACTCGCGTAACCCGGCAGAAACTGCAGCGAGTTCACTCAGTCTTCCGGTGAAACTCGTGTTCCGCATATTTCCGACAGCGATTATCGGTTGATTCTGTGCGCAGTTTTCTTAGATACCGATCGGTTCTCTTGTGTAGAAACCGATTCGGGAAAATGCTTCATTTTGGGAATGGCAGTTACCAAGGGATAACCTTGACCCTGGAGATAGCTAGAGTTATGAAGGCATTGCGTCCAATGCTGGTTCTTACCCTCCCTTAAGCGGTCGCGCGAGCGATCGAAGCCATCCAACTGGCGCCGGCTTGCTATTGACTCCATACGCCCGCAGGCCCGCGCTAGATTCTCTTCCTTTTCCACCGTCCCTGCCGGAACAGCACCACGCCTGCAACCGCCATGGAGCACTCCGCAATCACGATGGCCAGGAACGCGCCCTCCGCGTGCAGGCTCAGCGGGCGCGCCAGCACCCACGCCAGCGGCAGCTCCAGCACCCAGAAACCGAAAAAGTTCACCACCGTCGGCGTCCAGGTGTCGCCGGCGCCGTTGAAGGCCTGCAACATCACCATGCCGTAGGCGTAGCCGATGTTGCCGCAAGCAAATGTGCGCAGCGCCACGGTTGCGATGGGGATCACCGCCGCATCGTCCACGAAGAGGCTCACTGCGGGCCGCGCGAACACCACGAAGAAAACGCCGATGGCGCCGAGAAAGATCATGTTGTAGAACCCGGTGCGCCACACCGCTTGTGCCGCGCGCTCCGGCTTTCCTGCTCCCAGGTTCTGCCCCACCAGCGTGGCCGCGGCATTGCTCAGGCCCCACGCGGGCAGAACGAAGAACACCACGATGCGGATGGCCACCGTGTAGCCGGCCACCGAGTCCGCGCCGAACAGGGACACGATGCGCACCAGCACGATCCAGCTGGCGTTGGCGATGGCGAATTGCAGGATTCCCACCAGCGAAACGCGTAGCAGCCGCAACATCACGCGGACATTCAGCCGAAGATGATATGCGAGCGCGCGCAGGCGTTCCGTGCCTCTGGCGAGACGCCAGAACTGGTAGAGCACGCCGATGCTTCGGCCTGAGAACGTGGCCATGGCCGCGCCGGTCACGCCCATGTGCGGGAACGCGACCGGTCCGATTCTGAGACCGAAAATCAGGCACGGATCGAGGATGAGGTTGATGATGTTCGACACCCACAACAGGCGCATGGCGATGGCCGCATCGCCTGCGCCGCGGAAGATGGCGTTGTTCAAAAACAGCATCACGATGGCGCCGCATCCGCCTAGCGCGATGCGCGCGTACCCTGAGCCCGTGGCCACGATGGCGGGCGACGCGCCCATCAGTTGCAAAAGTTTGGGCGCAAACATCCCCGCCGGCACGCCCAGCACCAGCGAAATCGCCAGCCCGAGCACGATGGCCTGCACGCCGGCGATGGCCGCATCCTCCGGGTCCTTTTCGCCGATGCGCCGAGCCACCATCGCGGTAGTGGACAGCGATACGCCGAGCCCGATAGCGAACACCAGAGCCAGCATCGACTCGGTAAGGCCGACCGTGGCCACAGCATTGGCGCCCAGCCGGCCCACCCAGAACACGTCCACCACTGCAAACAAAGACTCCAGCACCATCTCCAGCACCATGGGAATGGCCAGAAGCAGAATCGACCGGTCCAAATTTCCTACCGTGAAATCCTGGTGCGAGCCGCGCAGGGCTTCGCGTACCGAACTCCACAAGCTCGCCGCGCGGCCATCCGCCGGCTGCGGCGTCGTTGTCTCCAAAAGCGACATGGGGAAAGCTCCTTCAAGCGCCGCAGGCGAATACGCCGCGGCGCAGACGAGGGGGCTCGCTCTGCAGTTCAATTCAGTTGTGCAGTCGAATCACCCGGGGCTGACGTCATCCTCGGGACGAACGGAAAGGGAAACCCGAGGCAATGTTCAGCGAGTAGGTCGAATTCGTACGATGACGGGCTGGAACATTGTTATCCTCCGTAGCCGGATGGACCGGCGGGTACAAACATCGTACCGCAAAAGCAGGAATCAGGGAACGGAAAACAGGGAACAAGGGAACGAGGAAACAGGGGAACAACAGAAAATGAAAAGTGAACAGCGAACTGTCAATGAGGCATGAATCCTGACATACGAACCCTGAAACCGGGAACTGGTGTTGATTGGTTCGCGTAGTACCCCTCATGTTGAGCGACTTGAAACTGGCATTCCGCCAGCTGGCCAAATCCCCCGGCTTCGCCATCACAGCGGTCATCACCCTCGCGCTTGGCATCGGCGCCAACGCCATAGTGTTCAGCGTGATGAACGCCCTGGTGCTCAAGCCGCTGAATCTGCCCGACGCCGCCAACCTCTACAGCGTGCAGCGCTTCCAGTTCCCGTCGCAGTCCTATCCCGACTATCGAGACCTGCGCGACCGCAACCGCACGTTCTCCAGCCTGGTCGTCTTTCAGATCATCGGCGCGGTCGGTGTGGACACCGGCTCCCATCCCACTACGGCATGGCCTTTCCTGGCCAGTGGCAACTACTTCGACGCCCTCGGCGAACAGCCCTATCTCGGCCGCTTCTTTCATCCCTCTGATGAGAAGGGCCCGGGCAGCGCTCCCTATGTCGTCCTCAGTTATGCCTGGTGGCACAGCTACTTCCACGACGACCGCAAACGTGATCGGCCGCGCGATCTCCATCAACAAGCACCCGCTCACCATCATTGGAGTGGCGCAGCCCAGCTTCCGCGGCACTGAACTCTTTTTCGCCCCGGCCATGTGGGTTCCTATCATGGAGCAGCCCACCATCGAGGGCTTCAACCAGCTTGACGAACGCGGCAATCATTCGCCGTGGGTCATCGGGCGGCTGAGGCCGGGAGTCACGCCGGATCAAGCTACCGCCGACCTCAACACCATCGGCGCCGCGCTGGCCAAAGCCTATCCCCACGAAGACGAGGGAGTGAAGTTCTCCCTTGCCAAGCCCGGGCTGGTGGGTGATTTTCTTGGCGGGCCTGCCCGCGCCTTTGTTGCGGGCCTCATGCTTCTTGCCGGACTCATCCTGCTGGCGGCCTGCGCCAATCTCGGCAGCCTCTTTGCCGCCCGCGCCTCCGACCGCGCCAAGGAAATCGCGCTGCGCATGGCCCTCGGTTCGCGGCGTCGCTTGATCGTGCGCCAACTGCTCACAGAAGCCGTGCTCGTCTCCCTTGCCGGCGGCGTCATCGGCCTCGCCGGCGGCGTCTTCCTGCTGCGCTTCCTCAGCGCCTGGCAGCCCCTCCCCGATATCCCCATCAACGTGCCGGTAAATCCCGACCTGCGCACTTACGCTGTCGCCCTGCTACTCGCCCTGTTGTGCGGTTTCCTCTTCGGAATGGTTCCCGTGCGCCAGGTCCTCCGTGCTGACCCCTGGCAGATCATCCGCACCGGCATGAGCACTGACAGCCTCCGCCGCTTCAGCCTTCGCGATGTCCTCCTGGTCCTCCAGATCGCAATCTGCGCCGTCCTCGTTACGTCCTCGCTAGTCGCCGTGCGCGGCCTCCTGCGATCCCTCCACTCGGACTTCGGATTCAATCCGCAAAACGCCATTCTGGTCAGCACCGACCTGAACATGTCCGGCTACAAAGACGACCAGGCTGCCCAGCTGCAACGCCGCATGATTGATGCGGTGGCGGCCATTCCCGGAGTGTCCGCCGTCGGCAGCGTTAATAACATCCCACTCAGCCTTGGCGGCGGCGATTCCTTCGTCTACAAAGACACCACCACGGACTTCCGGCCCACCAATATGGCCGCCGATGCCATGAGCTACACCATCTCACCGGGCTACCTCCAGGCCGCCGGAACCCGCCTCATCGCCGGCCGCGATCTCTCCTTCAACGACAAGAAGAGCGACGACAAGAACGCAGTCACCGTCGCCCTCGTGAATCGCCAGTTCGCCATCAAAGTCTTCGGTTCGGTCCAGAGCGCCCTCGGCGGCCACTTCAAATATTGGGGCGGCAAGCGCGCGGAGATCGTCGGCGTGGTGGAAGACGGCCGGTACCGCACCCTCACGGAAGATCAGAAGCCGGCCATGTTCTTTGACTTTCAACAACAGCCCGACAGCGGCACCACCATTGTGGTCCGCTCTGCACGGGATCTCCAGGAGATGGGGCCGGCTCTTGACAGCGCCATCCGCGGCCTTGACGCCACTCTGCCCCTCACCATACAGACCTGGACCTCGGAAATGGATTCCGCCCTCTTTGCCGCGCGCGTCGCCACCGTCGCTCTCGGCGTCCTCGGACTGCTCGGCGCCATGCTCGCCATCACCGGCATCTTCGGCATGGCTTCGTACGTGGTGTCGCGGCGCATGCGCGAACTCGGCATCCGTCTGGCCCTCGGCGCCGGCCGCCGCCAGATCCTCTCCGCCTCGCTCGGCCGCGCATTTCGCCTGCTTGCTTATGGTTCCGTCGCCGGCATCGTCCTCGGCCTTATGGCCACCAAGGTTCTGGCCTTCATCGTTTACCAGGCCACTCCGCGCGATCCATTTGTACTCGGCGGCGTTACCCTCACCATGCTCGTGCTGGGCATGCTTGCTGCGCTTGTCCCCGCGCGCCGCGCCCTCGCCGTCGACCCGCTTATCCTCCTACGCGACGAGTGATTCCTCGGCGGCCTGGGTGCGATTGCGCTGTGCTTCACGCCGCCGACTTATCACAAACACCTGTGATAAAAACGGGGAACCCTCCGCGACAAACCCGCGTAACTCCAGGCATCATGTTCAGCGACCTGAAACTCGCGCTTCGACAGCTGGCCAAGTCTCCGGGCTTCGCGCTGACCGCCATCATTACTCTCGCCCTCGGCATCGGCGCCAACGCCATCGTCTTCAGCATGCTCAATTCCATCGTGCTCAAGCCGCTGAACCTTCCCGGCGCGGAGAACCTCTACATCGTGCAGCGCGGCACTTATCCCTCCCAGTCCTACCTCGACTACCGGGACCTGCGCGACCGCAACCGCACCTTTGAGAGCATGATCGCCTTCCAGATCCTCGGACCGGTCGGCGTTGACACCGGCGCGCATCCCTCCGTCGCCTGGCCTTACATGGCCAGCGGCAACTACTTTGACGCCCTCAAGGTCCAGCCCTACCTCGGTCGCTTCTTTCATGCCTCCGATGAGAAAGGCGAAAACAGCGCCCCCTATGTCGTCCTCGGCTACGCCTACTGGCACAGTTACTTTCACGGCGACCCCTCCGTCGTGGGCCGCGCTGTTGCCGTCAACAGGCACCCGTTTACCATCCTCGGCGTCGCCCCGCCCGCCTTTCGCGGAACCGAGCTCTTCTTCGCTCCCGACCTGTGGATCCCCATCGTCGAAGACCCAACCTTCATCGGCGATTTCCTGAAACACCGCGGCGATCATTCTCCGGTCGTCATCGGCCGCCTCCGCCCCGGTGTCACCCCCGCCGTGGCTACCTCCGACCTCAACGCTATCGGCTCCTGGCTGGCCAAGACCTATCCCGCCGACGACGACGGCATCAAGTTCATTCTTGCCCGCCCGGGCCTCATGGGCGACATGCTCGCCGGCGCTGCCCGCGCCTTCATGGCCGGGCTCATGCTCCTCGCCGGGCTCATCCTTCTCGCCGCCTGCGCCAACCTCGGCAGCCTCTTCGCCGCCCGCGCCTCTGACCGCGCCAAGGAAGTCGCTCTCCGCCTGGCGCTGGGCTCCCGCCGCGGCCTCATCCTCCGCCAATTGCTCACTGAAGCCTTTCTGGTTTCGCTTGCCGGCGGCGCCGTCGGCCTCGCCGGCGGAGTCCTCATCCTCCGCTTCCTCAGCGCCTGGAATCCCATCCCCGGCGTCCCCATCAATATCCCCGTCAATCCTGACCTGCGCACCTGCTGGTTCGCGCTGGCGCTCTCTCTGGTCAGCGGATTCCTCTTCGGCATGGTCCCCGTGCGCCAGGTCCTCCGCGCCGATCCATGGCAAACCATCCGCACCGGCATGACCTCTGACGCCCTCAAGCGATTCAGCATGCGCGATGTGCTCCTGGTTTTCCAAATTGCCATCTGCGCCGTGCTCGTTACCTCTTCGCTGGTGGCCATTCGGGGAATGTCCCGATCTCTTCACTCCCAATTCGGATTCAACCCGCAGAACGCCATCATTGCTATGTCCGATCTGCACATGGGCGGCTATGAAGACGATCGCATCCCCCAAATGCAGCGCCGCATGCTCGACGCCATATCCGCCGTCCCCGGCGTCATCGCCGCCGGATACATCACCCGCCCTCCGCTCAACGTCGGCGCCGGCGACTCCGCCGTCTTCCACGACACCACCACCGATTTCCGCCCCACCAACGCCGTCGCCGATGCCATGAACTACAACATCTCTCCCGGCTACATCCAGGCTGCGGGCACCCACCTGCTTGCCGGCCGCGACCTCACCTTCAGCGACGACAAGAACGCCCCCACCGTCGCCCTCATCAATCGCACCTTCGCCATCAAGGTCTTCGGCTCCATCCAGAACGCGGTCGGCGGCCACTTTAAATTCTGGGATGGCAAACGCGCTCAAGCCGTCGGAGTGGTGGAAGACGGCAAATACCGCGCCATTACTGAAGATCAGATGCCGGCCATGTTCTTCAGCTTCCTTCAGCACACCCAGAACGACGCCACCTTCGTGATCCGCTCCACGCGCGAGCCCAGGGACCTCACGCCGGTCTTCCAGCGCACTCTCAGCGCGCTCGATCCCTCGCTGCCTGTCGACATCGAACCCTGGAACATGGAATTAGGCTGGGCGCTTTTTCCCGCCCGCGTCGCCAGCATCGCTCTCGGTATCCTCGGGCTGCTCGGCGCCATGCTCGCCATCACCGGCATCTTCGGCATGGCCTCTTACGTGGTCTCCAAGCGACTGCGCGAGCTCGGCATTCGCGTCGCCCTCGGCGCCGATCGCAAGCAGGTCCTTTCCGCCGCGCTCGGCCGCGCCTTCCGTCTTCTCGCCATCGGTTCCATCGTCGGCATCGTCCTCGGCCTCATGGCCACCAAGGTCCTGGCCTTCATCGTGTACCGGGCCACGCCGCGCGATCCATTTGTACTCGGCGGGGTTACGCTAACCATGCTCGTGCTGGGCATGTTGGCCGCTCTCGTCCCCGCGCGCCGCGCGCTTGCCGTGGACCCGCTCATTCTCCTCCGCGACGAATAGCCCGCGACGGTGGACCGCTGGGGCGTCAATAACGATGCGTGGCCCATCCATTTCGCGGCGTTATCGCGAGATGGATGGGAAGCTCGCTCCACCCGAAACCTGCTTTATCTCGGAACGAACCGGACATAATCGTACGACGGCCACAGCGACTAACCTACGGGCACCTGGTCCCTGCGGACCCTGAATAGCCCCGTCCGCCGTACACTGATCACTGACCACTTCCCGCCGCCATGAGACCCCTCGTCGCCACGCTCGTGCTTTTCGCCCTCGCCGTCCCAGCCCACGCCTCCACGCCGGTCACCGTCGACCAGCTTGAACAGACCCTCGCGGCCGCCCGCAGCTTGCCCGACGGCAAACTCGCCGACGAGCTCTCCGCCCTTGAACTCACCCAGCGCCTCAGCGGCGCCGCCCTCGCCCGCCTTCAGTCGCAGCTCCCCGGCCCGCAATCGCAACAAGAACTCTCCATTCTCGCCGCGCAGTCGTCGTTCCTTGAGCTGCCGACCAACGAATTACCTACTACAGCCACGCCCGATGCCGCCCAACAGCGCCAGATCATGGCTGCGGTCGTCAACTACGTCACTCAGGCCACGCGCAAGCTTCCCGACTTTATCGCCACCCGCGACACGCGAACCTTTGAGGACCGCCCCGCCGGCGCCTACAGCTACCTCCCGCTCCATTTCACCGCCGAAAAATCCGCGAACGTCGTCTACCGCGACGGCCAGGAGCGCGACACCAACTCCAAAGGCAAGAAGATCGATATCGGCGCTGCCGGGCTTGTCTCATGGGGCGAGTTCGGCCCCATCCTCACCACCGTCCTGCTCGACGCCGCCAAAAGCGAGCTCACATGGAGCCACTGGGAGCAAGACTCCAACGGTCAGGTCGCAGTCTTCCGCTACACCGTCCCCGCCAAACGGTCACACTACCAGATCCAGTTCTGCTGCGTAGCCACTCCGGATGACCTGGCCGGCGGGCACATCTTGCAACAGCAGGCGCCCTACCACGGCGAGATGGCCGTTGATCCATCCACCGGCGCCATCCTCCGCATCACCGTCATCGCAGACCTCGGCTCCGACGATCCCCTCGTCACCGCTGCCATCGCCGTCCAGTACGGCCCCATCGACATCGGCGGCAAGACCTACATCTGCCCCGTCCGCAGCGACGCCTTCGCCCGCCGTCATCAGTGGGACCTCGGCAACAATGCGATTCCCGCCGCAGCCGGCGCCATCCCCTCCGCCGCCGTCAATCGTGGCCCCGTCTGGACCCGCCTCAACGAAGTCACCTTCACCCACTACCATATCTACCGCGGCGAGTCCCGCATCCTCACCGACGCCGAAGCCGCCCAGATGACCGGCCAACCCGCCGCACCCGCACCCGCAACACCTTCCGCGACCGCCGAGGCGTCGCAGCCGGCTCAACCTGCGCCAGAGGCTGAACCTCCGGCGATCGAGCCGCAACCCGCGCCCGCCGCCAGCCCTGCACCCATCGCCCAACCGCAGCCTGCGGTAGCCGCATCTGCACCGCCGCAGCCCGCACCGGAGAACGCCGCGAACTCCGCTAGCTCCGCTAACTCCGCCAACATCCCCGTCTTCCGCGCCACCGCCCGCCAGGTCCTGGTCGATGTCGTCGTCGACAAGCGCAATGGCGACCCCGCCCCCGGACTGCCCAAATCCGACTTCTCAATTGCTGAAAACGGCAAGCCGCAGACTATCGATTTCTTTGAAGAACACTCGACCGGCGCAACCGCCCCGGCTGCCGCTCCCGCCATGCCCCAGCTCCCGCCCGGAGCCGTCACCAACGCCCCCACTGCGGCGCCATCCGCAGCCCTCGACGTGTTCCTTCTCGACTCGCTCAACACCGAACCGCAAGACCAGGTTTACGTGCGCCAGCAGGTGCTCTCCTACCTGCACAAAATGGATCCGGGAACCCAGGTCGCCGTTTTCTCGCTCGGCTCCAGTATGCGCCTGCTCCACGGATTCACTTCGGACCCCGCCGCGCTCCTGGCCGCGGTCAGCGCCAGTGAGGCCGAGCGCGGCGCCATGGTCCAAACCCGCAGCGACAATGCCGACGATGCGCAACACACGGCCAATCTCTCGGCCATGCGCTCTGTCGCCCCGCAGTTAGCCCAATACGCAAAGGGCGGCACTCCCCAGGGTTACAGCTTCGGCGCTCGCGCCAGCATGACCTTCGAGGCTCTCAACGCCCTCGCCCGCTATCTTGAAGGCATTCCCGGGCGAAAGAACCTGATCTGGTTTTCGAGCTCCTTCCCCGTCGTTTTTTTCCCCTCACCGAAGCAGATGGATGAAATCAGGAAGAATCCTGCCCTCGCCGGCTACGAGAAACATGTGAAGCAGACCGCCGATCTGCTCACTGTTTCGAAGATCGCGGTTTACCCGGTCAGCGGCGCGGGCGTCATGAATTCCAACGTCGGCGTGGCGGATTCGGCAGGCTCCGGCCGCGCCGGCGGCAGCAATGGACCCGAGTCGCTCACCGGCGAAGCCTTGAATGACGCCTCTGCCGTCACCGGCATGGAGGAACTGGCCAGCTCCACCGGCGGCCGCGCCTTCACCACCAACGACATCGGCGACGCTCTCCACAAGATCGTCCATGACAGCGACGTCTACTACACCGTCGGCTATGCGCCCACAGATTCGGCCGAGGATGGCAGCTTCCGCCGCATCGACGTAAAGGTTTCTGGCGGCAAATACAAGCTCGCCTACCGGCAGGGCTACAACGCATCAGAACCCGGCGCTGCTCCCACCGAAAATCCCATCGCGCCGCTGCTTCAGCTCGGCATTCCCAACGCCACCGGCATCTATTACGGCGCCGGCGCCACGCCCAGTGCGGATCACGACGGCACCCCAGCCGGCCAGAACCCCCAGCTCAATGGCCCGCTCACCCGCTACACCGTCTCCTTCACCATCCGCGCCCAGGATGTCTCCTTCGGACAGGCGCCCAACGGCGAGCGCATCGCCAAACTTCTCGTCGGCGTCAAGGCCTACGGCGCAAACGGCGCTGCGCTCAACTGGCAGGCTACGCGGGAAGCCGTCGAGCTCTCCGCAGCCCAGTACCAATCCATCCTGAAGTCCGGCATCTCCGTCACTCTCGATCTCGATCTGCCCGCCAACACCCCCGCCCAGATCGTCACCGCCGTTTATGACTGGAACACCACCCGCTCGGGAACGCTCGAAATGCCTGTTCGCCCATAATCTCAAAGTTTGAGTGCGATCCAATTCCCAGCCTCCAAGGTAAGACTTTTACGGGGTTCCACGGTGAGAAGTCATATTGGCGACGAGTCAATTTATGAATTTCTGTAGGCAGTGTGCCGACCCTCTGCGATTTGGCGCATTTTCTTAATTTCTCTTATGGAAAACAAATTGCAAAAGGACTATAAAGAGAAACCATATTCATTCCTTGGGTTCCTCATTTATCCCGGCATTCGTCCGCTTTGTTCGCCAGTCTTATCCGGACGGCAATGGTGGTCGAAGCTGTAGGGACGTAACCAGCTCCAGGATTTCCGATCCGGTCATACTTCCGTTTTCTCGTTTGAAGCGCAATTGAACGCGAGCCCCGTTGGCGCGATCTTTTGCTTCGGTTGATCTGCATTTCCGCTAAGGAGCATGACATGACGAGACTGCATTCTGTGTGTCGCCTCTTTCCTCTGGTGATCGTTGTTCTGCTTGCATTCGCATTACCCGTGGAGCTATCGTCCCAGGCAACATCGACGGCATCGATAACCGGCACGGTAACCGATCCAACCGGCGCTGTCATTCCAGGCGCAACCATTGAACTGACAGACCCGGGCACCGGCCAGACTTACAGAACGGTTGCCAATCAGGCGGGTTCCTATACCATCGCCAACGTTGTCCCCGGTCCCGGCTACAAGGAGACGGTC
>CAVYSS010000023.1:0-173897 GCA_963771195.1 uncultured Acidobacteriota bacterium
AACTGAACGAAGTAGGGAAAACCATTGCTCGGCGCTACTGCGGCGGGGTACCGGTTCGGCCTTATCTTCGTGGTCATGAGGGCCGGTCGAGAACCTGCAAAAAGACCCGGAGGTAAAACAAAAGCTGGCTCTTCTGCGCCGTTCTCTCCGATTCCGCGGGGGGACAAAGACGAGAGACGCCTGAGACTTCGAACGGTCTTCCGAGGAACGCTGAACGCACCTCTTCTGTCTCAAGTACGATGGGCGACATGCAGCGACGGTGGATGCTTGCTCTCTCATTGGTGGCGATTTGTGGCTGCAGCAATGCCGTTTTGCGCAAACCGGCCGATGGACTCCTGATTGTGGGCAACAGCATTACCCAACACCTGCCGGATCCCAGACTTCGTTGGAACGGCGACTGAGGCATGGCTGCATCTGCCGAGAATAAAGATATTGCCCATCTCAGCTCGGCCGGACTCCACCTCCCGCTCAACATTATTCCCGCTCGGGCGGCGGAGCTGGACCCGCAAGGTTCTGGACCCGCCGTGGTGCAGCAGATTTCATCCAGCGTTACGCCGGAGACGCTAGTCGTGATTGAGCTGGGCGACAATGTGCAGCAGCCCGGCGATCTGGCTGCATTCGTGCCTGTAT
Organism: uncultured Acidobacteriota bacterium; assembly: GCA_963771195.1. Lineage (GTDB taxonomy): Bacteria > Acidobacteriota > Terriglobia > Terriglobales > Acidobacteriaceae > Telmatobacter. The sequence continues at coordinate 631 of CAVYSS010000023.1, forward strand.
ATCGGCAAATGACGGAGGCTGCCAGCAAGGGCGCGGGACTTATCTGCCTGAGCACGTGGGGTGATTACACCGCGACCGACCAAGCCGTCGAAAGCGCCCGCCTTGCTCATGGAGGGACTTACATTTTCATAGGCGATATTTTCAGCGACCCCCAAAACCCCGACTATCAAGGGCCGCCGGTCTATTCCAACCCGACCGTGAATAACCACCCGCACGATTGGAGCATGCAGCAGATTGCAAACCGCGTGATTACCGGCGGAGAGCATCTAGCGGTGCCGGTGATTGCTCCCAATTCAGCGCGCTAGCTGTGGCGCACGCTGAACCGGGACTTTAGCCGAAGGAACGGCATTTCCAGCAGGTGATAGCTTGCCGCCGAGATGCCCAGCACGATGAAAAAATCCACGACAAGAAAGACCATCTGCACCGCGGTCGATTGGCCTTTCCACATGTGAAACACGCGCAGGGGCAGCAACAGCACATGATAGACGTAGAAGCCATAACTGTACCTGCCGAGCACGCGCAGCGGGCGCAGGTTGAGCACGTAGAACACGGCATTGCCCGGCGTCATGGCGCATAAAATCAGGCCGCCGGAGGCCAGAGAGATCAGGGTAAATCCGTAGCTCGACATCCAGGGACGCGAGGGCAGGATCATGGAGAATTCGTGTCCCGGGTGATTGAGCAGGCAGGCTGCCAGCAGAATCGCGAAGGCGATCCAGAAGAAGAGTTGCGCATGGCGAAGGATGCGCTCTTTGGCCGGGCCACGCAGCACCAGCGTAAGCAGCCCTCCGAAGAGGAAGGCGTCGGCCTGCAGGAACATCATGCGGAAATAGAAGTCCAGCTCGAGAAGCCAGTGCGGAAGAACGGCGAGCAGGAGGACGCGCAACAGCAGAACGCCGACAACGACTGAGACGCAGATGCGAATGAGTGTTTTGCGGTCAGCAACTTTGAACACCACGAGCGGCCACAGCAGGTAAAACTGTTCCTCGACGGCGAGCGACCAGAAGTGGCCGATTTCGACCGGAAACGCGCTGAAGCGTGTGTAGATGTGATCGACGTCGATGGTGCCGGCGAAAAACCGCGCGAAATTGCCCAGGTAGGCGGGCCACAACAGGCGAATAGGTGTCCACTGCTCATGCAGGAATGGCCAGGCGACGAGCACGAGCAGCCATATGAAGTAGAACAGGGGAAAAATGCGCAGCGTGCGGCGCACGTAGAAGTTGCGAAAGCGGTGGTTTTGATTCCGATTGTCGAAGAGAACTCCGGTGATGAGGAATCCTGAGAGGACAAAGAAAACCTGGACTCCCGCCCACCCGAAGTAACAGTGGGTGGTGTAATGGACGGCGAACACCAGCGCGACAGCGACGGCGCGGACGCCGTCGAGCGCGGGATACCAGACCTGACCGGCCTTGCCCGTTGCGGCTTTCGGGTCACCGGTGGTGCGCCGGCCGGGTTCTTTGCCCGTCATTGCCGGCGGTTTTGCGGAGGTTGCCTGGTCTGGGTCCATGGTGGGCTCCGGATTACTCGTCGGGTAGCGGGTCTACGATCATGTTGGCCAGGAATTCCTCGCGAGGCAGAAAAGGATACAAGTCTTCGAGCGGCTTCGATCCCATCGAGCCGTCAGGCCGCATGTAGGACGAAGCGCGCGGAATGCGCTCTTCATTGGGCGCCACCATCACCTCGCATACTATTGGACCGGTGGCCGCGAGCACATCTCGAACCTGGGCGGCAAGGTTCTGTTTGCCGGAGATTTTTGCGAACGGAAGGCCGTAGGAAGCTGTCACCTTGGCCAGATCGGGAAGGGTAACGCCGCTGGTGCGATCCGCGCCGACCAGCCGCTTGAAATAACCGCTCTGCGAAGCGCGGATGGAGGCGTACCCGTCGTTGTTGATCACGAAAAACTTGATGGGAAGCCCGAGCCGCTCGACGGTGGCCAACTCCTGAATGTTCATCTGGAAGCCGCCGTCGCCGTCGACGCAGATGGTGCGCTTGCCTGAGGCCACGGCAGCTCCGATGGCCGCCGGAAGCGCGAAACCCATGGAGCCGGTTCCACGATTGTGGAAGCAGCGCTGTCCTTCCTTGATCTTCAGGCACAGGAGGAAGATTTCGATGGCGAAGCCGGAGCTTCCGGGAACGATTACGTCGCCGGGAGCGAGCGCATCGCTCAAGACCTCGGAGAAGTGATACATGCTGAGATGGTCCGCCATGTTGCGATGCTCTGGCAGCACCAGCGGATAGCGCTCTTTCCACTCCCGGCAGCGTCCAACCCAGGCCTGCCAGCGGTGCGTTTTCACTTCGCCGGCGCGCGCATTCAACGCCCGAAGAAATGCGCCTGCATCCGCGACGATGGGGAGATGGATCGGGGTTCTCATCTTGCGAATTTCGGCGGGATCGATATCGACCATGACCTTTTTTGCGCCGCGGGCCATACGGTCATGGGCGTAGGCCGTCATGGCCATATCCAATCGGGACCCAACCACAATTAGCAGGTCGGCATTCTGGAGGGTGAAATTGGCTCCGCGCGGCGCCAGCGATCCAGGGCGCCCGAAGCAGAGCGAATGGTTGTCAGGAATCAGGTCGAAGCCGAGCCACGTGGTGAGGACCGGAATTTGCAGCGATTCGACGGCCTGAAGAAACGCACGCTCCGCGCCTGCGCTTCGAATTCCGTTGCCGGCTAACAGAACCGGGCGTTGGGCGGTCTCCAAGAGCTCAAGCAGGAATTGGATCGGTTCGTCGAGAGCGATCGCCGTTGACGCGGTGGGTGTGAATCCGGGCAGCGTGTCCGGATCGATCTGCGCGGCTTGCACGTCGAGAGGAATGTCGATCCACACTGGGCCGCGCCGTCCGCTTAGCGCGAGGTGCGCGGCTTTCTCCAGGTGATAGCGGATCTGCTGCGGATCCTCCACCGTAACCGCGTACTTGGTGATGGAGGAAACGATGGTGACGATGTCGATCTCCTGTACGCCCAGAATACGAACGCCGGAATCGCGCTTCAAATCGGCACGCTTCACCTGTCCGGAGATGAAAATGACGGGCGTGGAGTCGAGCCAGGCGCCGGCAACGCCGGTCACGGCGTTAGTTCCGCCCGGCCCCGTTGTCACCATCGCCGCGCTCAGCCGGTTAGTGACGCGCGCATGAGCTTCCGCCGCAATGGAAACCGCCTGCTCATGCAGATTGCAAACGTATTCGAGTCCCTTGCAGCGCCCGAGCGAGTCATTCAGGTGCATGGCGCCGCCGCCGGAGAGCATGAAGACGTGGCCCACCTGCTGGCGGGCAAGAAAGTCCATCACGTAATCGGAGAGCTTGATCAAAGAGGCCATAATCAGTTTCCAGCGTCGTGATGCTCGAGGATTAGATCGAGGAGTTCGCGCACCGCGCCCTGTCCACCGGGACGCTCAGTGACAAGTTGCGCGTGCTTCCTCGCCAGAGCCTGGGCATCGGCGGGCGCGGCTGCCAATCCGGCGATTGCCATGGCCGGCGCATCGATAAAATCGTCGCCCATGAAGCAGATCTCCTGGAGCTCAAGCCCATTCCGTTGCGCGAAATCGCGAAGCGCGGCAGCCTTGTCGTGGCAGCCCTTGTAAACGTCCGCGATTTTGAGCTTATCCGCATAGCGCTGGAGCAGCGCCATTCCCGCTTCGCTTGACTCGCCGGAGATGAGCGCAATCCGGATGCCTGCCTTCATGGCGCGGGTGATGCCGGTGCTGTCAGCAAAGCAGAAGCGCTTCAGCTCCTCGCCGTTCGAGCCCCACCAGTACATACCATCGGTGAGGACTCCGTCCACGTCCATGGCCACAGCCCGGATGTGCTTCAGGGAATTCATGAGTTCGTTTGCTGGAGCCTTGCCATGAGGGGCAGTTCCCGCTCCAGGACGCGCTTGTTGCCGTCGCCCATGCTGCGCTCGATCAGGCGGATGTCGCGGACCAGGCGGGTGATGCCGTTTGGCTCCAGAGAGGCCGCCTGGTCGCTGCCCCACATGGCGCGATCGAGAGTGATGTGGCGTTCCACGATGCAGGCTCCCATGGCTACCGCGGCCACGCTGGTGGGAATTCCGGTCTCATGGCCCGAATATCCGATGGGCACGTTGTACCGTTCCTGCATGGCAACGATGGCGCGAAGATTCAATTCACTGTAGTCCGCCGGATAAGTGCTGACCGCGTGAAGCAGCACAAGATTGTCCCGTCCCAGGATGCCGACGGCGTGGTCGACATCTTCAAACGAACTCATTCCTGTGGAGAGGATGATTGGTTTGCCTGTCGCCCGCGTGTGCCGTATTAACTTTTCGTTCTTCATCGTTGCGGAAGCAATCTTGTAACAAGGCACGTCGAACTGTTTCATGAAATCAACGGATGGCATATCCCAGCAGCTTGCGAACCACAGGATCTGCTGCTCACGGCAGAAGGCGTCAATCTCCCTATACTGATCGAGGCCGAACTCCACTCTTTCGCGGTAATCCATGTAGGAGATATAGCCCCATGGTGTCTCCCGCATGGTAGTGCGTTGCGCGGGGGGAACACAGATTTCCGGAGTGCGTTTCTGGAATTTCACTGCATCACAACCGGCGCCCTTGGCAATCGCGATGAGCTTTTTGGCGATTCCCACGTCTCCGTTGTGATTGATGCCGATTTCCGCGATGACGAAGCACGGATTGTTGTTTCCGACCGGACGGTCTCCGATCGTAATGGTGTGCATGCTCTTCAGTGCTCCTTCAGGCGCGCCTTACCGCTTTGTCGTCGCACCGCGCGCGATTGAGAAACCGCGGGGACTTTGTCCTGTCGACTTCTGGAATGATACCAGCTTGCGAGGCCAGACTATAGGCGGATCCTGAGCGTCGTATTGCCGCCGTTATAATCGCGGGAATGAACCCTTCTTCTGCGGAATGGCCGCAACGGCGGATTGTGGAGCAGGACCTCAAAAGGATTTGCGCGGCCGCGCTGCCGTGGAACCGGTTCTTCGGGAAGTCGATCCTGATTACGGGCGCCAACGGCTTTGTCCCTGCGTACATGGTGGAAACGCTGCTGTTCCTGAACCGGGTACACGGCGCCGGAGTGCATGTTATCGCGCTGGTGAGGAACCAGGAGAAGGCGTTGCGCCGGTTTGGCGCGCTGGGAAGCTGCCCCGATCTGACGTTCGTGGTGCAGGACGTGCGCGCGGCCTATACGGGTCCGAGGCCCGACTTTATTGTGCATGCCGCCAGCCAGGCCAGTCCCAAATACTACGGCAGCGATCCCGCGGGAACATTTGAAACCAACGTCACCGGGACGCTGCGGATGCTCGAGCTTGCGCGCGAGGCCCAGATCGAGAGCTTTCTCTTCTTTTCAAGCGGCGAAGTGTACGGCAGCCATGCCAATCTCAGCCATCCCATCCGCGAGACTGATTTCGGCACGCTGGATCCGGCGCGACTGCGTTCCTGCTATGCCGAGGGCAAACGCGCCGGCGAGACGCTCTGTGCCTGCTGGCATGCGCAATATGGAGTGCCGGCAAAGATCACACGACTCTCGCACACTTATGGCCCGGGCATGGCGTTGGACGATGGCCGTGTGTTTGCAGATTTTGTGGCCGACGTAGTTCTCCGCCGCAACATAGTAATGAAGAGCGATGGCAGCGCCCGCCGGCCGTTCCTCTACCTGGCCGACGCTACGATCGCCTTCTTCACCATTCTTCTGAGGGGGACGAATGGCGAGGCCTACAACGTGGGCAGCGAAACCGAAACGTCGGTGCTCGAACTCGCCAGTCTTCTTTGCGGGATGTTCGCGGACCGCGGATGCCAGGTGGTGCGCCAGGAGCGCAAGCAGGGCGACAGTTACATCGCAAGTCCGACGGCCGGCGGCCATTTCGATATCTCGAAGATGCGGGCCCTGGGGTGGGAGCCAGTCACTTCTGTCGAAGAAGGTTTCAGAAGGACGGTCGAGAGCTATGAACGCTGACCGGCGCTGATCCGCTAACCAACGATCAGCGATCCGGAAATGCCGGTCTGCCGCGGGTGCGCTTTTGCGTCGCGTACGAAGTCACCAATGGCCGCAGCAACAAAGTCCAGCATCTTCTCCGTCAGGCCGGGATAGACGCCGACCCAGAACACCCGGTTCATGACGAAATCGGTGTTCTCAAGGCTGCCGATCACCCTGTGCTCGCAGTCCTGATACGCCGGCTGGCGAAGCAGATTGCCTCCGAACAGCAGGCGGGTGCCGATGCGCCTGGCCTCGAGCTCCCGGATCAGGTCCTCGCGGTTGAATGGCGCGCTCTCTCGCACCGCCATCGGAAACCCGAACCACGCGGGATCCGAACCCGGCGTGGCTTCCGGCAGCAGCAGGACATCTTCGTGCGGCTGGAGAAGATTCCTCAAATAGCGGAAGTTTTCTTTGCGCCGCGCAATAAACTCGGGGAGTTTTTTAATCTGCGACAGCCCCAGCGCCGCCTGCAGGTCGGTAGCTTTCAGGTTGTATCCGATATGGGAGTACGTATACTTGTGGTCGTAGCCGCAGGGAAGCGCTCCCAGTTGCCAATCGAAACGTTTGCCGCACGTATTGTCTTTGCCGGTATGGCACCAGCAATCCCGTCCCCAATCGCGAAACGATTCAATGAGCAGTTGGAGATTGGGTTTGTCGGTGAGGACCGCACCGCCTTCGCCCATGGTGATGTGGTGGGCGGGATAGAAGCTGACCGTGGCGATATCGCCGAATGTGCCCACCGCGCGGCCTTTCCAGGTCGATCCCAAGGCGTCGCAGCAGTCTTCAATCAACCACAGATCGTGCTTTTGGACGAAGGCAGTGATTGCGTCGAGATCGAAAACGTTGCCCAGGGTGTGCGCGACCATGACCGCCCGAGTCCTGGGACTTAGCGCAGCTTCGAGCTGGGTGACGTCGATTTCGTAAGTCGGCAGCGCGACATCCACGAACACGGGCACCAGCCGGTTCTGGATGATGGGATTGATGGTGGTGGGAAAACCCGCGGCGACGGTGATGACTTCATCGCCGGGCAAAAGCCGGTCTTCTCCGAGTTTTGGAGAGGTGAGAGCGCTCAGTGCCACCAGATTGGCCGAAGATCCGGAGTTGACCAGGGAGGCGCAGCGCACTCCCACGAACCGCGCCAAGTTGCGCTCAAACTCTTCCGCGAATCGCCCGGTGGTGAACCATCCGTCCAGCGCCGCGTCCACCACCGAGCAAAGATCGCTGGCATCAATCACCTTGCCGGATACCGGAACAGACGATGGCCCCGGCTCAAATTCCTGCTTGGGAAATGCCTGTTGGGAGTATTCGGCGGTGAGGGCCAGGATTTCCTGGCGAAGCGTGGCTGCGGTTTTGCTCATCGGCCGTCCAATACCTCAAGGATACACAAGGCGGCATGGTGTAGTGTAGTACTGAACAGCTTCCACGCGCGGCTTGAATGGATGTACAGGAGGGCGCGCCCGTTCGGTGGCTGAGAGACGCCGATGAAAGCAGTGATCCTGGCAGGCGGATTAGGCACGCGCCTGAGCGAAGAGACAGGCTTGCGTCCCAAGCCGATGATCGAGATCGGCGGCCGTCCGATTCTGTGGCACATCCTCAAGATCTATTCCCACCACGGCATCAATGAGTTCATCATCTGCTGCGGATACAAGGGGTATCTGATCAAGGAGTATTTCGCCAACTATTTTCTGCATATGTCCGATGTGACATTCGACATGCGCGACAACCGGATGAGCGTGCACCAGAGCGTGGCGGAGCCGTGGATGGTCACACTGGTCGACACCGGCGAAAACACGGGAACGGCGGGCAGGTTGAGACGGATCAAGTCTTACCTCGAGGGAGACGATGCGTTCTGCATGACCTACGGGGATGGACTAAGCGATGTGGACATTAGCGCATCGCTCCGGTTTCATCGCGAACATGGCAAACTGGCGACGGTCACCGCGGTGCAACCGCCGGCCCGCTTTGGAGGGCTCGGCATCGACGGCACTTCGATCTATGCCTTCCAGGAGAAGCCAAGAGGAGAAGGCGGCTGGATCAACGGCGGTTTCTTCGTTCTCTCTCTGCCGGTGATGGACGAAATCGAGGACGACAGCTGGATGTTCGAACAGCAGCCAATCGAGCGGCTGACCCAGGCCGGACAAGTACAGGCTTTCTATCATCAGGGTTTCTGGCAGCCGATGGACACGTTGCGCGACAAGCAACGCTTGGAAGAATTGTGGAGCAGAGGAAACGCGCCATGGAAGACATGGTAAGCCGCTGGCGCGGGAGGCGCGTTTTTCTTACAGGCCATACGGGTTTCAAGGGTAGCTGGCTTGCTCTGTGGCTCAACCAGATAGGCGCGCGGGTTTGCGGATACGCTCTCGATCCCGGGACGGACCCGAATCTGTTTGGCATTGCCCGCGTCGGGACAGCCACGCAGGATGTGCGCGCCGATATTCGCGACTATCCTCAACTTCAATCGGTGATGTCAGGATTCGCGCCGGAGGTGGTGTTTCATCTCGCCGCGCAACCGCTGGTGCGGCGATCGTACCAAGATCCGCTCGACACCTACGCCACGAATGTGCTGGGTACGGCCAACGTGCTGGAGGCGGTGCGTCACACGCAGAGCGTGCGCGCAGTTGTCTGCATCACCACTGACAAATGCTACGAGAATCGGGAATGGGTGTGGCCCTATCGTGAGGCCGATCCATTGGGTGGTCACGATCCCTACGCCTCCAGCAAGGCGTGCGCGGAGATTGTGACCGCGGCGTATCGCAGATCGTTTTTTGGACCGGGATCTTCCTCCGGTCATGGAGCGGGCATCGCCACGGCAAGGGCGGGCAACGTGATCGGCGGCGGGGACTGGTCGGAAGATCGGCTCGTGCCGGACCTGATTCGTGGATTTGTGAAGGGGCATCGAGTGGCCATTCGGAACCCGGGGGCAATTCGCCCGTGGCAGCATGTCCTGGAGCCGTTGTACGGCTACCTCTTGCTTGCAGAGCGCTTGTTGGCCGATCGCGAACGTTTTTCCAGCGCCTACAATTTCGGTCCCAGCGAAAACGACGAATGGGCTGTCTCCCGTATTGCCGACCGGATGACGCAGATCTGGGGCGACGGAGCGGCGTGGGTATCTGACACGGCGCCGGGCGTCCACGAATCGGCCACTCTCAAACTCGATTCCAGCAAAGCGAGGGTGGGACTGGGTTGGCGTCCGCGCCTGGACCTGGAAACCGCGCTGGATTGGACGGCGTCCTGGTACCGCGACTGGCAAAAAGGCGCCGATATGCAAGCCGCAAGCCAGGCGCAGATTTCCAAGTACCAGCAACTGGTCGCAACGGGATCAACGGCCAACGCTCGGTAAACCGACGAATTGCCTCAATCACGGAACAGTAAAATTAATAGAAACATATACTGGAAGGGCGGCTGTCGCGCCCTGTCGACGAAGTTGATTTCGAGGTACTCATGCCGGAGATAACCGACGAAGCTCAGCCGTCGCCACGGTCTACGCGTGCGTATGCAGCGCTTCTTCGCTGGGTCAAATCCCGGCTGGGGATGGACAGGGCGATTGGCTTCACGATTCTCGCTCGAGGCTGGGCAAGCCTGGCGGGAATTGTCACCGTCCTGCTGATCGCGCGCTTTCTCACTCCTGGCGAGCAAGGCTACTACTACACATTCGGCAGTCTCATCGCCCTGCAGATCGTATTCGAGCTTGGATTTTCTTTTGTCATTTTGCAGATGGCAAGCCATGAGCGGGCTCATCTGACGATTTCGAGCGATCTTTCGGTCTCCGGCGATCCCGCCGCTCACGACCGGCTGGCGTCTGTGCTGCAAAAAACGGTTCGCTGGTACAGCGCGGCAGCGGCAATTCTGGGCGTGTTCCTCATCGCCGCCGGCTATCGATTTTTTTCCACCCACCAACAGGCCGGGCAGAAAGTGGCCTGGCATCTGCCTTGGTATTGCGCGGCTCTCGCCGCCACCCTTACCTTCCAGCTGGATCCGCTGCTCTCGTTTATGGAGGGCTGCGGGTTCGTGGCAAATGTGGCCCGTCAGCGGTTCCTGCAGGCGGCCACCGGGAGCCTGCTCGCATGGATATCGCTGCTACTCCACCACGGGCTCTTTGCTCCTGCCATGATGATCCTCGGCAATGCTGTCGTCTCCAGCGAATTCCTGGTCCGGCATCGCAACCTGCTGCATCCGCTTCTGCGCCGCGATCCCGGGCCGCATCGGGTTCAATGGATGCAGGAAGTATGGCCTTTCCAGTGGCGCATGGCCGTGAGCTGGCTATGCGGCTATTTCATCTTTCAGCTCTACAATCCGGTCCTCTTTGCGTATCATGGCGCGATTGTTGCCGGGCAGATGGGAATGTCGCTCAGTCTCGCCAGCGCACTTCTGGCTGTCTCTATTTCCTGGATTAACACCAAGGCGGCGCCGTTTGGCGGGCTCATTGCACAAAAGAGATACGTCGAGCTGGACCACATTTTTTCCCGCGCTCTGTGGCAATCATGTGGCGTCTGTGTGGCGGGCGCCATCGTGATCTGGACCGGATTTCTTTTTTTGCACCTGAGAGGATATGCTTTCGCTCACCGGGTGATTGACCCGCTGTCCCTGGCATTGCTTCTGGGGACGGTGCCCATCAGCGCCATTACGTTTGCGGAAGCCCTGTATTTGCGGGCACATAAGCAGGAAAAATTCCTCCTGATTTCCATACTGAGCGCGATTCTCATAGGCTGTTCCACCGTCTTTCTTGGCAAATACTATGGATCGCTCGGCGTATCCGCGGGCTCCCTCGTCATCGGCCTTCTAATGTCGCTTCCACTGGGCACGTATACCTTCGTCAAGTACCGGAGAATATGGCATGCCCAGTGATCCTCCTCTGCTTACCATTGCCATTCCCACCTACAACCGGGATCGCAGTCTCGATCAGTTGCTGACCGAACTGGTTACGCAGATTGGAGGCGATCCGCGGGTAGAACTTCTGGTTTCCGACAATGCATCCCCCGACGGCACATCGGCCGTGGTGCTGCGTCATCGGGACCGTGACAAGGCGATTCGCTCCATCAGAAATGATTCGAATCTCGGCGCGGATCGGAACATCCTTCAGTGTTTTCTTGAAGCAGCCGGCAAGTATGTTTGGATCTTCAGTGACGACGACCTGGTGCAGCCGGGCGCAGTGCGTCGAATCCTTGCGGCGATCGCTGAGCGCGAGTATGACATTCTGTGTATCCGTGGTTTTGGGTTCGACGGCGAATACCAGGGACCGAAACCGTTCAAACCCAAGCGGGATCTCGAGTTTGTGAGCCCGGCAAAACTGGCGCGGCATCTCCACGTCAATTTCACCTTCATTTCAGGAATCATTGTTAACCGGGAACGCATCTTGTCTTTTCCACATCGGCCTTTCGAGGCTCTTGTCGGCAGCAATCTTGTTCAACTCGGGCCCTACTATTCGGCTCTTAATCATCACTCCCGAAGTCTTCTTATTCGCGATCCGCTTATAGCCGTCCGGGGCAACAGCAATGTCGGCTATGCTCTGTACCAGGTATTTGGAACTACTTTTGCCGGTATCACGCGTACCTGGCTCGAAAACAAATCCACGCAGCGGGCGATCTTGAACGGCACGCTTCGAGTGTTCTTTCCTTACTGGCTTCTCCTCAGCCGAAAATCGCTCGCGTCGCGGGTCGAAGAAGAGCCCCATGCTGTGCTGCGAAAGGCGTTCGGGTCCAACCCTTTATACTGGATCTTCGATTACCCAATTTGCGCGCTGCCATTTCCGCTGGCCAAGGCATGGTTCCTTGCAGTCCGGGCCGTCAACAAAGCAGTGAAGATACTGTTTGACCTGAGTTGAAGAGATGAGCATGAACGCATCTCCCGGTTCCCCGCTTGCTAAAGCCGCGAGGTTTTTGAACACCAATGGCCCGCTCGTCTTTGCCGGCGAAATGAATCGCAGATTCGGAGTTCTTTTGCGCCGCCTCTTTCTCGCGCGCAAGCTCCGATGCCGCGGCTTGATTCTTGGCCCCCGATGTCATTTGCGCGGATTGAGCTACATCCGCCTTGGCCGAAACTTCCAGGCTGCCGAAGGCCTGTGGCTGGAGGCGATCAACACCGGATCGTCTCCTGACAACACCATTCGCATTCGCATCGGCAACAATGTTGCTGTGAGCCGATGGAGCCACATTGCCGCTACCCACCGTGTTGAAATTGGCGACGGGGTTCTTATTGGCAGCCGTGTCATCATCACCGATCACAATCACGGGCAATACAGCGGCCCCCACACGCACCCGGAGATCCCCCCGTTAGACCGGCCGCTTGATAACGACAAGCACGTTGTAATCGGGCAAAACGTGTGGATTGGCGATGGCGTAGTGGTCGCACCCGGCGCGGAGATCGGAATGGGGGCTATCATTGGAGCAAACTCTGTTGTCATCGGCCAGATTCCGCCCTACACCATCGCGGCAGGTGCGCCGGCAAAGCCGATCAAGCGGTTTGATTTCACCTCCGGGGAGTGGGTCCGCATCCAATGAAGCGAGCCGCGTGCACCATTGTTTCTCTTAATTTTCTGCCTTACGCGCGGGTGCTTTGCGAGTCGTTCCTTCAGCATCATCCTGACTGTGACTTCTACATCCTTCTTGTCGATCGCATTCCTCCCGATCTCGATCTTTCCCGCGAACCATGTCGCGTCCTACCGGTCGAGGATCTCAACATACCCGACTTCCTTTCCGTGGCCTTCAAATACGACATTCTTGAATTGAACACCAATGTCAAACCCACCTTCCTCAAGTGGCTCTTCGCCGAGGGTTATGACCAGGTGGTGTACCTTGACCCGGACATCTTTGTATATCGCAGGTTGAATTCGGTATTCGAATCCCTCAATCGCAGCGCGGTCGCGATCACGCCGCACTGCCTTACTCCAAGCGAGCGAGACGCCGCGTCGGAGGCCGTCTTCCTCAAAGGTGGAGTTTTCAATCTCGGTTTCATTGCCGTGAGCAAGTGCGAGGAGGCGGAGCGCTTTCTTGGCTGGTGGGAACAGCGATGCCTCGACATGGCTTTCAACGAGCCGACCAAGGGGACCTTCGTCGACCAGAAGTGGATCAATCTGGTTCCGTGTTTCTTTGAGGGAGTAGCCATCCTGAAGAACCCTGGCTGTAACATGGCCTGCTGGAATCTCCAGGAAAGGGAATTATCCCTCCTGGAGGGCGAACTCGTGGTCAATGGCGCCGCGCCCCTTGAGTTCTTCCATTTCAGCGGAATCTCTATGGACAGTGGCGACAAGCTTTCGCGGCGCAACAGTCCCTTTACGCTCTCCAGTCGCCCTGACATCCGGCCTCTCTATGAGCAATATCGCGCTCGACTGGAAGATGCGGGGATACGCGAGTTCAAAAGCCGCCCCTACGCCTTTGGAAGTTTTGAAAACGGGCAGTACATCAACCGGCTGACGCGTTCTCTCTATGCCGCGAATCTCCAGGCCTTCAAGGGGGAGAATCCTTTTAGCTCTTCATCGCGCTTTTGCCATTGGGCCAGGTCGATGGGCCTGTTCGGCAAGGGCGACTCTGCGAACGCGTACAACACGGAGACCTATGCGAAAGCCGATGTGCGTCTGCGGGTACTGCGGATGTCATTCCGGCTCGCTCTGCGGGTCCTTGGCGCAGATCGTTATGCGCTTCTTTTGAAATACCTTGGCTGGGTTTCGGTCCCCCTCAACCAGAACGAGATTTTCCCGGGTCACGGTAAGCTGCGTGAGCCAAAGTCGAGATTTGATGCCTGAAGGGAAGCGAGCCCAACGCATGGCCCGGAAGTCGGGTTCGTGACGAATAATCTATACTTCAAAGAGGGGGCACTGTGTCGGAGGATCGGACCTTTATCGAGCGTTACCCAGCGGGGAGCAAGTTACGCTCGCGCCTTTATGAGCAATGGTTATCGCTTGGCGTTACCCGATATCTCAAGCGACGCCGGGTGCAGTTCATGGATCAGTTGCTCCACGGCGCGCTCTCCCGGGCTACGACCGTAATAGAGATTGGTTGCGGTTCTGGACGCGATTACGTGAAGCTCACCAAGAACGCACCTCCTCAAATCTTTGGTCTCGATATCTTCGATGCCGGGCTGCGCCAGCCAAACTTTACATTTGTCCAAGGAGATTTGGAGGCGATTCCACTTCCAGACAGCTTTTTCGACGTCGCTCTTTCTTTTGGCGTCCTGGAGCATGTGGAGCCGATGGAGAAACTATCTAGAGGTATTAAAGAAATCGCTAGGGTCAGCAAGAGTTATTGTATTGCTGTTCCTTGTATCGCCACACGCTTCGAACCTCACTACTGGGAGTACCGATGGCAACTGAAGCCCCCCAATTCGCGTCAGGTCAATGTGAATTATCTCAGCGATCAGGCGTGGCGCTGCTTCGAGGGCTTCGATGGAGCGAATACCGCTCGGTTTGATTACATTCCCGGCTTGATCACAACTTTGATGATTTATAAGGCGCCGCTCGGTTGAACCGCTCGAGACTTGTCCTTGCCGCTCGGAAGCGAGAAAACAGGTAAGTCGGAGCACTCGCATGAATGACGACGCGGATACAGATTCCGGCGTCCTAACAGTGAACTTCGAGAAGTTCGGATAATCCGCATTCGCAGGGAGTCTTGAGGTAAAGACGAATCAAGACTCAAGCAACTACGGCAACGAGGAGTTTCTTGGCTGGCGGCAGAGTCGACTTAGGACGGTGGGTGTAATGGCAAATGCCGGCGCAGAGTTCTTATCCGAATGGGATGAGGCAGGGTTGCGTCTACCCGCTTTGAAGCTTACCCTGCATCGCTTCTTTCCTGCCGCCGCATTCTTTTTCTTTTTCAATGCTGCCGGATTGCCCACAGGGCTTTACTTCAGCACACTTCTTTCGCCGCTCCTCTATCTTTGGCTCTACAGCAAAGGGCAGCGGTATCTTACGTTGAAGTTTCTCATCGCCTTTTCTCCGTTCCTTATAGCGCATTTGATCAATGGCGTCGACTCTTGGATGTACTACGCGCGGTCGTTCCTCTTGCTTTGGACGGTTGTCGTTGCGGCGTACGCCTTGTGTTGGGGACTCTCGAAGACGGCGACAGCTGCTCGGCTATTCGATCAATTGATAGTGGCTAACTTCATTGCGGCAGTGATTGCCTGTCTCGCATTACCAACGCCGCTGCGTTCGCTGCTATGGGTACGCGACACCTCAACATTCGCAGGAAGCTCGGCTCTTCTGCGACTGAATCTATTCAGTGTCGAGCCTTCAGAATATGCATTGTTGATGTTACCCCTTCTCGTTTTTGCATCTCTGCGGCTATTCCAGAGAGCGGAGTTTCGCAGCTTTCTTTATCTGTTGATGATAGGTTTCCCGCTTCTGTTGTCGCAGTCGTTCGGAGGAATCAGCATCGGGCTCGCTGCGATAGGAGCATCCCTTGTCACGACCAATCCCCGGCTATTCAAACGCGCCAATAGTCTTGTCGCGATTGGCTTATGCGGGCTCGGCGCTATTGCTCTGCTCGTAACTCACAACTCAATTTCAGAACGGGTGCTGCAGGTGATCTCCGGCGGCGACTCGTCCACTCGCTCAAGGACGCTTGTTTCGTTTATTGCTGCCTATGCCGTTGCCTCCCAGAAAAGCTTGATTTGGGGAGCAGGACTGGGGCAGACGAAACTGGTGGATTTCTCAAACCTTCACATCGGTTTGGCGGTCAACGTTATACCGAACTCTATCGCCAGCCTTTTCGCGGAATTGGGAATCGTAGGGGCGTTGGTAAAACTGATTGTGGAGGGATGGTTCTTCTTCAAAACCCGTGTCTACAAGGACGCGTTTCGCTTAGCCTGCTTCATCGTTAGCTTTATCTTCCAGTTTACGGGAGGCTTTCTGATGAATATTCAGGAATACATCTTGTGGTTCCTGGCCTTCTGCCCCCTGATCGATCCGGCTGTGTTTGCGCGCACGAAGAAAATCGACGCAGGACTGACCACATGAAAGTGAAGGCTGCATGAGGAAGCCGGTGTGGCTTCGGCAAACACGTCGAGGAGCAAAGCACTGCCTGGACTCCAACTGCCTGCAGATCGATCGATCGTTCAGGGTGCTGTTCTTGTCGCGGACGACTTTGTTTTCCGTCCCCGGAGGGGATACGACGCAGGTGCTAAAGACCGCGGAGGGACTGCGGAAACTGGGCTGCGATGTGGAGGTGTCAACCGATGTATCCCCAAATCTTTCGGGGATCGATCTTGTGCATCTGTTCAATCTCACTCGGCCGCAGGAAACCTACCTACAGGCTCTCCTGGCCTCGAAGCAGCGGATTCCAGTCGTCCTGTCGCCGATCTATGTCGATTTTAGCGAATATGATCGCGAGGCTCGCACCGGATTCTCTGGAACGCTTTTGAAGTATTTGTCGCCCTCCATGGCCCAAACCGCCAAAATCGCTGGGCGCATGCTTTTCAACGGAGAGTACAATCGCGGAACTCTTGCCGTATTGGCAACTGGATACAAGCGGGCCCAGGAGCGGCTTATCTCCATGGCGAGCATCCTCCTGCCCAATTCCCAATCAGAAATGCGCCGGATCGAGAACGATTTTCCCTCAGCTCGGAACAAGCCCTGGGTGGTTGTCCCTAACGCGGTGGACACCGGCATCTTTTCGCCGAATGCCGCCAAGCCAGTGGAGGAGTTCCGCGACAGCGTCATGTGCGTGGGCCGGATTGAAGGACGGAAATGCCAGTTGGAACTGATGCGCGCATTGAAAGAGACAGATCTGAAGCTTGTCCTGATTGGAAAGCCGGCGCCTAACCAACTCCATTACTACGAGCGGATCAAGCAGGAGGCGGGCAATACTGCGATTCTTCTGGGAGAAGTTCCCCACGAAGACCTGGCGCGCTATTACGCATCTTGCAAAGTGCATGCTCTCGTAAGCTGGATGGAGACAACCGGATTGTCTTCGCTGGAGGCTGGAGTGATGGGAGCGAACCTGGTCATCACGGACAAGGGAGATACCAGGGATTATTTCGGAGATCTCGTCCACTACTGCCGCCCGGATTCCCTGACGTCAATACGCGAGGCGGTTCTTGCCGCGTACCATGAACCTCGAACGAGCGCGCTGCGAGAGAGAATCCTGGAGCGATATACGTGGCAGAAAACAGCCGAGGTTACTCTTGCCGCCTATCGGACCGTAGTGCACAATTCGGCGGATTGACGATTAATTGCTCGTACAGAAAATGTCGAAGGTCCCGCCGGATACCTGGCTGTGGTACAGAGTCACGGTGTCAGCGCTGACACCAACAAACACGGATGACATTTGGCTGGCAACAAAGTTAGTGGCTACATAGCTGCAGTGGCTCTGTGAAGTCAGATTTGAACCTGACAGGGTGTCGGATGAGTTGGTTGAGGTGGTAATGGTCCCGACGAACTTCATCGCATTACTCGGAGCTGCGGTCGAGGTGATTGTGCTTTCCACTGGCCGCCAGTTTGTGCCGTCGAACATCAACAAGAGCGTCTCTCCGGCGTTCAGGATCTGATCCATTCCATTGGGAAAGAGAATCTGGCCCGTTCCGCCAGCGCCATTCTTAAGAACATGACCGCTGGTGGTCAGGGCTGTAACGGAGATGATCTGGCCGATGGTCCCGTTTACAATATTGCTGATTGTGTATGGCCCGTAGTAGAGATAAAGTCCGTTGCTTCCGCCCACTGTGAGGGTGTTGTTGGTCACTGACGTTACCGCGGAATAGTCGAATCCAAAGGGCGCCAGGGTTCTTACGTGAGTATGGCCGGTGTTGTCTGGGACGATCGTTGGCGTGGAACTGAAATTGGCTCCGACGACGATGTTACTCATATAATGATGCGTGGCAATATAGATGGTCATGCCGTTCTCGCCGCTTCCGGTGAACTTGTTACCGTCGTACATCCCTGTCGTTTGGAGACTATCGTTGTATATCCCATTCTCCCTGTACTGAAGATTGAATACACAATTTCTTATATTCACTGACTGATTGTAGGTGCCGGTGAGACGTATCTCTGCCAGTTTTTGGTCGGCTTTATTAGGAGCGCAATTGGCTTCAAAATAGGAATTGACGATATTCACCTGCGAGACCCCGGTCAGGTACATTCCGGCGCAGTTAGTTAGTGAAGGATTGTTCCCGTTGTATTCCACGTCCGTCTGATCGAACTCAAGTCCATTTATCAGGTCGATTTGGGTATTGTTGATGTAAATGCCATAATTCCAACTGTCTGCGGCCCTCACATTCCTGAAAGAAGTGTGGTTGGTCGTGCCGGCACTGGCGATGCTGATTCCGTTTCCGCGCGCAGACGCGATATAGGAACTTGTTGAAATTCGGGGCATTGTGACGAATTTCCTGGTGATTTGCGTCTCTGCCTGGTTGCAATGTGATTGAACTGCGGGTCTGACCAGTGTTTATAGGGGTTTGCGCGCCTCAGGAAAGCATCCCGGAGGCCCGCAACCGTTGCTTAGGCACACTGCTCCATGGGCCTTCGCGGTGGTTGGGCCATGAGTTTGGGAAGCCGGATCAGGTTGTGCGCTGCACAACTGAATACGAACAGCCAGTCCACCTTTTCCAGCCCGCGCAGCTTGACCTGGCGCAGCGGACCGATTTGCTTCAGCCACCCAAAGCCCTTCTCGATCAGCCAGCGGCGGCTCAGACTGATCGCGTAGCCCGGCTGTCGCGTGGTTCTGCGGTCCAGGTTGCTGCTACGGTTCTTATCGTTCTTCGTTACATGCGGCGTCACGTTCAACTCCCGCACCGTGCACACAAAGTCCTCGCTGTCGTAAGCCTTGTCCGCGCCCACCGTGATGCGTCGGGTGTGGCCGTTCTGCTTCTCTTTGAGCATCAACAGAGCTGCATCTCGTTCCGCGTATCCATCGGCGTGCGTTACCATCGCGGCGGCAATCAGGCCGTTGCGGTTCTCCACCAAAGCGTGGCCCAGGTAGCTCAACTTCGACTCCTTGCCGTAGCTCTTCTTGTACAGCCGCGCATCGGCGTCGCTGGTCGATTCATGCGTCATGTTGGTGCGGCTCTGGCCACGAAAGTCGGTGCCATCACCATCATCGGAACCGTCCTTGCTGCGAAAGCTCTTTTGCGAAGCCCAGGCCTGAATCAGCGTGCCATCCACCGTGAAGTGCTCGTCGCTCATGAAGCGCTTGGCCTGCTTGTTCACTTCGGCAAAGAACCGCTGCGCCACATCGGAAGTCAACAGCCGGTCACGGTTCTTCGAGAACACTGCGTGGTTCCATACCGCGTCGTCCATGCCCAGGCCCACGAACCACCGGAACAGGAGGTTGTAGTCGATCTGCTCGACCAGCAGCCGCTCCGAGCGCACCGAGTAGAAAACCTGCAACAACAGCGCCCGCAGAATGTACTCCGGCGCTATCGACGGCCGACCAGATTCCGCATATAGCGCATCCAACTCCGGGTTCAACGTTCGCAACACCGTGTCCGTCAGCTTGCGGACCGCTCGCAGCGGATGATCCTGCGCCACACGTTGCTCCAACGAAACATAGCTGAACATCCCGTCCTGAACTCGCTCGTCTCCTCGCATGTCTATTAGACGAGCGACCTCGCAGCCTCGTCGCCGAATGGTTCCTATTTCAACAAGTTCATAGATGTTCTCGAACTCGGTCCAGATGGTTCGGCCGGCGACGTCAATGCCGTTCTCAAATGCTCCGTTAATATCCAGGCGAACAAACCTGTGCCAGTCGTTAGGCTGCCAAATATCGGTACGTCCCACAATCTTCAGCCCATCATCGCAGGTCTCGCCAGACGGACATGTAATAGTGAGGTTGCTCACTTCGTCGAAACCAATTCCAGTCTGTCCTGCGTTCGTCGCATCAATGGAGATTACCGGCAACGCCGGATTGGCCGGCTGTAGTTGCACACATCCGAGTTCTGCGCCTTCAATTCGGATATCGGAGGTCGCAATGACGACGTTCTCGACATAGGTCCCGCAGGGCAGATAGATATAGTGCATTCCCGCATTGATCGCGCCCTGGATCGTTCCATAGGCGTATCCCGCTGCGTTGAGCGGCTGCGTGTTAATCTGGCCACGCGATGGGTTTCCTAATATGATCTGAGGCGCTGAGGCCGGTTTTGCCTGGTTCTGGCATACGGCGGAAGCAGATGCCATGGCGGCCAGAAACGCGATGAAGGATAAGCGGCGCAGACTCGAAGGTAAAAGACCAGACAAATGACGAAACATCCAATCCCCACTGTTCTTTTGGTCCGTATGGAACGACGGAGGTTGAAGTGTATCAAACTGAGGCTGGTGGCCTCAATCGGCCATTGGAAAGTATCTACGATGGGTTTCTCTTGTAGACTTGGACTCGCGGCTTAGGGTGAATGGTCCACGAGTTGATAGTGGAAGGAAGAATCTAAGAGAACGAATGAACCACTGCAAATCGGCTCTGCAAAGTCTAGCGCCGCGCTTCTCGCGTTTGCCGGGAGGCCCGGAATGAGAATTGCAATATTGGGATCCCGCGGCATTCCGGCGCGATATGGAGGATTTGAAACGTTCGCCGAGCGGCTGAGCCTCGGTCTCGTCGCAAAGGGACACGAGGTGACAGTTTTCTGCGAAGCGAACCACGGACTGTCCATTGAGCGCTGTGAGGCGGCCTATCAGTCGGTGCGGCTGCGATATGTGTCGGCGCCAAGACTCGGGCTTCTGTCCACAATTCTGTACGACTTATTCAGCTTGTGGCACGCGCGTATTGGCTATGACGTCGTGTACATGCTGGGCTACGGCGCGGCAGAGTTTTGCTGGATCCCACGTCTCTGGGGCACGGAGGTTTGGATTAACCCCGATGGCCTGGAGTGGGCGCGCGCCAAATGGGGCATCCTCGCGCGTGCCTACTTTCGATTGATGGAATGGGCCAGCGTTCGCGTTGCAGACCGGATCATTGCCGATTCACAGGCCATTGCAGAGACTTTGAGAGAACGCCATTCACCATTCAACTGCTGCAGCGTGATCCCGTACGGGTGCGACGTGCCGTCGAGTCCACCGGTTCCGGATTTGCTGCGGGAATGGAGTTTATCCCCCGCTGGCTATTACGTCGTAATCTGCAGGCTGGAACCTGAGAATCATGTTTGGGAGATGGCGGAAGCTTTCCTCGCGTCCGGGAGCAATCGGAAACTGGTGATCGTCGGCGATCAGTACGCGAAGAATGCCTACGTTCGCAAATTATGCGCTATCCGTCATTCGCATGTGCAAATGATTGGCACGGTATTCGATCATCGCAAACTCACGGCGCTGAGGAGTTACGCATTTGGATATCTTCATGGTCACAGCGTTGGAGGAACAAACCCTTCGCTATTGGAAGCCATGGCATGCGGCAATCTGATCTTTGCTCACGATAACCCGTTCAACCGCGAGACGCTGGCGGGAAGTGGGCTCCTGTTTCGGGACCCCAGGCAACTGAGCGATCTTATCCGGGATGCGGAGGCCGGCCGCCTGGATGCGGATGCCCTTCGAGTCCAGGCACAGACTCGCGCGCGATCGTATTACTCATGGCCCAGGATTATTAACGAATATGCGCAGTTGCTGGATCGGTGAGCGAGGCTAATGCGTCGCTTAATGCGGATTCCCAAGCGGGAAGCGCCACGCCGAAACGGGATTGGAGCCGTTGGTTGCTCAGGACGGAATTCGCAGGACGCCTTGCCGCTGTTTTGTATTCCTCGGATCCAATCGCGACGACCTCAGGGAGAGGTCCCTGCAGCAGACCGGCTCCTCGAGCAAATATCTCCCTGGCGAAACCGCACCAGCTGGTAACTCCCGCGCAACTCATGTGGTATAGCCCGATCCAGCCTTCATCGGGGCCGTAATGCCCGTTCAGCGCGCCGGTCACGATGGAACGCGTAACATCCGCTAATTCAATCGAAGTGGTCGGCGCTCCGATCTGATCGTCCACTATTCGAAGCTGGTTACGCTCGCGGCCCAGGCGAAGCATCGTGAGCAGAAAGTTGTTTCCGTGCGGGCCGTATACCCAGCTGGTCCGGAAGATCAGGAATTTCCCGCCCGTCCCCTCAATCGCTCGTTCCCCCGCGGCTTTACTGGCTCCGTACACGTTCAGCGGGTTGGGCGAGTCCGTCTCCACCCACGGTTCGGATTTGCTTCCATCGAAAACGTAGTCGGTGGAGTAGTGCACGAGCAGCGCGTTGTTGCGCACCGCTTCTTCCGCCAGCACCCGGGGTGCATCGGCATTGATGGCAAAGGCTGCGTCGCGTTCCGTCTCCGCACGATCCACTGCCGTATACGCCGCGGCATTCAGGATTAGGTTGGGATTGGCGCTGCGCACCGCATCCCGCAGCGATTCCGGCGAGCGCATATCCACGTTTTGCTGATCGGAAAGGAGGATTTCGCCGGCTCCGGCAAAGCTCCGTTGCAGTTCGCGCCCCACTTGTCCACCGGCGCCCAGAATCAGAATGCGGCCTAGTCCGCTCATGCATAGACCTCTGCATCCACCAGGGCATTTCCTCCGAGATCCTTTTCTGACACGATCGCATCCTGCGGGCCCACCGGCCAGGGAATGGCGAGGTCCGCGTCGTTCCAGAGGATCGTGCGTTCCCCTGCCTGGCTATAGTAGTCGGTCACCTTGTAGGAAAACCCGGCGCTCTCCGTCAGAGCCGCAAAGGCATGGCCAAATCCAATTGGGATGAAGAGCATTTGCGCATTGTCTGCGCTCAATTCCACGCAAACATGCCGGCCGAAATTGGGTGAGCTGCGCCGCAGATCCACCGCCACGTCAAATACCGTGCCCTGCGTCACTCGTACAAGCTTCGCCTGTGGCTGAACCACTTGGTAATGGATGCCCCGAACAACATTCCTAACCGAAAGGGAGTAGTTATCCTGCACCCATTGTTCCGGCAAACCCGCCTCAGCAAATGCGCGCAGATTCCATGTTTCGCAGAATCCGCCGCGCCCATCCCGGTACACCTCCGGCGTGAGGATCAGTACGCCGGGCAGACTGGTTTCTTCAATCTTCATCGTCCGGCCATGTCTTCAACTGCGGTTCGGACGCAACTTCCATGAGGTACTGACCGTAGCCGCTCTTGAATATGGGTTGTGCCAGCTTTTCCAATTCGGCCCGCGAAATGTATCCCAGGCGGAAGGCTATCTCCTCCGGGCAGGCAATCTTCAGGCCTTGCCTCTGCTGAATCGTCTGCACGAAAAGGCCAGCTTCAAAGAGCGAATCGTGTGTCCCAGTATCCAGCCACGCCATGCCGCGGCCCATTACCTGCACTGTAAGCTTTCCGGCATCCAGATAGAGCCGATTGAGATCCGTAATCTCGAGTTCCCCCCTCGGCGATGGCTTTAGAGAGGCTGCCCGCTCTACCACCTCGTTGTCGTAGAAATACAGCCCGGTAACCGCGTAGTGCGATTTTGGATGCGAAGGCTTCTCTTCCAGGCTGATCGCATTCCCCGCGGAATCGAATTCCACGACTCCATAGCGTTCAGGGTTCTGCACGCGGTATGCAAATACTACGGCCCCGTCTTCCAACCGCGCCGCTCGCTGCAGATGCCGCGAGAACGACTGCCCATAGAAGATATTGTCGCCCAGCACCAGCGCGCACGCGTCGCCCGCAACGAACTCGCGGCCGATGAGAAACGCCTGCGCCAGCCCTTCGGGACGCGCCTGCACAGCATACCTGAGATTCAGGCCCCATCGCGCGCCATTGCCCAGCAGTTCCTCAAATCGTCTGGTATCCTGTGGGGTCGAAATCACAAGAATGTCGCGGATACCCGCCAGCATCAGCGTGCTCAGCGGGTAATAAATCATCGGCTTGTCATACACCGGCAGAAGCTGCTTGGAAATCACATGAGTGACGGGATAGAGACGCGTTCCGGATCCGCCCGCAAGAATGATCCCCTTCATCTCGCCGTCCTCTCTTCGTAGTTCTTGCGGATCCATTCCCGGTATGCTCCGCTGCGGACGTCGTTCACCCAGCGGCTGTTCTCCAAATACCACGCGACCGTTTGCCGCAGCCCGTCTTCGAATCGCGTTGCCGGCCGCCAGCCAAGTTCTTGGGCAATCTTCCTGGCGTCGATGGCATAACGGCGGTCGTGCCCCGGCCGGTCGGGAACAAAGCGGATCAGTTTGCCACGTTCCCCAATTGCCGGGTCAGGCCGGATCTCGTCCACCAGCCGGCAGATGGTTTTGACCACGGTGAGATTGTCTCGTTCACTGTTTCCGCCGATGTTGTAAGTTTCGCCAGGCCGCCCGCGTTCCAGCACAACGCGGATGGCCGCGCAGTGATCGCCCACGTAAAGCCAGTCCCGAACGTTTCCCCCGTCTCCGTACACCGGCAGGGGCTTGCCCTCCAGTGCATTCAGGATCATCAAAGGAATCAGCTTTTCCGGGAACTGATACGGGCCGTAGTTGTTCGAGCAATTTGTGGTCAGCGTGGGCAATCCGTAAGTGCGATGATAGGCTCGCACCAGGTGATCGGAGGCTGCCTTCGATGCGGCGTAAGGGCTGTTCGGAGCATATGGAGTCTCTTCAGTGAAGGCGGGATCACCGGCGCCCAGCGAGCCATAGACCTCGTCCGTGGACACGTGCAGAAACCGGAATGCCCCGCGATCGATCTCGCTCAACCCAATCCAGTATTGTCGTGCCTGTTCCAGAAGTATAAAAGTGCCCTGCACGTTGGTGCGGATGAATGCGTCCGGCGAAACAATGGACCGGTCCACGTGACTTTCCGCCGCAAAATGTACGATTGACTTTGGCCGGTGCTCCTGCAATATGGCCGCGATCGCATCGCTATCGCAGATGTCCGCCTGCACCAGGGCATGCCGTGGATTGTCTTCCAGATTGGCCAGGTTTTCTGCGTTTCCGGCGTAAGTCAGCAGGTCTACATTGACAACTTTTTCGCCCGCGGAAACAGCCTGCTGAACAAAATTCGATCCAATGAATCCGGCGCCGCCTGTAACCAGGATCTTTCGATTGCGCTTCATCAAAAAAGCCGACACCTTCAACAGAGGATCCTGCCCAGCGGCAGAATGCAGATCGAGTTTGCTCGACCGCGTCGGTACATGGGTGGCCAAAGTTGAGTTCGCCGACGGCTGCAAGAACGTAAGTCGAGTCTAACACGCGAACGGAGATCCGGTAGCTGCCGGCATTCTCGTTATTGGGTTCTCCGGAGGGACTGCGTCCTCTGCTTCGGCGCGCGTCTGTTTTGGTAGCATGGGAGTGGGTCGCCACTGGCTGATTTGCGGCCAATCCGGCAGTGTCCTGAGATCGCGGACGCTCAATTGCATCGCAATCGAGGAAGCGTGAAAACTGGCTTGGTTTTGCTCTTGGCCGCAATCGGCCTGGGATTCGCTTCCCGCGCTCCGGCACAAGTTCCCGCTTCCGCGGCCCCCGCCTCCAGGGATCAGTTGCTGGTTCGCTCCAGTGCGCGCGGCTCCGCGTATGTCCCCATCGATAGTTGGGTATATCCGGCGCTCGTCCGCCTTCACGCCCTCGGCTATCTCGATACCGCCTATCTCGGTTTGCGCCCGTGGACGCGCCTCAGCATCGCGCACATGCTGGAAGAAACCCAGAATGCCATCGAGAGCGGCAGCCCCAACGCTGAAGCGCGCGACCTTTACGATGCCCTGAAACGCGAGTTTCAACCCGACCTGGATCAAGCCGGCAGCCCCGGCGCAACCTTGGAAAGCGTCTACTCCGACCTTCGCGGCATATCGGGAACTCCTTTGCGCGACAGCTTTCATCTCGGCC
The DNA here is from genome assembly GCA_963771195.1 of uncultured Acidobacteriota bacterium. Taxonomy (GTDB): domain Bacteria; phylum Acidobacteriota; class Terriglobia; order Terriglobales; family Acidobacteriaceae; genus Telmatobacter. Next base: position 26,258 of record CAVYSS010000023.1, read on the forward strand.
AGACCCTGGTGGACGATTACGGACGTCCCTACCAATCCGGATTCGACAACTATTCCGGCTTCAGCGGCCATGCCGAAGACGGCCCCTTTTCACTTTACTTTCGCAGCGAATTTCAGCACGCGCCCTCCGCGGCGGGATACTCCGCGGCCCTGGCGGCGTTCTTGTCGAACACCGTTGATGACATCCCATTCGCCACCAATCCGGTTCAGGACACCATCCCCGAGGGCCCCATCCCTTCAGCCGAGAACCTCCGCATTCTCGAAGCCAACCTCAGCTATAACGTCCTCAACCATGAGGTCTCGTTCGGCAAGAGCGATCACTGGCTTGGTCCCGACCAGGGCGCGGCCATGCTCTGGAGCAATAATGCAGAGAATATTTACGATTTCGAGATCAATCGCATTGAGCCGCTGCACATTCCTGTTCTCTCTCGCGTCACCGGCCCTTTCCGCTACGACTTCTTTGTGGGCAGCCTGAAGGGACACACGTATCCCAACGATCCATGGGTGCACATGGAGAAAATCAGCTTCAAGCCGAGCCGCAATCTCGAGTTCGGTTTCGATCGCCTCACCATCTGGGGAGGCAAAGGCCATGCGCCCATCACCCTGCACACCTTCCTGCACAGCTTCTTCAGTTTTCAAAACGTCAGCGGCTCTGAGAAACTCTCTCGCAATGACCCAGGGGCGCGCTTTGGGACCTTCGACTTCAACTACCGTTTGCCTTTCCTGCGTCATTGGGCGACGCTCTACACTGACTCGCTGGTGCACGACGATGTAAGCCCCGTGAGCGCGTTCGCGGCGCTCGGGGTATCACACCGGCATCTATCTCGATCGGATTCCCGGTCTCGAACACCTCGACCTGCGTCTGGAAGGCGCGAGCACCAACACCGTGAGCGCATCTGCCCAGTCGGGCGACTTCCTTTACTGGGAAGTCGTTCAGCGGCAGGGACCCACTAATAAGGGCTTTCTGGTGGGCGACTGGATCGGCCGCCAGGGCACCGGTGGGCAGGCCTGGCTCACCTGGCACCTGTCTCCCCAGGAGGACGTCCAGTTCCAGTATCGGCGCGCCAAGGCTGCTTCTGACTTCATCCCCGGAGGCACCACCCAGAACGATTACGCCCTTTCCATTCGCAAGCGCGTCCGCAAGGACATCGAGATCCGCGGCATGGTTCAGTTTGAAGCATGGCAGGCGCCCATCTACGAGTCGGGGCTGCAGCACGACACCACTGCCGAAGCCCGGTTCACCTGGTATCCGCACTTGTCGAAATAGTTATCGCCCTGGCACGCTGCTGCGAAAATCCAGAATCGGCCTCAGCAGTGGGCAATGGTGGGAACTCAGCACCGCAGATGCCCGCGCCACAAGCGCGCGGCAATGCAGCTAAGCATGCGGGAATTCGGCTATTCGATTGCCTCAGGCAATGGCCCGCCGGAAAGATCGAACGGGGAAAATCGCCGGTGCTGGCCCGTGATCTCCGAGCGCAGCTCGTGCCACAGTTCGTTGGGGATCTTCAGAAACACTTCCACCACCGCGGGATCGAACTGCGTTCCCGAACAGCGCAGGATCTCCTCGCGCGCGGCGTCGAAGCTCCGCGCCTTGCGGTACGGCCGGTCGCTCGTGATTGCGTCCAGCGTATCCGCTACTGCGAAAATTCGCGCTCCGATCGGGATTTCCGCTCCCCGCAGTCCATTCGGATACCCGCTGCCGTCAAAATGCTCCTGGTGCGAAAAGACGATTTCCGCCGCCTCGCTGAGGAAAGGGATCTTGCGCAGGATGTGATACCCCTGCGTGCAATGCTCCTGCATGATCCGTTGCTCATCTTGCGTCAGTGCGCCTGGTTTGCGCAGAATCTCGTCGGGAATCGCCATCTTGCCGATATCGTGCAGAAAAGCTCCGCGGGCGATCACCTTGATCTCCGCAGGCTTGATCCCCATCGCCCGAGCCAGCGCGATGGTGTACGCCGTCACCCGCTTGGAATGTCCTTCCGTTTCTGAGTCCTTCAGGTCCAGCGCGTCGCCCAGAGCCTCCAGCGTGATGTCGTAGGAGTGCTCCAGGTCATCCATCGCCTGGCGCAGCATCTCCGTGCGCGCCTGCACCACCTGTTCCAGGCTCTGCCGGTAGTTCTGACTCTCCTCCATGGCCTGCCGATGATCCAGGGCACGCATGACCGTTCCCACCAGGTGCTCCCGTTCAAAGGGTTTCAACAGGTAGTCGTAGGCCCCCCGGCGCATCGAGTCAATGGCCACGCTGATGTCGTGGATGGCAGACACCATTACCACCGGCATCCCCGGATGGTCGTTCCGGATCCGTTCCAGCAGCGCGAGTCCGTTGCCATCCTGCATCACGATGTCGGTAAGAACCAGGTCGAATCTTCCCCGCTTCAGGATTTCGGTGGCTTCCCGTCCGCTCTCCGCCAATTGCACCGAGTAACCTTGATGCTCCAGCGTGGCCCCAACCATCGACCGCACATGGGCCTCGTCGTCGACCACCAGGATCCGCGCACTCCGCCGCGGCCGTACCCGTGCGCGGCCATCATGATCAAATGGCTCCGAGGCCGTCTGCGGCATCGCTCTTGCCAGCTCCAGTCCCAAATCGCTCTCTCCGCGCTGCCTTTTCGTCACTAACCTCTTGGCCCAGTGCCGTGCTTTTCGGCCACTCGCTCTTCTGGCTGAACTTTTGCGTGCGCCGCGCCGGCGCTGCACAATGTTCTCCAGGCCCCGGGGAAATACTTAACCCTTGATTTCCAGACGGGCAAACAACTCCCGCAGTCTCAGACTGCAGTTCACACAGGTGACTTGTAAATGCACCGTTCGGGTGAGTGCCGTCTCTGCGACAGAAGCACTCCACAGCAACTCCTTCTCTGAGGCCGGTTTACTTTGGATGCGATCTTGTCCGCGGATGCTGCTTTCGTTTTCAATGCCGTCGCCCGGTACTGGCTCTCCGCTCGCAAATCTTGAGTGATCATTCGCTTTTTGTTTGCCTGTTCTTACGCTTCGCCCAGCCCTCCTTCACCACCTGCCGAGCCCGCCCTACTGCCAGGCTCCCCGCCGGCACATTCCTGGTAATGCACGACCCCGCACCCACATACGCGCCGTCCTCGATCGTCACCGGCGCCACCAGCGTCGAATCGCTGCCCACAAACGCCTGTTTCCCGATCTTCGTCCGGTGCTTGTGCGACGCCATCGTAATTGCAGGTAATCACCCCTGCTCCGATGTTCGTGCCCTCACCCACTTCAACGTCACCCAAGTAGCTCAAATGATTAGCCTTAGATCCTTTTCCCAACTGCGCCTTCTTGGTCTCGACGAAATTCCCCACATGGGCTTCTTCGCCGATTTCGCTCCCCGGCCGCAGGTGCGCAAATGGCCCGATCCTGGCTCCAGTCTTCACTGTACTCTCTGCCAGCACACAGCTCTGCCGGATCGTCACTCCGTTCCCCACCGTCGAGTCCTCCACCACCGTGAAGGACCGGATCAGGCACCCCGACCCCACCCGTGTCTTGCCCAGCAAGCTGCACATAAGGCTCGATAACCGTCCCGGATCCCACTTCCACCCCCGCATCGATCACGCAGGTCTCCGGCCTCGTTATCGTCACCCCGCGTGCGCTTAGCCGCCGCGCCGCCTCCAATTGCTCCGCTACCCTTTCCGCCGCGCTCAACTCAACATGTCCATTCATAATCTCAATCCCCTGCCTGCACCTACCAAACTAACTCATCCACCCCAAAACACCGTGCCCCGGATCACGATCCGCGAACCCGTACCATGACCATCTATGCAAACCGCCCGCCTGCTTCTCCGCCGCTGGCGCTCAAGTGACCGCACACCCTTCGCCCGCGTCAACGCCGACCCGCGCGTTATGGAGTATTACCCCGCTCTTCTCACCCGCGAACAAAGCGATGCCCTTATCGACCGCGCCGAAGCGCATTTTCTGCGCCATGGCTTCGGCCTCTGGGCAGCCGAGCTCCTTCTCACCTCACAGTTCATCGGCTATATCGGCCTTTCCATTCCCACATTTCAGGCCCACTTCACCCCCTGCGTCGAAATCGGCTGGCGCATCGATGCAGACCATTGGGGCCAGGGCATCGCCACGGAAGGCGCTCGCGCCGTGCTCGCGCATGCATTCAACGTCCTCCGATTGCCTGAGGTTGTCTCCTTCACCACCCCGGCTAATCTCCGCTCCATCCGCGTCATGCAGAAGCTCGGCCTCACGCGCAATCCCGCCGACGACTTCGACCACCCCAACCTGCCGGAGGGCCACCTCCTTCGCCGCCACGTGCTTTACCGGAAGTTGAGGACTGAGGGCTGAAAGGCTGCTCACGAACCTCGAACCACGGGCCACGAATCACGATCCACGAACCACGGACCAGGAGCCACGCACCACTGACAACCGACAACTGACAACTGACAACTGACAACTCCCGCTGCTATTCTCGCCTCACGGCGCGCCCGCCCCCCGGAGACCGCAATGAGCACTGTTGCCCCCGCACCGGCTCCCATCCTCGACCTCAGCGCCCAGCCCATGCTTGTTCGCCGCGCCGCTGTCCTCGGCGCCGGAACCATGGGTTCGCGCATTGCCGCACTTCTGGCCAACGCCGGCATCTCCGTCCTCCTGTTGGACATGGTCCCCAACGGCGACGGCCCCCGCAATCGCCTCGCCCTCGCCGCCCTTGAAGCACTCGCCAAATCCAAACCCGCCGCATTCTTCGATCCCGCAAACGCCGCCCGCATCACTCCCGGCAACTTTGACGACGACCTGCCCGCAGCTCGCCCAATGCGACTGGGTCATCGAAGCCGTGGCCGAAAATCTCGCCATAAAGCACGCGTTGCTGGAGCGCGTTGCCCCGCATCTGGGCCACCGCGCACTGCTCACCACCAATACCTCCGGCCTGCCCATCGCCCAGATTGCCTCGGCACTTCCTGAAGCTGTGCGCCGCCGGTTCTTCGGCAGCCATTTCTTCAACCCTCCGCGCTACATGCGCCTCCTCGAGCTCATCCCCATCGTCGAAACCGATCCCGCGCTGCTCTCCTCCTTTGCCGCCTTTGCCGATCGCTTCCTCGGCAAGCAGGTTGTCCTCGCCAATGACACCCCCAACTTCATTGCCAACCGCATCGGCGTCACCATCATGTTCACCGCCGCCGCGCTCATGCTTGAGCAGAGCCTCACCATCGAGGAGGCCGACGCCCTCACCGGACCCGCCATCGGCTGGCCCCGCACCGGCACCTTCCGCCTCGCCGACATGGTCGGCATCGACGTCCTCGCCCACGTCGCCGCCAACTTCCCCCAGGGCGCTAGGCAAGCCGCCCGCACATCAAACGACATCCGGACAAAACGCGTCAGGGCGGGACTTCAGTCCCGCCGAAGAGAGCGCAAACAGACGACGGGGCTTTAGCCCCTGCGGCAAACTTCCCCTCCATCCTCCAGAAAATCGTCCAGAACGGCTGGCTGGGCGACAAAACCGGTCAAGGCTTCTACAAGAAATCCAAAGGCCCGGACGGCAAAGAAGAGCGCCTCGTCCTCGACCTCAAAACCCTCGAATACCGCCCTCTCGCCAAGCCCAACATCCCCTCGCTCGAAATGGCCAAAAACGCCGCCACCCTACCCGAGCGCCTTCGTCTGCTCCTCTCCGCCGATCCCAGGAAGGACAAGGCCGCTGCATTCCTGTGGCCGCTGCTCGCCACGCTCTGGAACTTCTCCGCCTCGCTCATCGGCGAAGCCGCCAACGACGCTCCTTCCATCGACCGCGCTATGCGCGCCGGCTTCAACTGGGAACTCGGCCCCTTTGAAATGTTGGATGCCGCCGGCCTGAAAGACACCGTGGCCCGCATGAAGGCCATGTCTCTTCCGGTCGGCCCTCAAGTCACCGCGCTCCTCGACACCGGCAACCCATCCTGGTACGCATCCGACGGTCCGCAGTGCTATAACCCGAAGACCAGCTCCTGGGAGCCCGTCCCGCAACAGCCTGGCCACGCATCGGTCGCCGACTTCCGCCGCACCCATCGCCTCGTCCGCGCCAACTCCGGCGCATCGTTAGTCGACATCGGCGACGGCATCGCCTGCATCGAGCTCCACTCGCTAAAGAACGCCATCGGCGGCGACGTGGTCTCGCTGGTCTCCTCCGTCCTCAAGCCGGACTCGGATGCCGTCCGCGACTTCCTGGGCTTCGTCATCTCCGGCGATCGCGACAACTTCAGCGTCGGCGCCAACCTCATGCAGCTTCTCCTCGCCGCGCAGGAAGGCGATTGGGACGAGGTCAACGCCGCCATCCGCATCCTTCCAGCAAATGACCCAGTCCATCAAATTCTGTCCGCGCCCCGTCGTCGTCGCGCCCTTCGGCATGACCCTCGGCGGCGGCGCGGAAATGTGCCTCCACGCCGCGCGGCGCCAGCCCCATGCCGAAACCTACATCGGCCTCGTCGAAGCCGGCATCGGCCTCATTCCCGGCGGTGGCGGCACCAAAGAAATGCTTCTCCGCGCTGTCGACGCTGCCGCCGCCGTGGCCCCGCCCGACCCCAAGAGTCCGCCGTCCATGTTTGCCCAGTCCCCCGAAATGCAAAACGCCCTCAAGCGCACCCTCGAAACCATCGCCATGGCCAAGGTCTCCACCTCGGCAGTTGAGGCGCGTTCGCTCGGCCTGCTCTCGCCCATTGACAGCATCACCGCCAATCGCGAGCGGCTTCTTCTCGACGCCAGGGCGCGGGCCCTCGCGCTGGTCGAGGCGGGCTACACAGCGCCGGTTCCGCGCACCCAGATCCCCGCGCCGGGTCTCGGCGCCCTGGCCGCCATGGAAACCGGCATCTTCCTCATGGGCGAGGCGGGCTTCGCCAGCGACCACGACCAGAAGGTCGCCCGTTGGGCCGCGTATATCCTCGCCAGCGGCCGCGTCACCGCCGGCTCGCTGGTAAGCGAGCAATACCTCCTCGATCTCGAGCGCGAGGCCTTCCTCAGCCTCTCGGGCGAGCGCAAAACTCAGGAGCGCATCGCCTTCACCCTCAAAACCGGCAAGCCGCTGAGAAATTAGCCGTCAGGCCATGACTTCTCTCCTGAACTGGAACCAGGCATTCGAAGCCGGCCCCTCGGTCTGCGGCGGCAAGGGCTACAACCTGGCGCGGCTGGCTCGTTACGGCTTTCGCGTTCCCCACGGTGGCGTGTTGCCGGCGGGCGCGTCCATCGCGGAGATCGGCCCCGGCCTTGAGCAGCTCGGCTTGAGCAAAACAAAAGTTGCAGTTCGCTCCAGCGCCACCGCGGAAGACTCCTCTCGCGCCTCTTTCGCCGGAATCCATCGCAGCTTCCTCAATGTGCTCGGCCGCGAAGCGGTGCAGCAGGCAGCTCAGGGGTGCATCGATTCGCTCGCCACGCCGGAGGCCCAAAGCTACCGCCGCCGAATGGGCTTCGCCGACGAAGAAGTACGATGCGCGGTGGTCGTTTGCGAGATGGTTGACGCGCTCTCCGCCGGCGTCGCCTTTTCCTGCGATCCCGCCAATGGCCGCCGCGATCTGATTCTGATTGATGCCGCCGAGGGACTCGGCGACAAGCTGGTTCAGGGCGCAGTCAATCCCGCCCGTATGACCTGGCGAAGATTCGGCGGCCTGCTCCTGCGCGAAGGTGCTCAGGCCGCCGCCGGCCTGCTGCCTCCAGCGCGCGAGGAGGAGCTCGCGCATATCGTCGATCGCATCCAGTGGGCCTTGGGCGAGGGCTGGCGATCCCCAGGATGTGGAATGGGCGTATGACGGGAAACTCCTTTGGATCTTGCAGGCACGCCCTGTAACCGTCTTGCCCCGCGCGGGATGGCCTGAGACTGCATCGCTGCCTTCCTATTGGACCACTGCCAACCTGAAGGACAATCTGCCCGGAGTGCCGTGCGAACTCTCATGGAGCTCGCTGTGCAACGGCATTTCGCAGGACGCTCTACGCGGCGCAACGAGCAGCGGGATACGAAATTCCGCCGGAGATCGAAGTGATTCGGCGCTTTCACGGGCGTGCATATTTCGATCTCACGGGAATGGAGTGGGCGTTTTACGATGCCTTCGGTGTCTTGCCGGCGGATACCATCAACGCTATCGGCGGATCCCAGCCGGAGATTCCCGTCCCGCCGAATCCGTTCCAGGGGGCAAAGGGACGGCGGCGGCGCATCGCCGGCCTGCGGCTCTTGATACGGCTCTGGGCAAACGCAGGAAAAGGACGAGCGGCTCTCAAGAGCGCTCTCGAATACCAGAAGCGCTTGCAGACAATGGATTGGAGCCACGCTTCGCGTAACGATCTGCGGCTCACACTGGAGCAAATCGGAGAACTGCAGCTCGGCCGCCTGGATCTGGCGGGGCTCGCGAACACCAGTGCGGGGCCGTGGCGGCTGGCGCTCGATGCGCTGGTGCGAGATGACAGCCTGATTGCGCAACTGCAGACCGGAACTGGAGAAGTCGCCACCGCGGAGACGGGTTATCGCCTTTGCGAAGTGGCGCAAGGCAAGGTCTCAGCTAGACGAGTTCCTCGAAGAATTCGGCCATCACGCAGTGCATGAGGGCGAGTTTCTAAATCCGCGCTGGGTGGAGGATCCGTCCTGGATTCTCGAACAATTGGAGATCATGCGCGCCAATCCCCGGAAGATGGATCTGCGGGAAAGCGCGGCTGAAATCCGTCGGCGCGCCGAGGAGGAGTTGAAGCGGAGGTTCGGCTGGAGAACACCGCTCTTGCGTTGGCTGGTGCGGAAACTCCGCGCGGCGATGGCGGATCGCGAAGCTGCAAAATCGGCGCTGATCTGTCTTATGCTGCCGATCCGGCGCATCGTATTGGAGATTGGGAGGCGTCTATCGGCTGAGGGCAAGCTCGATGCGCCGGAACAGGCCCTCCATTTTGCGTTCGCCGACCTGACCTGTTGGCTATGGGGATACTGGGACGGCGAGGGAGCCCGCGAGCTGGCAACGGATCGGATCGTGCGGCGTGAATCGTGGCTCGCGGAGATCGCGCCCGACCTCATCACGGAAGAACCGGATGGCCGGATGACAGCGCCGGTTGAAACCACGCCGGTTGGCGGAGGCAGCACATGGATTGGTTTGGGGGTTTCGCCGGGCAGAGCCGAGGGCGTAGCTCGGATTCTTCGCGATCCTGCCGACTCCGGGCGTCTCAAATTCGGCGATGTCCTGGTTGCTCCGTGTACCGACCCTGGCTGGACGCCGCTGTTACAGCGCGCGGCGGCGATCGTGGTGGAGACGGGAGGTTTCTTGAGCCATGGCTCCATCGTGGCTCGGGAGTTTGGAATTCCGGCTGTAGCCAACTTACCGGGAATTCTCGCGGATCTTCGGGACGGGGAACGAATCCAGGTGGATGGCTCGAATGGACGGGTCACGCGGCTGGAATCCGGCGAATCCTAGGCGGGAAGGCTGGGTCTGTTGGCTTGGCGCAGCATCGATCGATTGTGTCCTCCGCGGCAGCGGTTGCTTGAGCTTTCTTGAAGGCGCATAAAAGGTTGTTTCACCGGCCATCAGCCTTCCGGCGTCGGCATCGATGAAGAGTAAAATTGCTCCCGAGTCCTCTTGATGAATCCAACCGCCCGCAGAACGCACCTCGTCCTATGCCTTCTGCTCGCCGCCGTCTTCGCATCCGCCCAGAACTATGACCTGGAACATCTCATCACCCGCGGCCAGGTCACCCTTGACGGCCACCCTCACGCCTACATCGTTCGCCATCTCCCGCCCAGCAGCTTCCCTGATCTTCCTTTAGCTGTCGCCGGCGAGCTCACGGAACGCGGTTGCCTCATTCCCCAAACCTACGAAGCCCACCGCCCCGAAAACGTCATCCACGGCAGCTTCGAAAACTGGGACTCCTCGGATTGGGCCGTGCTCTGTTCGGTGAAGGGAAGCGTGTCGCTACTGGTCTTCTTCGGCAACGCGACGGACAAGCCCGCCGTCCTCACCACCGCTCCTGAAACCGCCAGGCTGCAAGCCTACGATCCGAGCGGCGTGCTCGGCTTCAACTGGGGCATCGACGCCGCTACGCCGGAGGCCGTCCACGAAGCCCAGATCGGCATGAAACCCCGTCCGCCTGCGCTCGACCACGACGCCGTAGCCGACTCCGTCATCGACCGCAAATCCGTTTACCACTATTTCACCAAGGGCGCATGGACGCTTGCGGAAACGGCAATCGATTGAGCCCAATTGACCGCCCCCCGCATCGGAGACTATGAAGAATTTAGCGAGAACGTGGTTAGCTCTCACCCTTGTTCCTTTGGCCCAGCTTCCTCGTTCCCTTTTTCACGTTTTCACACTTTCACTTTTCACTGTTCGCTGTTCACTGACCACTGAAAACTGGTGTCCAATGCTCGAATCCGTCCTCGTCAGCTCCGTTCGCACACCCGTTGGCCGCGCGCCAAAAGGCGCCCTCTCCACCACCCGCCCTGACGATCTGGCCGCTATCGCCATCAACGGCGCGCTCGAGCGGGTTCCCCAACTCGACAAGCGCGAGATCGAAGACGTGATCCTGGGTTGCGCGCAGCCTGAAGGCGAGGCCGGCTTCAACATGGCGCGCTTCGCCGCCCTTCGTGCCGGCCTGCGCATTGAGGTGCCCGGCGTCACCGTGAACCGCCTCTGCTCGTCCGGTCTCGAGGCCATTGCCCAGGCCGACATGCGCATCCGCACCGGCGCTGACAGGGTCGTCATTGCCGGCGGCGCCGAATCCATGAGCCTCATTCCCATGGGCGGCAACAAGCCCAGCCCCAACCCCTGGCTCGCCGAGCACTATCCCGCCTCGCTCCTCACCATGGGCCTCACCGCGGAGCGGGTCGCCCGCCACTACCAGATCAGCCGCGAAGACCAGGACGCCTTTGCCTTGGAAAGCCATCGCCGGGCGCTGGCCGCGCAAACCTCCGGCAGGTTCACCGACGAGTTGATCCCCGTGAAGGTAACAAGCTCCACCCCAACCGCCAAGGCCGGTAAGCCGCAAGTTGAGGAAAGAATCTTCGCTGCGGACGAAGGCCCACGCGCGGACACTTCCGCCGACGCGCTGACCAAGCTCAAGCCCGCGTTCGCCGCCCAGGGAACGGTAACCGCCGGCAATTCCTCGCAGACCTCCGATGGCGCCGCCGCCACAGTGCTTATGGAAGCGGGCCGCGCCGCCGAACTTGGGCTCAAGCCCATGGCGCGCCTGGTGGCCTATTCTGCCACCGGCTGCCTGCCCGAAGAAATGGGCGTGGGGCCAATTTATGCTGTCCCCAAGGCGCTCAAACTCGCAGGGCTCAAGCTGAGCGACATCGACGTAATCGAGCTGAATGAGGCATTTGCCGCACAGGCGCTGGCCGTTATCCGCGCCCTCGGTTTCGATCCGGAGAAGGTGAACGTTAACGGCGGCGCCATCGCCCTCGGCCATCCGCTGGGCTGCACCGGCGCCAAGCTCACCGCGACGCTGCTGCGCGAAATGAAGCGCCGCAACGCCCGCTACGGCATGGTAACAATGTGCGTCGGCGGCGGCATGGGCGCCGCCGGAATCTTCGAACGCCTCAACTGAAACGCAAACAGCCGGGACGCATCCCGGCCGCTGCTAAGCACCTGATTGTGAGCTGGTTAAACTATGCCTTGGCGGTCGCAATCGCTTTCAACCGCGCGTTCAGCCGGCTCTTGTAACGGGAAACTGTGTTCTTGTGAAGAACGCCCTTCTGCACGCTCTTATCGAGAGCGGAGACCGTCTCCCTGAACTGGGCGTTGGCGGCCTTCGCGTCGCCCTTCACCAGGGCCTCGCGCATGGCGCGCAGGTTGGTGCGCACCCGGCTGCGGTTGGCGCGGTTGGTGGCGGTGCGAGTCTCAGTCTGACGGGCGCGCTTGAGCGATGAAACGTGATTGGCCATTTCTTAAGTCCTTGGATCCGGTTCGGTTGCGAACGGAAGAGATGATGCGGTGGAGATAGCAGGATGTAGCCGCATCTCTCGCAATTTCCTAGTCTACCGGATGGGAGTGGAACAGGCAAATTCAGGGAGCAGGGAACAGGGATCGGGGATAAAAAAAGGCAAGGGCGGCGGACGGAAAGACAAAGGATATTGGGCGCAACCAGGTGAGCTGAATCACAAAACTCGTGAGACGATCCGGCCCGAGTTGTTGCACCCGTCTGAGACGATATGGCCAGGGTTGCGAGGCAAACGCCAGTTCCCCAGCATGGAGCGGGCGGTCAGACGCCCCAATTCATGCCAAATACTCAAGTGGCGACTTCAGTGTTGCTAACGGCCGGGGACGACCTGGATCTCAAACAGCTTGGGCCAGAGCTTGCCGGTGACGTAGAGGCGATTATGCTCTGAATCCCACGCAATGCCGTTGAGCACGGCTTCAGGGTCACTCACCGAACCCGGCGGCAGCAGGCCGGAGAGATCGACCCAGCCAAGGACCTTGCCGGTTGCGGGAGAGATGCGGGCGATGCGGTCTGTGTGCCAGATGTTGGCGTAGATTTCGCCGTGGATGTACTCGAGCTCGTTGAGCTGGTCCACCGGGCGGCCCTTATCGCGGACGGCAATGTGCCGCAGTTCTTGCATGGTTGCAGGGTCGAGGAAATGGAGATCCGCAGAGCCGTCGCTGAGGATGAGCGACTTGCCGTCCTGGGTCAGTCCCCAGCCTTCCCAGGGGTAATTGAGGGTGCGCAGGAGGCGGAAGCTGAAGCGGTCGTAGACAAACGCAGTGTGCGATTGCCAGGTGAGCTGGATGAGTGTGCTGCCCCAGTTGGTGAGTCCCTCGCCGAAGTATTTCGGATCGAGGTGGGTTTCCTGTAGCGCGCGGCCGGTCTGGAGGTCGTCCATGCGAAGGTCGGACTTGCCGAATCGCCCGTCGCTCTCGTAGAGCTGGCCACCGACAAAGACCAGGCCCTGGGTGAAGGCATCGGGGTCGTGCGGATAGGTATGCACGATGCGGTAGGAATCGGTGGCGCAGCCGATCGCGGGAACGAGCAGGATTGCGGTGATGAGGGCGGGAATCAGCGGAGAGCGCATCTGGGAACATTGTAAGCAAGTCAGCGGGTCCGCAAGCCAGCGAGTCAGTGCTCGGCTTCCGGTGCGAAAGGAAGAGAACAACTGTTTCCGGTTCCGGGCGCATCAGTTCCAACAGGTGGGTGTTTCAGCCACACCCCACTAAGACGTTGGAGCTTTCATGGGGAATGTCCCCGCCAAAAGAGGCGGGGCCGTTTTCAGTTGTATGGCTCGACCACGCCGTTGACCTTGATGGAAGGCAATCCGGAATTTGCCGAAATGTACGGCACTTCGTCGGCCATCACCGTGTCAGGAAACTCCCAGCCGGTTTTGAGCACGGCGGTGCCGGTTCCTGAAACCTGCCCGATACTCTCAAATCCGCCCGGGGAGACCGGCGCCATGATGCTCTGACTACTGAGCGAGTTAACCACCATCTGGCCAATGGATCCCGACATCAAGTTGAGCAACTGCGGGACCGGATCGTAAGATTCCTCATCCTGAAGAGCGAATCCATTGAAGGTCAAGTTTCCGATGGTGGATCCATTGGCGATCACCATGCCGGCAACGTTGATGCGGGATTTCCGCGCGATGACACAATTGTTGAAAGTCAAATTGGAGCCGGCCGAGGGGATGGTTTCGTACAGCGGCGAAGGGCGCATGAACGCCGGCTCCAGATTGGATGAAACTGGCGGCAGCCATTCGAGGACTCTGGACTCGGGTATCATGGTGACCCGGTTGAGGACGATGTTGCCGAAATTCTCTGCCATGGCAAGAACGGTCAGCGTGGTCAGCGTGCAATCGGAAACACTTAAATCGATAGAGTCAGGATTGCTTCCGCTGGCAAGACCGATCAGGAATGCGACTTCAGAGAACGTGCCTGTGCAGTCGCTGACGGTTATGTTTTTCGCATAGAACTTCAGATAATCCCCGATGGTGGTGAAGATTCGCATCAACGTCAAGCTGTTGAAAGTGCAGTTACTCACGGAAACATTTGTAATGTCGCCGGTGTGTCCTTCAGGGCAGTTCAGCGCGATGGCGTCGTCGCCCGTCGTAAAGTTGCAGTTGGTAATGGTGATGTCGTTCGATGGCCCGTCAAAGTGAAGTCCATCGGTGCTGAGCCCGAAGCTCTTCATCACGCAGCCGTCTACCGTTACGTGGCCCACATTGGCAAAGCGGAAGTGAAATGCCGGCGTATTCACCACCACCACTTTTTCAACCGAGATGTTGTCCAGGTTCATCAGGTTGATGCCGCAGTACCAGGTGGAATTTGTTCCCTGCCGCATTCCGGTGGTGGAATCGCCTGCCTGGTTGCCGTTCAGGGTGAAATTGCTGAGGGAGACGTTTTTTCCGCGCGGAGGAGCGGGGGGGCCGGGATTGAACGGGATGTTCGCATTCGCAGGGCCATTATGAATTCCATCATTGTTTGTTCCCGACTTTACAAAGAACCCTGTGCCATAGCCCAGCCCTGCGATGCCCCAGTTCCCGGCCGCCGGGAGGAAAAGCCCCGACACCATTGCGCCGCCGTCGATGATCAGCGTTATCGGATTCTCCGCCGTGGCAGCCGCCATGGCCGCGTTGATTCGCGGACCGTCATCGGTGGCATGTCCCCCGGTGTACTTATTCCGCCCGCTCCCCAGGTCGCAATCCAGCGCGCATCCTAATTTCGAAGCCCGGATGTAGGTCATTCCGGGAACCGGGGTGGGCGGAGCTGCCGGCCCCAGATCGGGAATCGCAAACTCGAAATTCGAACAGCCGGAGAGAGATGAGCCAATTGCCGAGCCTGCCGCCAAAATGCCAGCCAGCCTGACGAAATTGCGCCTGTCCATCCGGATCTTGCCCGCGTTGGAAATTGTCGACACGAGTTCCTGTTCCAGGCGGAACTTGCGGCGAGCTTCGGTCTCCTTCTTGTGGAGCCTTCCGGAGGTCGCGCTGCACGCAGTTCGGGGGATCAATAGCGAGGATAGTCAGCGGGGAAACAGAGCGCAAGACCGCAGCGGGCGGGACTTCGTCTTCGGGTTCGGATCCCAAGGAGAATGGATCAGGGTGGGCTGAAGAGCCCGCGACTAAAGCCGCTCAGGATTTTATACGTCTCTTCAGCGGCCTGAAGGCCGCTGCTCCTTCCGGATTGCAATGAATGAGGTGCGAGGGGAGTTTCCACGCGGACACCAAAGCCCTAGTCCCTTATTTGGGCTGCCAGCGGCACGACTGAAGTCGTGCCCTGACAAATGCTGCCATTTCCGCAGAGTTTTTTCGCAGCCCGCTAATCGACGTCGTCCGCGATGACGACTCTAACCGGGGGATTGCTGGTGAGCTGGCTATCGACCATGACCACGGTGCGCACCTCGCCGCCGGTGAGCTCGATCGGCTGCGACGTGAACTTGGGCGTAGTCTTGCCGGTGGGCGTAATCACCATGGTGACGGTTTGCGACTGGAAGCTGACATAGCCGCACGCCTGGCCGACGGGGATGTCAGTGCAAATGGGGATGGTGTTGGCCAGGGTGGTGCTTGAAGGAACCATGTAGACGTCGAGGGCGCCGGTGCGGGGCGCCTGGTTGAGGAAGCGGAATTCGGAGTGGCCGGCAGGAGCGGTGGTCTGCGCGTCTTGAAGCACGGTGACGCTATAGAGAGTAGGAGTGGAAGCGTTGTCAGTGAGGAAGACGGAATGCTGGGCGCCGGGGGCAAGGGCAGCGGTGGCCGATACGAGGTTGGTATTGCCGGAGGCGGTGGTGACCTGGACCAAGGCACTGGCGGAGGGGGATGTGGCACCGTAATTGGAGATGTAGCCCTCGCCGATGTTGGCGGCGAAGACGGTGCCTGCCACGACGACGTTGACGGGAGGGGCCGCGTAGGAGGCGTCAATGACGCGGATCAGGCTGGTCTGGGAAAAGCCGGCGATGACCTGGCAGGCGCTGATCGAAACAGCCAGCACGAGCGAAGCGCCAGCCATGAGAAGCAACCGGGTGATGGTAAATGCGCTTTCCAGGTCTACGTCCCTCGTAACCAGAGTCACCGACATGCGCCCCGGACATGGCCCGGATGTGCCAACGTGCGGCTTCCATCCTGACTGCATGGCGTTGTTGAGGTGATTGTACGTCTGAAACAGCCCGGCGGCACGATGGAGATATGGGCCGTATATGGCTAATTTGGGGCAGGTTATCCACAGAACGAGGGATCAGGAGTCAGGTTTCAGAGGTCGGAGACTCTGACTCGTGCCTGATCCCTGATCCCTGAACCCTGAACCCTGAACCCTGATCCCTGAAACCTGTGTTATGGCAGATCGCGGACCCAGATGTTGCGGAAGCTGAGGGGCGCGCTTTTGTCGCCATGAGCCTGGAGCTTGATGGGCGCGCGGTCGTACTTTTTGTAGAAGGGCTGGCCGATATAGAGGGTCTGTCCTTTGAGCTCGAAGTGGTTCTGGACGAGCACGCCATTGAAGAAGACGGTGGCGTAGGCCGGGGATTTCAGGGAGCCGTCGTCGTTGAAGGTGGGGGCGGTCCAGATGACGTCGTAAGTCTGCCACTCGCCGGGCTTGCGGCCGGGATTGACCAGCGGGATGGCCTGTTTGTAGAGCGAGCCGGCCATGCCGTTGACGTAGGTCGGGTTGTTCCAGGGGTCGAGGACCTGGAGCTCGTAGCCGTCGTCGCCGGGGCCGGTGGAGGCGAGGAAGACGCCGGAGTTGCCGCGGCCCTGGCCGGAGCCGGTGATATCGGCGGGGACGCGCCACTCGACGTGAAGCTGGTAGTTCTTGAAGGTGCGGCGGGTTTCAATGTTGCCCGTGCCCTTGGCCACGGTAAACAGGCCATTGGCGACGGTCCAGCGCGCGGGGGTATGGTCTTCGGCGGAGACCCATTCGTCTTCGTTTTTGCCGTTGAAGAGAATGATGGCGTCCGACGGAGGCGCGCCGCAGGTGGCGCCGGGCGTGACCATGGCGGGCACCGGCTTCCAGATTTCAGTGTCTTCCGGCTTGGGTTTGGTTTCCTGGGCGGCCAGGGTAGTTGCGGCAAGGACGGCAGCGGAGAAGAGAAGCAAGCGACTGGTTTTCATCACCGAGCGAGTTTACAACAACGGGGACTAGGGACTAGGGACTAGGGACTAGCTTGCGGAGTTAGTGGCAGGAGTTGCGGGGGATTTTGGAGTAATCCGGCACGAAGATGCGGAAGGCTTTCTCGGGGGTGGCTTCGATTTTGCCGTGGACGATCTGGCACCAGTAGCCGGGGAGATAGAAGGCGAGCGGATCGGCGGGGGTGTTGTCGATCATGGTCAGGTCGGAGTTGAACATCTCCTCGCGGCCGTACTCTACATTGCCGCCGTGCATGGCGACGTAGTTTTTCCAGGGCCTGGAGGGGAGTTGGGGCGCGCCTTGGCCAAAGGTGAGGACGAGGCTTTGGCCGGCGATGCGGACGCCGGTGATTTTGGCGCGGATCTGTGGCGGAGGGAACGCGGTCTGGGGGTCGATGAGCATGGAATCGCCGTCGATCGAGATACCGTGCAGGCCTTTCTGGCTGACCAGGTCTTCCAGGCTGATGCCGAGGGAATCCATGAGGCCTTTGAGGGGAATGTCCGCGGTTTTTACCTGCTGGACGGTGAAGCGGATGCGATTGTCGGCGGTGAGGCCGGGCACGGCGGTGGAGGTGAAGGGGACGTGAAGGCCTTTTTTCATGGTGCCGTGGATGAGGAGGTGATCGCCCTCGGCGACGATGTGCATGCTCTTGAGCTGCGCTTTGGGCGAGCGCAGGAGCCAGGAGTTCATGAGCCCTTCCAGCTGGGATGTGGTCATGCGCATTTCGGCGGCATCCGTGGCGACATTGAAGGATGAAGGATCGTTAAAGCTGGCCACGGTATGACCGGGGGTGGGAGTAAGCGAGCCGCGCAGCCGGACGATGAGGACGGAGAGGGCGGGGGAGTAGCGGAATTGGACGTTGGCCATCTCGATGGTGGGGGACTGCGGCGGGGGGGATTGGGCAGAGACGCACGGAGCGGTGAGGAGGCTGAAGGTCAGGATGGAGGCGGGGATTCGGGATTTCAGGGGATTGCACCTCGGCTCTGCCGGGGTGCGCAGAGGGGATGTAGGGAGAGAGGAGGATAGTGGGCGTGGGGTTGTCTGGGATTGACGGATAGGTGGCGAAGGCTATCGTGGTATCCCACCCATGCGCGGGATCCTTCGCTCAGGAGCGCATGGATGGGGCACTGAGCTATGTCCCTCAATCCTCTTCAGGGTAGGGGCTACTCGGAGAGTTTGCAGGCGTAGGGTTTGGTCAGGTCCTGGCGGGCTTCGTTGAGCGCGCCCTGGGTATTGTCGTTGGTCTGGACGGCCAGGCGGTACTCGTTCACCGCGCGATCGCGCTGGCCGGTGCAATCGAAGATCTTGCCCAGCTCGATATGGGACCAGACCTCGGTCCAGGCGGGGTCGTCGTCGCCGCGGAGCGCGTCGCGGTAGGAGTTTACGGCAGCCTGGAAGTTGTGCTGCTGGAACAGGACTTCGCCGATGCGGTAGCTGGCCAGGGAGGACTCGGGATTGGTTTTGAGGGCCTCGTTGTACTGGTTGAGGGCGCCCACCAGATCGCCTTGAGCCACCAGTTGCTGGCCCTTGAGAATGTCGATCCGGACGTCCTGGTCGGGAGAGGATTTGAGCACCCAGTCGTTGGGATCGATGGTAATGCGGCGTGGCCGGCCGAAGGTGTCGACTGCGTAATTCGAGTTATCCCCGACAACGTCGACCTTTTCATTGACCGTCTTGCCGTCGGTTTCAACGCGCAGGTCGACGGGCATGCGGAAGAGGTCGAGGTTCTGGTCGATCTCCCCGATGGTGCGGAAGCCCTTGTTGTTGCCAAGACGATAGACAGCGTACTTGTCGGTGAACGTAGGCGCGCCGGTGCCGTCAACCCACTGGGCAAAGAACGGCGTGAGCTGCTGCTGCGACTGCGCCTCGGCCACTTTGGCGACGTCGCTGGTGGTGATGCCTTGGTCGGTGTATTGGCTGAGGACGCCTTTGAGAGTGGCGAGGAAGTCCTTGTCGCCGATCTCCCAGCGGAGCATGTGAAAGATCTCCGCGCCTTTGTCGAAAGTCTGCGACTGGAACTCCGGCGAAAACGGCTGTTCGCGGCCGGACGACGAGAGCGGCGTGGTGTCATAGGCGAGCGCGCTGGCGGCAACGTCCTGGAGGGCGAGGCGGAGAGCGCTCTCGCCTTGTTCGTCTTGAAGGTACATGAGCTCGCCGTAGCGGCACATGCCGTTGGTGATCCAGGTGTCATTCGCGTTTTTGGGGCTGACCTCCGAGCCCCACCACTGGTGGGCGATGGTGTTGGCAAGCAGGCGGATGCCGGATTTGTCGCCGGTGCGGGAGCCCATGATGGCGGCCAGTTCCGGAGCCCATACCGCGGGCAGGGTGTCGTCGGGGATTTCTACAACGTTGAGGTGGCTGGATTCCGGCTCGCCAAAGTTGTCGGTGAAGAACTCGAATTCCTTCTGCGCGGTCTGGGCCAACTGGTTGCCGCTGGCCTGGTGGGCGATGGTGAGGTAGACCTTGACGTTGCCGGGGCCGGCGATGAAGGGTTCGACGTAGCGGCCGGCGATGATGGTGCCGGGGAACCCGGGTTTGGTCCAGTTGAAGTTGTACTGGTCGCCGGGCTTGCTGTTGGCGAGGGTCACGGAGGTGGGCGCGCCGGTCTGGCCGCTCGAAAACACCCGCACGCCCTGGGGCACCCGGATGTGCAGCTCCATCGTGTACCGGTCCGTGGTGTAGCCGGTGGTGGGGAACCAGCGCGCGGCGTAGAGCAGGTAGGTGATGGGCTCCTGAATGGCCGCCAGCTTGAGCCCCTCGATAGGGCCATCCTCGTTGCCGGTGATTACGCCCTCGTACTGGAAGGTCCAATGCATGGGCTTGCTGCGGACGATGGGCGAAGCAGGGGTCACGCGTACGGTGCCGTCTGCGGAGCGCTCGCCGGTGAGGACCTTGCCCGCGTCATCGGTGATTTTGGTGATCTTAAGGGCGGGATGGAACCCAAACGAGACGACTTCGGCGTTCTCAGGCGCGGTAAAGGTGACGGTAGCCTTGGCCTGGAGATGATGCGCCTGGGTGTCGATCTCGGCATCGATGACGTAGCCGGTGATGTTGAGCTGCTGGCGCTGGAATCCCTGCGCGGGCGCGGGACGGGCGGCCAGCAGACTGATGGCCAGGAGCCCGAGCGCGGAGGCGAGCAGGCGGTTGCAGTGGGGAAAGCTCATATGGGTCACTCGTACTCGCGATGCATTCATTCTAGTGCGGTTCCGGGGCTGTGGTTGGCGCAGCCCCGGTCCGTTGGGTCCCTCCGAGGAGCTCGAGGACAACCTCGGCGACCCGGGCAATGGCTCCAGCGGACGGCTGCGCGGCGGTTTTCGGTCTGGCTCGCAGCGTTCCGCGGAGCTCAGCGAGTTCCTTCATCATGGACTGTCGAGGAGGGCCATCGGGTAGCAATGGCTGCAAGGCACTGACGATATTGGATGCGGTGAAGTCATTTTGGATCAACTCTGTAATGACGCGCTTTTGGGCAATCAGGTTGACCATGGCGACGTGAGGCACGGTAACGACCCGCTTGGCGATGGCGTAAGTGAGGGGGGAAACGCGGTAAACGACGACGAAAGGATTGCCGATGAGGGCGGCTTCGACGGTCGCGGTGCCGGAGGCGACGATGGCGGCGCGGGAGTGGTGGAGGGTGGCGGGAGCGTCGGTGACGAGGCGGAGATCGAGACCGGCGGAGTGATTTTGGGACAGGCGGTAGACAAAGTCGCGCTGCGTCGGCGTGAGGGTCGGGGCCAGCGGGAGGATGAATTGGTAGGGCGGCTTTCCCTCCGGGGCTGAAGCCCTCGCACTTTCGGGGGCGTTATTGGCACGACTGAAGTCGTGCCCTGATACAAAGCCCGTTGATCCCGGAATGTTCCCGTTGTTAATGAAGTTTTTCAGCGGTGCGTTAGGATTTGCGACGAGCATGCGCGCGGCAGCGAGTATTTCGGAAAGGTTGTCCCGAATTTCCTTGGCTCGACTGCCGGGGAGCAGGGCAATCCAGGTTCTTGCCGGATCGAGGCCGTGCTTCGCGGCGAATTCGTCGCGAGAGATGGTAGGTGCGGGGATTTCAGCCAACGGATGCCCGACAAACTCTGCGTGAACGCCCCGCTCGCGGTAGAACGGCTCTTCGAACGGGAAGATGACCAGCATGCGGTCCACGTAACGCTGGACGAGTTTGATGCGGTGCTTCTTCCATGCCCAGAGCTGGGGGCTGACGAAGTAGACGACCGGAACGCCGAGGCGGCGCAGCTCTTTGGCCAGCTTGAAGTGGATGTCGGGGAAATCGATGAGGATGGCGACCGATGGCCGGCGGTCGCGCAGGGACTGCTTGAGCTTGCGGAACTCGCGGTAGATCCGGGGCAGGTGGCGGACGACCTCGGTGATGCCCATGACGGCCACGTCTTCGGCGCGGACGATGCGGTCGAGGCCGGCCGCGGCCATGCGCGGACCGCCCATGCCGAAGAAGTGCGCATCGCGTCCTTGCGCGGCGAGCCGCGCCTTCAAGTCCTCAATAAGGAGGGCACCGTAGGCTTCGCCGCTGGCTTCGCCGGCCGAGATGAAGAGGGTGGGTGGCATGGAATGGCGTTGCATCCATCATAGAGACAGGGAACGAGGGACCGAGGGACCAGGGGCACGTGACTGTGGGATTGGCGCGATGATTGGGGTAAGATAGGCGACACGTTCTTCCAGTTGCGGCAAATAGTCCGAGGGCCTGCTTGATTGCGCTTATGAAGAGGCATTTGCTGATTCTCGGTTGCGCCGGCGGTGTGCTGATCGCGCTGCTGCGCTGGTCGGAGTACCAGTTCCTGGTAATCGACCACTCGGTGGAGATTTATGCGGCGCTGGTGGCCATCGTGTTTGCCGGGCTGGGAATCTGGCTGGGGGTGAAGCTGACCCGCCCGCGCGCGGGAGCGGCGGAGCCGGTGCAGGCGGACGGGATGGAACCGGTGCAGGCATCGGGGGGCCAGCCGTTTGTGCCCGATGACAAGAGCCGCGACGACCTGGGCATCACGCGGCGGGAGATGGAGATCCTGGGGCTGGTGGCCGAGGGCATGACCAACCGCGAGATCGCCGCCAAGCTGTTCGTCAGCGAGAACACCGTGAAGACGCATTGCAGTCGGGCGTTCGACAAGCTGGGAGCGCGGCGGCGGACGCAGGCGGTGCAGATGGGGAAGAAGTTCGGGCTGCTGCCGTAAAGGCAGGGAACAGGGATCAGGGATCAGGGAACAGAAGACAAAACCAGAAGACAATCTGTCGCACGAAGGGATGAATTTTGAGGGTGACGGGCAAAATCACCCGAAAGCATGACGACTTGGGCAGGGGTTCCGGGGCTACTTTGGTTCCACAGGCGGCCGGCCGGTTGAGAGCGGCGCGCGAGGAGGACAGATGAGAAAGGTCATTCTGACGTTCGGGTTTATCTCCGGGGGCATCCTGTCGGCGCTGATGGTTGTGACCATGGTCTACTCCAACCATATCGGCTTCGACCGCGGCTTGGTGGTGGGCTACACCACCATGGTGCTGTCGTTCCTGCTGGTGTTTTTCGGGATCCGCGCCTACCGGGACGGCGAGGGGAACGGCTCCATCACATTTGGGCGCGCGTTCGGCATCGGCATGGCGATCACCGCAATCACTTGCGTGTGCTACGTGGTGAGCTGGGAGATTCTCTACCACTTCTACATGCCGGATTTCATGGACAAGTACGCCGCCTACGCAATGGAGAAGGCGCGTGCGGCAGGCGCCAGCCCGGCTGCGCTGGCGGCCAAGGCTGCCGAATTGCAGAAGGCCAAGGCGATGTACGGCAATGTGCTGGTCAGCTCGGCGGAGACGTTTCTGGAGCCGCTGCCGGTGGGGGTGCTGATCACGCTGATTTCGGCGGGGATTCTGCGGAAGAAGACTCCAACGACAGACGGCCGGCAGACAATTCCAGTTTCCAATTAGGACTGGGAGCGGCTCAGTGCACCTTCCCAGCCGAGTTTTCGAGCAGGACATTCGACACTACGCCGGTGTCCACGGTGGCGGCGAGGTGGGAGCAGAAGCCGATGCCCACATAGAACGGCTCGTCGATGGGCAGCGTGATGGGCGGCCCGAACTGGTGCATGGGCTCGCCGGTCAGGCTGATGAAGATGGCGATCTGGTCGCCGCGCTTCTCAATGCCAATGCGTTTGGGATGGACGCCGTTGAGCGTGCCGCCGAAGCGATACTCCGCGTCCTTCATCTGCGCGCCCTTGTCGGAACGCCAGGCCAGGTGCGTCATGCCGCCGCCGTGCTCGCCAACCATGGCTTCCTTGGAGTCGTCGTCAAGGCTCTGGCGAATGACGAGGACGATTTTGCGGTCGCCGTAGCCGTTGGGATCGGGGAAGGATGGGTCGGCGGCGAGGGAGACATCGCCGGACATCTTCTTCCAGAGGAAGCGGAACTCGTCGCGCTGGTACCAGATGTTGTAGCCGGCGGAGTGGATGGTGTAGCTGCCGGTTGCGGGGTCGTAGCCGGCGCTGCCGGCGACAAGCGGGCCGCCGACATCGGACTGTCCCTCAAAGATGCCGATGGGCTGGTTGAAGGTAACGGTGGGGCGATGGAAATCCGCGGGCGGCGGCACCTGCTTGTGGGTGGGCGAGCCGGGCAACGCCCAGTCGGGCACCCGCGGTGCCTGCGCGGTTTGCGCCGCTGCCACGCCGGCGAACGTGAAAGCAAACAGAAGGAGAGCGGATTTGGCTACGCGAAGGGATCGCAGGCTTTCCATGGGTAATGACTCTAGCAAATGCGGCCGACTTCCGCGTTGACTACCATCCGGGGAGGGCCACGTATACTGCTGCTCACGCGGAGGTCGACCGGGATGAAGCTGGGCAATCCATGGGTTGCAGTGCTGGCAGTTTGCGGTGCGGCGTGCTGCGCTTTCGGTCAGACGCTGGTGGTCACTCCCACACAAGTGATGATGGATTATCCGGCATCCATCCGCGTTACCGGCCTGCAACCGGGACAGCATGTGACCTTGCGCGCAGACCTGGTGGATGGCGAGGAGCAATCGTGGGCGGCAGAGGCGGAGTTCGCGGCCGACGCCAGTGGAGGCGTCGATACGGCGCGGCAGGCGCCGGTGAAGGGATCCTACAAGCCTGTTTCGGCCATGGGGCTGGTGTGGGCGATGATGCCGGCGGCGAAAAGCGTGCATATCTACGAACCGCCGCGCGATCTCGGCCCGCAGCGGATCACGTTTCACTTGCTGATCGACGGGCGCGAGACAGGCAGCGCCGATCTTGAACAGCTTTCAGTGGCTCCGGGCGTGCGTGCGGTCAATCTTGAAGGACCCGCGAAAGGGCGGCTGTTTGTGCCGCCGGGCGCGGGCCAGCATGCGGCGGTGCTGGTGCTGGGCGGATCGGAGGGCGGAATGCCCATTCGCCGCGCGGCCTGGTTGGCGTCGCACGGATATGTCGCGCTGGCATTGTGTTACTTCCGCTGCCAGGGAAGGCCGGATTCGCTGCTGCGCATTCCGCTCGAGTACTTCCAGCAGGCGCTGGTGTGGCTGATCGAGAGGCCGGAAGTGGACCCGCAACGGCTTGGAGTGATGGGAGCATCGCGCGGCGGCGAGGTGGCATTGCAACTGGGATCGATGTTCCCGGCGTTGAAAGCGGTGGTGGCCTACGTGCCGGCAAACGTGCGTTACCCGGCGTGCTGTGGGTACCCGGGCCTGATGCCGGCGTGGACCTGGGGCGGAAGAGACTTGACCTACGCGCCGCCGCGGCTACGCGATCGTTCGATGGAGATGGACGCGGCCATTCATGTGGAGAGCACGCATGGGCCAATCCTGATGATCGGGGGAAACGACGACGGCGTGTGGCCTTCTGCGGAGATGGTGGAGACTGCGGCCGCGCGGCTACGCAGCGCCCACTTCCGCTACGCGGTTGTAGCGCTGGTGTACCCGCATGCGGGGCATCTGGCGGGACTGCCGGAAATTGCGCCGGCGTGGAACAAGGGCGGGCGGAATGCGGTGAGCGGGATGGAAATGGATTATGGAGGCACGCCGGAAGGGAACGCGGAATCGTCCCTGGATGCGATTCCGAGGGTGCTCAAGTTCCTGGGAGATGCGCTGGGGCAGTAGTCGGCGTACTGCGGCTGAGAGTATATGATATCGAATTGTGCTATCATATTGAAAGATCCGGGGCGGCCAGTGTTAAGATCGCCTTCCCATGAACAAGGGCCAGCAATCTACACTGAGCGCCGTTTTCGACCGCCCGACACGAGCGGACATCCGGTGGGCGGCTGTTGAATCATTGATCCGCGCGTTGGGTGGGGAGATAAGCCAGCGCGAGGGAAGCCGGGTTGCGATACGGCTGAACGGCATAACGGCGATTTTTCATCGGCCGCATCCCCGTCCGGAGACCAAGAAGGGCGCAGTGGATGCGGTGCGGAAGTTTTTAATCAACGCGGGAGTAAAGCCATGATGGAATACCAGGGTTATACGGCTGGCCCGATCGATTTTGGCCCGGAGGATGGCACGTTTTCCGGGACGGTGGCAGGACTGCGCGACGTGATTCACTTTGAGGGCTCCACAGCCCGGGAACTGAAGAAGGCATTCCGCGAGAGTATCGATAGTTATTTGAAATTCTGCGAAGAAAAAGGGCAGGCGCCGGACCGGCCATTCAACGGCAAGATTCTGGTGCGCACGGAGCCCGAACTGCATCGCAAGGCGGCGATGCGCGCGGCAAGTGAAGGCGTCAGCCTGAACCGGTGGATTTCGCGGCAGATTGAGAGCGCGCCGTAGGGCTCGATTATTTTTGTCTTCGCGTGCGCACGGCGGCCGCCAATTCCTTCAGCAACTCTTGCGTTTGCGGCCAGCCGATGCACGCATCGGTGATGCTTTGTCCATAGACCAGCGGATTGCCCGGCTGGAGCTTCTGCGCGCCTTCCACCAGGTTGCTCTCCAGCATTACGCCCATGATGTCGCGGTTTCCGGCTGCGATCTGCGCGGCTACGTCGCCGCACACGATTGGCTGGCGCTTGTAATCCTTGCCGGAGTTGGCGTGGGAGCAGTCGATCATGATGCGTGAGTCGAGCCCGGCTTTCTGCATCTTCGCCGCGGTCTCGCCCACCGCCTCGGCGGGGTAATTCACGGTCTGGCGGCCGCCGCGCAGGATGATGTGGGTGTCAGGATTTCCCCGCGTCACGAAGATTGCCGATTGCCCGTGCTTGGTGTGGCCGAGGAAAGTGTGGGAGTGCGCGGCGGAGAGCAGCGCATCGATGGCGATGTCGACATTTCCAGAAGTCCCGTTCTTGAAGCCGACGGGGCAGCTTACGCCGGAGACGAGCTGGCGGTGCACCTGGCTCTCCGTGGTGCGTGCTCCGATGGCGCCCCAGGCGACCAGGCCGGCAATGTACTGCGGCGAGATCATGTCGAGGAACTCAGTGCCCGAAGGCACGCCCATCTCGGCCAGGTCGAGCAGAAGGTTTCGCGCCAGGCGCAGCCCGTCGTTGATTTTGAACGACTGATCGAGATGCGGATCGTTGATCAGGCCCTTCCAGCCGACAGTGGTGCGCGGTTTCTCAAAGTAGACGCGCATCACGATACGCAAATCGGCGGAGAACTCCGTAATCGCGCCCTTCAGCAGCGCGGCGTACTCGCGCGCGGCCCTGGTGTCATGGATGGAGCATGGGCCGGCCATCACCAACAGCCGGTCGTCGCGGCGGTGCAGGATGTCGATGATGCTGGCGCGCGCGCTGAAGATGGTCTCCGAAGCGGCCTCGGATACCGGGCGCTCTTCTTCGAGGAAGACGGGCGGAAGGACTACCTTCGTCCATTGAATGCGGATGTCGTCGATGGTGTGGAACATGGGCTGTTACTAGTATCCAATATGAGAAGCAGCGGGTCAGCAAGCCGGCGAGTCAGCCCAGGCGTTTCCCACCCTAAACGCAAAAAGCGCGATTAAGATGGGGCACCCGCGAAGCTGCAAACTACTTATTTCGTGTACCGCTCTTCGCCGGCTTCGATGGCGATGGGCAGGCGGTTCTGCTCGGGAGGCAGCGGGCAAGTAGCGTAGGGCGTGTAGGCGCAGGGCGGGTTGAAGAGCTGGTTGAAGTCGAGCACCAGCGTTCCCGGCTGGGTGAGGCCGTGGTCGGGGAAAACGGTGCGCAGGAAGCGCGCCGCCTCGTAGGTGGTCGACGTGCTGGTGGTATCGCGCAGGATGAAAAACAGCGCGGTGTCGTGCGGGCTTTCCAGCACCGGCTCCAGGCGCAGGGTTTTGCCGTCGAGGGTGAACTCGGCCACGCCGGGCGACGGCAGATCGAGCGTGGTGCCGATGACGGTGGGGATTTTGAGCGTATGCGCCGGGTTGTAGGGGATCCATTTTGCTGTGACCGCATAGCGAAGATCCGGCGGGTACCAGTGCAGCCCATGAAAGCCGGTGCGGCTGGCGGCGTTTGAGTTTTTGATGCGCAGGGCGTAACGGCCCCCGCGCGGCAGAATGACCATGGTTAGAGTGCGCCAGGTCAGCGTTGAGGGTTTGGCCTGGTCGGCGCTTAACGCTCCTTCGCGCGCGGGGTTGCCGTCAAGCAGAAGGCCCTCAGGGAAGCCGCCCGTGGGCGCCAGAAGCTGCAGCGTTGTGCCCGATAGCGTCAGCAACCCGAGGTGCGGCGGAGCGTCATCGATGTGGATGCGGTTGTCCGCAGCGGAGCCAAAGGTGTTAAATCCCGGCTTGAGCCACTCGAGGCCGACGAGTGTGAGCCAGCCATCCGGTGCGGCCAAGTCATGCTCGCGCTGCGCGCGCCAAGCCACCAGTTGCCCGCGCCAGGCTGCTTCGGCATCGCCGCGGGCCGGGGAAATTGGCTGGGTGGCCGGCGGATCCTGCTGGCAGGTGAGCGCCATTGGCGCAGCCAATGCGAATGCAATCATGACACGGCATGCGACACGACATAGACATTTGCGCAACGAAGCCTCCCCAGCGGCTGGTCTGGTTCCATTATCGTTCGGTGCAAGTAAAGCCGCGGAACCGAATTTAGGCTTTTCAGGGAGGGAGGATTCTGGTTGCCTCGGGATTCGGCTAAGCCAAAAGGAAAGAACCGTCTAGCGCTTCCGGGCTGAGCGAGTCAACTTTCCCGCTTCTTCGCTCCCAGATGGCTCGGAAGACGACTTCAGAAGCAACTTGAAGCCAACACAACGCCGCGAGTGAGGCAATTTACGTAAGCAATTTTCGTAACTTGACATTGATTTTTCTGCATCCCTACACTTATGAAGGAAGATTCCGCCCAATCTGGCCGACACCACGCAAGGCTCCGAGAGCCGGACGGGTTGGAGTCTCCGGGGGAGCGCAGATTGATGACTGAGACGCGCGTCAGCCCGCGGGAGCGGCTGGTGCTCACGGCCATCATTGAGTTGTACATCGCTACGGGAGAGCCGGTGGCCTCGCAGGCAGTGGCGCAGACGTTTGCCAGCCGCGAGGGGCTGAGCTCGGCCACAGTGCGCAATGTCATGGCTTCGCTGGCGGAGGCGGGACTGCTGGACCAGCCGCATACTTCGGCCGGGCGCGTACCCACGGCGGCGGGATTTCGCTATTACGTGGAACAGATCATGCAGCCGGCACGGGGGGCCCTGAGCGGACAGGCCGACGGCGCCAACCCGGCGGCGATGCCGATCAATCAGCTCAGCGAACAGCGCCGCGAGCAGATTGACGACAGCTTCAGCGGCGTCTCCAGCACCAACGACTATCTGGAGCGCACGGCAAAGCTCCTGGCCCTGCTTTCGAGCGGACTGGGCGTGGCCCTGGCCAGCACTACAGGCACGCAGATCCTGGAACACATTCATTTTTCGCGCCTGGGACAAGGCCGCGTGCTCGCCGTGATGGTAACCCAGGCTGGCGCGGTGCAGGATCGTGTCCTGGTGCTCGATCACGATGTTTCTCACCTCGACCTGGACACCGCCGCGCACTACCTGAATGAGAACTTCCGCGGTTGGCCCATTGAGCGCATCCGCGCGGAAGTGGCGCGGCGTCTTGACGTGGAGCGAGCCGCCTATCACGAGCTGATTGCTTCAGTGGAGGAACTCTGCCGCAAGGGGGCGCTGGCCGGCGAAGGCGAAACCACACTGTTTGTGGACGGAATGGCTAACCTCATCGGAGCGGAGTTCGATCGGGAGCGGCTGCGCGGGATGCTGGCTGCGGTGGAAGCCAAGCAGCGGCTCATCGAACTGCTGAGCGCTTACGTTGACGGGCGGCAACAGGAGGTTCGAGTGGTTATAGGCCTGGAGGATGCCTCGCCTGCATTGCAGGACCTGGTCCTGATCGGCTCACCGGCAAGGCTGGGCAAGTCCAACCTGGGAACGGTGGCGCTGATCGCACCTACGCGCATCCAATACCAGGAGATGATCCATGCGGTGCGGTACATTGCGCAGCTTTCCGAGCGTATCCTGAACGTTCCTACCGATTGATGCGCGAACCATGGGCGCGCCGGTGCGATATGCGACCGATTTGCCGGCCGCGCATCCAATCAAGCGAAAACACAGCGTAACCTGTAAGTGGAAGAGCACTTATGCTGCGGAGATTACGAAGACGTATGCCAGAGCAGGAAACATTGCGGGAAGAGAAACTGCGGACCAAAACAGGAGCCGAAGCAGAGAGCGCGGCCGACGATGCCGCGAAGTCGGAGACGGGAACGGTGCCCGAGGGCGGCGACTCTGGGGCCGCGGCCGCGGAAGACAAGGTCAGCCTGGCCGAATACGAAAAGCTCAAGGCCGAACGCGATCAGCTCGTGGAGCGGCTGGCGCGCCTCCAGGCCGAGTTTGAAAATGCGCGCAAACGCGCCGAACGGGAGCGCGCGGAGTATCGCGACTTTGCCGCCGCCAGCGTGGTGGAGCAATTCCTGCCCGTGCTGGACAACTTCGAACTGGCGCTGAAGGCGAGCGGATCCACGGAGCAACTGCGTTCCGGAGTGGAACTGATCGTGAAGCAGATGGAGGACGTTCTGCGCCAGATGCAGGTTACGCCCGTGCCCACGGTGGGCGAACCGTTCGATCCTCGCCATCACGAGGCGCTCGGTTCCGTAGAGCGCGTAGACATGCCCGACCAGCACGTGGCCGAGGAGATTCGCCGCGGGTACAAAATTCGCGAAAAGCTTCTGCGCCCGGCCATGGTGCGGGTCGTATCCAATCCAAAACAGACGGTAGAATAAATTGAGCGTGAGCAAAGCAGATTACTACGAGGTGCTGGGTGTTAGCCGAGAAGCCAGCGACCAGGAACTGAAGAGTGCCTATCGCAAGCTGGCGCTGAAGTACCATCCTGATCGCAACCCCGGCGACCGTGCGTCAGAAGAGAAGTTCAAGCAAGCCAGCGAGGCCTACCAGGTGTTATGCGACGCCGAAAAGCGCGCCGCATACGATCGCTTTGGTCATGCCGGCGTGGGCTCCGCGGGTCCCGGAGGATTCTCCGGCTTCGGCGGCGCCGTGGACCTCGGCGACATTTTCGGCGACCTGTTCGGCGAAATGTTCAATATGGCCGGCAGCCCAAGAGCATCGCGCCAGCAACGGGGCGACGACCTTCGCTTCGATCTCTCCATCGACTTTGAGCACGCCATCTTCGGCACCGAGACGGAGGTGAAGATTCGCCGCCTGGAAAGCTGTCCCGCGTGCAATGGCCGCGGCAGCGCATCCGGCCGCGGTCCCACCGTGTGCTCCCACTGTCATGGACGCGGCCAGCTCCGCTATCAGCAGGGCTTCTTTTCCGTGGCACGCACCTGCAGCGCCTGCGGAGGAACGGGCACCGTTATCAGCGATCCCTGCCAGACCTGCCGCGGCGAAACCCGGGTGAGCAAGGAACTCAAGCTCAAGGTGAAAGTGCCGCCGGGCGTGGAAGAAGGCACGCGCATCCGCTATGGCGGGGAAGGCGATGCCGGCCGCGCCAACGGACCCAAGGGCGATCTCTACGTCGTCCTCGCCATCCAGCCGCACGACTTCTACGAACGCGATGGACACGACCTGCGCTGCGTGGTTCCCATCAGCTTTCCCCAGGCTGCGCTCGGCGCCGACATTGAGATTGCCGGCATTGACGGCGCCGTGAACCTGAAGATTGCGGAAGGAACACAGAGCGGCAGGGAGATCCGCATCCGCGGGCGCGGCGTGCCCATCCTCAACGGCCGCGGCAAGGGCGACCTGGTCGTCAAGGTGCTGGTGCAGATTCCCCGCAAGCTCACGCGACCCCAGCGCGAGCTGGTAAACAAGCTGGCCGAAACCATGAGCGTGGAGAACAAGCCCACTTCGCCTTCGCTACTCGAAAAGATGAAGGATCTCTTCAACTAGCGGGATCCTGTTGTCTTCCTGATTTCCGCCCTCTAATGGGCGTGTGTCACCATGTGTGCAGTCGCGGCATGCTCGCTGCTGAGCTGCGGTTCGCGCAAGGTCATCACCGGGCAGCGGGCGTGCGCCAGCACTTTGTAGACCGTGCCGTCGCGGGCCAGGCTCTCGAAGGCGGAGTGCTGAGTGGCCCCGAGGACGATCAGACCGGCGCGGCGGCCGGCCGCTTCCGCCAGAATCTCAATGGCAGGGTTGCCGTGGATCACCTCGGCCTCGATAGGCACCTCGCTATCGCGCGAGACCTCCTCGGCCGTGGCGCGTAGCTCCTGCAAGGCCGCGGAATCAAGCCCAGTGGGCTCGCCCCGGCGTTGCATCTCCGGGATGGGCGGAAGCACGTGCAGCAGAATCAGGCGCGCGCCCAGGCTGCCGGCAACCCGACTGGCAAGCGCTGCGCTCGGACGGGAGGTCTCTCGCAATGTGGTGGCGTGCAGCACCACCCTTTCAGGCAGGCTGCCTTCCACCGCGAGATGAGCCTCTGGACCCACGGTAATGACCGGGATATTGACCGAGCGCAGCACCTGCTCAGCTACGGAGCCGATGAGCAGTCTGCTCACCTTGCCGCGGCTCCTGGTTCCAAGCAGAATGCGGTCCGCGTGGAACTGCCGGGCCGCGGAGAGAACCTGTTGGGCTGCGTGCCCTTCGCGCACAAGGGCGTCGCACACCACGTTGTGTTTGCGGGCCTGCTGGCAGGCCGCTTCCATCACCCTGGCGGCGGTGTCCAGCGCGCCCGCGGGGTCGTAGTAGGGCATGCCCGCAATGTCCGCGGTAATGGCCTCGCTGAGCGCAATCACATGGAGAAGGATCAGCCGCGCGCCCGTCTGCGCAGCTTGATCCACAGCGAAAGGCATCAGACGGTCGAGATCGCTCAGGTCGGTGGCGACCAAGATCGCGGCGGGATGCGACCAACACAGCGGCGCGGCTTCAGCCATGGCGTTCCCCCACAGTCGACAACTGCAGGTTTGCACCGGGCGGGGAGAAGAAACAGTGCGGCGCAACACTCCCAAAGGTGATTAGGATCACATGGAGCGCTCGCCCTTTGGGAAGCTGCAGAATCAGCCCGCTCCGTGCCCCATCCTTGCGCCTTCCTTCTGGCGCAAGGATGGGGCACGGAGTCTCGTGAACGCCTGGGTATTTCTACTGTCCTGGAGCTAATGCGGGCCTGACAACAGGCTTGGCGCGCGCAGGTTCGGCAGGAGGAGACGGCAATGCCGGGTGCACCAGCGGTGCATTGCGGGATCGCGTAGCCGGGGCCATAGCAGCAGGCCTGCCGGGCGTAGATGCAGCCGGCGTTTGCCGCACTGACCCCCGAGGCTGGGGCAATAGCGGCCGGCCATTGCTGATCGGCTTCGCGGCCGGGCCCAACGCGCGCGCCGGAACCACGGGCTTTTCCGCCCCGTTCGACCTGGCCTCGAGCAGCGGCGTTCCCTGGTCCTGATCCATCAAAAACTCTTCGTCGTCCTTGCCCGCGATGGCCTGCTTCATAAACGCCATCCAGATGGGCAGCGCCGCGCGCGCGCCGGTTTCCTTGTTGCCCAGCGATTCGCGGCTGTCGAACCCGATCCAGACACCGCAGGTCACCGAGGGCGAGAAGCCCAGGAACCACGCATCGGTAAAGTCGCTGGTGGTGCCGGTTTTTCCGCCCAGTGGATGGTTCAATTCCGCCGCCGCTGCGCCCGTCCCGTGTGCCGTCACCGCGCGCAGCAGCGCCATCATCGTCCGCGCCGTTTGCTGGCTGATGACAACCTTCACTGCCGACGGATCCTCCCACAGCGTGATGCCATCCGCATTCGACACTTTGCGGATCAGCCGCGGCTGCACTCGAATGCCGTCGTTGGGGAACACCGAGTACGAAGCCACCTGTTCGTTCAGCGTGATCTCCACTGCGCCTAAAGCGATGGGCAGATACGGCGGAATGTTGGTGGTCACCCCGAACCGGTGCGCCACATCGATCACGTTGTGAATCCCCACCCGCGCCGCCAGCTTGAGCGCAGGAATATTGCGCGACTCCGCAAACGCGTTGGTGATGGTCATCGCGCCCTTGTAATCGTTCTCGTAGTTATGCGGCACGTAGCTGCCAAAACTCACCGGCCCGTCCACGATGATGTCGTCCGGCTTCACCCCATCCTCGATGGCCGCGGTGTACACGTAGGGCTTGAAGCTCGACCCCGTCTGCCGCTCCGCCTGCGTGGCGCGATCGAACTGGGAGAGCGCGAAGTCGCGCCCGCCCACCAGGGCCAGCACGTCGCCATTGGTGTTGTCGATTGCCATCAGCGCGCCCTCGGTTCCCGAGTCCTGCTCCAGAGCCGCCTTGCGGTCGCCGCCCTCGAACGCGTCGCCCAGGCGTACATAAATAATGTCGCCCGGCTTCACCAGCGCGTCGGCATAACGCTGGCCCGTCCACTTCCAGCCTTCCGGCTCGATCACAATCTGGCTGTCGCCCACCTTTGCCCGGATTGCCAGCGGCAGCGCGCTGGTTACCACCGCATGCACGTAGTCGCCGGGTTGCGCCTGCTGGGCCCAGTCGGGATGCTTGTACTCCTCGAGCGTTTCTCCATCCGCCAGCACGTTTTCGAGCTTGCCCTTCCATCCATGCCGGCGTTCGTACGCCGCCAGCCCGTCCAGCACAGCGGAGTTGGCCGTCTTCTGCAAATCCAGGTCCAGCGTCGTATCCACGCGCAGGCCCGCCTCGTGCACCTCATCGGTGCCGAAGCGCTTCTCCAACTCCCGCCGTACCTCCTCCTGGAACCACGGCGCGATGGTGCTGTTCGGCTGCGAAATGCGCAAACCCAGCGGAGCAGATCGCGCATGCTCCGCCTCCTGGTGCGTGATCACGCCGTCCGACTCCATCTCGTTCAGTACCAGGTTGCGCCGCCGCAGCGATTTTTCCGGGTTCAGTATGGGCGAGTACGCCGCCGGCCCCTTGGGCAGCCCGGCCAGAAGTGCCGCCTCGTCCAGATTCACGTCCTTGGCGTGCTTGCCAAAGTAATACTCCGCCGCCGCCTCAAACCCGTATTGCCCGCTGCCCAGGTAAATCTGGTTCCCATAGAGCGTAAAGATCTGCTCCTTGGTGAATGTCCGCTCGATCTGGATGGCCAAGTAGGCTTCCTCCAGCTTGCGCACCATGTTGCGATCCGCTGACAGAAACAGGTTCCGCGCCAGTTGCATGGTCAGCGTGGATGCGCCCTGCGCCCGCCCATGCGAGCGCACATCGTGCCATGCCGCGCCCCAGATGCGCAGCAAGTTGATTCCGCCGTGCGAGTAGAAGTCCTTGTCCTCGATGGAAACCACGGCCTGGCGCAGCACCGGGGCAAAGCCATTGTAGTCCACAATCACTCGCCGCTGCAGCGCGAACGAGCCGATCACCCGGCCCTTGATGTCATACAGATCGGTGGTCGTAGACGGCCGGTAGGTTTCCAGCTCCTGGATCTGCGGCAGGTCGGCCGAGTAGACCAGTGTCATCCCGGCCAGCGAGCCGGTGATGATGGCCAACAACCCGAGGATGACAAATGCAGCCTTTCCGGCCAGCTTGCGATGGGGGCGCTCGGGCGGGCGCTCGCGCCGCTGCGGCGGATCAGGCGGCAGGCGGTGGGTCCGGCCGAGACCGCGCGGTGTCTCTGATTGGATAGGGGAGCCCAAGCTCATCGAGCCTCATGGCATCTCTCGCGCTTCAGGGGGAGAAAATGCGGAACACTGAAGAGCGTAGCATGGGTTTGACTTCAGGACAGTGACAAACGAACCCTCCGAATCTGGGCGTGCAAGACCTGGTAGCGAACGCCACGAACGGGAAGAAGCTTAGAGGGCGGAGAATCGGGCGATTGAAGGGTTATCCCGGCGGCGGAAGGCCGGATCTGTAACAGCAAGCAGGGTATTCGGGCGGCAAGTTGCAGTTAGCGCCCATCGATGCGATTCTGGAAAGAGATCGGCAAAGATGGCGAGTGGCGTAAAGCAGCATCAGGAATGGCTCAAATCTCGCCCGACGCCTACGCCGGAGCGCATCGCGGAGGCTCTGGCTATACTCGACAGGCCAATCGACCCGCCCGAACCAGGCGACGAACTTCCGGAAGGCTATACTTCCGTGCGGGAATCGGCGCGATATCGTCGCGTTCTGCGCGGCGAATCCGCATCTTCGGTCAAATGATCTCCGCGGTCAAACGTGCAGCTTAGCTGTTTTTCGCCTTCAGGATGGCCAGCGCCTTGTCCAGCGGCTGATCTTCCTTGTTCGTCTGCGGCTCCAGGTCCAGGTTCTCGTCGCTGGACTGGGCCACCTGCACGTTTGGCATTACCGCTTCATCCTGGATCTTGTGCCCATCCGGCGCCTCGTACTTGGCCACCGTCAGCATCAGGGCCGCGCCGTCCGGCAAATCGATCGTCTTCTGTACCGAGCCTTCGCCAAATGTCCGCTCGCCCACCACGTCGCCGCGCTTGGCGTCTTCAATGGCTGCCGCCGTCAGCTCCGCGGGCCCATACGTGCCGCGATTCACCAGCACCACCAGCGGCGCCGAGGTAACGCACAACGAAGAATCGGCAGTGAACGTCTGCTTGGGATACTTTTGCCCCTCCAGCATTCCCAGCGTGCCCTGCGGGATGAACAGGTTGGCGAGCCGCACTCCCTCCTGCTCGTCGCCGCCTGACGCATCGCGCAGATCCAGAAGGATTTTGCGTCCCTTGTTGGCCTTGATCCTAGCCGCGATCTCGTCCACTCGCTCCTTTGACACCACGACCGGCTTCAGATAGAGGATGGAATCGTTCTCGTACTCCTGCTCGCCCAGAGGCGGCTGGCTCAAAACAGTGCGCGTCATCGTCAGCTTATCCGGGTCAGGTTTGCCCGGCCGCACCAGGGTCATGTCCACGGTCGAGCCCGGTTTGCCGTCCAGCATCAGCCGGATGACCGCCAGCGACGTCTCTCTTGTCGATTTATCGGCAATGGATTCAATCACATCGCCGTCAGTGATGTGCTCGTGATCGGCCGGCGATCCCGGCGCCACATTCACCACCGTCGCGTATCCGTAGCGCTTTGAAACCGTAAGCCCCACCTGCGCCACGCCCGTGGTCGGCCGGTCCTTGTAAATCTTGTACTCGGCCGGCGTCAGGTAGCTCGAATCCGGATCCAGCGACTCCAGCAGCCCGTGCAGCGCCCCCGTCGTCACCTGCTCCATGTTGGGGTCGGTTACGTAGTCGCTCTGGATCCGCCGCAGAACCTGCTGGTATACGCCAATCTGCTTATAGGCGCCGTCCTGCTCGCTGCCGGCATGCACGCCGAACCAGCCCATTTCGCCCAGGCCGTAGCCCAGGCCCAGCGAAGCAAACACCGCTACGCCCAGCACAAAAATCAATCTCTGAAACACTCGGGACAATATGCACCACCACAGCGGCCGGAAGGGGAAAAAGGCCGCATATCCTATAGACGCAATGATAACGCAACCGGTGCGAAACAAGGATGCAAGGCCGGTTCAGGAAGTGTTTGACGATTCCAGATTAGGTGGCTTCCGGAAGGAGCAGGGATCATGAACTTGCAAATCATGATTGCCGAATCCCGGTATGGGGCTTCCGGAAGGAGCAGGGACCTTCAGGTCCCTGAATTGAGGTCCGAATGCCATGGGCTTTAGCCCCGGGCCTTTCGTGCGGCCGTGCTCCGCATCCCCACCGCTCCCTGATCTCGATGGAGCGCAGAGATGCTGCTCAGGCCCCTACGGTGAGTGCCGCCATCAACTTCCCCGCTATATCCTCGGCGGAAGCACGGATGGCCCCCGGGTTGCGCGCATCCGTCGCAGGCATCCTTCTCAGCGCCGGAATCAGCGCGTAAGGAAATCCCAGCCGGTGCGGGTCGAACACTCCGCCGACAACGTGCGACGCCACAGGGGAAAGCCATGGCAAGCGCGCCATCTCCTTCTCCAGTTGGCCGCGCGCACCCGCCCAGGATGTTTCCTTGTTATCCACGGGGCCGGGCGCCAGCAGCGCCACCGGTAGCGTTTCC
The DNA here is from genome assembly GCA_963771195.1 of uncultured Acidobacteriota bacterium. GTDB lineage: Bacteria > Acidobacteriota > Terriglobia > Terriglobales > Acidobacteriaceae > Telmatobacter. The sequence goes on from CAVYSS010000023.1 coordinate 63,524, forward strand.
AGCCGTTGCCGGTGTCTCTTGAGAAAGAGCCGCGCGTCCCGGTGCAACCTTCCGATATAAAGCGGCGCCACCAGCACCACCGCGTCGTACGGCTCCAGACCGGCGAGCTCCTGCGCGGCATAGACGTCCGGCCGCACGCCATGTTCGCGCAGAACTTCTGCCATCGTGGATGCCAGTTCCGCGCTTGTCCCGCTGCGCGTGGCATAGGCCACCAAAACCCGCGGATCCGTCATGGTTCCCCCGCCTTCTAAACGCCCACCGGCTCTGGCCGCTCCGCCGCTGCCGGATGCGGTTGAAACGGCACCCCATCATGCCGGCACATCGCCTTCACCGCCGGGCGCGCCGTCATGGGGCCGCACGGCAAACCACCGCCGGGCATAACCCACTGGCCAACCATCAGGAAATGCTGCAGCCGGGGAAGCGTGTTGGGCAAAGGCCGGAATCCCTGTCCGGGCTCCAGCAGCCATCCCTCCATCGATCCCTTCCAGTTGCCCGTGTAGCGCATCACCGTTGCCGGCGTGGAGACGTCCACCGTTTCCACCGCCGCCCGCGCCCCGGGCACGCGCCGCTCCAGAACGCCAATGACGGCTTCCGCAATGCGCTTCTTCTCCGCGTAATAGGCGCGCGGATCGTTGGCTCTGAGATCGCTCCAGTATCCGTAGTTCCGGGTTGGCAGCACGCTCGTGACGGCACACTTGCCCGCCGGAGCAAACGTCGGATCGTAATGGAAAAAGCGGAAGCCCACGCTGCGCGCGTCCGTCACGGGGTCCAGCGTGATGGGCGTTTCCAGAAGCCGCGTCAGCATGGGAGGCTGATCGCTTAAGTCCATTCCCACGCCCAGCGATACCTGAATATAGGACGCAAACGTCTCCCGGCCTTCAAAACGGCTTCGCATAGCGTCGTCCGCATATTTGCCATCCAGCAGCTCGAAAACTGTCTGGTGTCCGTCCGCGCCGGAAATCACCCAATCCCCCATCACCTGCTCGCCGTTCGCCAGTTCCACCCCCTCAGCGGCATCGTTCTCCACCAGGATGCGCCGCACTCTCGCCCGCAGCCGCACCTCGCCGCCCAGTTCCCTGATCCGATCCTCGATCGCCCGGATGATTGCCTGCGCCCCGCCAACGCAGTAGCTCGCATTGCCGGCATGCATCCATGCCAGCGAAAGCACCATGGCCACAGCCGCCAGCCGCCCGATGTCCCCTTCGCTGAAGAAGCTCCTCAGCAGCGGATCGGCAAAGCGATTGCCGTACTCCCGCCCGCTCACTTGTCCCAGCTTTCTCAGCGCGGGGAACAGCGGCAGGTCGCGCAGGATGTTCAGCCAGTTATCTCCAAATCCGGCAGCCGGGTCCAGCAGCCGGAACCGGCTCAGGGTGCGGATGGTGTGGATCAGGTCGCGAATCGCCTTCTCATCTTGTGGAGTGCGCCGCAAAAGCTCTTCCTCCAGGCGATCCGCATTCGTCCACACATGCAGCGTGTCGCCGTTTTCCGTCTCAATGCGGACAAATTCGTCATGGTTGACCCACGTCAGCCGGTCAAGGTCCAAAACCTCGCTCCAAATCCCATTCAGCTCGCCGCCGGGCTTCGATCCCACAAACCAGTGCAGGCACGTCTCGAACGTGTACGCATCGCGCTCCCAGCTCATCGCCAGGCCCCCAGCCGTCTCGCCCTGCTCCAGGACCACCGCTTTGTAGCCGCACTGGAGCGCGTAGATGGCCGTGCTCAACCCCGCAATTCCGCCGCCCACGATGACAACCCGCCGTCCGTTGGCATTCATTTTTCTCCTTTCGCCCGAAGCGCTTTCAGCAGGGCATTCCCCAGCCGCGGACCAACCTCCGGCAGAGCCTGAATTGTCTTGAGGAAAGGAACAGGAGATTCAGGCCGGCAAACGAATTAGGGCCCGGTGCTTCCGCCCATTATGGATTCCGCGTGCGCCATCCGCCGTGACCCGAGTCACCAGCGGATGTGCGATGCGCCTCCCGTCGCGCTCGATCCGGCTGCCTCCGCCCGGTGGACACGCCCCGTCCGTGTTCGTTACCCTCAGTCTTTCTCGTGCTTTCCCCATTTCCCGCGGAGGCTCTCCCGTCATGTCCATCGCCGTCTCAAGAAGGAGCTTTCTGGTCCAAACGCCGGCCGCTGCGCTGGCCCTCGTTGCCGGCGTTCGCCGCATCGCAGCCGATCCGCTCGGCGTCCCGCCCGGCATTCAGCTCTACACCGTCGGCGCCGACATGCAGAAGGACACCCCGGGCACCTTGCGGGCCCTGCGCCAGATTGGCTACGTCAACGTGGAATCCGCCGGATTTGGCAAGCTCTCGCCCGCCGACCTCCGCAAGGCGATTGACGATGCAGCCCTCAAATGCCCCAGCGCCCACCTCCAATTCAGCTCCGCCGATCCCGGTCCCCTCTTTGACCAGGCTCACGCGCTGGGTGTCCAGTACGTGGTCAGCTCGGTGCTCACCACGCAGCCGTTCGGCAAATCCATGATGGAGGCCATTCGCGCGCTTTCTTCGCAAACCGCCGACGATTTCAAGCGCAACGCGGCTTTGGCCAATTCGATCGCCCGCAAAGCCAAAGCCGCCGGGCTGCAGTACGCCTACCACAATCACAATTTCGAATTTCGCGACCTGGCCGGAGGCAAGACCGGCTATGACATCCTCCTGGCCGAAACCGATCCGGAGCTGGTCAAGTTTGAGCTGGACTGCGGCTGGATGTGCGCCGCCGGGAAGAATCCCGTGGACTACTTCCGCCGCTACCCCACCCGCTACCGCATGATTCACGTCAAGGATTTTGTGAAGGGTCCTGCAACCACCGACCTGATGGGCCCGAACCGGCCGACCGGGACCGAGCTGGGCCGCGGCTTCATCGACTATCACCCCATCTTCGTGGCGGCTGGCGCAGCGGGCGTCCAGTACTACTTCAGCGAGCAGGAGCCGCCGTTCACCGACATGTCCCCGCTCGCCGCCGCCAAGGCGGACTACGCCTACATGCACGCCATCAGCTAATAGCTAACAGCTAAGAGCTAATAGCCGTTTCTCACACCCCTTCAAAGTGCTTCTCAATCTCCTCCAGAGTTTTCCCTTTTGTCTCCGGCAAAAACAGCGCCACCGCGATGAAGTAAACCACGGTAAACCCGGCGAACAGGAAGAACATCGTGGAGTAGCCGTACTTGCCCACCACGGGCAGAAAGATGGCCGCCAGCGTGGTGGAGACAATCTGGTTGATCACCAGCGCAATGCTCATGCCGTTGGACCGGATGCGCGTCGGCATCAGCTCGCTCAGCGCCAGCCACACGCACACTCCCGGCCCCATGGCGTAGAAGCACACGAAAACGTAGAGGCACAGCGCCATCAGCCAGCCGTTCAGCGTGCTCGGAACGGGCTCAAGATACGCGTGCTCAATCTTCAGCGGCGCAGTCCGGGCCGCGTCGAGATCCGCGAAGGGATCGCGGAAGAACGCCTCCACGCGGCTCCTGGGCACGCACTTTGCGCGGTCAATCTCGATCGCCTCGCCGCCCAGCCGCACCGGCGTGGTGCTGGCGTTGAAGCTGCCATAGGAATAAATAACGGTCAGAGATGGGTTCGCGCCGTCAGGCACGCCCAGATCGTGCGCCGTGGCCGCGTCGAAACGATACGCGAGCGTCTGGTCCGGAGCCACCATCGCCTGCATCGCCGGCCCCGAATCAACGCGGTGCCGCTCCGTGCGCACAAACAGCAGGCCCGCCGATATCATCGCCACGATGATGCCCGCGGTGCCCACCAGGAAAAGGAACTTGCGCCCCTTTTTGTCCACCAGCGCCAGCCCGATGATGGTGGCAAGAAAATTCAGCAGCGTGAACAGCACGTATCCCCAATGCGCCATCACGTCGGAGAGCCCGCTCACAATCAGCACGTCGGTGTTGTAGCCGATGATGGAGTTGATGCCGGTGGCCGTGTTGCAAAACAGAATCACGCAGGCCAGCAGGAACGGCAACACGTAGCGCCGCTGCAGCAGCGAATCACGAACGGCGCTGCGGCGCTTCTCCGCGGATTCGGCGGCAATCTGCCGCATCTCGCCCATCTCGAGAGCGGCCTGCTCCGCGGTGCGCGAGCGCAGCAGCGCTGCCTGTGCGGCCTCAGCGCGGCCGCGGCGGAAAAGCCACCGTGGCGATTCGGTCACGAAGAAGCTGCCCACAACGAACAGCAATCCCGGCGGCATCGATACCCAGAAAATACTGCGCCAGGCGCGGTCCTTGGCGTGGAAAAGCTCCAGCGCGGTACTGGTCTTTTCCAGCGCGGCAACGTGGTAACTGAAGTAAACGCCGATCAGCGCCGCGACAAATATTCCCAGCGTCAGCAGCCACTGGAAAACGCCCGTGCCCCGCCCGCGCTTGTCGGCAGAAAGGCATTCGGCCAGGTAGAGCGGAACCACAACGCCAACAATCCCGCCGCTCATCCCTTGCAGCAGCCGCCCGGCAAACAGTGAAGTGTAGGACTGCGAAAGCGCGATGACAGGGATGGAAAGCGTGAAGGCCAAGCCGGCCAGAATCATCAGCGGCTTTCGCCCCATCCAGTCAGCCAGCAGCCCGGCAAACAGCGTAGAGAAGACGCTGCCCAGCAGCACCGCGGCCACCACGATGGAAAGCTCAGCCGGGGTCAGGTGCGAGGTGGCTTCCAGATAAGGCAGCGCCCCGCCGATGATGCCCACGTCGATCCCGTAGAGCAGCCCGCCGAGGCCGGCGACGAGAAGCAGAAATCGGTTATAGCGAACCAGGCGCGGTGCAGTTGCGGCGGAGGCGGAAGGACCGGTTTGCGTATTCGAGCTCATATTGGGCCGCGGATTCAGGGCCGCCTTCGCCGCATCGGTGCGCGCTGACGCAGTTCGGGATCGCTGAATCTCGTTGCAAGCTTATCGCATAGAGCCCTGGACCGCGCCAGCAACGCCCAGGTCAGTCGTCGCCGGCAACAGGATTCATCGTTTCGGCCGCGATCTCATCGCGCCAGTAAGCCGCCGCGCCGGCAAGGGGCGCGCGATCGAACAGCTTCGCGATCACGATGCGAAAACCCAGCCCGGCGGCTTCGCGCTCTGCGCTGGGGAGAAAAAGATGCGCCGCCCGGGCAATGCCGCCGCCCAGCACCACCCGATCCGGCCGGAACGGCGCAATCACATCGCGCAGGACCTGGCCCAGGTGCGTGCCGAACTCCTCAAACACCGCCCGCGCGTTCGCATCGCTCTCAGCGGCAGCAGCAATGTCGGACACTTCACGATCGGTCCCCGCGCGCGACTTGTAAGCCGCGCGAATGGCGCGCGTTGAGATGAGGTCTTCCACCGTCCCTCCGGCGTAACGCAGGCTCCAGATCTCGCCCTCGGGCGGCACACCCTCACCGGAGGTCACGCCGCGGCCGTCCACGGCGAAAGCGCAGCCTATTCCGGTTCCAAGCGTCAGTCCCACCGCGCGCACTGCGCCTTGCGCGCTTCCCGCGGCCAGTTCGCCCATCAGGTACGCCGTAGCATCCTTCAGGAAACGCAACTGGCCTGGGCGCCAGCCGAACCGCTCGGCCAGGGCAGCGCGCAGATTGCGGCCATAAAGCGGCTTCAGCTTGTGCTGCATCAGGCTGATGCCTGCCTCGCAATCGAATGGAAACGGTACGGCAAGCGATGCGCCGGCCGGCCTTTCATCGGATGCCGAAACCTGCTCTCCAAGCCGATGAAGAAGATCGACAAACTGCTCAAAGGTGTCGATGCTTCCCAGCGGCTTGCCGCTTTCGCGCAGGATTTCGAGGTCGGCAACTCGACACAGGCCCGCCCTCACGTGACTTCCGCCAACATCGAAGGACAAAATAAACTGCGCTTCCAAAGGATCCACTCAACCGCCCCCAAACGGATTCATCATATCCGGTCCGGGAAGCCATCTTCGCGAGGAAGCGCAAAGCTCTGGCCGCGCTTACGCGCTCCTGCGTGGTTCGGCGGCGACGCGGCGCCTCACACCGCACGCCGGCCGGTGATCAGGTTGATGATCAGCACGATCACCGTAATCACCAGCAAAATGTGAATGAAACTGCCCATGATGTGAAAGCTGAATCCCAGAATCCACAGGATCAGCAGAATGACGAAAATTGTCCAAAGCATCCCCAGAATCTCCTTCGATGGTGCGTCCGCCCGGAATTGCCTGCCGGCTTCCGAACGCCTGATTTCGTTGGATGCAAGCTGCAGGAATTTCGTGGGCAAGATACGCCTAAGTGCGCTCAGGCCTCTGCCGTCTCCATCATCTCCGGAAACTGCAGCATGGTCTGGGCCACCGGGCTCCAGTTTCTGCGGTGCAGTGGCGTGGGTCCCAGCCGCGCCAGGGCGGCAAGGTGCGCCGGGCAGCAGTAGCCCTTATGGCTGGCCAGGCCGTAGCCGGGGAACTGCGCGTCCAGTTCCACCAGCAGCCGGTCGCGATACACCTTGGCCAGCACGCTGGCCGCGGCAATGGAAAAACTTGTCCCGTCGCCCTGGATGATCGCCTGCTGCGGGCACGCGAAATCGATGGTGTCAATTCCGTCGATCAGCAGGTAATCGGGCGTAAGCGCAAGCTGGCTCACCGCCTGCTTCATGGCCAGCAGCGATGCCTTGCGGATGTTGATGCGGTCGATGGTCTCCACGTCCACTGCGGCGATGGCCCAGGCTACTGCGCTGGCGCGGATCTCCACGTCCAGCTCGTTGCGCTTCTTTTCTGAGAGCTTCTTGGAGTCGTTCAGCCCTTCCATCCGGTAGCGCGGCGCCAGTATCACTGCCGCGGCCACCACCGGCCCGAACATCGGCCCGCGCCCCACCTCGTCTGCGCCGGCAATGCGCAGGAAGCCGAGCTTGCGCGCAGCCTTCTCCAGCTTCCATCCGCATACGGGAGCCTTGCGCATGGCACAAGTATAGGGTGCTTCAGCCTGTGGAAACCGCGGGCGAGTTGGGCGACCGGTGTTATGTTCCGGGAGTTCGAAACACCCTTACGTGCGCCATTTCTCCAGCGACTCCCACCACAGCAGCTTTTCCCATTCCGTAAGGCAGGTCTTGGCCCATTCCCGCTGACGCCACCAGTCGGCTCCGAACTGCGGGTCCGGGGCGGCCGACGCCGACCAGGCGTAGCCAGGGAACAATCGCCTGGCGATCGAAAGAGCGCGGCGGGTATGAAATTGCGAGGTCACCAGCAGCACTCTTGAAACCTTTGGATCGAGAACCGTCACGCATGGCCAGACGTCCCTAAGTTCAATCCTCGTCGAGTCGCCCGTATACGTGCAGACATGCACGTGCTCTCTCACCCCCGGAGGCAGCGTCTTGATGTAATCCTGCGCATAATCGGAATACGTCCGTCCCAGGAGAATCTGCGTCGATTGGTCAAGGATGAGCTCCCGGGCGACACCCTTTTGAAGGAGCTCGAGCCCTTGCTCGATGCGGACATCGCTAAAGCCGCCGGCGAGCACAATGGCTACGTCCGACGGCTGGGCATCGTCCACCACCAGGGCGCGCCCTGCAAAGAAGAGCAGGACAACCGAGGCCAGGGCGACAACGATGGCGATGAGCCAGGTTCCGCGAGCTCTGAAGAATCGCATTCTCCAGCCATTATTCACGATTCCGAACGCCGGCCTGCCTGGTCTTGGGATGTAGCCTCAGCGGTTTCCGTACACCGGCACCGCCGCGCCATGAATGGTTATGGCGGCGTCGCTCGAGAGGAACAGAATCACGTTGGCGATGTCCTCGGGCTTGGGCCACGCATCGAAATCGGCGTCGGGCATGGCCTGCCGGTTCGCCGGCGTATCGATAATGCTGGGCAGGATGGAATTCACTCGCACGCCGGTGCCCTTGGTGTCCGCAGCCAGGCTGTCCATCATCGCCACGGCCGCGGCCTTCGATGCCGCATACGCCGCCGCGCCGCCGCCGTGATCGAATGCGGCTTTGGCCGCTACGTTCACCAGCGATCCGTGTCCCTGCTTCAGCAGCCCGGGCAGCACCGCGCGCGCCAACACGAATCCGGCGCGAAGATTCAACGCCAGCATGGTGTCGAAGGTCTTCGTCTCCAGCTCCCATAGCTTGATCCCGCCCGCATAACCGCCCAGGGTGTTCACCACTGCGTCGAGGCGTCCGTGGCGCGCCAGCAAGTCGGCGACAAACCGGCTCACGGCGGCTTCGTCGGTAACGTCCAGCGGCTGCCCTTCGAGCGCGCCGGCATGTTCGCCCGCAGCCTCGCGCAGCGCCGCAAACTCCGGCTCCCGATGATAGGGAACGGCGACCGTTGCGCCTTCATGTAGGAACGCGAGGCTGACGGCGCGGCCCAGGCCGCCCGTCCCGCCCGCAACCAGCGCCACTTTACCGGCAAATGAAATCTTCATGGAGCGACCCCCCGGCATTCGCATCAAGCTGGGAAGATGCTATCGCACAACCCGGGAGTTTCCGGTCCGGAAGCCCACCAGGAAACAGTGCTCCCATAGGCCGCATTACGCTATTTGGCGTAACCCCTCGCGGCGTAATTGAGGTTGTACGGCAAAACGCGCCACAAAAACAACAACCCCGGCGCCAGGGCCGGGGTTGATTTGCCGTAACGTGAGAAAACTACGCCTTGGCGCGCTCGCGCTCCACTTCCTTGAGGCGGGCAGCCTTGCCGCGCAGGCCGCGGAGGTAAAACAGCTTGGCGCGCCGGACGCGGTAGCTGCGGATCTTCTCCACCTTGTCCACGACCTTGGAATTGAACGGGAAGATGCGCTCGACGCCCTGGCCAAAGCTCATCTTGCGCACGGTGAAGGTGCCCTGCGGGCCCTTGTTGATGGCGATCACGAGGCCCTCGAAGGCCTGCAGCCGCTCCTTGTCGCCTTCCTTGATCCTGACCTGGACGCGAACCTGGTCGCCGGGCACAAAGTCGGGGAGATCGGTGCGCTTGAGCTTGTCAGCCAGGCGCTGCATAACGGGATGGATTGACATGGCTTCTTCCTGCAGTGAACTGTAGAACCTACAGTTTATCAGAGAATTCTGCGGTTCGCCTAATTCGGCCGGCGGATCCGGCTTAGTGCCTTGCGTGAGCCAGACGCGAGCGAACTCCCATTGAGACCGTCTCCACGATGAGGCCGATGCACGCGTAAATCCCGGCGTTGAGAACAACGGACCAGTACCAGGTAATGGCGTGATGCCGTCCAAACAGCGGCCGGATGGGAGCGGTGATGTCCACCAGTATCTGGGTGAAAGTGCTGAAATCGAAAGCCGGGCCGCCGTGGTAAGCGCCCCAGGTGAGCCAGGTGAAATAGAAAAACCAGAAGAGGGCAACCGCCGCTCCCGACAGGGCCCAGATTCCGATTCTCCGCGCCATAGGATGCCCTCCGAGGGTATGCCGCCCGTGTCAACCATTGAATGCCTGCACCACCAGGAATGCAAGGGTAAATCGCATTTCCTTCTCCCGCCAAGTCGCGATATAGTAGCGCCCATGGACCCCGAAAGAGAGTTTCTTCGCCACACGCTGGCTACGCTGGCTTACCGCGCCGCACGGGCTTTGGAAGGCGCGCCGGAGGAATTTGCCTGGTATACGGGCGCCGGGCGCACACCGGCAGAGATCCTGGCGCACATGGGCGATCTCTTCGAGTGGGCGCTGAGCATCGCCCAGGGTAAGGAGACCTGGCATGACTCGGAACCGTTGCCCTGGGCCGAGGAGAAACGCCGGTTCTTCGCTGCCTTGACGGCGTTCGATGTGGTGCTGGCGCGCCGGGAGCCGGTGCACGGCGACCTGGAGCGGCTCTTCCAGGGGCCGATTGCCGACGCCCTCAGCCACACCGGGCAGCTCGCCATGCTGCGGCGCCTGGCAGGATCGAGGATTGCGGGCGAAAACTATTACGTGGCCAGGATCGAGATGGGACAGGCCGGGGAAGAGCAGCCCGACCCGGTCAAAACGTTCTAAAGGCGCTCGGCAACGGCGAAATGTGGCGGAAATATGTCCAATATAATGAGCAGTTTATTCGGTATAACGTACAGACCGGTCGGTATGTAGCGTAAACTGCCCTCCAAAGGAACGGCGTTCCGTGCGGTAAAGCCCCCGTAAAGATTGGCGATTGCTTCAAATGGGGCTGAAGTCTCCGGTCTGCATTTCTCAACATACAGACCGGTCGGTATGTTACAGTTTTCCGCCTTTGGAGCGCGCGGTGCGACATCACTTCTGGTCGAGATTGCCGCCGTGCAGCCGCCCGAATACACGCGCCATCATTACGGACATGACGAGCGCTCCCGCCCCCGCGGCGGCTACATCCGGAGTGGAGCGGAAATCAAACCCGCCGACGCGGAAGGTGAGGCAGTACGCGACGAGGGCGTTGAATGCGCCCCAGAGCACGTTGACCGCGGACGAGGAGAGTCCCTTGCCGGGCGGACTGGCGAAGGGCGACTGAAACGGCCGGCCGGAAATGCCGTTGACGAAATGCGGGACCGCGTTGGCGGCGAAGAGGCCGCCCGCGAACCAGGAAATGTAGTGAAGCCAGAGCATGGAATGGGTCCTTTCTTGCTGATAGTGTTCTCGGGAGGCTTTGGTGAATCGGTTGTCTTGCGAAAAGCCCGGGGCTAAAGCCCGTGACAATCAGGCCTCAATTCAGGGGCCTTCACAGGCTGCGGAAAAACTAGTGTTTCCTTGCTCGGTTGCGCCTGGGTGAAATTTTTGGTGACTTTTGTCTTGCGCTACTGCTGAGTTTCTGTTGTTGTCTTGCCCCTGCAAGCCGCTTTCATCGGCCTGCAGACGCACCTCGGCCCTAACCGGCCAGCGCCGCAGTCGGGATCAGTCGTCGCATTCGCACCAGGTTATAAGCCGTTATCGCCAGCCGATAGAACCAATCCACTCGCTTCAGCCCGCGCAACTTCACCTGGCGCAGTCCCGCGCTTAACTTGGCCCAGCCGAAAACTCGCTCGATCAGCTTGCGCTTCCGCTGACTGATCGCACTTCGCACATCGGATCGCTCCTCCGGGCGCAGGCGATTCTTCTGCAGATTCCCCTTCACATACTCGCTGACGTGCGGCGCCACTTTGCGCTTGCGCAGCGCTTCGACGAACCGCTCCTGCTGGTAACCCGTATCCGCGCCCAGCGTGATCGCCTGCTCCTCTGCCGCTCCGGCCGCCGCACCCAGCGCCCGGTCCAGCATCTGGATCCCCGCCTGAGCTTCGGCATCGGCTGCCGCCAGAGTGGCCTCGGCAGCCACCACCAACCCGTTGCGGTTCTCCGTCAACGCGTGGCCCTGATAAGACGGCACCGACTTGTCCGCCGTCGCCTTCTTGTATAAACGCGCATCCGGGTCGGTCTTCGATTCCACCTTGTCGCGCAGCAGCACTTCGCCACCCCAGCCCGAGCCTGCTCCCGGAGACGGCGGATCGGACTTATCCTCGAAGCTGCGCGCCGAGGCCCAGGCTTGAATCAGCGTCCCGTCCACGGTGAAATGCTCCTCGCTCAACAGATCGTGCGCCCGCGCCTCCACCAGCACCGACTCCAGTAGCTGCTGGCTCACCACGCCGCCAATCAGCCGCTCCCGGTTCTTGGTGAACACCGTCACGTCCCACACCGGGTCGTCCATCTCAAGACCAACAAACCAGCGGAACAGCAGGTTGTAGTTCAGCTGCTCCATCAATTGACGCTCCGAACGAATCGAGTACAAAACCATCAGCAACGACGATCGCAACAACCGCTCCGGCGCTATCGATGGGCGACCGGTAGTCGAATAAAGCTCGTCCAGCTGCGCATCCATCCGTGCCAAAGCCCGGTCCACCATCGCCCGTATCTGCCGCGCCGGATGACCAGCCGGAATCCGTTGTGCCATCGTCACGTAGCTATACATCGCCGACTGCTTCTCATCGTCTCCACGCATGTCTCTTTACTAACCCAAATTGCTGTGCAGAAAAAGTACCTACAAAGAGACTTTTTCCGCAGCCTGTAAAGGCCCCTGCTCCTTCCGGAAACCGCACCGTTACTGGCGCAGGCCGACGGTCTGGAAGGGCAGGCCGGTGTCTGGCCAGTAGCTGGGCTGGGCCTGGGCGTTGGTGGCAATGGAAACGCCTTTGGCCGATGCGGTTGCGACCAGCGTGTTCCAGCCGTCGAGTACGACGAGGGCGTCTTCGCCGCGCAGGTCGCTCAAGTCAGCTTCGATGTGGATGGTGCGGGTTTCGCCGGGCGCGAGCGAGACGTAGTTGTTGTCGTAGAAGACGGGCAGGACGCGATCGCCCGATTTGCGGCGGAGCTGCACGTGAGCCATTAACGCAATGGACTTGCTGGGATTGTGGAGGGTGACGGCGATGCGGCACTGGCCTTCGGCGTCGGCGCGGTCCACATTGGCGTCGAGGGTGACGGCGGGAAGCTTGTCGAGATCGGAGAGATCGTCGGGGTTGGCTGTGCCGGCGCGCCAGTAAAAGTTGGTGGAGAGGAGCTTGCCGGCCGAGTCTTCGAGATCGAGATTGACGAAATTCACGTTGGAGACGCTGGCGGGGAACTCGACGGGGCCGAGCGGGGTGGCCATATCGGGCGCGGCGGTGAAGTGGAAGTCCTGGTGAGCCGCCACGGAGCCGTCGAGGTTGTAGATGGTCTCGTGAGCCACTGCGTTTTCGAGCGGCTGCGGCAGGTTGTTGATGACCTGCACCTCGCCGTTGGCCTGGTTGAACTGGATGTGCTGGAGTTCGCCGGCGGAGCGGGTGCCGAAGAGTGATGCGTTGGGTTCGAGATCGTAGTGGTAAAGCTGCCAGACGAAGCTGGGCTGTGCGGGGTTTGACATCCAGGTGATGACGGCGGTGGTGGGATGGAAGAGCTGGGCGTTGCGGCCTTCGTACATGGCGCGATAGGCCTCGTAGTTCATCAGTTGCGCCTTGCGGACGAAGTCGGCGAGGTTGCGGACCTTGCCGTAGCGGTCTTCGAGCTGACCTTTGTATTTATCGCCCCACTGCGCGCCCTTGGCGAAGTCGTGTTCGGCCCAATCGTCGGTGATGGTCTCCCAGTCTTTTTTGGGCATCATGCCGTGGATGGATTCGAGCGTTGGGACGGAGAGGGAGCCGGTTTCGGTCTTGAAGTAGTCGTCGCCGACGATGTAGAACTCGCGCGGCGCGCGCCAGTGGTAAGGGCCGTTGGAGCGGACGCCGGCGCCTGAAGTGGAGCTGGGCTGATAGCGGCGCGTGGGCTCGAGCTCGGCCATCAGGACGCGGAGCTGGTCGTCGATCTCCTTGGGCGGGAAGCCCTCATTGCGCGCGCACCAGACGGCGATGGAGGGGTGATTGCGAAAGCGCAGGATCTTGTCGCGGACGTTGGCCATGTAGGTGGGCAGGTCGTCGGGATTGGGCCCGTCGAATGGGTTGGGTTGGAAGAACTCGTCCCAGAGGAGGATGCCGTACTTGTCGCAAAGCTCGTAGAAGTCTTCGCCGGTGGATTGGCCGACCCAGTTGCGAATCAGGTTGAGGTTGGCGATCTGGTGCATGTGGATTTCGGCGTCGAGGCGCTCGCGGGGGATGCGCTTGAGAGCTTCATCGAGGCCCCAGTCGCCGCCGCGGATGAAGATGGGGACGCCGTTGACGGAGATGGTGAGGGTGTCAGAGCCGGGAACGGAGTAACTGAGCTTGCGCACGCCGAAGGAGACGTCCTGCTGGTCGGAAGGGGCCGCGTCCTGATCGAAGACGAGATGAAGCTGGTAGAGATTCTGCGGGCCGTAGCCGTTGGGCCACCAGAGGCGGGGATGGTCCACGTGGAGCGCGGGATCGGTCTGCGGCGAGAAGGCGATGGTTTGGCGGGCGTGGGCGGCCAGCTCGACCGGGCGGCTGAAGGCGATGCTCTCAATGCTGCCTTTGAGCGTGCCTTTCTGCGGCTGATCGGTGACGTTCTCCACCGTGACCTGGACGGCGATGTCGGTGGAGTCGGTGCGGGGCAGCGGGAGGTCGGTGGTGACCAGCGGGTCCTTGATGAGCACGGGGCCGGTGGCGGAGAGCGTGACTTTTTGCCAGATGCCGGTGTCGCGGTCGCGGATGCCGGGAAGCCAGTCCCAGCCGATGGTGGAGAGGAAGGTGGGGCCATCGATGGCGGTGATGCCGCCATTCTTTACCATGCCGTTGAGCAGGGTGTGTTCGAAAGGCACACCGGGATGGGGCTGCGGCCAAACGTGCACGGCGATGACGGCGCGCTTGCCGGGCGTGACGCGACCGGTGATGTCGAACTGGCCGCGGATGAAGGCGCCTTTGGTCTCGCCCACCTTGACGCTGTTGACCCAGACTTCAGAGGAGTAATTGATGCCGTCAAAGTTGAGCCAGATGCGGCGGCCGGAGTAGCCGGCGGGGATTTCAATGACGCTGCGATACCAGTAGGAAGTGTGGCAGAGGCTTTCCGGGATGTTTTCCGGGCGATTGTTTTCGCCGTAGAGCGGCTCGGGGTAGACGTGGTTGTTGACTAGCGAGGTGAGCACGGTTCCGGGGACGGTGGCCGCGTACCAGCCTTTGGGGCTGAAGGAAGACGAGGAGATTTTTTCGCCGGGGGCGGGGACTTTGGCGACGTCCTGAAGCTGCCATCCGGAGGAGAGCGTGACGGGGGCGGGCAAGGCGGCTTGCGCGGGCTGCGCGGCCGGGGCGGCGGCGAGTGCGGAGAGGGCGAGTGGGAGGGATACGAGAGAGAGCGATAAGAACCTGACCCGCGAAGTGTGCAAGGGTGCTTCCTCAATGCGTGGATTGGTAGAGCGCGAGACGTGGCCTGTCGGCTGAACTGGGGACATTGTATCCGCAATATGTGGCGGCGTACGTCTCCAAAAACACAGCATCGGTCTGTGGCGGGCGGCGGGCAGATGGAAAGCGGACACATTACCCTAGAGCGCGCTCTTGATCAACTTGCGGTACTTCTCGAACTCTTCTCTGCCGCGCTCAGTCAAACGGCAGATGGTGAGGGGATACTTCCCGCGAAACGTCTTCTCAATCTCTAGATATCCCGCCTCTTCCAGCTTGGAGAGATGCACGGAGAGATTGCCCTTGGTCAGGCCAGTTGTCTGGTGCAGGTATTGAAAGTCCGCTTCCTCCACAGCCGCGAGGATGGCGACCAGCATCAGACGCGCCGGCTCGTGAATGACGCGGTCAATGTCCGCCAGTTGCTGAATCTTCCTGCTCATGCCTGTGCTGCCTCTTTTGCTTCCCGCATGAAGCGGAGAAGTACGATGAATCCCGAGATCAGGCTGAGGCCTCCCACGAATGTGAAGAAGATCGGAATACCGGTGTTTAGCGGAATGCGCTGGAATGCAAGAAAAAGACCGGCGGCCAGGGCAAGGATGCCGTTGACCTTGAAGCGGAGTGGTCTGTAGTACATGTTTGCGGCGCAAAAGAGCGCGCCGAGAATGACGAGAAACCACCCGCCCAGGCCGTAGGAACGCCAGCGGGCCAGGGCGTAGATGGTCAGAGCGGAGACAATGCCGGCGATAATGGAGGATTTCGCATACGCCCAAGCCCGACGCCTCTTTTGCTCTGGGCTGGGGCTGATCTTGACGTATCCCCTGTGCTGGATGAGAAACCGGCTGCGAATCCACTTTAAGAGCGAAGCCGACATGAGGCAGAACACGGCGAACGCCAAGCATAACCCAACGAATATTCCGGCGAATACCTCGCGCCCCACCCGTGAGGATGGCGCCAGAACGACTAGCCAGTTGCCTGCGCCCAGAGCCAGCCACATTACTCCGATGAACATCTCGGGAAGGCCGTCGCGCAGATGCAATTGGCCCATGAGGCGGGCGGCGGTGCGTGCGGGATCCGCGATGGATGAGTCTGTCATAATTGCGCCTTTCTTTTCGCAGACTAGTTTGCAATACAAACCAGATTTCACCCCTAGATTGCTCCTAATTCCGAAGCATGTCAAGCGATTTGCGTGCGGAAAACCGGCCGTGTGATGCACGGCACTTTCATTTAGGTGCAGCCCAATGGAACGACCTCAGCATCGGATAATGCGGATATGGAGTTTCAACGGTCATCCGGGGTTTTGCTGCATGTCAGTTCATTGCCTTCAATGGGTGGGATCGGGGACCTGGGGCCGGCGGCGCACGAGTTTGTGGCGTTTCTGGCCGCGGCGAACCAGCATGTGTGGCAGGTTCTGCCGCTGTGTCCAACGGGATATGGGAACTCGCCGTATGCGAGCTCGTCGGCGTTTGCCGGGAATCCTTACCTGATCAGCTTGGAGTACTTGTCGGATTGGGGTTGGATTTCCAGCGAACGTATTGGCGCGACGGCCGGACGCAGCGGCGCGGTGAACTTTGGGGACGTGGAGGCGCGCAAGCTGCCGCTGCTGCATGAAGCTGCTCGGAGTTTCCTGGACCGCGGCGCGCAGGACGCAACGCTGCGCCCGCAGTGGGAGGAGTTCGAGCAGTTTTGCCGTGCGGAGGCGCATTGGCTGAACGATTACGCGCTGTACGCGGTGCTGCGAGCGAAGTACGGCACCGGCGCGTGGACGGCGTGGCCGGAGGCGATACGGCGACGGGATCAGGCGGCGCTCGAAGAAGTGAAGCGCGAGCGTGGCCGAGAGCTGGCCATGGAGCAGGTGCTGCAATTTGCCTTTGCGCGGCAATGGAATGCGCTGAGGGAAGCCGCGGCGAAAGACGGAATCCGCATCCTGGGCGATGTGGCCATCTTTGTGAACATGGATTCGGCGGACGTGTGGACGCACCAGGACATTTTCGAGCTGGATGAAGAGCTCAAGCCCATTCGCGTGGCAGGCGTGCCGCCGGATTATTTTTCGGCGACGGGACAGCGCTGGGGCAATCCGCTGTATCGCTGGGATGTGCTGCGGGCGCGGCGCTTCGACTGGTGGATCGAGCGCATGCGGCGGGCGCGGGAGGTCTACGACATTGTGCGGCTGGATCATTTTCGTGGGTTCGAGGCGTACTGGGCGATTCCGGCAGCGGAAGAGACGGCGGTAAATGGGGAGTGGGTGAAGGCGCCGGGGCTGGAGCTGTTCCGCGCGCTGGAGCGGGCGCTGGGACCGCTGCCGCTGGTGGCGGAGGACCTGGGGCTGATCACAGAGGAAGTGGATGCGCTACGCCAGGCCGCGGGGTTTCCGGGGATGCGGGTGATGCAGTTCGGGTTTGGCGACAAGGGCGCGCACATTCATTTGCCGCACCAGTACACGCCGCAGACCGTGGCCTACACGGGCACGCACGATAACGACACCACGCGGGGCTGGTATGAGAATGCGGGCGAAGCGGTGCAGGAGGCGATTGCTGCCTACATTGGAGAGCCTCCGCTCAAGGACGGCAAGGTGAGCCCGGTGTGGCCGCTGATTCGCGCGGTGGAAACCAGCGTGGCGCAACTGGCGATCGTGCCGGCGCAGGATTTGCTGGAGCTGGGATCGGAGGCGCGGATGAACACGCCGGCGGTGGCGAGCGGCAACTGGAGCTGGCGCGCGCCGGATGGCGCATGGACGGCGGAATTGGCGGCGAAACTGGCGGCGCTGGTGGAGGTGACGGACCGGGAGAATGATCCGGTAAAGCAGGGAACGGAAGAGCGAGGGAAACAGCGATAAGGGAAACAGGGATAAGGGACAAGGGATAAGGGATAAGGGATAAGGGATAAGGGATAAGGGATAAGGGATAAGGGATAACGGATAAGGGATAAGGGATCTCTTTTCATTGGTTCCTGATGGTTCGCCGTGCGAGGATGGCAGCACGATGGCTGCGCCGGATACTTCCTCATCCGCGAACCACCCGCTGAAGCGCCAGCTTGGGCTGGGCGACCTGGTGCTGGCGCAGATTTTGAACGTGGTGGGCAGCGCCTGGGTGGGCGTGGCGGCGGGGCTGGGGCGCGCGGAGACCCTTACCTGGGTTGCGGCCATGCTGCTGTTTTATTTGCCGATGGCGGGGTCGGTGATCGCGCTGAACCGGCAGATGCCGCTGGAAGGCGGGCTTTATGCGTGGGCGCACAAGGCTTTCGGCGACCTGGGCGGATTCCTGACGGCATGGAACCTTGGGGTGTACGGGCTGGCGACGACGGCGACCATCCTTTTCGCGATTCCCACGGAGCTTTCTTACCTGATTGGCCCCAGCGCGGCGTGGCTGCCGGAGAACCATTGGGCGTCGCTGGCGGTGATTGCGTTTTGCGTGGCGGCGATCACGCTGGCGTCGCTGCGGGGGCTGGACTGGGGCAAGTGGATCCACAACATCGGCGGGGCGTCGATACTGGTGGTTTTTGCGGGGCTGATCTTTCTGCCGACAGTGGCGCTGATCCACCATCAGCCGGTGCACTGGACGCCGTTCGTCGTGGCGACGCCGCCGGCTGACATGCGCACCATGGCGCTTTTCGGGCAGATGCTGTTCGGGGCGCTGTGCGGACTGGAGTATGTGGCCATTCTGGCGGGCGAGAGCCGGCAGCCGGCGCGCTCCATTGGCCGCTCGGTGTGGATTGCTTCGCCGGTGATCTGCGCCATGTTCATTTTGGGGACGGGATCGGTGGTGGCGCTGGTGCCCGCGGGAAAGATCGATTTCATTGCGCCGATTCCGCAGACCATGCGCGCGGCGCTGGGCAACGCCGGGTGGGGCAACATTGCGGCCATGACGGCGATTGCGCTGGTGGAGATTCGGCTGCTGGGCGCGGCCAGCCTGCTGTTTACGGGAGCCACGCGGCTGCCCATGACGGCGGGATGGGACCACCTGGCGCCGCAGTGGTTCACGCGCATGGATCGGCGGTGGCGGACGCCGGCGAACTCGATCCTGGTTGCGGGCGCGGCGGTGCTGACCATGGTGGCGCTGGCGATGTGGGGCGCGCACTCGCAGGAGACGTACCAGGTGCTATCAGGAGCCAGCCTGACCCACTACGAGATCGCGTACCTGGCCATGTTCGCGGTGCCGCTGGCGGGGAGCGCGACGTTGCGCAGTAGCCTGCCCGGCTGGCTCAAATGGAGTTCAGCGATGGGATTTGCCGCAACGTGTTTCGCCTTGCTGATTTCGGCCTATCCGTTTGTGACGGTGGTGAATGCGCGCGCTTACGCGGCGAAGATCCTGGGCACGGTGGTCCTCAGCAATGCAATAGCGGTGGGGTTCTATCTGGTCAGAACGCGGAGCATGCGGGTTCAAGCGGACAGGAACAACGAAAGCGCGATGCCGTAGCGCCCATGTGCAGCCGGCCTGGACCGTAGTTGCTGGCCTGAGAGAATCAGCGGGCGGTGGCGGCAAACTTGCGCGCCATGGTAATGAGCAGCTTGCGGTCGCTCTCGTTCAGGCCGGGCGAGTAGCGGCGAATCTGGGTGAGGAACTTGAGCTCGTCGTCAGAGAGCTTATGCGCCTGGAGATGACGGTTGGCGCTGTCCTCGACGAAGAACTGGGCGATGGGCAGATCGAGGGCGAGGGCGATTTTGGATAGCGTGTCCAGGGAAGGGACGGTGTGGCCGTTCTCTACGCGCGAGAGATAGCAGCGGAGCAGGCCGGTCTTTTTTTCGATGTCACCCTGAGAAAGGCCCTGCTGGAGCCGATGGGCGCGGATGATGGTGCCGATCTTCATCACGGATTCTTATTCTCCTGAAGGCGAAAGCGGCTGCGGTTCACCTTTGCATTATTGTCATAATAGTTAACATGCGCGGGACGGGGTTGCAAGCAGTTTTGCACATTCGGAGGTGCATCAGCAGTTACCGAAGTGTTTTTCCGAGCTTGAGTTTTTTCGGCGAAGAGGCCGCCGCTGCGCCCCAAGGCGCAGGACGGGGTGCCTGGAGCGGGTCCTGGGTTGTTGGGCGGGCAAGGTAAACCTTCTCAATGGGCGCATCGTCTGTCTCAATACAGGGGTTAACACCGGGAGCGCAAATGCAGCAGGACCTGGGAAGGTGGACGGCCGTACTATGCCTGTGCGCGGCGATGGCGCTGAGGGCTCCGGCGCAGAGCGCGTCCGTGCCACCGGCGAACGCGGCGCCCCAGGCGAGCGCGGCCGTGCAGCCGGCAGCCGGCGGCAAACTGCATGGCGTGGTGAAGAGCGGGAACGTGCCGCTGCCCGGCGTGACGGTGACGGCGCAGAACACGCTGACGGGAAAGCGTTATGCCACCACGACTGACATTACCGGCGCGTGGTCGATGACGATTTCGCAGAACGGGCGCTACGTGATTCGCACGGCGTTTGCGGCGTTTGCGCAAGGCGCGGGGGAGGCGCTGCTGAACGCGGCGAACCATGACCAGGCGGTGAATTTCGACCTGATGCTGGCGTCGCGCGCCGCGGCTCAGGAGCAGCAACAGGCGGCGCAGGGTGATCAGGCGACGCCGGCGATCCGGCAGATGGCGGCGAATGGGCCGCAGAACCTGAGCCTGATGAGCGCGGTGACCGGCGATACAGAGGCCGTCGGCGCCAGCGGGGAAAGCGGGGCGGCGCTGCCGTCGGCTGCGGGCAACTCGGAGTTCAGCAGCGAATCGGTGAATGTGAATGGTCAGGCGGGCCAGGTGAGTCCGATGGCCGGCCTGAATATGGACCGGATCCGCGATGCCATGGAAGACGCACGGGTGATGAATGGCGGAGTTGGTTTTGGCGGGCGTGGCGCGATGATGATGGGCGGTCCCGGGGGATTTGGGGGCGGCGGAGGGTTCTTTGGCGGGCGTGGCAACTTCCGCGGGTTCAACCCGGCTCAGCCGCACGGATCGGTGTACTGGACGGGAAGCAATTTTTCGCAACTGGACGCGGAGCCGTTCAGCTTGCTGGGCCAGCCCCAGGTGGTGCCGTCGTCGGGGACCAACCAGTTCAGCATAATCTTCATGACGGCGCCGTACATTCCCCGCCTGACCAAGCCCAGCGGCAAAGACAACATTTTCCTGAACCTCTCCGGTACGCGGAGTTCGAAACCTGAGGATCAATACGCGACGGTGCCGACGGATGCCGAGCGTAGCGGCACGATTCCGGGTCTCCAGAATCCGATCACGCCGGTGCCGCAGGCCAAGGCGCTGCTGGCTTACATGCCGGAGCCGAATCTGCCGGGCGACACGCTGAACTACCACTTGCTGACCACGGCGCAGTCGAATTCAACGCGCGCGGGCGTGCGCTACATGCGCAGCTTCGGCGCCAATGCCGCGCCGTTCGGGATGGGCGGGCGTGGGGGCGGGTTTGGCGGTGGCCGGCGCGGGCAGCAGAGCCAGGGGCTGCGGCAGAGCATCAACTTCAATTTCAACTGGGCGCATTCAGCATCGGACGACGTGAACCTGCTGCCCATCCTGGGCGGAAAAATGGCGTCGGATTCCTACTCCGTGCAGGCCGGCTACACGGTCGGGCGCGGGCGGATGACGAGCATCTTCAACTCCAACTGGAACCGGAGCGACTCGAGCACCACCAACTACTTTACCAACGGTGCCGACATTGCCACGCAGTTGGGAATCGACGGGCCGAACGGAGCAGCGCTGAACGCGAACCCGCTGAATTATGGCGTGCCGTCGGTGACGATGTCGGAGTTCACCGGCATCAGCGAAACGCAGCCCAGCTTCAGCGTCGCGCAAACCATCTCGCTCTCAGAGACGCTGGCGTGGCGGGCGGGCAAGCACAACATGCGTTTCGGCGGCGACTACCGGCGCGTGCACCGGGATTTTCTGGGCGGATCGAATGCCACCGGAACGTTTTACTTTACCGGCGCGTACACGGGATCGGCTTTCGCCGATTTCCTGCTGGGCAAACCGCAGGAGACTTCGATTGCCGCGGCAGCGGACAAGAGCTATTTGCGCGACAACGTGATCGACTGGTATGCGCAGGACGACTGGCGCGTGCGCGCGAACCTGACGTTGATGTACGGAATCCGCTACGAGTACTTCGCGCCGTATACGGAAAAATACAACCACCTGGCCATGGTGGATACGAACCCGGATGGCGGATTTACCAATGTGGGCCAGGTGTTTGCGGGGCAGGCGAGCGCCAATTTCGGCACGCTGCCGGACTCCATCGTGTACCCGTTTCGGGTGGGCTTTTCGCCGCGCGGCGGCCTGGCCTGGCGCCTGCCCCGGCAGACCGTGGTTCGCGCCGGCTACGGCATGAACTACACCGTGAGCGAGTATTCGACGTTTGCGCAGTCAATGGCCTATCAGCCGCCGTTCGCCAACGAGCAGACGAATATCGCCAACAATACGTGTCCGCCGCCGGCGGCGGATTGCTACTCGCTGGCCAACGGATTTCCCGCGCCCAATCCGGTCGGCGACTATGCCGTGGACCCGCATTACCGGCTGCCTTATGTGCAGGTGTACAACGTGGATGTGCAGAAGACGTGGCCCTGGGGCATCGTGATGAACCTGGGCTACAACGGTTCGCACGGCAGCAATCTCGACATCAAGGTTGCGCCCGACAAAACAGTGAGCAGCCCGGGCACAAATCCCAACCAGGTTCCGTTTTTCTACGAGGAGTACGGCGCGTTTTCGCGATTCAACGCGGCGACGGTGCGCGTGAATAAACGACTGTCAGCGGGCTTTGCGGTGGGCGCGAATTACCAGTACGGGCATTCCATCGACGATGCGGATTCGGTGGGCGGGCTGTCGAGCGTGGTGGCGCAGAACTGGCAGGAGATCGCGGCCGACGAGGGCAATTCGAACTTCGACGTACGCCACCAGGTCTCCGGCAGTTATCTATACGAGCTGCCGTTTGGCAAAGACAAGTTCTACTTCACCACTGGCAAGATGGCGCACGTGCTGGAAGGTTTTTCGGTTTCGGGCACTTTTGATTTTGCAACGGGAACGCCGTTGACGCCCACGCTGCAGGCAAGCGAGGCGGATGTGGCCCACGGTACCACCGGGACGGAGCGGCCCGATCGCGTGCCGGGTGTCCCGTTGATGCAGGGCGGGGGCAGCCTGAAGGAGTGGTTCAATCCCGCGGCGTTTACGCCGGCCAAGCCGGATGCGGCCGGCAATGCGTTCGGCAATGCCACGCGCAATTCGATTCCCGGGCCAGGGAAGGTTGTGAACAACATGTCTCTCTCGAAGACCATGCAACTGGGCGAGACGCGGAGCTTCGAGTTTCGCGCGACGGCGAGCAATGTGTTCAATACCGTGCAGTACGCAGGCGTGTACACCACACTCTACACAGGCGTGGGATCGCAGCAGAGTTCCAATTTCGGGCAGGTGAGCTCGGCGGGGGCGATGAGGGCATTTCAGTTCAGGGCGCAGTTCAGGTTTTGAGCGGAGTTATCGGGGTTAGCGGAGTTAGTTGAGTTAGGACGGCATGCGTAGCAAAGTCGAAAAGACGATTGCGCTTTTGATGACGGCGGCTTTGCTGCCGCTGCCTTCGGCTGCGCAGAGCGCGCAATCGCAGGTGCAGAACTCGTCGCAGTCCGGCTTTGTGATGAAGGTGAACGCGGAGCTGGTTCTGACCAACGTGGTGGTGCGCGACGCGAAGACGGGCCAGCCGGTGCGCGGCCTCAAGCAGAGCGATTTCACCATTTACGAAAACGGGAAGAAGCAGCAGATCGCGACGTTCGATTTCCAGAGCGTGGACATGGCCACGCCGCTGAACGAGGCCACGGTAACCGGGCATGCGGCAGGGCAGAGCCCGCGTACTCCTGCGGAAGCGGCCGTGAAGCCGCAGGATCTGCGCAATCACCGGCTGATTGTGTTCTTTTTCGACCTGACCAGCATGCAGCCCGAGGACCTGGACCGGAGCGTGGATGCGGCCAAGGATTTCCTGCGCAAGAAGCTGGCGCCGGCCGATCTTGTGGCGCTGGTTTCGCTCGGCGACACGCTGAAGGTGGACCAGGACTTTACTGCAGATCGCGACCTGCTGATCAACGAAGTGGGCATGTACAACGGCACCGAAGGCCAGGGCTTCGCGGGGGGCGCGACGGCCAACTCGAACCAGGTGGAAGACACAACGGGCTACACGCCGGACGAGAGCGACTACAACGACCTCAACACCGACCGCGAGCTGTTTGCGCTGCGCACCGTTGCCAAGTCGCTCGAAAGGATCACGGAGAAGAAGTCGCTGCTGTATTTCTCCGGCGGCATCCAGCGCGACGGGATTGAGAATCAGGCTTCGCTGCGCGCTGCCATCAATGCGGCGGTGCGGGCCAACCTGGCCGTTTACAGTGTGGACACGCGCGGGCTGCAGGTGATTACGGCGACCGGCGACGCATCTACCGGCAGCATGCGCGGGTCAGGCGCTTACAACGGCGGCGCGCTGCTGAACAACATGAACGCCAACTTCGATACGCAGGAAACGATGGCGACGCTCAGCTCCGACACCGGCGGCAAAGCGTTCTTCGATTCCAACGATTTTGCGCCCGCGTTCGCGCAAGTGCAGAAGGATACATCTGAGTATTACGCCATCGGCTTCCACTCAACCGACCCGAGGCGCGACGGCCGCTACCGCAAGCTATCGATCAAAGTGAATCGTCCGGGCGTGAAGCTCGAGTACCGGCCCGGCTACTACGCGCCGTCGGATTTCAAGCACTCCGGCAAAGAGGATCGCGAACAGGAACTGCAGGACCAGCTCGACAGCGATCTGCCCGCGACCGATATGGCCGTCTACCTCGATGCGCTGTACTTCCGGCTGGACGAGAACCGCTTCTATGTGCCGGTTTCGCTCATCGTGCCGGGCTCGCAGATTCCGTTCGTCAAGGGCGGCGACAAGGATAAGGCCACGCTCGACATCATCGGCGAGGTGATCGACGAAGTGAAGCGGCCCATCGGACACGCACGGGAGACGGTGAAGCTGAACCTGGACCAGTCGCTGGGCGCGCGGCAAAAGAACATTCAATACACCACCAGCTTCAACCTGCCGCCGGGCAAATACCACCTGAAGTTTGTGGTGCGCGAAAATCAGACCGGCCGCATGGGATCCTTCGAGGCGGATATTGTGCTGCCGGAGATGAAGAAGATGCCGCTGAAAATGAGCTCTATCCTGCTGGCCAGCGCGCGCCAACCCAGCAAGCAGCAGAGCCCATTGGTGCGCAACGGCCAGGAGTACGTGCCCAACATCAGCCACGTCTTCCGCCAGGACCAGCACCTCTATCTGCTCTACGAGGTGTACCAGCCGGCGCGCGAAAAGGCCGCGGTGGGCCAGGCCAAAGGCGCGAAGGCCGGCATCGACCTGCTCAGCAGTCTTGAGTTGATCCAGGGATCGACGAAGGTGTACGAGACGCCGCTGGTGAAGGCGACCGCACTGAATGTGGAGGGACGCGATGCGGTGTCGATCGAGCTGGACGTTCCATTGGCCGGGCTCAAGCCTGGGCAGTACATTTGCCAGCTCAACGTGATTGATGATGCGGCGGGCAGTTTCGCGTTTCCGCGATTTGCGGTGCTGGTGCGTGAGCCGGCGGTTCAGCCTGCGCCTGCGGCGGCATCGGGCGCAAGCGGGCGATAGAGTGAGGCAGCAAGTCAGCGAGCCGGCGGTTCAGCGCCGGATTGCGGTGGCGTGGACGAGTTGCCGGTGGGGACATTCTCGTGCCCGTACGGGCAATGGCGGCAGCCTGAGCCGCAACAGTAGCCGCGCTTCAAGTGATACGCCGCGGTGAAGACGACGAGGCCGTTCTCCAGGTAGTAATCTTCGGGGGAGAGGGGCGGAGGATCGGTCACGGCTCTATTGTCGGTCATTGAAGCGGACGAAAAGCAACCGCAGGTCCTTCGACTCCGTTCGGCGCGATGAGGCTGCGCCGGACTTCGCTCAGGATGACAGACCTTGTGAAGGTCCGCGCGCCGGTAGAATGGCGCTATGAGCATGACTGCGACCGAGCGCGCCCGGAGAATCAAAATCATCATTTTCGACGTGGATGGTGTGCTGACCGACGGCACCATCTGGCTGGTTCCCGCACCCTCGCGGACAGTTCCCGATGAGCTCGCTCAGCGCGAGGGCCAGATCGGCTTTGGCGTGCACTCGGCCACCATGATGGAGGCCAAGGGCTACAGCGCGCACGATGGCGCCGGCATCTCCCTGGCGCGCATCGCCGGCCTCAAGTGCGGCGTGATCACCAAGCGCATCTCGGAGACCGTGGCTGCGCGCATGCGCGATCTGAAAATGGATTACGTCTACCAGGGCCAGGCATTCAAAATGAAGCCCATCCGCGAAATCATGGACAAGGAAGGCGCGACGCTGGACGAAATCGCCTACGTGGGCGATGACGTGGTGGATCTCCCGGTAATGCGGCGGGTGGGACTTGCTGTCGCGGTGGCCAACGCGAGGGAGCAGGTGAAGGCCGAGGCGCATTACGTGACGCCCAATGCCGGCGGATACGGCGCAGGCCGCGATGTCGTGGATTTCATCCTGGAGGCGAAAGGAATCCTGAACGACTGCATCGCAAAAATGATTGACGAGGGCAATCCCATTCCGCCGTCGATGGATATTGGAACCGGATCAGACACGGTTCCCGGGCAATGAGCGGGGACGGCCAGCGGATTGGACATGTCGCGCTCGTGGTGCGCGATTACGATGAAGCGATTGCGTTCTATCGGGATAAGCTCGGCTTTGCGCTGGTGGAGGATACGCGGCTCAGCGAAGAAAAGCGCTGGGTTCTCATGGAGCCTCGGGGCGCGGGGGGAACGCAGCTCTTGCTGGCCCGGGCAGCAACGCCGGAACAAACGCTGAGGGTGGGAAACCAGACCGGCGGGAGAGTGTTTCTCTTTCTGCACACCGACGATTTCTGGCGGGATTACCGGCTGTACTGCGACCGGGGAGTGCAGTCCCGCAGACCGCCTGCCGAGGAGAACTACGGAACGGTGGCCGTATTCGAGGACCTTTACGGCAATCTCTGGGACCTGCTTCAAATGAAGGAAAGGTAATTCCGCGCCGAACTCATTACTTGGACCCGGGACGCACTCACGCGGCGCGCATCAGGCTGAACACCAGGACCGCAAGAACGATCAGGCTAACGATGGTGTACATGCGGTCGCGCTCGAGATAGAAGCCGACAACCGCGAAAACGACCCGGGCGACCGGAGTGGCGATCAGCAGCAGCAATCCGAGCTGAATCAGGCCACGGCTCTGCAGATGGAAAGCTGACACAAAGATGCCGCCGATGTTGCGCAGACTTGCGGATTCCTCGCTGAACGTGTGGAAGTCGACTTTGGCGGAGTGGTACTGCGCCAGGTAGAGGACTCCTCCGGCGAATACAACCGCTGCCGCCAGCAGGACCCCCGCGCGGAGCAATGCGCCCATCTTGATTTCGAGATCGCGATCGTCCATGCGCTAAACCTTCCCCGTTATGCCGCTATAGATCATTTCCGCCGCAAGCAGCAGGATGACCGCGCCAAAGACGACGCGCAGCGTGCGCACGCGCGCATGCACCAGGACCTTGGTGCCAAGCAATGCTCCGCCGAGCACTCCCAGCATTACCGGCATGGCCACCCGCGGGTCAATGTAACCGCGGCTCAGGTACACGCCGGCGCTGGCCGCGGCGGTCACTCCGATCATGAAGTTGCTGGTGGTGGTGGAGACCTTGAAAGGGATCTTCATGGCGCGGTCCATGGCGATCACCTTGACCGCGCCGGAGCCGATGCCGAGCAGTCCGGAGAGCGCGCCCGCGCCGAACATCATGCTGAAGCCGGCAGGGAGATTCCTCACTCCGTACTTCAGGCGTCCGCCTTGAAAAGGGAAATCTCCACCCAGGCGGAAGCGTTTGCAAAGCGGATCGCACTCGGCGATGGCTTCGTGTTCCCCTGCTTTGTTGAGCAGAGATTGAATGGCGGATTGCACCAGAACGAGGCCGAAGATGATGGCAATCGCGTGAGTGGAGATGCGGGCGGCGAGGTAGGCTCCCAGCACGGCTCCTATGGTGGTGGCGATTTCCAGCAGGAGGCCGATGCGAATGTTGGAATAGCCTTCCTTCACGTAAGCGGCTGCGGCCCCCGAGGAGGTGGCGATAACCGAAACCAGCGATGCGCCGATGGCGTACTTGATATCCACGCCCATCGCCAACGCAAGCACGGGCACCACCACCACTCCACCGCCAAGCCCGGTGAGGGCGCCCAGAAAGCCCGCTGCGGTCGAAATAGCCCACACCGCGAGGGTAAAGACGAGAACTGTCATTGGGAACCGCTCAAAAGAGAAAAACGGAAAACATGCAGGTGCAAATACTCTGCCAGCTCAATCATTCTACTTTGCCGCGCCCGTACTTCCCGTACGCAGCGCCGGAAACACGGTTCCGATCATTTCGTTTCGCAGCGCCAGGCGCAGATCCGTTTGTGGATCCGGCTCGGTGTTTGAGATTGGATGCGAACTCGCATCGGCGGGTGCGCCGGTATCCGTGGTGTTCAAGGCCAGGATGCTGGCGCTCCCGCCTTCGGGATCGATCAGCAGTTCGGAGGAGAATCCGCCCTGGTCGCCATCGTGAAAGACGTAGCGATGGCCGTTCGCAGTCACGATGAAGAAGCCAAGCCCCATCAGCGGGCGCGAGCCGCCGGTGCCGGAGGTGTATGCTGTCGCGTGCTCTCCTGGTTCCGCGGCCGGCAACACGCCGGTCCACGCTTCCTCGAGAGAGGAGCGCTTGAGCACTGTGTCGTATACGGGATTTGCCCCATTGCCGATAAGAAAGCGCGCGTACTTTTCCATGTCGGGGAGGGGCGCCTTGAGGCCGCTGTTGGAAGTGGTAATGCCGGTGTCAAAGTTGAATGGCTGCGGCGTGAGCGTGCTCCCGGAGCGCAGATAACTGGCCGAGACATCGTGCTCCAGGAAGTACGGCGAGCGATCGAAGTAGCTGTGGGTCATGCCCAGCGGCATCAGGATGTTCTTGGTCACGTACACTTCGAAATCGTCGCCGGAGAGCCGCTCGATGATCTGGCCCAGAAAAACGTAGCCGAGATTCGAGTAACTCCATTGCGTTCCTGGAGCGAAGGCCACATGGGTGTACGGCAGCATGGCCGCCACTTGCGCCCATTTTGTGGGCTCGAAGGGCTGCCATTCGCAATCCTTGGCATCGTCGCAGTCCCAGGGCCACGTGGGATTGCGGAAGCCCGCGCTATGGGTGAGCAGGTCGCGAATGGTGATGCGATCCACCGGCCCAAACTCATCGTGGACCTGGCGCATCTCCGGAACATAGCGGACAGCCGGGTCGTTGAGAGAAAGCAGGCCGCGATCGCGCAACTGAAGGATGGCGATGGCGGTCATGGTCTTGGTAATGGAAGCCCAGTTGTATGCGGTGTCGGCATCTACCGGCTGGTGGTTCTCGCACCGCGCCTCTCCAAAAATGAACTCAGTGGGCGGCGCGCCCGCGTGGATCACCGTCAATCCGCCGCCGACTACGCCGTGACGGGTGAGCTGAGCGCGGAAGTCTGTCTCAAGCAGTGTGAGCTGCGCGCGCGCCGTTTGCGGAATCACCCACAGTGCCAGAAAAAGTGCCGGCAGAACGCGCCCGGGAGAATGCATGGGTCCCATGATACAGGCCGTTCACACGGACTTGTGCCGTGGCGGCCTCATCAGGATCGGCAGCACGGTAGATGCGGCCATGATGCCGGCGATGATGTGCAGCCCGCGGCCGTAATCCCCGCTGCTCTTAAGCGTGTAGGCAAGCAGCAGCGGGCCGAAGGCGCTGGCCGCGCCCCATGCCGTGGCCATCAGGCCGTAGATGGGGCCGATATTCCGGCAGCCAAAGTAGTCGGCGGCAAAAGCGGGCATCACGCCGTATCCACCGCCGTAGCACGAAAGAATGACAAACGAAGCTGTCGTGATGAAGGTCGCCGTGGCCAGAGAGGGCAGAATCCAGAACAGCGCGCACTGCAGGATAAACATCGCGGCCAAGGTCCAGCGGCGGGTGATGCTGTCGGAGACCCAGGCCCATAGGATGCGGCCCACGGAGTTGCCGAGACTCGTCACTCCCACCATCCCCGCGGCCACGCCCGCCCCAACCAGGCCCAATGTCTCGAACATCGGCGCCTCCTGGGAGATGAGAGCGATGCCGGCGCTCGAATTCAAAAACAGCAGTATCCAGAGCGCCCACCATTGCCACGACGCCAGGGCTTCGCCGAAGGTGAAGTCCGTAACCGCGCGCTGCCGCGCCTGCGCCGGGCTGGGCGTCCATCCCTCCGGATGCCAGCCTTCCGGCGGATTCTGCATGAAGTAGCCGGCGCTCATGGCGACAACAAGGTATGCGATGCCGAGATAAGCGAAGGTGTGCAGCACGCCAACTTTCTGGATGAGGGCCGTGGCCACCGGCGCGGTAACCAGCGCGCCCGCCCCGAACCCGGCCACCGCAATGCCCATGATCAGTCCGCGGCGGTCGGGGAACCACTTCACCAGCACCGCAATCGGCACAATGAATGCGGTTCCAAGACCAAGGCCGCCGAGAACGCCGTAAGTGAGATAAAGCCATCCCAGCCGATGCGCGGAAAAGCTGGCCAGAAAGATACCCAGGCCGTAAACGAAGCTGCCGCTCATAGCCACGATTCGCGGTCCCTTGTGATTGAGCCACAGGCCGCCTAGAAAGCAGGCAATGCTGTCGGCGCTGATCGCAATGGTGAAGGTAAGGGTGACCTGCGGGGTCGACCAACCGAATTCCCGGGAGAGAGGAACACGGAATACGCTCCATGCGTAAACGGCGCCGAAAACGATCTGGAGAACGAACGCTGCGGCGGCGATGCCCCAACGTCTGGAAATCTGCATGCGGCTCCTGTGGGGGAAATGTTCGGGGAAACGAACAATCGCCTGAGGAGGACGGTTTCCCGGCGGCCAGGCGATCCAAAGGGGATGATTCTGTACTCTATCCCGCTCGATGCCGCGCGTGCAATCGATGGTTGGATCAGGCAGGCGTGCGCTTCCTCCGGGGCGGCTTCAACGAAGTTGCACCGGGTGCGGAAGGCGATGTCAAGATGGAGAGCGATCGTGCCTGCGGAACAGGACGGGGCGGAGAATTAGAGGGTGGTTTGCGCGCTGTGCCGGAGGCGGGCGGTACGCTCAGTCTTTCTGGCGCTGGGCCGTCATCGCGATCTTTTGCGCCGCAAGCACGGAGGGCGCCGACATATTTTCTTCCATGCGATTGGCAGAGGCCTGATGCCTCCCCGTATGGTATGCAGCGGGCAGCAATTGCCTTAATTCGTGATCGTTCCAGGAGCGCAGAACGCTGATCACGAGGAGTTTGAAATCGGAGGCAAACGTTGCACTCGCCATGTAGTCATCGTCCAGCTTCTGCTTCAGCGGCAGGATGACGGAATGATAGAAGGCATCTAGGCCCTCGATGGGGATCCGGGTGAGAGCTTCTTCCTCTCTTGCAAACACGACCGTCGCGCGCCCAGTGATTCCCGGCCGGCAGAGCAGGCACCCGGGTTGATGATGGGAAAGCTTCGGACGCGGCCCGACCAGGCTCATGTCTCCGCGCAAAACATTGAAAAGGTTCGGCAGTTCATCCAGCTTGAACCGGCGCAGGAAAGGTCCCACCCTGGTAAACTCCTGGTTCCCGTTGGTCGTTACCGACGGCCGATCCGACGTTTTATCGTGCACCGGCATGGTCCGGAATTTATAAATTGTGAATTCCCTGCCGTTGCGGCCCATGCGTTTCTGCCGGAATAGAACTGGTCCCCGCGAAGTCACCCGGACCGCGAAGCCAATCGCAAACAGAATGGGCAGGCTAAGCGGGAGCGAGCCTGTCACACAGGCTAAGTCAAAGATCCTTTTGGCTGCCGACCTCGACCATCGACTTATTCTCACCGCATGCCGATGAGACGGGGCATCAATATAGGTTACGTTTTGTTGAACGCTGGAGCGAACCTGACGAATCGTATCGATCAATGAAATGGCGCCACCTGAAGAGTAGGGGCTGTCTGGGATTCTGGAAAATCCCGGATCGGAATTCACGCTACGCCTCCTTGAAATACTCGACGCTTGCCGCAACACATTCCACTTTGCGTCCATGCTCCGGCGAATAAATGGCCTGCATCCTAAGATCGCCTGTCCCACGAACCGGCAGTCGGCTCACTCCTTTGATGCTTAAAACTTCACAGAGTGCTTAAGCTGAGTGAACCGCCTAACTTTCGCCTTTCGGGATGGCCTTTCGTTGGGCCATTTTCTTACGAAATCAATTTCTGAAATCTACCATGTCACGGTTTGCGTGCATTCTTCGATCCGGCTCAACACGGTACGATTTCGCGCGCAAAAATCATGGTGCTGAAGCTCCCGTTTGTGTTCGTCCGATTCAAATGACTTTGGCCACAAACCTTGTCAGCGGTTACAAACAGGATAACTTTCCCTCGGTGCGTTCATCAAGCGGTTTTTCGGGAAATTACCGGCCACAGAGATTCTGCATCTTGATCTCTGCTAACCGGGCCCGGAATCGAAGAATAACGGCACATTTCTGCGGTTTCCCAACTTGGTTCGCTTCCCGTTCCGGATCCCATCAATTCCTTAGTCGGCGAAATCCGAAGACGGTTATGCGATCACCGTACCATACGTCTCCAGAGCAGTAAATCCACCTTCCGTGCATGCTAGACTCCTCACATATGGAATTGTCGAAGCTCGGCGTGGGCCGGGAGGCGGCCTCTGCCTTTGGTCGACCGTTGCAGTCCCTGCGCATGCGTTACAGGTTGACACTACTCGTTGTCTTGGCGTGCTTGCCCGTGATGGCGATCACTCAAGAACCCACCCAAAACAGTCCCACCACCTCAGATTGCACTGATCCTGCGATGGCAGACAGCCCGCAGTGCACCAGCATGAGTCCGGGGCAAAGCGCTCAGGGCATGCCCGGTCAAGCCAGTTCATCCGGGTCCCTGCAATCGGCCCGGCCGCAAGTTCCGTCCTCCTATAATGACCTCCTGAACCTGCAGCGTCAGGGTCAGAATCCATCCTCGCTGTTCCCCCAGCAACTGCCTCCGGAGCCCCTCACCGAGTTTCAGAAATTTGTTGCATCCACCACGGGGCAGATTCTCCCCATCTACGGAGCCGATCTTTTCCGCGACGTTCCCTCCACCTTTTCCCCGCTCGACATGGCGCCGGTTCCTGCCGACTACGTGGTTGGCCCCGGTGACGAACTGCGCATCCGCGTCTGGGGACAGGTTTCGTTTGAGACTAATCTCACCGTCGACCGCTCCGGCGAAATCTATCTTCCTCACGTGGGCCCCGTGCACGTGGCGGGGATCCCGTTCACCGCGCTCGAAGATCACCTGCGCCAAGCCATTGGCCGGGTCTTTCGCAATTTCGATCTGACCGTGGACCTGGGAATGATCCGCTCCATTCAGGTCTACGTGGCCGGGCAGGCGCGCCGCCCTGGGGTGTACACCGTCAGCGCTCTCAGCACCCTGGTGGATGCCTTGTTTGCCAGCCATGGTCCCTCCGTCCACGGCTCCTTGCGCGACATCGAGCTGCGCCGCGGCGGTGCCGTTGTCACCCACTTCGATCTCTATGATCTCCTCGTGCACGGCGACAAAACCAAAGACGCCAAGCTGCTGCCCGGCGACGTGATCTTCATTCCGCCCGCCGGCGCCCAGGTGGCTCTCAACGGCAGCATTCGCAATCCGGCCATCTATGAAACCAAGACCGGGGACACCCTCAAGGACCTGATCGGTTACGCCGGCGGAGTCACTGCGGTCGCTTCCAGCGCGCGCATCTCCCTTGAACGGATTCAGGGCGGCGCCAACCGCGAGGCCATGGAAGTGGCGAATGATGCCCAGGGCCTGGCCACCACACTGGCCGATGGCGACCTGGTCCGCGTCAATCCCATTCTCCCGGCCTATCAGAAGACCGTCACCATTCGCGGCAACCTCGCCAACCCGGGCCGGTTTGCCTGGCATCCGGGCATGCGGGTCAGCGAGCTCATTCCCGACAAGGATTCGCTCATCACCCGCAATTATTGGTGGAAGCGCGCCCAGGAGGGATTGCCCGCGCCGGAATTTGAACCAGCCACCGAGCTCTCCGACCTGCGCCAGCCCCGGGAGCCGGTCAACATGGCCAACCCTTCTGCAATGAACAAATTGCAGCAGCAGAGCGTGTACCAGACCCAGCCGTTCCCCTACAACAACAACAATCAGCAAAATCCCAACAACGGCACGCAGCAAAACCCCTCCGCGCAGCAGCAGAACCCCTCCACGCAACAGAATCCCTTAAACACGCAGCAGTACCCATACAACTCGCAGCAGCAATACTATCCCCAGCAATATCCTCAGAATCCCGACTACCAGTACCCCAACCCGAACGACGAATACGCCAACCCCAATTGCGACCAGACCTACCCGATGCCGGACCAGTTTGGAAACCCGCCGTCGAGCCTTTACCAACAGAACTCGATGCCGCCTGCAGCCTATGGCACGTTGGCCGCGCCCCAGACGACCGTCTACGGTCAATCGCCGTGCAGCCAGTTCCCCGGCGCCCAGCGCACCATCGTGCGCATCCCCGCTCCGGAAATCGATTGGGACTACGCCGTCATCGAGCGCCTCGACCACGAGACCCTTAAAACCAAGCTGATCCCCTTCGATCTCGGCAAGCTGGTCCTCAACCACGATGGATCGCAGGACCTCGAGCTCCAGCCCGGCGATGTCCTCTCCATCTTCTCCGAGGCCGACATCCGCCTGCCCCAGGCCCAGCAGACCAAGTTGATTCGGCTGGAGGGCGAATTTGCACATGCCGGTACCTATTCCGCCCAACCCGGCGAAACCCTGCGCCAATTGGTCGAGCGTGCCGGCGGTTTCACTCCCAAAGCCTATCTCTTCGGATCCGAATTCACCCGGCTCGCCACCCGGAAGCTCCAGCAAGCCCGCATCGACGGATACGTCCAGACCCTCGAGCTCGACCTCCAGCGCAGCAGCCTCGCCCTCGCCGCCGCCTCCAGCAGTGCAGCCCAGGGCCTTTCTCAGAATTCGCAAAACACCGAGGAGCAAATCGTCGGCGAGCTGCGTCAGGTGCGCGCCACCGGCCGCATCGTTCTCCAATTCAAGGCAGGGTCCAGCGACATCGTTTCCCTGCCTGACATCCCGCTTGAAAACGGCGATGTCTTCATCGTGCCGTCCAAGCCCTCCAACATCAACGTCGTCGGCTCAATATACGATCAGAATTCCTTCCTCTATCAACCCGACCGAAGCGTCGGCGCCTATCTGCACCTGGCCGGCGGTCCCAATCGCAACGCCGATCGCCGCCACGAATTCGTCATTCGCGCCGACGGCGAGGTAATCAGCCGCGGTTCGGTCCACGGCGCCTGGGGAGACGAGTTCGATCGCCTCCGCCTCTATCCCGGCGACACCATCGTGGTTCCGGAGAAGCAGCTCAGGCTGCCATTCATGCAAGGAGCGGCGCAGTGGTCCGCGATGTTTGAGAGCCTGGCCCTCGGCGCTGCCTACCTAACCGTAATTAAATAGCCGCCCCGGAGACTCTTACGCCCGCTCCACGGAAAGCGTCGCGTGCATCGTGTGCTCCTCGTCCGGCCCCAGGCTCACCGCGCAACCCAGCACGTTGCTCGCCTCTACGCATAGCATCGTCCGCCATGCTTCCGGTTCCATGTCCGTCATGCCGGCCGCGCCTTCGTGCCACGGGTTCCACACCACCGTGCTGGCGGAATTCGTCTTCTCCGTGCGCAGACTGCGTTCCAGTACCGGATCCAGGATCTCGACCGCCGCCGCCGTATCCACGTACGCGTTGTCCGTCTGTCCGGTAATCGGCAGGTCGCCCTGCTGCGTCTTGGCGCGGTTCCCGTCCTCGTTGTCCAGGTAGGTGGCTCCGTCCAACCCATGCACGCGCGCCATGCCCACCTCGCCCACGCGGAAATAAGTGTGCAGAGCCTCTTCAAACCGCATCGCCGTCGCCCCGCGGTTCATCACGCTCAACTCCAGGCGCAACGTGCGCCCCACGCCGATCCGGTAGGCCAGCAGAAATTCGTGCGGCCACCATGCTCGCGTGCTCTCATCGCTGCCGGTCACGCACACCAGCGTCACCGTCCCGTCCTCGTCCACGCGCAGCGAGTCCAGCCGCCATTCCCGCGTCCTCACAAACCCATGTTTGGGCGCGCCGGGGTCGTCCGCCTTGTTGCGAAACCACGGGAAACATACCGGTATTCCTCCCCGGATCGGCTCGCCCTGCTCCCACCGCGAACGCTCGCTCAGGTAGAGCACCTCTGCCCCGCCGGCCGGCCGCCAGCGCAGCACCTGCGCGCCATAAAGCGAGATTTCAGCCACGGCCGCATCCGTGGCGATGCGCACCATGGGCAATCCGCCGCCGCCCGCGGCAATCTCCGCCACGCCCGCCACGCCGAACCGGCGATTCAGTCCTTCAATATGACCCGCTCCATCCATCCCAGCGCGATTCTAATCCACCAGCCGCGCCCATTGGTTAAAGGCAACTGACAGCCAAAAACCGACAACTCAAACACAGCGACCTACGAACTGTGAACTGGCTGCACAAACCGAGCCTTGAGAGGGCACGACTTCATAGCTTGGTGAAAAACCAGCGGCCGGACAGAAGAGAACGCGTAAGGGCGGGACTTCAGTCCCGCCGAAAAACGCAAACAAAGGACTTGGGCTTTAGCCCCTGAGGGATTTTCTTTCCGGACTCCCGACCATTTGTGCAACCAGTTCTACAAACTGTGAACTGCGAACTGTGAACTGCGAACTGCGAACTCGAAACTGTGGGCCGCCAGCCGCCCCAGCACCGCAAGCCCCGTAGGGGCGTCAGATAATAGCCCCGGGTGAACCCTGAGCGAAGGAGAAGGGGCAACCCGGGGATAATCACGAAAGAATAGGCAGAGAAAAGAACGCGCCCCGCAGGGACGCGCCCCGCGGCTCTTCTTCGTCGTCTCCTCCGCATAGCCACTCCTTCGCCAAGTGTGAAGAAGTTCTGTGAAAGGGCGCGAATTCATAGCTTGGAGAAAAACGCGCGACGGAAGGACCAAAACGCGTCAGGGCGGGACTTTCAGTCCCGCCGCCAAGCGCAAATAAAGAACCCGGGCTTTAGCCCCTGAGGTTTTCGCTTCGATTTCGACAAAATTCCGACTTTAGCCTCCGAGGGGCGGTTTTCGCAGAGCGCCGACCTTCACCACAAGCGGCCAGTCGCTCCAGCACCGCAAGCCCCGAAGAGGCGAAAGAAAATAGCCCCGGGTGAACCCTGAGCGAAGGAGAAGGGGCAACCCGGGGATAATCACGAAAGAATAAGCAGAGAAAAGAACGCGTCCCGCAGGGACGCGATCGGCAGTTGAATTTCGCAGTTGTTTCCCTATAGCCGGTAACTCACCAATCGTGGAGAGGTTTCGTGTCAGGGCATGACTTCAGTCGTGCCGCAAAGCGCCAATAAAACTGCGGGCTTTAGCCCCTGAGGGATGTTCTTTCCGGACTCCCGACCATTTTTGCAACCAGTTCTACAAACTGTGAACTGCGAACTGCGAATTACGAACTGCGAACTCGGAACTGCGGGCCGCCATGCGCTCCCGCACCGCAAGCCCCGAAGGGGCGTCAGAACATAGCTCCGGGCGCAGCGAAGCGCAACCCGGGGATAATCTATTCTCCCCGCAAAGCCAGCGCGGGATCGGTGTTGGCTGCCCGCGCAGCCGGCAGCGCGCAGGCTGCGAGGGCGAGCAGCAGCATGGCGACAATGGCGGAGGCAAGCACCAGCGGATCGAATGGACTTACTCCGAACAGGAACGAACGCAGGATGCGCGAGACCGCGATGACTCCGAGCGCTCCCAGAAGGCAGCCAACAGCGGAGAGCCTTGCGCCCGAGGCGAGCACCAGGCCGAGAACGCCGGAACGCTGGCAGCCGAGCGCCATGCGAATCGCCATCTCCTGCTGCCGCAGCGCCGCGGTGAAGGCAATGACGCTGTAAATTCCAAGCATGCTCAGCAGCAGGGCGGCCACGGCAAAAGATAAAACCAGCACCGTATCGAACCTGCGCGGCGCTTCGCTGGCAGAGATCGCGTGGTCCATCGTCTGAACCTGATCCAGCGCCAGTTCCGGGTCGATGCCGCGCACCGTCGCCCGCAACGCATTCTCCATTTGTTCGGGCGGCATCATGGTGCGTAGCACAATGTAACCGGAACTGCCATCCAGTTCCGTTGCCGCAGCAAATGGCCGCGAGGCCTTCCACTGGGCAACGGGCTGGTAGATCTGCGGCGCGGTTCTGCCGTCGCGAGCGCCCAGCTTCACATCGTCCACTTCGCCGACCACCGTCATCCATGGGTTCGCGGATTGGGAAAGCCCGCGGTGGACGCGCTTGCCAATGGGGTCCTGGCCGGGCCAGTAGCGTTCGGCAAGCTGGCGATTGACGACGACCGCGAGCGGCGCCCGCGCGTCGTCCGCCTCGGTCAAGACACGCCCGCGCAGCAACCGGATGCCGAGCGCCGGGAAAAAATTGCCGGAGACCGCCGACGGAGAGGCCATATTCAGAGCCGCGCCCTTTGGCGGAACATAGCCTGCGAAGGTCATGGTGACATCGTTGTCATCGGCGCCAGCCGGCAGCAAAGATGTCAGTCCGGCGGCAACTGCGCCGGGCGACCGCCGCAGATTTCCGAGCAAGCTCTCATTGAATGCGTCCACAGCGCTCTGCGTTGAGTATTGCTGCCGGGGAAGGGAATAGGCGGCAACCAATGTGTGGTCGGGGCGAAAGCCGAGGCTGACTTCGCGCATCTTCTCAAAACTGCGCAGCAGCACGCCGGATGCGGCAAGCAAAGTCAGCGCAATGGCAATTTCAAGCACCACCAGCGAAGAACGCAGCCGTGCCTGCCCGCCGCTCAGCGTGGCAGCGCGTCCACCCTCCTTCAGTGCCTCGTTTGCATTCGTTCGCATTGCCGCCAGCGCTGGAAACAGCCCGCACAGCACGCCGGTCAACACCGCCAGGCCGAGAGCGAAAGCGGCCATCGGCCAACTGAGCCCGATCTCATCGACGCGCGGCATCGTCTCCGGCAGAAAGCTCACGCCCAGCCGGATCGCAGCGCCCGCCAGCGCCAGCCCCATCAGGCCGCCGCTCAGGCTCAATACCAAACTCTCGCTGATAGCCTGCCCGAGCAATGCCGCCGCGCGCGCCCCCAGAGCCCGGCGGACCGCGATCTCCTTTTGCCGGCGAATGGACCGCACCAGCAGCAGGCCGGCAAGATTTGCGCAAGCCAGCAGAAGCACTACCCCAACCGCCAGGAACAACATGCGCAGCAAAGGCCGCGCCCCACGAACAATTGATTCCTGAAGAGGAGTTACGACCGGCAGAATGTGGAGGTGGCGCGCAAAAGCGGGGTAATTGCGCATGGTCTCTTCGGCAACCCGCTGGACGTCCGCCAATGCCTGCGCCGCCGTTGTGCCAGGCTCTAAACGGCCCGCCATCGCGAAGTCCCATGTGGTCACGCCGGTGGTAAGTTCTTCCTTAGTCAGGCTGAGCGGCACCCATAACTCGGTATGGTTCAATTGCCCCGGCAGCAAAGGAAAGTCGAAACCGCGCGGCATCACTCCGATCACGATGTATGGCGTGCGGTCGAGTGAGATGGTTGTGCCCACAACTGCCGGGTTGGCGTGAAACCGGCCTCGCCACGCCCCATAACTCAGCACGGCTACTTGCTGCCGCTTCTCGTCATCGTCCGCGGTAATTGCGCGGCCCAGCAGCGGAGCGGTTTCAAGTACGCGAAACATGCCTCCGCTCATGCGTGCGCCATGGACCTGAGATGGGTCGCCCGCGCCGGATAACTCCAAATCGATCTGCTGATAGGCGCCCAGAGAAGCGAAGCTGTGCGTCTCGCGCGTGTAACTGCCGATTTCGGGAGCGGTCACTCCGGGCTCATCCCAGGTCGAGCCTTCGAGATTGTCGCCCACCGCAACCAACCGCGAGGGGTCGGGAAACGGCAATGGACGGAGTAGCACTCCCTCGACAATCGAGAAGATCGCCGTCGTGGCGCCGATGCCGAATGCCAGCATCAGCACTGCTGCGATGGAAAATCCAAACGCCTTGGACAGGCTGCGTACCGCGAGCTTTAGTTCCTGCAAGGGATACTCCTCGGATCATGCATGGAGGGAATTTGCGTTCCAGTATTCCACGGGCAGCCGAATCTTGGCAGATGGCCCGCTCATCGATTCCAAGATCGGCACTTATGCACTATGGGCTGTGCCCCGTTCATCGCAGCATTTTCGCGATGAGCGGGTGTCCGGCTGGCGGCCCAAATCTCCGACGGATCGGCCCATCCCAAGGTCGAACGCATCGGTCCCGAAAAGCCGGCATGAACGAAGCCGCTGCGGCGGCGGACGCATCCGCGTGCGGCTGAGCCGGCCGTTGTGGCTGCCGGGGTAGTTTGGGACGCAGAGAAGGAGGATTCTCTGTGAACCAACTACGTCAGCTCATGCTTGAGGAGTTGCATCGGCGCAACTTCGCCGCTACTACCATCCGCACATACCTGCACGGTGTTGAGCACTTCAGCCGCTACTTTCATCGCCGGCCCGATCAGCTTGGCCCTGAAGAGATTCGCAAGTACCAGGCAGCCCTGTTCACCCAGTTCAAGTTCAGCCCGAACACGGTGATCCTGCGGCTGGCGTCGCTGCGCTTTTTCTACATTCACGTGCTTAAGCGCAACTGGAGCATCGCCGAAACGCCCTATCCGAAGAAGTTGCGTCACCTTCCCGGGGTGCTCAGTCAGGAAGAAGTCGCGCGACTGATCGACGCGGCCGATACCCCTTTTCATCGCATCCTGCTGATGACGCTTTATGCCACCGGCGCACGCCGCGCAGAAGCGGCCCGCCTCAAGGTCAGCGATAT
Source organism: uncultured Acidobacteriota bacterium (assembly GCA_963771195.1). Classification (GTDB taxonomy): domain Bacteria; phylum Acidobacteriota; class Terriglobia; order Terriglobales; family Acidobacteriaceae; genus Telmatobacter. The sequence goes on from CAVYSS010000023.1 coordinate 104,021, forward strand.
CGACAGCCAGCGGATGGTGGTTCACATCCACGAGGGCAAGGGTGGCAAGGACCGCGATGTCATGCTCAGCCCGAAGCTGCTCGAAGAACTGCGCGTCTACTGGCGCGGACTGCGGCGCAAGCCCAGGGAGTGGCTATTCCCCGGCAACCGCTGGCACACGGCAAGTTACCCTGTCACCACCAAGGTCCTATGGTCTGCCTGCCAGATCGCCGCCGAACGCGCCGGCCTCGACAATAGGCGCATTCATCCCCACACTTTGCGCCATTGTTTCGCGACCCATCTTCTTGAAGCCGGGGCCGACCTGCGCACCATCCAGATCCTGCTCGGCCATCGCGACCTCGAAGTAACGACCATCTATCTGCACCTGTCCCAACGCCATCTCAGCGCGACCGCCAGCCCCCTTGATGCGCTCACCTTCTCTCGACAGGGAGGACGCAAGCACAGTTGAAGAACCGGCCTCTGGTGGAGATGGCCGACATTGTTCGCTGTGCGGGACAGGCATTTGTGGATCACAGCCGCAAGTGGATCAACTGGCAACACCGGAAGGTGCTGCTGGCCATCGTGCGCTGCCGCACCGCCGCGCTGGGCGGGCATCGCGATCGCTGCACCGGCTGCGGACACACGACCAGGATCTCCTACAACTCGTGCAGAAACAGGCACTGCACGCGGTGCCAGGGCAACGCGCGCCGGCGCTGGCTCCAGGCGCGCGAAGGGGAACTGCTGCCCACTCGCTATGTCCATGCGGTCTTCACTCTGCCGCGGGAACTGGCTCCGCTCGCATTACAGAACAAGCGGCTCATCTACAACCTGCTCTTCCACGCCAGCGCTGAGACTCTGCTTGAAGTAGCTCGTGATCCACGGCGTCTCGGTGCCGAGATCGGTTTCTTCAGCGTGCTCCACAGCTGGAACCAGCGCTTGCAGTTTCATCCGCACATCCACTGCGTAGTTGCAGCCGGTGGCCTGGCACCGGATCACTCCAGTTGGATCTCCGCCCGGAGTTCCTTCTTCCTGCCCATCGGCGTGCTCAGCCGTGTCTTCCGCGGCAAGTTCGTCGCCGGAGTCCGCAGCGCCTTCCTTCGCGGCGAGTTCCAGTTCCACGGCAGCCTGGTGCCACTCGCCGAGCCGCGCGCGTTCGCTCGATGGCTGCGGGTACTGTTCCGCCACGACTGGGTCGTTTACTCCAAGCCGCCTTTTGGCGGCCCGCAACATGTACTGCGCTATCTCGGGGCTTACACCCATCGCGTCGCCATCTCCAACTCCAGGCTGCTCGCTCTCGCCGATGGCAACGTCACCTTCCGCTGGCGCGATTCCGCGCACGGCAACAAGAAACGGCTCATGACCCTGGCTATCGACGAGTTCCTGCGCCGCTTCCTGCTTCACCTGCTGCCGCCGGGATTCGTGCGCATCCGCAACTTCGGGTTCCTGGCCAACCGCAACCGCGCTGCGCTCCTGCCGCTGTGCCTGCGGCTGCTCGATGAACAGCAAAACATACCTGCGCCGGCATCACCGTCCACCGATCGGACCCGCTCACTCTGGAACTGCCCAGTCTGCGGCGCAACCATGCGCGTCGTCGAACGGCTCTCCGCCGCGCAACTCCTGCTTCGCTCGCCACCTCAATCAGACCGGTGCGCCGCATGAATCTCTATCCACATCCTCGGCCTTTGACCGTGCTCCGGCGCGCACGCGGACTCCTTGGCTCATCTCGGCAAGACCCCTCCGATGCCAGCCTCTCCCGCCTCCAAATCACCCCTCGGCGAGCCACAGTGCCGCTCCATCCGGCCTTCATGCCATCGCATCCCAGCCGACTCAGTCGGTTCCTGATCCCTCTGCACCCGCTCAGACCGATGCAAAGTACATAGGCTTAAGTGGGGCGGCTTCCTTCAAGTCGCTGTATCCGAAGCGCCCCGCCAGAGAGCATGCAACTGCGCACCCTTGCGTCGCGGGGCGCTCCAGATACAGCACTAAGACATCCCGGAAATGATCCGGCCCTTGCCGCTGCTTCGATTGCAGCACGGGGGGAACAAGCCCGACCGGGCGTCCATGTGCCGCACAAAGTCGATAGCGGCAAAGGCGCGCCGCCGCCCGCGGTCAAAACAAGGTCAGAGAGCGAAAACCAAAACTATGAATCAATTTCAATGGGCCGCATCGCCCAACCCAGGCAGACGGCAACTCCGCGCACACCAGGCCGTTCTTTGACGGCTGATTCTCTCCACCTGCCGCGCGCTTGCTGCGCCGAAGGGGGGAACTCGGCTCCAGGATCCGCTTCTATTTGGGGTGACTGCAGACGAGCTTATGCGAGCTTCAGCCAATCTCCTATGACAAAAATCACTCGGCTAATAACACAAAAGTTGTAGCCGCGGGCAGAGCTCAAAGCTCGAGACCCTCCTGCCCTCCGTCACAAGCCGCCCGGCAACGGCGGATACCGTGGTTCGTGACTCGGGATTCGTGGCTCATCGCCGTTTTTTATTTCGTCCGTGTATTCTCCCAACCTTCGCCTCAACGAGCCATCGGCGCGCCAGCCGCGGACGCGATCTGATCCATCGGCAGCTCCAGCGCGAACAAGGTAGCGTTGCCCTGGTCGGCATGGACCCAGATGCCGTGAAACGCCCGGTGAAGCTCGGGGTGCGCCGCGAGCAGCGCGTTCATCACGTCGAGAATCTGTTGCCGCGCAGTCGGCGGATTGGAGAGCTGCGCCGCCTGCGCTGCATTGGGCACGTAATGGACGTCGAGGTCCAGGCCGCCAAACGCAGTGCTGGTGTCGACAGACGTCACCTGGAGCGGCCCGGCGGTCGAGTTCACTGTGACGGGCGTGCCGGAAGGGAAATCAGCCGGCTTCACTTCCTCGGTTTCGTGCTGCAGTTTCTGCAGGTTAGGGCTGGTGAGGTTATCCAGCGGATCGAGCAGGTTCGCCGCCATGCGGTAGTAGATCCAGGCAGCCCAGCGGCCGTTCGCCTGCTGGAAACGGCGAGCGGAAACCCAGTACCAGAGACCGTCGTGGCCGTCCTCAACCATGGGCTTGGCAAAGAAGCCGGCGAGCTGCCATTGGTTGCCGATGTGCCCCAGGATCAATGAGATTTGTTGCGGCTGCGGGACGCCCGTTGCATGCAGGATGGCGAGCGCGTAGTTGCCGGGAGGCAGACCGCTGAAGTTGAGCACGACGATGGGCGAGCCGCAGAAGAACTGTGTGCTGGCCTGGTTGGGCTGGTCGGTGGAGGCGTCCAGGTCGTAGAGGTCGTCGACGGTGACGGTGGCGCGCTGGATGAGCGGATGAAGTTCCTCCGCGGAAGCGGCGATTCCGCTGAAGTCGGCGGCCACGGCCGGAAGCGTGCCGGCCTTGAGGCCGTTCACATCGCCGTTCTGCACACGGCTGAGCAGGATGCGCGCGGAGGCGGCCAGGTCATTGCGTTCCGCCCCGGTCATCTGCGCCTGGGTCAGGCAGGAGGCGGCGTACACGGGAACGGAGATAAGCAGGGAAGCGACAAGGCCGAGGCCGGAGCGAAGAGACATGGTTTCACCTGTGCAGACCGGGAGAATTCCCTGCTGAGTAAGATGCGGGGCGGAGCATGCGCGTCCGCTGTTCCCTGGTGGCTAAAGTCCAATCGATTTTTGAGGGCTCTGATGGACGGGCTGAAGCCCGTACCCTTCAGGACCGTCAAGCCGGGCTGCAACCTGGTCGTGAGGGAGATGGCGCAGGATATTTGCTCGGACTTCGGCGACGGGGCCTGCGGGTATCACGGTCAAGCCGCCGAGGAGTTCGGCCTGATCGAGGTAGTTGCGCCGGTTGAGCTGGATGAAATCCAGCGGATACTCGGGCTTGCGGGCGCGGGCTGCAACGGGATCGGCATTGAGGATATAGCTGACGTTAAGCCGGGGGACCAGGCGCATGACTGCGCGGACGTACAGGCGGAGGAGCGGGCGGCGCAGGTTCAGATTGGCGAACTGGTCATAAATGTAGCGGTCGAAGATGATGGCGTCTGCGCCGGAGCGGAGCGCCTGGCGGACCCGAACACGAGTGGACAGCGCGTCGAGCAAGTAGAGTCCGAGCCGGACCAGGGCCATTGGCCACGCGCGAACGTTCTTGTCGCGGCGGTTGACGGGCTTTTCCGGGCTGCCCACGCCTTTTTCGCCCTTGAAGATGCGATGGCCGGCGCCTTCGCGCAGCCGGGTGAGAGCGGCTATCTCATCCCAGAAGGGGACGATGCGCACCTGCATGCCTCCGCGTTCCAGGGTTTCGCGGAGAGCCTGGATCTGCGTGCTCTTGCCGGCGCCATCGATGCCGGAGAAGCTGATTGTGATTGGGCGCGAAGGATTCATGGTTATTGGGGACGGGCGGGGCTGGCGTGCGAGAGCGCGATGACTGCGCCGGTGGCGGCTGCGGCAGCCACGATAATGCCAACGCGGAAATAAAAGGCGTGGACGCGGCGCTGCTTGGCGGGAGCGATGGCGGCGCCGGAAGGCCGCGCGCCGGCAACGCCAGTGGGCCGAGTGACCGGTCCGGCTGCGGTGCCGACCGGCTTTTGCGGCTGATTCTGCTGATCGGCATCCTGAGCGGCGGGGGCCTGCTGCGCCTGGCTTAAGGACCAATCCTCGGGCACTGGGGCAGCGGGTGGCTGGGCCATGGCCGTCTCGGACACAACCGGGACGGCAGCACTCGGAGCCTTATCGTTTCCCACCCTTGCGCCGGAAAGAAGGCGCAAGGATGGGGCACCCGAGCTTTGTGGCGCGGGCTGGCTGGCGAGAGCGGGCGCGTCGGGAAATTGCTGCGCGGGCGGAGCCTGCTGCGCCGCGGCGGCAATGGGCAGGGGCACGGCGAGCAGCGCTGAAAGGCACACGGCGATGAGCCGGTTGGAGAGAACTGGCCGGGAGTTGCGATGCATGGTGAAGGGCTCCTTTTCTTGTGCCCATGGGCGGCCGCGCGGCATCCGGTTCAGGCCGCGTGCTGTCCCCGCGGGAAACTTTCGCGAATAGGAATCGGCGAAGTGATGACATGAGAGCGGCGATGAAAGCTCTCGACCGCCTCGCCGATGGTGGGGAAGATGCGGAAGAGGCGATCGACGCCGGCGGTCTTGAGGTCGAGCCTGGCCTCTGGGGAAACGCCCGAGAGGCGAATGTCGCCGTTGCGCTTCATGGCTTCCTCAAGGCAGCGGAGAAGGAGATAAATGGCGGCGGGGTCCATTTCGCTCCAGTTGGAGCAGTCGATCACGATGGCCGGGCGAACCACATTGAATTCAAATTCAAGGTCACGGAGAAACAAGCGTTCCTGTTTCCGGCCAAAGCTTTCCGGCAGTTGCCGGATGGAGACGGATCGGGGCTGGAAGGTCATTCGATTGTCCCTGGGAAGGGCTTTGAATGCGTCGAAAGTGGTTTTCATAAGCAAGAACCTGAATTTGAGATTGAGCGATCAGGATGCACGCTGCCGGGTACTGCGCAGCAGGCGGGCCAAATCGGCTTCGGGGTTGCGAATGGCGTGGGTAAGTACGTTACGCCCGTAGCGAAAGAGGGTAACGAGATTGCTGTTGTACCAGCAGCACTCGCTCATGCGCGGCGAGAGGCCGCAGAGAAAGCGGAGACTGTTCAGGCGCGCGGGCGAGACGAGCATGGCAGCTACCAGGCGGTGATTGCCGTCGAGCACGGTGAGGGGCTCGTTTTCATTGATTCCGATGAGGATGACTGCGGCGAAGCTGGAAGCGTCGCGATCCAGTCCGCTGCCGATGGCGGCAACCTTGGAAACGAAAGAGTGATCGAGCAGATGGCTGCGGGTGCGCATGCCGAGAGCAATTTCAGGAGCGGAGAAATTGTTGTGTGCAACCCTTCGCCATTGCGCGCGGGGGAAGATCCGGATGTTGGAGAGGTCAGACTCGGTGACCTCAACCTCGAACCACTCGGTGTCGGGGGGCAACTCTCTCCATAGTGCGAGGTGGCGGATGAAGAGCAGCGCGCGGCGCTTGGCATTCTCGTCCTCGTCATCGAGGTTGGGCTTGAGGACGAGGTCGTTGAAGGACTTCTGGTACTCGTTGAACTCGTGGCTGTGGAAGTCGCTCTTGAGGAACTCGGCGATGACCTCATCCTCGGCGACGCGACGGATGAGGCGGACGGGACGTTCTCCGGTGGCGTGCACAAGCTCCTTGGGATCGCTGAGAGAGTTAACCAGGAACGGCAAGGCGACGAATACGAAAAGCACCACCATGAGCGCGAGTTGGACGAGGATCACTTCGCGCAAAGAAGAGTGGAAGCCACAAATGGCGGCGATGAGGACGGCGGAGAAAGCGAATTGCACCCAGCTTGTGTTGGCGATCTTATAGGACATTTCGAAAGTGATGATGACGGCGCCGAGAGAATAAATGACGGTGCCGAGGGCGTAGACGGCCAGCAGGTAGGGCATGTTGTAGCGGCCGGCGACGGCAAAATCAGCGCCGAAGAGGTGAGTCCAGAGCGAGGCTGGAGCGAACAATAGTCCCACTGAAACGGCTGCGCCTACGCCGAGCACCAGCATGAGCGAAGTGGCGATGACGCGAAGGTCGCGGCGTTCCTCATCGGCGCTGCCGGCGACCAGGGGAAAGGTGGAGTTAACGATGGCCTGGGAGAAAGAGAAGATGACGCGGCCCACCATGGCTACGGCGGCGTAAATTCCAGCTCTTCGCGCGTCGAAGAAGTGATTGACGAGGACGATGCCGCAATTGGAGATGAGCATCTGGCCGGCAAAGAAAACCGTGACCTGTCCGGTTTCGCGGACGATGTAGGAATGCAGCAGCGGATTGCGGGCATGACCGTGGAGCGCAACGCGGATGGCGAAATAGGCAACGGCTTCTGCCGCGGCGTTGGCAGCGATAACGCCGTTGAGGCCGGTGCCGGCGAAGATCATGAGCACGGAGCCGCCCAGGCGGAAGGCCTGCTCGAGGACCATGTTGGCTGCGAGGGCGCGGAAGCCGCAGGTGCCCTGAATAAACCCGCGGCGGACACCGAGAGGGATGTAAAAGGCGGCGCCGATGGCGATGATGGCGACGAGCGAGGAACTGGGCAGATTGAGATATTCGGCAATGGGGCGCTGGAATGCGGCGAGGACGATGGCCACGACGCTGCCGCAGGCCCACGAGGCACGGTGGAAGAACCGGTAAACGGCGCTTTTACCCTCCGCCGAGGGCTGCTGCGCAACCACCTTGGCAGAGACGATCTGGAAGGAGAGGGTGATGGCGGACAGCAGGGTAAGGATGGTGTAGACAACGGTGGCGTGGCCGTAACCGCCGGCGCCGAGGAAGCGCGCAACCACGATGTTATAGACCAGGTTGATGACCATGGTCAGGCCGGAGCCGGTGAGCAGCACAACGCTGCCCGAAACGATGCGGGCTTGCAGTGTTTTCGTGCGATGGGAAACGGCGTTCACCACTCTGGAGGGCTCCAGTTCAATACTCGAATTTGCCGGCAGGCGAAACTTGAAGATAGGTTCTTCGGCGACAGTTATTGGGATGCAGAATTGGGGGGCGTGGCTGCCCCGGAGCGCGCTCCCGGGAGCCTGGGAGCGAGTTCCGACCATTGCTTGTCAGCGCGCGAAAATGCAACAACCAAAAGGACGGGCAGACGCTTCTAAATGTGCACCGATGATTCTGCGAAACAGCGCTGCTCTCTTCTTGTTCCTCCTGCTCTATCGCGGCTGTCACATTCCTGCGCCGGATCAAGTCCAGTCGTTGAAATACAAAGCGGTAAATGGATCTCCGGATGTGCTGGCCGTATATGAAGGGTGGTTCGGACATCCGAAGCACATCGCGATCGGCTATTCGTCTCATGATCCTGCCGAAATTGCGCGTCAAATGAAAGAAGCCAGGGCGATGGGGATCACGGGATTCGTCGTGGACTGGTACGGCGACCGCCAGCCTTTTATCGACCGCAGCTACCAACTGGTGCAGGAGCAGGCGGAGAAGAACAAGTTCAAAGTGGCGATGATGTACGACGAGACCAACCAGGAGGGTGGAGCAACCGACGAAGCCATCGCCGATTTCACCATGTTCCACGATACTTACCTGACGACGAAGTCGCCGGGCTATAAGGCTTATTTGACTTACGAAGGCCAGCCGGTGATTTTTATCTTTCCCAAAGGCGGACACACTGACTGGGACAAAGTGCGCGCGGTGCTGAACACGTGGGATCCATCGCCACTGTTGATCCAGGAGAACCTGCCGGATAAGTACGCGAACGATTTCGCCGGATTTTACGCGTGGGTGCAGCCTGGGTTACAGGGTTGGAAGCAGGACGGAAGCAACTGGGGCGAGCAGTATCTGGATAACTTCTACCGAACGATGGGATCGAAGTACCCCGACAGAATCGTGGTGGGTGGCACGTGGGCGAGCTTTGACGACAGCAAGGCTTCATGGGGCCTGAACCGGCATATTGCGGCGCGTTGCGGGCAAACGTTCAAAGACACATTCAACGAGTGGCGGAAGGTGTTTTCGCCGGATAATGCGCCGCCGTTCGTGCTGGTGGAAACATGGAACGATCACGAAGAGGGTACGGCGATCGAGGACAGGATCCCGAGTTGCGGCAAGCCGGCAGAGAATCCGATTCTGCAGGCGGCGAGATAACTGGGAAGGCGGAGTTACGTAATTAGAAGCAGATTCCCAGCGGGAATGACAGAAAGAAGCGCAAAAGCAAATGCATCCTTCGTTTCGCTTAGTAAAATTCCGGCAAGGAACGACCGGATGGGTGGAGCCCGGCGCCCACTCATCGCGATACAGCCGCGATGAATGGGTCACAGCCAACTCCACTAACTCTGTTTGTGCTACGCCGCGCGCGTGATTTCTTCGGGTGTGCTGTCAGCGGAAATGGCGTAAGCCTCCGGCAGCGCACCGTAGCCGCCGGGCATGGCGATCATGCCGACCTGGCTGGGGATCATCATCTGGGCGCGATGGACGTGGCTGATGAGCGACAGCGGACGGTTGCGAACCTCGTCGTAGACGCGGCCTATGTACTCGCCAAGAATGCCGATGGACAGCAACAGCAGGCCGCCCATGAAGAACACGGAAGCGGCGATTCCAAATGCCGCCGCGCCGATGGCGCCGACGGGCAGGAACATGCACATGGCAAGGATGGTGGCGATCGCCGAGGAAAACGCCAGCAGACCGAAGCTGAGGCGCAGGGGCTTGTAACTGAAGCTGGTGATGGCGTCCATCGCGTACTTGACGCGGCTGATGAAGGAGAGCTTGCCTTCGCCGCCGGCGCGGTCGTTGCGATCGTAGTAAACGATGGCATTCTTGTAACCCACCCACGCGCGCAGGCCGGGGAGATAACGATTCTTCTCGCGCATGGCGAGAACTGAGTCAAGCGCCTTGCGATCCATGAGGCTGAAGATGCCCGCGTTGAGGGGAATGGGGTAATCGCTGAGAGTGCCGAGGACGCGATAGAACATGGGGAAGAGCATCGCGAGCAGCTTGCGGCTCTCCTGGCGGCTGCGGCGCACGCCCACAACCACCTCGGCGCCATCGCGCCAGGTATCGATGAGCTGGGGAATGACCTCGGGAGGATCCTGGAAATCGCCGTCCATGAGGATGACGGCGCGGCCGCGAGCGGTTTGCAAACCGGCGGAGATGGCGCCCATGTGGCCCCAGTTGCGCGATAACTCCACAACTACCACGTGGGAATCTTCGCTCTGAAGGCCCTTCAAAAGTTCGAGGGAGGAATCAGTGGAACCATCATTGACGTAAACCACCTCCCAATCGTCCACGATGCCCTTGAGCGCGCCCGAAACTGCTTCATGAAATCGGACGATAAGTTCTTCTTCGTTGTAAATGGGGACCACCACAGAGACCATAACTTTCGATTCTCCTATTAATCTTTTTACGTACTACTTTCTTGTCGTTCTATCTTGCAGGCCCGGTTACAATATTGGATGCGCCGCGGCAGAGCTATTTGGAGGAAGCCTGAAAAACGCGCACGCGCCAGCGGACTTCAGTCGGTGTGAGAACCACCAGGTAATGCTGGGTGATGGGCTGGCTGGCAATCACCTTGTCACCGTCGCGCACCTGGACGTCGTACTGGACGGTGTCCGTAAGCTCCACGGACAGGCCCTCGGGCGAATAAAAGACGATCTGCACGTCGTGCGAGCGGTCCTGGTACGACGTTCTCAAGCCGAGCGTGGCCTGTTGCCGGACGGTCTCGGCCAGCTTATCCCTGGCCCCGCCTATAAAACTGCGATCGAGCAGCTCGGGGCGATTCTCTTCCAGAGCGACTCGCAGGCTCATCCATGCTTCGATGTAGTTATGGATCACTGCGGTTGCTGTCTGGTCTGCAAGTTGGCGGGGGCTCTGGAGATGGGACGGCTCAACGCGCACGTCGGGCTGGGCGCCGAGAAGCGGGGCGGCGGCCAGGCAGACGGAGATCAGCAACGTGGTACGGAACATGGACTTATCTCTCCCAGTGGATCTGGTTCCCGAGCACTACGCCGCTGGCCACGCTGATGTTGGCGCCGGGATTGGCGGGCATGTCCACCTTGGCGATGCCGCGCTTGAGGGGCACGTCGACGGTGGATTCGCCGGCCGGGGAATTTTCAGTGAAGGTGACAATGGTGCCGTCGGGAACCGGATTGCCGCTGCAGTCGCGTACGGGATCGGTTTCGAGCTCGATTTTGTTGCCGTCGGGCTTCGCGCTCATTTTCAGACTGCACGGCTCGCCTGCGACCTGCCCGATCACGCGCGTGGAGGAGATGTCGCCGGCGCGAGCCACGAAGTTCGCCGAGCCCTCTTTTGCCGATGAGTCCATTGCCACCCAGGCCCGGCCGTCCTGGCTGGTGACGGTGCGTGATTGCTGAGCAGCGCCTGGAGTGGTGAGGTCAAACGACACTGGCGTGGGCGCGGTGACCAGATTCTTATAGGCGTCGAAGACGTAGACTGCGCCGGTGATGCCGTCCTTCACGTCCACCGGGAGCCGTGACGGCCGCGCAAGGAAGGTCATCTTGGCAGGCTCGGCGGGCACGACATCGAAGGACGCGGGGTCAGCGGATGGGCCGGAAAGTATGGCGAAGTAATGACCGGCGTTATAGAGGGTGCCGGCGGCAATCGAAACCGGCTGGCCCAGAGTGACGTTGCGCTTGAGGACCTGACCGAGGCCGACGACGACCAGCGTCGCGGTCCCGCTGCCGGAGGTCTGAATCGTGAAGGCGCTGCCGGCGTCCACGGTCTTGGGCACGTCAATGCTCTGCGCCGCAACCAGCGGCGCGGCGGCAACCATGGCAAGCAGGGATGAGAATGCCAGCCTCATGCCGCGCCGCCCATGCTGAAGGTGGAAACGACCGTGCGCTGGCTGCTGATTTTGCGCGCAAGATCTTCCGGGATGTGGATGTTGAAGGTGACCGGCGTCTGCGGCACCAGCGCGCGGTCGACGTATTGATCGGCCACCCAGACCAGATTGCCGGATTTGTCGTAGAAGGTGCCGAGGACGTGCGCTACATTCGCGATCTGGCCGCTTTGGTTCACCACTTCACCGGTGAGCGAGGCGTCGGGCGCCGGATCGATCTTCTCGTTCTGGATCTCGATCACGGGATCCGCCGATGCCGGAATGAGGGTGGAGAACGGGTTCATGCGGACTGCCGCTACCTGCGACAGAGTTACGTCAGGAAAGCGAATCAGGAACGGCGTGACTGCTTTGGGCAGCAGCAGGTGCTGGATCATATCGAAGCTCCCCTCGGTGGCGAAGGGCTTCTGGTTGTGGTTCAAAAGGGTCGCGTCAACTGAGACGTATGCCGGCACCACATCTTCATTCAACAACTCGCCGAGAATCACCAGCCCCTCGGCGCGCTGGACCGGGTGCATGTCAAGGATGCGCACGTGCGGGGCTTCCACGTCCTGAGCGCCCCAGTCGTCCCCGGCGCCGCGGTAAATCACGTCCCAGCGCAAATAGTTCACCGGGATGACCTGCGGCGGCAGGATCGGCGTCTTCTCGATCGGCCACTCCACCTGCCAATTGCTACCGTTGCGGACCAGGTGCACATCGCGGGTGGTCACGGCATCGCCAACCACCGTGGCCCAATGCAGACCCAGCCGGTAATCGGCGTCGTCGTCGGTCGCGTGCAGTGGCTGCATTTCGAATCGCGAAATGGACGAGTAGGTACGCAGGTTCGGGTAACGGCCTGTAAGATCGCGAACGAACTCCGCCTGGGTAAACTCGGCCTTGTTGCCCAGGCTGTCGTAAGCCATCTGAAAATTCCTGGAACGGATTTCGTCTCCGAAATTTTGAAGCGCGGCCCGCGGCGTATCCGAAGAGCGCACAAGATGGTCGCCGCCCTCGTAGTGAAGCGCGGAGGGACCCGGCCACTCGGTGCCGATGAAGATCAACGCGATGGTAGCAGCGCCAAGGATGAGAGCCAGTATTCGTCCTTTCCTCACGACGCCAACCTCCCGTGGACCAGGGTTTCTTCAGCAGGGTACGGTTCCTCCGCGGCGAGTACCTGGCGGCGGCGTTCTGGAATCAACAGAACCAGGATGGCTAAAATGCTGCTGCCGAAGGGCAAGATTCCCCACATCAGGCCTTGCCAGTGCGGCGGCATCTGCGGCGCATTCACAGGCTGGAAGGGGGGAATACCGTCCTTGGCCCACACGACGATGGTGTTATCTTCCAGCGAATCGACCGGCCGCCATCCGGCAAAGGCCAGCAGCGGATCGTAAAACTGATCGCGCACCAGCACCCACTTGAGGCCGTAATGATCGGCGTGGTTCAGCATCGCGCGCAGAGAGTCCAGACCGGCTTCCCCGAAACCCTTGGCGTTGGTCAGTTCTCCCGCGCCATATTTTGTGAGCTCGGGCAACATGCGGCCGGAGTTCCACTCGCCGTCTTCGCTGGGCGCGTCCGTTTCCATCGCCAGGCGGGCAATCTTGTTTCCAAATCCGAGAGTGATGTAGCTGTACTTGTCGTGTCCGTCGCGATTGAGCCACGCGGCGACGGAGTCCATCTTGACGTTTTCCCCTTCGGCGGGAAGATAGGTCATCCAACTTACGCCCAGCGCGCAGGATATGGAGGCCAGAATGGCAAGGCCTGCCACCGCGCGCAATCTGTAGCGATCAATCAGTTCGGAGGCCAGCAGGCCAACAAAGGGAAGCGCCAGCAATGTGGCCCAGTAGCTGAAGCGTTCCATGGTCAGAACTTCAAAGGCACGGCCCAGCAGCCATTGTCCCACCGGTGTTGTTCCGCCCAAACCGATGAGGAAGCAAACCCAGAAACCGAAAAGCAGCGGGCGCAGGCGGGTGACTTCCGATCCGCGCAGAAAGATGAACGGAAACGCCAGGATCACGGCGCCGTAGGGAACAATGAAGTAGTTCATTCCCCATAGAGGATTCAAGAGGTAGTTGGCGCGGCTGGGATGCGGAATGGGCGTTTGCGTGACCGGGTAACGGAACAACGCAATCCAGAAAGGCAGCAACACCACGACAATGGCTGCGACTGAAACGACTGCGATGACCGCGGTGCGCAGCACGATACCCGAACTGGAGACACTTTCGCCTTCATCGCGGTCAATGAATGCCAGCGCGATCACTGGAAGGGCGAAGAAGAAGGAGCCGAACAGCAGGGTGGCATGGTGCGCGGCAGCGGCAGCGGCAAACAGGACAACGCATTTGAGGAACGCGCGCCAGCGCGAAAATCGGATCCATTCATAGAGGAACGGCAGCGCGTTGAGGTAGATGGGAGCGGCTGCGGTGGTGCCAAGCTGGCCGGCGGCATAGACCAGAAAACACTCCGCGCCGAGGAAGACGCTAGCCAATGCGGCAAAAGATGCCGCCCGCGGATTCACCCACAACAAAGAGAAGCGATAGACTCCCACCGCCAGCAGCATTATGGCGATGAGCTGTACCGCCATGTAGGCCATATCGAGGCCGAACAGATGGGAAAGCACGGCCACCCACTGCTGCGGCAATGGCGGATACGTGGTCTGGGAGAACCCGGCGTACCATTTTGTGTTCCACGGATCGAACCAATGGTGCAGGTAGTGGGACGCGAAGAAGATGTGGAAATTGGTGTCGTAGGACTTGAGCGGCAACTTCATGAGCAGAAGCGGCAGGTGTATGGCCAGCACCGCCAGGAGGATGAGGCTCATTGGGATCGGCTGCCGGGACGGCGTAACAAGCTGAGAGTTCTTCACCATAGCCTCGCGAGAGCATGCCATGGAAAGATCCCCTGAAGCACGCTCATCCTGTGATTGCGCGGCATAGCAACCCATCGCCCGAGGTGTTCAAGCCGAGAACATGTGGGGAGATAGGAGACGGACGCGCATGTTCTTCGATTCAGTGAGTGCGCGGTTCGGTTGCTTTACGGCCAGGATCGCGAGATGCGGAAATTGGGCGGCGGTTGCGATTTCGCAGCGGAAGCCAACAGCGAGGCGGGAATTGGAATCCAACTGCTGAAGGTGAATCCGCACATCCCGGAGTTTCCGCACACAACAAATGAATGTACGATTTCGATTGCTGAGAATGGCCTTTCCATGGGCACTGGCTGGCGCCGCTTGCGCTCTGAGCGCGCAAACGTACTCGATCGGCGGGTCCAACACGCCCGCTTCCAGCCCGTCTGCGAAACAGCAGGCACCGACGCAGCAGTCGCAAGACCAGCAACTGGGGTGGGGATCGAACATCCAGAACGCCCGCATCGCGCGCGCTGCGCAGTTGGCGCTGCAACACGGCGAGCGCGCCCAGGCGCTCGACTATGCGCGAAAAGCCGTAAAATCGGCCCCCAACGATCCGCAGCTCTGGTTCCTGCTGGGTTATGCTGCGCGGCTCAACAATCAATTTAAGGAATCGGAAGCGGCGTATCAGCACGGCCTCTCGCTCAGCCCCGGGTCATTGGATGGAACTTCCGGCCTGGCGCAGGACTACAGCCAGGTTGGCCGTAATGCCGAAGCCGAACGCCTGCTGGCCAAGGTGATCGCCGCGGATCCAGCCCGTCGAGGCGACCTTCAGTTGATGGGCGAACTGCACATGCACGACAAGGATTACCAGGGCGCGGTGGATTTCCTTCACCGGGCGGAGAGCCTCAAGCCAGATGCGCGGTCTGAGGTGCTTCTGGCCACCAGCTATCAGCAAATGCACCAGATGGAGATGGCCGATCATTTTCTGCAACTAGCCAGGCATCGCGATCCAGGCAATCCCGATGTGGAGCGATCGCTGGCCAATTATTACCGGACGGTGGGCAAGTACGGCGATGCCATTTTGGCGCTGAAGGCAATTCGCAATCCGCAGCCTGACGTTATTGCCGAGCTCGGCTACACCTACCAGCTTGACGGCAAGATGGAAGAGTCGGCGCGGGAATATGCGCACGCAGCGGACGCGGCGCCGAAGGATCTCGAATTCCAGTTATCGGCGGCGCAGGCGGAGGTGGCCGCGGGCGCGGTGGATCGCGCCGATCCATTTCTGGCGCGGGCGGCGGGGCTGGATGCGGAGAATTACCGTCTGCACGCCATTCGTGGCGAGATCGACCGCATGGACGACCGCGACGATGCGGCTGCCAGGGAGTACAGCGAGGCCATCGCCCATCTGCCTGCCGAGCCGGTCGAAGGGCCGCTCTACGGCATTCAGCTCCACGTGGACCTGATGCAGATCGAGCAGGGGTTGGGCGACGATACCGCTGCGCATCGAGAACTGACGACCGCCGAGCAGGAGATTGGAGCGCTGAATGAAGAGGGCGCCGATCGCGGATCGTTTCTGCGTCTACGCGCCGTGATTAAGCTGGCCGGAGGGAACCTGGACGGCGCGCTCGCCGACGTGCATGAAGCTTTGGCGCTGAACGCGAGCAACCGCGACGACCTCCAGCTCGATGGCGACATCCTGATGAAGATGGGCCGGCCGCAAGATGCGATCGCGACCTACAAGCGTGTGCTTGCCATTGACGCGAACGACCGTTTTGCGCTGACTTCTCTCGGCTATGCCTCGCGCGCGCTGGGCCGCAACCAGGATGCAGAAGAATACTTCAAGCGGCTGGCGGAGGTGGATCCGCATTCGTACGTGCCGTATCTTGCTTTGGGCGACCTCTACACGTCGGAGCGCCACTTCGAACCCGCCCAGGTTGCTTACGCCAAGGCGTATGCGCTTTCGCCCGGGCACGCGATGATCGTGGCCGGCGGCATCAACGCGGGAGTCGAGGCGCACAACATGGGGTTGGCGTCGGAGTGGATGCACCGCGTGACCGACGCTATGGCGAGCGAGCCGCACGTGCTGCGCGAGGAAGAGCGCTACCTGAGCTTCAAGGGGGACTACGCGCAATCCGCCGAGGTGGGCGAGAAAGCCATCAAGCTCCTGCCCAGGGATCGCGACGTCGTGGTCTATCTCGGTTACGATCTCCTGCACCTAGGCCGATACGTGGATCTGCTGGCGTTGACGCAGCAGTATAACGACGTGCTGCCCAAGGAGCCGGATATTCCGTTGCTGGCCGGGTACGTCCACAAGCACAACGGCCAGAACGAACTGGCGCGCCAGGACTTCACTGAGGCATTGCAACGCGATCCCGAAGTGGAAACCGCATATGTGAACCGCGGCTACACGCTGAACGATCTGCATGATCCCGCGGCTGCCGTTCAGGATTTCGAAGCGGCGCTCAAGCGGGAGCCGCGCGACGGTGAGGCGCATCTGGGCTTGGCCTACGCCGACCTGGATCTGCACCAGGCGCGCGCAGCGCTCAAACAGGCTGACCTGGCGGAACAGGCCATGGGCGATATGCGCGACGTGCACGTCATCCGGGCAACGGCGTATGGCCGCGAGGATATGCTGGGCAAGGCCGTGGCCGAGTATCGTGCCGCGCTCCGCTTTACGCCGGACGATGGCAGCCTGCACATGGGCGTGGGCAACGCCTTGTTTTCCATGCGCCACTATCACGCGGCCATCGACGAGCTGCAGGTTGCGGCGAAGTTCAGCCCCAACGACGCCAGCATCTATGCGCTGCTGGCGCGCTCCTACGCCAGCCTGGATGAGCGCGAGCCGGCGTACCAGAACGTGCAGCACGCGGAACAGATTGCGAAGGCCACGCTGCCAGCCTACAACCCCTTCGACGAGCCGCTGCTGAGCAGCGTGTACGTCTCCACGGGCGAAGCCCTGAGCGAGTTGGGCGACCAAAAGCAGGCGATGGAGCGCTTCCGGCTGGCGCTGGAGGTGCCGCATTCCAATCGTGTGGAAGTGCGTTTGGCGATTGCGCAGGTGATGTCGCAGCAGGGCCACACCGATGAAGCCGAGCGGCAAGTGGCGCTGGGCCTGATGGAGGCCGCGGCCGGCGACAGCGCGCCGCCTTCCGGCGGACAATTTGTTGCGGCCGCAGACGTGTTCCGCGGCATGCACGATTACCAGCTCTCGCAGGATTACCTCGAGCGCGCCAAGAACGCCGGCGCGCCGGATTCCGAAGTGCGGGTGGGCATGGCCAACAACTACCTGGCGGTGGGCGATGCCACGCGCGCCAAGGCCGAATTGGCCGCGGTGAACACCGCTTCCGGCGATGCCCCCAGCTACCAGTTCCTGCTGGCGCAGGCAAATGTGTTCCGGCAGGAGCATCAGGGCGCGGAGGCGATGACCTCCTTCGCGCAGGCCACAGATGCCGAGGGCGAGGATCAGACCGCGGAGATGGGGTTGCTCGAGGCCGGCGGCGCAGAAGGCTGGAACATCAACCCCACGCTGAGCCTGCTTTCCGATACTTCTGTCGATCCGATCTACGAAGACACCACCGTCTACGTTCTCGATTCAAAGCTGGACGCCGTATTCCCCGTTTCGCCGACTACGCCCAGCCTGCTCCCGCCGCCGCGGTCTACCCTGCAGGTCCAATCGACAGAAGCGTTTCACCTGCACATGGCGCACGTCCCCACCGCCACCGGTTTTTTCCAGTTGCGTAACGCTCGCGGCCAGATTGACGTTCCCGCGACCAACTCGATCGTCAATCGCAGCACCACCGATTCGGTCTTTAACATCGGTCTCGACCCAACCATCCGCATGGGAACCAGCGTGATCACATTTGACAGCGGCGTCCAGGAAACCATCCGCCGCGACTCTCTATCGCCCTTGCAGATGAACCAGAACCTCTTCCGCCTGTTCACCTACGTGACCACGAGCTCGCTGTTCGACGCCGTTTCCGCCAGCGGCTATGTGATTCGCGAGACCGGCCCGTTTACTGAGAGCAACCTCGCTTCGAAGACGTTCACCGCAGCCGTGGATTTTCGCGTGGGCTCGCCTTGGGGACGCACAGCTCTGCTCACCGGCTGGGGCGAAAGCAAGCAGACGTTTACGCCGGTGAACTACCAGAATTACTACACCTCTTCCTACATTGGGCTGCAGCGCCGCTTCGGCGATCACCTGGATGTGCGCGCCATGCTCGAGGATCTCCGCTCGTGGCGGGTTGTGGGAGTAAATTCCGGCATCGCCCAGAATCTTCGTCCGGCGGGCTGGCTCGATTACTCATTCAAGCACAACTGGGATTTGCAGGTTTCCAGCGCTTATTCCAGCACCCGCGGCTTTCATATCTACGATGCAACCCAGAACGGTTTTTCCCTCTCTTACGCCATGCCGTTCCGGCGCAGCGTCTCCTCGAGCGACACCGGTGCGCTCACCTATGCCTATCCCATCCGCTTTGCAGCCGGCATGCAGGACGAAACGTTTTTCAATTTTCCCGGGCCGCGCAGTCAGCAGCTTAGACCCTATGTCGGCATCACAATATTCTGAGGCGGATAGACGATGAGGATTTGCCTGGTTTGTACCTTTCCCCCCAGCGGGCGCCAGTTGAACGAATACGCATTTCATATTGCCCGCGAGCTGCGGCGTCACGACGACATCGAGTTGACCATTCTCTCCGATCAGTTGACCGATTGCGAATTCGCCACCGATGAAAATGGCCGGCCTTTGAAAATAGGAGAGCAATCGGAGCTGCCCGGATTCAACGTCATCCGCTGCTGGGAATTCGGGAGCCTGGCCAATCCGCTCCATCTGTTGCGCGCCATTCGCCGTCTCAATCCGGACGTGGTCTGGTTCAATCTTGTTTTTTCCACCTTTGCCACGCCCGACATGCCCGTCGCCGCATTCGCGGGGCTGGCCACGCCGGCTCTTGTCCGCGCCGCCGGCTATTACACCCACATCACCCTTCATCACATCCTGGAGCACGTGGATTTTGCTGCCGCCGGATTGCGTCACAGCAGGCTTCTCCGCATTGGAACCGAGCTGGCCACGCGCGCCTTACTCTGCGCCAATTCCGTCAGCGTCCTGCTGCCCGGTTACCACAACACGCTGCTCTCCAAGTACCGCGCTCGCAATGTCCTGCTGGGCACTCACGGCACCTTCGGCGCCGCGCCCACTCATCCAGACTTCTCCAGGCGCTGCAATCCCGATCGGCGCATCCTCGCCATCGGCCATTGGGGAACTTACAAGCGCCTGGAGACGCTTATGGACGCGTTCCCGCTCGTGCTCAGCAAAGTTCCCAATGCGCGTCTCGTCATCGCCGGCGCCAACCATCACACCAAGGCCGGTTACTGGGAGTCCATCCGCGACGCGCAGCCGAAGAACCTTCCCATCGAATTCCGCGGCTACGTGCCCGAGGACGATATTCCGGAGTTGTTTGAGACCACCTCGGTGCTGATCCTGCCCTACGATTCCGCAACCGGATCCAGCGGCCCTGCGCACCAGGCCTGTCAATTCGGCGTCCCCATCGTCAGCGCCGACCTGCCCGATTTCCGCGGCATGGCCGCCGATGAGGAGATGGCAATTCGTTTTTACCAGCGCGGCGATCCCTCCGACCTTGCCAGTCAGCTCCTCGCCATTCTCGAATCGCCCATGCTGGAACGCCAAATGGCAGAACACAACTTTGCCGCCGGTATCGAAATGACCATGACCAGCGTGGTCAACAACTATCTGCGCTGGTTCCGTGTCAACAGGTCCAGGCGCGCCATCCGCAGCCGCGGGCCGCAACCGAAACTTCCGTCGGAAAACCTGCACTTTCGGCGAGGCGGCGCACCGCCTGCATTGCACCTCCAACCTTCCCTGTCATCCACAGCGTTCCGAACGCTCGGAAGAGCTTCGCGCCCTCGAATCTGCGCCGGGCCTTGCAGATGCGGCCGATTACGGGGTCGAACCAATCCCTCGCCGTTCCTCCGGAAGCTGATGGGCCATTGAGATCCGCATCGAAACATTGCTCTTTCTTGTGCTAGAAGTGTCTTCCTGCCGTTCCGGCAGCGAACCTCAAAGCATCCCGCGGAACGCAAAAGACCATCCAACCAACGCATGGGGGACGCACTGCTGCCGGCATCTTTGGTTCCATCGCGTCAATAAACGAAAAGCTCGACCAGACCGGACTAAAGCCACCTATATCTCATCGCTTATTTCTCAATTCGTTTCACTCTGGAAAGTGCAACTCAAAGGAGAATCCGTGCTCCGAATGCGTCTACCAATGGGCCTCTTCAGGATCTCGCTTTTCAGCACGGCAGTTCTCCTGCCCATCCTGGTCGCCGGTTGCGGCTCTGTTCATCAGCTGGCGGGCAGCACGCCTCCGACGGTGAGCATCTCCGCCAATCCCACGTCGATCAACTCCGGCGACAGCGCCACGCTTACCATTTCCGCCACTAATGCGACCCAGGTGACGGTGACCGGCAGCAACGACAGTTCCTACACGATCAACGCCAGCGGCGGTACGCAAAAAGTGAGCCCCGCGGCGACCACGACCTACACCGTTACTGCCGTGGGTGCGGGCGGAACAGTGACCGCCGAAACAGTAGTCACCGTAAATAGCGCAGCTGCTGCTCCCACTGTTGCCATCTCGGCGAATCCGTCCACCATCGCATCCGGCAGCTCGTCCACTCTCACCATCACGGCGACCAATGCTACGCAAGTCACGCTCGCCGGAAGCGATGGAAGCTCCTACGCGCTTTCTCCAGCCGGCGGAACGCAAAAGGTCAGCCCGTCGCAGACCACCACATACACGGCCACGGCGACCGGAGCCGGAGGCAGCGCCAAAAACAGCACTACCGTTACCGTCAGCGCCGCGTCTGCGCCCGCGCCCACCGTGACCATCGCGGCGAATCCAACCAGCATCGCATCCGGCAGCTCGTCCACACTAACCGTTACCGCGACCAACGCCACCGCGGTCACGGTGACCGGTACCGATGGCAGCTCTTACACGCTCTCTCCCACGGGTGGAACGCAATCGGTCAAACCGTCGCAAACCACAACCTACACGGCCACCGCCACCGGCGCCGGCAGCAGCGTCAAGGCAACAGCCACGGTAACGGTTGGCATGCCGGCCACCGTCTCCATCACCGCCAAACCGACCACGGTTGTCACCGGCTCCTCTTCCACGCTGACGGTTACGGCAAGCAATGCCACCGCGGTAACGGTGACCGGAACCGACGGCAGCTCCTATACGCTTTCGCCAACCGGCGGAACGCAGGTTGTAACTCCGAAAGAAACCACCACCTACACCGCTACGGCCACGGGCGACACCGGCGACGCAACCGCCGCCGCATTGGTCACTGTGGTTCCTGGCGGCAGCGTGAAAGCCATTCAGCACGTCATCTTCATGATGCAGGAGAATCGCACCTTCGACAGCTACTTCGGCATGCTGAACGTCTATCGGCACGACAACAGCGATTTCATGGGGGATGACGGTAACGAGTACGACATCGACGGCCTGGTGGACTGCGCCGCGGGCTCCAATCCCTGCAAGTCCACCGTCGACCTGACCAAAACAGTCACCGATGAGGATGACCAGGGAACCTCGTATCCGTTGTTCAAGTTCAAGAGCACTTGCATCGACGACGACTCCTCTGACTGGCTGGCCAGCTACGGCGACGTGAACCGCTACGATTTCCTGACCACCCGTCCCATCCAGATGAACGGTTTTGTGCATACCGCCGAAGGCTATGCCAATAGTTGCTATAACAGCGGAGGGTGTGGCGGGGCTTTCACTGATCTTACCGGCGAGCGCGCGATGGGCTACTACGATCAGGATTACTTGAACTACTACTACTACATGGCTGCGCAGTTTGCAGTGTCAGACCGCTGGTTCTCTCCGGTAGCCAGCAAGACCATCGACAATCGTATCGCCACCATGACCGGTGGAACGACCCAGGGCCTGGTGAAAGACCCCGGCGGCGATGATCATCTGGGAAACCTCGACATCAGCAACATCTTCGAAGAGCTCGATAAAGCCGGCATCTCCTGGAAGATCTACTACTCGGTCACCGAAGCCCTCTGCACCGACGAGGATGAGTGCCCAACCAGCGGCACCTCTCGCTATCCGGCCACCACTTTCTCAAACATCTCTTACTCCACTCACTATTTGCATAACAATGCCAGTGGCTGTGCGGCGCCCACTGTGGCCTCGAATAACCCGATCACCAACGACGAAAGCAATTCCTTCTGCATCGATCCCACCCACATTGCGCCGATTTCGCAGTTCTTCGTAGACCTCAACAACAACGCGCTGCCCAGCTTCGCCTTTATTGAACCCGCTTACGCCAACGGGGACGAGCATCCCGGCTCCGAGCAATCCATTCTGCACGGGCAGACGCAGATGGCCAATATCATCAACTCGTTCATGACCAGCCCGGAGTGGCCCACGTCGGTGTTCTTCTTCGCATACGACGAGGGCGGAGGGCCGTACGATCATGTGCCCCCGGTGCCCGGACATTCCAACGATGACACCAGCTCTACCCTCGGAACCTATCCGGACATCTCCTCGATCGCCGTCAACCCGGACAGCTACAACCCGTGTTTGCCTCCGAACGGCACGGCCACCATACACTGCGATCTTTCTACGGGCATTCCAGGCGCGAATCCCGACGACGCGCCCGCGCAGGATGGATTCGCCGCTCAGCTCGGCTTCCGCCTGCCCAACATCGTCATCTCCCCCTTCACGCGGCGTCACTATGTCTCGCACATTCCCATGGATCACACCGCGATCATCAAGTTTGTGGAGAGCCGGTTCATCGGCTCCTCGGCGCACCTGACCGCACGGGACGCAGCCCAGCCGAACCTTCTCGACTTCTTTGATTTCAACAACGTGCCCTGGGAGACGCCGCCTACACCGCCGACGCCCTATAGCGATCCCAGTGGCGCAAGCTCCTGCACGCCTACCAGCATGGGGCCGTGAGATGGAGCGGGCGCGGCTGTCTTCATTGCCGCGCCTCTACCACCTCATATGGCCGCATCATGTCGTTGTCCTCATGTTCCAGCATGTGGCAATGAAACACATAGCGGCCTGTGTATCCTTCGAAACGCACGACGATGGTCAGCGCCTCGTTCGGACTCACCACCGCAGTGTCTTTCCGGCCTGCTTCATGGGGCTGCGGGGGCCGCGGCTTGCCAATCAGGCTGAACCGGCCCGCCGCCAGTGCCGTCGGATCGTATCCCTGACGCTCCAGAATCCGGAACTGAACCAGGTGTAGATGAATCGGATGCGCGTCGTCCGTGGTGTTGAAGAACCGCCACTTCTCTGTCGAATTCAGCGTCACTACCTCGGTCACGGGATCGTCGTATCCCTTCTCGTTGATTCGAACGCCCAGGCTGCGGCCTTGCGCATCCAGCCGTTCCGAGAGGATGAAATCGCGGGTGCGCACAGCCTCACCCTCCTGCGGCAAATTCAAAACCAGCGTTTGCGGGATGCTGTACGATGCATGCTGGCCCGCTGCCTTCGGCTTGACTCGAAACTGCATCAGCTCGTGCAGCGGAGGGTGCAGCGTCTGCAACATTCCCCATCCCGGATACGGCGCCATCGCCGCGTTCATCAGCGTCACCGTGCGGCCCTCGACGGCGGAAAAATCGATCAGAAGGTCGGCGCGCTCTGCCGGCCCCAGGAGCAGCTTTTCGAGCTTCACCGCGTGCGGCAAGAGACCGCCATCGGTGCCGATCTGCTGAAACGGAACCAGCACCGGAATGTCCGTCGCGCTCTGGGCCAGGTTCAGGTACAAGTTGAAATATCGCGAATTGGCTCCATTCAGTACTCGCAGCCGGTAGGCTCTCGGCTCGACCTCCAGTTGGGGATAGATGGCGCCGTTGATGACCGGCAGAGCACCAAAGAACTCCGGGCCCCACACCCCCGGAGGAAGCGGCACGCCGTCCTCCATGGTGGGCGTGTATACAAGGTTTCCGCTGTCGTCCAGAATGCGATCCTGCAGGATCAGCGGAATCTCGTACTCTCCATCGGGAAGTCCCAGCGCGCGCTCCTCGTCGTCGCGTAGCAGATACATGCCGGAGAGCCCGGCGTACACATTCAGGCGCGTGATGCCAAGCGCGTGGTCGTGATACCACAGCGTGGCCGCCTGCTGGCTGTTCGGATAGTGATAGAGGAACGAGTTGCCCGGCGTAAACCACTTCTCCGGCAGGCCGTCGCTGTCGGACGACGTTTGCGCGCCGTGAAGATGAGGCACAGTTCTCACTTCGGGCGCCGGTGGCATGGCCCCGTGAATGCGCGGATCGATTGCAAAAATGTGTTTGGCCGGAAGACGGTTCTCCCACTTCACCTGGATGGCGTGGCCGCGGTCAACGTCAAAAACCGGCCCGGGATACTGGCCCTCGAAGCCCCAAAGTTTCGTCGGCGGAAGCTGCGAATGCAGCGGCCGCGCAAATTCCAACATCCGGACCCGGTACACTGCTTCGCCCCTGCGGGTCTCTTCCGGAGCGATTCGCCGCAGAATCGGCAGCGGATCGATATAGCGATCGATCGTCGATGGAGTTCGATAGGCCTTGGCCGCCAGCTCAGCGTGGGCGCGGGCTATTGTCTCACTGAGAGCCAGCGCCGGCGCTGCGGCAAGACTACGCTTCAGGAACTCCCGCCTGGAAGTGGTGTGCATGATCTCCTGGGATATACGGCAAGGCTGGCGCCGCCTCTTCCAGTTTACGCGGTTCTTCTTGAGCCAATAGTGCTGCGCGCTCTGTGATGGCGGATGTGGGGAAGCATTTGCCGTTTGGGCAAACGGACTACGAGCCTCGGCGCCCACTCATCGCATGAAACCGCGATGAATGGGGCACAGGCAGGTTTTCGTTTAGGCGCTCAGTCCTTGACGCGGACCTTGGGTTCAACGCTCAGGCCGGGGCGGAGCTGGTGGTTGGGATCCTCTTTGGCGAGGTCAGTGAAGTCGAGGCGAACAGGTACGCGCTGGACCACCTTGACATAGTTGCCGGTGGCGTTTTCCGGGGGGAAGAGCGAGAGGACGGAGCCGGTGGCGCCGCCGATCTGCGTCACCTTGGCGTTGTAGTCCTCGCCCGTGGCGTCCACGTGGACTTCGACGGCCTGGCCAGCGTGCATGTGCTCCAACTGCGTTTCCTTGAAGTTGGCGGTGACCCAGATGTCCTTGAGACTGACCAGGGTGAGCAGGTTCTGGCCGGCGGAGACGTTCTGGTCGACTTCAACGCTTTTGCGAGTGATGATGCCGTCTTCGGGGGCGAGGATGTGGCAGTAGCTGAGGTTGAGCTGGGCCTGGTCGAGCTGGGACTGGGCCTGCTGGACCTGCGCCTCAGCCTGCTTGGCTTTGGCGTTTTGGCTTTCGATCTGCTGGGGACCGGTTTTGGCGTAGCTGAGGGATGCGTTGGCGGCGGCTTCGCGCTCGCGGGCCACACGGACGGCGTCGGCAGCGGCCTGAGCGCTGGCCTGTGCGTCGGCCACGGCGGCCTGGGCAGCCGCAGCGGCGGCGACGGCGCCGTCCCACTGCTGCTTGCTGATCACGTCTTTGGCCACCAGGGGACGATAGCGCTCCAGGTCCGACTGGGCTTTGTCGTTGTTGGCCTGGGCCTGGGCGACTCGAGCCTGGGCGGCGCGCAGCTGGCCTTCAGCTTCCTGGACGGCGGCGTGGCTGCCGGTGAGGTCGGCGTTGGCGGAGGTCAGGTTGCTTCCGGTGTTCACGGTGGTGAGGGGGACGGCGACCCTGGCAAAGGCGGCGTTCGCCTGAGCGCTGGCGAGGGCGGCCTGGGCCTGTTCGACGGCGACCTGGAAGTCGCGCGGATCGAGGTCGGCGATGGGATCACCGGCCTTGACCGTCTGGTTCTCCTCGACGTAGACCTTGAGGACGTGGCCCTGGATGCGGGAGCTGACCTGGATCAGGTGTCCACTGATCTGGGCGTCGTCGGTGTCCTCATAAAAGGTGGAGTGCCACCAAAAGGCCAGCCCGGCCACGACGAGGATGGCGAGCACGATGATGACAATGCCCCGGCGGCGCGACCGCGGCTGCACCACCTCTGTATCCGGCTCTGCGGGTGCGGGGGTTGTGGTTGTGTCGGGCACGTCTACTTACCTCCCAGATAGCTCTTGTAGTTTTCGGCTGCGCCGAGGGCACGCGCCAGGCTGAGCTTGGCGACATTGTGCCGGTAGAGGCTGCTTACGTACTGCAGGTTGGCCTGGGCCAGGCTCTGCTCGGCCTGGCTCACGGGCAAATTGTCGCTCACCCCGGCCACGAAGCGCTGTTGGGCCTCAGTGAGGGCCTCGTTGGCCAGCTCGACGCTGGACTGGGCCACCTCAACCTGCTTTTGCGCGGACTGGATGTCGAGGAGCGCATCGCGAACATCGGCGTCGACCTGGGCGTCGAGGTCGCTCAACTGCGCCTTGCTGTTGTCGAGCTGGGCCTGGGCCTGTTCGGCTTCGCCGCGGAGCGAGTACTCCCGGAAAACGGGAACGCTGAACGAGCCGGTGGCGTCGACGGTGCCGTGGGAATGCCCCACGTTGACGCCGATGTCGCCGTAATCGACGTTGGCGGTGAGTGTAGGGTAGCGATCAGCGGTGGCGGCCTTGCGCATGTCCTGGGCGGCATTGGTCTGCTCCATCATGGCCTGGAGGTCCTTGCGGTTCAAGTGGGCCTGCTGGAGGGCCGCGTTCAGGTCGATCTGGTCGAAGGCACGGTAGGGCTCTTTGTCGACGACATTGAATTTCTGGTCGAGGGGCAGGCCGATGGTGCGGGCCAGGGTAATCCGGTCTTTCTCTAGGGCGTTCTGGGAGGCGATAAGCTGCTGCTCGAGCGACTGATAGTCGACGCGGGCGCGAAGTTCATCGAGCAGCGGGGCGGTGCCGGCCTGGTGGCTGGCGACGGCCTGGTCGAGCGAGATCTTGGAAGTGTCCACCTGCGCCTGCGCGCTGCGGACCTGGGTTTCATCCGCGACGACGAGCAAGTAGGCGTTGCCGACGGTAAGGATAACGAGCTGGCGAGCATCTTCGGCGGAGAGCTGAGCGGCGCGGAAGTCGTGCCGGGAAGCGAGATATTCGTCCAGCGACTTGACGTCGGCCAGCGACCAGGCGAGAGTTGCGCGAATATCGGTGAATCCGAACGGGCCGACGATGGTGGGGAAGTTGGGGAAGCGCAGCCCCTCGGCGGCCAGATCGGTCTGCATCTCCGATTCCTGGACGTGGGCGTCCACGCTGGGCAACAGGTTCTGCAACTGGCTGAGGCGCTCGCCGCGGGCCGCGGCGGTCTGGGTTCCGCTGAGGATGACGCCGAGGTTGTTGCGCAGGCCGCGCTGGATGGCGTCGTCGAAGGTCAGCTCGATGGTCTGCGAGGTGGCTGCGCCCTCGGTGACACTGCCCTGGAAATTGGAGGAGCCTGACTGGCCTGAGGCGGGCGCGGCAGTGGGAATGGACTGGGCGCTGGGAAGGGCCGGACCCCGCTGAGCCGGTGGGATGGCCGAGGGCGGAGTGCCGGGCGCCTGCGCGGCGATCGAGACGGCGACGGCGGTCAGCGAGAGCATGGCGAGCCTGCGCCGGAAAGCGGGCGCAAAGCGATGGGTTGCAGTCCTGCCTGTGGATTCAGATGGCATCAATGAATTTCGACCCGATTAACTGAAACGAAAGGCTGCCTGGAACAAAAGCGCGGCACATCCAATGGATGCGCGTGCGGAGCTGGATGCTTCTAAATCTAGTGTAATGGGAAGGAGCGGGTAGAGGGGAATAGGAAGTGAAGGAGTGAGGGAGTGAAGAAGTGAAGGAGTGAAGAAGTGAAGGGGTCGGCGGCCCTTTCACTCCTTCACCGGTTCACTGCGCTAATTCTTTGCCCCGGCCTTGAGCATCTGCGAGGCCAGGGAGCAGAGGGCCTGGCGGAAGAGTTCGCGGATGGCCTCGGGGGTCCAGCCGGCTGCACTGGGGCCGGCGTGGGCGACGAGAAGCGCCGCGACATCCTGAGTGCTGAATCCGGCCACGGCGCGAAGGACGAAGATGACGCGCATGGAGGGGGGCAGGCTCTCCAGCCAGGTACGAACGCGATCGCGATCGGGGCCGGCCATCATGGACTCGAGCTCGTCGCGGGACATGCCGGCGGAGTCGAGGTCGTCGTCTTCGATGCAGGTGTCGGCGTGGGCCAAACCTTCTGGAGCGGCCAGGCTCAAGGGATCGCGGCGGCTGAGGAGCTCAAGCGCGGCTGCGGCCAGTGCCCGGCGGCTGGCGTGGCGGGCCTGTTCCGGATCTGAGCAAGCGGACACCTCAGCTTTGGCCACGCTGGTTTCGACCAACCGGATGGCGTCTTCGCCTTCGCCGGCGAGCATGGATGCGAGGGTGTAAAGTCCGGCAGCGATGAGGTCGAACATGGAGTCCATCCCCTTGAGGGCGCCTTCGACGGCAGCAGGGTCCTTGCCTTGACCGTCGAGCATGCCGCTGAGGGTGCGGGCGAAATCGGCGGCTTCGGGAGGCAGGGGCTGCGCGGCGGGATTCAGGGGCGGATTGGCAGGGTCTTTGGGCATCGCATGGCTCCTCGGTTTGGGGGGGTACAAATGCTGGGTGCCAGCTTCCATGGTCCCCCGAATTGGGTTCGGGGTCAAACGGCGGGGAGCAGGGAACAGGGGAAAAGGGAACAGGAAACGGGGAACAGGGAACAGGGAAACCTGCGCCAGCTTCGGTGGGGAATCCGCTCCCGGGATCCTGCTTATCACTGCGAATCCTCGAAACCCGCGCTACAATCCGTCCGTCCTACGGGCCCGCATTCGAGATTCAGAGAGGAGAAGCCATGGACACACCCAACGCATTCCTGGGGAGACCTGATCAGCCAACAGATGACGAGTTAATGGAAGCGCTCGGCCCTGCCGCGCCGCTCTGGAGTGAGCTCATTCAGGAAGTCACCGCGGATGCAGGCAAGGTGACGGAAGAGTGGCAGGGGATTTACGTGAAGAGGTATGGGTGGTCTCTGCGGCTCAGGCAGAAGGGCCGCAACATCATCTTTATGGCCCCTTGCAACGGCTGCTTCCGGGTGGCATTCACCCTGAACGACAAGGCAGTGAACGCGGCAAAGGCGGCGCACCTGCCAAAGAAGGTGGCCGATGCGCTGGCGACAGCGCCGCATTATCCCGAGGGGACGGGCCTGCGCCTAACAGTGTACAAGTCCAGCGATCTGCCGGCCATCCGCAAAGTGGCGCAGATTAAGCTGGAGAACTGAAGCTTCAGCACAGTCCCGGCGAAGGCGGGTGATTGTGCGGTAAGCGGGCGGTGGCCGGCGGGATGGAACTCAGGGGCGAATTCATCTTCGAACCTGCCCTCCCCTGATATGCTTTCCAACACGGCGACGGTATAAGCCCAATGGTCAAAGGCGCGAAAAAACCACGGCAGTTCAACGGCCGCGACGAGTCGTGGATGCAGTTCAACCGGCGTGTGCTGGAGGAGGCCGAAGACCCGACCAATCCCCTGCTGGAGCGGGTGAAATTCCTGGCCATTACCTGCTCAAACCTGGACGAGTACGTGGAGATCCGGCAGGCTGGGCTGATGCAGCGGATCGAGGACGGCTACGGGGAGCCGGGATACGACGGGCTGCGGCCGGGCGAGTCGTTGACCGCGCTGACCTCGGACATCCATGCCTTTGTGGACGCGCAGTACGACTGCTGGAATGAGCGGCTGCTTCCGGAGCTGCGCAAGGCGGGGATCCGGCTGCTGGACTGGGACGAGCTGGACGACGACGCCAAGGCGTTTGCGCAAAGCTACTATGTTCGCGAAGTGGATCCGCTGTTGACGCCGATCGCAATTGATCCCGCGCATCCGTTTCCGCGCGTGCTGAACAAGGCACTGTGCCTGGCGCTGCTGTTGCGGGCCAAGCGGAAGAGCTCCGGGCCTCTGGTGCTGGGGGTGGTGACGGTGCCGCGCGCACTGCCGCGATTTGTGCGTATGCCGGCGGCGGACGGGGCGTTCGATTATGTGCTGCTGCAGGACCTGATCGCGCAAAACCTGCAGGGAATGTATCGCGGCTACGAGGTGCTGGCGTTCACGGCGTTTCGGGTGACGCGGAACTCGAACCTGTATTTCGAGGAAGAAGAGGCGCGGTCGTTGCTCGAAACCATTCGCGTGGAGCTGCACAACCGGCGCAAGGGCGACGCGGTGCGGCTGGAGATTGAGACGCCGGCGCATCCTGAGATCGTGGAGCGGCTCAGGACCAATTTCGAGCTCGAAGAGGACCAGGTGTTTCGCGGCAAGGGGCCGGTGAATTTGTCGCGAGTAATGTTTCTCTACTCAGACGTGTCGCGGCCGGACCTGAAGTTTCCGGCGTTCACGCCGCGGCCGCTGCTGCTGAGCCGCAAGGCCGCCAATATCTTTGAAGATCTGCGCACGCGCGACATCCTGCTGCACCATCCTTACGACTCGTACGACCCGGTGGTGAACTTCATCCAGCTTGGGGCGCAGGACCCGGCGGTGGTGAGCATCAAGCAGACCTTGTACCGCACCAGCCAGGACTCGCCGCTGTTTCAGGCGTTTATTGAGGCGGCGGCGACCAAGGAAGCCACGGTGGTGGTGGAGCTGATGGCGCGGTTTGACGAGGCGTCGAATATTCGCTGGGCGCGGAGCATGGAAGACGCGGGCGTGCAGGTGTTCCACGGGGTGGTGGGGCTGAAGACGCACTGCAAGCTGGCATTGCTGGTGCGGCGCGACGAAGACGGCGTGACCCGCCGCTATTGCCACCTGGGAACAGGCAATTACAACCCCATCACCGCGCGCTTCTATACCGACCTGAGCCTGCTGACCAGCGATGCGCAGATCACCGAGCGCGTGCACACGGTGTTCAACTACCTGACCGCGCACGCCGAGGTGGACGATTACCGGCCGCTGCTGGTGGCGCCGCTGACCATGGCGGAGAGTTTTCTGGGGTTGATCCGGCGGGAAGCGGAGCATGCGCGGGCGGGGCGGCCGGCACACATCGTGGCCAAGATGAATGCGCTGCTGGAGCCGAGCGTGATCGAGGCGCTCTACCAGGCGTCGCAGGCGGGCGTGGAGATCGACCTGATCATACGCGGGATCTCCATCATCCGGCCGGGGGTGAAGGGATTGTCGGACAACGTGCGAGTGCGTTCGATTGTGGGCCGATTCCTGGAGCACTCGCGCATTTTTCATTTTGCCAACGGCGGCGACGACGAGATCTACTTGGGCTCGGCGGACTGGATGCCGCGCAACCTGTTTGAGCGCTGCGAGGTGGTGTTTCCGGTGCGCGACGCGGCGGCCAAGGCGCGCATTCACGACGAGATTCTGCCGGCGTACCTGGCCGACAGCGTGAAGGCGCGCATTCAGCAGGCGGACGGGAGCTATCGCCGCGCCAGCAAGTCCAGCAAGGACGCGCGGGCGTTCTCCGCGCAGGATTTCCTGATGCAGCTGGCGGAAGGAAAGGCGGATCTGGGGGCGATTCCCGAAGCGGCCGCGCGAGCGATGCGGCCGCGGCGGCCGAAGAAGACGGCGAGGCGAGCGGCAGCGGGCTGAACAAAGCAGGGACCAAGGGACCGAGGGACCAAGAAAGGTTCAAGCTCTTAGCTTTTGGCCTCCAGGTTCTGGCGTCTGGTTGCCAGTTCTCGTCTTTCAGATTTCGGGATTTGGAAAGCAAAGTCCCGATCCCTCGTCCTTTGTTTGCTTGGTCCCTTGTTCCCTCGGTCCCTTTGCCCCTGTTCTATGATGGGCTTTACGTCTTGCCAAACCAACTTGTGGAGTTTCGCTTGAAACTACGTCTTCCCCTGGCTGTATTTCTTTGTGTATTGAGCGGCGCAACGCTGGCCGCGCAGCAGACTTGGACGGTAAAGCCGGAGTGGGTACGTGCCCACGAGGATTACCTGGCCAGCGACGTAATGGCTGGGCGGGGCTCAGCGACGCGGGACGAGCAGATTACCGCGACCTACGTGGCCAGCGAGTTTGAGGGCTATGGGCTGAAGACCGCGCTGGGCATGAGCGGTTACATCCAGGCGGCGGAGGTGAAGGCGGTGCAGCTTGACGGCCACGCCGCACTGGCGATCGGCGGAGTGACGCTGAATGAAGGCGCGGACTTCGACCTGATCGGTTCTACAGGCGTTTCCGCGGCGGGCAGCCTGGTTCGCGTGGCGGCGGCCGACGTCAAATCCGCCAAGATTGAGCGCGGCGCGGCGGTGCTGCTGACCGGCGCTGCCGATCCGAACGCTGTGTTCGCAGCATACTCGCAACTGCGGCGCTCGGGCGCGGCGCTAGTCTTGATTGTGCAGACGCCGGGACTGGCGAACCTGTACGGCATGATGGGCGGGAAAACGCGCACGCCCATTCGCCTTACCGACGATCCGACTCCGCCGCGCGGTTCCAATATTGTTCTTTTGCATGCGGAAGCAATGGCGAAGCTGCCGCAGGAGGGCAATGCCGCGCTGACCGTGCATGAGATCCCGCCCAGCGCGCCGCGCCAGACGTTCAATGCGATCGGCTACCTGCCCGGAACCGACCCGAGTGCCGGGACCATTCTGCTGAGCGCGCATCTCGATCATCTCGGCATCGGCCGGCCGGTGAATGGCGACTCCATTTACAACGGCGCCAACGACGATGCCGCCGGCACTACCGCCGTGCTGGAGCTGGCGCACGCGCTGGCCGCGGGCAAACCGCTCAAGCGCAGCGTACTGTTTGTCTGCTACGGATCGGAGGAGCTGGGCGACCTAGGGTCGACCTATTTCGGAATGCATCCTCCGGTGCCGCTCAAGGACCTGGTGGCGAACCTTGAGTTCGAAATGATCGGCACCCAGGACCCGAAGATGCCACCGGGCGTGCTGCTTCTGACGGGCTGGGACCGCTCCAATCTTGGCCCGGCGCTGAAGGAGCATGGCGCGCTGCTGGGACCCGATCCCTACCCGGAGCAGCATTTCTTTGAGCGCAGCGACAACTATGCGCTGGCGCTGGACGGAGTGGTGGCGCACACCGCGGCCGGATGGGGTACGCCGCCAACATACCATCAACCGAACGACGATCTGGCGCACCTGGACGTTGCGTTCATGACGCGGGCGATTCAGTCGCTGATCGAGCCGGTGCGGTGGCTGGCGTCGAGCGACTTCAGGCCGGCGTGGAATCCGGGCGGGCAGCCGAAGCGGTAAAGCAGGGAACAAGGGAACAAGGGAACAAGGGAACGAGAGAACAAGGGAACGAGGGAACAAGGGACAAAGGGACGAAGGGACAGGGGATCGATCCTCGGCGCATTAGAACTGGCGGCTGATGCGGCGATACCTGCGCCAGACCAGCAACGCGGGCACACCGAGAATCACCAGCCAGATCACAAGCACCGGGCCATATTCCTCGAGAAAGAGAATCAGGCCAAGCATCGTCCCGCCCGCATGGCGCACGCCCGCGATGAATGCATTGTGCAGGCTGGTTCCCGCGGAGACGGTGGTGCCGGTGGCGAGCTGCTCCTTGTATTCCTCCACGAGCTGCAGATCGACCGTGGCGAAGGCGACGCGGTGTTCGAGGAGGTTCTGGTCCGCTTCCATGCTCTCGATCTCTCCGCGCGTCTCAGAGATCTTCTCCTCGACGTCGAGCACATCTTCCATCTTGCCGGTACGCTCGGCCAGCAGTTGGCGCAGCCGCTGTTCGGTTTCACGCGCATTTGTGAGCCGGGCAACCAGGTCTGCGTGCTGCTGAGTGACTTCTTCGCCGGCCTGGGTCTCGGTTTCTACGCGGCCCAGCTTGCGCAGAGCGTCCAGAGCTGCCTGCGACTCCGGCGCGGGAATGCGCAGCGACGACTGAAACGAGCGCGGTCCGTCGTCGGGCGTGTTGAGGGTGAGCGAGGCTGCATAGCCGTGGTGCTGGGTCAGGATGTTGTCGAGCGCGGCGCGCGACGCGGCAATGTCCTTGACGCGAATGGTGAGCGACACGGTGCGCGCGATCATGGGCGCTGCGGGCGCCGGTGCAGGAGGTGGCGGTGCAGGCGAAGCAGGCGCGTTGCCGCCCACAACGCCCTGTGGCACTGGAGCCAGGGCGGCCATGTTTCTGTTCTCGGTTCCGGCGATTCCGGCCTGCATCGGAGATGGAGGGGGCGGCGCCAGTTCCGGCGCGGCACTTTCCAACCGCGCCTCTGCCATCGGCTCGTATTGCGGGTGAGGCCTCGGCCATGAAACGGCAACCGCGGCTACGGCAACAACCAGCAGCGCTCCAGCCAGGGCTCCGCCCGATCCCACAGCCCAGAGGCGCCGGTTGCCGCCCACCGGCGCGAGAGTACGTGGACTTCTGTCGCCTGGCGAAAGAGACTTGTTGGCAATCTTGGCTTCCATGGCGCGGTCCAGCGACGGCGGCGCTTCCGGCACCGTCCATTGCGCCAGCGCCCTGGAAGTGTCGAGGAATTGATCCCTGATAGCAGCGCATTCCGCGCACTGCTCCAGATGCGTTGCGACTGCCTGCCGTTCGTCGGCGCTCAATTCGCCATCGAACAACGCCATGATTTCCTCGGGAGCGACGGAATGTACAGTGCTGTTCATGAGTGCTCCTCTGCCGATGCAAGCTGTCCGCGCGCGTTCCCTGTGGCCGATACGGTAAGCAATTCCTGAAGCGACCGCCGCGCGCGAAACAGCCGCGAACGGACGGTATTGACGGGAATGCCGAGGACCGACGCAATCTCCTGGTAGCTCAACTCCTCGTATTCCCGCAACATCACCATCTCGCTGTCGAGCGAATCGAGTTTCCCTACTGCTTCGCGAAGCATGAGAGCCGCTTCCGTGCCGGGCCGGAGCGACGGCTCATAGCCCGGCGGCGGTTCGCCATGAAACATTGCCCGGAAGACCGACTTTCGCCGATGCGCCCGCAGGATGCGCAGCGCGATGGCGTAGAGATAAGTGCGAAATGAAGCAGTGATCACATAGCGCTCGGCGGAGCGCAGCAGGGCCACAAATACTTCCTGCGTTAGCTCCTCAGCGCATGAGGAATCCGCCAGCCTGCGCCGAAAGAATCCGAATACTGGCTGTTTGTACCTCAGAAACAGCGCCGTGAACGCGTCCGATGACCCGCGCGCAAACTCTGACATCAACTGCTCGTCTGCCGGGGCGTTCAGGGTGTCGTGCTGGATTGGTTCGGTCACGGGATTCTGAGTTCAGCCTCCAAGTGTACGGCGTGCCACTTTCTCGGCGCGCTCCATTCCCGGTAATGCCGTGGACGCACAGAAAGTTCCCGGCGCTTGAGAAAAATCCGGGATCGTCGCGTTCATCGGCGCTGTAACCCCGGTCGTGTATCTTGAGCCGAGGATCATTTTTCTTCCGGAGACACAGGCAGCGCATGCCCACCTTTGCCGCTATTGATATCGGATCGAACTCCTGCCGGCTGAAAATTGCGCGGGTGGTGGCGCACCGGCTCAAGACCCTGCACGAAGACCGCGAGGTGACGCGGCTGGGCGCCAGCGTCTTTGAGTCCGGGCTGATTTCGCCGGATGCCATGGCGGCCACTCTGCGCGCGCTCAAGCGCTTTCGACGGGCGGTGCAGGCGCACGCAGTGGACCGCATCCGGGTGGTGGCCACCAGCGCCACGCGCGACGCTCGCAACACGCCCGCGTTCCAGGCCTGGGTGAAGGCCGAGACCGGCTGGAACATGGAGGTCATCTCCGGCCTGGAAGAAGGCAGGCTGATCCATCACGGGCTGATGAGTGGCGAGCCGGGCGTGGGCGGACGGGTTCTGCTGTTTGACCTGGGCGGCGGAAGCTGCGAAATCACGCTGAGCGAGCACAAGCGGATCAAGGAGACCATCAGCCTGCCGCTGGGTGCGGTGCGGCTGACCGAGGAGTTCCTGGGGGTGGACCCGCCGAGCGCGGAAGGCTTGCAGCAGATGCGGCACCTGATCGCGCGCGAATTGCGCCGGGCGAAGCGGAGGGTCCATGCGGAGAATACGCCGCTGGCGATCGGCACCTCCGGCACCGCGGCGGCGCTGGCTGAGGCTTGCGCGGCCATTACGCGCGGGGGCAAGCAGGGGCGCAAGCGAGCCAGGAAGCGCGGCAAGCGAGTGGGAGCGGAGAGCGCGCTCACCATCGGCGCCGGGTTGGCGCCAACGACTGTTGTGCGCAAGCTGACCCAGCGCCTGGCGCGCATGTCGCTGGCCGAGCGCGAAGCCATGCCGGGGATCGGGCCGCGGCGCGCGGAGATTATCGTGGCTGGAGCGCAGGTGTTCGCGGAGATCCTTGAAGGATACGGCCTCAGGGGCTTTCGCTACTCGCCGCTGGGCCTGCGCGACGGCATCCTGGCGCAGATGCTGGCCGAAACCGACACCCGCGCGCGCACCCACAGGGAGTTTGAACAGGAACGCTGGCAGAGTGTGTTAGCTACAGCCAGGCGCTACGGGGTGGATCCCCGCCAGGCTGAGCCCGTGCGCGCACACGCGCTGCAGCTTTTTCGCGAATTGAAATCGCTGCACCAGTTGCCGCCCGAATACGAAGGCTGGCTGGGGGCGGCGGCGTTGCTGCGCGACACCGGAAAATTCATCAATCACCAGGGGCACCACCGGCACACGCAGTACATCATCTCCAGCTCTGAGATGTACGGCTACACCCCGGTGCAGCGGACGATTGTCTCGGCCATCGCGCGTTACCTGGGCAAAAGCCGTCCCCAGGCCGGCGACCGCGCCATGCGGAATATCCCGGCCGAGGAGCACAAGAATGTGCATCGCGCCGTGGTGCTGCTGCGCCTGGCCGTGGCATTGAACCAGGACCGTGCCAGCGACGTGCTGCGCGTGGCGGCGCGCGCCTACCCGCGGCGCGTGTATCTGGAGATCAAGCCGGGACGCAGCGGGGCCGAGCTGGAGGTGTGGTCGTTGCGCAAGGAGGCGGACTACTTCCGCGAAGTTTTCGGCCGCGAGCTTTTCCCCGCGCTTTCGTAGACCAGCCGGCAGGAGCGAGGGTCCAGCAGCCATTTCAGCCGTGCGGGATGGTGGTCCATGTCCACGCACGCAATGGAGCCCTTGCGCAGGCGGATGGACGCGCCGCCGTTGCCCGTGATCATGCGGCCTAGGAACTGGAACAGGTTGGGGTTGTGGCCGACGAGCAGGATCCCTTCCCGGCCCTCATATTTGTTCAGGAGCGCCTGAAACGCGGGGTAGTCGGCTCCGATGGAAAGCGCCGTGCTGACCTCCACGCGAGCCTCGTACCCCAGTTCCGTGCCCACCAGTTGCCCCGTTTGCAAGGCGCGCTTCAGCGGGCTCGACACGATGGTGTCAACCTGGACTTTGAGGGCGCTCAACACGCGCGCCATCAGCATGCACTGCTCCTTGCCTTCTTTCACCAGTCCGCGTTTGGCGTCGGAAAGAGGGTTTTCGCGGCTGAGTCCCGCGTTGGCATGGCGCATGAGATAGACGTTCATGGGGTAGGCGTCTTGAAAGCAGACGCTAAATAGGCTCCTGATGGAGCGGTGTTAACAAAATTGTAACATTTTGACCCTGGCCATGGCCGCCCGCATTCCCTGAGGCGAATCTGCGGCGCGAACAGATCCCAACCGCTCGCGCCGCAACGAATCCGGCTCATTGCCCGGCCGCCGCCACCGTAAGCGTGATGGTGGCCGTATGCGAAAGCGTTCCGGCTGTGCCGCCGTTGACTGTGGCCGTTACGGTCACGGTGGAGCTTCCGGCGGGCGTGCCCGGGTTCGTGATCTGATACCCGCTTTTGGTAGTGACGCTGCTGCACCCGTTCAGTCCGGCTGCGAAGGCCAGAAACGCGAGTCCCAGCAACGAAGCCAGCCACCGGCGCCGACGGAAAACCAGCGGCAATCCCAGGGCGAGCAATCCCGCGAAGGCTGCGGGCAGCGCGCCGCCCGGTCGCCGCGTCATTCCGGTTTCGAGCGTCGGTCCCTCGGTGGAGATGGTCAGCGTGGTTGTTCCCGCGGTGGTGCCGTCCGCGTTTGCCGTGGGCACAATGTTCGTCGAAGTAAAGTCGCACCCCGCGCCGCTGGGCAGCCCGGAACACGCCAGCGTTACGCCGCTGCTCGCATACGGCGAGCCGGTCAAGGGCTTCGAAAAATCCGTGGTGCCGCTATAGGTGAGGGTAGTGGCTGCCGTGCTCTGCCCCGCGGTTGCGGAAGCAGTCGCCGGAGACGCCTTCAGCGTGAAGTCTCCAACCAGAATGGGGAACGATTGCGAGGTGGACCCGAGGTAGTTGGCATCGCCGCCGTAGGTGGCGAAGATGTAATGCTGGCCTGCCGCCAGCGAACTCGCGCTGAATGTGACCGCCCCGTTGGTCCCCACCGGAGCCGTGCCGATGGCGGAGCCCGTGCCCTGATTGGCAGAGGCATCGGTGAAGGTCACCGTTCCGGTCGGCGTACCGTTGTTGGCGTCGCCGGTAACAAAGGCCGTAATTGGCGTAGCGGTTTGCGCCAAACCGAAGGTGGGCCCATACGGCGTAATGGAGGAAGAACTCTTGCTGTTCACCGTAACGTTCACCAGCCCCGACGAATTGGCGAGGTCGTTGGCATCGCCCTCGTAGCGCGCCACCAGCGTGTGCAGGCCAGGCGTGGTGAATTTTGCAGACACAGTCGCGTCAAAAGCTCCGAGCAGGTCCGCTTTGGCAGCCAGTGTTCCGGAGCCGATCTTCGTGTTCCCGTCAAAAATGTCCACGGTGCCGGTTATCGGAGCCAGATAACCTTCGATGTTGTTTACCGTGGCCAGCAGGTTCACTGTGCTGTTCAACGGCGGTGTGGTGTGGTCCGGGGTCAGCGACACCAGCACCGGCGCCTTGGCGACCGTGAGCGTTGCCGCAGATGAGGTGCTCGAGAGAAAGCTGGCGCTGGCCGCGGGCGAATCGGCGATGACCGAGTAAGTGCCCACGGGAAGCGATTTCGCGCCGGAAAGTGTGAGGTTCGCGGTCAAGCCGGCAATATTTGACGCAAAGCGATCCCCGGTCATCGCGATGGCCGCCGTTCCCAATGTCTTTCCGTTTCCGGTAAAGGTGTAGGTCCCGGGCACGGTTTGTTCGCTCACCGCGCCAAAGGCTTCCGCGCTCAGCGTCAGCCCTTGGCCATATGTGTACACGCCCGGAACAAACGCCTGCGTTGAGGTTGCCTCCGGGTCGATGGTCAGCGCCACCGCACTGGAATCAGCGGGGGCAAAGTTAGCGTCGCCGGCATAGTGCGCGGTCAGGTTATAGCTGCCGCCAGGCAGAGTGACGCCGCTGGTGGAACCGAACGCAAACGAAGCAGTTCCGCTGGCCAGCGTCACCTGTGCGGCGCCCTGGCTGCCCGCCATCAGCACCACGTCTCCCGTGGGCGCGGGCGAGCCGCTCGCCGTCACTGAAACCGTCGCCGTCAAACTCCCGCCGTGGGTGATGCTCTGCGAGTTCGTCGTAAGGCTTACCGTGGCCTTGCCACTGCCCGTGGGCGGAAGCCAATTCGTCGCCAGCGCGTTCACATCCACCGAACCCAGGCCTGTGGCCAGGTCAAAGCCGGGCGTGGCAGCGTATCCCACCAGGTCGCTGCCGAAGTCCGGAACCTTGGTATCGCCCACCGTGATGTCGTGGAACGGCGACTTGGCGCCCGCCGCCAACCGGTAGTAGGTAGGGTTGGGATTGCCTGCGCCGCCCGGCAGGCTGTTCTTC
Organism: uncultured Acidobacteriota bacterium; assembly: GCA_963771195.1. Lineage (GTDB taxonomy): Bacteria > Acidobacteriota > Terriglobia > Terriglobales > Acidobacteriaceae > Telmatobacter. Next base: position 143,706 of record CAVYSS010000023.1, read on the forward strand.
TGGTTCACGAGCACTTGGATGGCCGCCCAGTTCGGCGTGCCCAGCGACGTCCCAATCACTCCGCCGCCTTCGCCTTTCGCGCAATCGTAGCCGATGTCGGCTTCGCAGGTCAGGTAGTACAGGTTGTCGCCGGCCAGCAGCGAAACGTCCGGTACGTCGCGCTGTCCGTCCGCCGGCACTCCCGGGCCCGCCTGCCATGCGGGCTTGGTGAAGTTGATGGATACCCCGCCGCTACCCGCGATCGGCCGCCCGTCCAGCGGGTTCTCGTAATCGTTCCACGTGCGTTCCGGAATGTACCCCGTAGCCGTGTAGCTCGGCGGCGGAAAGTAGGTGTTGGGGTCGGGCATGATGAATTCCGTTCCGCCCACGGAGACGTTCCAGGGAGAATCTCCTATGGCGTTGACTCCATAGCCCGCGGCAAGGCCGAGGCCCTCGCAGGCATCGCCGCCGTAATCGCCGGTGGAAACAAAGTGGCTGATGCCCTCGGCTGCGCCCTGCTCGTACGCGGCCGCGAATGCCTTCGGAACGCTGGCATAGTACGTATCGTTCAGCGTCTCGCAGCCGCCATAGCTCAACGACGTGACCTGCGAAACCACGTTGTCCACGGCATAGAACATCGAGAGCAGGATGCCCTGCGTCAAGTCGGTGGACGCGGTCACCACCACGTTCAGCGTGGCCTGCGGAGCCATTGCCCCCGCATACTCCGTATCGGCGATGGCTTCAAATTCTTCGCCGTCGTAATACAACGGTCCCGGATCGGGCCCGTTCACGATCACGTTCACATTAGCTGCAGGCAATCCCGTCACGGTGCGGAAGTCGGTCAGGTCCTGGAGAACGATGTTGCTCTCCTCGATCAGCGCGACCGATTCTCCCTGCCCTTGCACACCGGCTTTGTTCAGCGGCGCCGAGTTGTAAATCGCCGCCAGGTCCGCCGGCCCCGTCGCCGCCACTCCCGTCTGGATCTGAAACTCCTTCACGTTCGCCGGCCATGACTGCGGCAGCATGGGATGGAATGACGTCAGGCTGGCTACGCCCTTCACCACGCCCGCCAATGCGCGCGGCACGCTGGCGGGCGTTGCGTTGGCCAGGTACGATACGCCGCTGACCGCGTACCGGTGCATCTGGGTCTGGAACGCCGCCTCCACTTGTCCGCTGCTTCCGCTGAAGATCAGGTATCGCCGCCCGCTGGGCGCAGGCTCAACCGTGAATCCCTGCCGTTTCAGCCACGCGGTCAGCGCGGCCAGGTCATTCTGGCTGGGGCCGAAGCGCCGCCCGAACTCCGCCGGCGTAAGCCACTGGTGATACTCGGCCGAGCTGGGATCCTGCTGGGCCGCCAGCAACTGCTGCAATGCCTGCTCCTCGGCATCGCTGCCCTGAAGCAGCAGCACCATGCGATGAAACACCCGCGCCGGGTCCACGCGCCCCTGGTCGTTCTGCTGCACCGCGAGCGGATGCATGCCGTTGGTCTGCACACGCTGGCCGGCGTCAATCGGCCTCACGATTTGATCGGCAGGCTCGCTCCCGGTCTGCCACCCCAGCGACGAAGACCTGTCGCCGGGGACCCCGGTCTGGCTCCAGGCTTGTGCGTCCAGGCCCGGCGTCATTATGCAAACTGCAGCGAACGCGCTGAGCGCAATCAACGACACTTTCCCATAGTGCATGGCATTCTCCTGGATACCGGTGCGGTGTGCGGCTCAATTGCCGGCAATAGAAATAGAGTGGCAGATGGGAGTTGCAACAAAAAGAATCTAAGCAGCTAACGCTACCGGGAGCAATCCGGGCAAGTCAAGGAGAACTAAAGCCGAGCGCCCCGGCAGGAGCCAAAGAAGGGCCAAACGGCGGGGATCGGAAGCTGACCGTTTCGATTCCAGGTCCATAGGCCAAGCCGGACGGCCCGCGGGCTTCCAGCGATCCACAACTTTGAGAGAAAACTAAAGTAATCTAGGGCACAACCCTGCCAGCGAATTACGTCTATAGTTACAAATCGGAAGCAGCGCGGGAGTGTGTGGCGTTATGGTTCTCCCGTTGCCGTGGTGGTTCATAGACCGGGCTTAACCCGGCTTCTCCGGAATTGGCTGCGGACTCAAGTAAGTGCAGAGTTGCCATGGTCTCTCGCAATCTGAGGAGGAAACATGATGCGTAAGACTGTGCCCTTATTTTTGGTCCCTGCCGTTGCAAGTGCACTTTTGGCGGGATGCAGCTCGACCAACGTCACCACAGGCAACCCCGCAGCGGGGACAGCTCCCGTCTCTATTTCCATGACCGACGATCCGCCGTCTGGCGTTCAGGTCCTGTTCTTCCAGGTCAGCCTCACGGCCGCCACGCTGACACCCCAATCCGGCTCTCCGGTATCTCTTTTGAGCGGCAACACGCCGGTTCAGATCGACGTGACGCAACTCCAGGCACTTTCGGCGTTCTTAAGCACGGCCGACATCGCTGCGGGACCCTACACCGGCCTGAACCTGACCTTTGCCAGCCCGCAACTGGTCATCTTCAATCAATCCGATTCGTCCCTCGGCAGTAATTGCGCGGTCGGCAGTGTCTGCCAGCTCACGCCGGCATTCGACAACAGCTCCGACTCGCTGTCCTTCACCACAACTCCGTTTCCGGTAACAGTCAGCGCCACCTCGCCGCTGGGATTCCTGGTCGACTTCCATCTCAACACCGTCATCCAACCGGATCTTTCCGTCAATCTTGCCGCGGCCAACGGCGTGACCATCGATTCTCTCCCGTCCGCTCCCACTCCACCGCAATTTGGATCCGTCACTGGAACGGTAGGCACCGTGGACGCGAGCAATAACTCCTTCGCGCTGCAAACCGAATGGGGCAGGTCGTTCACTGTGGACACGACCAGCACCACCACCTTCTCAAGCTTCCCCGCCAGCGCATGCTCCACGGCCGGCTTTGGCTGCGTGGCCCAGGGGCAAGTGGTGAAGGTTCAGGTGTCCAGCGTGGCCGGCGGCGGCGTGCTCACGGCCAGCCAGGTCGCATACGTGCAGGAGGCATCAGCGCAAACGGTGGAAGGCACCATTATTCGCATTCCACCACTGCCGCTGCCTGCAGGCGAAACCGTCATCCAGCTCATCCTCCACCGGAGCCCCAACGGAGATACCGGCTTGCCCCTCGGCGGAATGGCCACGGTCGCTGTCTGGGCGCCGGCATCGGGCTCCAATCCCGCAACCACCTTCTCCATCGACAACAGCGGGTTCACCATTCCATCCGGTCTAACGTTTGCCTCCGCAAACGACCTGACGGTCGGCCAAACCGTTCAGGTCACCGTCACGCCGGGTTCGCTGACCAGCAACGGCGGCGGGCCAGGCAACAACGGCTGGGGACCGCCGCATTCGGTCTCTTTCGCCGCCTCCACTGTCGAACTGGAGCCGAGCCAGATCACCGGCTGGGTTACCGGAGTCGATTCCGGCGCCTCCAGCTTCACCCTTGGCGTGGGTCTCGGTCCCATCTTCGGGGCCTGGCCCATGGGCGGTAAGAATGCCCTCTCCTTCAACGTAGTCACGGCCAGCGGGACCACTTACACCGGCTTTAATCCCGATAGCTTCAGCGGGCTCGCAGACAACGAGTTCGTATCGGCGAATGGCTGGCTCTTCGCTCCCACGACGACTAACGGCCCGCCCAATATCGTCGCGCAATCGGTGAAGCAGCGGGAGAACAATTGGTTCTAAGACAGGCCGCGGTTCGGCAGCGTCCCCGGCGAGAGATATTTCTCGCCGGGGCGCTTCAATCGCTTCTGGACGTCCAAATCTCCGCCATCAGCAGCCCTCCGAGCCAGATCCGTCGCTCGCGCAGCGTAAACCCCGCCTGCTCCATGGCTCCGCCATGGTCGGGCAAACGCCGCACGCGCAGGCCGGTCATGACTCCGAACGCAATGTAGAGGAATGCGATCAGAGGCCGCGCCACCAAGCGGCCATAGGCTCCCTGCGGCACGGCAAACTCCGATACCACCCACACCGCATCCTGGGCCAGCGCCGGACGCACGCGCGCGGCCAGTTCCCGCACCTCATCGGTGGTCAGGCAATCGAGAAAGAAGTGCGTCGCCACCATGTCGTATGGTTGCGCGTCCGGCGCCCAATGCCGTGCGTCGGCCGTGTACGTGCGCACCCGCTGCGCATCCCGGCCCGCGCTGCGCAAGAGCGCGCGCAGCATGGCCGCGCTTGCGTCCACCGCGTCCACCTGTACGGCAGTGTTTGACTGAAGCAGCGCTCGAGTAAAGCGCCCATCCCCGTCGCCGAGAACGAGCGCCCGCCGCGCCCCCTTCATTTCGCCTAAAAATGCGTGCCGGCAGCGAGCCAGCCAGGGCCCGAAGCTCAGCCACTCCATCCAGCGGTAAACGCCTGCAAGCCGGTCGAAGTTCGCAGGATCGTTTTCGCGCACTTGCCAACCCGCCAACTGGCCACGTCGCGAGGCGACGCGAACTCGCCACCATTGTTCCGAACTTAGCTTGTTTAACCTCATCGGATTTGAAATCCAGCCAGCAGCAGAGGAGTCAGGAGCACCAGGTCGGCCGCGGCCCGCAGGGTGACCGGCTCCAGACGATTGCGAACCTGATCGAGCAACAGAAGCAGGAGCGCGCTTGCCGCTGCCATCAAAATGAGCGCCGCCGCGCGCGGTTGCGTCGGCATCAGCGCCGCCGCGCCCGCCAGCGCCAACCCTGCCAGCACCAGTGCCGGGCCGCGAATGCCGTTTCCGACCTGCGCATCGCCCTCCCAGTGGCCGATGGCACGCACATTCAGCCACGCCAGAGCAGCCAGCGCGCACGCCGGCCCGGCCAGCGCAACCAGAACGGCGGCGCCATGCCGCGTCGCGGTCAGTGCCGGCAGCACGCATCCCGCGGTGAAGATGGTTCCCACTACAAATTCCCGCGAGATCAGCGCGCCGGCCCGTGCCAGCATCCGGCGGAGCGCGGCTGTGCGCGCGTGCACGCCGCCAAAGTAAAACAGTGTAGCCGCCGCCACCGCGCCGTCCGGCCGCAGAGCGCCCTGCCCCATGCTCGGCAACACCAGCCAGGCCGCAGCCGCAATTGCAATCGCAGCCAGGCCAGCCAATGTGCGCCGGTGCCGCCAGTGAAAGTAGTGCCGCTCGCGAAGAGGAGAATGCCCCGCAGAATGCAGCCCGGCCCGCCCATCCAAGAGCCGGTCAACTGCGTAAATGGCCCAGACCGCGAGCGCCAGCGCCGCCAGCGTGCCCGCGGCCGGACGAACATGCGCCGTCCAACCCAGCGCGCAAGCCCACACCACCGCCACCGTCGGAGCGTCCACGCTGGCCAGGTGCCACAGCTTCAGAATTCGGGGTCCATCGGTTGCCGCGCATCGCTCCGGCACTGCGGCGGCGGGCGGAATCAGGGGAATCAAAGCCACTGACTTCATTGTAGGAGATGCGGCTTTCGGCCGACGCGGTTTGCCGCTGCTCCTGCCTCCGCCATGAGCGAATGCTCAGCGCGTACGCCGCGATACAGAACAGGTTGGCGGGGATGAATCCGAATTGCGCCGTGTGCACGCCGATTACGCAGATGGGCAAGCTGTTCACAGCGGCAACCGCCAGCCCCATCCACAGCTTGCAGCCAACCAGGATCGTGGAAAGCACAGTCAACAGGCAGGAGAGATAATCTAAGCGAAACACGGGGATCTTGAGGAACCTCTAGGCCAGAGTCTGGCAGGTTCATCTGTGCTGTTCGGTGATTTATCTCGCTCAATGCCCAAGCTTCGTAGAATGATGGCAGATAAGGACGGCCGCATTCCTCGCACCGATTCGCAGCCGGCTTGCGCTTCGTCCAATTGCAGCTGCCTAGAGAGACCATGAACGATTCCGCGCAGCCTGGAGAGAATCAGCTCCGCGACGCCAGCTTCGCCATGCGGGTTTCGCTAGTGGTGGGCTTCCTCATGCTCGCCGGCAAGGTCTCGGCGTGGTGGATCACGGCGTCGTCAGCCATCTTCTCTGACGCCGCAGAATCCGTTGTCCACGTGGTCGCCGTGGCCTTCGCCGTCTTCAGCCTGTGGCTCAGCCGCCGCCCCGCCATCCCACGCTTCCAGTACGGCTATGAGCGCATCAACTTCTTCTCTGCCGGCTTTGAAGGCGGCATGATCGTCCTTGCCGCGGTCTCCATCGTTTACACCACCGCTCAAAGATGGCGGCATGGCCTGGTGCTCGAACACCTCGGCAGCGGCGCGATTCTCGTGGTCGCTGCGGGCGCGCTCAATGCCATACTGGGCGTTTATCTGCTTCGCGTCGGCCGCCGCAACCACTCTCTCATCCTCGAAGCCGATGGCAAACACGTCCTCACCGACAGTTGGACCAGCTTCGGCGTGCTCGGCGGCATTATCCTGGTCATGGTCACTGGCTGGAAAGCGTTCGATCCGCTGGTCGCTTTCGCCGTCGCCGCCAACATTCTCTTCTCGGGCGGACGGCTTCTCTGGCAGTCCATCCGCGGTCTTCTTGACTACTCCGACCCGCGTGTCGGCCACGAGCTCCGCGCCCGCCTCGACGAGCTCTGCGCCGGGTTCGGTATCGATTACCACGGCGTTCGCTTCCGCACCACCGGCTACCGCCAGATTGTCGAAGTCCACCTGCTCTTTCCGTGGGACACGCCGCTCGGCGAGGCGCACCGGCAGGCGACCGTGATCGAGGAGCGTCTTGCGCAGGCGCTGGGCGTTCCCGCCACCGTCACCACGCACCTGGAATCGAGCGAGGACCACGCGCAAGTCCACTCGCATGCGCACTACACCGGAAGGCCGGAATGAGCCAAAAACATATCAACATATCATGATATGACAGTAGAGTGCATATACATTTTTTTATGCAATTATCAAGACATCATGATATGACGATACGAAATATGCACCATTTATTGTGCAAAATGTGGTTGCGGATTGGCCGTCTATTTCGCCGGAATCTCGAGCTTCATACAGTGCTCGCCGGTGACCTCGCATTGCAGCATGTCCTCAGCAAGCAGGTTCCAGCCCACGAACCCGGCGAACTTCCCCTTGGGCGACTCGGCCGGAGTGGGCGCAAGGCCTTCGCCAGTTTCCGCGCTGTAATCCTCGTGCATCGAGCCCCACTTGGCAATGTCGCGCCGCAGCATCGCAGCCAACGTTTCGGCCAGTTGCTTCGATTCCGCCGCGAACCCATAGCGCCGCAGCGCGATCCAGTCCAGAAAGTTGGCGTTGATCCAGACCGGCCCCTGCCAGTTTGAGTAGGGATTGATGATGGCCTCATTGTTGTAGTGCGGATCGCTCCTGGCCACGCTGCGGAAGCCAAAGTTGGATCGCATCTCAGCGGGGTTCAGAAGGTGCTGGCGGATCATGCGCTCCGCGTCCCTTTGCGAGAGCATGCCGTCGGCCAGCGGCACAAAGCTGGACCAACTGACGACGTGGATAAACTTGCCATTGTCGCGCCAGCGGTTGAGGAAGATGGCCTCGTCCTTCACCCACAAGTTCTTCAGGATCGCTTTGCGCGTGTCGCTGGCCATCTCTTTATATCTGTCGGACAAATCGCTGTAGCCCAGCTTGCGGGCAATCAGCGCCATGGCACGGTACTCGCGCATGGCCCACACACTCGCGTCCACGGCCAGAATCGCGCTCTCGTCCTTGGGATCGTTGCTCAGCGCGGGATTGTTGTCGGCGCCGGACTGCATGGCGTTCGACCAGAACCACAGGCCCCAGCGGTCGTCGTACTGCGTCTTGCGCCGGTACTCGGCAATCTTGACCATGGCGGGAAAGGCCGGCCGGATCCACTCGTAGTCGTGCAGTTGCTCGGCAGCAATCACCGCGCCCTGGGCCAGAAACGGCTTCATGGCGAACTTGCCGAAGATGGGCCGCGGACCCGCCGGGGTGATACACCCGGAAACGTAGCCGGTGGCATCCGCCGAGTTCGCGAAGTTCAGCACCCAGTCGCGCAGCAGCTTGGCGTCATCGGGGCTCTGGTTAGCCCAGTGCGCGCCGATGAAGAAGCCGTCCCAGTCCCACATCTGCGTGTAGTAGCCGGCGGGAATCAGGTAGGGATAGCGGATATAGCCCGATGCGGGGCGGATGGTCTGCGGGGCGAGCCTGGCGAAATCGGCGGTGAGGCCGGAGAGCAGTTGCTGATCCGAAGCCTGCGCACTGCAAACGATGGAAGCAAGCAAAGGAACCGCAGCGCTGAGCCCGATGGCGCGAAGAAGGCGATGCAAAGGAAGTTTGAACACCCCGGCAATGATAAATGCCCCGAACCCATCACGCCCTGTCCCGTGCGCTGCTACAGCGGATCCTTTGACGTCATCAATCCAATGCGGCTGGCTCCCGCGCTCCGCCCGATATCGACGACCTTCGCAATTACGGAAAAATCAAGATGGTCATCTCCTTTCACAAACATCGTCCTGTTCGCGCGAGAGGAAAAAATGAAGGTCAGGCGGCCTCCAAGCTCATCCTTGCTAACCTCGTCATGATTGATCCGGTAGCTGGGCTGCCCGTTGTGCACGCTGATGATCTGAACCACGATGGGCGCCCCGGTGTTCGCCTGCGTAGACTGCCGCGGCAGGGACGCTTGCAGGCCGTGAGGCACAGCGGGCACAATCACCATGAAAATGATCAACAGCACCAGCAGAACGTCGATCAACGGAGTCACGTTCATCTCGCCCTCCAATTGACCCGAAGCTCGACTACTCTCACCCGTCATGGCTCCCCCTTGCGACGTCAGGAATTCGTGAATCTTCTGCGCCGTCGCGTTGTGAATATAGACACCGCGCCAGGGCAAATAGTTCCAGGTCAATTCGGAGGCAGCGACGAATTCGTTGCGGAAGCTAAATGCTGGAAGCTGGCAGTTAGAAGCTATCTTTCGGGTGCAGCTTCTGGAAGCCAGTCGCTTCCTGGTACGCGCGGCCGAATGCCGCAAGCTTGGCGTCCTCATACAGCCCGGCGAGGAATGTGATGGAAACCGGAGTGTTGGGGCCGCCTTCGTTGTCATCGTTCCCTGCCTCGGTGCTTAGTGGCGGAGGAGCGTCCGCGCCGCGCAGGCCGTTGGGAACGATGAGCGCGGGATGGCCGGTCAGGTTGGTGACTACGAGTTGCAGGCCGAAGGTGGGCGTGACGATTATGTCGACCTGTTCAAACAGCGCCGACACCTGCTGCACTGCGAGCGTGCGCGCGCGCATGGCCTGGATGTATTCGACTGCCGGGTAGAAGCGGGCCACGCGGAAGATGTTGGGCCAGTCGTCTTCGCTCTGTTCGGTCAGGAGCGCGTCGCGGCCGGTCGTGGTCAGGTCGTCGAAGGCTGCGGCGGCTTCGGCTTCGAGCACCGGAGTCATGGCGCCGTAGGGCATGTGCGGCAACTCCACCGGAATCAAATTCAAGCCCATCGCTTTCAGCTTGTCCAGCGTGGCCAGTTCGAATTTCCGGTCGTAGTCGCGGCTTGCGCGCTCGGCCCGCTCTCGAGTTTCGCGTTTCTTCTTCTCTTCAGCGGATTCGTTTGCGGGCGGTGCGGCGGGCGGTTCCGGCTTGGGCGGCTCAAACGCGCTCTTCAAATAGCCGATGCGCAGCATCTTCCAGTCGAAGCCGGGATTCCAGCGGAAACTGGCGAAGGGATAGACGGACGGGTCCTTGCCGTCGGGGCCGTAGATGGCTTCGAGCACCAGCGCGCAGTCTTCGGCGGAGCGGCAGATGGGGCCGAGCTTGTCCATGGTCCAGCTCAGGGCCATAGCGCCGGTACGCGGCACAAGGCCGAAGGTAGGCCGCAGGCCGGAGTCGCCGCAGCGCGTGGAAGGCGACGAGATGGAGCCGAGCGTCTCCGAGCCGATGGCGAAGCCAACGCATCCGGCTGCGACGGCGCTGGCCGGCCCCGCCGAGGAACCGCTCGAGCCTTGCGTGGGGTTCCATGGATTGCGTGTTTGCCCCCCGTACCAATGGTCACCCATGGCCAGCGCACCCAGCGTAAATTTGGCTACAAGCACCGCGCCCGCTTCATCCAGCCGCTCGACCACGGTCGCGTCCTCATCGATCGTCTGGTGCTCGAAGCCGCCCGCGCCCCACGTGGTGGGGTAGCCTTTGACTGCGAGCAGGTCCTTGGCGCCCCACGGAATGCCGTGCAACGGACCACGATACTTGCCTGCGGCAATCTCTTCGTCAGCTTTTTTTGCCTGCGCAAGGGCGCGGTCTTCCGTGAGCGTGATGACGAAATGCAGCGTGGGATCGTAGCGCTTGAGGCGGGCCAGGTACAACTTGGTGAGGTCGAGGGAAGTGATTTTGCGATCAAAAATCAAACTACCCAATTCGGCGACAGTCGCGAACGAGACATCTTCGATCCGAACCGGCAACCCTGATCCGGCAAAAAGAAAACTACCCGCGCGGGACTCACCATTCGCTGATCCGAGAGGCTTTGGCTCACCGCCCTTGGGCGGTTCAGGCTTCGCCGCCGGCTGCGGATGGAACACGAACGCCGGGGCAACGGAGTTCGGCAGCTTGAGCGCGCGGATTTGCGCGTAGCCGTCGCGCATGTGGTTCAGGCCGTCGAGCATCATCTTCTTCTGCGCATCTGTGAATGGGCCCACGCCCGCAAGCTGCGCGGCCTGATCCAGCATCTCGGGCGTGATCTTGTCCCAGGAGGGCGCGTGTCCCGGAGGCCCCTTGACCAACTCCTGCGCTTCGGCGGACTGGCTGGCCAGCGTGTACAGGATGCCGGGGAGCAGGGCGGAGGTGATGCCGGCGCGGCTGCAGGCCGCAAGAAAATCGCGACGGTCAAGTGTCATTCGAGTAGCGTCCTTTGGGGAGAAGTGCGATTGCCTCTCCGACACTATAGCGGAGCGCCCGGAACTGTGGGAGGCCGGAGAAGCAGGGATAAGAGAAAAGGGACGAGGGATAAGGCATAAGGGATAGAGACGGAACATCCCGGATCGCTGAACGCGATCCGGGACGCGCAGCGGCTACTTCTGCGGAGTTGACGGCGGAGGCGCCGGCTTGGTTGCGGGTTGCGTGCCGGGAGTCGGCGTTGTGCCGGATGGCTTCGGCTGCGTTCCCGGAGCTGGTGCGGCGGAGGGCGCCGCGGATGGTGAGCCTGCGGGCGGAGGCGTCGCCGGCTGGCCCGTTGGAGGCGTTGACCACCCGGATGCGGCATCGGACGCTGCGGCATCATGGGACGCGGCGGCATGGCCGGCGCATCCGTCACTTCCACCAGTTCAACGTCGAAGATGAGGTCCGATTTTGGGGGAATGCCCGGATGATCCGGCCGGTCCGGTATGCTGCGCGTGCCATAGGCCAGTTCCCAGGGAATGAAGATGCGGCGCTTGCCGCCCACGTGCATTCCGGCGACGGCCCAATCGAATCCAGGGATGAGGCGACCTGCGCCTTGAGGAAATGCGAGAGGTTGAGGCTCGCCCATGACGGGCTTACCGTCCGGTCCCATCACCGGCTTGCCGTCTTTGAATTCCGGACGGCGATTGTTCTCCCATGAGTCGAATACAACACCGTCGGCGGCGCGCCAGCCCTTGTACTTCAGGTGCCACATCTTGCCCGACTCGCCCTCGGGACCCTTGCCGACGAGGATGTCCTGGAATTTCCAGCCAGGCATCGCCATTTTGGGGATGCCGGGGATGCGCTTCTCGCCCGGCGGGAGCTTGTAGCCGGTTACGCTTGTAGCGTGTGACGCAGTGGTGCTGGATTTGGTGGCAGTCGACGTTGTTTTGGCCGCAGGCGTGGCGGGCTTGGGAGCGGTTTGCGCCGCAACCACCGTTGCGGCCGCCAGGCAGAGCACGATTGGAAGAAATTTCATTGCGCGATTGACTCCATGTGAGGCGCGGTTTTTCGTTCAACCGGAGTGTAACAGGTGGGAGTTGCCGGTTGTGAGTTGTGAGTTGTCGGTGAACAGCGATGAACTGAATTAGTGAAAAGGTGAAGTGGTGAAGGAGTGAGGAGATTCCGCAGCCGCGTGTCGGATGTCTCTGACCACTGAGCACTGTCCACTGATCACTTTGTATCTGCGGGCGGCGGATAGAACGGGAGCTTGTCGTTTTTCTCGTTGGCGCGCTTCACCGTCGCATCGCTGAACAGAAGCGCCGGGCCGAGCACGGTTTCCGGCACTTCGCCGGCGGAGTTGCCTACCCACAATTGCTTGCCCGCGGCTTCAACACTGGAGCGGAGCGCGCGCTGGTCCAGGTCATCGAGGACCGCGCCGCGAACCAGCTGGCGCTTTCCGTCCGCGGTAATGCGGTAGAGCAGCCGCGGAGTCAGCACGCCGCCCATGGTCTCCACGTAGTATGCGGAGCTGATGCCGCGATCCTTCATCAGGGCCAGCAGTCTCTTGTTCAGTTCGTCATCGGATATGCCATTCTGCGCCGTGATCTTGAGGACGCCGACGACCGGCTGCGGTGAACCGGCGAGAGTTGCACGGGCGTGGCCGTTGGACTGGGGGAAGTCGCGCACCGGCTCTCGGCCGATGAGGTAGCCGTCGAGGCGGCCCGCATCGATCAGCTTGACGGCCTGCGCAGGCACACCCTCGTCGTCCACTGAGTAAGCACCGAGCAGACTATGGCCGTCAAGATTCTTCAGGCTGGGATCGTCGATGGCGTCCATGAAATCAGGAAGCACCCGAGTGTGATAACTGGACGCAAAGGGACCGTTGGTGCGGGCGTCTGTGCCCAGGCGCGGGCGCGTGGCGGCAACGCTGCGCGCCAGCAGATAGCGGAGAATGTCGGTGCCCGCGTCGGCGCTCAGCAGGATCGGCCCGTGGTATTCCTCTTCAACCACAGGCGCTTTGCGCAGGTCAGCAAGCGAAGCGATCTCCGCGACCGCGTGCTTGCGGAACGCTTCGGGCGAATCAAGATCGGCCTCCGACGTTCCATTGGTCGCAAACGATCGGTCAAGGTGCATGCCGTCGGCGGCTTGGGTGCCGACGCCGAAGGACTCCTGGAACAAAGATGCGGATTTGCGAACGATGGTTCCTTCGGAGTTGACCAGCCAGGTGGTGGTGGCGCGCGCTTCAAAGGAAGCGACCGAGTACTCAACCTCCTGGGCGACAGTGCTGACGGAAGGGTCACTGCGATACAGTCCGCTTTCCGCAGCGACACGCGCGTTCCAGGCGGCCTCGTCCAGCTTGAGCTCGGCCGGCGCGGCCAGGGAAACAATGGGCGGCTCATGGCTGAAGTCGTCGGCCTGGGGCGGCGTCTGGACTTGCTTGAGCTCGGCCTGCTTGCGCGCGTAGGCGTCCAGAGCATTCTTGTAGGCGACGTCCGAGGCTGCCCACAGTGCGGAGCGGATGGCGATGGGATCGTTGCCGAGCGCGGCCAGCTCGAGTTGGCCTTCGCCGCGTGCGCCGGAGCTGTCAGTCTTGTAGTCGCCCACGCGGACACTGACCCGCGCCACGCGCTCGTGCGTGTGTCCTGGGCCTTCGCTGGCGCCGAACTCGGCCCGCGTCTCAAACGCGTCCACATCCTCAATGCGGTACTCAATGAAATAGGGCTTTTGAAAGCTTTTCAGCTCCAGGCCGGCGTTGCTGCGATCCATTTCTTCCAGCATCGCTTTGAGGACGGGGTCCTTTTCGGCCTCCGCGCGGGTGCCGTTGCAGATGCTGGGATCGCATTGGGAGAACGCGGCAGCGGCGGCTGCCAATATCAAGGAGGCTAGGAACGCAGGAGCGGAACGGCGGATCATTGGGCCTCCTTGGCTGCGGGCGCACCTGGAATGGGCAAAATCGGCGGACGAGAAGTTCCCTGCGGCTGGCGCTGCGTTTCCAGGTCGCGCAGCAACATGGCGGGAGCCACCGCGCTCACCGGCACGGTGCCGGATTCAGCGCCGCACTCGCCGTTGAAGACCTCGCTCTTGTTGCCGGTGGCCAGAATGCTGCGCATCGCCTCCAGCGGCGTGCCCACGATGCTGACGCCGCGCACCAGTTCGTCAGGTCGGCCATCCACGTACACGCGGTAGACCACCAGCGGGATTACCTGGAACGCTTGCGGCGAACTGCGTTGAGTGACGGCAAAGCCAGAGGAGATGTCTTCAAAGTAAAGTCCGTACGGCTTGCCCTGCTTTTTGGCCTCATCGACCAACTGCTTGCGCAGTTCGGCGTCGCTTTCTGTTTTGCTGGATGTGACGATGAGGTTGCCCTGGCGGCCCGTCGGCATGCGGCCCACCTGCGCGCGCCCGTGGCCGTTGGACTCGCTGAAGCTGGCGATGGGCAGGCGCGACATGAGAAACGTTTTGAGCACGCCATCCTGAATCAGCTCCACGCGCTGGGCGCGCTGGCCTTCGTCGTCGTACTGATAACTGCCGCTGAGCCAGGTTTTGCTGTATTCGTCCCGCGTGGGGTCGTCGGCAACCGAGAGAAACGGCGGCAGGATCTCTTTGCCCACTTCCTTGGTGAAGGTCTGGCCTTCTTCGTCGCCGCGCTGGCGCTGCCCCTCCAGGCGATGTCCAAGGACTTCATGGAAAAAGACGGCGGCGGCGCGCCCGGAGAGAATTGACGGCCCGTCGAAAGGCTCCGTAATGGGCGCCTTGCGCAGGGCTTCCAGGCTGTTGCCGAGCGCGCGCGCAGCCGATTCCATCTGCGCCTGTGAGGGAAGGCCATCCGCAGTTTCCGCTTCAAACGTCTGATCGCGAAATAACTCCATCCCGTCGTCGGCCCGCGTCACCGCGAAAATAACCAGCCGCGCGGAGACATGCGGCGTGATAATTCGCGAGCCCTCAGAAGAGGCAAAATATTCCGTCTGACTCTGGGCCGTGAACACCACCATGTTCTGGTACACATCGGGATACTCGCGGAAGATGCCGGAAAGCGCCGCCACACGCTGCTCCCATGCGGCGCGGTCAATGCGGACAGGGGGCGCGGGACTGCCGATGGAAGTCTGTGCCTTCTCCGCGCTGAAGTCGGCCGACGTGTCTTCCTCCTTGGCGCGCACCTGGGCTTCGGTCTTCACGCGCAGAAAATTGTCGAGCGCGTTGGAGTAGCCATTGTTTGTGGTCAGCCACAGCGTTCGCTCCAGCGCCACGCGATCATCGGTGAGCGGAAGCTGCACGCTGTTCACCGCGGAGCCGCGATGGTCGCCGTGCGTGTTATCGAGCTGAGGGGCGCCCAAACGGACCTGGATATCGGCCACACGAGCGTGGTTGGCGATGCTGGAAATCAATGCGCCGTATTGGGCCTGGATGGTGACGGAGCCGGCGTCGGTTACGGTATAGCTGAGGAAATAAGGGGGAAGCTGGTTGTCCTTGCCCGGCTCGTGACCCAGCGTGGTGAAGGCGCGATCGAGCTCCGCGGTCATGGCGCTGAGAAGCGGCGGCGAAGCGGGCTGCTGCGCGGCCGCTGGAAGAGCCAGCAGCGCGGCCAGAACGACAGCGGTGAACCCGAGACGGAAGTGCGTACAGTAAGGCAGTGGACCGGAAACAGCAGTTTCGGATAAAAGCATTGGTAGCCCGATTGTCTCAGAAATCCGGCAATTCTGGAGGTGAGAGCGATGCGACTTGAGCGTTTCTGCGGATTGGCCCTGCTGGCAGCGATGGCCTGGACGGCGGCAACGCGGCCGGCAGCCGCGCAGACCCCTCCAGCAGCCCAGCAACCGGCGGAGGCCCAGAGCGCGCAACCACCGCAAACGCAGCAGGCGTACACCCTGCCGCCGGGCAAGCTGGCAAAGGCGATTGCGCTGAACCGCATACGGCTGACGCTGGAGATCGTTGGCTCGGTATGGGGGCTGCTGGTGCTCTGGCTGCTGCTGGCCACTCGCGCGGCGTCGGGGGTTGAGCGATGGACCGAGGGCATGACGGGCCGGCGCTGGGTGCAGGGACTCATCTTTTTCGCCCTGCTGGCGGTCATCGTCACGGTTGCAGGGCTGCCGCTGGACCTGATTGGTGAATCGGCCAGCCGCCATTACGGCATCAGCGTCCAGAGCTGGGCGGGTTGGTTCGGCGATTGGATGAAGTCTCTCGCGCTGGCGGCGGTGTTCGGTTCGCTATTGCTCCTCGTGTTCAACTGGATTGTGAAAGTGTCTCCGCGGCGCTTCTGGCTGTGGAGTTGGGCGATCGCAGTGCCGATCATGGTGTTGGTCACGTTCATCTCGCCAGTCTTCATTGAGCCCATCTCCGACAAGTTTGAGCCGCTTGAGACAACCAACCCTAAACTGGTGGCCGATCTGGAGAAGGTTGTGGCGCGGACCGGGACCAACATCCCGCCGGATCGCATGTACCTGATGAAGGCCAGCCTGAAGACCAATGGGCTGAATGCCTACGTGAGCGGACTGGGAGCCACCAAGCGCGTGGTGGTGTGGGACACGACGGCGGGGCGGATCCCGGACGACGAAATCATGTTCATCTTCGGGCACGAGAGCGGCCATTACGTGCTGCACCACATTGCCAAGGGGCTGTTTGTTTCAGCCGTGGCGCTGTTCATCGTCTTCTGGGCGTGCGCCGGATTTGCCCGCTGGATGGCGCGTCGGTTTGGCACGCGATGGGGCATCGCCGAGCGCGAAGGAGTTGCTCCGCTGGCCTCGCGCACAGGATTCGTGGTGCTCGTCTTCGCGGTCTCGATTGCTTCGTTCCTGCTGGAGCCGGCGGCGAACACGGTCAGCCGTTACTTTGAACACCAGGCAGACGTGTACGGGCAGGAGGCGATTCATGGCCTGGTGCCTGATCCGCAGAAGACGGCGGTGGACTCGTTCAACGCACTGGGCCAGGCGTGGCTCGACGACCCCAATCCCAACCGCTTCATCGAAATCTGGCTGTACGATCATCCGTCCGTACAGCGGCGCGCGGAATTCGCGGCGCATTACGACCCCTGGAGGAATGGTGGCCACGGCGAGTTCTTCAAAAACTAGAAGATTCTCTCGCCGATAGGTTATCCCTGTCCCTGTTCTTCTACAATCGGGCCATGCAATTCCTTACTCTTACGCGACGGCGACTGGATGCATTCCCAGTCGAGGCCTTCACGCCGGAGCTGATTGCGCGCGAGCAGAAACGGGCGAAGGAACTCTATGGCTCGGGATTGGCGCGGCAAATCTGGAAGCGTGGGGACACGGCGGGTTCGGCGATCTTGTGGGAGGCAAACTCCGAAGCCGAAGTGCGCGAGGCCATTGCCGCATTGCCGCTCGCGCAGCAAGGCATGCTGGAGATCGTGGCCCTGGTGCCGCTGGAGCCGTATCCAGGGCTGGCGCAGTAAACCCGCAGAAGCGAGCCCTCGCGCGAGAGCCCGCCTCCGCTTGTTAGTCCAGCTGCGGCTTCAGCTGCCGCTGCCGGTGTGATTATTGTTCCGGTTCCGGCTCTAGCTTCGGCTTTCCCCTGCAATAGCCAGCGCCAGTTCCGTCCCATCCTTGATCTTGATATCGTCTTTCTTGGTCGACACCAGCACGCCGGAGTTCTGGCTGGAGATCTTGCTATGCAAATCGACGCCGGACAGCGCGCCAATCTGGTCCACCTGCGTAAACTGGCGGTTCCAGCCATTCGGTTCCTGGTTGCCGGCGCTCACGGTGTAATCCGCTGTGTCCGCGTCGCCCTGGTTCGGGCCATAGATGCCTACGATGGTGGCCTTGAGCGGGATGGTCTTACCGTCTTTCAGCTTGGCTTCATCGATACAAAGCACCAGCTTGGACTTGCCGGCTTCATTCATGTCGTCCGTGCCCACCTTGCCCACGAGCATGGTCCCGCGCGGAAGCTCCTGGCCGTCTTTGAATTGAACCTTGTCGGCCAGCTTGGCCTGGAAGGGCTGGCCGGGCCTGGCATCTTTGGCATCGAGCGGGTGCTCAAGGGCGGCACGCGCCGGAACCATCTGCGCCGCCTCCGTGTTTGCCGTCGCGCTCTGGGATGGATTGTCGTTCCTGTTCGGATTGGACGTGCTCTGCGCCGAGGCTCCCGGCGGAATAAGAATTGCCGCCGCGAGTGCGGCGGCCGACAGCAACCCTGCTGTGCGAATCATGGCTAATCTCCTTTGGGTCATTGGGTTAACGTACTCAAAGCCTCTTCGTCCGACGACCGGCCAGAGGCCATCTTTACACTGAGGTTTGAGCCCAGGCATGGCGGAAGCGGTTGTCCTCGGGTCCGGATTTGCGAGTTTGATGCAGTCGAAAATGCGGGAATCCGCGGGGTGAGGAAAACCTGTACCGCAGCGGTTTCCTGTCACCCTGCCGAACGCCGTACACTGGGATTTCGCATCTTCTTGAGCACGAAGGAGTCCCATGGCCTATCCAACGAATTACCGCTATACGCGCGAGCATGAGTGGATCGCGATCGAAGGCAACATCGGCACCATCGGCATCACGGATTACGCGCAGAATTCGCTGGGCGACATTGTTTACGTGGACGCCCCCAAGGTGGGGGATACGGTGACCGCCAACCAGACCTTCGGCTCGGTGGAGAGCGTGAAGGCGGTGAGCGATCTCTTCTCGCCCGTCACCGGCACGGTGACCGAGGTGAACGAGACCTTGAAGACCGAGCCCGACAAGATCAACGCCGCGCCGCACGATACCTGGATCATCAAAGTAGAGCTGTCCGATCCCGGCGAGTGGGAAAAGCTGCTGGATGCGGCGGCGTACGAGGCGTTTATTGCGGAAGAGAAGTAGCGATTGAGTTCGCAGTTCACAGTTCGTAGTTCACAGTTTCCGAGAGAAGCGATGGATCGCACGATCTTTCGTGGTTGAGGACTGAGTTCACGACCAAGAACTGCGAACTGAGAACTGTGAACTGCGAACTGAGAACTGTCCGAAGGACCCTATGCGCTATCTACCCAAAAGCCCCGCCGAGCGCGAGCAGATGCTTGCGGCCATCGGCGCCAAATCCATCGACGACTTGTTTGCCATCATTCCCGCGGAATACCGGCTGAATCGCGATCTCGATGTCCCGCGCCAGCAGGCCGAGAGCGAGATCATCGATTATTTCAAGGCGGCGGGCGAGAAGAATGCCACCGGCTATGCCAGTTTTCTTGGCGCGGGCGCATACCGGCATTACCGGCCCGTGATCATCGATGCTCTGGTCCAGCGCGGCGAGTTCCTCACCAGCTACACGCCCTACCAGGCGGAGATCACGCAGGGCACGCTGCAGGCAATCTTTGAGTTCCAGACCATGATCGCCGAGCTGACCGGGATGGACGTGGCCAACGCCAGCATGTACGACGGCTCAACCGGCGCGGCGGAGGCCATCCTGATGGCCATGCGCGTGACCGGGCGACACAAGGCAGTGGTGGCGCGCAGCGTGCATCCGGAGTATCGCGAGGTCATCGACACGTATCTGCGCCATCGCGAGATGCCCGTAAGCGTGGTTGGCTACGAGCGCGATACCGGGCGCGTGGACCTGGCGGCGCTGGACGCTGCAGTGACCGATGAAACCGCGGCTGTTCTAGTGCAGAGCCCCAACTTCTTCGGCATCCTTGAAGACATTCCTGCCATTGCGGAGATTGCGCATAAGAAGGGCGCGCTGTTGTGTGTGTCGATTGCCGAGGCGGTCTCGCTGGGCGTGGTGCGGCCGCCGGTGGAGGCGGACATCGTGAGCATGGAGGCGCAGAGCTTCGGCGTAGCGCTCAGCTACGGCGGGCCGTTCTGCGGGGTGATTGCGGCCAAGGAGCAGTTCCTGCGGCAGATGCCGGGGCGCCTGGTGGGCCAGACCACGGACCACGATGGGAATCGCGGATTCTGCCTCACGCTGTCAACGCGCGAGCAGCACATTCGGCGGGAGAAGGCGACCTCGAATATCTGCACGAATCAAGCATTAGTCGCGCTCATGGCGACTATCTTCCTGACGGTTTACGGCAAGGAAGGGATCGGCGAGCTGGCCGAGCACAACCTGGCCAAGGCGCATTACGCCGCGCAGGAGTTGAGCGCGGTGGCCGGAGCCAAGCTGCTCTTTACCGGCGCGCCGCGCTTCCACGAATTTGTGCTCGAGACCGGCGAGTCGCCCGCGTTGTGGCAGAAGCGGCTGCTTGAGAACAAGATCGTAGGCGGCGTGGAACTGAGCCGCTGGTATCCGGAGCTGGGCAACGCGACGCTGTGGTGCGCCACGGAGATTATCACCAAGGAACAGATTGACAAGGCAGCCAGCGTGCTCGCGGCAGGGCTGGTGGAGGCGTAGAGGTGGACTCCAAACTTCACAGATTCCGGCGCGCAACCCAGGATCGAGGAGGGTTGTTCTTCGTCGTGGTGTGGGGCATCTTGTTCTTCGGCGGTTTCACATTTGCAACTGAAGTCTGCATCAAAGTGCTTTTGCACCACCAGAACTTGAACATGGCATCTCTCGCAGGCATTGCTTTCGAGAAGCTGTTCGCTGGGATCGCATGGGGCTCGACCATATGGTTCGTTTTTGTAAGACGTTCATCAAAGGAATAAACGGTTCCCTCGTGACTCGGCCTTCAAGGGGATTCGCAGGTGCTTTGTAACAAGGGCACGGCTTCAGCCGGGCCGCAACAGCAAGACAGAGGAGAAGGGGCTTTAGCCCCTGCCATGGCGCATCCAGCCCGCAACGCTGCTCCGGCTAACATTCTGAATCCGTCGCGCATCTTTTTTGCGACAACGAAAACGAGCATGGGCATGCGATTGCTGCAATCGGAGCGAAATGCCAGCCTTCTCATCGATGTGCTGCGTTCGCTTGTCGCCGAGCATCGCTTCGCGTTGCACGACTTTGTCATCATGCCCGATCACGTCCATCTTCTTATCGAAGTTCGCGAAGATTCGACCATCGAAAAGGCGATGCAGCTAATCAAGGGCAGGTTCTCTTATCGACTATCCCATGAGTTCAGCTACAAAGGCGAGGTCTGGCAGCGGGGATTTACTGAGGTACAAGTTATGAACAGGCAAGGACTCGAGACGCATCGCGCGTATATCGCGGAGAACCCGGTTAAAGCCGGGATTGCCACATTCGCTGAGGAGTACCCCTTTTGTTTTAGCTTTCTGGCGCGCAGGAAAGCTGAGCTTGAAGGAATGGACGGAATCAGCAGGGGCTAAAGCCCGCCCTTCCTTTGCGCGCATTTCGGCCCGGCTAAAGCCGTGCCCTTGTTACAAAGCGAAGTTGTGAGGACTTAAAGATGGCGACGACGGAAACAGTAATTCAAGGAAAGACGACGGGCAAAATTCGCCCCCATCAGACGCAGAACGAGCGCCTGGTATTTGAGAAATCCGCGCCGGGCAAAAAAGCGTACAAGCTGCCGCCGCTGGATGTTCCCGCGGTCGACGCGAAAGCTTTGCTCGGCGAATCGCATCGCGACACGCCCGGCCTGCTCCCAGAATTGAGCGAGATCGAGATAATCCGCCACTTCACGCGCCTCTCCACCTGGAACTACGCCATCGACCTCGGTATGTATCCGCTGGGCTCCTGCACCATGAAGTACAACCCCCGCGTGAATGAGTTTGTCTCGCGTATTGAAGGCCTGGCCGACGCCCATCCCTACCGTCCAGACACGCTGGCCCAGGGCATCATGGAAGTCATCGAGCTCCTTCAGAAATGCCTGCTTGAAATCACCGGTATGGACGTCATCACGCTGCAGCCGGCCGCCGGCGCGCATGGCGAATTCACCGGCATCCTGCTGGCGCGCGCATGGCACCAGTCGCAAGGCAATCCGCGCAAGAAGATCATCATTCCCGATTCCGCGCACGGCACCAATCCTGCCACCGCGGCCATCTGCGGCTACCAGGTGGAAAACCTCAAGTCGAATACGGAAGGCGGCATCGATCTGGAAGCGCTCGCCGCACAGGTCGACGAGGAAACCGCCGCGCTGATGCTGACCAATCCTTCCACGCTGGGCGTATTCGAGAACGAGATCCATCGCATCGCCGATATTCTCCACGCCAAGGGTGCGCTGCTGTACATGGACGGGGCCAACATGAATGCGCTGGTGGGCAAGGTGCGGCCCGGCGACTTCGGCGTGGACGTGATGCACCTGAACTTGCACAAGACCTTTTCCACGCCGCATGGCGGCGGCGGCCCGGGATCGGGTCCCGTGGCCTGCAAGAAATTCCTCGAACCGTTTTTGCCGGTTCCGGTTCTGGTCCGCAAAGAGAATCATACGAACACGCCCGCGCCGGAATCATGGGAGAACGTCAACGACGATGCGGGTACTCCGCAGCCCATGTTTCGCGCCCCGGCTCCTGCGCCTTTATCGACAGAGACAGATGATCTGAAGTCGCCGCTTGCCTGGGATTACGACCGGCCCCAAAGCGTGGGGCGGGTGCGGGCGTTCTACGGCAACACCGGCATGTTCATCCGGGCCCTTGCTTACATCCTGGCCAACGGCCCCGACGGCTTACGGCAAACCACGGAAGACGCGGTCCTGAACGCAAACTACATTCGCAAAAACCTCGAGGACCTGTACGAGCTACCCTATAAGACCCCCTCGATGCACGAGGTGGTGTTCAGCGACAAGCGGCAGGCGGCCAAAGGCGTGAAGACGGGCGACATCGCCAAGCGCCTCATCGATTATGGTTTCCACCCCTACACGGTCAGCTTTCCACTGATCGTACCGGGGGCGCTGATGATCGAACCCACGGAGAGCGAGTCGGTGGAGGAACTCGACCTTTTTGTCGCGGCCATGCGGTCGATTGCCAAGGAAGTGGAGGAGACGCCGGAGGTAGTGAAGACGGCGCCCCATTCCACGCGGGTCTCGCGGCTGGACGAGGTGACGGCGGCGCGCAAGCCGGTGCTGCGCTGGAAACCGTAAGCCAGTAAAGCGGGCGGAGTTCGCTCGAAGGATCGCGGCCGTGGCGCTGTCGGGCAGAGCTATCGGATTGAACCCAACCAGCGCGGGTTTGGACTCTTCGGCATCGTTATCGGCAGACCTCCCGCTTGGGAGCCGCTCTGCCATCCCAGTGAAGAAGATCCATCGGGTGGAACCCAGGGCGTGAGTGCCCTGTTGAGCGTCACCCTGAGGGACGCAAGTGTAACCGGGTGTGGACAGGGGAACCGGAGTGTTTCAGGTAAACTGTTCAAAATAAAACGATTCGTTCTGCGCGTGATTTGGCATGGCGCTTGCACTCGACTTCGTAGAGGAAGCGTGCGACCATGCCTTCTAAACTTACTGAATTGCGGAGACGCTACCTGAGAGCGGAGGACGGAAACGTCCTGGTGATGGCCGCGTTGGGTGCGACCATGCTGATGGGCTGTATGGCGTTGTCAGTGGACGTCGGGAGGCTCCTGCTGGCGCAACATCAAATGCAGGCATTCGCAGACGCGGCAGCCATGGCCGGCGCGCTGGAGATCAACACCTGCGGGTCCACTACCAACTGTACGGCGATGCAGAATGCGGCGACGTCCGCGGTGAAGGATGTCGGCGCCACCTCGGTTACGATCGTGCCGCAGTGCGGGACCACTTCCATCACAACCGGGCTGATTGTGCAATTGAACAATGGGCCGTGCGCTTTGTCATCCGACCCGAACAAAGGCAGCGCCGGCTATGTGGAAGCGCTGGTGGGGGAGAATGTGAACACGATTTTCGGGACGCTGCTGGGCAAGTCTTCAATCGACGTTGAGGCCCGGGCGGAGGCAGGCGGACCGACGCAGGCTTCGGCCTGCATTTACGCGCTCGACAAAACTGCATCCAATGCGGTCACGTTCAACGGGGGCACGTTGACAGCCACAAGCTGCGGCATCCAGATTGATTCGAGCGCGAGCTCGGCCATGATGGTGAACAGCGGAGTCACCGTGAGCGTGAAGTCGATCGCCATAGTGGGCTCCGGCTACACCAAGAATGGCGGCACCCTGAACGTTACGCCGCAGGTGAGTCAGCCGTACCTTGCCGACCCGTTGGCCAGCCTGCCCACGCCCGCCTCCACCCCGTGCGGCAGCAGCACCAGCAGCCCATACAGCGGCTCCGCGAACAACATCTCGGTCGGCTCCGCTGTCACCTTGAATCCAGGCGTGTACTGCGGCGGAATCAATTTCAACGGTGGCACCTACACCGTGACCATGAATCCGGGTAACTACGAATTCACTGCTTCAATGAACGTTAATTCCGGTGTCACGCTCAACGGGACAGGCGGGGTGATGCTTTACTTCAAGTCCGGCACCTTGCAATTGAATTCAAGCAGCATCGCCAACCTGACGGCGCCGACTTCGGGGACTTATGCCGGCATTCTCTACTTCCAGGACCGCAGCAACTCCAGCGGGGTGGATTTTGACAGCGCCACCAGTTCACAGATCAACGGCTTTATCTACGCGCCGGACGCAGCGCTTACGCTGAACAGCGATAGCACCATCAATCAATACAACGGGGCAATAGCGGACACAATCATCATCAACAGCGGCGCCAATTGGACCATGAACGCCAATTACTCTACGCTTTCCGGCGGCTCGCCTGTCAAATCATCCAGCGGCGTGAGCAGCGTCGCCATGGTGGAGTAGCTATGACGATCCTTTCATGCATTCGCAAGTTGTTCCGCCGGGAGGCTGGCGCCAGCATCGCTGAGCTGGCCCTGATCATGCCCATGTTCTTTCTCATCCTGACCGGGAGCATCGACTTCGCGCGCGCCTACTACCTCGGCATGGAGGTCTCGGGGGCGGCCCTGGCAGGAGCAACCTATGGCGCATCGAACCACACCGACACCACGGGGATTACAAAAGCGGCGCAACTGGCAGCTTCCGATGTTGCCACAGCGAATCTGACTGTCACGCCCAGCTATGGATGCGAGTGTTCCAATTCGACTATTGGTTCGTCGACCAGTTACACCAGTTGTTCGTCGACGCCAACGTGCACTGGCAACTCCGTGGTGTATTGGGAAAAGGTCACCGCGTCAACCTCCTATACGCCTGCCTTCCCATGGCCGGGAGTACCTTCCCCCATGAAATTTACGCAGACTGCCGTGATTCGATCGGCAAACTGAGTTTTATACGAGAGGACGGATGGCTGGAGCGATGAAGATGCGAAGATTGATGCGGATCCTGGGCGACGAGCGCGGCAGCGAGATCGTCGAATTTGGCCTGTCGGCGTTGGTTCTGATGACCGTGGTCTTGGGCATCGTGGACGTTACCCGGGCCATGTACGCCTATCACATTGTTACCCATGCGGCCCAGTCCGGGGCGCGGTTCGCGATGGTGCGCGGCGCCGACTGGACAAGCTCGTGCAGCACCTCTGCTCCTCCCAGTTTCACCATGCCGTACGGCTGCAAGGTGTCCAGCACCGATGTGCAGAACTACGTGAAGAGCCTGGGAATGGTGAACTGGAGCAATCAGGGAACCACCCCGGTCACGGTGACATGGCCGCAGACCACCCCGGACTGTACCAGCAGTTGCAGCGCCTGCGCCACCTCCAACAGCAAGGGATGCATGG
The DNA here is from genome assembly GCA_963771195.1 of uncultured Acidobacteriota bacterium. Taxonomy (GTDB): domain Bacteria; phylum Acidobacteriota; class Terriglobia; order Terriglobales; family Acidobacteriaceae; genus Telmatobacter. Next base: position 168,903 of record CAVYSS010000023.1, read on the forward strand.
TGAAGGTGAACGTCCAATATAAGTTCACCTTCTCTACCGTGTTTTTCAAACAGACCTCAGTGACATTCTCCTCCACCGCGCAGCAGGTGATCGAGCAGTAAGCCGGATCTCCGCGGTTCTGTGCAAAGCTGACTTCCAGCGCATCGCGCCATGCGCTCTCTCTGTGGTCCAGCCCGGAGTGTGTGCCCCTGTCCCTGATTGATTCGCTGCCGCAAAATTGTACCCGTTTGAACCCGCCCTACAACTTTTATGTCACCTGGTGTGAACACTTCGTCCGCCCCACGCCCCTTGCTAAATCGCCGTACTAATCGACTTACCCTCAGCCTTCTTCTCTGGCATGGCGCTTGCATGAAACTTCGTGTAGGAGGTTCACGACCATGCCTGCAAACAGACTCTCTGAAATGTGGAGGCGCTACCTGGGAGCGGAGGACGGAAACGTCCTGGTGATGGCCGCGTTGGGCGCGACCATGCTGATGGGTTGTATGGCGTTGTCTGTGGACGTCGGGCGGCTCCTGCTGGCGCAACACCAGATGCAGGCATTCGCAGACGCAGCGGCCATGGCCGGCGCGCTGGAGATAAGCACGTGTGGTACCACTTCCAACTGCACGGCGATGCAGAATGCGGCGACGTCCGCGGTGAAGGATGTCGGCGCCACCACGGTTACGATCGTGCCCCAGTGCGGGACCACAACCACCACAACCGGACTGATTGTGCAGTTGAACAACGGGCCGTGTGCTGTGTCATCCGACCCGAACTATGGCAGCACCAATTACGTGGAAGCCGTGGTGGCGGATAATGTGAGCACGGTCTTCGCGACGCTGCTGGGCAAGACTTCGATCAAAGTTGAGGCCAGGGCGGAAGCCGGAGGGAGCAGTCCGCAATTTTGCGACTATGTCCTGAGCCCGAGTGCTACCAATGCGCTTTTGCTGAACGGGAGTGATTCGCTGACAGCTTCCTGCGGGATCATGGTGGACTCCAATGCCAGCCAGGCGGTGCTGGAGAACGGCAGTAACAACACCATTTCGAGCACCGCGTTCGACGTGGTCGGCAATTACCTGGAAAACGGCACCGGCAACAAGATCACCCCAACTCCGACAACCGGGGCGACGTCTGTTTCCGATCCGCTGGCCAGCCTTGCCACGCCCACGGTCGGCTCCTGCGGGTCGGGTTCGGGCAGCACGTGGAACGGCTCCGCCTCTCAGGCCATCGTTATGAGCAACGCGACGATGAACCAAGGCGTGTATTGCGGCGGCATCATCATCAACGGCAGCAATTTTACGGTAACGTTCAATCCCGGCACCTATATCGTGGAAGGGGGTTTCACGATAAACGGCAGCAACGACAGCGTGACTGGAACCGGAGTGACGTTCTATTTCACCACCTCGTCTTTGACGCTGAACGGTGTGGAGCATGTCGCGTTTTCCGCGCCCACGTCAGGGACCTATGAGGGGATTCTGTATTTCCAAAGCAGGACCGACTCAAGCCAGGTGACAATCAACGGGGATTCGACTTCGAGCTGGCAGGGCGTGATCTACGCCGCGGACGCGAACCTTACGATCAACGGCGGGAACACGGCGCAATACACGAACTTCGTGGTTAAAACACTGACTGACAATGGGAACAACTTCAGCCAGGGCGCCAACTACTCCTCACTTGCCGACGGTGCGCCGATCAAATCGGGCGGTTCGGCCGGCATGGTGGAGTGACGATGGTGGAGTAGATCTTCCTTTTCTTGCTTTTGCGGCACTCCGGGCGCGCTTCATTGGGGAACACGCCGTTTTTGTTCCCGGTTTTCCTCTTGATTGCTGAGGTTCCCACAGGCATCCGCAGCCCCATCCTGCCCTACACTCGTTCCATGGCCAGCATCCCCAACCTTACCGGCTACGAGGCCGGTCTGCCGGCGAATGTAGACGCGGAAAAAACCATTCTGGGCGCCATCCTGCTGGACAACGCGGCCCACGCGGAAGCGGCCGAGAAGCTGCAGCCGGATGACTTTTCCCTGGATTCGCACCGCCGGATCTTTCAGCGCATGGGCGAGTTGCTCACGGCGCAGCGGGCGGTGGATATCGTCACGCTCTCCAACGAGCTGGCGCGATCGAAAGAGATCGAGGCGGTGGGCGGGGTGGCGTACCTGGCGTCGCTCACTGAGGGTTTGCCGCGGCGGCCGGTGATCGAAGAGTACATCCGCATCGTCAAGGACAAGAGCCTGCTGCGGCGGCTCATGCTGATCTGCTCTGAGGCGATTGCGCGGGCCGCGGACCAGAGCGAGCCCGCGCTGGAGGTGCTGGGCGCGGCGGAAGCCAGCCTGCTGGAGGTGACGGACAGAAGCCTGTCTACGGGGCTTGAGCCGCTGGACAAGATTGTGGCCGGCTCCTTTGGCTCGGTTGAAAATCTGTATTCCCATAGCCGCGCGGTTACGGGGTTGGCAACCGGCTTCTACAAGCTGGACGAAATGACATGCGGCCTGCAGAAAGGCGAACTCATCATCATCGCCGCCCGGCCTTCCATGGGCAAGACCGCCCTTGGCATCAACATTGCGCAGAACACGGCCATACAGAGCAGCGCGGTGGTGGCCATCTTCAGCCTGGAGATGAGCAAGGAATCCCTGCTGCGGCGCATGCTGGCCAGCCAGGCGTGGGTGGACCAAAAGAGATTGCAAACAGGGTTCATCCCCAGCGAGGACCGCGAGAAGCTGCATAACGCGCTGAACGTGCTGGTGGAGTCGCGGCTGTTCATCGACGATACGGCGGGGATTTCCCTGGCGGAGATGCGAGCCAAGGCGCGGCGGCTCAAGCAGCAGGCGGGCGGACTGGACCTGGTGGTAGTGGACTATCTCCAACTCATGTCGGCTACTCTGCCCGCCAACGGCGGCAAGCGCTACGAGAACCGAACCCAGGAGGTGTCGGCGATCTCGCGCGGTCTGAAGGCGCTGGCCAAAGAGCTCCAGGTGCCGGTGGTGGCGCTGTCGCAGCTCTCGCGAGCCAGTGAGCGCCGCGGCGACGACAAACGGCCTCTGCTGAGCGATCTGCGCGAGTCCGGCTCCATTGAGCAGGACGCGGACGTGGTGATGTTCATCCATCGCGATTCCTACTACAATCGCGACGAAGAATTGTCGGATGCGGAGAAAGCTAAGTCTGAAATCATCGTCGCCAAGCAGCGCAATGGTCCTACCGGGCCCACGATCCTGAACTTCCTTGCCAGCATGACTCGGTTTGAGAACCCGGCGCAAGAATAACTTCATAAAGGGTTGATTGCGACGATTACTCTTCCCGCGATGAAGTCTCCCGGAGTTTCCTCGCCGGCCATCTCCACCAGTTCCACTGCGGCCTCAAACATATGCGGGCGCAGGACCAGCCGGCTGGCGCGGAAATCGGCATAGCGGACGAGGAGTTGCGCATCGCGCCGCACCGCGTACAGGTTGGGCCGGTCGGGATGATATTGGATCAGCGAATTGTAGTGACGGTCGAGGACAACCAGCGCGTCCGGAAGGATTAGCGGGCTCATGGCCGAGGCATCGGCTGCGCTTACGTGGATGGCGACGAATCGCAGCCAGGCTTTGCGCGCCGGCCCCGAGCGGGAGCGTGTATCGCGGAGCAATTCCTCGGGTATATGCAGAATGCGGCGGACGGCGGTGGGCCGCACCACAGGCTCATGCATGGCAGTGTCATGGGAGACCAGGGGCACCAGTCCAACTTGTTCGGCTTCATCCAGGAAGCGCTGCGCCGGCAGCAGATCTGCAATGCTCATTTGCTGGGCAAAAAGGATGCGGTCCGCTGCGTCGAGGGAAAGGCCGCGCTTGCCATGTAGAAAATTGGAAAGGTGAGATAGTGCCAATCCCGTCTGGCGGGAAAGAAGAGAGAGACTCAGGGTGCCTCGCTGAATTCTGCGCAGGAGTTCCAGCCGGAGACGCTCGTGAACCTGACTCAGATTCATTTGTGGAAAATCCGCCGCCGGAAAAGAGCAATCCCCCAACGTGTTTGCCGGCGGAAAAGCAGGAAAGGCGGAACGCCTTCATTCTGCGTGTTTGTAGTGAGATTGGAAAGCACTTCCAGCGGAAACTGTGTAAATCCGTTGACGCAGTAGATACGTCTTCCTACGCTAACTGTACTTACTTCGCGCAAGGTGCCGGCTAACTCCCCCGGTGAATCTGGCAACATTGCGGCCAGGCGACGTGTCGCTTTTCGGCCGCGATGGCACCAGATGTCACCTCAGAGTCCCTCTCACAAGGACAAGGGGAGCAGCCCTAAGGCGGCGTCCTATCGGGACGCCGTGGCATCCTTTGCGTGGGATTTCAGGGTCTGTGCGTCTTAATACTTCGATCATGAATCCGAGAGGACATCAGCCGGCACTCCCCCAACAGGACTTCAGAATCCTGAGTCGCCTCGTCTGCTGCCATTCACCCCGGCACATAACAAGGAGAGGATCGCTCTGCCGGGACTTGCTTCATTTATGGAGTGAATATGGAGTTGCGCTTGGAATTGAAAGTTTGCGAAGGATGCGGCTGTCTTTGGTACCGCATTCAGAACCAGGAGACGGTTTATTGCAGAAGATGTGAAATCCGTCTGAGGGAGTTTCCCGTACCCACCCCACAACGGCGCCGTAGGACGACGAGGCGCACACTGCCGATCCGGCTGCAGCCGGAGGCATGTACGGCAGGAGGTGGGTAATGAGTGCCGCATTTCAATTGTTCGATCTTCATGCGACGGCGGCCGCAGCTCCGGCGTGGTTCGCAGCTCCGGCCCCGGCACCTCGCAGGGCGATGCCTGCGTCCGCTCCACCGGCGAGTCGGCGAATCGCGCCACCGCTTCAATCGCTGGCCTTTTACCGCAAGCACACGGAGAAGATGCTGCGCCGGTACCTGTACGCGTCCATGCTGGTGGGCCGCGCACCTTCCATCCTCAACGAGCCCCTCAACCGGGGCCTGGTTTCCTCGCGGCCGGTGCGCAGCTTCGAGGATGCGGTGATCTTCGTGCTCGACATGGAGAACTGCCTGGC
>CAVYSS010000024.1:0-127615 GCA_963771195.1 uncultured Acidobacteriota bacterium
CTCTCTCTCTCTCTCTCTCTCTCTCTCTCTCTCTCTCTCCCCCCCCAGGAGTAACCGTGGAACTTCACGGCCAGCGTTTCCTGGTTGTAGCGGCGTCCGTTGCACACTTCACATTGGACGTAGACATCCGGCATGAAGTTCATCTCAATGCGCTTCTGGCCGTCGCCCTCGCAGGCCTCACAGCGGCCCCCGGCCACGTTGAAGCTGAAGCGGCCGGGCTTGTAGCCGCGCTCGCGCGCCTCCGGCAGTTGCGCAAAGAGGTCGCGAATGGGCGAGAAGACCTGCGTGTAAGTAGCCGGGTTGGAGCGCGGGGTGCGGCCGATGGGCGACTGGTCGATGCGGATGACCTTGTCGAGCTGCGCGGCGCCTTCAAGCGTTTCATGCGCGCCCGGCTCCTCGCGCGAGCCGTAGATCTGCTTGGCCAGCGACTTGTAGAGAATGTCGTTGATCAGCGTGCTTTTGCCGCTGCCGGAGACGCCGGTGACCACGGTCATTACGCCGAGCGGGATGCGGATATCGATGTCCTGGAGATTGTGCTCGCGCGCGCCGGACACCTTGAGCCACTTGCCGGTGAGCGGTCGAGGATGCGGCCGGTGCACCATTCCGATGGCGCCTGAAAGATATTTGCCGGTGAGCGACTGCGGGCACTGCATGATCTGGTCCGGAGTGCCTTCGGCGACCACTTTGCCGCCGAGGCGGCCGGCGCCGGGACCGAGATCGACGACGTAATCGGCGTGGCGAATGGTTTCCTCGTCGTGTTCGACAACAAGGACAGTGTTGCCCAGGTCGCGTAGTTTTTCCAGAGCCTGAATGAGGCGATTGTTGTCACGCTGGTGCAGGCCGATGGAGGGCTCGTCGAGGACGTAGAGGACGCCGCGCAGGCGCGAGCCGATCTGGGTGGCGAGGCGGATGCGCTGGCCCTCGCCGCCGGAGAGCGTGGCGGCGCTGCGGTCGAGCGAGAGGTAATTAAGGCCGACGGCGCAAAGGAACTCGAGGCGCTCAATGATCTCGCGGCGGATGCGGTCGGCCACCAGCGCCTCGCGCGCGGTGAACTGGAACTCGTAGGCGGCCTGAAGCGCGCGGTGCAGGCTGAGCGCGGTGAAATCGGCAATGGACAGGCCGTTGATCTTGACGGCGAGCGATTCAGGACGGAGGCGCTTGCCGCGGCAGGCGGGGCAGGGCGTGGCCGACATGAAGTTCATCATGTAATCGCGATAGCCGTCGCTGCGGGCTTCCTCGATGGTGTGGCGCAGGTAAGCGAGGATGCCGTGGAATCCGGTGCGCGAGCGTTTCGCCCTTGGGCGGCCCGTAAACCAGGATGCGCTGGTGGGCGTTGGGCAGGTCTTCGAACGGCTTCTTCAGGTCAATGGAGTAGCGCTGTGCGGCGAGGTTGATGAGCCGGAGCAGGTATTGCGAGGCCGAGCCGGGGCCGAGGCCGCCATCGAGCAGGGGCTTGGACCAGTCGGTGATGACCTTGGCGGGGTCGAGATCGTACATGGAGCCAAGGCCGTGGCACTCAGGGCATGCGCCGAAGGCGGAGTTGAAGCTGAAACTGCGCGGCTCCAGCTTGGGGACGTCGAGGCCGCAGTCGGGGCAGGCCATGGAGGAGGAAAAGAGCTGTTCCTGGCCGCCGGTAAATGCGACGAGGACGAGGCCGTTGGCCATCTGGAGGGCGCGGGCGACGGACGTTTCCAGACGTTTTTCCAAGGAGGGTTTGGCGGAGGACGAGGCTTCGGAGAGTCCCACCCTTGGGGACGGTGAGGCTGTCCCCAAGGATGGGGCACCCACAGTCGTGGTGGACTCGGGCGTTGGTTTCAGCAGGATGCGATCGATGATGGCTTCGATGGCGTGATTTTTCCGGCGGTCAAGCTGGAAGGGTTCGGACAGATCCTGCATCTCGCCATCTATGCGGGCGCGGAATCCCTGCGTATCGAGTTGATCCAGCAGGTCCTTGAATTCGCCCTTGCGGCCGCGGACCACGGGGGCCATGACGGTGACGCGCTCGCCGCGGCCAACTTCCAGAATGCGCTGCACAATCTGCTCGGCGATTTGGCGGGTTATGGGCCGGCCGCAGTTGGGGCAGTGCGGCGTGCCCACGCTGGCGTAAAGGAGGCGGAGATAGTCGTAGATCTCGGTTATGGTTCCGACGGTAGAGCGGGGGCTGCGGCTGGTGGTTTTCTGCTCGATCGAAATGGCCGGGCTGAGGCCTTCTATCGAATCCACGTCAGGCCGTTCGATTTGATCCAGAAACTGGCGGGCGTAGGCGGAGAGGGTTTCAACGTAGCGGCGCTGGCCCTCGGCGTAAATGGTGTCAAAGGCGAGCGAGCTTTTGCCCGAGCCGCTGAGGCCGGTTACCACCGTGAGGGTGTTGCGGGGGATGCGGACGCTGATGTCCTGGAGGTTGTGCTGGCGCGCGCCGCGTACCGAAATGTGACTGATTGGCATAAGGAAGGACAGATTTGGGACGCGCAGCACTTAAGTTTGCACAAAGTCTGCCGAAAAGCGGACCTCAGAGGTATTCTAGTGGTCAATAGAATCAAGGGTCAACGAAACGGAAAGTCTGCGAGAATGGCCGCAGGCGCCGTTGCATCCGCGCACGCCGAGAGAGCGGGAATAATTGCTGTTTTGAAAGATGTTGCCTGGTCCGGGGCGGTTTAGTTTATGGGGAATGGTATGGACCTGTTGATGTTGGTGTGTGCGGCCGTAGGCTCGATGGCTTTTGGTGTGTTGATGGCCTACTGGATTTTCCGTGTGGGGTTTGCGCTGATGAAGCCGCGGGCGCGCGTGGCGCCTGCGAAGACGCAGACGGAGCCGGCGGTTTAGGGGCAGTGGTCAGGGATCAGTGGTCAGTGATCAGTTAACTCCTCCACAATTTTGAGCTTGTTGTTACTGCGCCGGCGAAGCTCCCAGCGCGGCGGAGTCTAGCTTGCCGATGCGGCCTTTTGGGCCTACTACGAAGGGAAGCGAGAGGGCGTTCCAGTTGCGGTCGGCGTCGGGGGATTCGTGGAGGGCGGTGCTGGGATGGACGGCGCGCCAGTTGCGGCCGTCGTCGGTGGAGACGTCGGTGCCGTTGGGGCCCACGGTGATCCAGAGCTTGAGTTGAGGGTCGTAAGCTACTGAGCTGCGGTAGCCGTGGGGCGGGGTTTGGGCTGCGCGCCAGGTTTTGCCTCCGTTCGACGTGAAAGCTGCTGTCCGGGCCGACTCGCCAGGATTCAGGTAGTCGCCACCAACTGCTACACCGCTCCTCAATTCGGACGGACGTGGCTTTCCTTCGAGGGCAAAGGCGAGGCTAAAAATACCGGATGAGTCTGTGTGTTGGCCGACGGGAACTTCGCTGGATGGATAGCTTACCCAGCACATGGGGTCGACTCCATGGACGCTTCTTCGTATGACACGTGCGCCGCCAGCGCCGCCTGTTCCGAGCCAAAAGTCCTCGCTGTACACGAACAGCGATGTGTTGCTCGCGGCGAATGAGGCTTCGCCGGCCCGTGCCTTGACGTGTTCCTCGGAATTATTAGGAGGGACATAGCCGGGCACGATCCAGGTCAGGGGGAACTTGCCGTCAACCGGATCGCCCAGAATAACGCCGAAGCGTTTATCAGAGAATCTGACCGCGTCCCAAAAGCCATCTGGATCTGGGTTGGTGAAGACAAGCTTCCAGGTGTGGCAGCCGTCGGTGGTTTTGTAGAGGCGGGAGAGATCGCCTTTGCCGCTCGACATCACCATGGCGGTGTTCGCGTCGAAGGCCTGGATGCCGCGGAAGTCTAACTTTTCCGCGCCGGGCGGGATCGAGCAGGTTTGCCAGACGTAGCCGCCGTCTTCGGTGCGCAGGACGGTGCCGTTGGTGCCTGAGGCCCAGGCCACTCCGTTGCCCACGTTGTGGATGCCGCGGAGATCGGCAGTCGTGTAGGAGGTTTGGATCTGGAATTGGGCGTGGGCCGCGGGCGCGGCGAGAAGGACGAGCAGGATGAGGCGGCGCATCAGGAGAACAGTTTAATCGCGCCTGCTCATTGCACCAAAAACCGTGCAGAATACGCATCAACATATCATGATGTGTTGATTTCTGCATAAAAAAATGTATATGCACTCTTCTGTCATATCATGATGTGTTGATATGAAAACTGCACCACTCTTGGTGCAAGAATCAGCGAGCCTGGACGCCCCCTCCGACGCAAATCGAACCGGGACGGGCGCACGTCTAAGATTAGAGAAATGGCAGATGCGCTTTATTTGAGCTTGTGGTATCCGAACCTGCGGCTTGCGGGGCTTGCGGACAAGCTGGCGGCGGTGCTGGTTGAGTTTGCGCGGCATGGCGGCGAGGCGCGGGTGTACGCGGCGACGGTGTGGCCGGTGAGCTGGCAGGAAGCGCCGGTGTTGCAGCGGGTTTGGGGGCGTGCGATTGCAGCCGTCGGGCCGGGAGAGACGCCGGTGGTGGGCGCGGAGCCGAGGGATGCGGTCCAGGAGGCGCTGGAACTTCTGCATGAAGATTACGCGTACGAGTTTCAGATTGGGTGGAGTTTGTGGGAAGTGCAGGGAACAGGGAAAAGGGATCAGGGATCAGAAAACAAGGGACCAAGTGACCAAGGGACCGAGGAAGGGCAACCGCAGGTCCTTCGTCGCGCGGCTCCTCAGGATGACAACTCTCAATTAGAGTCAGCTTCTCAATGGGCGCGGGTTACGCGGCTGGTGCGGGTGACCGGATATGGGCCGTTGTTTGACGAGGGGGCGTTCGAGCAGGAAGGGCACATCCGGATCGACTTTGGGCCCGATACGCCGTTCCTGGAAGAAGAGGCGGAGCTGGATGCGGCGGCGGTGCGGTACGTGGCGGAGAACGTGCGCCAGCTTGTGGACCTGACGGCGGCGGTGGAGAAGGCGTCAGGGGCGACCGCGCGGCTGTTGTGGAGCGAACTGGGCGAGAGCCTGGCGCAGCGACTGGCCAAGCGGCTGGCCGAGCTGCCGGGCGGGCAAAGGAATTGAGCCAGTGCGCCTGAGCATTGAACGGATGCGAACGCTGGTGCTGCTGGCGGGCGGCGCGCTGGTGGTGGCGCTGGCCGGCTTCCTGGTGATGGCGCACCTGCGCAGCCGGTTCAACCTGCGCGACTTGCCCAAGCGGCTGGGCGTAAACATCCAGGTGGACGAAAAAGACTGGACGCTGGTTCGGAATCGCGGCGCGCACACGGAATTCAAAATTCACGCGTCGAGAATGGTGCGGCTGAAGGCGGATGGGCACGCGCTGTTGAACGACGTAGACATCGAGCTGTACGGCAAGGACGGGGAGACGGCGGACCGGATCCGGGGCGGGCAGTTCGAGTGGGATCCGGGGACGAAGAAGGCGATTGCGGCGGGGCCGGTGGAGATATTGATCATGCGGCCAACGGCGACGGCGGCGGTGGCCGAAGGGATGCGGGGAGCAAAGCCTGCTAAGGCCAAGACGCCGGCCACGCCGTTGAGCAACCCGGCAAAAGCGGCGGCGCAGTCGGTCGAAAAGGGGCAGATCGACGTAAAGACCAGCGGGCTGACGTTCGATTCGGATACGGGCACAGCGACCACGGCCGAGCGGGTGGAGTTTTCCACGGCGCAGGGCAGCGGAAGCGCAAAAGGCGCGGAGTTCAACTCCGATGCGGGGACCTTGGTGCTGGAGCAGGCGGTGGAACTGAACGCGCGGCGCGGCGCGGAGAGCGTGGCGATCCACGCCGAGTATGCGGAGTTCGACCGGGACCAGCTTACGTGCGATATGCGGGTGGCGGCGGCGGATTACCGCGGCGGCGAGGCGAAAGCGGGGCGGGCGCAGATACTTTTCCGGCAGGACGGCTCGGCGGTGCGGCTGGACGCGCAGGAGGGATTTGCGATGACGACGGCGACGGGCTCCAGGATTGCGGCGCCGACCGGCTCGATCGAGTTCAACCAGCAGAACCAGCCGCAGCAGGGCAAGCTCGAGGGCGGCGTGACCATGACGTCAGGGAGCGGGGACCGGCAGGAAACGGGGAGCGCGCCGACGGTCGATGTGAAGTTTTCGCCGAAGGGCGACCTGCGACAGGCGCACCTGGAGCGAGGAGTGAGGCTGCACAGCGAGCAGGAAGGCGCCGGAGGGGCGCGGGTGGTTCGCGACTGGCGCTCGCCGGTGGCGGACGTGGAGTTTCGCACGGCTGAGGGCCGCACGGAGATGAAGCAGGTGCACGGAACCGGCGGGGTGGTGATTACCGGGCTGACGCAACGGGCGGGCGGCGCGGCGGCTCCGTCGCGCATGACAGCGGATGACGTGACCGGGATTTTTGGAGCGGGGCAGCAACTGGAGGAGCTGACCGGCGTGGGCCACGCCCGCCTGGAGCAGACGACCGCGACCGGGACGCAGGAGGCGACTACGGAGATCGGCTCGAGGTGCAGTTTGCGCAGGCGGCAGGAAAGCAGAGGGGTTCAGAGCAGGCAGAACAACAGATCCGGTCGGCGGTGATTGATGGACACGTGGTGATGACGGAGCAGGAACCGGCCAGGGCGGGCAAAGCCGCCACGGAACTGCGCGCGACCTCAGACCACGCGGTGTACGACGGCTCAGGCCAATGGCTGCATTTGACTGTGAACCCGAGGGTTGAAGAGAGCGGGCTGGTGGTGACGGCAGACACGGTGGATGTGTCGCAGGAGAGCGGGGATGCGTTTGCGCGCGGGAATGTGAAGGCGACGTGGATGGGCAATGGCGAGCAGGCCACATCCGGAGGGGCTGCGGCGCCGGGCGCAGTTGGGCTGGGCGGCGATGAGCCGGCGCACGTGATTGCGGCAGAGGCCGAGATGCGGCGGGCAACGGATGAGGCTACGTTCCGGGGAACGGCTGGGGACTCGCGAAGCACGAAGGGCCAGTCTCGCGATAAGCCGTCCGCGGAGGCGCGGCTGTGGCAGGGAGCCAATTCGGTTTCAGCGCCGGTGATTGTGTTGAACCGGACGCGGCAGACGCTGGTGGCGCATAGCGGCGGCGTGGCGCAGCCGGTGAACCTGGTGCTGCTGAGCGCAGCCCATCCTGAGCGAAGCCGGAAGACGAACGGGAGCGAGGCGGCGTCGCCCGAGGTGGTGCGGGTGCAAGCGGGCGAGCTGAATTACTCGGCGGAGGAGCGAAAAGCGGTGCTGAGCGGGGAGGGCGCGGGAGGAGTGGTGGCGCAGGCGGAAGGAGCCACGGTGCGATCGAGCGAAGCGGAGCTTACGCTGCTGCCGGCGGGACAACGTGCCGGGCCGGCGGGGCGCGCCGGGCAAGTGGACCGCATGACGGCGAACGGACATGTGGTGATTACTTCCGAAGGGCGCGAGGGAACTGGCGAGAAGCTCGTCTATACGAGTGAGAGCGGCGAGTATGTGCTGACGGGAACGGCGGGGACGCCGCCGAAGCTGAGCGACGCGGTGCGGGGGACGGTGATCGGCAACGCTTTGATTTTCAACAGCCGCGATGATAGCGTCAGTATCGAAGGCAGGGGCGGGAAGACGGAAACCGAGACCGTTGCGCCGAACAAGAGGGTAGCGCCCAACAAGGCGGTACCGCCCAACAAGGCGGCAGCGCCCAAGTAGCGGAGCCAGGCCGAGAACGAATGGAAACACTGATCGCCGAGGGAATCGGCAAGTCGTACAAAGGCCGGCAGGTGGTGCGCGGGGTGGATCTGCGGATCTCCCAGGGCGAGGTGGTGGGGCTGCTGGGCCCCAACGGCGCGGGCAAGACGACCAGCTTCTACATCATCGTGGGACTGGTGGCTCCGGAGACGGGGCGGGTGCTGGTGAATGCCTCCGAAATTACCCGCGTGCCGATGTATCTGCGAGCACGGAACTACGGGATCAGCTATTTGCCGCAGGAGCCGTCGGTGTTCCGCAAGCTGACGGTGGAGGAGAACATCCTGGCGGTGCTGGAGGGCCAGCCGTTGAGCTACCGGGAGCGGCGGCGGCGGGCGGAGCGGCTGATCAACCAGCTCAACCTGAGCCACATTCGCACCACGCGCGGGTACGCTCTTTCCGGGGGCGAGCGGCGGAGGGTGGAGATTGCCCGCTCGCTGTGTATCCAGCCCAAGTTCATTTTGCTGGATGAGCCGTTCAGCGGCATCGATCCCATTGCCGTTCTGGAGCTGCAGAAAATCATCTTCGACCTGAAAGCTAGCGGCATCGGGATCCTGATCACCGACCACAACGTGCGCGAGACGCTGAGCGTGACCGACCGCGCGTACATTATTGCGGAGGGAAAGATCTTCATGTCCGGTACGCCACACGAGCTGGGAAACAACCCCGAAGTGCGCCGGATTTATCTGGGGGAAGGATTCTCGCTGAATTAGCAACGGAAGAACCGCGGTTCAGCGGGACGAGGCCTGCCAATGCGGGTGAGGACGGGCCGCGAAAAAACTCGAGAATTTGCTCGAGCCGAAGCTGAAGACCTCAGGGGCTGAAGCCCAGATCATTTCTTTGCGCTTTGCGGCGGGACTGAAGTCCCGCCCTGACGCGTTTTGGTCCTCTCCGAAGGGATTTTTGCAGCTACGAAGGCTTGTCGTCCGGGACGCCGGCCGGGGGGCCGGCGCTACAAATTCCCGGGGCAGGCGCGGCCGGAGAAGGTAATTCTTCAGGCGGGTAATCCGCGGGGGACGCCGGCGGCACCCTACGCAAGACGGCCGGAATTGGACGATTTTGGTTCGAATCCGGAACCATCGGGCATCTTGAGGACGTTTTCCGCGTGGAGCATAATTGGGCTCCGGTACACTTGAAGCAGTCCACACGGGAATCTCCACATGCCGTTGTTGCAGCCAAAATTGAACCTGAGAGTGGCGCAACGCCAGGTCCTCACGCCGGGCCTGATGCAGATGGTGAGCGTGCTTGCGCTCAACAAGCTGGAACTGAAGGAGATGATCGATGCCGAGATGGTGGAGAATCCCGTCCTGGAGGAGATTGACGAGACAGTTCCGATGCTGGACCAGGTGGCCGAGAAAGAGGAAATCCTGGACCGGCGGCTGGAGCGGGGGCCCGAGGGGAGCGTGGAGCACGGGACGGAGGCGCTGCCGGAGAAGGCGGCCAAGGATCCGTTCGAAGAGGTGGATTTCGGCTCTTATTTCCAGGAATATCTTGATCCCGGCTATCGCACCCAGCAGGAATACGAAGACAGTGAAAAGCCCTCGTTTGAGAATTTTCTTTCGCAGCCAACGACTCTGTCCGATCACCTGGCGTGGCAGTTGGGGGCTCTGACCCTGGAGGCGGACCTGGCGACGGCGGCGCAGCTTGTGATCGGCAACCTGGACGAAGACGGCTACCTGGCGGCGACGGAAGACGAGCTGACGGCGTCGTATCACGAACTGAGCGGGGCCCGGAAAGCGACGGCAGCGGCAGCAGGCAACGGAGCCGGCGCGGGGGAAGACGGCGCGGCATTGGATGCAGCGCGGGAGGTGGTGCTGCGGGCCATCGACCTGGTGCAACACATGGATCCGGCGGGGGTGGGGGCGCGCGATCTGCGCGAGTGTCTTTTGATCCAGATTGGGGCGCAGCAGCACGAGTTCAGCCAGCTTTATGCGCGGCGTCATGCGGAGGAGCCGGATCCGGATGTGGAAGTTCACGGCAGCCTGCAAGCCCAGGCCGAGGCCGAACTGGAGCATCGGCGCCGGGCCATGGAAGTGGCGGCGCAGATCGTGGAAGGGCATTTGAGCCTGCTGCAGAAGCGGGACGTGAAGGATTTATCGAAAGCAGTGCACGCCAGCACGGACGAGGCGCACGCGGCGGTGGAGTTTATTCGCACGCTGGATCCGCGGCCGGGGCGGTTGTACAACCGGGAACAGACGCGGCTGATTGAGCCGGACGTGGTGTTTGTGAAGCGCGGGGGCGAGTGGGTGGTGACGATGAACGAGGAAGACCTGCCCAGCCTGCGCCTGAGCCGGCACTACCGGCAGATGCTGGTGAACCAGAACACGGACCGGGAAGTGAAGGATTACGTGAAGGAGCGGTTCCGGTCGGCGCTGCAACTGATGCGGAATATCGCGCAGCGGAAGAGCACCATTCTGCGGACCTGCGAAGTGATTGTACGGCGGCAGCAGGATTTTCTAGACCAGGGCATTGAAGCGCTGCGGCCGATGATGATCAAGGAAGTAGCGGAGGAGATCGGGGTGCATCCGTCCACGATCAGCCGGGCGGTGGCCAACAAGTACGCGCACACGCCGCAGGGGGTTATTGAGCTGCGGTTCTTCTTCAGCGAGGGCTCCAACGGCCCCGAGGGAGCGGACACGCCGCTGCTGGTGTTGAAACGCAAGGTGCGGAAGCTGATTGAGGACGAGGATGCGAAGCATCCGCTGACCGACGATCAGATTGCGGCTTTGCTGCAGTCGCAGGGCATCCAGCTGACGCGGCGGACGGTGGCCAAGTACCGCGAGGACATGAACATTCCTTCGACGCACCAGCGGCGGAAGCGGGACTAGGCGGGCGTTCCATCGGATCAGCCGTATTGAGTTTGCACCATCCCACTCATCGCGAGATCCTTCCCCTTCAGTTCCCTCAGGGTCAGGAGCGATGAATGGGGCACGGCCGCCCTCTGAGCCGCGTCCTAAAAACATCCATGCATCTCCCTTTCCGGCGCGGCGTCTAAACAGGAACAGCGGAAATGAAGTAGAATCCGAGTTCTTGAGACCGGAGAATCGCCCCGGGAAGAAACGGAAGAGCGGAGGACTGACCATGGAAGTGGAGTTAACCGCCAGGCAAGTAAGGATCCCGAAGGCCCTGCGGGAGCAGGCCGAGGATGGAATGAACCGTATTGCCCGCATTCTGGGCAAGACAGCGAGCGCCGCAATCACGTTCCGCACCCAGCGCCATTTGCACATAGCCGAGCTGACGGTGAAGGCGCGGATGCACACGATTGCCGCGCGTGGAGAAGCTGATACGCAGGAATCGGCGCTGCGGGAAGCGTTGGCGCATGCCGAGCAGCAGGCTCTGCGCTACCGGGATCGCCATTTGACGCGCAAGCGGCTTCCCACGGAAGAGAAGTCGCCGCAAATGCCGCCGGTGACCCGGCCCAAGGTGCGTCCGGCGCAGGATGCGTCCTCCGGCGATGGAACTTCGCAGGGGAAAGCGCGGCAGGGCGCATCCATCGCCGTGCACTCGTTTCCGGCGCGGCGGACGGTGGTGGAACCGCACGTGGTGAAGAGCGGGGAAGCCATTGCGCTGCGTCCCATGACGCTGGAGGAGGCGGTGAAGGAAGCCGAATTCCGCGACCGCGATCTGCTGGTTTTTCGCAATCTTACCGGCGAGCTGTTTGTATTGCATCGCCGCCGGGACGGCCAGATGGAACTGGTGGAAATCTCCTGAAGCCGGGTGGGGGTCCTGCATTCGGCTCCCTTTTCTGGCCCGATTCGCTTAAGTGTGTCTTCCATCCTGGAACTGGCCGCGGGTGGCTTTGGCTGGATCGGGAAAGTGAAGATAACACGGGACCTTCGTAGCACCATCTACCCGCTTTGAGGGATAGCAGGTAGGTTGCGTAAAGCCGTACGATGCAATCACATTCCATCGAATGGCGGGGGATCGCGGTTCGCCCTCCGGCGCTGATTTGCGGCAGGGCTGACAAGGGGATGGGGCGGCCAGTGAAGACTGGATTGCCCGGTCCGGGGACATCAGCAAGGCCGCTAAAGAACGGTTGGGGGGGCGCATGGCGGCGCTTGCTGGGAGCGAGTCCGGATTGAATCTGCCTGAAAACTCGGAGTCCGGGATGCAACGAGCAGTCCTGGACGCTCTTCCTGTGCTTGTGTTTCTGGAGCACCAGGGTCTTATTGTGTTTGCCAACGCGGAAGCCATGCGCACGCTGGGAGCGGAAGGCGAGTGGGTGGAGCGGCCCGTCGAGGACGTGTTATGGGGTTTGTTTCCGGGCACCGCGGAGCCACGCACGGCGCTAACGGGCAGCCACCGCGGCAGTCCGTTTCACGCCACCCTGGCGGCCAAGGGCGGCCGCATGATCGCCGTTGAGGGGACTTACAGCATTTTGGATCCCGATCTACGCCAAGCAGTGATTGTGGCGCAGGCTTCCGACCGGGAGCGCGCGCCCAAGTCGCGCCTGATGGAAGATGTGCTGGCCAGCATACCGGAAGGCGTGGCCATTCTGCACGGATGGAGGGTCCTGTATACGAATCCGGCATTCACCCTCATGTTCGGCTTCACCGGGGACGAGTTGAGCGGGGCCGACCTGGGCGATTTTATTGTGCCGGAGACGCGGCGGAGCGAGCACGCGATGCTGCAACGGCTGGTGGATGAACAGGGGCGCGTCTCGCTGGAAACGGTGCGCATGAACAAGGCGGGTGAGCTGGTGGATGTTTCCGTGCAGGCGGCGCCGCTCATAGTGGGTGGAGACAGGGCAGGCTACGTGCTCACATTTCGCGACGTGGGGCAGCGCAAGGAGATGGAGAGCAAGCTTCAGCACGATGCCATGCACGACGTGCTGACGGGATTGCCCAACCGCGCCCTCTTTCTGGACCGGCTGAAGCTGGCCCTGAACCGCAGGGACCGGCATCGGGAACGCGGATGCGCGGTCATGTTTCTCGACCTGGATGGCTTCAAGGCCCTGAACGACAGCCTGGGCCATGCGGCCGGGGACATATTGCTGGTGGCTGTGGCGGAGCGGCTGAGCGCCGCGTTGCGGCCTGAGGACACGGCGGCGCGGCTGGGCGGGGATGAATTTGCGGTGGTGGTGGAGGACGTGCCCACCTTAAGAGACCTTGAGGCGCTTGCAGAGCGGATCCTGGAGGAGTTGCATCGGCCGTTCGAGGTGCTGGGGCATCGTGTGGAAACGGAAGTGAGCATCGGTGCGGCCATGGCGGGCGCAGAACACGACGACGCCGATCAGCTGGTCCGCGACGCCGACCTGGCCATGTACCGGGCCAAGCAGGAAGGCGGCCACCGCTTTGCCGTTTACGACGCGCCCCTGGAAGCGAGTGTTTCCAGCCGGCAGGAAAGAGAAACGGAGCTGCGCCGCGTGGTCTCCGCGCGCGAGTTTGAACTCCGCTACCAGCCCATCTTCCGCCTGGCAACCGGCCACGTGGAGGGTTTTGAGGCGCTGTTGCGCTGGCGCCGCGCGGACGGCACTCTCGAAAGTTTTCGCGAGTTATTGCCAGTGGCGGAAAACACGGGGCTTTCCATCAGTCTTAATCGCGAAACCATGGAGGCGGCGTGCCTCCAGCTTGCGGCATGGGATCAAGCGATCCCGGGAAACAGGATCGGACTGAACATCAATTTGACGGAGCGGCAGTTTTATCACGAAGAATTGGTGGAGCAGTTAACGAAAGCAGCCGCGGGGAGCGGTATTCATACATCCCGGTTGATGTTTGAAGTTCCGGAGCTGGTTCTGAATCTGAACGCGGACCGCTCGCTGGCGATCGTGCAGAGGATCGTGGATTCAGGGGCGAGGGTGGCGCTGGATAATTTCGGCGCCAGCCTTGCTCCCCTGAATCATTTGCTTCGCCTGCCCATTGCAATGGTGAAGCTGGACACGAAGTTGACCGCGGGCGCTACGGGCAGAGGCAGCCAGGTGGCACTGCTGGAATCGCTGATTCACGTATGCCGCGCCACGGGGACGGGAGTGCTGGCGCAGGGTATCGAGACCCGCGAGCAGGCGCTGGCGTTGCACCAACTGGGAGTGGAACTGGGCCAGGGATTCCTGCTTGGCGGCGCGCTGGACCCGGCCGAGGCGCTGCAGGCGATGGAACGCAGCCGCACGCGCGCCGCAGGGGACTGACGTCCCGGACCCCGAGGTCCCATACCGGGACTTTGGGAAACCAGGCACTGCGCGCTGCGCCCGCCGGAACCGATTATTTCCGCGCTCCAGATCTCTGATACATCATGGGCTGCCTGGTCCAGTCAACCGGGCCGTCGGTGAATCGTTTTTCGAGCCGGGTCATCAGCTCGCTCCAGCCCTGCTGAAAATGGGCGTAGGCCTGGTCCCACTCCGGGCCGTCCTTCCAGCCGAGATGGGTGATGGTTACGTGAGTGGTGTAGGCGTCCAGGGGCCGCAACTGGATCACGACCCAGGTGCCGCCATTTCGCACTACGGGCATGTCCGGTGGGGCGTTCCACTGAAACGAAATCATTTCTTCGGGTGCGTAGCTGAGGATCTTGAGTCCCTTGGTGCCGGATCGCTCGTCGTTGGGATCGAACTGGATCTCGTATGGGCCGCCGATGGCGAGCCCTATGTTCGCCTTCTGAGCGAAGAACTCCTCGGCACCTTGCGATGTGGTGAAGACGCGCCATACTTCGGCCAAGGGAGCATGGACGTTGCCCTCGACTTGAACGGCGCGGCCGGCGCCGGCCGGGCTGAGAGTCGCGGACGGCGCGTCCTGGGCGCCCAGGGGAAACGTCAAGGGTCCCAGTGCGAGAAAAAGCGTTGGTATCAAGAGTTTCATCATTTCTCCTTTGGCATATTCGCGTCTTCCATCGGAGCTTTGAATCGGAGGCACACCACTCCTGTGCGGGTGTGCCGCCCCATTCGCGTCTTCAGATTCCCGCGGGTTCACCGAGCATGGTGATCTGCCTGGGTCAGGACGACCTGGCCCGTTTCGAGCAGAGATTTCAGGTTGGAGAGAATCTTCGGCCATCCGCCGGAGACAGCCTGAATGAACTTCGATTCCGCGCACTCGATCGTATGCGCGATCGAAAGCCGCACCGCGTCGCCGTAGGGCTCGATCTCGATGGTGCAGATTGTGAAGCCTTCGGCCTTCAACTCCGGCCTGAATTCATTGCGCCACTTGAGCCGGATCCGCCTGGGCCGTTCGGCCTCGAGAACTTCTCCGATATCCGCGACTCGACCGTCGGGGAAGACCATTTGCCACTCCGCACCCGCCTTCCATTCCGTATGGATTTGCATGCCGAACCAGTATTCCTTCATGAATTCCGCAGTGGTCAGCGCGGACCAAAGCTTCTCCGGTGTAGTCCGGATGAAGGTGACATAGACAAAGCTGCTTTGCGCCAATTCACTCCCCATGTTTCTCCTCCAGGCTTCTTTTCAATTTCGAGAGCGCGTTCAGGCGCGGGTGCTCGAATTTGCTGATCCAGCGTTCGGCGATCTCGTTGATCGGCACCACGTTGATGAAGTGCAGCCTCTCCCGGCCTTCGCGCTCCCATGAGACCAGGTTTGCCTGCTTCAGAATGGCCAGGTGCTTCGCTACCGCCTGGCGGGTCATCTCCAGTCCTTCGCAGAGTTCGCCCAGCGTCTGACCGCCACGCTGGCGAAGCCTGTCAAGGAGCTTTCGCCGGCTGGGGTCTGCCAGGGCTCGAAATACCGCGTCTTCATCCATTGCAAATAGGGAACTGTTTGGTTCCGTAATAACTATAGGGAACCATTTGGTTACATGTCAAGTTTTTTTTGGAACCTGCAGGAGTGGCAATGCGAACGGGTGGGAGCGGCCCCCGTACCAGGGCGAATCATGGCACTTCCGGGCGAATCGAAGGGGATTCGGTGTACGATGAGCGCATGTCGTCACGTCCCATAGAGGGTCCGGCTCCTGCTGCCCAAATGGAAGGGAACTCATCCTCAAAGGAGCTGGTGATTGTCACCGGCATCTCCGGGGCAGGGAAGGCCTCGGCCCTCAAGGCGTTCGAGGATTTGGGGTACCACGCGGTGGATAATCTTCCCCTGGAACTGCTGCCGGATTTTGCCCGGCTGGTGGGGAAATCGCGCGAAATCCTCAGTGCAGTCATCGTGGTGGATGTGCGCGAGGGGCCGACGCTGGACCAGCTGCCCGAGCTGCTGAAGGACGTGAAGAGGGTTCTGCATACGCGGGTGGTTTTTCTGGATGCGCAGGACGCCGTGCTGGTTCGGCGCTACTCCGAGACCCGCCGCCCTCATCCGCTGCGCAAGTCGGAGACGGTGGCGCGGTCCATTGTGGAAGAGCGGCAATTACTGGACCCCATCCGCAATGTGGCCGACACGCTTATCGACACTTCCGACCTCAATGTTCACGAGCTGCGAGCCCGTATTCAGGCGCGCTTCGGCCAGGAGGAGCAGGCAAATCGGCTCCTGGTGTCGTGTCTCAGCTTCGGTTACAAAAATGGAGTGCCGCTCGATGCAGATCTGGTCTTCGACGTGCGCTTTCTGCCCAATCCGCATTTTGTAGCCGAATTCCGTAAGTTGACCGGGAGGGATCCGAAGGTTGCGGCATACGTGGCCAGCTTTCCCCAAACCATAGAATTTCTCGACCGGCTGACCAACCTGCTGCTCTACCTGTTGCCGCATTACGTGGAGGAAGGGAAGAGCTACCTGACCATCGGATTCGGATGCACGGGTGGGCAGCATCGCAGCGTGATGATGGCCGAAGAGATGAGCCGGCGATTGGCGGATTCGGGGTACGAGGTGAAAGCCATCCATCGCGACATGCCCCGCGATGCATGAAGCCCGCGGGCAACACAGGCGGGATCAGTACGTTTTCTTGATCAAGGTGTCGAAGGCGAAACCTCCGTTGGGATCGCGCGTGGCGCTCAAGGACACCTTGGGCGAGATTTTGTATTGGCCCTGGATCACTTCGCTCTGGGTGTTGGCCGTGTTGGTGGAAAAGGTTACGAACAGGTTGCCGGTGACGCGCTGCTGGATGGTGATGTTGGCGCCCGCTCCCTGGGTTGCGGTATTGCCAAGCACCGGACTGATGGAAAGCTGGGAGATGCCGGCCGCGCGCGCGATGCGGCCAGTGACCTGGCTGGAGACCTGCGAGGCAATCAGCGACTCTGCCTGCTGATTGGCGGGCAAAGCGGGCGAGTTGGCGGCTGCTTCAGTGGTTTGGCCGAAAGCCAGCAGGTGGATGATGTCGGCCTGCGGCAGCGAGGGGTCGGATGTGAACTGGGTGTTGAGCTGATCCGATGGGCCCTGAAGGCGCATGGTGATGTTGTACTGCTGAATCGATGTGGTGACGGTAACGTTAATCACGGGCTGGGTCACGGACGGATTCACGAACTGGATGGTGCCCCCGTTGAGGACGAAGCGGTCACCGTACATAATCACATCGCCGCCGGTCAGATCCACGCGGCCAAGGATCACGGGGTCCGCCGCTGTGCCCCGCACCTGCAGATTGGCCGAGCCATTCACACTGAGAGTCTGGCTAACCAGGTTGATGTTGTTACTGGAGTGCACGTTCAGGTTCAGCTTGATGTTCTGCGTCATCCCCATTGACGGCGGCGCCTGGACGCCGCTGGAAAATTGCCCAACGAATCTAGTGAGCTGGAAGGCGGGAGTAAAGGACAGATCGGTCAGGTCCACGTTCCCGGCCAGCAGCGCATTCGTCGTAGTGCCGGCCAGTCGGATATTGGCATTGATGCCTTCGCGCATCCCTTGCGGATAAAGCATGCGGATACCCTTGGCCTCGAGACCGAGATCGAAGCGCATGGTTGGCTGATAGGTGAGACCGCCGGAGGCGATCACCTGGCCGCCGCCTACGTTTCCCTGGAACGACTTGATGTCGATTCGGTCTGGGCTCAGGGTGAGCACGCCGTTTCCATTGGTGAGGCCCACGGGCAGATTGCTCGCCGCATAACTCGCGTTCACGATGTCGATCTCGCCGCCCAGGTTCTTCCCCGGTTGGACGCCGTTGGAGTTGATGTTGAACCGCACTTCTCCCGAGGTGCGCGCGGAGGGATCGAAGAGCTGGATCAGCGCGAGATTCACGTTGCCCTGAAGCAGCAGCGACATGGGTGCCTGCGCGCCAACCGGAATCGACCCCTGGAACTCGATGTTGGTATCCGTGCCGCGAATGGCCCCATGCTGGAGCGTGAGCATGTGGTCTTTATAGTCGGCGGTTATGGGTGCGGCGGAGGCAAGCTGGATGGTGTTGTTATAGGCCACATTGAGATAGGGAATGGTGACGTGCGCCTCAAGCGCGGCCAAGTTCTTGAGCGGGCCGTGCAGGGTAGCATGCAGCTCCGTTTGGCCGGTAAGTGACTCTGCATTGTCGGGCGAGAACATCTCCACGATGGGCTGAAGCGGAATCCCTTTGGTGTTCAGCGTGGCATCGGTTTCGTAATCGCCGGTGAGCTGGATGTGGGCCTTGGCCTGGAGCTGGGTATTGAGCGCCGAAGAATCGAGCGTCGCATCGGCGGCGTGATTGGCAACATCGGCATTCAGCGTGATGTTGGCCGCGGTTTGCCCCTGGACCGTGAGCTGGGGAATGCGCAAGCTGGCGGTGAGCTGCGGATTGCTGAAGCTACCCTGGCCGCTCGCATTCAGCTCCACCACGCCTTCGGCGTGCAGATCTTTAGTCTGCACTATTGCTAATTTTTGAATGTTGATTCCCGGCGAGGTGAGCTGGGCGGTGTAGGTTTTCTCGTTCGGACGCACGGTCACGTTGGCGTTTACGTCTCCCGCGGGCAGGCGAAGCTGAAGGTTCGCTTGCGCCTGGTCGCTGGTGCCGCCGAAGGTGACGCGAAGCGCCGTGATGGGCTGGTCATATGCGTTCGCATTGGTCACCGTCAGGCTTCCGTCCCCTATCGGATTCATCAGCGATCCGTGCGCCGCCACGTGCGTGTTCAGCGTGCCGGTTACGGGGAACGACTTGCCGGCCATCTTTTCAAGACTGGCAACGTCGAGCTGGGATGCATTCAGATCGATACTGACCGGACTGGTCTTGCTGAAAGCCCAATTGTTGAGCGTGGTGCTTGCGTTCAGCGCGATGTGGCCCTTCGGTTCCGGATCGAGTTCCGCGTTGCGAAGCGACGCCTGCGAAGGGCTTGCGTCGAGGCCGGCGCGAAACACCTTCCAGGCCGTTCCGTTCACTTCGAGATGCGATGCCAAAAGCTGCCCGGTCAAATGCGGCGCCGAGGTGGATCCCTGCACATTTCCCTGGAACGTGGCCGATCCGGCGAGCTGGAGCGGCTGCTGTCCCTGCGCGGGCGGCCGGAACATGTCCATGATGGTCGACACTTCGGCGAGATCGTTGGCCTGGAGGCGAATGGCGAGACTGCTGCGTTGACTCACCGTTCCGTTCATGGTCAGCGAGGTTTGGTTGGTGCGCAGGTAGCTTTGGGTGAGTGCGATTTCATTGCGCGCGCCGTTGTAGGCGGCGTGAATCTGGCTGTCGATGGGCAGCGTTGCCGGTGCGGTCGCGTTTGCCTGCGCCTGCGCGCTGCCATTCCGAGGCGCAGCGGTTCCGTGGAGGTTCGCGTCCACGTTCGCCACCATGTCGGCGATGGTGTTTCCCCATGCGGCTTTCGCATCCGCATTGAGCATGCCGGCCAGCTCCAGGGGCACCGCGCCTTGCTTCGTCGCCAGGCGATTGGCCGCGGCGAGGGAAATGTGGCGCAGCGAAGCTGTGAACTGGGAATGCGAATTGGTGCCGCCGAGTTGGGTCACCGTCCCTTGGGCCGTTACCTCGCCGCCCAGCAGGCCCGCGCGCAGGTCGATCAACCTGGCATCACCGTGGGCCACCGAATAGTGCGCCGCGAGATTCGCGATTGCAGCCTGCATTTTCGCGGTCTTGATTACAAGCTGCGGACTGGTCAGTTCGCCGCTCAGCACAGCGGTTTCGATGGCCAGCTTGCCCGGGACATCCTGGTATGCCGCCGATCCGCGCAGGTGCAACAGGCCCGCGGGCAAGGCGGCATTGTGCATCAGGCGGCCCATCTGCCCGGCGTCGATCGTGATGTCATACTTTGCGTCGATGATCGGCTGGTTGAAATTTCTGGCGGCTGCGGCGAGAAAGATTTTGGTCGCCCCGGAGGAAATCTCCGCTTGATCCAACTGAAACGTGGTCGGACTGTATTCGAACCGCGCTGCGAAGTCGTGCACGAACGGCGCGAATGTGCCATACAACACGCGGCCCTGGGTGTATTGGAGCCATCCCGAGAACACCTGGTTCGCGGGCGTAAATCCGGCGCGGAACTCAACGTCCTGCAGGTCCGCGGAAAGCGGCTGCGGCTCCGAGTTGTAGAAGACCTCGCCCTGGTCGAGGATGGCGCGGCGGATGCCCAGGTCGAAGATGCTGGTGTTGCTCTGGGAATTGCTCGGCGGCGGCGTGGGAATGTTGGAGACTCCGTGCTTGTCCACCAGCACCTGCACCACGGGGTGGTCGAGCTGCACGGTGGAGAGATACCACTTCATGTGCAGCAGGCTGACGATGCGCACCCCCACGTGAGCATGCTGAAGCTGGAGGATGGGCGGGTTGGGATAGGGGCTGGCGCCGTGCACGGTCAGGCCGTAGACGTCCAGGCTAAGCGGCGAGAAGTGCAGGGTGAAATTCTCCAGCGCTACCTGGGTGTTCAGCTTCTGACTGGCGATGTTGTCAACCTTGGCCAGGACGTAATTGTGGAATCGCTGGCTGTGGAGCAGAATGGCAACCGTCACAATGGCAAGCACGGTCAGTAGCGTCATCGCGCCAGCGATCCAGCCGAAAATGCGTTCCCAAAGATGCCGCCGGTCGTGCGGCTTGGGATTGGCCGGAGGTTCGGGTTGAAGAAAGCTATGCGCCGCGCTCATCGAACGGGTCCTCTTTCAGAATGCCTGACCAATGCCTATAAAGTATTGCGTCGATTTAACACCGCTCACCGGGTTGAGGTTCTGTCCCAGGTCGAAGCGGATCGGTCCGATCGGCGTGTCGTAGCGCAGCCCCAGCCCCACGTTGTTTGAGTAAAGCGATGTGAAATCGTGGAAGCCGACGGAGGGGAAGACATTACCGCCATCATAAAACGGCACAATGCGCAGCCCTTTTTTGAACGGCAGGGGGATGCGGGCCTCGGAATTGAGGATCAGCATCTCATTGCCGCCGGCCGGGACCTGGATGAACGTGCACGCCGTGCTGGAGCCGCTGTTGCATACTTGCACCTGGCGCTGAGGCCCCGCGCCATCCAGCGGAAAACCGCGCAGGGAGTTGCCGCCGCCGGTGAAGAACGATTCGCTTAACGGCACAAAGCTGCCGGCAAACGGTTGAGCCAGCCCGATGCGGACGCTGCCGGCCCACACGATGTTGTCCCACTTGGTTTTGTAGAACGCTGCCTGCCCGTTGAACTTGGTAAAGTCCACGTTGGATCCGAGCTTGGTGGTGTTGAAGTCCACCTCTGCCGAGCCGAGCATGCCGCGATGTTCGTTCAGCGGATCGTCGCGGGTATCGCGGGTCAGGTTTACGGTTTCCGTGGAAAGCCGGATGTTCAAGTCGGGCGTTGGCACCAGCGCCGGAATTAGCACGTGGGTGATGTTCGTGTGCGAATAGTCATATTGCAAAAACAGGATGTTCCTCTTGTCTCCAAGAACCGCGCGCTGGAACTGCTCCGAGGCCTCCTCCTGCTGGGAGGAAAAGATAGGGTTCTGTTCGTTCTTCTCGTAAGAAATTGAGGCGGTCGCTTTCCATGGCGACCAACGCCACGTGGGATCGATGTAAAACGCGGCCGCGCGCTGGTCCAGGCGGCCGGCAAAGGCCGTGAACGAGAGCGACTCGCCTTTGCCGCGCACATTATTGCGGGTGTATTCGAACGTGCCCCGGGGCCCCCAGAATGTCTTCTGGCTGGTGGTGAAGTTGGAAGGCAAGCCTACAGGCGGCAGGTTGGGCAGCGCCACCGTGCCGCTGGGAATGCTGCCGCCGCGATTGATAATCTCAAATCCGATGCCGTAAGTAAGGCTATTGCGCGGAGCCTCGTGCACCTTCACCAGCACATCTTCCATGGTTTGTGTCGTGATCTGCCGCTTGGGGTCGATCTCTGCCCAATCGAAGACTCCGCTGTGGTCGTACAGCTTGCTTCCCGCCGACAGCAGATCCGTTTCCCTGAGTGGCTGCTCGGGCTTGATGTCGGAAACATCGTCGTTAATGAGCCGCGGCTGCGTGTGTACGCGGCCCAACGTCAGCACATCGCCGGTGCGCACCTGCGGCCCTTCGGAAATGTGGTACACCACGTCGATGCGATGGGGTTCGCTCTTTGATACCTGGCTCGCCGTCTCGCGGAAGCTCGCTTTAAGGAAGCCTGACCGCAGATAATTGGCCACGATGGTGGTGCGATCCGCAGCCACATTGGCCGCAGAGTACGGCTGGCCGGCCTGCACCTTCAAACCTTGCGGCGCGTAGTCCGCCGCCGGAAATTTGCTGGCGCCTTCCACCTTCAACGACGCGACGATATCCCGTGGACCCTCAGTCACCCAAAAGGAAACATCGATTAATTTCCCGTGCCGGACCACCTTCGAGGTCACTTTCACACTCGAGAATCCCTCCGACTTGTAAAAGGCCGTCAGGTTGTCCTCGCTGGTTTCGACCAGCTTGTTGCTGAAATTGCCCGCAGAGAGGAAACGCTTCTTCTCCACCGCGATGCGCGGCGTCAGCTCAGAAGACTTCAATTCTTCATTTCCCTTCAGGTTCACAGCGGCGACCTTCTCCTTGCTGTCGCGGGCAATCTGGTAGAGCACGGTATCGCCACTCGCCCCGCGGGTCAGCGTCGCGTCCACTTTCACGTCGAAGTAGCCCTTGCCCTGGAAGTACGAAGTCAGCGCATCGGCGCCTTCCTGCACCATCTCCTGGTCCACGCCCACGCCCTGGTACATGGGCAGCAGCGATTTCCTGTCCCAGCTCCACACGTGCCCGCCGGTAATGTTTACGCGGGTCTTGGGACCCTCGTCGATGTTGAAGTGGATATCGGCGCGATTGGTGCTGCCGTGGTACTCGGCGCCGGCGAGCGCCACCTTGGCGCCCAGGTATCCCCAATCCGCCAGCTGCTTCTGCAAATAATTGTCTGCATGCATCAGGGTGGAGTGGTGATAGGCTTTGCCCGGCCGTATCGCCGATTCACGGAAGCGTGCTACCAGCGAATGCAAACTGGCGTCCAGGTCGTGTTGCTGGTTGGGCGGCACGCCCGCGATGCTCACATCACCGAATCTCGCCTTGCGTCCCAGTTGGGTGACAAAAGAAATGCTGGCGATCGCGTGCTGCTCGTCGGGGACAACTTCAGAGCGCACTTGCGCCTCAAAATATCCTTCCTCGCGAAAGAACTGCACCAGAGCCTGGCGATCGCTTTCCACTTCTTCCGCGTCGTACGGCGTTTGCACGGGATAGTTGGAAACCTGGATGAGGTGGGAATAAGGAAACTCCGTCGCGCCGGGAAAAGCAAAGATGCCAAAGTAATAGGCGGGCTCCAGGATGAATTGGACATGAACGCCATTGGCTTCCGCGGTTACGTGAACGCGCACGTCCGTGAACTTTCCGTTGCCCGCAGCTTTCAGCGCGGCCGCTGTCTGGTCCACCTTGTCCTTTGAAAATGGCTCCCCGGCCTTTTGCTTGAACTCCTCAGCAAACTGCGATGTCTGCAATGCTGGTTGTCCAGCGATCCCGATGGAAGCAACTGTCTGTCCCTCGTAGGAGGAGAACATCTCCTCGACTGATGGGGGCGTGGAGGGGACCGGCTGCGTGGATCGCTCTTCGACGGCCGGCGGTATCGGCGCCGTCTGAGTCGTCTGCTGCGCGGATGCGTTCCCGCACAGGACCATGCACAGCACCATCAGGGGCAGCGCGTCCCGCCTGTTGCGAGGTTTGACTTTCAACCAGGTTATCAAGCGCACACACCTCTGCCGAACTTCCACCCCCGGTCAGATGCTCTCACGATCGGGTTGGTTTGACTCGCAGCCGCCGAACACAGTCGCCGCTTCGAAAATGGGGCGGTTGGTTAAACCACGGGACCACCCCTCGGGTCCGCCCTGGCATCCATTTAGCCGAATCGAGCCAGAGGTGACCCATGCCGTCTCCCGCACCCATTGTTGACCGCCGCCTCAATGACCATGAACGGCGCATCTGGGAGACGGTCGCGCGATCGCCCCTGGAAAGCCTATGGACCCGCGAGGGCCTGACCATCAAGGCGCTTGCCAAATGCACAATGCAGTCGATCCTTGACGATCACATATTCGGATACGCTGCCGAGCTCGCTTTCTACTTTTTCTTCTCACTTTTCCCCATGCTGCTTTGCGCCACTGCCATACTCGGCCTTGCCCTGCGTTCGGCGCACCAAGTCTACAATCAGCTTCTCTCCTATCTCTCCCTCGTGGTTCCCGCTTCGGCCTTCCAAATGGTGCTCAAGACCTTCGACCAGACCACAGCGCAAGCCAGCTCCGGCAAAATCACATTTGGCCTGCTGGTCGCCCTCTGGTCGGCTTCGATGGGCATTTCCGCTACCCAGGAAACGCTGGACGTTGTTTACAGGATTTATGACCGCCGCTCCTATATCAAGGCACGAATTCAGGCGATCGGCCTGACCGTGGTCCTCATCTTTACCGTTACCCTGTGCCTTGCCTGTATGTTCGGATGCGATTTCATTGCGCATTGGGCCCACCGCATTTTTGAGGCGGCACTCGCCACTGCGGTAGGCGTGCTCGCTCGCATTGTCGGCTGGACCCTGGCCGCTGCATTCATCGCGCTCTCCTTCGCTCTTACCTATTATTGGGCTCCGGATATGCGCGCACGGCGCTGGCACTGGCTTACTCCCGGCGCCCTTATCGGCATGGCGGGCTGGCTCCTTGCCTCGCTCGGCTTCCGGCTTTACCTATATTTTTTCAACACCTATTCTGTCACTTATGGCTCGCTCGGCGCAGTCATGATCCTGCTGATGTGGTTCTATATCACCGGGCTCATGGTTCTTGTGGGAGCGGAGATCAACAGTGAGATTGAGGCTTCCGCGGTGGAAGCGCGCATCCCCTCCGTTGCTCCTTCCCAGGAAAGCCAGTCTCAGTCTCAATTTCCGATTGCGCCAGCCGCCTGAGCCACTTTGTGCGCGCTCCAACTTGTCCCGATTCTGCAACTAACGAGGTATCGCCCTCGTCAATCAATCAGGCATTGGCGACCCGGGCATTCCGCCTTGTAATCGCAAGCGCAGCCATCCGCCATTCGCTGGATTCTTAGGGTCGTTCTACGCTCATGCCAAAGGTTTTGCGCCGATGATAAACTGTCCGATCCGGCCCTTTTGCTTGTTTCCGCCGCGGGCCTCCGATCGCTCCCTAGCTGCAATGGAAAAGAACGAGATCAGAAAACACAATGGACCCAAACACACCTGCTCCGCATGAGAACCTGGCGAGATCCTCTGCCGTAGATTCGCCGACCACTGTCCACAAGCGCCGCCACCGCTGGGTATGGGTGGTGGTGCTGGCGGCTTTCGCCCTGCTCTTCTACTGGGCATGGAACCACGAGCAGAAGAGCCAGGCGGCCACGCAAGGGGGCGGCCGCGGCCGCTTTGTTGGCGTGGTGCCCGTAACCACGGCCACCGCGCATACCGGCAACGTCGGGGTTTATCTCACCGCCATTGGCACCGTCACGCCCGTTTACCTTGACTCGATCACCTCCCAGGTGACCGGCGTCATTACCGCGGTTCACTACCGCGAGGGGCAGACCGTCCACAAGGGCGACCAGCTCGTCGACATCGATCCGCGCCCGTTCCAGGCCACCCTTGAGCAGGCCCAGGGAGCGCTGGAGCGCGACCAGAATCTGCTCGCGGAAGCGCAGATGGACTTGGATCGGTACAAGGTCGCCTGGTCAAAGAACGCCATCCCTCGCCAGACCCTCGAGGACCAGGAGAAACTC
This sequence comes from uncultured Acidobacteriota bacterium, assembly GCA_963771195.1. GTDB lineage: Bacteria > Acidobacteriota > Terriglobia > Terriglobales > Acidobacteriaceae > Telmatobacter. The sequence goes on from CAVYSS010000024.1 coordinate 25,485, forward strand.
GTTCTGCAGGATCAGGGCACGGTCAGGAACGACCAAGGCACCGTCGACTACGACAAAGTCCAGCTCAGTTATTGCCACATCACCTCGCCCATCGAAGGCCGCGTGGGCCTGCGCCTGGTCGATCCCGGCAACCTGGTCACGGCCAACTCCACCACCACCCTGGTCGTGGTCGCTCAGGTCCAGCCCATCACGGTTGTCTTCACCCTGGCGGAAGACAGCCTGCCCGAAGTGATGCAGCAGATTCACGCCGGCAAGACCCTCAGCGTGGAGGCCGACAACCGCAGCAATTCCAGCCAACTGGCCACCGGAAAGCTCACCGCGGTCGATACCTTGATCGACACCACTACGGGTACCGTCAAGCTGCGCGCCGAGTTCAACAACCGCAATGGCGCGCTCTTCCCCAACCAATTCGTCAACACTCGACTGCTGGTTCGCACCCTGAATAATCAGATCCTGATTCCAGCCTCGGCCATCCAGCACAACGGCAGCCAGGATTTCGTTTATCTGCTCGTGGATGCCAAAACCAATCAGCCGGTCACCGACGCGGACAAGCAATGCGCCGCCCACCAGAGCTGCAAGGCCATTCAGCATAGCGTCAAGTCGGGCATCACTGACAACGGCAACACTGCGGTTACGGGTCTGGCTGCGGACAATGTCGTCGCCGATTCGAGCTTTGAGAAGCTGCAGAACGGCTCAGAAATCTCCATCTCCAAAATAAAGCTGCCCAGCACGTCCGAATCCTCCGCGAGCAACGCCCCATGAATCCGTCCCGGCCATTTATTCTGCGGCCCGTCGCCACCTCGCTGCTGATGGCCGCCATTCTGCTCGTCGGCGTCGTCGCTTATGTGCAGTTGCCGGTTTCGGCGCTGCCAGAGGTCGACTATCCGACCATCCAGGTGCTTACCTTCTATCCCGGGGCCAGCCCTGACGTCGTGGCCACTACGATTACCGCCCCGCTGGAACGCCAGTTCGGCGAGATGCAGGGTCTGGGCCAGATGACTTCCACCAGCGCCGGTGGTGTTTCCGTCATCGTGCTCCAATTCAATCTGTCGCTCGGCCTCGACGTTGCCGAAGAGGAAGTCCAGTCCGCGATGAATGCATCGCAGACCTTTCTCCCCTCGGACCTGCCCACGCCGCCGGTCTACAACAAGACCAATCCCGCCGACGCCCCCGTTCTCACCTTCGCCGTTACTTCCGATTCCATGCCGCTTTCGCAGGTGGAGGACCTGGTGGATACCCGCCTGGCTCCGCGCATCTCCCAGCTCGCCGGCGTCGGGCTTGTTTCCATCAGCGGCGGCCAGAAGCCCGCGGTCCGCATCCAGGTCAACCCAGTCCAGCTCTCCTCTTACGGCCTCAACATGGAGGACGTCCGCTCCGCTCTGGTCCAGGCCAGCGTGAACTCCGCCAAGGGCAACTTTGACGGCCCCCGCCAGGACTACCAGATCGACGCCAATGACCAGATCACCAGCGCCGACGGCTACAAGGACGTCGTCATCTCCTACTCCAACGGCGCGCCCGTCCTCGTCAAGAACGTTGCCAACGTCGTCAACGGCGTGGAAAACACCAGGCAGGCCGCCTGGATGGGCTTGACGTCGGCAAATTCGCAGGCAACGATCACGCCCGCCGTCATCGTCAACATTCAGCGCCAGCCCGGCGCCAACACCATCACCGTAGTCCGCCGTATCCAGCAGATTCTGCCTCAGCTCGAGGCCGATTTGCCCGCTTCCATCCACGTGACCACCATGACCGACATGACCACCAGCATCCAGTCCTCGGTCAATGACGTCGAGTTCGAGCTGATGCTCACCGTCGGCCTTGTGGTCATGGTGATCTTCCTGTTCCTGCGGAATCTTTCCGCCACCATCATCCCCAGCGTTGCGGTTCCGCTCTCGCTCATCGGAACCTTTGCCGTCATGTTCCTGCTGGGGTTCTCTCTCGACAACCTCTCCCTGATGGCGCTCACCATCTCCACCGGCTTCGTGGTCGACGACGCCATCGTGATGATCGAGAACATCTCGCGCTATCTGGAAGAAGGCATGCCGCCCCTGCAGGCTGCCCTCACCGGCGCCGGTCAGATTGGCTTCACCATCGTCTCGCTGACGGTCTCGCTGATCGCCGTCCTCATCCCCCTGCTCTTCATGGGCGATGTCGTCGGCCGCCTTTTCCGCGAGTTCGCCGTAACCCTGGCGGTCACCATCGTCATTTCAGCCGTCGTCTCCCTTACGCTCACGCCCATGATGTGCGCGCGCATCCTGCGCCACGACCCGCGCCAGAAGCAAACCCGCTTCTACCGCTGGTCGGAGGACATGTTCAACCGCCTGATCGCTTTCTACGGCCGCACCCTGAAAGTCGTCCTGCGTTTCCAGACCGTCACGCTGCTTGTCGCCCTCGCCACCCTCGTGCTTACCGTCGTCCTCTACATCTTCATTCCCAAGGGCTTCTTCCCGGTGCAGGACACCGGCGTCATCCAGGCCATCAGCCAGGCCAACCAGTCCATCTCCTTCTCAGACATGTCCAGCAAGCAGCAGGAACTGGCCCGCATCATCCTGCAAGACCCGGCAGTGGAAAGCCTCTCCTCGTTCATCGGGGCCGACGGCATCAACACCACCCTCAACAGCGGCCGCATCTCCATCAACCTCAAGCCGCTCGACCAGCGCCACATGAGCGCCTCCGACGTCATCCGCCGTCTACAGCAGAGCCTCGCCCAGGTGTCGGGCATGCGCCTCTACATGCAGCCGGTGCAGGACATCACCGTCGACGACCGCATCAGCCGCACCCAGTACCAGTACACTCTTGAGGATCCCGACTCCGACGAGCTCAACGCGTGGAGCGACAAGTTCGTGGCCCAGCTCCAGAAGATGCCCGAGCTCGAGGACGTGGCCACCGACCAGCAGACCGGCGCTCGCGCCATCCAGCTCGTCATCGACCGCGTTACCGCCTCGCGCCTCGGCATTGCCCCCACCACCATCGACAACACCCTCTACGACAGCTACGGCCAGCGCGAGATCAACACCCTTTACACCCAGACCAACCAGTACCACGTGGTGCTCGAGGCCGCGCCCCAATGGCAGCAGAATCCCGGCGCGCTCGGTTCCCTTTATATTCAGGGCAATGCCTCGTCCGGCGCCACCGGAGCCGGAGCATCCACATCCTTTGCCGCTTCCGCATCCGCCGCCGCCGGAAGCAACGCCTTGACCACTTCGGTCAAATACACGCCTTCGTCTGCGGTCCTCACCAACGCCGGTACCGTGCTGCAGGGCACCACTTCCTCCACTGGCTCCTCCTCTTCGGCCGGCGTCACCGCCGGCACCACCCCCAATACAAGTGTCTCGAGCGTCGGCGCCAACGCCATCCCGCTCAGCGCCTTTACCCACATGGCGCCCACCACGGAGCTGCTCTCCATCAATCACCAGGGCCAGTTCCCCTCCGTCACCGTCTCCTTCAACCTGGCCCCGAATGCCTCGCTCGGTACCGCCATCAGCAAAATCGACGACCTGGCGAAAAAGATGAGCTTTCCCCCTTCGCTCCAGGCCGATTTCCAGGGCACTGCCGCTTCGTTCCACAACTCGCTTTCCAACGAGGCCCTTCTAATCCTCGCCGCCCTCGTCACCGTCTACATCGTGCTCGGCGTGTTGTATGAGAGCTTCATCCATCCCATAACCATCCTCTCCACGTTGCCCTCGGCCGGCGTGGGCGCGCTGCTCGCCCTCATGATTTTCCATCAGGACCTCAGCGTGGTCGCCATCATCGGCATCATCCTCCTCATCGGCATCGTCAAGAAGAACGGCATTCTGATCGTCGATTTCGCCCTTGAAGCCGAGCGCGAGCGCGGCAAAGACTCCACCGAGGCCATCTACGAAGCCAGCCTGCTGCGCTTCCGGCCCATCATGATGACCACCATGGCCGCATTGCTGGGCGGAATTCCTCTCGCCGTCGGCACCGGCCTGGGCTCCGAACTCCGCCGTCCGCTCGGCATCTGCATGGTCGGCGGCTTGCTGCTCTCGCAGATCCTCACCCTCTACACCACTCCGGTCATTTACATCTTCTTTGACAAACTCGGCATGCGCGTCACCGGTCACAAGCTCTCTCACACGGCCCCGCGCAACCAGCCCCCACCCGCCGGAGCCGAGCCTGCATGAGCCTCTCGTCTCCATTTATTCGCCGCCCCGTGGCCACCACGCTGCTTACCATTGCGGTGGCCATCGCCGGCGCTGTCGCGTTCACGGTGCTGCCTGTCTCGCCGCTGCCCCAGGTGGACTTCCCCACCATCAGCGTTCAGGCCGGCCTGCCCGGCGCCAGCGCCGAGATCATGGCCGCTTCCGTGGCTACTCCCCTCGAACGCCAGTTCTCTCACATCGCCGGCGTCACCGAGATGACTTCCTCCAGCCAGCTCGGCAGCTCCAACGTCACCCTCCAGTTCGACCTCAGCCGCAACATCGACGGTGCTGCCCGCGATGTCCAATCCGCCATCAACGCCGCCCGTACCTACCTGCCCATCAATCTTCCTTCCAACCCCTCCTATCGCAAGGTCAACCCGGCCGACGCGCCGATCATGATCTTGTCTCTGAACTCGAACAAATACGACGTGCCCAAGGTCTACGACCTCGCCTCCACCATCCTCGAGCAGAAGCTCTCCCAGATTCAGGGCGTGGGCCAGGTCGGGGTCGGCGGCGGCGCCACCCCTTCGGTCCGGGTCGAAGTCGATCCCAAAAAACTCGAGTCGTTCGGCCTCACCCTCGGCAGCGTCCAGGGCATCCTCAGCCTGCAGAACTCCCACTCACCCCGCGGCCAGCTCTCTGACGGCAGCCGCCAGTACGACATCCTCACCAACGACCAGATCTCCACCGCCGCCGATTATCGCCCCCTCATCATCGGCTACCACAACGGCGCCGCCATCCGCCTCCAGGATGTTGCCGACGTCGTCGACTCCAGCCAGAGCCTTCGCACTGCCGGCTACTCCGATGGCATAAAATCCGTCTCCGTCATCATCTTCCGCCAGCCCGGCGCCAACATCATTGACACCGTCGACCGCATCCGCGCCCAGCTCCCGTACCTTGAAGCGGCCATGCCCCAGGGCATCCACACCACCGTCGTGATGGACCGCACCACCACCATCCGCGCCTCTGTGTTCAACGTCGAGCGAACCCTCGTTTTCTCCATCATTCTCGTGGTGCTCGTGGTTTTCCTGTTCCTGCGCTCCCCGCGCGCCACTCTCATACCCGCCGTCGCCGTCCCGGTCTCCCTCGTCGGAACCTTCGCCGTCATGTACCTGTTCGGCTTCTCGCTCGACAACCTCTCCCTGATGGCACTCACCGTCGCCACCGGCTTCGTCGTCGACGACGCCATCGTCGTCATGGAGAACATCACCCGCCATCTCGAAGCCGGCATGGAACCCTTCGCCGCCGCTTACCTTGGCGCCAGGGAGATCGGCTTCACCATCTTCTCCATCTCCATGTCGCTCGTCGCCGTCTTCATCCCTATCCTTCTCATGGGCGGCATCGTCGGCCGCCTCTTCCGCGAGTTCGCCGTCGTTCTTTCCACCGCCATCGTCATTTCGATGATCGTCTCCCTCACCACCACTCCCACCATGTGCGCCCACTTCCTCAAGGCCCGCCGCGACGACGAGCGCCCCAACCTCTTTGCCCGCATTCACGAAAAGGCCTTCAACACCGTCATGGGCTTCTACCGAGGTTCGCTCCGCTGGGCCCTCGACAACTCCGTCCTGGTTGGCATTGTTTTTCTGCTCACCATCGCCCTGAATATCGTCATCCTCTTTCACATCCCTACCGGCTTCTTCCCCCAGCAGGACACTGGCGCCGTCGTCGGCGGCATTCAGGGTCCTCAGGACGCCTCCTTCCCCTTCATGGATTTCAGCGCCCGCCAGATCGTCAACATCATCAAGGCCGACCCCGCCGTGGCCCACATCAACGCCTATCTCGGTAACGGCAACGGAGGCTTCGTTTACACCGCCCTCAAGCCCCTCGGAACCAAATGCAAGGAAGCGCCGCCAACTGCGACTTCCGCCAGACCACGGCTCCCGACGTGATCAACCGCCTTCGCCCCAAGCTCAACCGCCTGCCCGTCGCCAGCGTCTTCCTCCAGGCCGCGCAGGATCTCCGCATCGGCGGCCGGGGTTCCAATGCCCTCTACCAGTACACGATCCAAACCGAAAGCGTCCAGGACCTCGCCCACTGGGGACCCATCCTGCTCGCCAACATGAAGCGCATCCCCATCCTCCAGGACGTGAACACCGACCAGCAGAACGGCGGCCTGCAGGAGTTAATCACCTACGACCGCCTCACCGCCGCCCGCCTCGGCCAGACCCCCCAGTCCCTCGACAGCGCCCTCTACTCCGCCTTCGGCCAGTCCGAAGTCTCCGTCATCTACACCCAGCTCAACCAGTACTACGTGGTCATGGAGGTGGCGCCGAAGTACTGGCAGGATCCCTCCGGCCTCAACAACATCTATCTCAAAACTTCAAAGTCCTCAGGCCCCGGCGTCAACACCGTTTCGCCCCTCTTCACCGCCATCCATGCAAGGACCTCCACCACTCCGCTGCAGGTCAACCACACCGGCCTCTTCCCGTCGGTCACCGTCTCCTTCAACATCGCCAATGGCTTCTCCCTCTCTGACGCCACCCGCGAGATCCAGGGGATGGAGGCTAATCTCGGCATGCCTTCCACCATTCACGGCTTCTTTGCCGGCACCGCCCAGGCCTACCAGCAGTCCATCTCCACCCTGTGGTACCTTGCCATCACCGCGCTGCTCGCCGTCTACATCGTCCTCGGCATCCTCTATGAGAGCCTCATCCATCCCATCACCATCATTTCCACCCTGCCCTCGGCCTCGGTCGGCGCCATGCTCGCTCTCATGCTCTTCAAAATCGACCTCAACATGATCTCCATGATCGGCATCATCCTCCTCATCGGCATCGTCAAGAAGAACGGCATCATGATGGTCGACTTCGCCCTCATGGCCGAGCGCAACGAAGGCAAATCCACCTACGACTCCATCTTCCAGGCCTGCATGCTCCGCTTCCGCCCCATCGTCATGACCACCTCATGCGCCATCATGGGCGCGCTCCCTCTCGCCTTCGGCACCGGCACCGGCTCTGAGCTCCGCCGCCCCCTCGGCATCACCATCGTCGGCGGCCTTATCCTCTCCCAGCTCCTCACCCTCTACACCACCCCCGTGATCTACCTGACTATGGACCGCCTGCGCCTGCGCGCGTTGGGCAGATCGCGCGACCCGCTCCACCAGCCCGTGGAGGCCGCCTCCTGAGGCACGAGAACCCATGAACCACTCTGACCCATCTCGACTCGCGGCTTTGAAAGGGCACGACTTTAGTCGTACCGCAAACGGCCATAAAACGATCCGGGCTTCGGCCCCTGAAGGATGTTTTCCCCTCTACGCCTTGGGTGCCCCATCCAAAGCCCCCGAGGTTCAACCCTCCGTAGCTCGCTCGCGTGGCCGCCGCCTCTTTTCCCTTTTCCCTTTTCCCTTATCCCTGCTTTTCCTCGCCGGCTGCAACGTCGGCCCCAAATATCACGCCCCCACGCCGCCCCAGGTCACCGCGCCCAATTACAAGGAGTCCTCCGTCAACTTCCAGGACCAGCCCGGCTGGAAGGTCGCCAGCCCCCTGGACGCCATAATCCGCGGTAACTGGTGGGAGATCTTCAATGAGCCCGAACTCAACTCCCTGGAAGACCAGCTCAACATCAATAACCAGAACATCAAGGTCTCCTTTGAGAACTTCATGGCCGCCCGCGCCGTCATCGCCGAGGCCCGCGCCCAGTATTGGCCCACCGTCAGCGTCGGCCCATCGTTCAGCCGGTCCAGATCCTCAGGCAATCTGATCGCTTCTTCCTCCGCCAACACCGGCCGGACCTCCACGCTCTGGTCGGCGCCCATGTCCGTCTCCTGGACGCCCGACTTCTTCGGCAAGATCCGCAACCAGGTCCGCTCCGCCGAGTACGCCGCCCAGGTCAGCAGCGCCGACCTCGAGAACGAAAAGCTCGTTGAGCAAGCCACCCTCGCCCAGACGTTCTTTGAAATCCGCGGCCAGGACATGTTGCAAACCATCCTTGACCAGACCGTGAAAGCGGATCAGGCCGCGCTTGACGCGGCCCAGGGCGCCTATGACGCCGGCACCGGCGACTACATCTCCGTGGTTGAAGCCCGGACCACCCTCGAGTCGGCCAAAACTTCGGACATCAACGTCGGCCTGCTCCGCGCCCAATACCAGCACGCCATCGCCATGCTCACCGGCAAGGCGGCCACCGATTTCTCCATCCCGGTGCGCCCCTTCGTTTACGCTCCGCCGCCCATCCCCACAGGGGTGCCGTCACAGCTATTTGAGCGCCGTCCCGATATTGCTGCCGCCGAGCGCACTTTGGCCCAGGCCAACGCCACCATCGGCATCGGCTACGGCGCCTTCTTCCCCAACGTCACCCTCAGCGCCGGCGGAGGATATGAGAGCTCCACCCTAACCCACCTCTTCGACTGGCCCAGCCGCTTCTGGTCCGTCGGACCCACCATCAGCGAAACCGTCTTCAACGGCTGGCTCTATCGCGCCGAGCTGCACCAGTATGAGGCCGAATACAACGCCGACGTGGCCACCTATCGCCAGACCTGCCTCGCCGCCTTCCAGCAGGTGGAAGATGCGTTCGTTGCCACCCGCAACTACTCGCAGCAGATCCTTCAGCAGCAGGAAGCGGTCAAATCTTCGCAGCAATACCTCGACCTCGAAATGCAGCGCTACCAGGCCGGCGTCGATCCGTTTGTCGACGTCACCATCGCCCAGACCACACTGCTTGGCGCCCAAACCTCGCTGAATTCGCTCGAGGTGGAACAAATGACGTCGGCCGTTACTCTCGTCGAGTCGCTCGGCGGCGGCTGGGAGCGCTCCCAGCTCCCCACTCCCGAACAGGTGAAGGCCAAACTCCCCAACGCCAGCTACACCATGCAGCGATAGCGCGAGCAGGATTGGGTGGGCAAAGGTCGTTGTGCAAGGGCACCTTTTCGCTCGCTGAGGGATTTCGATTTCGGAACGAAAACGCGTAAGGGCGGGACTTCAGTCCCGCCCTTAGTCTGCCAGGTAAAGGGCTTCAGCCCGTTAGGTCTTTCGCAAGCGCGGGTACCGCCGCTCCGCACGTGGTCGTTCCGAATTCCCATTTCTCTGAAGTGGGTTTGCGGCCACTCAACGCATTTCACCCCCGCGCCAGAAAAATCGGCAACCCCAGCTTGCTGTCGTACTTTGGCCGGAAACGCTCAATGTTGTACATCGTCTCCACGTCCACTTTCCGAGGCCCCAGCTTGGGATCGGGAATCGGCGCCATGGTGTAGCAGCCGCCGTTAATGGCCGTCATCAGGCCGCTTTTTCCCTCCGCCACGGCATCCATGGCCATTCCAGCAAAGGCAATCGCGACCAGCCGGTCGACGAAATCCGGGCTGCCCGAACGCAGGTCGTAGGTCAAGTCGCTCACTACCGTCTCTTCGCCCGTCGCGGCGTTAATCTCCGAGCTCAGGTCTTCTGCTACGCTCATCTTCTTGCGATGACCGAATGCATCCGCCGCCCCATACTCCTTTACCGTGTAGCCTTCCCACTCCGCGCCTTCTGACAGAACTACCAGCGAGTAATTGCTGGGGTTCTTGCGCTTGTCATCCACCAGGATGTCCATCAGCCCCTGCAGGTTAACCTTGTACTCGGGAATGCAGCATCGAAGCGACGTGACAAAAGCCGTGTACAGCGCGGTGTAGCCGGCATCGCGTCCGAAAACCCGGAAGATCCCGATGCGCTCGTGCGAGCCTACCGTGGTCCGCTGTCGCTCGATTGCATCCATGGCGCGCGTGATCGCCGTCGAAAACCCGATGCAATACTCCGTGTTGCGCACATCGTTGTCCATCGTCTTGGGCACCGCAATCACCTTCGCGCCGTGACGATCCAGTTCCGCGGCATAGCTCAGCGTGTCGTCCCCGCCGATCGCCACGATCGTATCCAGCCCCAGTGCCTCGATATTCCTCAGGACCGCCGGCGTTACGTCGAATACCACCGAGACCTCGCCCTTCTTCGTGATCTCCCGGCTCGCAAACTTCTGCCCCTCCAGCGGCGGCGGCAGCTTCTTCATCTTGGTGGGATTCGTGCGCGAGCTGTGCAGAAACGTGCCGCCCGTGCGATCGATCGTGCGCGTGTTGTCGCGGTTCAGCGGCAGAATGTACCTTGACTGGCTGGCTGGATCCTTTAGATTCAGGTGCGTCAAACCCTCCCAGCCTCGGCGAATACCAAGTACCTCGTAGCCCAGTTCGGACCCCCGGTACACGACCGATTTGATCACGGAGTTAAGCCCCGGGACGTCTCCGCCTCCGGTAAGAATGCCGATTCGCTTCTCTGACATAACACTGCTCCTGCAAACATGAAGTGTGGCTCAGGGAGATGGCGTCCGCGCACCGCCGCGTCGCTACTCCCTTCGCATCTCCTGCATTATTCCCCTTCCTGTCCGTTCCTCTTCGTGCGCCCCGTCACGACGCTTTACAACTCCGGAGTAAACTGGATAAGGGGTCGAAAGCGGCGCTCGGCAATCGCAAACAGTGGCGAGCCACCGGCCACGCCTCGCTGCCGGCTACAGGACACCGGCTGCCCGCCTCTGACACCTGAAACCTGGCACCTTGCAACTTGATAACTGACACCTCGGGAGACCTTTCATGCGAGTAGCTTTATTGACCGGCGGCGGCGACTGCCCCGGATTGAATGCGGTCATCTATGCAGCGGTGAAAAAGGGCATCAACCACTACTGCGACGAGTTTATCGGCTTCTTGAACGGCTGGCGCGGCGTCCTCGACAACAACTACATTCCTTTGACCCTCGAAAACACTGACGGCATCCAGCTCCGCGGCGGCACCATCCTTCACTCCTCCCGTACCAACGTCAAAAAGATTCCCGGCGGCATTGAGAAGGCGCAGGAAGTCCTGAAAGCCAATAAAATCGACGCGCTCATTGCCCTCGGCGGCGACGATACCCAATCGGTCACCCAGTTCCTGGCCGAGAACAGTATCCACGCCGTCGGCGTCCCCAAAACCATCGACAACGACATCAGCGGCACCGATGCCACCTTCGGCTATGACACCGCTGTCATGATCGCTACCGAGGCCATCGACCGTATCCACACCACCGCCGACTCGCACAACCGCGTCATCGTGGTTGAAGTCATGGGCCGCGACGCCGGCTGGATCGCCATGGCTTCCGGGATTGCCGGCGGCGCCCACGTTATCCTCGTCCCCGAAAAAGACATCGACATCGATCACGTCTGCGCCCTGCTCAAGTACAACTACGATCATGGCAAGCATTACGGCGTAGTTGTCGTCGCCGAGGGCTGTCACCTGCCCGAAGTCGGCCAGATCACCGGCTCCAAGGATGTCGATGCCTTCGGCCACGTTCGTCTTTCCGGCATCGCCGAAGCTCTCGCCGAACTGATTGAGAAGAAGACCGGCTTTGAAACCCGCAGCGTCAACCTGGGCCACACCCAGCGCGGCGGCGTCCCCACTGCCTACGACCGCCTCCTCGGCCAGCGTTACGGCCTCCACGCCATCGACATGGTCCACCAGAACAAGTGGGGCCGCATTGCCGTCCTTCACGGCACCGACATTACCGACATTCCCATCAAGGATGCCATCGCCCAGAATCGCCGCCTCGACCAGCGCTTCTTCGACGCCATCTCCGACCTCGAAGCCAAGGTCTAGTCCCTCCATAACCAACATGGGTGCCCCATCCTAACCGCGGCCTTATGCGGTTAGGGTGGGAAGAAATACCGGTGCCCTAAAGCCTGTCCTCGAGCGGAGCGAAGGATCTCGACTTTGAGACTTGGGAAACTGCGAGGCTGTAATCTAGCTCCGCGAGCCCGCGAATTCCGCTAGCTCCGCTCCGTCACCATGCTCTACCGCGCCTATAAACCCGCCGACTTCCCCGCGCTCTACGCCATCGAAGAACTCTGCTTCCAGCCACCCATTCGCTACAGCCGGGTTTATATGCAGCGCCTCGTTGCCAGCGCGAATTCGGCAACCTGGGTAGCCGAAGAGAATTCCGAGATCGCCGGCTTCACCGTCGTCGAGTGGTACGGCGAGGCTTCGAGTGGCCGCATCGCCTACATACAGACCATCGAAGTCGCTCCCGCATTCCGCCGCCGCGGCATTGCCTCCGAGCTGCTGCGCCGTGATGAGACTTCCGCTCTCACAGCCGGCGCCACACTTATCTGGCTGCATGTGGAATCCACTAATGAAGCTGCGATTCGCCTCTACCGCGCGCACGGCTTCACCCACCGAGGCCATGAGGACCACTACTACGCCCGCGGCCGTAACGCTGAAATCTACTCCAAGCACCTGGCACCTGAAAGCTGATCTCAGCACTTCGTAGACTAGAATCACTGAAGCAGCGTAGCTCGGAGCACTCGCCACTTGAAGACTCGTGTCCTTGTCACCGGCGCCGCCGGCTTCCTTGGTTCCCATCTCGTAGATCGCCTCCTCGCCGAGGGGCATACCGTCCTCGGCATCGACAATCTCTGCACCGGCGATCTTGAGAACCTGGCCCACCTCCGCCACGAGCCCGCCTTCGCCTTCGATCAACGCGACATTTGCGAGCCTTTCGACCCAGGCCCCGTCGACTACGTCTTCAATTTCGCTTCCCCGGCCAGCCCCCCGCAGTATATGCGGCTTGGCATTGAGACTCTGCGCGTCGGATCGATGGGCGCGGAAAACGCGCTTCGGATCGCCGAAAAATACAACGCAGGCTTTTTACAAGCTTCCACCTCTGAGTGTTACGGCGACCCCCTCGACCATCCCCAGTCCGAGTCGTACTGGGGTAACGTGAACCCGATCGGCCCGCGATCCGTGTACGACGAAAGCAAGCGCTATGCCGAGTCGCTGGTCACCGCTTACTTCCGCTATCGCAATGTAAACACACACCTTGTCCGCATCTTCAACACTTACGGTCCGCGGCTCAATCCCGAGGACGGCCGCGTGATCTCCAATTTCATGATGCAGGCGCTGCGCGGCGTGCCCCTCACCATCTACGGAGACGGCTCGCAGACGCGCAGTTTCTGTTATGTCAGCGACCTCATCGAGGGCATCGTACGCCTGGCGCGCACCAAGGAGCACCTGCCCGTGAATATCGGTAACCCCTCTGAATTCACCGTGTTGGAGTGCGCGCAAACCGTGCTGGATGTCACCGGCTCCTCCAGCCCGCTGCGTTATGAGCCCGCGCTCGAAGACGATCCTGCCCGTCGCCGCCCCGACATCGCCAAAGCGAAGACTTTGCTGGGATGGGAGCCCAAGGTGGCGCTTCGCCAAGGTCTGGAACTCTGCCTGTCTTACTTCTGCGAGAAGCTCTGAAGGAATCAAATTGTGCGGCCGGGTGCTAAGACTAGAGAGATTTTGATAAAACGCAAAACAATTCCAGAAACATATCAACGTATCATGATGTATTGATATCGAGTGTCAGGGTAGAATGACCTACTCTACCGTCATATCATGATATGTTGATGTGAAAATTGTGGCCACAGCTGGCCAGGAGGCCGGCGCTCAAACGGCGAGAAATAACGTTCCCTAAACCGTTTTCTCCTCTGCCTGCTCCACTCTCGCGTCGGGATAATGGGCGCACCCGAACACCCGGAAATCCGTTACGTCCTTCAACCGAATCTGTCCGGTTGACTGCGGCATCCGCAGGCGGAAAAAGTCAGCGCCCTCGACATCTTCGAGATAAAACGCCGGCCGCGCATCGGGAGCCACGGTGGCAATCTCCACGTTGGTCAGCTCCACGTTCTTCGCGTGCCGCATATAGAAGCCGGTCGCCGGCAATTGCCCGAACATCGTCGGTTCGGGGTACGCGTTCGCCTTATCCTCTGGATTCAGCGCCGCCAGTTCCGGCCCGCCGCCGCCCACCTGCTCCAGATAGACGTCGCTGATTTTCACGTCTTCCACCGGGTGGCCCGCGAAGCCCGCAACGATCGATGGCAGCATGGCCGCATTGGAGCTGGTCACGTTCGAAATCAGTACCCGCTTCAGCCGGCCCGGAACCGTCTGCGGCTTCGGTCCGCGCAACCGCGCCCCCAGCCGCAGGAAAAACGGCGCCACCACCTCGCGCATGGTGATGCCGGTAATGGTGATGTCCTCAAAGATGGCGCCGTCCACGGTCTCCAGCGCAAAGCCGTGGCACTTGTCAAAAACGCAATTCGCCACCGTAATGTTTTTGAACCCGCCGTTCGACTCCGTTCCGAATTTGATGCGCCCGGTGCCCCAGCCGCCATTGCGCTTCATCTCCTTCCATGTCCCGTCCAGCACGCTGCCCAGCTCGTACGCGCCAGTCACAAAACAACTGGAGATGGTCACGTTCTCCGTCGCCCGCGCCTCGCCCAGCGCATAGGAGCTCTTGGGCACAATGGCGTCGTCCCAGGGCGAATTCACCGTGCAGTTGGAGACGCGCACGTTACGGCAACAATCGATGTCCATGCCGTCGCGATTGGTGTCGATCTTCAGGTTGTCGATGGTGAGGTTGTCAACGCCCGTGGCCAGTATGCCGAACCACCCGCCCTGCAGAATCGAGAAATCGCTCAGGATGCCATTACGGCAATTCTTAAGCGCAATGGCCTTGTTGCCTACGCCTTTGGCCAGAGTGTTGGGCAGCGCGGTTTCGTCGTGACCGCGGCTGAGCCCCTTGCCCCAGATCAGCCCCGGCCCGAAGATGCCGAAATCGGAGATGTTCTCGCCCCAGAGTAGCGAGTTGTGCCAGTGGTTGTGTCCGTAGTCCTGGTAAGGCTCCCATGCGCCCTGTGGTTCGGCTTCGTCGTAACTGCCGCTGGGCATGCCATCGTAGGGCGTGGGCGCTGCCAGAATCGTCGCACCCTGCTCCAGGTAGAGCGCCACCTTGCTCTTCAGGTGGATCGAGTAGCTGGCATATAGGCCCGCGGAAAACAGCACCGTTCCGCCGCCTGCATCCGCAGCCGCCTCAATGGCTGCGTTGATCGCTGCGGTGTCGATCGTCGCCCCATCGCCTTTGGCGCCGAAATGACGCACATCAAATATGACCTGCCGCGAACGATCCGCCATCTGGCCGGCTGCGCGCCGCGGCAGCAGCACGGTCGCCCCGCCTGCCACGCCCAGGCCCGCCATCTTCAGGAACTCCCTGCGAAATCCTTCCACTCAGGCCTCCATGAATTCGCTGACATGTCAATCAGTCAGCATCATAGCTGACAGCTGACAGCTTTCCGCGCTGTCCGCATTTGCCCCACCCATCGTGCAGATGTCATCCTGAATTCATGAAGATTCTCCTGCTCGCCGCCACTCTCGTCTTTGCGTGCTCCATCCCAGCCGTAGCGCAGAACCAGGACAAGGGCATGTGGTATTCGGCCAGCCAGAACACCAACGCCGTGACCGGCGACATTGTCATCAAGGACGGCAAGGTCACCATCAACCTGCGGTCGTTTCCGCTGGCCACAATTCGCGCGCTGAGCGCGGCTGAGCTGAGCGCCGTGTTTGCTGCCGACCCGAACGGAAGCGCCGTGGGCAACCTCTACCGCCTGTTCATTCCGGCAGCCACGCAGTTCGTCCATCACAACACGCTATGCGGCAGCGACGACACGCAATGGATGGCAACTTACGTCGAGGGCAAAACTCTCCAGGTGGCTTTCTTCTCCGGCACGGAATTGCCCAAGCTAACCTTTGAAGCCATCTCCGCCGGCAATGCCAATCTTTGCGGCACCTACATTTACACGCGCTGATCGTCGCCGTTCCTTCTGGGCCTATCCGCACGCTGTTGACAAACCCAGTTGCCCATCACGCCGGGGATCGGTCTGCATGACGTAGAATCGCCTCGGCCCCGGCGATCATCGCCGGAGTGCAAGGACCTAGATGCCTGAAGTTGTTCTACCTACGCGTGGCGGCCAGATGCCCTGCTATCTCGCCGCTCCGATCACCATCAATCCGGCCCCGGGCGTCGTAATCATTCACGACGTCTTCGGCATGAGCCGCGACCACCGCAAGCAGGCCGATTGGCTGGCCGAGGCCGGCTTCCTGGCACTGGCCGTCGACCTCTACCACCGCGGAGGCCGTCTTCTCTGTATCCGCCAGGTCATCCGGGACCTGATGGCCCGTGCGGGTGCGGCCTTCGACGACGTGGAAGCCGCGCGCCAGTGGCTGCTGGATCAGCCCGGTTGCAATGGCCGCGTCGGCGTCATCGGCTTTTGCATGGGCGGAGGATTCGCGCTCCTCCTCATCTCCGGCCATGGCTTCTCGGCCTCTAGCGTCAACTACGGCGGCAAGCTTCCGCCCGACTTTGAGACCTTCCTGAATGCCGCCTGCCCCGTCGTGGGAAGCTATGGCGGTTTGGCCAAGTGGGAGCAGGGCGTTGCAGACCAGCTCCGCGCCGCGCTCGATCGCGCGCTGATTGCGAATGACGTGAAGGAGTACCCCAACGCCGGCCATGCCTTCATGAATCATCAAGGCAGCTTCGTGATGAAGCTCCTGCGCTTCGCCGGCATGGGATACAACGATGCGGCCACTCAGGACGCCCGCCGTCGCATCATCGCGTTCTTCCATACGCACCTGATGAGCTGACTTGCAGCCGAGAGCCAGGATACACCCGTTGACCTTACGGGCTTAGAGAAACAATCGGCGCATAAAGGCCTCGCGGAAAGAGGATGCATCGGTTTAACCTGCTCTGCGCCGATTCGTCCAGAATTGTTGCGCGATTTGGCCCCAGTTGCATTGAAGATGGGGCCGGCTCAAGCGATTCGGAACTTGCCTCCGTTGAGCCCTTCCATGATGCGCTGGGCGAGAAAAGCAGGATCGGCTGTGTCATCGCAAATGGGGTTTACGATTCCATCTTCAAAGAGCGGATAGAAGTTCTTTATCCTTTCACGATCGGTAATCGCGCCTTCTTTGCGGGACGCCGCCCGCTGAACGCAAACCTCCAGGCTCGGCCGCAACAACACAAAATCGAACGGCACCTCTTTCAGGATCTTGCGGGCGGTATCGAGGAAGCCTGTTGGTATGGAGAAGTCGATCAGAACTCGATAGCCCGAGCGGGCAAAGGGAATTGCCGCGGCCGTCATGGACCGCACCAGGACGGGAAAGCTATCCCGTTGCACATGCGGTCCTTCCTTTTGAATGAACGACCAGAAGATATCGCCTTCGATATAAATGAGCGGAGCGGGAAGTAGCCCGAGCAGTTCCTGCGCGACCGTCGTTTTACCGGCTCCGATGGGGCCCGATAAGAAAATCACGCTCATGCAGGCAGTATCGCATGATGCTTAATCCGTGCGGGCCGTGCGATTCATCCCCTCGATCCAGTGGCTTAGAATTCTTTCGGTACCGCCATGCCCATCAAGACCATCATCGAACCGTTCCGGATCAAGAGTGTCGAGCCAATTCGCTGGACGACGCGCGCGCAACGGGATGAACTCCTGAAGACTGCGCATTACAACCTGTTTCTGCTCCCGGCCGACGACGTGCTCATCGATCTGCTCACCGACTCCGGCACCGGCGCTATGTCCACGCATCAGTGGGCAGCCATCATGGAGGGCGACGAGTCGTACGCGGGTAGCCGCAGCTTCGTCCGCTTCAAGAATTCCATCCAGGATATTTTCGGCTACAAGCACGTGATTCCCACCCACCAGGGCCGCGCCGCCGAGCGCATCCTCTTCGGCGTGACCTCAAAAAAGGGCGACGTCGTTCCCAATAACACCCATTTCGACACTACCCGCGCCAACGTGGAATTCACCGGCGCGGAGGCGGTCGATCTCGTCATCCCGGAAGGCAAGCAGCCGGCGGTGCAGCATCCGTTCAAGGGCAATATGGACGTGGACGCGCTGGAGGCGCTGATCGCGCGCGTGGGCCGCGAGCGCATTCCGCTGGTAATGCTGACGGTAACGAACAACTCCGGCGGCGGCCAGCCCGTTTCCATGGAAAATGTGCGCCAGGTGAGTGCCGTTTGCCGCCGCCACGGCATACCGCTCTACTTTGACGCTTGCCGTTTCGCTGAGAACGCCTGGTTCATCAAGCTGCGCGAGGCCGGCTACGCGGAGAAGTCGCCCAAGGAGATTGCGCGCGAGATGTTTGCGCTGGGCGATGGCTGCACCATGTCTGCCAAGAAGGACGGCATGGCCAATATTGGCGGCTTTCTGTGCACGAACGACGATCTGCTGGCGCAACAGGAGAAGGACCTGCTCATTCTGACGGAGGGTTACCCGACTTACGGCGGGTTGGCGGGGCGGGACCTGGAAGCCATTGCCGTGGGCGTGCAGGAAGCGCTCGAAGAGGACTATCTGCGTTACCGGATCGCATCGACGGCTTACCTGGGAAACCATGTGGCAGCGGCCGGCGTGCCGACTGTGCAGCCGCCGGGCGGCCACGCCATCTACCTGGACGCGCGCGGTTTCCTGCCTCACATTCCTTCCCATCAGTTTCCCGGCGTGGCGCTCGCCTGTGAGCTTTATCTCGAAGGCGGCGTGCGGTCGGTCGAAATCGGAACCCTGATGTTTGCCGGGGCGGCGCAAATGGACCTGGTGCGGCTGGCGATCCCGCGTCGGGTTTATACGCAGAGCCATGTTGATTATTTAGTTGAGGTTATCCTCGAAGTCTGGAAGAACCGGGAACGGATTCGGGGAATGCGTCTGACCTACGAAGCGCCGTTTCTTCGCCACTTCACGGCCCACCTGGAGCCCCTGTAAGTCTCAGAGGCCGTTGATCTTTTCGGCTAGGTCAAAGTCTTTGGTGGAGAGGCCGCCGGCATCGTGCGTGGTTAGCGCCAGGCGCACCTTGTTGTAGCGGATGTCGATGTCGGGATGGTGACCCGCGGCTTCGGCCAAGTCCCCTGTTTTGTTGACGAAAGCGAGCGCCGCCCGGAAGTGGGGGAAGACAAAAGTACGGGTAATCTCGTCGCCTTCGCGGTGCCATGAGGAAAGGGAGTTGAGGCGGGAGGCAATATCCGCTTCAGAGAGTGGGGAAGGAGGCATGGAGTTTTCTCCTTTGTGAGGCGCGAACCTGAAGGGCACGAGCCACTTGGGTGTCCATTGTAAAGTGGATGTGGAATCTGCGGCTAGCGCTTCCCCGAATTGGATGCGAACGAGGCAAGTACGCGAGGGCTGGGGTGCGAATTTGCGCCGAAAGTGATTCAGATCAGTTTTGCGCGAAAACTACCGGGCTTGGAAGCGCCTGTATTCTCCTGCGTTTCCCGGTTGCGGGGCGGGAACGCATCCAAGTAGATGTCGGACTGGGGCCAGGGATATCCGGGAGGGACTGGAACGATCATGCGCGGAGTGAGTGGCTGGCTGCTCGGGGCGGTTCTGCTGGTGCAGTGGACTGCCGCGGCGGAGGCGGAAAGCACCGTCGAGTTTGTGCAGCGGGCGGTGAACAACGAGCTGGCGAAGGACAACGCCGATCACTCGCATTGGTTGTATTTTGAGGGAGACGCGAAGCCCGGCCACTATGTACGGCAGTGGGCGGCGGAGACCAGCAATGGCAACCTGACGCGGGTGGTGCAGATCAACGGGCTCGAGATTACCGCCGAGCAGCAACAACAGCACGTGAATGCCTTTCTGGATAACCTCAGCCTGCAGGCGAAGCGGAGCAAGAACGAGGCCCACGACGACCGCCAGGCGACGGAGATGCTGGAGCTTCTGCCTCGCGCCTTTGTTTGGACGCGCGAAAGTGAAAAGGACGATGTGGTGCTGCTGCATTTCCGGCCCGACCCGAACTTCAGGCCACCGGATCTGGAGTCAAAGGTATTTGCCGCGATGGAAGGCGAGATGCGTGTGAACACGAGGGCGATGCGCATCGCCAGCATCAAGGGCAAGCTCATCCAGAATGTGAAGATATTCGGGGGACTGTTGGGGCAGCTCGACGCGGGCGGGACCTTCGACGTGGAGCGGCGCGATACCGGCGATGGCATTTGGCAGATCACCCAAACGCACGTACATATCCATGGCCACGCCCTGATCTTCCACACCATCTCCGAGGAGGAGGACGACGAGAAGTGGGACTTCAAGCGGCTGCCCGATCAAGTGACGATGCGGCAGGTGGAGAACGAACTTATGGCGGCGAGGGAATAAGGCAGCGGAGTCAGTGGATGGCCGGCCTTTTCCTTTTTCCCAGGTTTCAGCAACGGGCGATATACTGTCGTGGCTCGCAGAGCGAAATGGAAATTCCGGCTCAGCCGAAAGTGGAGGAACCATGTCCAAGGTTTCAGCTTGTGTTTTCGCAACTCTCATCCTGGGCTTGTTATGCTGCGCTCCTGCGGCATCCGCCCAGGTCTCCGTCGACATTGGAGTAGAGCCCGTGTGCCCGTATGGCTATTTCGCCTACCCCCCATACGACTGCGCGCCCTATGGCTACTACGGCCCCGATTGGTTTGTTGGCGGCGTGTTTATTGGAGCCGGCCGCTGGTTCCATGGCCCCAGGCATTTCTCCGGCCATGTGGACAACCGCTTTGACCCTCGTCACGGTTACAGAGGACCGATGCCCGGGCGCGGAGAAGAGCCAAACAACAACTTCCACGGCAACGAGGCGAGAGATGGCAGAGGCCACGTGGTGAAAGAGGATCATCCCCCCACCAATGAACACGCGCTACCCGGACACCGGAGCAGCGGTCACCCGAGCGGCGGACATCCGAGATAGCGGCGACCCGCGTCCCGTCAAGGGCATGGCGATGGATGCCCACACCGTTCGCGACGCCGATGCTTCTGCTTACTTGAGAACCAGAAACGTCGCCCAGGCGTGCGCGAGTTCGGCGCCGTCGCAATCCTCCAGAGCCGCCTCTGTGCGAATCATGCGTTTCTTTGTCTCGGTTATCCATCCGCAGACGCGCAGAGCGGCTCCGGCGGCGACATGACGCCGGAATCGCACCCGGAGTTCCGCGGTGAGTGCTTCCGCTCCCGACGCGGCGACCGCTTTGGCCATGGACTCATCGAGGACGGTGCTGACAAGGCCACCATGGACGATGCCGTCAAACCCCTCCGCGGTGCGGTCCGGAGCCCAGGGCGCCCACATTTCCCCGCGTTCGCCTTTTGCAAAGACGAGACGGAGACCGCGCGGATTCTCCATGCCGCAGACGAAACACGATGAGTTTACGCGGGCGGAGAGTCGAGCAGTTGTGTCGCTGGAGTTCATGTCTTCAATAACCTCGGGGGCCGAAGCGACTGCGTGGGAACTCGTCTCGAGTGAGGATAATCTCGGGGGGAGAGCCCGCGGCTAAAGCCGCTCGGGGTATTATGCGTCTTTTCATCGGCCTGAAGGCCGCTGCTCCTTCCGGAATGGAGCGAATGAGGCAGAGCGGTCCAATACTCATTTCTTTTTTGCGGCCTGTTGATTGGGTGTTGCGCACGTGGTGCACAACTCGCCGACGATGCCCTTTCCTTCTTCCACAGTGAGGATGCGGTCGACCGGCGGAAGCTTGAGGTGCTCGACGACGCCGCTGGGCCAGTGGATCTCCACGTCGTCAACAGCCGCTGCATCGGCCAGGCCGAAGTGCACGCGCATATCGTTTGAGGAGAGATAGCTGCCGCCGCTGAGGACGTCGGCGCGCTGGCGCATTCCGGCGGCTTTGAGGTAAACCGTGGCTCCGACCGCGTCGCGCGGGCTTTTAGGACCGCCTATCAGCTTCAGCTCCACCCAATGATGGTGGTCGGGGTTCACGTTGCGCAAAAGAACCGGAACGCCGTCCATGACGTTAATGACAACGTCGATTTTGCCGTCGTTGAAGATGTCGCCGAACGCCGCTCCACGGCCGACGATGACAACGGCGAGCCCGGTGCTTTCGACGGCGGGAACCAAATCGAACTTGCCGTTTTGCAGGTTGTGGTAGAGCAAGACCCGCTGCGCGTAGCTGTCGCCCCAATCGGGATGCTGATCCACCTGCGGGTAAACGTGGCCGTTGACGATGAGAAGGTCCTTCCAGCCGTCGTTGTCGTAATCGAGGAATCCGTCGGCAAAACTGACGAAGGGCACCGAGGACTGCGCGATGCCGGCCTGCCAGGAAACGTCAGTGAAATTGCCGGTGCCGTCATTCTGATAGAGAACATTGTAATCGTCGGCGAAATCGGTGTTCACGATAGAGAGATGACCGTTGTTCTCGTAATCGCCCGCGGCAATGCCCATGTTGGCGATCTCGCGGCCATCTTTATTCAGGGCATAACCGCTCATGTACCCGTCTTCTTCGAAAGTGCCGTCTCCCTTGTTGATGTAGAGGTAATTGGGAGAGGTGTCGTTGGCCACCAGGAGATCGGGCTTGCCGTCGTTGTTCACGTCGGCAAACAGCACGCCGAGGCCGTAGTATCCGTTAGGATCGTCCACGCCCAGCTTCTTGCTGACGTCAGTGAAGGTACCGTCGCCGTTGTTGTGAAAGAGATGATCGTGCTCGCCAGCCAGTCCGCGCGGACCGCACATCACATCGATTCCGCGATAGAGGCACGGAGCGTACCCTACTGCTTTGGATCGCGTAATGGGAGGATTGTTGAGATCGATTTTGGCGTAGCCGTCGACAAACAGGTCGAGCCGGCCGTCTCCATCGTAGTCTCCAAATGTGGCCCCGGTGGACCAGGTTCCGACGGTTACGAGCGCGGTCTCGGCAACATCGGTGAATGTGCCGTCACCGTTGTTGCGGTAAAGGCGGTTCTTTCCGTTGTTGGTCACATAGAGATCGGGCCAGCCGTTGTTGTTGTAATCGCCCACCGCGCATCCATAGCCCCAGCGGTCGTTGGCCACGCCTGCCTTCTCGGTCACGTTGGTGAAGGTGCCGTCATGGTTGTTGTGAAAAAGTGCGGCATGGGGAGCGGCGGCCTTCCCTGCCAGGGCGTCGTATGTGGAGCCATTCACCAGGTAGATATCGAGCCATCCGTCGTTGTCGTAATCCAGCAGGCAGACGCCGGGCCCCTTGGCTTCGAGGATGAGACGCTTTTCAGGAGTGCCCGCAACGTGGCGCCACGTGGTCAGGCCGGCCTTGGCGGCGGAATCCATGAAGACGATCGGACCTGTCTTAACAAATCCGCCGGCGGTGATGGGCCGGTGCTGGCTGTCGAACTCGGCGGCCGCGGGAGCGCCGGTGGCCATTCCGTTCATGGTCTGAGGCACGGAAGCCGGCTGCTGCGCGGGATTCGGCTGGCCGCTTGCGGGTGGGGGATTCTGTCCGAAGGCAGCCAGATTCAGCGCAAGGACGAGAACCAAAACGAGTGAGAACGATGCAGCCGTACCCGCGAGGGAAGCGGAACTCCTGAATAAGCGCTTCGGAGCCCCGATCGGAAGGAGAGAGAATAGGTGGCAGTTTTTTGTCATATATGCAATGCGAAAAGGTGCTGAATATGCGCTGGCGCCGTTACGGGCGGTCCAGTAGCAGGCTGCGCGATCAACACTTCGCATGATTGAGCGTACGCGAGGACTACGTGCCCAGGCTATGATTTGGATCACAAAGTGACCATCCGGTCAGAATTCGGCCGAACTGTTTTTGAGGGAATAGAGCTGTTCGGCGGAGATGCGCAAAACTTCGGTAGCGATGACGTTGGCGCGGTCGCGGCTGATTGCGCCGTCGCGGAGAATGGCGCTGAGAGCGATGCCGTGCGCATCGCGGCCATTGCGGTTGGCGATCCAGGTGGATTGATCCCAGCCGACGCGGAAAGAAGCGTTGGGAGCCGCTTGGAGGGAAAAAAGCGGAGCTAGCGGATTTAGCGGAGCTAGACCAGATCCGGCGCGCATCTGTCATGCTGTTGGCATGCCATTCGATCTGCCGGAACGGCGGCTGCGCATTGTGATCCCAGGTGGAAGCGGGCAGATTGGAACCGCGCTGGCGCGGTATTTCCAGGCTCGCGGCCACCAGGTGACGGTGCTGACGCGAGGCCCATTTGCGGCGGAGTGGCAAACGGTTCAATGGGACGGCCAGCACGTCGGCGAGTGGACCGAGACACTGGAGGGCGCGGACGTCTGCATCAATCTGACGGGGCGGGGCATCAACTGCCGCTATACAGCGAAGAACCGCGAGGCGATCCTGCACTCGCGGGTCCAATCGACGCGCTTGCTGGGCCGAGTGATCGCGGGATTGGCGAATCCGCCCCGAGTGTGGCTGAACGCGTCGGCGGCCAATATCTACCGGCACGCAACCGACCGGCCGATGGACGAGGAGACGGGCGAGATCGGCGGCGGAGAAATGATTTCGCCGCGGAAGCGCGCGCCGCGGAAGTGGGATTTCCCCGTGCGCGTGGCGCTGGAATCGGAGGCGGCGTTTTTTGCGTCGTATACGCCGGGAGTGCGCAAGGTGGCGTTGCGGACGAGCATCGTGATGGGGCCGGAAAGCGGCGGCGCATTCAGCGTGCTGCTGAAGCTGGTGCGGCTGAGCCTGGGAGGCACGCAGGGAAACGGCCGGCAGATGGTGTCGTGGATTCACGAGCTGGATTTTGCAAGGGCGGTGGAATTCCTGATAGAGCGCGACGACCTGGATGGGCCGGTGAATATGACGGCGCCTGGCGCGCTGCCGAACCGGGAGTTCATGGCGGAGCTGCGGGAAGCGGCGGGAATGCCGAACGGCATTCCCGCGCCGGCGCCTTTGCTGGAGCTTGGCGCGCTGTTGATGCGCACGGAGACGGAACTGGTGCTGAAGAGCCGATGGGTCGAGCCGCGGCGGCTGATGGAGGCGGGATTCGATTTTCAGTTTCCGGAGTGGAGGCAGGCGGCGGAGGATCTGATGAGACAGCGGCGAGAGCGGGGCTAGTCAGCGCGTTCGCGGAACTGGCGACGGCCTGGAGCCGCAACGGTCGATTGTTTACCAGACATTAAAAAGCACCAGACCTGGTGCACTCGGCCATTCTTAGCGCCGGGGCTGCAATCGCGCCACAATTTTTCCACAGCAAATCCACCTTTCGCGCGGAATTGCCATGCCTTTTCATCTTGCGAATTCATACCCGCGATACACACTATTCATATACTTCCATTTTGGCATTGTGGAATATGCTTTACGGGCCCACACGAACTTTTGCTACCCCTGCATCTTGAAGCCAAACACTAGAACGAATTTGAAAATTCCGCGAGGGAGTTTATGAATCGATTTTGGAGGAGTGTCGCTAACAGCGGTCTGGCGCTTGCCGCCGCTTTTTTGTTTCTGCCACCCATTTCTGCGCAACAGACACTGGGCTCGATCAATGGCACGGTACTGGATCCGAGCGGGGCGGCCGTTCCGAACGCTACCGTTACGGTAACGGCATCCGCCATTGGCATCACGCGCACCACGACCACCCAGGGTACGGGTTTTTACCAGATTTTCAATCTTCCGGTCAGCACCTATACGGTGAAAGTGGCGCATGAGGGATTCGATACGACCACGGTGGACGGCATCCACGTTCAGGAGGCCGAAGCCCGGACAGTAAATGCCTCGTTGAAGGTGGGGCGCGCGTCGGAATCCGTTGAGGTGACGGCGAACCCGTTGCTGAACGCAACCGATGCGACCAACGGTTACACGCTCGACAGCGCGCAGATCGACATGACGCCGCTGGCCACGGGTAGCTTTACGCAAGTAGCAGTGCTGTCGCCGGGGGTGAGTGCGGAGTTGCTGTCAAACCTGGACTCGAATGCCGGCATTGGCAACCAGCCTATCTGGGCCAACGGACAGCGAGACACGTCGAATACGTTTCAGGTGGATGGCGTGGACTCAACCAACCTGTTCAATGGCAAGAGCTCCAGCGGAGACAGTTCGCAGCGCTACAACTTCAATATCGGCAGCGCGCCGACGGTGGGCGGATCGTTTTCTGTGGGCACATCGGTTTACGGATCGAACGGCAACAGCCTCCCCTCTCCTCCTCCGGAGTTCATGCAGGAGGTTCGCGTCAACGCTTCCATGTACGACGCGCAGCAGGGCGCGACTAGCGGCGCGCAGATTGACGTGAACACCGCGACGGGCACCAACGACTGGCACGGGCAGTACTATGGCTCGTACGCCAACAACTTGATGAATGCCTCGCCGTTCTTTTTCAACCAGGCGTATCAATTAAGCAACGTCGGATTCGGCGTATTCCCGCAGTCGGAAGTCAACCCGTGGCTTCGCCGTGTGGATTCGGGAATCACGGTGGGGGGGCCGCTGAAGAAAAACAAGCTGTTTCTTTTCGCCGCCTACCAGCGCGGGGTATATGAAGACAACGGCACCGGTCTGTCGGAGATGACAGTTCCCAGTGGTTTGACTAGTGACCGGAGCAATGCCGGGCTGGAAGCGGCCGACAAGTCATGGGGCGGCAGCGGCACCGTTACCGTCGATCCGGTCGCCTCGGCTTTGTTGAATGCCAAGCTTCCCGATGGTTCGTATCTGATTCCTTCCGCGCAGTCCAGCCAATCATATGAATACGGTGTACCGAACGTGGTGCTGATTGGGACGTCGCGCCTGAGGACCGACCAGGCCACCATCTCGCTGGACTACGATGCGACCCAGAACGATCGTGTTTCAGCCAAGTACTATTTCCAGGAAGCGCCGGTTACGCGCCCGTTTGGTTTTTCGGCCACGGAAGGGTTTCCGGTGACCGCGCACAACGGATCGCAAGTGTTTTCGCTGGGCAATACGACGACCATCGGGCAAAAGCTGAATTGGGAGCAGCGGCTGGGATTTGTGCGCATGGGGACGTTCAGCAGCTATAACCAGACGCTGGGGGGCGGCAACAATGGAGTCTCGGCGGCGCAGACCACGAACCTGACGCCGAATGTTCTGCCCGGCCTGGAGATCAAGAACTTCGGCGACTCAGACCAATACTCGCCTTCGCTCTACCTTGGCCCTGCCGGAGTTCCGGGCGCGTTTGTCGACATGGGGTATTACCAGAACCGGCTGAATCCATCCACGAACGTGATTCTGACAGCGGGCAGGCACACCATCATCGTGGGCGGCGGATACAGCTACACCCAACTGAACATCACCAACAACCGCACCGGTCATGCCCAGGCCACAGTCAGCAATTTCGACACATTCCTGCAGGGCAAGGTGCACAGCTCCAGCGTTGTGGAGAGCATCGATCCGACCACCAAACGCAACAATGCGGATCGTTACTATCGCACCAACGAGCTTAGTTGGTATTTGCAGGACAAGTGGCAGGCTCGCTCCAATCTCAGCATCACCGCCGGCATTCGTTATGACTATCACGGCGGGATGACGGAGAAGTACGGCGACATGTTCAACTTCGATCCGACGTTATACGACGTTACGGGAACGACGACCACGGGATTCGACGTGAAGAACTCCGGATTCGTTATTGCCGGAAACAACAAGCAGAACCCGTCGGCCGGAGTTTCGCCATCCACTCTGACGGGGCGCCAGTGGGGTCTTTCGCCGCGCATCGGCTTTGCCTGGACTCCAGAAAACTTCAAGAACAAATTGGTAGTCAGCGGCGGCGGCGGACTCTACTACGACCGCGGAGAACTTTTCTCCTATCTTTCCCAGCCTGCCGGCAGTTCCATCGGTGGACCTTTCGGCGTAACGGAATCCTCACCGCTGGTGAGCCTTGCCACTGGCAATACCGATGCGAAGTCCGGTCTTACCCTGGAGAATCCGATGGGAGACCTGGCATTCGATACTCCGGCGCAGGGCGGCATTTATACTCCGCCAAGTTCAAACCCGAATGTTATCGCGAACGCCTTGCAGTCGCAGTTGAACGAGATGACGGGCACGCCCACCGGGTATTACTCCCAGTTCGGGAAGGATTGCAGCGGCTGGCAGAGCGAGGAAGGTTACTTCCTTTGCACAACGCCTCTCAATTTTGGTGTCTACGACAAGGGCAACGTTCTTCCGTACACCATCAACTACACGCTCAACCTGCAATGGCAGCCGACGAATACCATCGCGGCGTCGCTGGGATATACCGGCAACCGCGGCCGTCATTCGGTGATCCCGATTCCGATCAACGAGCCGGGGGTTGCCACTTCGAGCAATCCGATCTGGGGTGAAACATCGAGCTACGGCATGGAAGTGATGGATCAGAACTCGTTTAACTGCGATTACGACTATTGCCCGATCAAAGAAGAGCCCTGGAATACGTTCGACGCCGGCAACACCGATTTCCGGACTCCCTATGTGGGGTACAGCCCCAATGCCGCCGACTTCAAGACTGTGGGCATTTCCGCCTACGACGCGCTGGGGGCGCATCTGGAGAAGCGCATGGCGCAGCATTTCCAGGTTGGGGCCAGCTACACATGGAGCCATGCGCTGGACGAACAGAGCGACATCGGTCTGTTCTTCACCGGCAACGATCCGAAGCATCTGCGCAACTCGTGGGCGTCTTCCGACTTCGATCGCAAGCACGTCTTCTCGGCCAACTTCCAGGTGGATGTGCCCAATGCGGCGAAGGAAAACAACTTTGTCTCCTATATCACCAACGACTGGCATTTGACCGGGCTTGCCATTCTGCAGAGCGGCGAACCGTGGTCGTTGTACGAGTTCTACGGCGCGGTGGGAAGCATCAACTTCGGCAACTTCCCCACGCTGATGAACCCTGTGCTCGGCATCAAGGATCCGCAGCACCCGAAGACAGCGTTGACCGGCAACCCGGGGAGGTTCCGCACTTCCGGCGGCAACTATCTCCCGTACATCAATCCCTCGCAGATTGCCATCGACTACCTCGCCCCCGGAACCAACGGCATTCCGGTTTCATCCGGAACGGAACCGTCAGACATCTACCAGACGGCCTTCAACGTGGGCCAGCGCAACATCTTCCGGCAGGCTCCTCAGCGGCGGGCCGACTTGTCTCTCCGCAAGGGTTTCAGGATTACGGAGCGGGTCAAAGCCCAATATGAATTCAACGTCTTTAACCTGACCAACAGCACCAGCATGGACATCCCGCAGGATCAGGCTCAGATTCGCCAGAACAACGGTTGTTCGACAACAGCAATCAATGCCTACGGCGGGTCAAACGACTGCAACCAGTACCGAGGCTACCTTGGCTACGGCCAGATTGTGACCTCAAACGCTGCGGCGGATCAGCAGGCGGCCCTGGCTAACCTGGATCAGGTGCCATATTCGACCGGAACCGGGAAGTCGTTGGTGCTCAATCCGAAACTTCAGAATGGGCAGTCATACTGCTCGCCCGCCTCGTACGTAACCAATCAAACCTACTGCCCGAACAACGCCGCAGATTTCGGCTCGGTGACGGGAACCATCGGCGGCAACCGCGCCGTCACCATGGGCATCCACGTAACCTTCTGACCAGTGGCAACATGCAAGCGAGACGGGCCGGGGTTTGACCCCGGCCCTCTGCTTTTGACAGCTATGGTTCAGGCAGCCTTCTGTGGCGATGTTGCAAATGGTGAAGATCGACATCGCGACGCTGGAACGAGCCGGCAGTTCATGACGAACGTGGTCATTCAAGAGGCGCGCCGGCGGCGGGATTTCAGCTCATTTGAACGGGACATCACTAAAGTCACGTGTGGGGAGGTGACTTTGGAAATCTCCTGTTGATTCGGTTACCCTATCGCGCTACATTGAGGCCACCCCAGCGATCTGCCATCTCCCAAAACTGTCTGGCAGAGGTAGAACCGTGACCTGTCCAAAGTGCCGCTCTGAAGCTCTCGCCACCGTTCCGGCTGAAATTAGGCTTTATCGCAATCGGCCGCGCACGCTGAGCCATCCTCCCGTAACGCCGTCTCCAGACATTTGCATTTGCCTGGATTGCGGTTGGTGCGAGTTCTCCGTACCGCGCAGCTGGCTGGCGGCGGGCTGGCTCCGGCCCCAAGCGGCGCCACAGCCGACGCCTAAGCCTATCCTGGTGATGGCCTGAGCCTGTGGACCGGATATTCCCCGAATCGACGGCTTGGCGAGCCGGATGAAGCCGGCAGCCCTGCGGGGCGGTTTGCACCATAAGTGCGACTCCCACGGAGGGTGATTGCTGGTTAGCCGGCCAGGAGAACCGGCGCATTCCACGCACGCCGCCTGCCAAGTCCGTTTTCTCTCCCCTGTGAGAATGTTGCACTTTTGGGGCATCCTCCCTACATATTTAGTTGCAAGTTGTTCATCTTTATGGTTAAATTGGGCTTTTCCACAGGACCCCCATCCCCCATGCAAGGAGAGTGAAGTTACCGTGTCCTGCCCCAACTGCAAATCAGACGTTTTCACCACCGTGCCCGCGGAGATCCGGTTGTACCGCAATGGGCCGCGAACCCTCAGCCATCCACCTATGACGCCTTCCCCGGACGTTCACATCTGCCTCGATTGCGGCTGGAGCCAGTTTTGCGTTCCTCGCGCGTGGTTGGCCGCCGGCTGGCTCCGTCCACAGGCTCCGCCGCGCCCGGTTCCGGTGTCGGCGCCCAAGCCGATGCGTATTAGCGCTTGAGCTGGGTCCAACGACTTTTCGATTCAATGACATAGCGAGCTGGTTAAGCCCGGCAGCCCAGCGGGGCGCGGGCGCGGCTGCCGCAAGTACATGGATTCCGGGCTGCGGCCGGCCTGCAAGGATCGCGCGCCATTTTGCGGCGCGGCTATTCGCCGTGCGTTTTGGTCCCTCTCGTCGCCGATAGCCCCGTTCAGTGCTCTTTCAAACCGTCGTTTCGTCCCCTGGCGAGCCGCGGAACGGCGATTAACGTCAGCGCCACCAGAAAGATGGACGCCGCGGTAAATTCCAGGTGACCGTGGCGGAGGTCCTCGAAGACGAGTTTCGCCACCACAAAAGCAACGGCCGCATACGCCGCGCGGACCATAGCCGTTCGTCCCAGGCGCGCTCCTGCAACGGCAAGTCCGATGGCGAGCGAGCACAAAGCAATGGTGCGGATGAGCGCCACATGGAATACATCCGGCACCAGGAACAGGCTGGTGAGATGGACTAGCGCGAGCGCCAGGTAGGCAGTGAGGGCGAATGCGGCCAAAAGCGCCGGGACCAGGTGCAATGCCTGCCTGCGCCCTTCCTCCCCTGGCTTTTCACTTGCCAGCGAATAAGCCAGCACCGCGCATCCTGCTGCGACGAGCGCTGCTGCGCCGGGGACGGGTTGCACTGCGCCCGCCAGCTCGCGAGCTGCCCACGCGGCCAGCCCCGAGGCGCCTGTGGCGACCGTCAGAAACAATATCCCCTGCAGCTCCAGCGTCAACGACTTAATCCGGTTGGCCAGCAGAACGGCTGCGACCGCCGCGATTGCGAGCGTGACTGACGCTTCCGGGCCGGAACCCAGCATGAAGACCGCGCTGAAAAGAAGGCAAGTGGCCCACACGCTCAGGATGCGAAAGTTGCGGCGCTGTGCGATGCAACGGACGGGACCATACGCGACGGCATAGCAAGCGGCGGCAAGGATGAGGCACGAGACTCCAAGGACCGTTGTGGCGGAACCCGGAGTAAGCCAGGCCAGCGCCGCGGCGGCCAGCCCGAAGGCGACCATTCCTTGCGTGGCCGCGAGCACCGGAATCGGCTCGCCGCGCAGCCATATCCTGCGTCCAAGCACCACGAGCTCTAAAACAAACAGTAGAACCGGCGCTGCGATGAGGAGGGTTATGGGGACCGCGGGATAGTCCGTCCGGTTTGCCGGCGCGAGCCGGTAAATCAGAAGGAGCGCCCAGACGGCCAGGTCGGCCATGAGGGCGACCATCAGGAGTATGCCGCGCAAATCCAGTTTTCGCTGGCCTAACTCGCATACGATCAGCATGGCAAGCAGCAGAAAAGTGAACTCCGGCATCCGGTGCGTGGTGATTGAAAGCGCCACCGCAGCGATGGCAGAGCCCGCGAATGCCACGGAAAAAACTACGGCCGTGTGACGCCGCAACCCCAGAATGGCCGCCAGCGCAACATAGAGTGCCAGGATGACTGCCGAGATGGTTCCAGGCATGGCGTTGAAGCGGATGGTCATCTCCCACAACATGGGCGCCAGAATGAGAATGGAGACGAGCGCATAGAACCCGCCGGCGAGTTTGCGGCGAAGGGCGCAGCGGGCGGCGGCAAAGAGCCATGCGGCGGCGTACAAGGCCGCGATAAGCGCCACAACCGTGCGAGGCAGCAGGCTGGCGCCGGAAGTGGCGCGCAGCAAATACGCTCCGGCAATGCCCAGCAGCGCGCTGCCCAGCACCGGGAACACGCTGGTGAATTGCGGCAGAGGCTCGGGCCAGGATGCGACCGGAGTTTCTGCGGGCTGAGAACCAACCGGATCCCTGGCAGTTTCCGGCCGTTGGCGCTCAAGAGCCTGGACGCGGCGTTCCAGGCTCTCAAGCCGAGCGGCAATTGCGTCGAACGTTTCCGGATGGGCATTCATGCCTGACCCCCGGTATCCTAGTCTCCCGAGTGGGCGGGCGCTTGCTTTTCCGGCCAGGGCGGAAGCAATTTGACCAGCACCCACAGGAAGAGAAGCGGCAGGATGGTTAGGCCAATGGCCGCCAGCAATCCCTCGCGCGTAACCAGCGTCATCTTGTAGGTGGTGTAGCCGAGGAAACTCTTGGAGAACAATTGGCCGCCGATGACAACGTTCCAGCGCATGGCGAAAACGCTAATCAGTATCAGCGAACCGCAAAAGACGTAAATGCGCTTGCGGGCGAGTTCAGAGAGGCTGTGCCTCCAAACCTGGGTGATGAACAGCAGCACCAGGGGCACCAGCGTACCGACCAGGATCTGGAGCACGATCTGGGAGAAGAAAAGCTTGGTGTGGACCATGAAGTCCAGGCTGCGGAACGACTCATCGGCCTCGTAGATGCGGTGAACCAGATCCAGCATTTCAAGGCTGAAGTCGATGATGAAGATGTAGAACATGTACATGGCGATGGCGTCCACGCAGCGAATATCGATGGTTTGCTTGCGCAGTTTGGTCAGCCCCATGTAAAGCAGCATGACCGCGGCCACTCCGGAAACCATGGCTGAGAAGATAAAGACCACTGGCATGAGCGGCGACGACCACCACGGGTTGGCCTTGATGGATCCGAAGATGAAACCGACGTAGCCGTGCAGGAGGAATGCCGAGGGAATACCGATCAGCGTGACCACCCAGCCCACTTTCTCGTCAATGTGGAGAGCGCGCTCGCTGATGTTGGTGGAACCCAGCGTCATGATCTTGTAAATAATTCGCAGCAGGCCCTTGGTTTCCTGCGAGCGAAGCACGATTTCCCTTCGGTAATCCAGCCAAATCTCGAACACCAGCACCGCCATCAGGTACCAGAGATAGACGTAGCCGAACATGGCCATGGCCGACGTGGCGTGGGGCGTAAAGTACATCTCCGGCGAGCGCTCGGGATGGCCCAGGTGCAGCTGCAGGGGCAGCGGGGCATCGAGGAGGAATGCCAGCGCGGTGAGCAGCGCCAGGCGGTATGTGGGCTTGACCGCTTCCACCCGGAACACCCGCTCCAGCGAGGCCAGGATGAATGCGCCCGCCACCAGGCCGGTGATGTAGGGGTACAAAACGATGAGCACGCTCCAATAAAGCGTGACTTCGTTGGGATACATGTAGCCTTCAACACCACTCATAAAATCAGCTCCTAGCTGCTAGCCTCTAGCTCCCAGCTTTTTCTCTTCCAGCTTCCGGCCGTTTGCGTGTGCCTCAAGTGCTTCAAGCTGCGATTTCGAGCTGGAAGCTAATGGCTGGAAGCTGGAAGCTGCCTTTCTTACCGCACCGAGCCATCGAGACCGTTATAGAAGGCCTTCGCCCCGGTAGACATCTGCGGCTTCAACACCTGCACGTCGTGGGTCTTCAGAAACTCGTGAATCGGATCGTTGGGATTCTTCAAGTCGGCCAGTTGCCGGGCCCCGGTCGGACAGGCCTCGCAACACGCGGTGGTAAGACCTTTGGTGATGCGGTGGTAGCACAGTGTGCACTTGTCCGCGACCTTTTTCTCGGGATGAATGTACCGGCATCCATAGGGGCAGGCCTGGACGCAATAGGCACAACCCAGGCAGTACTTCGGGTCCACCAGCACCACACCATCCGGGCTGATAAAGGTCGCGCCCACCGGGCAGACCTGCGTGCATGGGGAGTCCGAGCAGTGGTTGCACATTTTGGGCACGAAGAAATACTTTCCGCTTTCATCTGTGGCAGCCGGGAATCCTTCCTTGCCGCCGTCCGGCGAGATGACCTCGGGATCAATCAGGGGGTTGGTCGTAATATCCCCGGATTGGGTCATAGGCCAGTCCGACCTGTGATAGCGCTCCACCCAGGTGCGGAAGTGGCCGTCGGGGACGTCGTTCTCCGCCGCGCAGGCGCGCACGCAATTGCCGCAGCCAATGCACTTGGGGATGTCAATCAGCATGCCCCACCAGTGATCGGTCATCTTGTAGTTGGGGGAGGATTCGGGCGTGCCGGCCAGCACGGCCTTCCAAGCCACGGCCGCGGCGGGCAGCAGGATGAGGAAATGGCGGCGGTCCATCGTCATTTGGCGCCTCCCTTGGTTGCGGCCGGCGCGTCCATACCCGGCGAGTGCGGCTGATGGCATGTCTCGCAGGGCATGCCGTTGGAGTGGTCAGCAGCGTTTACCTGCGGGAAATCCTTTGGCCGCGCTGCCGAGGCTGCGTGGCAGCGCACGCAGAGCACAGCCGTGTCCAGCTTGGCCGGCGTTACGCTTCCCGGGTCTTCCGCATGCTGCTGCTGCGGGCCGTGGCAGGCCTCGCAGTTCACGTGCGCATGCTTGCCGGCCTTCTTCACATCGAGAACGTCGGTGTGGCAGGTTTCGCACGCGTCATGGCCGGCATAGTGCAGCGGACGTTGGGCGATTTCAGTGATCGCTGCACCGCGATAGTGCCCGTACTGCCCGAAGGTGCGCGGGATCACAAATCCCCGGATCGCCCAAAACACCAGGAAGGCGATGACGAAGAGACCTGCGAAGCGGAAAAGGTGCCCAGAATCTTTCAGGAATTTCATCCTGCCTCGTCTTCTTGAGGCAGCGCGGAGGAAGACCGGCCGCGCAGCCTCTGGTGATCCAGATCATCAGTCGGAGCAAGAGTAGCGCGGGTGATGGGGGCACTGGATGTGAGCCGAATCACAAAGGCGTGTGATGGGCAAACAGGCTTTGGGCTCCTGGCTGCTGGCGACGTGGTCGGGAGCCTGTGCTAGCAGTGCTAGCACTGCTAGCAAAAAGGGGGGAAGGGGGGTATGAAAACAGGGAACAGGGAACAGGCGACAGTGAACGGGCAACGGGATCCCCCGAGCCGGATTTCTGACACCTCGCGAGGCGAGGTCCACTTTGGCGGGTCCGGGTTGGTGATTGTCGTTGTTGCGCATGGCCTCGTTCCGTCGCGGTGCCAGGAGTGCTGGCACTGCTAGCATTGCTAGCAAAAAAGGGGGGAGGGGGGTGTTTATTTTCCCCTCAAACGGGGAAAGGAGCTCGGTTGGGAGCTCCTTTCCAGATTGAGTATCCGTCACAGGAGCCGGTGTGGCTGTGGCGGCGGTCACATCCGTGCTAGCTGGAAGCGGGCAGACGCCCTTGGAAACTGTGAGCTGACAACTCACTGGGGGTTGGCGCTGCGGGCGTGTTCGGATGCGGCGGCAAGGGCCTTCGATTTGCGATAGACATTGGCGACGGCGAGGGTCCAGAGGGGGACGAGGTCGACGCCGGGGACGAGCTTGGCAAGCGCGGAGGGCAGGAACTCCCAGTGCCAGCCGAGCAGCCAGGTCAGCACTCCGGTCATGCCCAGGTCGAGGAGATCGTCGGCAGGCGAGGCGGCGCCTTCGACGAAGAAGGGGAAGACGACCATCTGGACGATGTCGGCAACGATGGCCAGGGCCATCGCGGCCTTCAGCCGCGGGCCGGGGGTTAGGACGAGTTGGCCGGGTTTGGTGGTCATGGGCCGTAATGGTCCTGTCGATTAGGGTATACGTTATCGCTGCCGCCTAGTTTACTCGACGCGTATCGCTTATCTGCCACGGCGCACGCTTCTGGGCGGCCTAAGAGCAACCGCAGATCCTTCACTACGTTCAGGATGACACGAAGGTTTAGGGCGAGCTAACGAAGGCAAATAAGAAGGCCCCCAGCCGAAGCTGGAGGCCTTTGAAGTTCGTTCCTTTGCGATTTGAGCGGTGCAGGGAAGGGATCTGGGTTTTCTTGTTCCCTGCTCCCTGTTCCCTGATTCCTGCTGTTTAGTACATGCCGTCCATGCCGCCGCCGTGGCCGCCGCCGGCTGGGGCCGACTTGGGCTCGGGCAGCTCCACCACCAGTGCTTCGGTGGTCAGAAGCAGGCCGGCGATGGAAGCTGCGTTCATGAGGGCAGTGCGGGTGACCTTGGTGGGGTCGATGACGCCGGACTTCACCAGATCCTCGAACTTGCCGGTCAGGGCGTTGTAGCCGTAGTGCGGTTCCTTGGAGTCGAGCACTTTGGCCACGACCACTGCACCCTCTTCGCCGGCGTTGGCGACGATCTGGCGCAGCGGCTCCTCGAGCGAGCGGAGAACGATCTGGGCGCCGATCTTCTCGTCGCCTTCGAGCGTCTTGAGCAGCGCTGCGACCGCGGGGATGGCGCGCACCAGGGCAACGCCGCCGCCGGGAACAATGCCTTCCTCGACTGCCGCGCGGGTGGCGTGCAGGGCATCCTCAACGCGAGCCTTCTTCTCCTTGAGCTCGGTCTCAGTGGCTGCGCCCACCTTGATGATGGCCACGCCGCCGACCAGCTTCGCCAGCCGCTCCTGCAGCTTTTCCTTGTCGTAGTCGGAGGTGGTCTTCTCAATCTGGCTGCGGATCTCCTTCACCCGGCCGTCGATGTCGCTGGACTTGCCGCTGCCATCCACGATAGTGGTGTTGTCCTTGTCGATGGTGATGCGCTTGGCCTTGCCCAGATCCTCCAGCTTGACGCCTTCCAGCTTGATGCCGAGGTCCTCGGTGATGGCCTTGCCGCCGGTGAGGATGGCAATGTCGCCGAGCATGGCCTTGCGGCGATCGCCGAAGCCGGGAGCCTTGACCGCGCACACATTCAGCGTGCCGCGCAGCTTGTTCACCACCAGGGTCGCCAGGGCCTCGCCCTCGACGTCCTCAGCGATGATCAGGAGGGGCTTGCCGCCGCGGGCCACCTGCTCCAGCAGGGGCAGCAGGTCCTTCATGGCGCTGATCTTCTTCTCGTAGATCAGGATGTAAGGCTCGTCCAGAACCGATTCCAGGCGCTCCGCGTCGGTGACGAAGTAGGGGCTCAGGTAGCCGCGATCGAACTGCATGCCGTCCACGGTCTCCAGACCGGTGTGCATGGTCTTCGACTCTTCAATGGTGATGACGCCGTCCTTGCCCACAACCTTGACTGCGTGGGCGATGATGTCGCCGATCTCCTGGTCGCCGTTTGCCGAAATGGCGCCGACCTGGGCCACGGAACCCTCATCCACGGGCTTGGAAAGCTTGCCCAGGGCGCCGCCCTCGGTCCACTTGCCGTCTTTGTCACGGGTGCCGATCACAGCGGCGACAGCCTTTTCGATGCCGCGCTTGAGGGCAGTGGGATTGGCGCCGGCCGCAACCGTCTTCACGCCTTCGCGGAAGATGGCCTGGGCCAGTACGGTTGCCGTCGTGGTGCCGTCGCCCGCAACGTCACTGGTCTTCGAGGCAACTTCCTTTACGAGCTGGGCGCCGACGTTCTCGAGCGGGTCCTTCAGCTCGATCTCCTTGGCCACCGTCACGCCGTCCTTGGTGATGGTGGGCGAACCAAACTTTTTCTCAATGACGACGTTGCGGCCCTTGGGCCCGAGCGTCGCCTTCACCGCGTCCGCCAGCGTGTTGACGCCGCGGAGGATTGCTTGACGGGATTCCTCACCGTGCAGAATCTGCTTTGCCATGCGTTTCTCCTAGTTCTCAATTCTCAGTTCGTAGTTCTTAGTCGCTGGTTCACAGCCGCTTTAGTGGCCACATTCACCTGAAGCTGTGAACTGTGGACTGCGAACTGTGAACTGGCGCGCGGCGCTACTTCTTGACGATGCCGAGGACTTCTTCCTCGCGCATGATCAGAAACTCTTCGCCGTCGATCTTGATCTCGGTGCCCGAGTACTTGCCGAAAAGGACGCGGTCGCCGGCCTTCACGTCGAGCGGGAACACCTTGCCTTCGTCGTTCGACTTGCCCTTGCCCACAGAGATGACTTCGCCTTCCTGGGGCTTTTCCTTGGCGGTGTCGGGGATGATGATGCCGCCACGGACCGTTTCACCCTCTTCGAGACGGCGGACGAGGATGCGATCGTGAAGCGGGGTAAAGCTGGTTTTCACAGAGGTTGCTGCCATTGCTTCGCTTCTCCTTCACACGCGGAAGGCCGTGCAGGCCCGGCCGCGAGACTTTAAGATGGGTTGGAAACAGAAACTTGCGGAAGAAGATCCACTTGCATTGACCGGACAAGCAGTCCAGCCGGCCCATTGCTAGCACTCTAGCCTTCCAATTGCTAACGATAGTCAAACTGTGTGGGCTTTGTCAAGACCCAGAACGCAAAATATTAGCGTAATTCACTCATATTTAGTGAGCGCCGTTGAATAGGTGCGACAAACCGCTATTGGGAAGATCAGCATTTG
Source organism: uncultured Acidobacteriota bacterium (assembly GCA_963771195.1). Lineage (GTDB taxonomy): Bacteria > Acidobacteriota > Terriglobia > Terriglobales > Acidobacteriaceae > Telmatobacter. The sequence continues at coordinate 63,889 of CAVYSS010000024.1, forward strand.
TAACCGGCGCAGCTCGACATTTCGGTTCGAATTCGATGCGGCGCTGCCGGGACCGGCAGGTCGCGAACCTTGCCAGCCTCATGCCGAAAGACGGACGCGCAGATTACAATAATCTCCATGAGTCGCCGGTTTTTCTTCTTATTCGTCGCCGTTCTGGCCCTGTTTGGGTTGGTATCCGGTGGTCTTTCCCTGTCTGCCCAGGACAGCCGCGGCCGCAAATACAAGCCACCGCCGCCCACTGCACGCATTGAAGTCACGGTGATCAATAACGCGACGGGCAAGCCGATAGAGAACGCTGCCGTGGTCTTTCATCCCATGAAGAATGACAAGGATGAGGGCGACATGGAGCTGAAGACCAATGAGGATGGCAAAACCGCTATCGACGTGATTCCAATCGGCGACACCATCCAATTGCAGATCATCGCCCATGGCTTCCAGACCTACGGGAAGGAGTACACGGTCGATAAGAGCCATCTGGCTATCGCGGTGCGGATGAAGCGTCCCGGGGAGCAGTACTCGATTTACAAGGAGCACCCGGACGACAAGAAGGATCAGAACGATCAGCAGAAGCAGAATCCCCAGGACAAACCGCAGCAGTGACGGTGTTGTCAGTTTTCAGTTGTCAGTTTTCGCATAGTTCACAGTTCATAGTTGGCGGTTCCCATTGGTGGCGTCTGCATTCCGCGTCCAGCCGGGTCCAGATAACCGATCTCTGACAACTGAGAGCTGGCAACTGAAATCTACGAACTGCTAACTATGAACTGTCTTTCGGGCAAATCCGCGCTTGTGACTGGCGGCGCCAGGCGGATCGGGCGCGCGATTGCATTGGCACTTGCGCGATCCGGCGCGGATGTGACCATTACCTATCGCCGCTCTGCTGACGAGGCCGTAGAAACGGTGGATGCGGTGGAGCAGCTGGGGCGGCGGGCGCATGCGGTAGCGTGCGATGTGCGTTCCGAGGTGTCAGTGCGCGCCGCCGTGGAAGCCGCCCTGAAGCACCACGGTCGACTCGACATCCTGGTGAACAATGCGGCGGTGTTTGAAACGGCGCCGCTGGAGCAGTTGACGCTGGACGCGTGGGACGCGGTATTTGCGACCAATGTGCGCGGGCCGTTTTTGGTTTCGCGGGAGGCGTTGCCGCACCTGCGAGTGGCGCGGGGCCGGATCGTCAATCTCGGCTCGCTGGGCGGACTTGAGCCTTGGGCGGGGTACGCGCATTACTGCGCCAGCAAAGCGGCGCTGCACATGCTTACGCAGACCATGGCCAAAGCGTGGGCGCCGGAGGTGGCCGTGAATTGTGTGGCCCCCGGCTGGGTGGAGATGGAAGAGGAGTCGGCTGCGGCCCGGGAGCGGGCGGCGCGGTTTGCCGCCAAGACTCCCATGCGGCGCAACGGAACGGCGGAGGATGTGGCCCAGGCGGTGCTGTTCTTCGCCTCGGCTGCGGAATTCATCACCGGCCAGATCCTTACAGTTGATGGTGGGCTGGGACTCTAGCTGCGATGGAGCTGGTTCCAGAGAGACTCGGCTGGTGGGACTTCATGGCTGGGTGGCCGCTCCAGGTGTTGGCGAATTAATCGCACTAAAACACGAGCCCCCGGCAAGCATAAAGCTGCCGGGGACTTTTGTGAGCGTAGGCCGAGAATTGGTCTATTGGGGTTCTTTCTTCTCTTCCGGTTTCGGCTTTGATTCCGGTTTTGGCCTGGGTGCGGGCCTCTGCGCCGGATGCGTCGGTTCTGTCTTTGACGCCGGCCGGCTTTCCGGAGTGGGATGTTCTGCTCTCTCTGCTGGGCGCGGAGTAGTCTCAGGCCTGGTTGCTGGCCGTTCCTGCGGCTGCTTTACTGCAGGAGCAGGGCGCTCTTGCGGTGCCGGGCGAGCTGGAGCCGTGCGGGCCTCGGGGCGAGCCGGAGTCTTCTCAGGTGTGGGCCTGGTTGCTGGCCGTTCCTGCGGCCGTTTTACTGCAGGAGCAGGGCGCTCTTTCGGAGCGGGGCGAGCGGGAGCTGTGTGGGTTTCATGGCGAGCCTGAGGCTTCTCTGTGGTGGGAGTGCGTTCGCTTCCGGGCCGCGCATTGGTGTTTCGCGGAGCCGGCTTGCTTGCCGGCGGATGGTACGGAGCGCCGGCTGCCTTGGCAGCCACTGCGCCACTTCCTTTGAAATCAGTGGGACGGGCAGTCGCGGCCACGGGAGGCCTGCCGTGATTGGCGCTGGCGCGGAGCTGCGGATTGGAACGCGCCATCTGAATGCGCTGCTTCTGCACTGCCGGCGGGGGCACATGCCGCATGCGCGCAACGGCTTCTTCCTGTTGCGTTGGCCGAGCCTGGATGCCGCCCTGGCCGCCGTTATAGCTCACGTGAACGTTGTTATTCACGATCACCGTCCTATTGACGTAGACATTCCTAATGATCGTCGTGTTCACGTTCACCACGGCGGTGTTGTAGTAGAAGTGGTTGTTCTGCCACCGGCCACCACCGAAGCCGTGGCCGAAATAGCCGAAGCCGTAGTTGACGCCGCCATAGAAGCCGACCTGGGGCGCCCAATAGCCCTCGTTGAAGACGTAGGCGCCATTGTTCCAGCCCCACCAGGGCGGGGTCCACAAGTAACCCGGCTCGGGCGCAGGAACCCAGGTGCCGGGCACCCAATAATAGTCGCTGTAGTCGGCGTCCCAGGCCCAATAACCAGGAACCCATAAGTAGCCGTCTTCAGGGCACTGCGGCTGTGCGTAGACGGGGAGCGCAGGAGGCGCGAAATTCACGCTGATAGCCACCTGGGCGAGCGCCGGCTTGAAGGGCACCAAGCCCAGCAAGGCGAATAGGGACATGCAAAGTGCTCGTTTCATTGAATGCTTCTTTCATTTGGAAATAGGAACCAAGCCGGGACAAATGCACGAGAGTGCGCGGCGGGATGAGAGGTAAAACTCAAGAGCAGCGGCCGCTTCGGTTCACACTACGACCCTTGCTTAGATGGCGGGACAGGACGATGGAGTTGTAAGGCTCTATTTGGGAGTCGATCCGACATGGATTGATTCGGCAGGATTAACACCAGCATCGCGAAGCGCTCGATCGATCACTTTCGTTAACTCGCTTTCCGACGCAAGCCCTCGCATCTCTTCGCCATTTACGAACAGCGCAGGAGCAAAATCCAATCTCAGACGCGCTGCCTCTTTCATCGACTGGCGGACAGGCCCCTCGTCCTGGGTCTTGAGGCAAGCCATCAAAGTATTGGCGTCGAGGTTGGCCTTAGCTCCCTCACTGCCGGCGATGCGATCCAGAACGGAATAGCTTTTACCCAGGTCGCGAGATTCTCCGGCCACTTCCTCTCCGTGACCGTGGATGTAATCCACATAATCCCAATACGCGTCTGCGGCCTGGTCGGCGAGACAGTGCGCGTCGACCGCGGCATGGAGTGCCCAGGGATGGATGTCGAGCAGCGGATTGTCCTTGTAGACGAGCCGAACCTGGCCGGCGTATCGAGGAAGAGTTTCTTGAATGAGTGTCTGGTGCATCTTCGCGCACACCGGACATTCCAGGTCGTCGAAGCCGATGATGGTTACCGGTGCAACCGGGTTGCCGCGAATGGGCCGGTCCTGAATATTGATGGCGAGCGCCGGATTGCCGTTGAGATCGAACTTCTCCATGCGGACCAGGGTCTTGTCATCGGAAGAGATCAGGAAGTCGACCGTGGCGCTCTCAGCTCCGCGCCGGAGAGTCACATGCAAAGTGTCGAATCCGGCAGTTGTGCTCGGCGCTCGCGATTCGATGTCGATATCGCAGTCTGACGGAACCGCGAACTGTGAGCGAACCATAAGCGCGATCTTGCGGCTCAGCGGCACGGGCAGGTTGTGCTGCATTTCCGGCGCGGATGGCTGGCCCATAGCTGAAGCTGCAAGGCACAGAGCCCAGAGGAACCAGGGAACTCTCATGAGGAATCCTCCGCAAGACAGTTCTATTTCACCGCCAGCGCGTTCACCATCGACCCGAAGATCTTCCAGCCATCCGATGAGCCGAGGATCCTCTCGCTGGAGCGGTCCGGATGCGGCATCATGCCGAGCACGTTGCGACCCTCATTGAGTATTCCGGCGACATTTGCGAGAGAGCCGTTGGGATTCGCTTCCGGCGTGATTTCACCTTTGGGCGTGGAGTAGCGGAAGGCGACTCGGTCTTCTGCATCAAGACGCTTCAGCTCCTCCGGCGTGCAGAAATAATTGCCCTCCATGTGGCCGATGGGAATCTGCAACACTTCGCCCTTGATGAGCTCGTTGGTGAAGGGGCTGTCAGCTGTTTCCGTGCGCAGGTGCACTTGCTTGCAGATGTACTTGAGCCCCGCGTTGCGCATCAGCGCGCCGGGTAGAAGGCCGGCCTCGGTGAGGATCTGGAAGCCGTTGCAGATGCCAAGCACCAGGCCCCCGCCCGTGGCGAATTTCTGCACCGCGCCCATGACGGGCGAAAAGCGAGCGATGGCGCCGGTGCGCAGGTAGTCGCCATAAGCGAATCCGCCCGGAACCAGCACCGCATCCACGCCCTCGAGGTCCGCCGAGTCATGCCACAGGAACGTGACCGGCTGGTGGGCGATGGTCTCGATAACGTTGAAGGTGTCGTGGTCGCAGTTGGAGCCGGGAAAGACGAGGACGCCGAATTTCATGCTATTAGGGTAGCAGTTTGGCAGTGGACGCTTCGCATCGTGCGCGGATTACCTGCAGAATCTGCTCCTGAATTGCCCGCATGGCCGCGTCGGTCCACAAGCCCGCGTACCCGTTCAAGTGCGTGGAAAGCCGTTCGTGACTCGAAAGGTGAAGCAAAACGCCATCCGGCCGCGGCTCAAGTTGGTACTCTCCTTCGAGCACATCGAAATACGGTCCGCCGATGGTCACATGCTCATCGAGCGTGGTTGTCAGAATCGAGTCCGTATTGGCGCGAATGGAAAAGCGCAGATCTTTCTCCTGCTGCCAGTCATTCACGGTTTCAGCGAAAACCAATCCCCCGGTGAAGCTTGCATGGCGCACGCCGCCGACGCCTTCATGCGAGAGCGTCGCCTCAACGGGGCGCGGAAAACCGATGCGATTGACCCATGACTCCGGCAATTCACGGGCATTGATGGCGCGAACTCTTTCGATATTTTTCCAGACCATGCTGGCCGGGGCATGAATCATGATTTCGGTGTTCACCGTGCGAATTTCATAGGGATTCGGCACGTGAATCTCGATCAACGCCATCAGCAATGGCAGCGCCGCAGCCCCAAATACCGTCGTGGGCTTCGCCGGGGGAGACTCGTAGAACGCCCGTGCAATTGCCCCGCCGATCATGCTGAAGACCAGCACAATCGGAGCAGCCATCAGGATGCAGATGGCGCCCTCCCAAGCGGTGGCCATAAACACGAGGATGGTGATGCCGACCGATGCCCAGGGCAGAAAGAGCCATTTGTACCAGCGGACGGCTTCCTCCGGAGTCTTTCGCAAATACTGCAAGACCGCAAAGAAGCCCATGACGCCGGGAACCAGCGCGAGGTAGGACAGCGAAAGTACCAGCGTTGCGGACTGGGCGGCGGAGCCCGGTAAGTGCATCCCGAACGCGGCGCGGAAGAGCACGCCGAAGACCGCGCCTCCCGCAGCGCTAAACCACCAGATCTTCGCTGATCTGAGCACGAAACCTCCGGGGATGGGAGGATGATATCCGATCCCCGAATCAAGAGCACCAGCAAATCTGGCGAATTCGAGGGCGCCTCAGTAGGTCAACTGCAGTTCGAGTCCTTTGCCTGAATCTGGCACCAGCGCCGAGATCCGATGATGCTCGGCATCGTATGCCGTCGAAATTGGCGTTCCTTTCGTGCTGTCGAGGTTGGTGTAGCTGGCTTCGGCGGCTGGCCTGGTGGCGCCGTACACGTCAACCTGTATCAGCTTCCACCACGGCGCATAGCTGCCTTCCCGCGGATTCACCATTACGATGATCCCCTGCGCCGTTAACCGGCAGGTGAACTCCTCGCGCAGAAATTGTCCCTGCCGAAAGGCGAAAGAATCACCGTCGTCGAGATACAGACTGCCGCTGCAATCCTTTCCCGGCGCAACCGGCGGATACACGCGCAGCGTCAGCGGTCCTTGAGGCTTTTCGTCAGTGCTCTGGACCAGTGGCTGCTCCGGCACGATGGCGCCGGCGCGCACAAAAACCGGCAGCGTGTCCAGGTTGTGCGTCTCCTGAACTCCGGGGGGCGCATCGCTATTGTCGATTGCCTTATGCGGCATCCCACCCTCCACCTTCGCGCCGGTCCAGTAGTCGTACCAGCCAACCGGCGGCAGGCTGACGAAGTAATCGTCCATCTCGTCGGGATACGGGCTCTGGGCAATCAGAAGGTCCGGGCCCAGCATGAACTCGTTTTGTGTTGTCGGATCGACCGTGCCATTGCTGATCGCTTGGGGAAAATCCAGAAACAGCGGCCGCATGATGGGCAATCCGGTGCGGCTCATCTCCTCCGCTGTTGTGTACAGATACGGCATCAGCCGGTAGCGCTCCTCAATGTAGCGGCGGCGGATTTCCAGGTCCTCGGGCGTGCCGTTCTCCCAGGGTTCCTGCGGTGCAGTCCCTTTGGCGGAGTGGTCGCGGTCAATTGGCTCGAAAGCTGCCACTTCAAGCCAACGGGTCAGCAGCTCAGGCTGCGGCGATCCCGCAAACCCACCCACGTCCGCGCCGCTCATGGCGAACCCGCTCAACCCCAGATTCAGCAGTTGCGGAATGGATTGGCGCAGATGGTTCCACGTGCTCGAGTTGTCGCCGGTCCAAGTGGCGGCATAACGCTGTCCGCCGGCGTAGCTTGCCCGCGTCATTACGAACGGCCGCTTGTCCGGCGCCAGCTTCAACAACCCCTCATAAGTGCCGCGGCTGTTCTCCATTCCGAAGATGTTGTGAATCTCAAGATGCGTTGCAGTGCGGGTTGTGAAACCCGGCTCCTCAATGCGGTGCACAACGTCATCCGGCATTGTTTTCGACGCGACCTCGAAAATAGCCGGCTCGTCCATGTCGTTCCAGAAACCGGCCACGCCGTCCTTCACAAAATCCGCGTATAGCGTTCCCCACCACTCGCGCGATTGTTTTTGGGTGAAGTCCGGAAACACACTCTTGCCCGGCCACACGATTCCCACGTACGTGGACCCGTCGGGATTCTTGACGAAGTGGTCGCCTGCTTTGCCCTCGTCGTAAGGCTTGTAGCCCGCGTTGGGCACATCGGCGATGTGCAGGTCGGTGATGACGACTGTTTTGAGATGCTCGGCCTTTAGGTCTTGGACCATCTGCTCGAAATGAGGAAACCGCTCCGGATCCACAGTGAAGGGACGATTCTTGTACTGGTAATCGATATCGAGCCAGATCACGTCGGCGGGGATGCGTTCACTGCGCAGCCTAGCGGCGATTCGCCGCACCTCCGATTCGGGGTAATAGCTGTAGCGCGATTGCTGATAGCCCAGCGTCCAAAGCGGAGGCAGCGGCGTTTTGCCTGTGAGCCACGCCCACGTCTCGACAACTTGCTTTGGCTCGGGCCCAAACAGAATGTAGTAATCGAGCGGACCGTTGGGCGCTCCAAACGAATACGCGTCGTGATACTCCTTGTTGAAATCGAAGCTGGTGCGCCAGGTGTTATCCAGGAAGATGCCTGCGGCAATGCCGTTGCGCAGGGTAATGAAATATGGGATCGACTTGTAAATCGGGTCGGTGGATTCCTGCCAGCCGAACGCGTCGGTGTTCCAGTCTGAGAAGGCCTCATTGCGCCGATCCAGCGGACCGGGCTTGTCGCCCAAGCCAAAGTAATGCTCATCCTCCGGCGAATTCATGTACACGCGGAACGAAGTCCCGTGATACTCGATCGGCCGTCCGGGATAATTCTCTGCGATCACGCGTCCGGCCAGATCTGTGACTTTGAGCGCAAGCGGATCGCGATGAATGGTCACACGCAGCTTGCCAGTTGTGAAGCCGACAGATGTGCTGCTGGTTTCCTGCGTCACCGGAATGGCCGATTGACGCGCCTCCGCAAGCACGGCCCAGGATGCGTCTTCCGGAAGTTGGCCCGCGGGACCGACGCGCACGCGCAGGACGTCGTCGCGCAATGCGGTAATCTGCATCAGCGCGGAGCTGGAGTGAATCTCGATTCCGTTGGGTATCGCCCGGGAAGCGGTAACCCGGTCCAGCCGGACGAACGCCTGCTTCTGTTGGCTCTCGCCCGTCAATCTCGCTTCGGTGGTTGCGGCTACGATCAGAACAGCAAGTACAGCAAAGGTAAAGCGTCTTGCGCTTGGCACTCAGCACCTCTATGGGCTGGTTTCTAGCATTGCAGAAAGCATACTTGATTTCAGGCTGAACTGAGCAGGTCTCGCCGCCGGAATTCGCCGGCATTTTCCACGCGCACCCTCAAGAAAATCGCTTGACATGCGCCTCCGCATACTGTTTCCTTGCTCTATCAACCCCATCCTGGAGGGAACTGGAGCCCGCACCTGCGGCACGGTCCTTCGCCCCCTCAGATTTTCCCCTTCAGCTTCTCCGCCAGCGCCCTCGTCCCGCTTACAAATGAGTCCTCTTCCTCTGTTGTCGGTTTCATCGAGCCCAGGTTGATTTCCACGTTTGCCAGCGCACCCTCCAGCGCCGCCCGCGACAGCGCCGCCGCCGTGGTCAAGTCCGATGCCATGTTCGGGTTCGTAATCGGCCGCAACTTCTCCACCATCCCGGCGATCTCAGCCGCGCGCTCCGCCACGCCCAGCGGGACGCTGGTCGCCTCCTTGAGCGCAGCGTTAATGAGCGGTCCGCCTGCCGCTGACTCCTTCGCCGCTTTGTACGCCCGCATCACCGTGTTGTACGACTCGGCATCCGCGTCGATTGCCGCTTTCAGTTCCTCGCGCAAGGTCGCCAGCCGCGCGATCGCGTCGCTCAGTTGGCTCTCGTATCGCACATAAGCCTTTTTGCCGCGTGACATTAAAGCCACCATGCCCGCCAGTCCCGCGGCCATCGCGCCCGCCGCCGCCGCCGCGCTCCCGCCACCAGGCGTAGCCGTCGGCGCGGCAAGCTGCTCGATGAACGGCTCGACTCCAGACCGCAATCCGCCCACCGCCATCTTTCCGCTCATCACGCCCGCCAGCCGGTTTTCCAATATCAGCGACGAGTCGAAGTTCTCCACTTGAAGGAACCACTCCGCCGCCCGCTCCAGCGCCGCCTTGGGAATCAGTCCCACAATCTCGCTCGATGTCGGCATTGCGCCGTACCGCGCGGCCTCGCGTTTCACAAACTCGAAGACGCGATGAATCGGGGTCTGGTCAAAATCCGTCAGGTTCATGGAGACCTGTGCTTGCCCGCGCACCAGGAACCCCGCGCCCTTCACGAACCGCAGCCCGCCGGTTGAGAAGCGCACTGCTTTGGCAATCTTCTTCGCAATCTCGACGTCGGCCGTGTTCAGGAAGACGTTGTACGCGATGAGGAATTTGCGCGCACCCACCACTGTGGCGCCGGCCGTGGGATGCACGCGCGGCTCGCCAAAATCCGGCATCCGCGCAGGGTTGGTCGCGATTTCGTCGCGGATCCCTTCGAATTGGCCGCGGCGGATGTTCTCGAGGTTCGTCCGCTCAGGCCGCGTGGCCGCCGCCTCGTACAAGTACACCGGAATCCCGAACCGCTTCGCAATTTCCGCACCCACGTGGCGCGCCATGGCCACGCAGTCCTCAATGGTGACGCCCTCAATGGGGATGAACGGCACCACGTCCGCCGCCCCCATGCGCGGATGCGCGCCCTGGTGCACGGTAAGGTCGATTAGCTCCGCCGCCTTGCCCACCCCGCGGATCGCCGCTTCCTGGATGGCCTCGCGCTCCCCCACCAGCGTAATCACGCAGCGGTTGTGGTCGGCGTCCATCTCGCGGTCCAGGAGGTAGACGCCGGGCATCTTCATCGCCTCGACAATCGCATCCACCTTTGCCTTGTCGTGGCCTTCTGAGAAGTTCGGTACGCATTCAACTATTGTGTTTGGCACGAGCAAAAGGATAAATCAACGGCCACTCCGGCGAGACTACCTCGCCACCACCTGCCCGCTGATCCGGTCGTACTCGGCCTGCGGCACCACGGCCTTCTTCACCAGGTCATCCGCGTGGTCATACGGCCGGTTAGCGATGATTCGCCTCGCCCGTGCATCGTCAATTCCCGGCAGCTCCTTGAGCTGGTTCGCCGAAGCCTCATTGATGTTAACTGTCTTCGACTTCTTCAGCCCGTCTACCACGCCCTGCCCGACGGCCTTCGCATCTTGAACTGCGTCGTGCGTAGCCTTTGCAGTATCCTGCCGGATCTGGTCCGGCGTCGGCTGCTGCCTCTGCTGGCATCCCGCCAACACCACAATTCCTACTGTCGCAAGCAACACAAGCTTCATGCTCCGGTTGGATGCATCTCGCCCGTGTCCCGGCTGCAAGCCGCTTTATCTTCCCCTCTGGCCCAACCCAACCTCCCGGCGCTATCGTCATCTGTTAGGAGTTCCCATGACCACCACCGCAGCAGCTCCGACCATCCGCGCCTTCCGAGGCACCCAACTCCATTGCAAGGGCTGGCACCAGGAAGCCGCCCTCCGCTGCCTCATGAATAACCTGGACCCGGAAGTGGGCGAGCGGCCCGCGGACCTCGTCGTTTACGGCGGCATCGGAAAGGCCGCGCGCAACTGGGACTGCTACCACGCCATCGTGCGCGAGCTTCAGCGCCTGGGCAATGAAGAGACGCTGCTGATCCAGTCCGGCAAGCCCGTCGGCGTCTTTCCCACTCATGACCTTGCCCCGCGCGTCATCATCGCCAACTCCAACCTGGTGGGCAAGTGGGCCAACTGGGAGCACTTCCACGAGCTCGACAAGAAGGGCCTCATCATGTTCGGACAGATGACCGCGGGAAGCTGGATTTACATCGGTACGCAGGGCATTCTGCAAGGCACGTTTCAGACCTTTGCGTCGCTGGCCGAGCGGCATTTCGGCGGCTCGCTCAAGGGCAGGCTCGTCGTTACCGGCGGCATGGGCGGAATGGGTGGCGCGCAGCCGCTCTCCGTCACGCTGAATGACGGCGTTGTCTTGTGTATTGAGGTGGACCGCACGCGAATCCAGCGCCGACTCGACACCCGCTACTGCGACACAATGACCGAATCGCTGGACGAGGCGCTCTCGCTCTGCGCGGCCGCCTGCCGGGAAGGCCGCGCGCTTTCCGTAGGCCTTGTCGGCAACTGCGCCGATGTGTTGCCGGAGATCTTCCGCCGCGGCGTGCAGGTGGATGTGGTCACCGACCAGACCAGCGCCCACGATCCGCTGAATGGTTACGTGCCGCAAGGGTTCTCGGTGATTGAAGCAGCCGAGCTGCGCCAGCGCGATCCCGAGGAATACGTCCGTCGATCTACAGCCTCCATGGTGGTCCACGTCAACGCCATGCTCGCCCTCCAGCGTGCGGGCGCCGTCGCATTCGACTACGGCAACAACATCCGCCGCTTCGCCTTCGATGCCGGCGCGGTGGACGCGTTTCTCATTCCCGGCTTTGTGCCCGAGTACATCCGCCCGTTGTTCTGCACCGGACAAGGGCCGTTCCGCTGGATCGCGCTCTCCGGCGATCCCAAGGACATTGACCGCACCGACGAGCTGGCACTCGAGCTCTTCCCCGACAACGAAATTCTGACGAAGTGGCTGAGGCTGGCCCGCGGCCGTTTCGCCTTCCAGGGCCTGCCAGCGCGCATCTGCTGGCTCGGCTACGGCGATCGCGCCAAGATGGGCGAGGCGATGAACGATCTTGTGCGCAAAGGCGAAATCTCCGCGCCCATCGCAATCGGGCGCGACCACCTCGACACCGGCTCCGTTGCGAGCCCGTATCGCGAGACCGAAAAGATGCTCGACGGCTCTGATGCAATTGCGGATTGGCCTCTGCTTAACTTCGCACTGAACGCGGTCAGCGGAGCAAGCTGGGTCAGCTTCCATCACGGCGGCGGCGTGGGCATGGGCTACGCGCTACACGCGGGCCAGGTCACCGTAGCCGATGGCACAGTCAGCGCCGCCCAGCGTATCCATCGCGTGCTCAACAACGATCCCGGTATCGGCGTAGCCCGCCACGCCGACGCCGGTTACGAACTGGCGCAACAGACCGCTCGCGAAAAAGGCATTCGCATTCCCATGGCGACGGAGTAAGCGTGGACGGCACTTCACTTGTCATTTTGATCATCGGATTCTCTGTCGCCGCTGTGTTCGCCGCTTTTAGCTTGTGGATAAGCAAGCGTGTCAGAGAAGCCAGAAACTGGCCGATCGTCGAGGCCACAATTCAATCCGCGGAAATTGACAGAATCGGGAACAGACTCAATGCCGTTGACCTTCCCTGTTTCACATTTTCTTATGTGGTCGGCAAGCAGCAGCTCTCAGGCCGCTTTGCACTTCGGGCGACGGGTGATCGCGCAGACATCCTGATTCGAACAATGGTCGACAAGAGGATGACCATCCACTACGATCCGAAAAGACCCCAACACTGGTACATTCCTGTCGAAACAATTGGAGGCTGCGAAGTCGAGCAGAAACTGAGCGCCAAATCCGACTCACCGGATCCCAGGGATTGAATCGCATCGGCCGCTCGCCTCTTGAAGGTGTACATGACCATCGCCATCGTCAACATCGGTCAGCTTGTCACCCTCGCAGGTCCCGCGCGTCCGCGTGCCGGTGCGGAACTGAACGAGCTTGGCATCATTCAGAACGCTGCGCTGCTCATTGAGGACGGCCGCATCGCCGCAATTGGAACCAACGCTAAGATTCGCGCGCGCATTCCCGCCGATGCAACCGTGATCGATGCGCAGGGCCGCTGCGTCACGCCGGGATTCGTCGACGCCCACACGCACATGGTCTTCGCCGGCAACCGTGCCGATGAGTTTGAGCAGCGCATCGCCGGCGCCACTTACCAGCAAATTGCCGCGGCTGGCGGCGGCATCCTGCGCACCGTGCGCCTTACGCGCGCCACCACCGAAGACGAGCTTCTGGCATCTGCGCGCCGCCATCGCGACTGGATGCTGCGTGGCGGAACTACGACTCTCGAAGCCAAATCCGGCTACGGCCTCGATCGAGAGACAGAGCTGCGCATGCTCCGCGTCATGGGCCGGCTCAACCAGGAAGGTCCTGCGCGCATCGTTCCCACGCTACTGGCCGCGCACACCGTCCCGCCGGAATTCGCGAACCACCGCGAGGAATACATTCGCTTCATCTGCGAAGAGCTGATCCCCGAGGTTTCGCGGCTGAAGCTCGCCCGCTATTGCGACGCCTTCTGCGACGACCACGCCTTCACCGTGGACGAATGCCGCGCGGTGCTGACTGCAGCCAAACAGCATGGACTCGGCCTGCGCGTCCACGCCGAGCAGTTCCGCACCGGCACCGGCGCTGCCCTCGCCGCCGATCTCGGCGCGGCCACCGCCGACCACCTCGAAACCGTAACCGACGAAACCCTGCTTCAGCTGAAAGCCGCGGGCGTGCAACCTGTTCTGCTTCCGGGGTCAGTGTTCGCGCTGAGCCGCGCGCAGTATCCGCCTGCGCGGCGAATGATCGAGCTCGGCCTCGCCATCGTTCTCGCTACCGACTTCAATCCGGGCTCATCGCCTGTTGCGTCCATGCCGTTCATGCTGTCGCTGGCATGCCTTCAGATGCGCCTCTCACCCGCCGAAGCGCTTACAGCGGCCACCATCAACGCCGCGTACTCGCTCGGTCTTGGCGCGGACGTCGGCTCGCTCGAGCCTGGCAAGCAGGCAGATTTCCTCATCCACGAGTTCACCGATTACCGCGAGCTCGCCTACTTCATCGCCGCGCCTGCGCGCCCGCGCGTTTTCATCGCCGGCCGCGAAATTACCGCGTAACGAAATAACCAAGAAGGGTTCAAGCCGATCAACGGCCTTGGGCGGGTCATGTTCTGGCCGATGCTTTTTGGGAAGGCAAGCGCCCGCTCTTATAGCGCCCGACCAGATAGACGCCGATCCCAAGCGCCACCACAACTGCCGCGCTGCCCACCACCTTTAGCACCGCGAGCGGCTTGTCGGGATCATCGTCGGACGGAATCGCGGACAGGCCGATGGTGACCAGTGTGCTGATCATTCCGAGCACGCCGAATGCGATGGCCACAGGCCTGCCTCCGGGAACGCGCCGCACCTCAGGGCCGGCTGGATCGCGCTGAAGTCGGATGATCGACGCAAAGATGAACAGAAAGGGCAAAAACGTGACCAGAACGGCCATGCTGACCAGAACGTCGTAGGCGCCGCGCACCGTGGTGCCGGCTTGGCTCAAAAGCGCAACCATGATGCTGGCGAAACCGTAAAAGCCAATAGAGATCCAAGGCGTACGATATCGCGGATGAATGGATCCGAAGACCGGCGGCAGGTAGTGATCGATGCCGGCCACGAAAGGCAATCGCGAGGTGGACGAAAGAAACGCCGAAGCCCCACCCAGCGCATTCAGTGCGACGAGGAGCGCTGTTGCCGGCAGCAGCCATTCCAGTCCGACTTGTCCGCACAACGCGCGCAGGCCGGCGACAATGCCGTCCGGTCCGCTGACGGCTTTGCCCGGCAGCGCCACCATCAATGCTGCTGTACCGCACACGTAGCCGAAAGTGGTGATGGCGCCTCCGGCCAGGAGCGCCAGGGGAATGACACGGCGAGGGTTTTCGATTTCGTCGCCCATGAAAGAGCCAGCCTCCACGCCCACAAATGCGAAGAAGATGGTGGACCAGAATATGGCGTTCTTTACTGACCAGTGTGGAGTCATGCTGGCGACGCTGAAGCGGGTTGCCGAGCCGAAGTGCGCCCACGACACCGCGCCCAACACGATCAGCAATATCAGCGGGAGAATGCCGCCCATCGCAGAAATGTTATTCAGCCACTTTCCCGCGTCTACTCCGCGAATGTTCAAGAGGGTGATGAGCGCAATCGCAAGAGCGGCGAAAAGGATGAAATAAACCCGGCTCGAGCCGAGTGCGCTACCGTGTCCGCCGAACGCAACCAGAGCAGATGCGGCGCCGAAATAGAGCACACCGGGAAAATACGGCAGATTGCTCATCCAGTACGTCCACGCTGCCAGAAATCCGGCTCCATCCCCGAAGGCGCGCTGTGTCCAAACGTAGAGCCCGCCTTCTGCCGGGTAGCGCGACGACAGCTCCATCACGCTGCCGGCCAGGGGAATGAAAAAGCAGAGCAGTGCAGCAATCCAGATAACCAGGCTGCTTGGGCCGCCGGCAGCGGCCGTTGCCGCCCACCGCATACTGAGGCTGCCCGCGACATAGAACAGCGTAAGGTCGCGAAAGCGGATGCCGCGCTTGAGTGTTGGAATGTCGGCCACGTTGGGCGGAGGATATCAGAAAAGCAGGAACATGAGGACAAGGGATTGAGACAAAGTCAGATGGGGATTTAGGTTGCAACGGCGATCCCGTCGACTGTTACACTTTTCCGCGAACATGGAGGTCGCCCATGGCGACAGCAAATCAGCCCGTAGTAACCATCCGCCCGGCCCGGCCCCAGGACGGCGAGGCCTGTGGCCGCATCTGCTTTGAAGCTTTTTCCACGATCAACGCGCGGCACGGCTTCCCATGCGACTTTCCCGCGCCCGAGGTGACGGTGGGACTGTTGACCTGGATCTTCGGGCACTCCGAGCTGTTTTACTCGGTTGTGGCGGAGGTTGAAGGGCGGATCGTGGGCAGCAATGTGTTGGACGAGCGGTCGGCGATTCGGGGAGTGGGGCCGATCACGGTGGACCTTGAGGTGCAGAACGCAGGCGTGGGGCACAAGCTGATGCAGGCGGTCCTGGACCGGGCCCGGGAATGCGGTGCGCCCGGCGTGCGGCTGGTGCAGGCGGCATTTCACACCCGGTCCATGTCACTTTACACTTCGCTGGGGTTCGATGTGCGCGAGCCGCTGGCGTGCCTGCAAGGCAAGACGCGAGAACGCAGCCTGGCCGGGTGCCAGGTTAGGCCGGCGGCGGCGACAGACCTCGACATTTGCAACGAGCTGTCGCGGAGGGTGCACGGATTCGCCCGCGGGGGCGAACTGGCGCATGGAATCGAAACCGGAAGCGCGCGCGTGGTGGAGCGGAGCGGGCGCATCACCGGCTACGCCTCGGACCTGGCGTTCTTCGGGCACGCAACGGCGGAGACAAACGTGGACCTGCAGGCGCTGATCGCGTCGGCGGAGGGATTTGGCGGCCCGGGCGTCCTGGTTCCCACGCGGAATGCGACACTGTTGCGCTGGTGTCTCAATAATGGATTGCGCATGGTGCAGCCGATGACCCTGATGAGCATGGGACTCTACAACGAGCCTGCGGGGGCGTGGCTGCCGTCCGTTACGTTCTGAGAATCCAAGGAACGGGTGCTCGCCGATCGACCTGGAATTGCCGCCGATTGATTGCAGCGGCCTAAGCTGCGACCAAAAGACACTCGGCCTTGGTAACTCCTTTCCGCTTGACACGCGCGGGGGTATGGGAGCAAAGTCTTTAGCGGCTGAGCTACGGGTTCTTCTTTCCTCATAGATTGAGCGCCCCGGGGCGAGGCCGCAATCACTGCTTTTGGACCATGGGAGAATCGAGCGCAGCATGGGCCGTGTTTGACCCCACGCTACAGCCGATCAGATACCAGGCATTGGTAAGATTTACCGTATTTCAGTACGGATTCTAGAGCTTTGCCCCATTAGTCCAATTGCGCGCGGAATCTAACGACTTCGGACTTTGCCATCGCCTGCGGCGAGGTCTGAACGTGCGGCGGCGGACCTTTGCGATGAACCATCGGATGGGTCCAGGTTTCCAGCCCGACCAGAACCAGCGTGACGATGGCAAGCACGACCTGGACGCGCTCGGATCGCTTCTCCTTCGCCGTGAGCTCTCGCTGGCGCCATCGCGCGGAAGGCCGCGCGCGCAAATGCCAGATCCAGAAGAGGACGGCGAGATTGATCAGCGCTCCCGCGGCGGCGATGATAAGCATGGGAATGCGGATCGCGTCCTGGTGCCAACCCGTAGCCGGCGCGTAGATTCCTGAGGCGGCAGCCAGCGCCGTGAGCCCGATGGCTACGCGGATTCCGCTGACGGTAAGCACGGCGGTGCACAAGCTCTGAAGCAGCGCGAAAAGAAAACTGCCGCGGCTCAATACCCGCATTCCTTTTCCATTCGCCTCAATGGGCATACCCGGCCAATCCTCGCGCTGCAGATTTAAGGCACTTTCAGCTTACCTCACCCCAATCCAAATTCATGCCAATCCCGTATATACAGCAGGGAGGCCCTTCTGAAAGATTTTCATTTCCTTTCCTGCCCCCCGGCTTGTAACCTTCCCCGCAGGTTCGCACTCTCATGTGCGGAACAGCGGTTTGAGGCAGGCATTTCCCCAGGGCGCAATTCCTGCATGGCCCCCACCCGCGGACCCAATCCGCCCCAACCACCAGTGAGGTCGATCATGAAGAATGTGAATACGATGCTGCTGACAGCGGCTCTTTCCGGATTAATGTGCGGCACCACCGTTGCTGCGCAGACCACCAACAACGCCAACACCAACAACCCCACCGTGAAGGCGGCGAATGCCGGATTGCGCTACACATCCGCCAAGGCGCCCAAGCACTCCTGCAAGGGCAAAAACGACTGTAAGGGCGAAGGCGGCTGTAAGAGCAGCGACAATGGCTGCAAAGGCAAGAACAGCTGCAAGGGCAAGGGCGGCTGCGCTACCGACGGCTCCAAGATGCCAAAGCTGGCGTAAACAAAGGGCACAGTGGACAGTGAACAGTGAACATTGCGGGTGCGAATCTCTCGGGCGCCGCTTTGTACCTGGGCCACTGTCCACTGTCCACTGTTCACTGTTCACTGACCACTGATTACTGATCCCTCCGAACATGCCCAATCGTTTCAATGCATACTCGAACCACGCCGTCGGAATCGGTCTCCGCATTCCGCACTATGAGCACATCTTTTCGCGCAAGCCTGTAGTGGACTGGTTCGAGATCATCAGCGAAAACTTCATGGTGGATTCGGGTCGCGCCATGGCGAACCTGGACCGCATTTTGGAGCAATACCGCGTGGTGCAGCACGGCGTCTCCATGTACTTCGGTTCCGTGACCGCACCGGACCCGGAACACCTGCGCCGCCTGAAACAACTGGTCCGCCGCACCAATACCCCATGGCTCAGCGATCATCTCTGCTGGGGCTCGGTGGACGGCACCTACACCCACGACCTGCTGCCCCTTCCCTACACCTGGGAGGCGGTCGCGCGCACCGTGGAGCGCGTGCGCGCGGTGCAGGATTTCCTGGAGATTCCCCTCATCGTGGAAAACGTCAGTTCCTATGCGGCGTTTACCGGTTCACAAATGACTGAATGGGAGTTCCTCACCGAGGTCGTGGAGCGCGCCGACTGCGGCATCCTGCTCGACGTGAATAACATTTACGTGTCCGCCATGAACCACGAGTTCAATCCCATGGACTACGTGAACGCGGTGCCGGCGGAGCGCGTGGCGCAGATTCACATTGCCGGCCACTCCAAGTACGAAAAATACATTCTCGACACGCACGATCATCCCGTCATCGATCCGGTCTGGACGCTGTATGCGCGTGCCATCGAGCGTTGCGGCCCGACTCCGACATTGCTCGAGTGGGACGATCGCATTCCCAGCTTCAATGAGGTCCACGCCGAAGCAAAAAAGGCCGAGCGCTACCTGAATGCGTGCGAACCAGCATCAGCCCCGGCAATTCAAGGAGTGGCATGATGGCAGAACCAATGCTTCTTGAGGACCTGCAGCGCGAAATGGCCGCGGCCATTATGATGCCGCTGACAGCGGACGACGGCATGCGTTCGCATTCTGCCGACGGCCGCGTCATGGAGCAGGTTGCCGCTTCGTTTGTGGCGCCCAACAGCCGCCTCACGCCAGTCGAGCGCCTGGAGATCTACAACCGGCAGTACTGGTTTCGCGTACTCTGCGCGCTGGAGGAAGATTTTCCCTCGTTGCGCGCCGTGGTGGGAAGCCACGCGTTCGCGGCGCTATCGGTTGCGTATCTCACCGCCCATCCCAGCCGCTCATTCACGCTGCGCAATCTGGGTTCGCGGCTGGTGGAGTGGCTTGCCGGCCATCCCCAATTTGCCGGGCGCCGCCATGCGCTCGCCGTCGACGTTGCCCGCGTCGAATGGGCGTTTGTCGAGGCATTCGACAGCGCGGAACGCGAGCCACTGACACTGGAGCAGATCGCTGTCCTCGACGCGGATTCACGGCTGGCTCTCCAACCGCACGTGCAGCTTCTCGCGCTCAACTATCCTGCCGACACGCTGGTAGTCTCGTTGCACAATCGCGAAAAGCGCCAGTTGGGCGA
This sequence comes from uncultured Acidobacteriota bacterium, assembly GCA_963771195.1. GTDB lineage: Bacteria > Acidobacteriota > Terriglobia > Terriglobales > Acidobacteriaceae > Telmatobacter. The sequence continues at coordinate 83,194 of CAVYSS010000024.1, forward strand.
GGCGGGCATGAAGCACGAAGAGACCGCGGAAGCTCCGGCCCCGCTCCCGCGCATGCGCCGCCGCCCGATCTGGGTAGCGGCCCATCGGCTGGATTTCTCGGTCTATTACCGGCGGCTCACATGCGGGCAATATCGGACCCTCTGCGCAATTCGCGCCGGTGAGCGGTTGGGAGCAGCGCTCGACGCGGGTTTTGCCTTTACCTCGCTTTCCGCCGAACGTCGCGCAACCCTGGTCCGCCGCTGGTTCAGCTCCTGGGCCGAACTGGGCTGGATTTGTGCACCCGACCTCGAATCGCTCATCTCTGAACAATGAAAGGAAGCACGAAACGATGATGCGCTTCTTGCGCGACGCGTACGGCGGCGCAACCGCGATTCTCAAGCGCCTGCAAAACCCGCTGCTGCTTGCCATTCGGCTCTACTGGGGCTGGCAGCTCTGCCAGGACGGATACGGCAAGCTCACACATCTCGACAAGGTTACGGATTTCTTCACTACCCTCAGCCTTCCCGCGCCCCATGCGACGGCGATCTTCGTCGGGCTGGTGGAACTCCTCGGCGGCGCGCTCTTCTTCGCCGGCCTGGGCACGCGCCTGGTCTCGCTGGTGCTGTTCCTGAACATGACGGTCGCGTTCCTGGCGGCGGAGAAGGATGCCTTCCTGTCCGTTTTCTCTGACCCGGATAAGTTCCAGGCGGCGAGCGCCTACAATGACTGGCTTGCGGCGCTGCTGATTCTCATCCTCGGCCCTGGCCTCTTCTCCCTGGATTGGCTCCTGGCGCGGCGCATGACGCCCCGGCATCCTGACCAGGACGCATAGCGCAATCTGATCGGGGCGGTCACCCGTCACAACACGCGCGCGCTTTCGCGAGCTATCATCGTCGCACTCGCCGCCCATGCGGCGATCCGGCATGAGGATCGCATACGTAATCAACACGCTCGCAATCGGCGGCGCGGAACGGCAAATCGCCGCGCTTGCCGCATTCATGACCGCTCGCGGCCACGCGGTCGAGATTTTTGCACTGCGGGAGCACGCCGCGGATGAATTGCCATGTGCGGCCCCTGTCCATCACCTCGGTTTCCGCCGGAATCCCGCGTCTCTGCCGGGCGCGCTGGTCCGTGCCGCCACGGCCGTCCGCGCCTTCCGGCCTGACGTCATTCACAGCAACAATTTTCATGGCAACATGCTGGCCCGGTTGTTGCGGCTCCTTCTGCCGCGCGCCCGCGTGATCTCCACCATCCATAACATCTACGAGGGTGGCGCAATGCGAAGGCTCGCACTGCGCCTCACCGATCCGCTGAGCAACCACACTGCGGCCGTGAGCCAGGCTGCCGCGGAAGAGGCCATTCGACGCCGCGTTCTGCCGCGCAGCAAATGTTCCGTCATCCCAAACGGCATCGATTGCTCCGAATTCACTCCGCATCCCGAGCGGAGGATGTGCCAGCGAGGACAATTCGGACTTGCAACGGAATTTGTCTGGCTTGCGGTTGGTCGTATCGCGCCGGCCAAGGCCTTTCCCAACCTTCTCAGAGCCTTCGCCCAGGTTCATGCTGCAGCGCCCGATGCGCGGCTTTGGATTGCCGGAGAAGGGAAGAGCGAATACTCCGATTCGCTCCACGAAATGGCCAAAGCCAGCGGCATCGAGGCCTGCATTCGATGGCTCGGATTACGCCGCGACATCCCCGCCCTCCTCGATCTGGCCGACGGATTTGTCCTTTCTTCTGTTTGGGAAGGCTTACCCCTCGCGCTCGGCGAAGCCATGGCGATGGAGAAGCCTTTTGTGGCAACCGATGTAGGCGGCGTGCGCGAGCTGGCCGGTGATTGTGGCGAAATTATTCCCGCCGGTAATGCGGAGGCACTTGCCGCTGCCATGCTGAAGCTGATGCAGAATCCACCCGAGTTTCGCCGATCTCAGGGCTGTGCGGCGCGCGAGCGCATCCTGGCGCAGTTCACCATCCTGGAAAGCGCCTCGCGGTGGGAGGCGCTCTACCAGCGCGTTCTCGCACCGCGGGGAAACGGCGCCGCCGCGAGCTAAGAACACAGCGGCCGGAGCAGATCGCTCCGGCCTCCGTGTCCGTCTCCGCATCGATTCAAAACGAGAATGTGGCCTGCAGGAAAATGCGCCGTGCCGCCGAACCCGAACTGAAGATTCCGCCCGCCAGCGTGGTGGAGCGCAGGAAATCCGGTGATCCAATGGTGCCGTTAGGACCGCCGTAATCGATATCGTTAAACAGGTTCAAGGCTTGCGCGCTGAAGGTCAGGTTGTATCTGCGGTTCGGCGGGGCTCCCCACATCCCCCGCATCGCGCCGGGCCCGCCGCCAAGTCCGCCCGGTCCGAGGCCGCCGCCCGGAGGTCCGCCGCGGCGTCCGCCGCCACCACCGCCGCCGCCCCAGGGGCCACCTTGTCCTCTGGCAGGGCCGCTGGTTTCAGGTCCAAAAGCGAATCCGCGGCTGATGCGCAGGTTCACGGCCACCGCCGCCGGTCCCACTCCCAGGTTGGCCGGGATCAGTCGTTCACCGGGCTGCGGGTTGATGTCCATCATTCCCCAGGGCGTGCTCACCGCGTCCCCTGGAAGCGTTGCCGAGCTCGCATAAGTGGGCCGTTGATTGAAGAAGTTGTTAACTGGATCGGTTTGCAAAACAATGTTGAACGGCTTGCCCGAGTTCGCGATCAGGAACGGATTGAAGCGGATTCCCCACGGGCCCAGGTAGTTGCCCATCACAAAGATCTGGTTGCGCGAGTTGAACGTCGCCGGACCGTAGTCCTGGCTGATGTTATAGGCGTTGGATATATTAGAGCCCGCGCCGCCGTCGCTATGGGCCCAGCCCCCCGTGTAAAAGCCAACAATGCTGAGGCGCTTGGTCAGTTGCGAGTTGATGCTGGCGATAATCTGGTTCTCTTTGAAAATTCCCTCGGGATCGTATTCGTAATCGAATCCGCCGGCCGGATTCAACGGGAACAGACCCTGCCCATCAACCTGGTTGGCGTTGATGGTGACCATCTGGTGCGGTCCAAACGAGTGCAGGAACGTCACCGTCATGTTCGTCGTCTTGGTCAATTGCCGTTCAATCCCGATGCCCGCCTGTTCCGTGTAAGGAGAGTGGTAATGCGGGGCCACCAGGTACCGTTCCGGTATTGACTGGTTGCTGGACGCTCCTGTGCTCTGGCAGGTGCTCGAATTCAATGTCTCGACCGAGGTGGCCGTGCCCGTGCAGTCGGGCGACTCCAGCACCACCTTGTTCTGCACATCCAGGTGATGGACGGTCAGCAGATCGTTCACTCCAAGGCGGTCGTAGAACGTGCCAAAGCCGGCGCGCAGCACCGTCTTGCTCGGCTTTCCCTTGCCGCCGTCCAGCGCGTAAGCCATGGATACGCGCGGAGCCCAGTCGTTGTGGTCGGCGATGTGGTTCTGCGACTCCCAGCGTACGCCGCCGGAAAACGTGAACCGCGGATTCACCTTCCAATCGTCCTCTGCAAACAGGGCCGCGTCAAAGGTGTTGGCAAGAGCCGACAGTGGTCCCGTGGTGTAACTTCCTTCAATCGGCCCATAACCCTTCGCGAATAGCGAGGCGTAGCTTTGGGCCGCCGCCAGGCCGTTCTCCATCTGCAGATAGTCGTTAAAATTCGCAAACCGGAACGTGCCGTTGTAATTCTGGCTGGTGAAGTTCGCGTCGCGGTAATCGCGCATCCGCGTGCCGAACTTGATGGCATGCGGCCCGTGGCTCATGGTGGTGATGTTCCAGAACTCGAGTCGCGTGGTGTGATCGTGACTTTCCTGCGAGGGATAGCCGCCGGTCGTAAAATCTCCCATCACCGTGACCGAGCGCGCCGTCGAATCGGGATAGATGTTGTCGTTGGACCTGTCGTACTGAAACCGCGACTCGTTCACCGTGTGATCGTTGATCACATAGGAATCGCTCATCTGCACCGTGTGATCGGTGTTGTTCTCGTGCTCGGATGCCGAGGGCAGCGAGCCTGCGCTCAGGTCGCCCTGCTCACCCTCTGCCCAGAAGCCGTAGCGCGCCGTCAACGTGTTCTTGGCGCCCATCTGGATGTCGAATCGCGCCGAGATATTGCTGCGGACGCGGGTGTTCAGCGTAGCCACGCCGTATTGCGGCACTGCGATGTAACCCGAACCGCTCGGCAGCACCGCGTCCGGGATCAACCAGGTATTGTCATTGCCGATATGGCGTCGCTCGCCGCTGATAAAGAACGAAGCATTCTTGTTGATGGCGCCGCTTACGGTGCCGTTGAACATGTAGCTGTAGTAAGAAGGGATGTTCTGGGTAAATGGGTTGCCTGTATTGAAGGTGTTGTCGTTGCCCATGATGAAGGCCTGGCCATGCAGCTTGTCCGTGCCCGGCTTGGTGAAAATCTCGATGCGCCCATATCCCAGCTTGTCAAATTCGGCTGAGAACGGATTTTGATTGATCCGGATCTCGCGGATCGCCGACTTGGGTGGAAGCTGGCCGCCGGAGAAACCGTCGATGTAAATCTGTCCGCCATTCGGCCCCGCCGACGGGCCAGCCAGCGCCTGCAATTCGCTTTGCAACTCGTCCGGATCGTCGGAAAGCGCGTCCAGGTCCTTGCCCTTCAGCACGATGGCGCTCACGTTGCCGCCGGCATCCACGTTCACCTGGTTGGTTTCGTCCGTCACCTCCACGTTCTGCTGCTCGGTTGCAATCGCCATGGAGATGTCCACGCGCTTGATCTGGCCCGGTCCCAAAACGATCACGGGCGAGTTAAACGGCGCGAACCCTTTGGATTCCGCTTGCACCACATAGCCGCCCGGCTTCAGCCCGCGCACATCGTAGGAGCCTGCGGAATCCGCTTTGACGATGACAACTGTCTTCCCATCCGCGGTAAGAATGCTGACTTTTGCGGCGGGGATCAGCGCGCCGGTCGGGTCGGCCACGTGGCCGTGCAGCGTGGCAGTAGAATTGGCCGCGCCTCCTTCAGCTTGAGCCGTGGGGCTTGCCACCAGTGGCGCCGAGGATTGCGCCTGTGCCGCAACTGCCGCGCTCAGCACTCCGGCAATCACAAGAAGAAGAAATCGATGAAGTCTCAAGTGCACGTGTGCCTCTTCTCTTTTTGTATTCCTGAAATCGCGGAGCAAAAACTCATTGAGTGCCACCCGCCGCAGCCTCCGCGCCTCCGCCTCCCATGCTCCAGCCGGAGAGCAGGTTGGCTGCCTCCGGTGCCTCCAGCAAAGGTTCCACTCCGGCCAACAGAGTGACGGCGTTCACGTCCGTGGTTCCCTGTGTCGCCACCAGCATCACCGCATCGCCCTTATTCAGATCGCTCAGCTTGATGGCCGGCGCAAAGCTCAGCATGCGCTGCATATCGGGTGGGCCTCCGCCACCGGGACCGCCAGGACGGCCTTGTCCACCGGCCCCGCCGTTTTGTCCGCGCGATTGGCCGCCGCCTGCGGGCGGTCCACCGGCCGGGGATCCACCACCGTTCGCGCCGCGCGCTGCAACCATCCCCCCGGGCATGTTCCCCTTCAGCACCATGGCAAGCATCTGCGCCATACGGTCCGACAGTCGCCGCATCTGTACGTCCGCCGCCACATGGATCGTGACCGGCTTCTTCGTAATCAGGTCCTTCACCGTAATCGTCGAGTTGGCCGGGTCTACTTGCGTAACCAGCCCCGCCACATTGCGGAAGGTGCCGGACACCACCGCGTCCGCGGCAATTTGGCTGCCGTCGGCGTTCTTGGTCCCGCGTACTCTCAGCTGGTCCCCAGGCTTGATCGCGTCAAAGGGCCCCGGCTTTGCGTCCGCAAATCGAACCGACTCCGGACTGTAACGCAGTAAAGCGGTCGATTGAGTCGTATTCACCGTTACCGTCTTCGCCAACGGACCTGCGCCTGTGGTCAACAGGATGGTGCCGCTGGCCGGATCCGCGCTCTTCACCAATCCCGCCACGCCGCTCTGCCAGGCCTGCTGTTCCTGCGCCTGTTTCTGCGCTACGTCGGCCTTCTTCATGGCCACGATCAGCGCGGCCTGCGGCGTGGAGGCATTAGGATCCAGTTGCACCAGCACCCGGTCGCCAACCGCCAGGTCGGTCACCTTGATTGCCGCGGCCTCGCTCAGCTTCTGCCCCGGCTCCACACGCTTGATGCTGGCCCCGTCGGGCACCGTCACTTGCTTCTCTTCGCCCGCGTCGGTCTTCACCGTCAGGGAGTTCCCATTGATCGCCGTGACTGAACCGATAAACCGCGGCGCCTGCGCCAAAGCCATGGCCGGAACCACGATGGCCAGTGCCGCCAGCCACCAAATCCTCATCCACGAGCTTCCAATTCTCATCGTATGCGTCATCGTTCCTCTTACCGAGCTTGACCTTCGGAGGAAAAAGCCGTCCTCATTCCGGTAGACGAATGATGGCGGCAAAAGGACGACGTTTGCCTCGGCCTCGGCGGCGAACGTACCATTTACCAAAACTACCTGCGGATTCAATGACTTCGGCGCAACCGGCGGGCCGCTTCCTTAAGCCTCACTTAAGGTTCCGTCCACGCGGAATCGCTTTCGCGGATCCGGCAGATTCCAGCTGCCAGCGCGCAGCGCGGGCGAGTCGAAGGACCTGCATTTCCACCACCAAGCGCTGTGCCCCATCCATCGCGCAGTCCTATCGCGCGATGGGTGGGCGTCCGCGCACCAACTACACATGCGTCATCGACCCCAGAACCACCGCCCGCCCGGCTCCCGTTGCCGCGGGCACATTCCCCGGCCTGCCGTTCCAAGTCATCCACGCCAGCAGCGCAAACGCCGCCGCCTCCTTGGCCTCCTCCGGCAACCCGAATTCTGCACTCGTCGCCAGCGTGCATCCCAGCGGCTCCAGCCGCTCGCGCAGCATCCCCATCAACCAGGCGTTGCGCGCGCCGCCGCCCGACACAATATAGTCCACCGCGCAGCCCTTCATACCCGCCGCAACAAACCGCGCATAGCTCCGCACAATCGTCTCCGCCGTCAGCGCCGCAGCCGTCGCCAGGGCGTCCTCGGCCCTCGCGCTGAACCGCCGGCACTCCTTCAAAAACCGCGCCCCGTACTCCCCGCCAAACTCCTCGCGCCCCGCGGACTTTGGCGGCGTCCGCTTGTAATACGGACTGCGCAGCTCCTTTTCGATCACCGCCGCAATCACTGTCCCCCGCGCCGCCACTTTTCCATCGCGATCGAACCTTTTGCCCAGCAATTCCCCTGCCAGCCAGTCCATCACCATGTTCCCCGGCCCCGTATCGAACGCCACCACCTTCTCCGGCCCCGCCCCCGCCGGAATCGCCGTCAAGTTCGCAATCCCGCCAATGTTCTGCAACACCCGCCCGCGCTTTCGATCGGCAAACAGCACATAGTCCAGCAGCGGCACCAGCGGCGCGCCCTGCCCGCCCACAGCCATATCCGCCGGCCGAAAATTCGACACCACCGGCACGCCCATCTCCACTGCCAGCAGCGCCGGCTCGCCCGCCTGCCATGTGCACGCGAAGCTCCGCCCCGCATACGCCGCAGCCTTCCCCTGGTGATACAGCGTCTGTCCGTGGCACCCGATCAGCTCCACCTTCGCGCCGTGCTTCTCCGCCGTGGCCCGCACCGCCCGCGCATACTCCAGTCCCAGCCTCCAGTTCAGCCGCGCCAGCTCCGCCGTCGAAGTCCGCTCCGCATTCATCGCCGCCAGCACCGCACGCCGCAGCGCAGCAGGGTAAGGAAACGCCTCGTGTGCGATCAGTGTCAGCCCCGGCCTCTCAAGCTGTGGGTGCCCCATCCTAACGCGGTCTCTTGCGTTAGGGTGGGCTTGAATCCGCACCAGCGCCACATCGATCCCGTCCGCCGAAGTCCCGCTCATCACTCCCGCTACCGTCATCGGCCGCCCTGTCATATCTGGCCCCGTCATGTCCGCTCCGCCGGCGAAGTCGCCCGCGCCTCCTCTTCGTGCGCCGCTCCGATCGCCGCAACCTGCTCGCGGAACCGCCCGATCTCGTCCTTCAGCTTCTCAAGCTGGCTCGCCGTCAGCGCCCGGCCAACGCCGGCAGCCCTCGCCACTCCGCCCGCCCGGCCCGCGCCGCCCGAGTACAGCCGAGCCCGCTTGCGCTCGCAACTCCGGGCCCGCTCCAGCAGCAGCATCCGGAACGCCGCCGACCGCTCCGCCTCCGCGATCAGCGCCTCATAGCTGCGCAGGATCAGCTCCGCGCTATGGCAAATCTCCAGCAAATCGGTGCCCACGCGCACCGCCTCAACCGCAGCCTCTTCCACGGAAAGAAACTTGAGAATCCCGCCCATCTCCAGGTCGTCGGAAAGAACGATTCCCTTGTACCCGATCCGCTCCCTCAACACCTGCGTGATCCAGAACCGGGACGCGCTCGCCGGCGTCATCCCGCCCCTGGTCTCCGGAAACGCCGCATGATTGGTCATGATCATCGGCATCGCGGTATGCAGCGCGCGATATGGCGCCAGGTCCTCTTCCCAAATCTGTCTCCACGTCCGGTCAATCGCCGGCATTACAAAATGCGTATCGCCCTCGGCGCCGCCCAGCCCCGGAAAGTGCTTGCCGCATCCCGCCACACCCTGCGCCTCGAGCCCGCGCAGAAACTCCCGCGCAAACTCCGTCACCTGCTCCGGGTTCGCAGCCGGCGCGCGCGTCCCCATCACCTCAACCGACTCCGGCAGCACCAAATCTACCACCGGCGCCAGCGTCGTGTTGAACCCGAACGCCTTCACCGCCCGCGCCACTAACTCCCCATGCCTCCGCGCCAGGGAATGCTTCCGTGCCCCATCCTCGCGCCTTTTTTCTGGCGCGAGGGTGGGAGGCTCCGTACGAACCACGATCCACGAATCACGATCCACGACACCTGCCCCGCACACCGCCTGCGCCGAAGGCATCGGCGCCAGCGCATCCCGCAGCCGGTTCACCGTCCCGCCTTCCACATCAACGCACCGCACCCCATGCAGCGCGCCCAGTCCCGTCGCCTCTTCCAGCAGCGCCCGCGACTGCTCCGCGTCCACAATGTTCCGCCGAAAAAGAATCACGCCACCGGGCCGCACCAGCCGCAGCCAGGCGCGCTCCAGGCCGGTCAACTCCGTGCCGCCCAACCCCACCACCAGCAAACTTCCCGCCGCCCGCCGCAAACTTCCGCTCATTCCCGACTCCCACAAACTCCGCGACCAATCATCGGTCGGGTGCCCCCGGTCCCTCGCCTTTGGAGACCGGGGAAGACTAACGCCGCCGGCCCGCTGACTTCCCGACTTGCTGACTCGCTGACTCGCTAATTCAGCTCCCCTTCAACTCCTGCTTCAACTCCTCCAGCAAATTCAGCGCCTGCAGCGGCGTCAGCGCATTCACATCCACTTCCTCAATCCGGTCCACAATCCTCTGCGACAACGGCGTGAAGATCGCCATCTGCATCGGCTCCGGTTCCGTCTCCACTTGCACGCTCCGCCGCTCCTGCTTCTCATGCTGCCGCAGCACATGCCGCGCCCGCTCAATCACAGCCGGCGGCAGCCCCGCCAGCTTGGCTACATCGATCCCGTAACTCTTGCTCGCCGCGCCCGGCTCAATCGTATGCAGAAATACAATGCCCGCCGCGCCTTCCTTTACGCCTACGCGCAGGTTGCGTACCCGCGGCAGCTTTTCCGCCAGCATGGTCAGCTCGTGGTAGTGCGTCGCAAACAGCGTCCGCGCCCCCGTCTCCGCATGCAGGTATTCCACTGTCGCCCACGCCAGGCTCAGCCCGTCGAACGTCGCCGTTCCCCGTCCCATCTCATCCAGCAAAATCAGCGATTGCCGCGAAGCGGTGTTCAGAATCGTCGCCGTCTCCGTCATCTCCACCATGAATGTCGACCGTCCTCGCGCCACGTTATCGCTCGCGCCAATGCGCGTGTAAATGCGGTCCGCAAGCCCCAGCCGCAAGCTCTCCGCCGGCACAAAGCAGCCCATCTGCGCCATCAGCACTAACATCGCGGCGGTGCGCAGGTAAGTGCTCTTACCGCCCATGTTAGGACCAGTTATAAGCAGAAGGCTCGGGCCCTGCTCGCCCGCGCTCAAAAAAATGTCATTGGCAATGAACCGCCCCTCGCGCGTCTCTTCCATCCACTGCTCAATCACCGGATGCCGCGCCTGCGACAGCCTCCAGCACCGGCTCCTCGTCCAGCTTCGGCCGCACATAACGCCGCGCCGCCGCCAGGTGCGCAAAGCATGCCAGCAGATCCGACTCGGCCACTGCCATTGCCGCCCGCCGGATCCGCCTCGCCGCATCCAATACAAACCGCCTCAGCTCCGCAAAAATCCGCTTCTCAATCTCGATGGCACGGTCGTGCGCTGTCAAAATCTTGACTTCGTATTCCTTCAGCTCCGGTGTAGTAAACCGCTCCGCATTCACCAGCGTCTGCTTGCGCTCGTAGTCCGCCGGCGCCATCCCCAGGTTCGCCTTCGTAATCTCGATGTAATACCCGAATACCGAGTTGAACCGCACCTTCAGCGATCCGATCCCGGTCCGCTGCCGCTCGCGTTCCTCGATGGCGGCAATTTGCTGCCGTCCCGTAGTCGAAATCGTCCGCAGCTCGTCCAGCTCCGCATCCACGCCCGCCGCAATCGCGCCGCCGTCAACCATCGTTAGCGGAGGCTCGGCCACCAGCGTCGTCGCTACCCTCGCCGTCACATCCACCAGCGTGTCCATCCGCGCGGCAACCTCGCGCCACTGCGGCGCGCGCATCGCGTCAATCGTCGCCCGCAATCCCGGCAGCCGCGCCAAACTGCTTGCCAGCGCACGCACGTCGCGCGGTCCCGCCGAGTCCAGGCTCAACCTCGCCAGCAGCCGCTCCAGATCCAGCACGCCTGTAAACGCCCGCCGAACCTCCTCCCGCCGCATCAAGTCGCCGGTGGCCTCAGCCACTCCTTCATACCGCGCTTCAATGGCATTGCGATTCACCAGCGGCCGCAAAATCGTCGCTCGCAGCAGGCGCTTGCCCATCGGCGTCAGGCACGCGTCCAGGGTGCGGAACAAGGTCGCTCTGTCGTCCTGCCCGGCAAACAGCGGTTCCACCAGTTCCAGGTTGCGTACCGTCACCTGGTCCAGCTCCAGCGCATCTGAGTGTTCCTGGAACTTCAGTGAATCAATGTGCAGCGCCTCGTTCTTCTGCGTCGTGCGCACGTAGTGCAGCACCGCACCAGCGGCGATAGCCGCTCCATCGTGCCCGGTGAGCCCGAACCCCTCCAGCGACTTCACCTTCAGTTGCCGCTCCACCAGCGGCGCGGCAAAATCGCGGGTCCACACCCAGTCCTCCACCCGCGTCCGCGCCGCCACGCGCTCCAGCCCCGCGGGAATCTGGGCAGACGTCGGCAGTAGCACCTCGCTCGCCCCCGCCATAAGAATCGCGTCCACAGCCTGCGCCCGCGCCGCAGGCCCGGCAAACTCCGCCGTCCGAAACTCCCCAGTAGAAACATCCAGCAGCGCCACCGCACAAACAGCTCGGGAATGCGGGTTAGCACGAGATTGTGGGTGCCCCATCCTAACCGCGCTTTTGCGGTTAGGGTGGGAGACTTCGCCGCTCGTCTCTTCCGCGTCAGGTACGGGCTTCAGCCCGTACGTTTGGCTCCCCAAAACAGATTGGGCTTTAGCCCCTGCCGCATGCGCGCCCGCCTCGAAATACGCTGCCAGAAAATTGTTCTGCTCCTGTCCCAGCGCCGCGTCCATCGCTGTCCCCGGCGACAGCACCCGGATCACCTCGCGCTTCACAATCTTCTTGGTGAGCTTCGGGTCCTCCATCTGCTCGCAGATGGCAATGCGGAAACCCTTCCGCAAAAGCCTCGTCAAATACGACTCCACCGCGTGGTAGGGCACCCCGCACATCGGCACCTGCCGCTCCCGGTCCCGCGCCGTCAGCGTAAGCTGCAGCTCCCGGCTCGCGGTCACGGCATCGTCGTAGAACAGCTCGTAAAAATCCCCCATGCGGAAGAACAGCAGCGCATCGGGATTCTCCCGCTTGGCCGCCGTCCACTGCCGCATAAAAGGCGTTAGCTCAGAAGGTTTTTCAGCCGGCGCGGGAGACACTTCGGATGAGGCGGCCAAGGGAAGCAGATCGCCCTGGCCCTCCGGCTCGGCCTGCACCTCCGGCTCCGCCAGCGCCTGCGGCTCAGATACGGATTGATCGTCTCGGATCACGCTGCTTCACAGACTATCCTGAACGCCGCCGGAACGGCACGCCGCCCATGCCGTCCGTCTCACGCCGGCGAACCATCTGGCCCCGCATCGGCCTGATCGGCGGATCAACACGCCTGCAACCCCCCTCGGATCGTCTCAGACGGGTGCAACAACTACCCCCGGATCGTCTCAGACGGGTGCAACAACTCACCCCGGATCGTCTCAGACGGGTGCAACAACTCACCCCGGATCGTCTCACGAGTTTTCGTGATCTAAATCACGCGCCGGCTTCGCCCAGTTCTGAAAAGCCCGTGCAACCCCCCTCGGATCGTCTCATACGGGTGCAACAACTCACCCCGGATCGTCTCATCGTTTTTGTGATACAAATCACGCCGCGAGCATCTGCGGAACAGCTCCAGGTCGATCCCGTCCGCTTAGGCCAAATCGGTCGTTCCCTGCGTGATTTGGATCACAGTATACTGATCGGTTAGGTCTTAACGTAAACAACGGAATGGTTTTATTTTGGCTCAGAGTCGCGGCGGTGCTTTACGCGGGGGCGAGCATCGCGGTCTTTCCCGCCGTTCTGCATAACAAGGAACGCTGGAAGGCCATTTGCGTCCACCTCGGCGGACTGGCCGTATTCTTCCACTTTGTCTCGGTGGTGGAAATGCTGGCGCTGGCGCATCGCTGGTTGCCGGTAGGCGTGCGCGAGGTCGAATCGCTCCTCGGTCTCGCCGTCGCGGGTCTTTTCTTCCTGGTGTGGTGGCTCTACGGGGCAATGTCGTTTGGCGTCTTTGCGCTTCCCATCACGTTCTTCATCGTCTTTATTCCCTCGCTGGGCATGCAAAAGTACGTTTTTCCGTCTTACGGCGTCCGCATGAGCTGGCTTGTGGCTCACGTGCTCTCTCTTATGGCGGCTTATGCCGCGCTTGGATTCAGCATCCTGGCGTCCGGCCTCTACCTGATGAAGGAGCGCCGCATCAAGAGCAAGCGGAAACCGAGCGAGACGTCGTGGTGGGCGTCGATGGACTGGCTGCCGCCGCTGGACACGCTGGAGCGCATCGCCCACGCCACGCTGCTGTTCGGCTTTCCCTGCATGACGGTGGGCCTGGTGATTGGCTCGGTGCTGGTTCAGGAGACAGACCTGGGCGCGGCCTACTTCCGCGATCCCAAGATCCTGGCGTCGTTTGTGATGTGGATTTCCTACGTGCTGCTTCTGGTGTGGCGCAGCCGTTCGGGCCTGCGCGGCCGCAAGGCCGCCTATCTCTCCGGCCTGGTTTTTCTGGTGATGCTGGCGGTTTGGGCGGCCAACACCTTCAGCCAGGTTCACAGGTACGGTGCCCCATGACGCTGACCGTGCTGGGCGTGAACCACAAGACCGCTCCCATCGAGGTGAGGGAGCGCATTGCCATCGGGCGTGACGAGCTGCCCGAGGTAACGCGCGCGCTGGCCGCTGTTCCCGGCGTGGCGGAGTGCATGATCGTCTCCACGTGCAACCGCGTGGAGCTGATCGCGACGGTCGACTCCGACCAGACCGATCTGAGTTCATTCCTTTGCACCCAGTTCGGACTGGATGCATCCTTGCTCACCTCGCACATCTATCAGCACTGCGACAGGCAAGCAGTCAGCCATGTTTTCCGCGTTGCCTCCAGCCTTGATTCCATGGTGGTGGGCGAGCCGCAGATCCTGGGACAGGTGAAGGAAGCCTTTTCCGTAGCGCGAGCTGCCGGCACGGTCGGCTCCGAGCTCGAGCACCTGATGCAGAGCGCATTCTCCGCGGCCAAGCGGGTGCGCACGGAGACCGAGATCGGCGCCAATTCTGTCTCCATCGCCTCGGTCGCGGTGGAACTGGCGCGCAAGATATTTGGCTCGCTGAACGGGCGCACGGTTTTCCTGGTGGGCGCGGGCAAAATGAGCGAACTGGCCGCGCGGCACCTGGTGCAGCAGGGCGCAGGGACCATCCTCGTGACCAACCGCACCATGGAGCGCGCCCGGCGCATGGCTGAGCCCTTTAACGGCCGCGTGATTCCCTTCGAGCAACTTTATGAGCACGCCGCCGAAGCCGACATCGTGATCACGTCCACCGGCGCGCCCCACCATATCTTCCGCCCCGAGCATGGACGCGCCTTCCTGCACGCCCGCAAGAACCGCCCCATGTTCTTCATCGACATTGCGGTTCCGCGCGACGTGGATCCGGCGGCCAACGAAGTTGAGGGCCTGTTTGTTTACGACATTGACGACCTGCAACAGGTGGCGGCGGCGCACATTGCGGAGCGTAACCGCTCCGCCGGCGATGCCGAGGCGCTGATCGGCGCGGAAGTTGAGCGCTTCGATGGACGGCGGCGCGCGGTCAATGTGGCTCCTGCAATCGTGGCGCTCCAGCACCAGGCAGAGGAGCTTCGGCAGGCTGAGCTGCGGCGGATCCAGGGCCGCCTGGGACCGCTCACGCCGGAGCAGGCCGCTGCCGTCGAGGCTCTCACTCGAGGACTCGTGAACAAGCTTCTTCATCCTCCGATGCAGGCGCTGAAACAGGCCGCTCGCGAGAACAACGCCGCCCGGATGGGCGCACTGTGCGAAACGTGGTCGCTTCCATCTGTTTCCGCCGGTCCGGAGCCGGTGCCCGATCCCGCGCCAGCCCAGGATCTGAAAGAGACTGCTGAGCCTCCGGCAACAGCAAATCTGGCAGGCCGGCGATGAACTTCCGTATCGGCAGCCGCGGATCGCAACTTGCCTTGTGGCAAGCCAATCACATTGCGCATTTGCTGCGCACCCAGGGTCATGAAGTCGAGATCGAAATCATCAAGACCACAGGCGACCGCTTACAAGAGGTCACGTTTGCCCAGGTCGGATCCAAGGGCATGTTCACCAAGGAGATTGAGGAGGCGCTTGCGGCCGGAGTGGTCGATCTCGCGGTTCATTCGCTGAAGGACTTGCCCACGGAACTGCCCGAGGCTTTCGCGCTGGCGGCAACACCGCCGCGGGTGGATCCCCGCGATGTTCTTGTTTCCGTCCATTACGCCCGCCTGGCCGAGTTGCCCCAAGGGGCGCGCGTGGGCACCAGCAGCCAACGGCGGCGCGCCCAACTCAAGGCGCTGCGGCCGGACATTCAGGCGGAAGAATTTCGCGGCAACGTGGACACGCGCCTGCGCAAGCTTGGCGAGGGCCAGGTGGATGCCATTCTACTGGCGGCTGCGGGACTCGACCGCCTGGGACGCACAGACTGGATCCGCGAACGGCTTGACCCCGCCGACTTTTGTCCTGCCGCGGGCCAGGGATCCCTGGGGATCGAAACCCGACGCGACGACACCGCTACTATTGATGCTCTCGCATTCCTTGACCATCCGGGCACGCGTTATGCGGTCACGGCGGAACGCGCCGCGCTGGCGGCTTTGGGCGGCGGCTGCCAGGTGCCTATTGGAATTCACTGCCGGCCCATGGCAGCCGGCGATGCGATGGAAATCTTCGGCGTGGTCGCCGATCCCGCGACTGGGCAGGCGATCCGCATTCATCATCACGCACCGCGAGCAACCACTGACCCAACCCTGCTGGGAGAGCATGCAGCCCATTTGTTGCTGGAGTCGGGTGCAGGGGCGCTGCTGGCCGGCCCCGCGAACGTGCCGCCGGCATCGGGGTGATCGAACTGCAGGGGCCGGGCTTTCTCTGGCATTCTGAAACGGGTGCGCCAATCGTGCTCAGGGCGAGGGGTGTTGCCGATTGTGATCACCGACAGCAAATACGTTCTTTGGCGAGCGATCGAACCGGTAGAAACGCGACGTGCTGAAGGTACTGTGTCTTGGCGTAACTGTCCCATTTTGAGTCACATCGGAAAATAATTATCAAAAACCCGCCGGAAAAGCCTTGCGGAATATGCAGTGACCGCTTACACTCATCTGAAGTTCGTCACCACCCAATCAGATCGCTTCTTATAGGCGACCGTTTAGAAGCTTCAAGCCGCGTGTGTGGATTGCAGATTTTGGGGAGTTTCCCCCGTTTTTTTGTAGCGGACAGGGAGGATTTGGCTTAGCCAGGGAACGGCCTTTGCTAAGTCGGCTAGGCGAAGCCATGCACTCTTTGGCCTTGCATTGAATGATAGCGCCCCGTCTACACGGGCGCCGGATGTTTCGATTTGCTGAGCTGCCGGCAGCCGGCAGCAGTGCTGGAGAATCAGGATGGGCCACTTCCCGGCCGGTTTATCTAATTTAGTTCCCTCCGTTAGCTCGATATATCTAGGATCAGCCGGGGCGGATGGCGCGCAGCAATGGTACGCGCTTTACACATTGCCACAGAACGAGAAGTCGGTTACGACTCACCTCGCGCTGAGGGAAATCGAATCCTACCTACCCACCTACCCGACCGTGCGGCGATGGAAAAACCGGCAGCAGGTCAGGCTGGATCTGCCGCTATTTCCGTCGTACCTGTTTGTTCGCATCGGACGCATGGAGCGGGGCCGGGTTTTCGGTTGTCCGGGAGTGGTGCGAATGGTGGGCAACAGTCGAGGGCCAGTTCCCATTCCCGACGCGACAATCGAATTTTTGCGCTCCGACTTATGTTCCGGAAAGGCGGAGCCGTACCGGGAGTTGGTGGTCGGGGAGCGAGTGCGCATCAAGGATGGCTCCATGCGCGGCGTGGAAGGCACGCTGACACGGAAGAACGACAAGTTGCGGTTCATCCTAAGCGTGGAAATGATTCAGCGTTGTGTCGCAGTTGAAATTGATGCTTGCTTCCTGGAGCCTGTTCTGCGGATGCAAAGCGTCTGAACGCTGAGCAGAGATGAGCATTGTGACGGCCCCGGCATAAATTAAGCGCGCGCGCAGCCGGGGATCTCCGCGACCGGTACGCTATCCGTTAAAAACATATTTGCACCACCTGACCCACTTGCAAGCGGTAGAAGCGGTCTGGTGGTTCGTGATGGATTCTCCCTCACGCTTTCTCCAATCCAAGACCCTGCTCCGGGACTGTCAGCGCGGCGCGCCTCGCTGTAAGCACTGCAGGGTGTTGCCGACAACGGGCAGCTACTAAATATGACCGGATCGATCAAGCACAAGGAACGGGATCATAAGATAGCCCACGCGGCGGCACGGCTATTCGCGCGCCAGGGCTATCACGGGACGAGTACGCGCGAGATCGCCCGCGTGGCTGGAATCAGCGAAAACACTTTGTTCCGGCACTTTGAAAGTAAAGAGAATCTGTTCTGGACGGCTCTCCGGTCGAGCCTGGCCGAATGGGAGTTGCACGCCGACTTGCTCAAAGACATTGAAGCCGACGCCGGTCCGGAGGTGGTTTTGCCGCGGTTCCTGGCCCAGGTAGTCGATGCGACGGTTCTCAATCCAGACCTGTTGCCGCTGATGGCAGTGGCCTTCCTTGAGAGGCGCTCGAAAGCAAGGGAGGTTTGCCGCGAATCGCTTAAGCCTATACTGGCGGCGGTCAATCGGTATCTTGCCCTGCATATTGAGGAATGCAAGCTGAGGACATTGGAGCCGACGCTGATCACTACCGCGATTGTTGCGACAGCGTGGATGCATCCTATGCTCCTGGAACTCAATGATGGCAACGGAGCGCCTTACTCGACCAACCGGGACACAATACGTGCATTGAGCCGGTTTTGGATCGATGCGCTGGCGCCGGCGACAGACACGTGGTAAAAGACGATCGATCCGTTGGCAGTTACTGGAGCGAACAGGTGTGGTTTCCGTATCGCCGCTTGAGGCGGCTTCTTTGCCCCTTATTGATCCTGGCGAGCCTGTCGGCTGGCCAGTTTGCACAAGGTCAAGGGGCTGGCAGCAATGTTGAATCCGGCGGTGCGGCTTCGGGTTGCGCAAGTTCCGCTGTGGGTTCTCCCTTCATTCCGGTTGATAGTTGGATTTATCCGGTAGTGTGGCGGCTCCATTCGCTGGGGTATGTCGGCAACGTGTTTCTCGGCGTTCGTCCGTGGACGCGGGCAAGTTTGAGTAACATGTTGGAAGAGACGCAAGTCGATTTCGACGATGCCAAACCAGGGCCGCTCACGGACGAAGCGCGGAGACTCTACGACGCACTGAAGCGCGAGTTGGCTCGCAATACAGCCGTTACGTGCGTGGGGCGTGTGGCCGATGTGCATGTCGACTCTGCCTACACGACGGCGCAGGGCATCAGCGGAACACCATTGCGCGACAGCTTTCATCTCGGCTCGACGATTGTGAACGACTACGGCCGCCCTTATGAGAGCGGCTTCAACGAGTACTCCGGTGCAAGCGGGTACGCGCTTTTTGGTCCGTTTGCGCTTTATTTGCGAGGGGAGTTCCAGGACGCACCGTCGGCAACGGGCTATTCGGCCAGTCTGTATCAGACCCTGGCGGCAGGGGACTTGACAGTCAATCCAGCAACCAATCTGGCGTATAGCGGCCAGGCAACTATTCCCGGTGGGCCGATCGGCGCGATTACGCAAGGGCGGTTTCTCGAAGCGTATCTCTCGACCCAGATCGCGAACAATGTCATCTCTTTCGGGAAGGAGGACGAGTGGCTGGGCCCGGGCGAGGGCGCAAGCTTCGCCTACTCAAACAATGCTGAGAACATTTATGCATTCCACATTAACCGGATTGAGCCGCTGCAGATTCCCCTGCTCTCACAGCTTACGGGCCCCTTCCGCTATGAATTTCTGGTCGGCGAGCTGGGCGGGCACACGCTGATGCCGAACCCCCTCTATACGCCAGGATCGTCAACGCAGCCGAACGTGATCAGCCCGGGCAATCCCTGGCTCCATGTGGAGAAGATCAGTTTCAAGCCGACGCCTAACCTGGAGTTTGGGTTTGAGCGCACGGCTTTTTTCGGGGGCGAGGGCCACGCCCCGGTAACTCTGCACACGTTCCTCAAAAGCTTCTTCAGCACATCGTCCTCCACGGCGGCGGTGAAGGATTCCCGGAATGATCCGGGGGCACGATTTGGGGCGGCGGATTTCTCCTATCGAATTCCGTATCTGCGTAAGTGGATCACGTTGTACGCCGATGGAGAAGTTCACGACGACATATCGCCTACAGACGCGCCCCGCCGCGCGGCATGGCGCCCCGGTATATATCTGGCCCGGGTACCGGGGTTGCCGAGACTCGATCTGCGCGTCGAGGCCGCAACAACCGATCCTCCAGTGTCAACCAGTAACCATGGCCAATTCATGTATTGGGAAGCGATTGAGCGCCAGGGGTACACAAACGATGGGCAGCTTTTTGGGGACTGGATTGGGCGCGAGGACAAGGGCGGACAGGCGTGGATGACGTACCATTTGAGCGGGAACGAATGGATCCAGCTGACGGCACGCGCGCAAAAGGCTGCAAAGGACTTTATTCCAGGTGGCACGACGCTAAGCGATTTTGGCGTCGAGGTGGAAAAGCGGATTGAAAGGGATTTTGCCATCAGCGGGAGATTCACTGCGGAGCATTGGAAAGCGCCCGTGTACTTGCCTGGTGACCAGACGGTCACGTCAACAAGAGTCCAGGTGACATGGTATCCACGGCGGAAGCTCGCTCTGCATTGATCCGATGATCCTGCAGAAGTTCAGAGTGCTTTTGCAGATTTTCAAATCATTTTGGGTTTCAGATGTATCACAGGAGAAACGTGGCTATTCAGGAAACTAAGCTCACGACTGACAAGTCTCAGCGCCCTCGCTTCTGCAGGGTTCACCTTGCCATGATTCTTGCCATGGTACTGATTGCCGGAGCGATGCCGGCGATGAGTAGAGCACAGGCGGGAGGCGGTGGAGATGATGACCAGAGCAGCGGGTCGGCTGCCGACTCGGTGCAATCCGGCAACGGTCAAACATCGTGTGGACCGGGCACAGGGATCCAATGCCCCCAGGGCTCAAATGGTGCAGGAAACGGCAACCTGGGCGGGCAGCTTACCTGGCAGAACGGATTCACGCAAGGGCAGAGACCGAACTCCGGGATGATTGGCCCACAGCCGGTGGGCAGAGCGAATGGTCCTCAAAGAACCATCCCGGCGGCAAAACCTGCTGTGCCACAGCCGACGGAGTTTATGGAGAATCCGGATTTTCTCTCGGCCTGTCCAGCACTACCGATCCAGGCGGAGATGAATCCTATTGAAGAGGAGGACAATCCTAACACTGTCCTAAACCTGAACCAACGCTACCCGTACAACCAGGGTTATCCGTATATTTCCGCGGCGGAGGCCAATGCTATCGCCGCTGCCAGTACGAATCAGCCCAACCAGAATCCTGCGGCGCAGCCCAATCCTCAGAGTTCCGGGGAGGGACCCAATCCTACCGTTACGCAGGACGCAAATCAGGTTTATCGTTTTTTCAATCCGGGAGATAGCCTTGGCGGACCTCAGGGGACTCCAGGGACCCAAGGGGCTCAAGGGGCTCAAGGGGCTCAAGTGACTCAACAACGCTACACGTATTCCGTGGCGGAAGCGGACCGAATCCGGGCTGAAGCTGCTAGAGAGCGCAACCTTTATTTCTATTCCAATCCCCCCCTGTCCCCAAGACTCTATGGAGGCATTCCTTATTGCGATCTCCCTTCAGTGCGGGATTTGAACCAAATGGTTCCGAATGGGTTCGGCGTCCCGCCCAAGCGTTTTGGGAGCGATGCTTTCTACATCGGAGCTGGAAATGCCGACGAGTTACCGATGGACGTTCCGGTTGGACCGGACTATGTTCTTGGTCCAGGCGACAGCATCATGGTCAACATATGGGGCGGGCAGTCGGCGCGCATTGAACAGATGATTGATCGCCAGGGCCAGATCAGCCTGCCCGAGGCAGGCGCCATCTCTGTGACGGGACTCACTATTGCCAGTGCCCAGAAAGCGATACAGTCCGCCCTCAACAGCCAGTTTCAAAGCGAACACGTAGAGCTATCGCTGGGCCGGGTGCGGACCGTTCGCGTGTACGTCGTAGGCGATGTTCAGCAACCGGGCGCATACGATTTGAGTGCGCTGTCAACTCCGTTGAACGCGCTCTATCTGGCAGGCGGTCCAACATCTCGCGGATCTCTGCGGATCCTGCGTCAATATCGGGGCGGCGACTTGGTGAAGGAGTTTGACCTATACGACTTCCTGCTGAAGGGGCTTCGCGGCGATCCCGGCCGCTTGCAACCTGGGGATACCATCCTGGTTCCACCTGCAGGGCCGCAAGTGACGTTGAGAGGCTATGTAAAGCGGCCCGCCATCTACGAGTTACACGGAGAAACAACGCTCAACCAGGTGCTGGACCTGGCCGGAGGGCCCCTGGTTACAGCCAGCCTGAACGAAATACACGTGCGGCGCGTGGTGGCTCATGAGCGCCGCGCAATGCTCGATCTTCAACTTCCGAGCGACCCCACGGAACTGGTGAAAGCCTTGTCGTCCATCCAGGTGCAGGATGAAGACGACGTTCTGATTTCACCAATCCTGCCCTACAACAAGCAGAAGGTTTACCTGGAAGGACATGTCTTTCGCCCCGGCGCGTATCCATACAAGGAAGGGATGACAGTTGGCGATCTGGTGCGTTCCTATCAGGATGTGATGCCGGAGCCCTCAGACCACGCTGAATTGGTTCGTTTGAAGGCGCCTGACTTCCGGCCAGAGACACTTATCCTGAATTTGCCGGACATTCTCGCGGGAAATGACCCGACGCCATTGCAACCGTTCGACGTGGTGCGCATTTTTGGCCGCTACGAGATCGATGCTCCGATGGTGAAGATTTCGGGCCAGGTGCTTCGTCCTGGCCGATACCCGATGTCAAAGGGAATGACAGTGGCTGATCTTGTGCGCATGGCCGGCGGCTTCAGGCGTGGAGCGTATCGCAAGGAAGCCGATCTTTCGAGCTACACAATCGAGAACGGACAACGAGTGCTGGTTAAGGACCACATCGTTCACATCGAAGACGCGATGAGGGGCGATAAAGACGCCAACATAGCCCTGGAACCGGGCGACGTGTTGGGCATTCGTGAGCTGACCGGATGGCAGGACATCGGGGCATCGATTGCCGTTACCGGGGAAGTTGAATTTGCGGGCACATACGCTGTTGAGGAGGGAGAACGGCTGAGTTCGGTTTTGAAGCGCGCGGGAGGATTTCGTACGGACGCCTTCCCCGAAGGCGCGGTCCTGGATCGGGTAGATGTTCGCGAACTGGAGGAGAACAACCGCGACGAGATGATTCGGCGCATTGAGTCAGAGGTACCGATGATAAAGTCCGGCTCGGGCGATACAATGCAGAACCAGCAGAATACGCTGGAGGCCATGCGTCAGCAACAGGAGGAAGCAATCGCATCGTTGCGCAACCATCCGGCGGAGGGCCGTCTTGTGATCAGAATCTCCGAGGATATTGCCAGTTGGGCGAATACTCCGGCCGATATTATTGTTAAGGCAGGGGACAGGATCTCGATTCCGAAGCGTCCGGATGTCGTCGTCATCAGCGGACAAGTCTACAATGCCGGGGGGCTTTTCTTTGAGCCGGGGAAAGATGCCAGATGGTACCTGCAGAGAGCCGGCGGTGTGACAGATTTCGGTGATAAAAAGCACATACTGGTCATACGTGCCAATGGCGAAGTGGTGGCTCAATCGAGCCGGTTGTTCAATGGGGGTGAGCTGAATGTGCGCATACATTCAGGAGACTCGATTGTCGTTCCGGAAAAGGCGATCGGTGGCTCCATGCTGTGGCGGAATTTGCTCGCTACCGCGCAGGTGATGTCGTCGGTGGCAATTACGGGTGCCGCGGTGGGAGCCTTCTGACCTTGAGAAGGGGGGCAATTTTCAGCAGCCGTGAATTCTTCACCAAAACCATCCAGGCTTCCCGAGATCGACAATGCCGAATTCGCGGCTTCCCTTCTGAAGCGTTGGAAGGCTTCCCAAGCGATGCATCGGCCCTGCAACAATGGAACGCGCGCATGCGGCGCGAGACGCAGCCAAGAACGAGTACCAGATGGATTCACGGATCGAGAATAACGGAATTTGCAGCGGTGGGAGAATGGGCTTCAGTGCGAACGCCGGCATGCACTCCTGCTGTGTGCGACAAAACCCTGGGCTTTAGGCAGATCGTTTCCTTTGCCGTATCGTCTTCCGCTTGCAGCGGACGACTCCGCGGGCAGAGACGATCAACTAGATCAAATTCAAGGGCGGTTGTTCACAATGGACGAGTCTAGAATCGCGTCGAGCAGCACTGAAATCTTGCTCCAACCGAATGAAGACGACTTTGCTCTCGGGGAAGAAGAGGGCGAGCCGATTAGCGTAAGTGTTATCCGCTACGCACGCTCGATCTGGGAACGTCGCAGGATGGTTTTGTCTATCTTGGCAATTGGAATCCTGCTGAGCTTGCTCAAGGCACTTTTGGGGCCGAATATCTATACCTCCACTACCTCGTTCTTGCCTCCGGGGAACACTTCTTCCTTTGGCAGCCTCATGAGCATGCTATCGAGCAATGCCCCATCCGGCATCACCGATGAAATGCTGGGACTTGGTACCAACGGCGATCTTTTTGTCGCAATTCTGAAGAGCAGGAATGTTCAGGACGCCCTTGTAACGCGGCTCCGCTTGTTGCAATACTTCAAAGCCCGCACTATGTTGGATGCGCGCAAAGCGCTAACTTCGGCTACGGACGTGGCGCAGGATGAAAAAAGCGGGATCATCACAGTGAGTGTGAATGCGCGCAGTCCACAATTTGCAGCGCAACTTGCTGAAGGCTACATCACGGAGCTGAACCGTGTCGTGACCGACGATTCCACTTCCTCGGCCCACAAGGAGCGCGTGTTTCTCGAAGGCCGAGTTAAAGACATTAAGCAGGATCTTGACGCGTCATCAAAGTTGTTAAGTCAGTTCTCGACCAAGAACAAGGCAATCGATATTCAAGCACAGGGAAGATCGATGATGGAGGCCGGCCTTAGGCTGCAGGGGGAACTGATCGAAGGCCGAAGCCAGCTTGCAGCGTTGGAGCAAACCTATTCAGCCGATAATTCCAGAGTAAAAGCCCTGGAAGCGCGCAATGCCGAGCTGGAGCAGCAGATCAATGAGCTCGGCGGCCAGTCAAATGCGAAGGGAACGGCGCCGGATGCGAGCGGCTCGCCGTATCCTTCGGCCAGCCAATTGCCGATACTGGGGCTTACCTTTTACGACCTGGAACGGAAGGTGCGCGTAGACGAAGTGGTTTGGGAAACGCTGACCAAACAGTACGAGATTGCGAAGGTCGAAGAGGCCAAGCAAATCCCAACGATTCGGGTCCTGGATGCTGCAAACGTTCCCGAGCGAAAATCCGGTCCGAACAGAAGGCTTATTTTAATGATCGGAACCGCTCTGTCGTTCTTGTTGGCGTGCGTTGCGGTTTTCGTCATGAATTACTGGGGAGGAATGGATCCCGACTCAGAGACAAAGAAACTGGTTACTGATATTGCCGGAGCTGTCCTCAGGTTGCGGCGCCGGCGCCAATCCGCAACTGAAGTGTAAGGATGCGGCGGCACCCGTAACCGCGAAGCGCCCAACGAGCCGGTTCTTGGCGCATCCGACAAGCGACTAAGGAGTAGACGCTGGAATCTCAAAGCCGTCTTGTTCCACCTGGATTCAAGAATGCGCGGCTCCCAGCACAACAGAAACATGGGGCCGGCTATGCGATGGCGTTGATCGGGATGTGCGTCAGCACCTTGTCCTAAGCAATTTACCTGCACTATCTCGGGTACCCACGTGTACTTTTCGGCGCAGCTTAGCAGCCGTAACCATCCTCGACGAGACAATCCGTGATCCTGTTCCAAAATATTGCGCGCTTGACAGGTTTGTTTCGTCTCCGTTCGTTCGATACGGCAACCGAGAGCGGGCGCTCGAAGGAGCGACTCCGGCGCGCCGCTTTGACCACGGTCTCTGCAGGCGGCGCGAAGGCTATTTCCCTTCTCGCGGCCCTGGTCTCAGTGCCGCTCACTTACCGTTACTTGGGGCCCGAGCGATACGGCATCTGGATGGTGCTCGTCTCGATCATCGGGGCAATGAATTTTGCAGACCTCGGCATCGGCAACGGCCTGATGAATGCTGTTTCGGATGCTTATGGCAAGGACGATCGCAGGCTTGCAAGAGAGCACGTCACCAGCGGGTTCGCGCTCATGTTGTGCATTGCCGCCTTTCTTGCTGTTGCCGGGGCGGTCGGTTATCCGTTCGTGCCCTGGTTGCGCTTATTCAACGTCAAATCCCAGTCCGCCGCGGCTGAGGGCGCGAGGGCGTTTCTGGTTCTTTACGCCTCCTTCGTTGTCAATATCCCACTGGGCGTTGTCACCCGCGCACAGGCAGGGTTACAAAAGGGATATACCGGGCAGGTCATCGGGGCGTGCGGCGGCGTCATCTCCCTTGGCGCGATGATTCTGGTCATCTGGCTGCATGGCAGCTTGGCGTGGCTTGTCTTTGCCTCAGTCTTTGCGGCCATCCTCGCGACGCTGTTCAATGGCTGGATTCTGTTTCGCGGGCATCCGTGGCTCCTGCCTTCTTGGGACGCCTATCGGGCAAGTTCGGCGCGAGCGATATTGAATCTCGGCTTGATGTTCTTCGTGCTACAGTGCGCCGTCACTATTAGCTTCACTTCCGATAATATCGTCATTGCTCAAATTCTGGGCGCGGCGGCGGTTGCTGTCTACGCAGTCCCGCAAAAGCTCTTTGGTTTTGTGTCCACGGTTGTGTCTCTTGGAATCAATCCACTGTGGCCCGCCTACGGAGAGGCCATCGCCCGTGGCGACGTGGCCTGGGTGCGCAGGGTGTTTTACGGATCTCTACGCCTCATCCTGGTGATTACGGTTCCGGTCTGTACAGTGCTTGCCCTCAGTGGTCCATGGATTCTGAAGGTTGCCGTGGGGAGATCCTTCCATGCACCGATGTCGCTGCTCATTGTTTTGGCGGTTTGGGGGGTGGTGAACTCAGTTTCCTTCGTAATCGCCACGCTTCTGAATGGGGCGGGGGTCTTGAGGGAACAGACCGGGCTGGCGGTAATCGTCAGTACCTGCAACCTTGGCCTATCGATCTATCTCACGTTCCGCTTCGGAGTGATCGGGGTATGCCTGGGCTCGATCCTTACGCAAGCATTCATCACGTTCCCGGTCTATTTCTTCATAGTACGAGACCTTTTTAAGAGACTAGCCGGGCCCGGGATCGAAAGGCACATCCATGGAGTGGCGAATCCGGCCTGATGTTCGGCCTCTTGCATTAGTTGTTTCTGCAGGCCTGGTGTTGGTACAAGTTGACCAGCGCGAAGGCCGCGCCGTCATCCTCTCTGACTACGCCAAGGGCGCTCTCTCCAGGGAGGTCTGCCGCGAAATCGTCCAGGCTGCGCATGGTTCTCAAACATCAGAAGAGACGAAACCGATGAGGTCTTGAATGCAGATTCCTTCCATGTTGCGGTCAGGCCTGCGGGTCATACGTCATTGCCTTCCTGGAGCAGCGCGCAAGCGGCCAGTGGAATGGTCCGAGGTTGAGTACTTCGATGAGGACTGGAAGAAACGCATTGCTGTTATGGCGGGAATGATTCCGGCTGGTGCTACCGTGCTTGACCTTGGTTGCGGGATGGAATGGCTAAGAGACTACCTCCCGGAAGGCTCTGGATATGTTGGCGTAGATTATGTAAGGAGAAGCCAAACTACAATCATATGTGACTTCAACAGGCGCGAGTTTCCAGACGGAAGAGCTGATGTCGCATTTGTTAGCGGCTGTTTGGAGTACATCGAAGACGTACCTTGGTTCGTTGCAGAGATTTCAGAGCATGCAGACTCTTGCATCCTGTCATATTGTACGGCTGAGGAATATCGCCGCAGGGAGCCTGGCTGGAGGAATAATTATACCCACCTAGGTATTGTGGAGCTTTTTAGGGTGGCGGGTTTGCCCCTGCGCGGCACCAGTTCCTACGGACGTAACTCCATCTTTTTCTTTTCCCGAAAATAGGCGGGGTTCCCATGAGCCATATTTGTCTTTTAGATCCTGCGCTACCGAGTATAGATGGCGAGCCCTCCGATAACCTCGGGGACAGCATCATTTCGGAAGCAATAATGAAGGAGCTTCAGGATCTTCGGCATTTTCAGTTTCACAGACTGCCAACGAAACGAAAGCTGACGACTTCTGAATTGGAGCTCGCCAGGGAAGCTGACATTGTCTTACTTGGAGGAAGCAATCTTCTGTCGAGCAACCTGCGGCGATACAATCAGTGGAAGATCTCGGCGTCCGTTCGAAACCTCATATCGCCGCCGCTGACGGACGTTATCTGCTGTGGAACCGGATGGTGGCAGTACCAGGCTGCGCCTACTTATCGAACACGGTTGTTTTACTCGCGAGTGCTGTCTCCTAAAAGGCTGCATTCAGTTCGAGATCGCTATTCGGAGATCAAACTAAGGCGGTGTGGCATCGAGAATGTGGTGAATACATCTTGCCCGACGCTCTGGTCTTTACATGGGCGCGAGACAAACCATAGGCAGGGTAAGAATATCGTCTTTACTCTCACGGATTACATGAGAGATGTCGATCGCGACAACGCTTTGATTTCCCTTCTAGGAAGAGTCGCAAACGGCGAGATGGCCTTTTTCCCGCAAGGTATTCACGATGTGGAGTATCTTCGGTCTCTCGATTCCTTTAGGGCCTACAGGTCAAGGATCGCTATTCTACCGAGATCATTGAAGTCCTTGAATGATTTGGCCTCTAGCGAAGACACCGTATATGTTGGCACGAGGCTGCACTGTGGAGCCCGCGTCATGCAACTCGGACGGAATGCTCTTATCATTGCTGTTGACAATCGAGCCGCCGAAATCAAGAAGGATATAGGACTTCCGGTTGTGCTCCGCGATGATTTCCCCACGATTAGTCGCTGGCTGGCGGGGCTGACCGATTGGGCTCCGATCGAGTTACCGCTCGACGGGATAAAACAGTGGAAGCAGCAGTTCGCATCGGATTAATCTTGGACTACCGCGCGTGGTAGGCGATACGCTGAAACCCAGATGGGTGAGGAATCGTGAAAGTACTTGTGACGGGGGGCTGCGGCTTTATTGGCTCGCATGTCGTCGACTATCTTTTATCGCTAGGGCACGAAGTATCCATAGTAGACAATCTCTCAACGGGACGCGACCGCTGGAAAGAGAAGAGCTCATCTCTCAAGCTTTGCGTTCTCGATATCCGTGATCGTTTGGCATTATCCGCGAGTTTTTCGGAGTTTCGGCCAGATGCGGTCTTTCATTTAGCTGCGCATCATTACATTCCATTCTGCGACCGGAATCCGATCGAGGCATATGAATTGAATGTGGGAGGCACACTCAATGTGCTTTACGAGGCGCGGAACGTCGCTGTCGAGCGGCTGTTTTTTGCCTCTACGGCCGACGTTTATGCGCCTTCGCCACGCCCCCACATGGAAGACGATCCGGTCGGACCTTTCAATGTCTATGGCCGTACAAAACTGATTGGCGAATCGATTTGCCGGGGCACCATAGATTGGGGATGGAAGCCGAATCTGTTGATCGGGAGAATCTTCAATGCCGTCGGAGTGCGCGAGACAAATCCTCATCTGGTTCCGGAGATCGTATCGCAAATTGCCGCCGGCACAAGCGAGCTCCGCGTGGGCAATCTCTATCCAACACGCGATTTTGTTGACCTTCCCTCACAGTCCCGGGCGATCGTTGATGCTACGCTTGCCGTCAGCGGGATGGAAACAGTCAATATTTGCAGTGGAGGCGCCATCCCCGTGGGTACGATGATCGAGATGTTGTTGGCGGAAGCGGGCAGGCACATCGAGGTTGTCGTAGATCCTCAGAAGGTGCGCGCAGCCGAGAGAAACAACCTCTGCGGCACCACTCAGCGCCTCAAGTCCCTCATCGGGTATGCGCCAGACCCTGCGGGCCGAGGCCTTCTACGCACGATTCTGCAGGAGGCCTCCGCCCGTTTAACGTCATAAACACGGAAAGATCGTTGTGATTGCCACCGGGCGATCGATCTTCAATCGCACGTTTATTGAATGATGGGCCGTGAGCCAATTTCCTAATTCGAAGGCTGGAACACCACCGTCGAGGAATCGAAGACCATGGGCAAGCAAGGCATTGTCTCCAACATCGGAGTGCGTCGTGAGCAGTCTCCCGAATGGGCCCTCTCCCTTGACCCGGACAAGTGGAAGCGGCTTACGGGGGCACGCTTCAGTAGCCTCAAGAGCTCAGCGACCTTGCTCTCGTAGCACTTGTACTTCCGTAGCACTTGTACTTCACAAGGCGCTCACCTTGCTTCCCGAGCTTGCGTTGAGCGATAGGTGCTCTTGCGGGCTCCGAGAAAGCTCCGAGTCGCTTGAACGAGGCTAGATGACCAAGAGACGAGGAATCCCAAGCATGACCGGCCTCCGTGGAATTGCGGCGGTTTGGGTAATGACCTTTCATGCCCAGCAAAATGCCGGCAAGATTTTCGGACTGCCATTCCTAGAGAGGATTCGGCCCTTCGGTACTGGGTCGCTTGGTGTTGATTTATTCTTCATGCTTTCCGGATTTATCCTCATGTATGCTCACGAACGCGATTTCCACGGGCTTCACAAAGACCAGCTCTTCCGTTTTGCACGGCTGCGATTTATGCGGGTTTACCCGCTGAACGCAATCGTGTTATTCCTAATTTCGATTCTCGTTGCACTCCAGCCAGGCTTCGTTGCCTGGATGCGAGTCAGCAACAATGCATGCGATTTCACGTTTGGCGCCTTCTTGCGAACTTTGTTTCTGGCGACCCGTTGGTTCCTTCCAGTCAGCGGCGACTGGAATCAGCCTGTATGGTCCCTGAGTCTCGAGGTCGTCGCCTATGTTATGTTTCCTTTCTTGGCATTCTTCGCGCTTCGTCTCTCGCAAAAATGGAAACTGATCGGCCTTGCTACACTCAGCATCGTCATTGGCGCTCTGATCTTAAAAGAACACCCTAGTCAGAGCGTCATCGGACAAATCGCTTTGGCGAGGATGATACCGTGTTTCATAGCCGGGATCGCTGTTTTCAGACTCTGGGAATTGAGCGGTGATTCAGTAAAGAAACACGCGGGCTGGGTGTCCACGTTCTCCGTAGCATGTATTCTATGCATGTGTACAATTAATCGCGGTACTCGCCTATTAAGCCTGTTTTTTGCGATGCTCCTATATGGACTCGCGTTTGAACGCGGAGCAGTGAATCGGTTACTCTCCAGCCGCGCCGCAGTATTTCTCGGCGAGATATCGTTTCCACTCTATCTCATACACGCGGTGCCACTTCTCTGGCTTCGTTATATTCTGCTATTGAAGGGGGATGCATATTCGCAAACTGTGAAGGCCGTGGCCCTGGTATGCTGGGCAGCCGGATGCGTGGTAGTCGCAACCCTGCTCCACTTTTTTGCGGAAAAGCCATTTCATGCTTTGGGCCGGCGTTGGGCAGGTGCGCGCATCGAGTCCTAGCACTTTGATGAAAAGACTACTTAAATTCACAGCATGATTGGGTAAGAAAGATGCTCGGATTCGATCATCTGCAAGCGGATATGTTCAGTTATTTGTCACGGGAGCAGCGGGCGCGAAGGGACCATCCTCTGCGCGCTGCCCGAGTCATGACGGACGAAAGTTTGGAGTTGGTGTCCCTGTAGTTCGGCGCCATGCATGTCGGGGTCGGCCGTCCGTCTAACGTCATAAACACCGAAATTTCGCTGTGATTACGACAGGGCGATCGATCTTCAATCGCACGTTGATTGAATGACGGGCCATGTGCCAATTTCCTAATTCGATAGGCAACTGGATATTACGATGAACGGTGGAAAGATTCGAACAGGATTTGTTTTTGCGGCAGGTACTTGGCTTGGCGGAATAAACTATTTCAAAAACCTCATTAACGCTATCCAGCTTCTTGAGGATAGCAGGCTAGTCCCAGTCGTGATTGCCGGATCGCATTCCCATCCGGAAACGGAATTTCAGGGCGTTGAGATCCTCAAGACGCCCCTCCTCGACCGATTGAGCGCTAGTTGGTTCACTCGCAAATGTCTATCTCGCACTCTTGGTCAGGATATCCTTTTCAAGAGGTTCTTGCTCAAGCATGATATCCGGGTCCTCTCTCATTCTGGCCATATAGGCAAACAATCCTCTATAGCTACTACCGGCTGGATCCCAGATTTCCAGCATATTCATTTGCCCGAGTACTTTACGCAACAGGAGTGTCTCAAGCGAGACAGGTTGTTCAAGGAATTTGGCCGCTTATGCACTCGCCTGATTGTTAGCAGCCACGACGCGTTGGAAGATCTGCGCGCCTTTTCTCCCGAGCATCTGGCCAAGGCCGACGTCCTGCAATTCGTGGCGGGAAAGGTTCCCATGGAACGTCTACCTTCCTTGGAGACTCTTCAAAGCACCTACTCCTTCGAGGGGCCTTACTTTCACCTGCCTAACCAGTTTTGGGCGCATAAGAATCACCGGGCGGTGATTGATGCCCTTCGCCTTTTACGTGACCGCCGATCAAACATCCTCGTACTGTGTACGGGTCGCACAAACGATGATCGCGATCCACGCTTCTACCCTTCTCTCATAGAATACGCCAAGCAATGTGAAGTTCTCGATAGCTTCCGCGTTCTAGGCCCCATTCCTTTTGCCGATCTGATCGGCCTCATGCACAATGCCGTCGCTCTCATCAATCCATCCAAATTCGAAGGCTGGAGTACCACCGTCGAAGAATCTAAGACCATGGGCAAGCAAATCATTCTCTCCAACATCGGAGTGCATCGTGAGCAGTCTCCCGAGTTCGGAATTTTCTTTGATCCAGACAACAGTCAGAACCTGGCAGATCTCCTTGTCCAAGTGCTGAACGCCTTTGATAAGGGTATCGATATGGCAAACCAGGAACAGGCGGCATCCCGCCTAGCCGACAGACAGCGTGGATTTGCCGGCGTCTTTCAAAGAACGGTGGAGAAGGCTCTGGAAGAAATCTCCTGAGCTATTTCTGCCTCTCGGAAAGTCCCTGTTTTTTTGCTCGATTAGTGGTAGTTGTTGTTCCGCGGATCGGCTAGACGGGTGACCTATCGGTGAAAGATTCACCTAGAAGGTAAACTGAACCTTATCGGATGGGAAGCAAGGAGTTGAATATGCATAAACCGTCAGCCACGGCCAAATCTTATTTGAGGATGCTAGGCGTTGCGTTGCTTCTCGCCGTCGCGACGCTGGCGTCCGTCGCGCAGATGAATCCGGCATCACAAGACACCTATATTTTGCCAGGATCAGTCACTAACTACGGAGCCGCCCAGGATATCTTTGTCGATAGCGCGACGAACGCGCAAGGGCTCGTGCAATTCAACCTGTCTGGCCTCCCGTCCGGCACCACTGGAAGCAACGTAGCCAAAGCAACGTTATTGCTGTACGTGGATAGCATGGTGGCGCCAGGCACTATCAGCGTTGCGGAGGCAAACGGAATTTGGTCGGAGATGAGCGTCAACGGGACAAACGCGCCCACGGTTCGAACGCTGATACAGGGCAGTGTCCCCGTTAGCCAGTCGAATGTTTACTTGGTGATCGACGTGACGCAGGCTGTTCAGGACTGGGTGGATAACGTAGTCCCAAACGACGGTCTAATGATCACGCCGGGATCGGGCGTTTCGATCAACTTCGACAGCATGAAGAACGCCGTTAACAGCCACCCGGAGTGGTTAAATGTAGTATTGCTTGGGCTGCAGGGACTACAGGGTCCGCAAGCGCCGACAGTCGCTGCCGGTCCACAGGGTGTGGGGGGAGCAACTCTCTATCCCGGCGCGGGCGTAGCTGTTTCGACCGGCAATACATGGGGAACGTCACTCCGTGTTGGCCAGGCGCAGAATGATCTGCTGCTGCTGAACGCGAGCGGTGGATTCGCCATTCCCGGCGGTGTGACGGCCGGCAGCATCAACAGTACGGCCAAAATGAGCGTTCCAACTCTCCAGGTGACCAGCAATTCCACAGCCGCCGAGCAATTTACTTTTTCCGGTAGAAGCGGAGCCGGATTTCCCGTTCCATACGTTGCGGCCATTACCCCAAAAACACCGATCGCGTTCGACGTCGCTCCCACGACGGGAGCCTCTGACGCTCTAGGCGGTATCGGAGTAGCATGGATTGATATCTGCGATGGTGTCGCCGATAGCGGGTCCACTTCCTGTGCATCCCCTTCAAACCAGAGTTACGAGTCTCTTCGCCTCGGCATTCATTCCAATGGTGCAGGATACATCGGGAGTGCTTATCAATATCCCGGCGGGGGGCATCCACTCCTGCTTCAGCCCGGATACACCAACGGCAGCGCCATGCAGGTTGGGCTGGGAGTGCCGGCGGGCGGATTACTTTACCCTTATGGCGGCGTTCTGGATATAACCCATAATAGCCAGCC
Organism: uncultured Acidobacteriota bacterium; assembly: GCA_963771195.1. GTDB lineage: Bacteria > Acidobacteriota > Terriglobia > Terriglobales > Acidobacteriaceae > Telmatobacter. The sequence continues at coordinate 116,585 of CAVYSS010000024.1, forward strand.
TAGTGTCAATGAAAACTCGGCAATCTCAATTACTACAGGGCTGAATAACCAACCGGAGCTGCTTCTGGGGGCGGATCAAACGGATGGCTACGCCTATGTGGAGGCTGGGCTCAGGGGTATCGGCTGGAATGAACCACTCGCGCTGAATCCGGGCGGAGGCCCTGTAAAGATTGCGGGGACGCTACTCGCTGGCGCGGTCGCCAGCACGGCAAGCAGTTGCACCAGCGGCAATCCGTACCTGGAGTACAACGGAAGCTGCGGTGCTGGCGGCGGTCCGGCGGGCCCACAGGGTCCGGCGGGTCCAACGGGTGCTGCAGGCCCGCAAGGGCCAGCAGGGCCGTCGAACGGGTGGACAATTTCGGGCAGCACGATTTCGCCTACAAGCTCTACAGCGAGTGTAGGTATTGGCACGACGGCGCCGTTGGCGAAGCTGCAAGTGGTGACATCGGGAAACAATGTTGCGTATTTTACGAACACGGCGGCTCACTCTTCAGGTGCCGGCGGTGGAGAGATTGGGTACTCCGATAGCGGCGCAGCCTTGAGCAGTGGCGACCGGATGGGCTATTTTCTTCTTGGCGGGGCGACGGACAACAACCATGACCTGGCCAACTCGGTGGGGATTCTCGGGTTCGCAACAGAGAACTGGTCGAAAACGAGCCAGGGTGGAGCGCTGTCGTTTGCGACCACGCCGGACGGCAGCACGGCAGCAGCATCGCGGACGGAGCGGATGCGGATCGACCAGAACGGCAACGTGGGCATCGGGACGACGGCGCCTGGGCAACGTCTTGAGGTAAATGGAAACGCGCAGGTCGACGGAACTCTGGTGGGAGACAATGACGGAGCCGTGACCGTTGGTGCCGCCGGCATTACCTTTCCCAACGGCGGGGGTACACAGACGACCGCCTGGACCGGCACCCTGAGCGGTGGCGACTACGCGGAGGCAGTAGACGCAACAGGGCTGGGCAAGAGCTACGAGCCTGGGGATGTCCTTGTCATATCCCGGGACGGCAACGGTGAAGTCGAGAAGTCCTCCAAACCCTACTCCGCCATGGTGGCCGGAATCTATGCGACAAAGCCGGGCGTGATCGGCCGCCGGCAGTCTTTGCCTGGGGATGCCTCAGAGATTCCGATGGCGATGATTGGCATCGTACCAACCAAAGTGACAACAGAAAATGGACCGATTCACCGCGGCGATCTGCTGGTGACCTCTTCCGCCCCCGGATATGCAATGAAGGGGACAGATCACAACCGCTTGGTGGGTGCAGTGATCGGTAAGGCAATGGAACCGCTTGATTCAGGAGCCGGTGTAATCGAAGTATTGGTCACATTGCAGTAGTGTTTTCCTATAATCAGAACTGCTGACCTATCGCGAAGGCGACCCAAACCGACAAGCGCGGGTATTGTGAAACTCTCTTTTGCAGGTCATCCTGTGTATTGAGCTTTATGTCGAGATATCAAGCTGCAAGACATGTCAGGGCGGTAGGGAACTGAAATGACTGTTGCTTCGGATCGTTCCAAAAACGCCTTCGGGGCGGGAGCACGGCAACCGGCCCGAAAAACCGATTCTTATGAAATCTTGGTTTTCATAATTCCATTTGTGGAGTTTATTCAGCTTCACGTAATTGGAGCCATGAGCGGCTCGGACATCCTGCTCATAGTTGTCTTCGTCTATCTGGGAGTCCGGGGAAAGATCAAGTTCAAAGCGTCACAAGCTCGATGGCTCATGGTGCTCTGTTCGCTTTGGCTAGTCTCTCAAGTTGTAACTGATGTCGTAAGACACTCCGCATTCGTGGATTTAGCGCGCGGATGGAGCAATATCGGCTTGACGCTGGTTAACTTCGCGGTCTTTTTTTCGGTGCTATATCAAAAGCCTAGACGTTTGGCGATTTATGGTTGGGGACTAGTTATCGGTAGCCTGCTTCATTTCTGGATTACTCCCGACAAAATCATGAAAGATTACCCCTGGAAGTTCGGGTACGCAGGCCCATTGAGTTTGGCGGTGTTTCTCTTTGCTTCGCGTAAAGAGTGCCGTGGCCCCTGGCCGGTTATCTTAGCCACGGCCATCGGCTTAATCAACATTGTTATGGGATCTCGCAGCACAGGGGGGTTCTGCCTTGCTGCCGTCTTGTACCTTTCTGTTACGCACTTGTTGCGCAACAGGGCGGTTCTGGGGGGCAAACTGAAAGCCGGCGCCATCGCGGCTATGGCTGCAGCGCTTTTGATCGGCGCGGTCGGAATGTTGTGGGCCTACAGCCACGCCGCGAAGGCGGGAATGCTGGGCGAGCAGGCTCAAGGGAAATACGAACTTCAAGCCAGTGGCAAGTACGGATTCCTTCTTGGCGGCCGGGTTGAGACTCTCGCCGAGCTTCCTGCGATCTATGCGTCGCCGATCCTGGGTCACGGCTCATGGGCACGCGATCCGATGTATGCAATGTTGGAGATGCGCGGGCTTAAGATGTTAGGTTACAAGGATGCGACCGACTACGATCTGGACTTGTTGAAGGAGGGTTACATACCAAACCACTCGTATATCCTCGGCGCGTGGGTGAATGCCGGGATCCTCGGAGCGGCCTTCTGGTTATGGGTATTTGTTCTAACAGCCAGGGCGCTGTTGCGTGTGTATCCATCTAGCGTGCCGATGCTTCCCTTTGCGGCATTGGTCGGGTTCGAGACGCTTTGGGACCTTTGGTTTTCTCCGTACAATGGGGAAAGTCGAATCTTCACTCCGTTTTACGTCGTCCTTCTCATGACCTGCATGAGCATGGCGTTGCGTGCCCCGGCAGATGCGAGTACTGCCGAGGTGCGGAAACCGCGAAGCGGTTCCAGGGCTGCTGCGTTGCGGGCGAGCACGGTGGCATCTTCTGCAAGGACTCCTTAGTCCACATTTCCATTTTGAGTCGCAATTCTGCAACCTCCGATGGTCGCAATCGCCAATGTTTATAAGGGTGCGAATTGGACGACGGAGGGGAGTTGAGGGAGGGTGTCAGAGAAATTGCTTTGAAACGGGGACAATTATGGTCTCTTGGCTCTGGCAAAGGCCCTGCCGGGCGCGTCCGGTTCTTTGGCTCTGGAAGGAATGCAGAAGAAGATCGCAGCGGCGGTATACTGTCGCCGCCTGCAAAGCAAATGGAGATTCTGGCTTAATTAAATGAAGAACCGGAAGAATGGACGAAAGAGCTCGCAAAGCTCGCCTGAGGTATTTTTGTGAAGATCCAATGCGATCGCCGAGCCAAAGGAACACGAAAATGCGTACTAACTAAAGTCCTGACCGGATTATGCCTTCTGTTGTTGCTTTCGGAAATTGCGGTCCGAGCCTCCGGAGTTGTGGACTTCCCTACCTTCCTAGTGGAAGACGGAATCGAATACATTCCCAGGCCGAATCAACAGGGAATCTTCTTGCATCGTAACGACTGGGTGTTTAACGACCGGAGCATGGGCACGAAGAGGCGCTGGAATCCCGCGGCGCGACCCAATATCCTCCTGATCGGAAACAGTATTGTGTATGGAGGGGATCCGTTCGCCCAGAGAGATAAGCTCGGCCCGTTGATACAAGGCAAGATTGGCGACCATTATTCGGTCTGGCCCATAGCGGCGGGAGGCTGGACGAATGTCAACGAAACCGTTTATCTGAAACGGAACCCCGATGTCGCCAGGGCGGCGAATTATTTCATCTGGGAGTATATGAGCGGCGGGCTGAGCGGCGCGACCCCGTGGGCGGGTGAATACGTGTGGCCAACCTCCCGCCCTCTCTGGGGCGGCCTATACACATTTCGTCGCTATGTTGTACCTCGCATCATTCATCGGAGCGGGAGCGAATTGCCGCGCACGGGCGAGACATCCTCCGATAATCTTGCCTCATTTATGGAGGAAATATCCAAACTGAGTGCGGCAGCGCCCAAGAAGGGCATTCTTTTTCTCTATCCCACTAAGGCCGAGCTTCTTGTGGCCCTAACAGGAAAGGAATGGCTCCCGGAGCGCAGAGAACTGGAGCACGCCGCCAGTGATTATGATCTGAAGTTACTGGATATTTCACGAGCCAAAGAATGGAACGAGGCCCTTTACCGGGAGGATGGTGTGCACCCGACGGTTCAGGGAAACATTGTTCTTGCCAGAATCCTGAGCGAAGCGGTGAAGGAGAAAATTGCGCAGTAAATGTTGTCTCAAGGGATCGCGAACTAAACTGGCGCTCCTACTAAGAACTTGTTGAAATAGGAACCATTCGGCGACGAGGCTGCGAGGTCGCTCGTCTAATAGACATGCGAGGAGACGAGCGAGTTCAGGACGGGATGTTCAGCTATGTTTCGTTGGAGCAACGTGTGGCGCAGGATCATCCGCTGCGAGCGGTCCGCAAGCTGACGGACACGGTGTTGCGAACGTTGAACCCGGAGTTGGATGCGCTATATGCGGAATCTGGTCGGCCGTCGATAGCGCCGGAGTACATTCTGCGGGCGCTGTTGTTGCAGGTTTTCTACTCGGTGCGCTCGGAGCGGCTGCTGGTCGAGCAGATCGACTACAACCTCCTGTTCCGGTGGTTCGTGGGCCTGGGCATGGACGACGCGGTATGGAACCACGCAGTGTTCTCGAAGAACCGTGACCGGCTGTTGACTTCCGATGTGGCGCAGCGGTTCTTTGCCGAAGTGAACAAGCAGGCCAAGCGCTTCATGAGCGACGAGCACTTCACGGTGGATGGCACGCTGATTCAGGCCTGGGCTTCGCAAAAGAGCTTTCGCAGCAAGGACGGTTCCGATGATGGTGATGGCACCGACTTTCGTGGCCAGAGCCGCACCAACATGACGCATGAATCGACCAGCGACGCCGATGCGCGGCTGTACAAGAAGAGCTACGGCAAGGAGTCGAAGTTGAGCTACCTGGGCCACGCTTTGGTGGAGAACCGCAACGGCCTGATTGCCGCCGCGATGGTAACGCACGCCGATGGATACGCGGAACGAGATGCAGCTCTGTTGATGCTCAAAGAGAAGCAGAACGGCCACACCCGACGCATCACGGTGGGCGCGGACAAGGCTTACGACAGCGAGGACTTTGTGTGCACGGTGCGGGAGTTGAACGTGACGCCGCATGTAACGAAGAACGATAAGAACCGTAGCAGCAACCTGGACCGCAGAACCACGCGACAGCCGGGCTACGCGATCAGTCTGAGCCGCCGCTGGCTGATCGAGAAGGGCTTTGGGTGGCTGAAGCAAATCGGTCCGCTGCGCCAGGTCAAGCTGCGCGGGCTGGAAAAGGTGGACTGGCTGTTCGTATTCAGTTGTGCAGCGCACAACCTGATCCGGCTTCCCAAACTCATGGCCCAACCACCGCGAAGGCCCATGGAGCAGTGTGCCTAAGCAACGGTTGCGGGCCTCCGGGATGCTTTCCTGAGGCGCGCAAACCCCTATAAACACTGGTCAGACCCGCAGTTCAATCACATTGCAACCAGGCAGAGACGCAAATCACCAGGAAATTCGTCACAATGCCCCGAATTTCAACAAGTTCCTAAACGCGAATGTTTGCAATTAAACAACAAATGGATGCCTGACTCTGAGAGGCGTCAATAAAGGCTTGTCTCCCAGCTCGATAAGATACACTTAAATGCACCGAGGACGGACTTCGATTCGCTCACTGGACTATTACAACGGAGGCGGCGGACTTAGGACCGGGACATAGGTGATCGTAAGTCCCTCTGGGCCTGCGCTCGTGGGAAATGGAGATCCACGTTTAGAACCCTGAACCCAGACTTAGTTATCCGGACTAAACGCCCGAGAACTGCCGGTCGAGGCAGCACTGCACGAGTGGGTTATCAATGACACGTATTAGCATTGTCACCGTCTCATTCAATCAGGCGAAGTTCCTAGAAGAAGCTATTCTGTCGGTCATCACGCAGGATTATCCCGACGTTGAATACATTGTTGTCGACCCCGGATCAACAGATGGCAGCCGCGACCTTATCGAACGATATCGCCCTCGAATCTCGAAAGTTATCCTGGAGCCCGATTGCGGCGCTGCAGATGGACTAAATCGTGGATTTGCTGAAGCGACAGGAGACGTCTTCGGATTCATCAATGCCGACGACTTTTTATTGCCCGGCGCTTTGAGACACGTTGCCGAGTTCTTTGACTCCAATCCCAAATGCGGCATTCTGATGGGAAATGGATATATCGTGGATGCCGATAGGCGTGTAAGGCGCCACCTTAAAACTAGAGAGTTTACGGTGCGCAGATCGCTCTATGGTGGAACACGCTGGCTACAGCAATCCACTTTTTTTCGTAGTGAGGCGTTCCGAAGTTCGAAGAGATTCAATATCGAGAATCGAACCTCATGGGACGGTGAGCTCTTTCTTTCGCTCGTGGAAATGGGCTACTTAGTCGATTATACAAACGCTGACCTCGGGTGTTTTCGGATACACGGAGAGTCAATTTCCGGTTCTGGGAGATTAAACGATGCATACCGGAAGGATTGCAGGCGTATCTTTCGGCAAATCATGGGCAGGGACTGGTGCTTAATCGATGAAGGCCTCCATCTCCTCTATAAGTGTGAGAAACTACTCCTGCATCCTTGGCAATGGCTGAAAACCACTGGTGAAAAGAGAGATTCTGTATGAGGATAGCCGTTCACTGGAGCTGTTTGTCAGGATATCTTAACGCCTGCCTGAAAGAGCTCGCGAGCCGTGACGGCGTCCAGCTGTTTGTATGCGATCAGCCATTAGACTCCAAAGCACCATTTGATGACAGTCAGTTTGCATGGATCCCAAATCGCTTTACGCTGCAATCTGCGCGCGATACCGAATTCCTGGCAAAGAGGCTCCGCGCATTTGACCCAGAGATATTGCTCTTTGGCGGTTGGAATGTCTCTGCATATCGCCGGATTTCCAGAATGCTTGCAAAGACGGCATTTCGAGTGATGGCCATGGATAATCGCTGGCGAGCGACCCCGAAACAGCGCATGGGCGCACTCATCGCTCCTTGGTTTATTCGGCCGCTTGCGGATGCGGTCTGGCTTCCAGGAGAACCACAGGTAGAATTTGCGAAAAGATTGGGATTCGAGCAACGTACTATTCTCCGTGGCCTTTTATCCTGCGATCAGCCGATGATCGAAAGAGTGCATGATTCGCGTGTCATCGCGAAACGCGCTGTACCGCGCACCTTTCTGTTTGTGGGAAGATTCGTGCAAGATAAGGGTGTAGATCAGTTGACAAAGGCTTATGATCTTTACCGCAGGAGATCAAGTGCCCCTTGGCCTCTTATTTGTTGCGGCGCGGGCCCGCTAGAATCCCATCTGAAAGGACAGCCTGGGATTCATGTCGAAGGGTTTGTGCAGCCTGACCGCATGAGCGACAAGTTGGCCTCGGCAGGATGTTTAATCCTGCCGAGCACCTTTGAACCATGGGGAGTTGTTATTCACGAAGCAGTTTCTGCGGGTTTGGTGATTCTGGCATCCGAGAACGTTGGTGCGACGGCCCACCTCGTTCAGAGTAACTACAATGGTTTCATCTTTAAGAACCGCGATGTGGACGGGATGTCTGCCCTAATGTCTTATATCAGCGGCCTCAGCGACGACCGGCTCGACGCGATGTCCCGTGCCAGTCATTCACTGTCGAAGCAGTTTACGCCGGCGCGATGGGCCGATACGCTTCTTGAGAGCCGGTCGTTAACCTTAAAGTCGTCGTGACTTGCGCGGGAAAGTTCAGCCAGGCAATACGGAGTTCTCTCGTAATCTGAACGGGAGGACAGGATGAAGAGGAGCCTGTTCAAGGAAGAGCCGATTACGAGAAACAGATGTCTGACAAAGAGCCTGTGGTCTGCGTAGAGCAGAAGCCAGTAGGGCTGCACGCCAATGTCCGTCCCGCCGTGGTCCATGCAGCCGGGACGGATTGCCCGGCGCGATTCGGAGTACGAGCGACGCGTCTCGGCTAACGTCTTCTGCGGCGTCCAACCACGGAGGGGCAGCTCTTAGTAAACTGATGTTGCCTGAAGCGAAGTCTAAGTTTGCATGAAAGGAAACTGGAATTGACTGACTCACCAGCCTGCTACATCGATCTTTCCCGCTTTTTTGTACCGAAAGAGTTTCGCGGCAGGTCCAAATGGGTTGTACAGCTTTGGTGGATCGCGCAAGATTGGCTCTTTCGGCCCTCTCCTCAATTCATGTACGGCTGGAGACGATTCCTGTGGCGGCTTTTCGGAGCGGACGTCGGGCGCGATGTTCTCATCCGGCCTACCGTGCGCGTTACTTTTCCATGGAATGTCACTATTGGCGACAATTCATGGATCGGAGACTACGCTGAACTCTACTCCCTCGCCTCGATTCAAATAGGACGGAATTCGATCGTTTCGCAGCGAGCATACCTCTGTGCGGGAACGCACGACTACATGAAGGTTGATTTTCCCTTGGTAGCCAAGCCAATTCGGATCGAGGATGAGGTATGGATTGCGGCCGGCGCCTTTATATTCCCGGGCGTCACGATCGGAAAGGGTTCAATTGTCGCGGCTGCCAGTCTCGTTCTGCAAGATATGCCAGGTGCAACAATCTGTGCCGGTCATCCAGCACGACCGATAAGGCAACGGCCTATTCCTGAATAGTTACTGGTAATTAGTCCACTTTTAGTCTTCTTCACTCTGCGTTTAGGAAAGGCATCCAGTAATCACGGGCCCGCAAGAAAGTAACTATGAGAAAGCAAACGCGAAGTCATTTCTTCCAAGGGTCTCGTCGCGGGTGTCGAGAGTTCTATCGGCAGTTACCTCGTCGATCGTCTTCCTCAAGTTGGATACCAGGTCGTTTGTATCGATAACCGCGCCAATAGCATTCGCGAGCGAGCACGTCATGCTGTCGAGTGTTATTCTCCCGACATTTGCTCTGAGAAAATGCATAGAGTCTTTCAGGGCGTTGATGTGATATTCTATTTCGCTGCGAAAAATGATCTTATCGCCTGTCAGCGAAAGCCTATCGAAACGATGCAGATCAACGCGCAGCAACCTCAATTGTATTTTGTTCCTAGTGGCCTGTCGCAGAGTAAACGTTACTATCGCGATGGCGTCTAATCTTATGTGACCAGCGACTCCGTAGTGCTCTCCGAAGACCAGCATTTGGAACTCAGCCGCATCTCCCAGTCCCGGTCTTTGCCTGCCGGGTACGTGTTTCGCGCCAGGCTGATCCTGATGTTGGCCGAAGGCGCCTCGTACAACTTCATCAAGCTGCGTCTGAGAACAAGCGCGCCGACCATCAGCCGCTGGAAGCAGCGATTTCTGGCTGCGGGGCTGGACGGGCTGGACACGTCTCATCCCGGACAGAAGCCCACGGTGCTGACAGCCAGGCTGCGGGCGCGGATTCTTGCCGCCACGCGCAAGCCGCCCAAGGATGGCTCGACGCACTGGAGTTGCCGCAAGCTGGCGACCGCTCTGGGCGTCAGCAAGGACGCCGTGCACCGCGTCTGGCAGGAAGCTGGCTTGAAGCCGCACCGCCTGGAGCGTTACATGGCCAGCGATGATCCCGATTTTGAAACCAAGGCTGCCGACATCATCGGTCTTTATTTGAACCCACCCGAGCACGCCGCCGTCTTCTGCGTCGACGAAAAGACCGCGATTCAGGCCCTGGACCGGCTCGATCCCGTCTTGCCGCTCTCGCCAGGACGGATCGAGCGCCACGGTTTCGAGTACTATCGCCACGGAACGCTTGTCGCTGTACGCGGCGCTGGAAACAGCCACTGGCCGCGTGCACGGCAAAACCGCAGCTCGCCACACCAGCCAGGACTTCGTTGCCTTCCTCGAAGAAGTCATCGCGCACTGCCCGGCCAGGCAGCAGATCCACATCATCCTCGATAACCTCTCAGCCCACAAGACCCGCCTGGTCGACGAGTTCCTTCAAAAGCACAGCCGGGTTCACTTCCACTTCACTCCGACTTATTCTTCGTGGCTCAATCAGGTTGAGTTGTGGTTCGGCAAGATCGAGCGGGATCTGATCGCTCGCGGCGTCTTCACCTCAGTGAACGACCTGGCCCGCAAGATCCGCCGCTACATCAAGGCCTACTCCGCAAACGCCAAACCCATCCAGTGGAAGTACTCAGACCCGACCCGCCGCATACGTAGTAACGAACTCAGGAGGTGGCTTTTCGCTTCACTCCCTCGAGCGCAGCAGGCTGGAGGCGCTGCGACACGGCAATGCCAGGATCTCTCGGTCACCTGCGTCAAGCGAAACGAATCATATCGGAAGCGAGCGGCTGCTTTTCATTTCGATCTGGCTAGGGTGCTAGAGCTTGCTCAAGTCAAAAGGAAGACTAGTCATCGAAGCGGCTAAGCAGCTGCCTCCAAACTAGATGAAGGTCATCAGAATGAGATTAGTAGGCTTTTCGGAAGGCGCTCGCGGTGAATATGTGGGGATTGTGTCCGTCCCTACAATTCTCGCCAGCACTGCTGCCACAGGGCACGAGGTCGCGCTGGTGTTGGCTGGGTCCATCCCTCCAGGTAAGGAGAAGTATGTCGTTGCCGATTCCGAGGAGGCAATGGGACGGCGCGAGGGAAACGGGACGTTTGGCGTCATTTGCGTAAAGCCATGGTCGCGTTGGCTGGTGAACGTCTCCATTCTCTGGAGATTCAGCAGGATTGTACGTAACGCCGACTTTGTTTCTTTGCACTCGTTATACACCTTTCCGGTATTTGCGGGGTACTTGTTAGCCCGGTTGCACCGGAGGCCATTTGGAATCCGGCCTCACGGGGTTTTGTCTCCAATCCAGCGCGGAATCAGCGTCCGCAAGAAGAAGATTTACAATTGGCTCATTGCAGATCGCATTGTGCGTGATGCCGCAGTCATCTTTTACTCCTCGGTAGAAGAGCGCGCAGGAACTGCGGATTTGAAGCTGCCACAACTCTCTGTTATTGTTCCCGACGGTTTTTCCGCTGACGAATTCAAAGACCTTCCAGAGAGGGGCCGCTTTCGACAGCGTTTTCTCGGTGGAAGCACGGGCCCGCTAGTCCTGTTTCTAGCCCGCCTACATGCAGTGAAGGGATTGGATCTGCTTATTGATGCGATGCGCCTGGTCATTGA
>CAVYSS010000025.1:0-16167 GCA_963771195.1 uncultured Acidobacteriota bacterium
GCCCATGCAAACTCATCCACCCAGTTATCCCACTTCGGCAGCAGATCCTTGATCGTTTTCGTCGCGCGGTCGTACACCATCAAACGGAACTTGTCGCTCTCATAGCCCGCCCGTGCCTGGCTGCGCCAAGCGATGTACTTGCCATCGGGCGAGTAGGCGGGGTTGAAGTTGCCGCCGGCCGAGGTCGAGATCTGCACTGGCTTCGCCACCGGATCAGTCAGGTCCAGTGTCCAGATGCGCGGGCTCGTCGAGATGGCGGGGACGGGATCGGGGTTATCGGTGTAGACCAGTTGTTTCGAGTCGGGCGAGATGTCGCAGCCGCAGCCGCCTTCTATCGAGAACGGTGGCACGTCGTGAATGTAGCCGGGCGTGAGGTCGCGCCACAGGAGGGTTGTGGGCACGGCGTTCTCGACATGAACAAGGAAGAGGTGGCTGCGTTTTTCGCCGGTGAAATGATCCCAGTGGCGATATAGAAGCTGAGTCCAGAGCTGCGCTTTGACGGGGCTGGCGGCCGCTGCCTTGTCGCGGTCGGCGTTGCACTTGTCGGCTTCGGAACCAGCGGTGGACATCTCCTCGGTGAATGCCGGGCAATCCGGATATACATCGGCAGTGAAGACGATGAATTTGCCGTCGGGCGACCACTTGGCGTTGTCGGGAGCGACCGAGTTGTGGGTCAACTGGAAAGGACCGTCAAGAGGCTCGGCGTTGTACAGATTGCGCGTGGCGCCGGTGGCGGAATCGAATGCCGCCAGCCAAATTTGCTGCGAGCCGCTGCGGCTGCTCAGGAACAGGATGCTCTTGTCGTCGGGGGAAAACTGCACGCCGGAGTCGCCAGGCTGGGTGACAGCGATTTTGAACGGCTCTCCACCTTCAATCTTCTGCAGCCACAGCTCCGGCGTTTTGGTGTTCCTTGCCAGGTCGACGGTGGTGACGGAGTACGCCAGCCACTTGCCGTCGGGCGAGACAGCAGTGTCGCCCAGCCGCTTCATCTGCATCATGTCCTCGAAGGTCATGGGGCGTTTGTTTTGGGCTGGCGCGATGGGAAGAAAGACGGAGGCGAGAATACAGCAGAGGAAAAACCTGAATGCGGTCATGCGTGGCCTGCTTGCGCGCTGGAAAGGTGCGGCTTTGCGCGAAGAGCAAGTTTACACCGAGGCAACGCCGCCCGGAGACGCGCCTCGGGCTTTAATCCATCCCACCCGTGCGCCGGAAAAAGGCGCAAGGATGGGGCACCCACTTTTATTTCTCACCGCTCGATCCTAGAGCAGGATCAGTATTATTGCGCCGTGTGGCCGATGTTCTTGTCGGCCCACTGAAGGAACCACTTCATGTTGGGCCCGTCGGTGTGGCCGCCGTCATGCTGCCGCCATGCCAGCTGCCCATCCAGCAGTCCATCGTTCACCGGCGGCATCTTCACCGTGGTGTAGTCGCCGGTCTCATCGGGATTCAGCACCAGTCCCTTGACGCCCAGCAGCGTCCACACCGGGCTGGCGTTCACGGTCGCCATCCAGCTTCCCTCATGGTCCAGCCACTTGGCGTCGCCTTTCTCCGGCACGCCGTAACTGATGAAGGTGAGGCGCGGAGCGCACAGCGCGATCAACTCATTCGAGTCCACCGGAAGCTGCCCCGGATTGCCGCTGCCGAAGGTCGCCTCGCTGGCGCCGTATTTCAGGAAGTTGCCGGCCATCCAGTAGTACTCGCCGCCAGTCAGGCTCTCGACAGCCTCGCCAAAGTTGCGGCGCAGCAGAGTGGCTCCGCCCTTGCCGGAAGAGCCGACCAGCACCATGGCGAAGCGCGGATCGAAGGCCATGGTGACCAGCGCGGCCTTGCCGTAGCGCGAGACGCCCTCGATGCCCACATGCTTCGCGTCGACGGCCGGGTCGGTCTCGAGATAATCGAGGCCGCGGCCCGCGCCCCATCCCCAGGCCCGCAACGCGCCCCACTGGTCCGGCGTGCGCGGCTGCCCGTGATTCGAGAGCCCAATGATGCCGCGCGTGATGCCCTCGCCGTTGTCAGCCTGTACGCTGGCGGGATCGAAGCGCACAAATCCCCAGCCGGCAGCGAGAAGCTGCCACTCGTTGGGCGGATCGCCGTCGGCGTTCAGCTCCGGACGCTGGAAGAACGGGCTGGCCTTCAGCGGCTCCCACGCCGGATGGTGCGCGAACACTTCCTTCAACGAAGGATCCTGCTGGAGCAGCAGCGCCTTGAATGCGGCGTTCACCTTGTCCAACTCCTCGCCGCGCGGCTCGTTGGGATTGGGGAATCCCGCGGGTCCAAACATCATGAGCACCGGAACCGGCCCCGAGGCGCGGGCCGGAAGCACTTCCGTCATGTGGATCTTGACGCTGATGGCCGGATACGAGGAGTTGTCCACCTCACCGATCAGGTCTTTGGCGATCACGGGCGTGAAGCCGATGAATTCGTGGTCAACCGCGGTGACGGTCCACTTCACGGTGGGCACATCCTTGGGCACAAAGCCGTAGACGTACTTCGAGAGCCCCTCCACCAGTTCCGGCCGGCGCTGCTTCCACCACATTTCGGGCGTGGTCACTTTCTTGCCGTCGTTCAGCGTGAGCGGGTCGGGGACATTGGGATAGGGATTGGCCAGGGATTCGTCGTAGTTGGCGTGATTGGGCGCTTTCTCATTCCCGCTGGGACCCGGGCGCAACGCCTTGATGCCGAGCTGATCCATCATGTTCTGGTGGTCCTGTTCGGCGGTGAAGGTCACCGGCGGGGGCGTTGAAGTTTGCGCAAAGGCTGCTCCGGCGACCAGGCAAACACAGGCAATTTGAAGATAGGAACGGAATACGATTCGCACGCGGCTCCTCCGGGTGGTATGCTGGCTGCGCTTTTTGAAAAGCGATTTACTTCAGGGGGGCCATGGTAAACCGTCGCCTATGAAACTGGCACCAAAAATCCTTGCCGCAGCCACGATTCTCAGCATATCTGTCTCAGTGACGGCCAAACAGGCGTCGAAGACTCCGGGCTGGATTTCCACCTGGGGCGCCTCGCAACAAATCCCCGAACCCAACAATTCAATCCCACGCGAAGACCTGCGCGACGCCACGGTGCGCCAGATTTTTCATCTTTCGGTTGGAGGATCCGCGGTCCGCGTGCATCTCTCGAACGCGTTTGGAACCGAGGCCCTGCATTTCATTTCAGTGCATATTGCGCGGCCGCTCTCTCCGGCGTCCGCGGCAATCGACCCCAAGACCGATCGCGCGCTCACCTTCGACGGCAAGCCTGACGTGACTGTCCCTCCCGGCGCTGAATACGTCTCCGATCCGCTCGATTATCCGGTCGCGCCGCTCTCCGATCTTGCGGTTTCCTATCATCTGGACGATCCGCCGGCGCCCGAAACCGGCCATCCCGGATCACGCGCAACCACCTATACCGTGCACGGCGATCAGGTGAGCGCGGCGGACCTGCCTGACGCCAAGCACGTGGACCACTGGTACCAGGTGACGGAGATTGACGTGCCGGCTGCGCGCAAGGCGGGAGTGGTGGTAGCGCTGGGCGACTCCATCACCGATGGACACGGCGCCACGACCAACGGCAACGATCGCTGGACCGATGTGTTCGCTGCTCATCTCCAGTCCTCACCGAAGACCCGCAACATCGGCGTGTCCAACCAGGGCATCGGCGGCAATCATCTGCTGATCGACGGACTAGGCCCCAACGTTTTGGCCCGGTTCGACCGCGACGTGCTGGCGCCCGCCGGAGCGAAGTGGGTGATCGTTTTCGAGGGCGTGAACGACCTCGGCGGGCTGGCGCGCATCCACGAAGTCTCACCCGAGGAGCACACCGCATTCGTCCAGCGCGTCATCGGCGCATACCGCCAAATCATCGCGCGCGCCCACGACCACGGCCTGCGCGTTTACGGCGCCACCATCACGCCCTACGCCGGTTCGGGCTATTACCACCCCGGCCCCTTGAGCGAAGCCGACCGCCAGGCGGTGAACAGCTGGATTCTCGCGCCCGGCAACTTCGACGCGGTCATCGATTTCGACGCCGTGGTCCGCGATCCCGCGCATCCAGACCACCTGTTGCCCGCTTACGACTGCGGCGATCACCTCCATCCATCGCCCGCCGGATACAAGGCAATGGGCAACGCCATTCCGCTGGCGCTGTTTACCCGGTGAAGCGGTCTCGCCAAGAAATCCACCGAACAACTACCGTTGGGGCGGGCTCGCTGGTACATTTGGTTGGCAGAGGAACTCAAAAAGGATGGCCGGCAAGCCCTACGAACCCATGATCGACGTGGCTCGTGCGTCAGAGATGATGGGTATCTCGCCGCAAAGCGTGCGCGAACTGGTGCGGACTCACCAGTTGCCTGCCATCCCGTTTGCGGGGAGCGGCGGCGCTCCCATCTACCGCTTCAGGCCATCCGATGTGGACCGCGCCATACGGCGGATCCACAACGCAGAGGGTTTTTCACCGTTCTATGCCGCAAGCAAGTGGCAGCCCCCGCCGCCGCGCCCAAGTCAGGGCACGTCGCGCCGCGGCCGGCCGCGGATCTCCTTTGACCTGGCCCGCGCCGAGGAGTTGCGCAAATCCGGCATGGGCTACCTGGAGATAGCGCGGGAGGTCGGCGTCTCCTCCACCACGGTGGCCAACGCTCTGCGCAGTGGGCAGCGGGAAATCTATAGCGGGCCGGGCCGGCCCAGCATCCAGTTCGACCTGGACAAGGCGGTTGCTCTCCGGCGCGAGGGCAAAACCTTTGTTGAAATCGCAGCCGAGTTCAGCGGCGTCTCTACCGGCACGTTGAGTAAGGCGGTGCGGCAGGCTGCTCCGGATCTGCTGCGCCCTCCCGGTTTCCGCGACCGCGATGCTGTAGCGCGAATGTTAACCATGCGGCGCGGCGGAGCCACTTTCAAGGAAATTGCCGAGACTTTTGGGATTTCCACTGAGCAAGTGGCCCACGGCTTTAAATCGCTTGGAATTCGCAGTCCTCGCGTGCGCCGCGGAATTCCGCGGGCACAATTCGACATTCCGCGCGCGGTTGAGATGCGCCGCGCGGGCAAGACTTACGCCGAAATCGCAAGGGAATTCGGACTGGCGCCCGCCACCGTTACCCGTGCCATTCGCGAGAATTCCGGGCTCAAGGGTTCCATGTTCGCGTTCGACATCAAGCGGGCGATGAAGATGCGCCGCGACGGATACGGCTATGCGGCGATCTCAAAGGCGGTGGGCGTCTCCAGGCCGACCGTTACCAATGCCATCAAGATCAAGTTGCTTTCCGAGCCGGCGCGAAATCTGCAGCCTCGGTTCGATCTCGCCACCGCCTTGAGCATGCGCCGCGAGCGCAAGTCGTTCAAGGCCATTGCCCAGGCGCTCGGCGTCAGCGCGCAGACGGTCGCCATCCACCTCAAGCGCCGCGGCCTTGAACCCAAAGTGCGCTCCGGCCCGCGTTTCGACCTCGAACTTGCCAGGCGCCTGCTGGCCGACGGCCAGAAGCTGGCTCAGATTGCCGAGCAATGCGGAGTCTCGATCCAAACGATTTCGAATTATCTCAAGCCGCGGGCGAAACGGTCTGGGGAGGCGAACAGCACGGATCCGCAGAGTCCAGAGGAAGCCGCGCATCCCGAGCCGGCGCAATAAACTTAAGCCGCGCTTTACGGTTTGGCGGGTGACGGCGGGGCGGGCCGGTCCCAGGGAAAACTCTCCGCATCCAGGCCGCCGGGGGACCATCGGCGCACGATGCCCTGTCCCAGCTTTGCCAGCGTGAGTTCGCCCTCGTTTTCCGGCGTCCAGCGCTGATCCGCGTTGTCCTGGGCAAAAGCCGCAATTACGATCGGCCCGTTCTTGCTCGCGATCAAGGCCACGTCGTTGCGCACCTGGTTCAGCGCGCCGGTCTTGTTGGCGATGGCCGATCCGTGCTCGCTCGTATCCAGCGTCTGCAAATAGCGCGGCAGGCTTTCGCGGTCCTGCTGGTTGCGCAACATGTGCAGCACCGCGCCACAAATCCTTGCATCGCCGGGCGAAACCGTCCCGGTGCGCGGCGCATTCAGGTCCAGGCGGCAATCGGCAAACCGCCTCATGATCGATGCCATCTCTCGCGGCGTGGTCTTGCCCAGCCCGAACTTCGGCTGGTCCGCGGGAGCGTTGGGCGGCGCCGGCAGAAACACCTTCTTGTAAAGCACGGTCTGCGCCAGGCCGGCCGCGCGTAGCGTCTGGTTGATGTGCTCCAGCCCTAGCCGGTCGATGACCATGTTGGTCGCCGTGTTGTCGCTCAAGATCACCATCAGCGTCAGCGTGTCCTTCAGCGTCAGGGTCAGGGGCGTGTCCAACTGGCTCAACACGCCCGAGCCCTCCACCTGGTTGTCATGGCGCAGCACCAGCTTTTCTTCGAGGGACGCTCGCCCATCGCGGAGCTGTTCCGCCGCGTCCAGCAGGATGCCCAGCTTGATGGTGGAGGCCGTCTGCACGGGCATGTCGGGCTGGAAGCTCGCCGTGGCGCCGGTTTTCAGGTTTTGGGCAAAAATGGCCACTCGCCCGTGATGCGCCCGGGCTATGGCCGCGATCGTCCCATCCAGCTTCACATCCTCATGGGCGACTTGCGCCCATGCCAGGGAGGCCGCCGCCGTGGCAACAATCAAGTACAAAACCCTCCGGCTCATGCGGATAGGGTAACCCGGATACACGGTGGAGCGGCCCCCGCCGTCCCCGATGCGGTAAGTTGTTGGAAGAGGTCTGCCTAGAAACCGCAATGAAGCTGCTGCTCATACTTATCGCCGTCAGCCTGGTCGCAGGGTCCTTGGTTGCCGACTACTTCTGGCGCCGATGGATGGCCCGGCGGCGCGAGGAACGGGAACGGGATAGCCGATCCTGAGTCCTTCCGGTTACTGCGACCACCAGCCTTTCGTTACAATGGAATAGAGGGAGCCGTCCAACCACCATGCTTCATGTTTTCGCCCCTGCTTCGCGCAGCCGCATCGTAAACGCCATTGCCGGACTTGGCCTTGCCGCCGTGCTGGCGCCGGCCGTTCACGCTCAGTTTGGCGCGCCTGCAACTACCCAGGTCCACGACCCCACCGCACTCAGGCCTCCCGCCGGGGCGCGCGTCGCCATCATCGAGTTCGAGGACATGGAGTGTCCCGATTGCGCCGCCCAAAATCCGCTTCTGAAGGAAGCGAGCGAGAAATACCACATACCCTGGGTGCGCCACGACTTCCCGCTACCCTTCCATCCCTGGAGCTTCCAGGCCGCCGTGAATGCGCGCTGGTTCGACCTGAAGAGCAAGAAGCTGGGCGATGAGTACCGCGACGCCGTCTTCGCCAATCAGCCTTCGTTCGGCGAGGATCCGGCGCGCTTGGAAGATTTCAGCCAGAAATGGGCCTCCCAGCATGGAATCGCGTTTCCGTTCAATGTGGATCCGCAGGGCAAGCTGGCCGGCGAGGTTAAAGCCGATTACGCGCTCGGTCAGCGCGTTGGCATCGAGCACACGCCGACTATCTGGGTGGTCACGGATCACTCCAAGGGCGCGCCGTTTGTTGAAGTTGTGGACCGCACCAAGCTCTTCCAGCTCATTGACCAGGCGCTGGCTGACACGCAGAGCGCCGCATCCGGGCCGCGACACTCGGGCAAATAGGCTCAACGGGAGCGATTAGAACCTAGGAAATAGAAAAGAAGGCCAAACCAGAACGGGCCCGTGGTCAGGATGCAGGAAAAGATCATCCCCGCCCGAAACATCTTCCGGCCGCGCACTCGCGCTACCAATGGATCAGTCTGTCGCTGAACCAGTTCGACAATCCATCCAAACGTGTAGCAGATATTTGCCATAACGGCATAGGCGATCACTCCGAAGAAGAGTGCAAAAGGTTCCTCGGCGTCTTCACCGGGAGGAATCGATTGCTCCATCAAAAACTCGAACCCGATCAGAGCCGCAAATCCGATCAGCAGAAGGAGCGCGTTGAACACGAGCCTGCGCCACTCCCACCAACCGATCACCTGGCCGGCGGAAAGAATTGACTGCTGATCGTCCATCGGATTCTCCACCGCGAACTAGAATCCCATGATGTTGTAGCCGCAGTCCACGTAGATGGTCTCGCCCGTAATGGCGCTGGAGAGATCGCTGGCCAGGAAGAGCGCCAGCCCGCCCACTTCAAGCTGATCCACATTGCGATGCAGCGGCGCTCTCTCCATGTGCGCCCTCATCATCTCGCTCAGGTCGCCGATGCCGCGCGCGGCCAGTGTCTTGATGGGCCCCGCGGAGATGGCATTCACGCGAATATTCTTGGGGCCGAGATTGGCGGCCAGGTAGCGCGTCGCCGACTCAAGCGCCGCCTTGGCCAGCGCCATCACGTTGTAATTGGGCACCACCTTTTCGGCGGCGTAGTAGGTCATCGTCATGATGCTGCCGCCCTCGGTCATCAGCGGAGCGGCGCCGCGGCTGACCGCAATCAGCGAGTACACGCTCACGTCCATCGCCACCCGGAAACCGTCGCGGCTGGTGTTGACGAACTCGCCTTTCAGGTCGGCGGCCGGCGCATAAGCCACGGCATGCACCAGGATGTCGAGCTTGCCGTACTTCTCCTTGAGGGCCGCGAACAGGGTATCGATCTCCTGGTCGCTGGAGACATCGCACTGAAAGCCGGATGCGCCGGGCAAATCCGCAATCAGGCCCTCGGCCTCCAGCTTCATGCGCTCATTCTGGTAGCAGATGGCCAGCGTGGCGCCGGCCGCGTGCAGCTTTTGCGCGATGCCCCACGCAATGGAGCGCTTGTTGGCCAGCCCGAATACAACGGCAGTTTTGCCTGCCAGATCGATCATTTGTCTTCCATTCCTCCAGGCCCTTGCGCGGGAAGCAGCCGGGCCAGCCATTGCTTAGGATAGCAGCCGAAAACAGGGTCAGCCGCCCAGATCCACCAGCTCCACCTTGCCCGTGGGCCGGCCCAGGAATCGCGATCCCAGCCGCTCAAACTTGTCCACCGAGTCTGTGGCAAAGCAGCGAACCTGGGCCGTGGCCGGCTGGTTCTGTGCGTGCTCCTGCCCAAACAACCGCACCGCGGCATCCGCCGTAGCCTCGGCGGAGTCAATCACCTGCACGCCCGGTGTCACCGCCTGCTGCAACATGGGCCGCAGCAGCGGATAATGCGTGCACCCCAGCACCAGCGTGTCGTAGCGCAAGCCCTCCTCGCGGGCCTGCGCGCGCAACTCTTCCAGATAAACGTCAATCACCTGCGCGGTAACGGGATGGCCCGTCCATCCTTCCTCAACCAACGGCACCAGCAGCGGACAGGCCTTTTCGAGAGCCCTCAGCCCTTGCGCCCTGCATGCGGCCGCATACGCATGGCTCTGAACCGTGGCGTCGGTCGCGATCACCAGCACGTCTCCGGTTTTCGAGGCCGCCCTCGCCGCCGCCGCTCCCGGTTCGATCACTCCCAGCACCGGCACCGGCACTGCCTCCTGGATCGCATCGAGAGCCAGCGCGCTGGCCGTGTTGCAGGCGATCACCAGGAACTCAGCGCCCTGCTTCTCCACCAGGAACTGCGCTCCCTCCGCCGCATAGTGCGCAATGGTCCGCCGCGATTTCGACCCGTAGGGCAGCCGCGCCGTGTCTCCAAGAAAGCTGTAGCAGGCGTGCGGAATCCGCTGGAGCAGCGCGCGCAGCACCGTGAGGCCGCCGAAGCCAGAGTCGAAGACGCCGATGCGAGGGCTCATAGAACTAGTGCCCCGCCTTGGGAAACAGCAATTCTGCGACTTTGGTGGCAAGCCAACGAATCTCAAGGAAGACACTAGGCGCGTATGCGCTCTCGGCTGCGTTTCGGGTCAGAATTGCGTCCAGGCTGGATTCGACGAAGAGATGGACCTCAAGCATTTTCGGCACCGTAGGCGCGTCGGCGCGCCAGAAGGCGCTGCGAAGCTCGCTCAGCACGCCTCCCGGCGTACCCTGATGAATGCCCGCATCCGTTCCATTCAAGTCGCTCGTCGACCTCTGAATTCGATAGGGTTCGGACTCAAATACGAAAAACGTATGCCGTTTCGGGTAAAGATCTGCCCAGGCGATGGTCATGCCCAAATCGAGCGGCATATTGAATCGCGGAGTCCCTTGGGGCGAAGCGCTCAATTCGACCCGCGAAAGATCGTGAATGGAGTAACGGCAGCTCTTGATTAGCGCCAGAACTCGATCCAGCCTGCGGGCTCCGCCCGGGATCTCGGAAGCGATATGTGGTACCAATCCCAGATTCGTGAGTCCGACGATGTATGCGACGTAAAGGCTGCGGAATTCGTCGTCGTACGGAATGTTCAGAAAAACGCCCTGAAGATCAATCTGCGGCAGAGGCATCCTTGCGCTTCTCTTCCTTTTCGACGACTCTGCCCCTGGCGCGCTTTTCCTGTGAATTCAATTCCCTGACAAACTCCTGGGCCATCGCCTCCAATTCCCTCTGACGGCGCTTGGGAATCGGAAACCGCTTTGCCACTTCTTCAGAAGTGGGCCACGGGGTCGTAATGTGAACTGACTTGGGCATACTCGCAATCAATGATACCGCGAAATGAGCCGCTCCGGCGCCTTGCCTATTGCACCGCCGCAACCGGCGCCGCATCCGACGTGAGATAGGTGCGCGTGAGGTCCACATGCCCGGCCAGAGACTCGCGTTGCTCGCCGTCCACCAAAAATCGCACCTCGGTGACTCGGGGCAAATTCGCCTTGAGCGTTCCGCAGATGGAAAGCACCGTCAGCGTCTCGGTTTCCAGTCCCGATGGATGCAACGCGGCAAAGCTTCCCTTCAGATTCACTACCGCCAGCTCCGGCCCGGTATCGCCGGCATTTGGCGTCTTCTTCGGCACTGCCGGCTGCGCTCCAGCCGCGCTTGCGCCGTTCTGGCTTTCCGCCGGCAGCAGGAAGACCTGCTCCACCGATTGCATTCCCCCTGCGACCGGGTGTGTCGATCCCTTTTCCGCGTACAGATCCAGCAGCTTGCCCAGCACAGCCCGCGCCCGCGCTTCGGCATCGGCCGGCAGCGGCAGCATCAGCGTCTGCGGCCGCAGCGAGTTGTCGTCGTCATAGGCAACCAGCAGCGTGGCCTCCACCGGCGGCGCCACCTCCGGCGCTTTTGTCGGGGCAGAATCCTGCCCCGTCAGCATTGCCTGGTGTTGTTTTTCCAGGGTGTGAAACAGCACCACGCCCATCACCAGCGATGCCAGCACGAGTACGGTGAAAATAATCGCAAGATGCCGCGGAATCATCGCTGGTGCGCCTCCGTGCGCCACTCCAGCAGCGCCGACGCCAGGATCGCCGCAACCTTTGCCTGGTACTCGGGATTGTCCGGCTCCGCCACGGTTTTCTGGTCCGAGTCCCGCTCCGGCGCCAACTCGATGACCACCGCGGGGCACTCCATGCTGTCAATCCCCGGCAGCGCCGTTTGTCCCAGGGTCACGTTCACGCCTCCACGCTTTAACGCCGAGTTCAAAACTCCCATCAGGCCAAGGCTCCGCGTGATCCAACCCGATTGCGCCGTTTTCCAGGGCATGAACTGCGCGGCCTGCGTGGCCGCCAGGTTCGACGCATAGAGATGCACGCCGCTGCCAGTCTCCGCTGCGTGCAGGCTCAGGCAAGCTTGCGCGCGCGCGTGGTTGGCGATCCCCGCCCGTGCCGTCGGGTCCAGCGACTGATCCGTCTCCCGCGTGGTAACCACCTCGATGCCGCGCGCGGCCAGCAGAGAGCGCAAACGCACGCTCAGTGCCAGCGTGGCGGTCTTCTCAAATTGTCCGTCGTTCAGATGCCCGCCGGTGTCGCCGCCGCCGTGCGCCGCATCCAGAACCACCACAAACCGCGCCGGCGTCGGCTGGCTCCATGCCGATCCGCTCAGCCTCAGCACCGCCAACAGCAACAGTGAGAGCCATAGCCTCGCCCGCCCGCGTTCGCCGTCAATCCAGCGCATAAATTGTCAGCCCGCTCAAGAGCTTGGGATAAAAATCGGTCGACTTCTGTGGCATCACCTCGCCCGCAAACGCCACTTCCCGCAGTTGCTCCATGGTCACCGGATTGGTCAGGAACGCCACATCCGCTTCGCCGCGCCGGACCTGGTCCACCGCCTCAGCCGCATCCCGCAGATAGCGCAGATTTGTCTGCTCGCGAACCTTCTCCGCATCCAGCCCCAGCAGCTTTTCCAGTACGATTCCGTGCAGCTGGCTCAGGTCCAGGCGCCGCTGTCGTTCCGGCAATTGCTCCAGGGCCGCGTTCACTTTATCCGCTCTCGCCCGCATCAGCGTGGCGCCCGCGCCGGTCACCGCAACAAATGCCGTCCCCTGCTGCTTCGTCAATGTGTGCAGCCAGCTCGCCGGATCCGCTGAGGCCAGCGGCTCCAGCGTGAAGAATGCCTCAGCGGATTCTTGGAATGCCGCGGCATCGAACCCGCTGAGTCCGTACACCACCCGGTGCGTGGGCAGAATCACCAGCCCGTCCGAATCCATATTGACGAAAGTCATCATCACCGCTGCTTCCGGATACGCCGGATGCGGCAACTGGTTCGTGCTCAGCTCCCGCCGTTCCTCCGCGGCCGGCGCATGCTCCCTGGCATAGTTCAATGCGGTCTCATAGCGATGGTGCCCGTCGGCGATGATCAGCTTCTTGTCCCTCATGGCCTCGCACAACAGCCGGATCGCTGCCGGATCGCTGACTCTCCACAGCCGGTGCACCACGCCGTATTCGTCTGTTACCTCGGCGTCGGCGGCGCCGCTGCCGTCGTACAGAATGTGCTCCACGCTGCCCGCGGGATCCGAGTACAGCATGAAGATCTGCCCGAAGTGTGCCCGCGTGGCCTTCAGCAGGTTCAGCCGATCACTTTTCGGCTTGGAAAGCGTCTGTTCATGACGAAAGACCACTTGGTCGGCATAGTCATGCAGCTTCCCCAGAGCGATGAATCCGCGGCGCTCCCTGGTCTCGTCGCTTCCCGGCACTTTGAAGCGTTGCGAATAGGCGAAAACGCAAGGCGCTTTCTCCTGGATCAGCACGCCCTGATCGCGCCAGGCTTGAAAGTCGCGTGCCGCGCGGCTATAAACATTTTCCCCCCGGTCGGCATCGAAGAGTTCAGGCAGTCCGAGGATGATGCGGACCAGGTTGTAGGGGCTGCTTTGGTAATAGGCCTGTTGCATGGCCGGCGTGATCTTGTCGTAAGGCTGCGTTACCACCTCATCGAGTCGTACGGCGGCCGGATTGTAGCGCCAGGCGCGGAACGGAAAAACATTGGCCATGCGGAAGAGTTCGCTCCATGCTGAAAGGGCGGCAGTTACGCCGCCGCATCCGGGATTTCCCGGTACTCCATCCCATCAGGTTCTATGCTCGATTGTATCGCGCGCACCAGCGTTGGCCAGGCGCACGGTTACCGCCTCATGAAAGCGAAACAGGAAATCCAAACTCAGGATGCGCCCGCCATGCTAACATCACGTTCTATCGACTGGTGCAGCGGTATGAGGAACTTTCCATTTCTGCGTTCATCACCCCGCGGAAGCCAGCTCCATCATCGCCTGGCTTTCCCCATCTGCCTTCTCGCGCTCGCCGCTTTTACCCTCCGTGCGCAGGACGATCCGCTCAATAAGGTGCACGTGCCGCCGCCTTCCAGTACCACTCCCGCTACCGGCGCACCTGCCGGCGCGGATCCGGCGGCCCTAACCGGCGCCGACGCCCTCAAGGCGCATCCCGGCAGCCTCATCCGGCTCAACGTGAACCTGGTGCTGGTCCCCGTTACCGTTACCGATCCCATGAACCGCCTGGTCACCGGATTGGAGCAGGAGGACTTCCGCATCTATGAAGAGAACAAGGAGCAGAAAATCTCCTCCTTCGCCAGCGAGGATGCTCCCGTCTCCATCGGCATCATCATGGATCTCTCCGGCTCCATGACTTCCAAGCTCATGCGCGCCCGCGAGTCCATTCTCCAGTTCATCAAGACCGCCAATCCGCAGGATGAATTCTTCGTCATCGGTTTTAACGACCGGCCAGAGCTGATTGAAGATTTCACCAACTCCGTCGACGAAATCCAGGGCCGTTTAGCCACTGTCCGCGCCGGCCACCGCACCGCCCTTCTGGATGCGATCTACTATGGCGTGGAAAAAATGAAGGACGCCCGCCACGAGCGCAGGGCCCTCCTCATCGTCTCCGACGGCGGCGATAACCGTTCCCGCTACACCGAAGGCGAAGTCCGCGCCCAGGTTCGCGAGTCCGACGTCGAAATCTACTCCATGGGCATCTTCGACCCCTACGCCGCCACGCCCGAGGAGCGCTCCGGCCCCCTGCTCCTCAACGATATCTGCGAGGAAACCGGCGGCCGCATGTTCCGCGTCGACGACCTTTCTGAAATGAGCGACATCGCCGAGAAAATCTCCACTGAATTGCGCAACCAGTACGTGATTGGGTACAACCCCCAGGACCTGCACCGGGATGGCAAGTGGCGTAAAGTAAGAGTCAAGCTGAATCCGCCTCAGGGACTCCCGCCGCTTACGGTTCATGCACGTACGGGCTACTATGCGCCATTGCAATAACGCAATCTTTGCGTTTCTCATTGCCGCCGCGGTTTCGTTGCCGGCACAAAAAACGCCCACCCCGCAAGCTCCGGCCGGCTCTCCCGGCCAGGCGACTCCGCTTACCGTGGATCGCGATCCCGTTCGCGCTCCCGCCGGCCCCGGCCCTAGCGCGCCTGAATCCAACATCGAAAAGGAAAAGGGCGGCTACATCCTCCGCGCCGATGTTGAGGAGGTGTCGCTTAACTGCACCGTGCTCGACTCCTCCGGGCGTCTGGTCCAGAACCTGGCCCAAAGCGATTTCCAGGTCACCGAGGACGGCGTCAAGCAAAGCATCATCAGCTTCCAGCACACCGATACTCCTGTCTCCATCGGCCTGGTCATTGACAACTCCGGTTCCATGTCGCGCAAGCGCCCCGCCGTGAACAAGAGCGCGGTTGACCTGATCGAGGCCTCCAATCCCCAGGACGAAGCATTCGTCGTCAACTTCTCCGACGAGGCATTCATCGACCAGGACTTCTCCTCCGACGTGAACAAGCTGCGCGACGGCCTCTCCCACGTCGAGTCCCGCGGCGGCACCGCGCTCTACGATGCCGTAGTGGCTTCCGCCGACAAGCTGGCAGCCGACGCCCACCGCCCCAAGCAGGTGCTCATCGTCATCACCGACGGCGAGGACAATGCCTCCACGCTCAACCTGGAGCAGACCATCCGCCGCGTGCAGGCGCTCTCCGGCCCGGAGATCTACACCATCGGTCTCCTCTTTGGCGACGAGATGAGCCGCTCCGAGCAGCGCCACGCCCACCGCGCCCTCGAAATGCTCTCCACTGAGACCGGCGGCATGGCCTTTTTCCCCAAGTCCATGGAGCAGGTGGATGACATTGCCGCCGAGGTAGCCCGCGACATCCGCAGCCAGTACACCATCAACTACCGCTCCACCAAACCCATGTCAGTCCCCGGTTTCCGCCGCATTGAAGTGGTAGCGCAACAGGGCAACCACAAGCTGAACGTCCGCACCCGCACCGGCTATTTCCCATCTCCCAACCGCCCCCGCAAGGGAGCGCGCGCATCGAACTAAAACTGGTTGCATAAAACGAGTCTTGAAAGGGCACGACTTCAGTCGTGCCGACAAACGCAATAAAATTGGCCGGGCTTTAGCCCCTGAGGGTTGTTCCTTCCGGACTCCCGATCTTTTGTGCAACCAGTTCTAGGGTTTGCTAACGGGTTCTGGCGCCCGGTTTTCCACCGGCACACCCCGCAGCCAATCGCACGTTCGGCGGTATAGACTTCACTCCCATGGCGGTCCTCCAACACGCGCTTCCTCAGCGCCGCACGGCAAGCGACATCACCCAGCTTGTCGGCAACACGCCGGTGCTCCAATTGACGCGGATCTCGCCGGAACCTGGCGCCCAGGTTTTTGCCAAGCTGGAATTCCTCAATCCCGGAGGCTCCATCAAAGACCGCGCGGCGCTGGGAATGATCCTGGACGCCGAATCCCGAGGACTGCTCCGTCCGGGCTCGACGATTCTCGAGGCCACTGCCGGCAACACCGGTGTCGGCCTGGCGCTCATCGGCGTCAATCGCGGTTACAAAGTCAAGCTGTTCGTCCCCGAAGGCTTTGCCGAGGAGAAATGCATTCTCATGCGCGGCTTCGGCGCAGAGGTCGTTCGCACCCCCGAATCCGAAGGCATGGCCGGAGCCATTCGCCGC
>CAVYSS010000026.1:0-18452 GCA_963771195.1 uncultured Acidobacteriota bacterium
CGCCGGACTCCAAGGTGCTGTATTTTGCGAGTGGATCCGCTGGAGAATCTCCAATTTTCCAGGCCACTTTCGACGGCCAGTCAAAAAGAATCACTGACTGGGATGGTTCGTACGGAAGTCTTCATCCACTTCCACTATCCAAAATAGTCGCTACGAAAGTGACCGTGGGCTCACCCTCCGAAGTTTATTTGGTTCATTACAGCTTCATGCCGACAATTCCGCGGAGCGACAAGAATGTCGCAACAACCAAGATTGGTAATGTTGCGATCTCAGAAACCGAAACAGGGGAAGAAGAAGCGTGGGTCACGCACCTCAACGACGCCCTCCTCGCCCAGCTCGACCTTCCCAAGATGCAGTCCTTCTGGTTCACCGCCAAAGACGGCACCAAAGTCGAAGGCTTGCTGATTCCCCCGCCCGGCTTCGACCCCGCGAAGAAGTATCCGGTGAAGTTCCTCATCCACGGCGGCCCGCAGGGCGCGTGGGACGACTCCTGGAGCTACCGCTGGAACGCCGAGCTGTTCGCCGCCAATGGCTACGTCGTGGTCATGATCAACATGCGCGGCTCAACCGGCTACGGCCAGGCCTTTGTCGACGGCGTCAACGGCGACTGGGGCGGCAAGCCTTTCACCGATCTGATGGAGGGTCTGGACTACGCCGAGCAGCACTATCCCTTCATCGACAAGACCCGCGAGTGCGCCCTGGGCGCGAGCTACGGCGGCTACATGGCCAACTGGGTCCTCGGCCACACCGACCGCTTCAAGTGCATCGTCTCCCACGACGGCATGTTCAACGCCGAGTCCGCCTTCGGGTCAACGGAAGAAGACTGGTTCAACATCTGGGAGTTCAAGGGCCATCCTTGGGATTACTACGGCAAGCCCGATGACCAGAACCCGTTCCGCAAGTGGTCGCCGATCGCTCTATGCCAAAAACTTCAAGACGCCCACGCTCGTGGTCCACAGCCAGCTCGATTACCGCCTCGACGTGAGCGAGGGACTCCAGCTATTTGACACGCTGCAACTGCGCGGGGTGCCGAGCGAGATGCTCTACTTCCCCGACGAGGGCCACTGGGTGCTGAAGCCGCAAAACTCGCAGCTCTGGTGGAAGACCGTAAACGCCTGGGTGGACAAATGGACGGGAACAGCAGCTACTAGTCAGCTAAATGGGAGTGGCCCCATGACCTACAGCCGCAGCTATTCACCGCGCGTAGGGTGGGATGAAGGCCGACAATTTGTCTTTCCAGCGCAAATCCGCCAAGCCCCGCGCCTTCCTCAATGAAGCCGGCCTCTACGCCTACGCAGTCAAGGCCCTCGGCCGCAGCATGCGCACGGAATCTGAACTGCGCCGCCTGATGCGCCAGCGCGTGGAACCCGGCGATGCCGGCGAGACCGTCATCAGCGCCGTCATCGCCCGCCTCAAAGAGCAGAAATACCTTGACGACGCGGCCTTCGCCGAAACCTACGCCCGCCTGCGCCAGGAGAATGAAAAGCTGGGCCAGCGCAGCGTGCGCCAGAAGCTCCAGCAGAAAGGCGTATCGGCGCGCATCGTGAGCGAGGCGGTGGAAGCGCGCTATGGCGGCACCAATGAGGAAACGCTGGCGCGGCAATACCTCGAGCGCAAGCGCATCGCCAAGCCCAAAGACGAAAAGGAATCCGCGCGCGTCATGCGCCGCCTGGTCGCGGCCGGATTCTCCACCAGCACCATCTACAAGGTCCTCCGCCAGTGGAACGTGCCCGACGAGATCCTGACCGCCCTCGACAACCTTCCCGACGAGCAGGCAAACCCTCCCACGGATTGAACCAATTCACACGCGCAAACGTACTTCCGGCGTAGGATGAGCTTGATTCGCGCATCCCTGGAGGTCCGGATGGCTGCCGCCGCAAGCGCGCCTCCCGCCGTAACCGCGCTTCCCATTGAGGTTTCGAATCTGGTCAAGCGCTTTGGCGCGCTCACCGCCGTCGACGGCGTTTCCCTGCGTCTTGAGCCCGGCCAGTGCCTCGGGCTGCTCGGCCCCAACGGCGCGGGCAAAAGCACGCTGATCCGCGGCATCGTGGGCCGCGTCCTTCCCAATTCCGGCCAGATCCGCATCTTCGGCGCTGACGCCGGCTCCCGCGCCGCCCGACAGTCGCTCGGCTGGATTCCCCAGGAAATCGCCATTTACCCGCGCCTCACCTGCCGCGAAAACCTGGTCTCCTTCGGCAAATACCAGGGCCTCTCCGGCGCGCGTCTCGCCCAACAGGTAAAGTGGTGCCTGGAATGGGCCGCGCTCGAAGACCGCGCCGGCCATCCTGCCGGCAAGCTCTCCGGCGGCATGAAGCGCCGCCTCAACATGGCCGCCGGCATCATCCACCGCCCCCGCCTCGTTCTCATGGACGAGCCCACCGTCGGCGTCGATCCGCAATCGCGCAACCGCATCTTTGAGATGATCGAGGCCCTCCGCGCCGAAGGCATGGCCGTCCTCTACACCACGCATTACATGGAAGAGGCCGAGCGCCTCTGCGACCGCATCGCCATCATCGATCACGGCCGCATCATCGCCGAAGGCACCAATGAAGAACTGGTTCGCGGCGCATTCGGCACCCGCACCGAGGTCACGGCCCGCTTCAGCGGCAATGCAGCCGACCTCGCCGATCTGGGTCGCCGCAGCGCGGCGGCCGCATCGTTGAGGGCACCGCCCAATTCACCATCGATCGCCCCGCCGACGTGGCGCCGCTGCTCGAAGAAGCGTCAGCGCGCAGCTTCGGCATCGAAGACGTCTCCCTGCGCCGCCCAAACCTTGAATCCGTCTTCCTCCACCTCACCGGAAGGGAGCTGCGCGATTGATCCTCCCCATTATCCGCACCGCCATCACCGGCCTGCGCCGCGACCGCGCCGCGCTGGCGCTCAGCTTCGTGCTGCCCATCGGGTTCTTCTCCATCTTCGCCGTCATCTTCGGCAGCCAGCATGACACTGTTCCCCAGGTTCACGTCATCGTGGTCGACCAAGACCAGAGCGCCGCTTCGCGCAACCTTGTCCGCGCGCTTCAGAGCGAGGGCTCGCTGGTCGTCTCCACTCACCCTGATGTGAAGGGCAAAAACCCGCCCGCGCCCGACTACACCGCCGGCACCGCCGAAGCCGCCGTCAAGGCAGGCACGGTGTCTGTCGCGCTCATCATCCCCGCCGGCTGGGGACAGCACCCCGTCGCCTTCCAGGGCAACGGCAACAACCCCGAGATCCAGTTGCTCAACGACCAGAGCGACACCATCGCCCCGCAGATCGTGAGCGGCCTGCTCCAGAAGGCCGCCATGACCTCCATGCCCGCATCCATGGCCGCCGAGGGCGAGAAATACATGAAGCAGTACATCGGCGGCCTGACCCCCGCGCAACAAAAGCAATGGGACGCCAACCTCGCCCAGCTCAATTCCATCGAGAAGCAACGCGACCAGAACCCAGCCTCCGCCATCGGCAGCTCGCAGAGCTCTTCGTCCGCCTTCGGCGCGGGAATCATCGCCGTCCACACTCGCGGCGTCGTCGGCGAGCACCAGAACAAGAACATGATCTCTTTCTACGCCGCCGCCATCGGCGTCATGTTCCTCCTGTTCACCGCCAGCGGTTCGGCCGGCGCGCTGCTGGACGAGCAGGACTCGGGCACCCTCGACCGCGTACTCAGCTCGCGCATCACCATGACCACATTGCTGGCCGGCAAGCTCGCCTTCAACACTCTGCTCGCATTCGTGCAGCTCACCGTCATGTTCCTCTGGGGTTGGGCCGTCTTCCATCTCGACTTCTTCACCCACATCCCCGGCTTCCTCGTCATGGGCGTGTGCACTGCGTTTGCCGTCGCCGCCTTCGGCATTCTTCTCGCCAGCATGTGCCACTCGCGCGCGCAACTCGGCGCCGTCTCCACGCTGCTAATCCTCACGATGTCGTCCATCGGCGGCAGCATGTTCCCGCGCTTCCTCATGCCGGAAGCGGTGCAAAAAGCGGGCCTCTTCACCATCAACGCATGGGCCATCGACGGCTTCACCAAAGTCTTCTGGCGCGACCTTCCCATTTCCGCCCTATGGCCGCAGGTCTCCGTGTTGCTCGCCATCGGCATCGGGCTCTTCGCCATCGCCCGCCGCATCGCCCGCCGCTGGGAATTCTCATGAGGGAGGGTTGTTGCCGTGGTTGCTGCAAATCGCCTCGCGAATCGCGGCCATCGGCGCTGACGGGGCAAACTCAATTCCGTCCGGCCCCGATCTCACCCCCAACTCAGTCCACAGCCTGTCCAGGTCCACCGTCACCGCCTTGTCCTTCCACTCCGCATACTGGCGCGTCAGCACATGCGTACCCGTGGCCCGATCGCCGATCTTGAGCGCCTGCTCCAGGTCCCAATTCTGATTGATAGTCCCGCCTGCGTTCACAATCCCCCGCAGCGCATCCCTCAGCCCCTTGCGGTTGTGCGTCTCCTTGCGAATCTCCACGTCGGCCACCAGGCAGAACATCGCCCCGCCCCAGTAAGTGCGCCCCCACGTGTGCGTGTGGTCCAGGCCTTCATCGCCTGCCTGCGGCTCGCCCTTGTTCATGTCGCGCATCATGTCGTGCCACACGCGCTGCGCGGTCAGATCTCCCACCATCACCCGCGCCAGCGGCTCAATGTACGTGGCCAGGCCCTCCTCCATCCAGTGCTCGTCGTCGGGCAGCGACGGGAACGCCGTGTGCACCAGCTCGTGCGTCATCATCCAGTCGTCATTCAGATCAACCTGCGTAATGTGTTCCCCGATGCGCATCCGCGTGAATGCCGGCCAGCCGCCCATGTCGCCCCAGGTGGTGCCCTGCAAGACGCCGGCGCGGCCCTCCACCGGGATGATGAGCACGCGCGCCCGCACCACCGGAAATCGCCCGTAATACGCGCTCACCGCTTCGGCAGCCGTCTGCACATGGCGCAGGATCGCATCGTCGCCAAGGTCGAACTTCCCTGCCGCAAAATCCACCTGCAGCGTGGCGCCGCCCACTTTCAGATCATGCGACGAAGCCACCGGAATGCGCGCAAACGGCGGCTGCGCCGTTGCCATAGCCGCCCCGCACAGGGTTGTAAGAACACAGAGAGCCCGCATCGGGCCGCGAGGAAGCCGCATATTGCAACAGACGGGATTGGAGCCGTCCGGTTGTCATTATTCCGCGTTCTATCTGAAAACCATGGTGCCCACTGATCCGAGCGCGCCTCGTCTAGCTCCGCTAACTCCGCTAGCTCCGCTAAACTGAAAGTGCCATGCAAAACCGCACGGGAAACGAAATTCGCGAGCTCTTTCTGCGCTATTTTGAGACCAAGGGCCACCGCCGCGTGCACTCCTCCTCGTTGGTTCCGGCCAACGACCCCACGCTGCTGTTTACCAACGCCGGCATGAACCAGTTCAAAGACGTTTTCCTGGGCGCGGAAAAGCGCGACTACGCGCGCGCCACCACCAGCCAGAAATGCGTGCGCGCCGGCGGCAAGCACAACGACCTTGAAAACGTCGGCTTCACCCGCCGCCACCACACATTCTTTGAGATGTTGGGCAACTTCAGCTTCGGCGACTACTTCAAGCGCGAAGCCATCCAGTTCGCGTGGGAGCTGGTGACCAGCCCGGAGTGGATGGGCATCCCCAAAGACCGTCTCTACGTGACCATCTTCGAGGGCACCGCGGATGTCCCGCGCGACGACGAAGCCGAGCGCTACTGGATGGAAGTGGGCGTGCCCAGGGAGCGCATCTTCGAGTACGGCGTCAAGGACAACTTCTGGCAGATGGGCGAGACCGGCCCCTGCGGCCCCTGTTCCGAGATCTTTTACGACATGGGCCTCGAAGCCGCCGAGACGCCGGGAGTCGATAAGCCCTTCGGCCAGGACGATGCGCGCTACGTCGAGATCTGGAACCTGGTCTTCATGCAATTCGACCGCCTGGCCATCGTCGATCGCGCGACAAAGGCGACCACGTATCAGGCTCGCCCCGCTGCCCAAGCCCTCCATCGACACCGGCATGGGCCTCGAACGCGTGGCCGCCGTGCTGCAGAACAAAGTCAGCAACTTTGAGACCGATCTGTTCACGCCGCTCATCGAGCGCGCCCGCGAGCTGATGAAGCCGGAGTTCGGAATGAGCTCGGTCATGTCCGCTGATGGAGGGACGCAGGGATTCAGCGAGGCAAGAATAATCGAAGAGGAGCGCCGAGAAAGACGACTTGACGAAGGGGCAGCTAGCCTGCGCATCATCGCCGATCACGCCCGCGCAGCCACGTTCCTCATCAATGACGGCGTGCTGCCTTCCAACGAAGGCCGCGGCTACGTGCTGCGCAAAATCATGCGCCGTGCCATCCGCCACGGCCGGCTCCTCGGACAGGAAAAGCCGTTCCTCTTCCAGATGGTCTACGCGGTGCGCGACGAGATGAAAGGTGCGTACCCCGACCTGATCGATTCTGCCGATCGAGTGGCCAAAGTCGTAAAAGCAGAGGAGAAGCAGTTTGACCGCGTCCTCAAGATAGGTCTAGATAAACTTGACGAACTCATTAATGAGGCGGAGGAGACCGCAAAGCATCACGATGACATCCTGGTGTCGCTTATGGCGTCGGCCGATAGCTCCCATCACAGCATTCCCCCAGCCGCTCCAATAATTCCTGGCGACAAAGCGTTCAGTCTATACGAGACATTCGGGCTACCGATTGACTTCATAATGGAAGCGGCGCGCGACAGAGGCGCTAGGCTCGACGAGCCTGGCTTTGAAAAGAAAATGCACGAAGAGCGCCAACGCGCTCGCGCCTCGTGGAAGGGAGTATCTCAAAAGCTGGCAAGCCCTCTTTGGCTTGACCTGCCTAAGACCGCCTTCGAGGGCTATCGCTCGCTCAACTCCACCGATTGCGAAGTCCTCGCCATCGTAAAGGACGGCGTCGGCGCACCCGCGGCCAAAACCGGCGAGCAGGTGGAGATCGTTCTCGATCACACCAGCTTCTACGGCGACTCCGGCGGCCAGATCGGCGATACTGGCTGGTTCACCTCCGCCGATGGCAACGAAACCGTCGCTGAAATCACCGGCTGCGTGCTTCCGGTTCAAGGAGTCCGCGCCCACAAGGCCATCCTCAAGCGCGATCTTGCCGTCGGCGACCGCGTCAACACCGTCGTCAACGGCGAGCGCCGCGACTCCATCCGCCGCAACCACACGGGCACCCACCTGCTCCATGCTGCGCTCAGGCAGGTGCTGGGCACCCACGTCAAGCAGGCCGGCTCCCTGGTTGCGCCGGACCGCCTGCGTTTCGACTTCTCCCACTTCGCGCAGGTCGCCGACGAGGAGATCGAAGAGATTGAGAACATCGTCAACCGCGAAGTGCTGGCCAACGCCAAAGTGGAGACGCTCGAAGACGTACCCATCGACGTGGCCGTCACCGAGTACCACGCCATGGCCCTCTTCGGCGAAAAATACGGCGACAAGGTCCGCGTCGTGAAG
The DNA here is from genome assembly GCA_963771195.1 of uncultured Acidobacteriota bacterium. Taxonomy (GTDB): domain Bacteria; phylum Acidobacteriota; class Terriglobia; order Terriglobales; family Acidobacteriaceae; genus Telmatobacter. The sequence goes on from CAVYSS010000026.1 coordinate 7,431, forward strand.
CTCTCTGACGGCTTCTCCACCGAGCTCTGCGGTGGCACCCACACTGCGGCCACCGGCGAAATCGGCCTGCTCAAGCTCACCGCAGAGGAATCTGTAAGCTCCGGTGTGCGTCGCGTGGAAGCCATCAGCGGCCTCGGCTCACTCTCCACCTTCCGCCGCGATTTCGAGCTGGCCCAGGTGGCAGGCCAGTTCGTCCCCTCCATGGACAATCTCTCGGAAGGCCTGAAGGCGAAATTTGCCGCGCAGGACGACGAGCTCAAGCGCCTGCGCCGCGAGCTCGACGAGATGCGCATGAAATCGGCCGCCGGCGGCTTGGACGATGTCCTGTCCCGCGCCAGGGAGGTGAAGGGGGTCAAGGTGCTGGTGCATCGCGCCGACAATCTCGACCGCAGCCAGCTCCGCACGCTGGTCGACAACCTCAAGCAGAAGGCCGGCGAGGCCGTCGTCGTCCTCGGCTCGGCGCAGCCCGAGGGCAAGGTCGCCATCATCGCCGGCGTCACCCCCGGCTTGGTCAAGCGCATTCAGGCCGGCAAGCTCGTCGGCGCGGTGGCAAAGCTCGTAGGCGGGTCGGGCGGCGGCAAGCCGGAGATCGCCGAAGCCGGCGGCAAGGACCAGGTACAGATCGACGCGGCGCTGGCCGCGGCTCCAGGGATCGTCGGCGAGATGCTGGCTTAGGCTTGGTCAAAAATGAAATGGGTCGGCTTCAATGGGCCGGCCCTTCGTGTTTCAGACTCGTTGCGACTGGTTAGAATGTCCTTGTCTGCCAGCTGTAAGCGATCCCGATGGAAATGATCGGATAAGCCTCGAGCGCATTCAGGTCGCTGTTCCACTTCGCGATCTGGAAAACCGGTCCCATCCTGGCACTGCCGTAAGCTGACCTCATGGGAATGGCGGAGGACCAAATCCGTAACCCGGCTCAACTGCGCCGGCGTCTGCTCGCCTGGTACGACACAAGGCGGCGACACTTGCCCTGGCGCCGCACGCAGGATCCATTTGCCATCTGGGTCTCCGAAATCATGCTGCAGCAAACGCGCGTTGCGGCCGTGATCGACAGGTTTAAGGCCTTTATGGCCCATTTCCCCACCATAGCGGCCCTTGCCAGGGCCCGGGACCAGGAAGTCCTGGCGCTCTGGAGCGGACTGGGTTACTACCGCCGGGCGCGGATGCTCCACCAGGCCGCGCAGCAGGTGATGGGAAACCACGGCGGCGTGCTGCCTTCAACCGCGGCTGAGTTGCGCCAGCTTCCCGGCATCGGCGCGTACACCGCGTCAGCCATCGCCAGCATCGCGCACGGCGAGGCCGTTGCGGTGGTGGACGGCAATGTGGAACGAGTGCTATGCCGGGTGGCCGGGTGGGACGCCTCCCAGCCGCACAAGTCAAGTCATGCCAGGAAGTTAGGCGACTTCGCTGCACAGCTCCTCGATCCCCACCGGCCCGGCGACTTCAATCAGGCCATGATGGAGCTGGGGGCCACATTATGCCTGCCGCGCAATCCGCAGTGCGCGCAGTGCCCACTCCTGGCCGCTTGCGCCACCCGCGGCGAACACAAGACGGCCCCGCGTCCGCCCAGCGAAAATCGGGATGCGGCCTTCGCGCTTTGCCTTCGCCCAGAGCGGGCGCGCAGCCCAGCGGTGCTGCTGGAGCAGCGCCCAGCCACTGAATCCGTCATGCCCGGCCTGTGGGAGCTGCCGGCGCTGCGCAATCCATTGCTACCGGCCGACGAAGCGGAAATGACAGTCCGCCACGCCATCATGCAGGTGAATTACCGGGTGCGCATCCGGAGGGTTGCGGAGCAGAAAGTCAGTGATTTGACGCGCAAATCGGGCAGGCGCCGCTGGGTTCCCGCCAGTGAACTGCCGCAAACGGCGCTAACCGGTTTGGCGCGCAAGGTGCTATCCCGGGCAGGATTGATGCCGGCTCGCGCAGGCGGCCCGATGGCTCCCTCTCAGTAGTAATCCGCGCAGCTCATGTAATAGCCGCAGGCGGTGCACACCAGCTTGCAGCGATGCCCGCTGAGGCGGCTGCCGCAGGTGGGGCAGATCTGGCAATGGTGTTCCACCGGCGGGCTTCCCGCAGCCGGATGCGCTCCACCCGGGGCAGTTTCATGGTTCCATTTATCGTCGAGCGAACTGGGACGCCCCGGCAGCATGGGTAAGAGGTTAGCATGGAGAAGAGGGCTTTGCGGCCGTACTCATGCGCCCCCGAGCCCGCGGCATAATTCCCCGGTTCCCGTCATCGAGCGGCCCGCAGTTCTCGGTTCCCCGAAGAGCGGGCGCCAGCGGAAACCGAAGCCAACCACGGGACTCTATTTCACCCCCACCAAGGAGGATTCAGAATGGCAAGCAAGGCAAGCGCGGTCTGGACTGGATCGCTGAAGGAAGGCAAAGGCACCATCTCAACGGCAACCGGCGTGCTGAACAACGCCAATTACTCGTTTGCCACCCGCTTTGAAGGCGCAGATTCCGGCACCACGCCGGAGGAGTTGATTGCGGCAGCCCACGCCAGCTGCTTTTCAATGGCGCTGGGCGCGCAGCTTGGCGGCGCCGGCATGACGCCGGAGCGGATTGAAACCCACGCGGCGGTGACGCTGGCCAAGACCGATTCCGGTTTTGCCGTGACCAAGATCGCTCTTACCACCACGGCATCGGTTCCCGGCGCCAGCAAGGAGCAGTTTGACAAGGCGGCGGCCGATGCCAAGGCCGGCTGCCCCATCTCCAAGCTCTTCGCCAACAACACTCAGATTGAACTGGACGCCAGGCTGGTTTAGCACGCGGGAAAACGCGCACAAAAACAAGTCAGGCCCCCAAAGCTGGGGGCCTAAGAGTAACTTCAGCTCCTCGCACGGCCGCGTTTGCCCCGCAGAGAAGGGCAAACGCGCGCCTTCTGCGTGCAATCTATCAGTTTGAGCCAATATCGGCGTTGAACGTCGCCCCGTCGTTACCGAAGGCGTGGTAGATGGCCTGGGCGGGTGTCTGCAGCCCAGCCGTTGCCGCCAGCACCATCAGCGCGATGATCAGCGCATATTCCACGAGGTCCTGTCCGTCCTGCCGGACCACGAGTTTCCAGAGACATTTGGCGAATTTCATTGCTTCTGCACGCATGGTTGTTCTCCGTTTACGATCGGAACCCTCCTTCCACGGCTTCCAGGGTTCCTCTCGACTGAATATGCAGCGCTGCTTACACGTCTGCGTTGATGGTTGTTCCCACTGTCGTAAACGCGCTGCTTCCGTCCTATGCCAGTGTTCGTGCCCAGGGGCGTCGCAATTGCGTTCCGTGCGATCCCGACGGCGTAATCCACCAGGTTCTGGCCATCCTGGCGGCCCGGCAAGCTTTCCCTGCGCCTTGCCGAAGCGGTTGAATCCGTGGTTCAGGTGTGACTCTCTGCAACGGTTGAAGCGCAGGAGGCTGAGGGACCTCCTCCTCCACCTGCGCTCGCCGTCCTGAAATCACACCAGCAATCGAGCGAGTGGTGCGGGTTAAACGTCTGCGTTAATGGTGTTCCCCACGGTTGTAAACGCGGCGCTGATGTCCGAAGCCAGCGTGTTCATGCCTGCGGTAGCCGCAAGAGCGATGAGCGCGACGATCAGGGCATACTCGACGAGATCCTGACCCTCTTCACTTGAGAGCAGGTTCTGTCCCTTTACGTACAGCTTGAGCCACATGTCCTTCATGTGCAGTTATCTCCCCCCAAAGGTTTCTGCCGGTACGACTGGCGATGAGGGAAGTGCAATCCTTTTGCCAAATCCGCTTAACCGCGCAAATCCCTCAAATCGCCCTGATTGTTGCCGCCTGACGCCGGAAAAACGTGCACGAGGGGTAACAAGCCGGGAACGCAATTGTTCCCGGCGGTTTACACTTTGTCGGGTAGCGCCCATAAGAAAACCTTCGATTGAGGCGCGCCGCCGCCGAAACCGCAGCGCGGGAGGACCCACCGCTAATGAACGGGCCAGCCCTGGCCTCGCCGCCCATTTTGCCGGTTCTCGCCTTAGTTGAAGCAGCGCCGGAAGAAGGCCCGGCAGAGGGCAGCGGCGGTCGGCGCCTCAGGACACTCCATGTAAATACCTAGATTTAAATCCTTTAACAACTTAATGGCCTCCACCTGTGCGCGCAGCCATGACTCCGTTGCGTCGCTGACCGCACACTCGTCCGAGAGATACTCCAGGGCATGAGCAAGGATTTCAAGCGCTCTCCCCGCTCCTGGCGTGATTCTGCGGCGGACTACCGGGGGCACCGCAATAACGGCAACTGCTCCATCCAGGCGAATCGGCCCGAACCTCGTCAGCATCTCGCCCTCCCGATCTGGAGCCTTGCCCCCAGGCGCAAGGCCCAACCAGGATCCCCTGAAGCGTATAGGAAGTGTTGATGACGGAGAACCTGCAATTGAGTTGCCAAAGCGCGGTCGAAAGGGGGAGACGAGATCAGGCGCCCATGGGGGGGTTGGGGCAGGCGCCAGCGCCAGGAATGCGGGAATGCCGCAGCCTTTCCCGGCCTGACCGGCTTGGGGAATATCACGCGCGGATGTTACGGGTTATCGGACGTGCATCGACATCAGCGCGGCGTGCTCGGGATCGGCCTTGACGAATTCCAGGCCCACACCATCCTCGCCCCAACGGCTCACGCGCAGCTCCACCGTGGTGGGAATCATGGAGGTGTCGTCCAGCCCATCGGTCCTTTGCAAGCTGAGCCGCACATGGGTTCCAATCGGCCAGCGTTCCTGGGTGATGACGTAGAGACCGGTGGAGCTGATGTCGCGAACCCCGTTCAGCGCCAGCGATTCACCCTCGGCGTCAAAAGCGGCCAAATGGGGCCATCTGCGGCGCGGAGAAATCCGCCTGTCCCTGGCCGCTGTTTCGCGGGCAGACATTGCGCCATTCCGCCGGCCGTTCGCGGCCGGGGCGGTGCTGTCTTCTCCATCCGCTTTTGGAGTGGCACGCAGGCGGAACACCATCTCCTCTGCTTCACACACCAGGATCTGGTTGCCGGTTTGCGTCTGCGAGGAAACAACGGTGCCTGGCGGCAATGCCAGCACGCTGGCTGCCTGCCCGCTGAAATGAGCAAAGCGGCGCGGCGGCAGCGACTCGATCACATGAATGACCCTGTTGCCCCCGTCCAGATACACCAGGTCGCGGGCATTAAAGAACGCCAGCACGTGAATCCAATTGGATCGGTCGAGCCAATATCCTTCCAGGTTTCCCGGTTGCCGCTTCTCCAGCATTCCCTTGATCCGCCCCAAGGCGGTGTGGGCGGCCGCAACACCGAGGCTCAGGAAGCACTCATTTGTCTGGTTGTAAACGCAATAGCGCCCGCTACCCATAATCGCAGACCCTCGTTTCTAATCACTTTCAGCCAGACAATCGAAACAATGCATGCATTCTTTCAACTTGAATGGACTTCCTCTTTCCCTCGACTTCAGGAAACTGAATTCTGTCGAGGCACTTCTGTCGTTGCCGGCGATGCTGCCGATTGCTCATTGCACCTGGGCAACGGCTCGCCGCCAGGTGCGCGGTTTGAAGCGGAGGCGAGAGGGCGCTCGAGCGCATTCTCGTCCCCGCATCCTTCTCGATTCGTTCCTCGGAGCGTCCGATGCAGGGTTGTTGAAGTTGCGGAATGCGTGCCCCGCTCACAGCCCGCGATGCGGGGCGCGATCCTCAAGCACCAGCGCACTACTTCACGCGGGAGCGCCGGCGCTGGATCAACAGGCCCAGCACCAATAGAAACGCTAAACCGGCAACAATTCGGATAATGTTGGTGTCGCTCATGTCGTGTTCTCCTTTCTTCTCGAATTCGTCCAATCCTTCAAACTTTGCGCGAGCCTCAGCCCGCGGCTTCAGAACAGCCCCAGAATCTTCTTCTTCTTCTCCGGCTCGTCGCTCAAGCCGCATGCTGTCCGCGCCAGATGGCGGATGGCCCGAGACACCGGAGTGTCGCGGTTGCTCAATGGCGTGGCCGTATTTTGCATCTCCTGCACCATCGCCTTGTCCTCCGGAATGCGCCACTGCGCCGGACGGGTCAATGCCCGCGTAATATGCTCCTCGTCCATCCCCAGGCTGCTGGGTGTGAAGCGGTTCAGGATCACCTCCAGCTTGGGCCGGGCCGACGGAAACAGCTCGGAAACGATGCGGTTGGCATTGCGGAGCTCGGAAACTCCCACATCGGTCACCAGATAAACAATCACGTCCGGGTCAAACAGCGCCGTCCCGTGCAATTGAAACCGCGATCCGGCATCCACCACCACCACGTCGAACTCCGCCCGCGCCACCTGCAGCACCTTGGCTACCGTCTCCGCATTCAACTGGTAGGAGGAGAAGGTACCGGGAGCGCCCAGCAGATACAGGCCCGAATCGTGCTTCGCCAGCAGCCGGGACAGGAAATTGGAGTCCAGGCGAACCGCGTTCTGCAGCGCGTCCGCGGTGGAATACTGCGGCGTGATCCCCAGTTGCAGCGCGGCGTCGCCCAGGGGCATGTCGAGATCGATCAGCAACACCTTGCCGCCGGCCTCCCGCGCCGCGGTCACCGCGAAATTGGTGGCGATGGTGGTCACTCCGGTTCCGCCCTTGGCCCCGCAGAAAACGTGCAGCCGCCCATCCGTCTTCTTGGGCGTGCGTATGGTGGAACGGCGCGCCGCGGCCCGCACAATCGCATCCGTCAGGGCGCTCTGCTTGGGCGGATAGGTCAGGAACTCCCGTGCCCCGCCGCGCATGCTGCGCAACATCACTTCCGAGTCCATGTTGCCCGAGTACACCATCACCGTCGTGGACAAGCTGGCGCAAACGGTTTCCACCAGCTCCAGCGCCAGCTCCACATCGCTGTCCAGGTCGATGATGACCACGTCTTCCTGAATCTGCCCCGCCAGGTCCAAGTCGGGATACGATGCCATCTGTTCGCTGATCTGGCACGGAGATCCGGCCAACGCCTCCGCCATGGCGAGGCGGCGCCGCCCGTCGGGGCCGATCAGCCTTACCGACAAAAGATTGGAACCTAGTCCCTCAGCTTGCTGTGACGTTCCCATTGCCAAATTGTATTTCTCTGCGGTTCCTACAAGCATCGTGTGTATAGTGCTGGCGTGCTCCACTTCCGGCACGCTTGGTGGGGATAGCAATTCCGGCTCCTCCGACGCGGCCGGAACGCTAGCCGGGATTTTTGCCTCGTTCGCCTCCGGGGCTTGAAACTGGGCCGATCTGGCGACGCCATGCATCCCCCTCGCACTCGGGATCGGACTCCGACCCCTGCATCCCGGCTGGATCCTCGCCAAAATTTGCCCCATGTCGCTTCCCCCAGACGCGCTTGATCTGGTGCGCTGAATCGCCTCCTGCCCGGATCCTCCGCCTGGCCCAGATCGTTTTCGCCCTGCAAATCCGCCTCCTGGGCCCTTTGTGACCTATCGAATGCAATCGGGATTCCAAACCAAAAAGAACTGCAATTCATTGGATATTCGCCTTTTAGCCCTCATCCCGAGGACGAAGTGTTACCTTCCGTATACAGCGTCCAAAACCCAGGCGGAAACAATCAGGTCGGTTACCTTGGAGTAGTTATGGGGTTACCAAGATACGTAGGTTGTATTTACTAGGGTGTGATTCTCCTTTACCCTCACGTCTACCCATGGCCACCACTGCTCAGTTGATCCGTGTAGGACTCCTGTCGCAGGATTCCGCTCTCCAGCCACTCTTATCCTCCGGCCTGGGGAACGAGTTTGAGATTTGTCTTGAATCTGGCGAAAGCGAAATCAACGAGCTGATCGAAGAATCCGACTGTACGGTTGCCATCGTCGACCTGAATTCAAACGAGCCGGGACTGAAAGCGCGCCTGGAATTCGCCCGCCGTCTCATCTCCGGCAGCATACCCGTGATTGTGCTTGCAGACGACGCCCTGCGCATAGCCGCCAATGAGCTGGTTCGCGAGGGCGCTTTCTCGTATTGCCGGCGCCCGCCGTCGCTGCGCGAACTGCGCGTTACGGTGCGCAATGCCCACGAAAAAGTAATACGGCGCCGTGAGTTCGGAGCCCAGAAACAGCGCCTGGACGACTTTACGGAACGCAACCAGATGGTGGGCAGCAGCCCAGCCATGATCCAGGTCCACGACCTCATCGGCCGTGTGGCCGGCATCGACGCCTCAGTGCTGATCAACGGCGATAGCGGCACCGGCAAGGAACTCATTGCCCGCGCCATCCACTCCAGCGGTTCCCGCGCCCGGCGTCCCTTCGTGGCCGTCGCCTGCGGCGCCATCCCTGAAACCCTCATTGAAGCCGAGCTCTTCGGCCATGAAAAAGGAGCATTTACCGGCACAGCCGGCGCCCGCGAAGGCTTCTTTGAGCAGGCCGCCGACGGTACCCTGTTCCTGGACGAAATTGGCGAGCTTACGCTCTACACCCAGGTCAAGCTTCTGCGCGTGCTGCAGCAGCGCGAGTTCAGCCGCCTCGGCTCCAGCCGCGTCACTCCCCTGCGCGCCCGCCTCATCTTCGCCACCCACCGCGACCTCAGCGAAATGGTCGCCCAGGGCAAATTCCGCCAGGACCTCTATTACCGCATCAACGTGATGAAGATCGACGTGCCCACGCTCCAGGACCGGGCCGAGGACATCCCCCAAATCGCACTCTATTTCCTGCGCCACTACTCGACCTTGTTTCAGAAACCCGTCGTCGACATCGAGCCCCGCGCCCTGGTCTTGCTCCAGGAATATCCCTGGCCGGGCAACGTGAGGGAGCTCGAAAACGTGATCCAGCGTGCCATCATCCTCGCTCCGGGCGACATTCTCCGCGCCGAAGATTTGCCCGGCAACCTGCGCGAAGAGCTGGCGGCCAACGAGGTGGACTGTGTCCCCGGCGGGTCGTTTGAACGCCAGCTTCGCGAATACAAAATCAAGCTGGCAGAAAATGCCCTGCGCGAGCACAATGGCAACAAGACGATGGCCGCCCGCAGCCTCTCGATTTCGCGCGGCTACCTGCACCGCCTCATTCGCCTGGCCGAGAACGGCTCAGTGTATGATCCGGCAGGCGCAGAAGCTGCCGAAATCTCCTGACGCAGCCGTCCCGTCCCACCGTCCGAACGCACGACTGGCCACTGACAACTGACAACCGAAAACTGACAACTGTTAGCTGCCAGCCGTCTCCTGTCCCGGCAGCACCGTATACTTCCGCCGCACCACCCACAGCAGAATCCCCGCGCACGCCCAAATCGTGCCCGCGATCTTCGCCTTCGGATCCAGGTTCCACCACAGCAGACCGCAGGTGGCAAACCCCGCCAGCGAGGACGCGATCGGCAACCACTGCCGCCATCCGCCATGCCGCCATCCGCGCAGCGCCGATGAAACGTTCACGCCCATGAACGCCAGCAGCGCGCCGAAATTCAGCAGGTCCGCGCCCAGCGAGTAGCTCATCAGGAACGCGCCCGCCAGGCAGATTGCCCCGATCAGGATCACGTTGTTGCGCGGAATCCGGTTCTTCCTGTCCACCTCGGCGAAGAACCTCCGCGGCAGCGCCCCATCCTGCCCCATCGCGTACAAAAGCCGCGCCGCACCAAGCTGCGACGCCATCCCCGAACCGACGGTGGCCAGCAGCAGCGCCGCATTCACCACCGCAAACAGCGCCGGCCCGCCGATCCGCCCCGACACGTAGACATAAGCCGTGTTGATATCGGGAAACGCCGCCCCGCGCGGCCACGCCAGTTGCGCAAAGTAAACCTCAATGGTTGCCAGTATGCCGGTGATCAGGCACGTCATCACGATGGCCCGCGGCACGCTCCGCTCCGGATCGCGCGCCTCGTCGGTCAGCGTGGAGATGCCGTCAAATCCGATATAGGTCAGCACCGCCGTCGCCGTCCCTCGCAGCACCGCGCCCGAGCGGAAGCTGGTGGGGTTATACAGCGGGTCAATAAACATGGCGGCCGTGGGATGGGCCACGCCAATCACCCATCGCGCCGCGGCGACCAGCACCCACACGATCACTCCGCCCAGCGCCGCCGCCATCAGCGCGTTGATCCGCGCTGAAGTCTCAATGCCATTGCAGTTGAGCGTGGTAAACAGAATGGCGAAGAACGTAGCCCACACCGCGTACGGCACGTGCGGCAAAAAGTTCATGGCCGCGCTGGAGCACCAGATGGTGCAGATCAGCGGGTTGATGATGTAGTCCATCACCAGGCACCAGCCGGTCAGGTAGCCCAGGCTGGGATGAATCTCTTTGCCCACGTAGAGGAACGCCGACCCGCCCTGTGGATACGCCCGCGCCATCCGCCCGTAGCTGATGGCCGTGAACAGCATGGCCACCAGCGCCAGCAGAATCGTCGCCGTCACGTGCCCGCGCGACTTGTCGTAGAGAACGCCGAACACCGGCATCGGCGCGGTCGGCTGGATCAGGATGATCCCGTACAGCACCAGGTCGCGGAACCGAAGGGTCCGCTTCAGTCCCAGCGTCTGGCCCTCTGGCTGGACCCCCATCAGTGCCCTGCCGCCGGATGCAGCGTCTGCTCGGCCACATTCCATCCATCCACGCGGATCACCGTATCATCCGGCGCATCGTCCGGCAGCACTGCCGTCAGCGTCTCGCTCTCGCCCGGCGCCAGCTCAATCCAGTTATCTGACCAGAACACCGGCGCCACCAGCCCACCCGCAGCCGTCCGCGCCGCCGCCGATATCTGGAACGCCAGCGTCTGCCCGTGATTTTCCAGATGCAGCCGCACCGTGCGTTCCTTCGCGCCCTGCACTTCATCCGCCGTCGCCGTCACCTGCGCCGCCGACAGATGCGCCAATGCCTGCAGGTCCGGATACCGCTCCGCCGGCGTGTGCGTGTAGTCCGTTGCTTTCCAGTCAAACGTCGTCAGCGCGTAGGGCACCCAGTAGAAGTTCCGGCTCACCACGTTGCCCGCCGCGTCTTTCAGTGTCAGGTCAATAAAGAAAACCCGCTCCACGCCCGACCACAGCGTATCCGGCAGCAGCAGCACTTGCTCGGAGTCGTCCGCCGCCAAGTTCACCGCAGCCTCCGCGCCGTACAGCTTGTTCCAGCCCAGCCCGTGCACCTCTGCGCTCGCCGTC
>CAVYSS010000027.1:0-55427 GCA_963771195.1 uncultured Acidobacteriota bacterium
CATCGTGCTCGGAATCGTTCGACCTCCAGCGCGCCTCGCGGCGGGCCAGGAAGCCATTTCCAATCACGTTACCCAATCAATTTCGTTGTCAAACATCCATGCTCCCTGAGTTGTCAGGAAAGCCCGGCCCTGAGGCCGTTGAAACCGGTTCGCCGAGGCGAACCTGCTTCTTGATGGCCGTCTCGTTTGTGCAAGGCGGCGATCAGGAAGCAGCGAATGAGAACTGGTGGAGCTGACCGGGATCGAACCGGTGACCTCATGCTTGCAAAGCACGCGCTCTCCCAGCTGAGCTACAGCCCCATTGAAGGCGCCTGCTGCCAGTTTGGTGGGCCTGGGTAGATTCGAACTACCGACCTCACCCTTATCAGGGGTGCGCTCTAACCAACTGAGCTACAGGCCCAGGGTTGAACACTCCGGCTGGCCGGCTCACCCGCCGGCGATATAACCCGGCGGTTCTCCATCAAAACTCATTCGATTGCTAAAAAGGTTTCGAGGACAAGGTTGAACGTGCGCCGCGCAGCTACGCCGCGCGTGACCATCGCAAAAACCGGAACGGGCAAAGAAGGCCCGACCACGATTCCCTTGCTTGCCGTCAGGGACGGTTTGCACGGGTTTGATGGACACTCCATTCATTCGCCGAGGCGAATCCGCTATCGCGGAAAGAATGGCGTGCCATCGCTTCTCTTTTAGAAAGGAGGTGATCCAGCCGCAGGTTCTCCTACGGCTACCTTGTTACGACTTCACCCCAATCATGAATTACACCTTGGGCGGCTGCTTCCTTGCGGTTAGCGCACCGACTTCTAGTGCAACCCACTTTCGTGATGTGACGGGCGGTGTGTACAAGGCCCGGGAACGTATTCACCGCGGCGTTCTGATCCGCGATTACTAGCGATTCCAGCTTCACGCAGTCGAGTTGCAGACTGCGATCCGAACTGAGGCCGGCTTTTTCCGATTAGCTCCCCCTCGCGGGTTTGCGACGGTTTGTACCGGCCATTGTAGCACGTGTGTAGCCCTGGACATAAAGGCCATGAGGACTTGACGTCATCCCCACCTTCCTCCCCGTTATCCGAGGCGGTTCTGCCAGAGTGCCCAACTAAATGATGGCAACTGGAAGTAAGGGTTGCGCTCGTTGCGGGACTTAACCCAACATCTCACGACACGAGCTGACGACAGCCATGCAGCACCTATACTACGGCCCCTTGCGGGGAAGGGATATTTCTACCCCGGTCCATAGCATTTCGAGCCCAGGTAAGGTTCTTCGCGTTGCGTCGAATTAAACCACATGCTCCACCGCTTGTGCGGGCCCCCGTCAATTCCTTTGAGTTTCAGCCTTGCGACCGTACTCCCCAGGCGGACTGCTTAACGCGTTAGCTACGGCACGGCGGGATTGGGTACCCGTCACACCAAGCAGTCATCGTTTAGGGCTAGGACTACCAGGGTATCTAATCCTGTTTGCTCCCCTAGCTTTCGTGCATCAGCGTCAGTTATGGTCCAGTGAGCCGCTTTCGCCACAGGTGTTCCTTCCGATATCTACGCATTTCACCGCTACACCGGAAATTCCACTCACCTCTCCCATACTCAAGCCCGGCAGTTTCTCATGCAGACTACAAGTTGAGCCTGTAGATTTCACATAAGACTTACCAAACCGCCTACGCACCCTTTACGCCCAATAATTCCGAACAACGCTCGCCCCCCTCGTATTACCGCGGCTGCTGGCACGAAGTTAGCCGGGGCTTCTTCTTCCGGTACCGTCATTATCGTCCCGATCGAAAGGAGTTTACGTCCCGAAGGACTTCATCCTCCACGCGGCGTTGCTGCGTCAGGGTTTCCCCCATTGCGCAAAATTCCCCACTGCTGCCTCCCGTAGGAGTCTGGACCGTGTTTCAGTTCCAGTGTGTCCGTGCGCCCTCTCAGGCCGGATACCGATCATCGTCTTGGTGGGCCGTTACCCCGCCAACTAACTAATCGGCCGCGACCCCCTCCTGAAGCGAATTGCTCCTTTGACCCGTAGGTGTTATGCGGCATTAGCTAAGGTTTCCCTCAGTTATTCCCCACTCCAGGGTAGGTTAGTCACGTGTTACTCACCCGTGCGCCACTTTACTCAGGGTATTGCTACCCCTTTCTCGTTCGACTTGCATGTGTTAGGCACGCCGCCAGCGTTGATTCTGAGCCAGGATCAAACTCTCGTTTGAAACCTGATGTCTCGGCCATCCGACGGAGGTCGGTGGGTCCGAAACCGTGCCCGCGCACTTTCTCTCGAAAGGGCGCTGGCACCTTACCTTGTGAGAATGATCGAGCCAAACCCGATCCGTTCTCACGACTGGCACGTTCAACCAATTTGTCAAAGATCCTTGAGAGCGGTCCGCCTAAGCGGCGCCCTTTTGGATCGAGGCCCGGGCTGTGACGCCAGGGTGTCCTCGAACTTGCTGCGCTGGTTGTGTTTGCGATTTAACGCACCGCTCAACCGTTTTGGCGCGAACTTTCTAACCTTATAGAACTTCTGCCTTCGTGTCAACCACCCATTTTTGCCTCTTTTTGGAGGCCGTCCGGACTCGTTGCCGGCGGCTGTTCCCCGCATAAAAGAAGCACGTTGGGCAGTCACGGGAAAATTCCGGCCGGAACCTTTCGCGCAGCGCAAGATATCAATGAGCGACCAGCAAAACTCGAGTTCGCCACGGCGAACTCGCGGGAAAATCCCCGGGTCTTGCAATGGAATTGTTCTCTGAAGGAGTTCCAACAGGGGTTCAGGCCGCCAAAATCAACCTCGCCTGACCCAACGAACCAGCTTCCCTTCATCCCAAACGGGCAGGCCCAAACGGCCACGGGAAACGCCACTGCTAAATTTCGATCTTCACCAGAGTAGCACAGGCGACCCTAGATGGCAACCCGCAGCTAACATCCTGGTAAACAGCCGGTTGCAACCTAATGAGCATAGCAATCGGCCACGTTCGGCGCAACCCCATTTCCGCTGTGGGAAACGACGGAATTCTGTGGGAAACTGCCGTAACTTGAGCCTGGCTTGGAATTACGCCCTTTGCCCTGTTCCCGTCTGATGGCAAATGGGAGGAGGACGATTCATTTTTACCGCTGGATAATCCCCAAATCCGTGAGCCCATTCACAAAGAACTGCATGGCCAGCGCCACCAGAAGCAAACCCATGATTCTAACCAGGATACGAATGCCGGTTTCGCCCATCACCGCGCGTACTCGGCCCGCCGCGGCCAGCACCAGGTAGCTCACCAGGCTGGTGATGCCAATCGATGCCAGGATTGCGCCCATCTCCCAGCGCCAGAAGTGCGGAACCTGCCCGACCAGCACCATCACCGAGCTTATCGCGCCCGGCCCCGCCAGCATGGGAATCCCCAGCGGCACAATGCCGGCATCTTCTTTGCTTGCAGCCTCTTCCGTGTCACCTGAAGCTTCCTGCGTGGGCGAGCGCTTGGCCTCCAGCATGTCCAGCCCAATGAGCAGCAGGATCAACCCGCCCGCCACCTCGAAAGCAGGTAGCGTTATGCCGAACATGCGAAAAATGACCTGCCCGCCCAGGGCAAAACTGGTGAGCACGATGAAGCAGGTGAGCGCCGCCTTGCGCGCCATGCGCTTGCGCCGCGCCGCGTCATCGTGTTCCGTGATGGCGAGGAATGACCCGATCGCCGCGAACGGGTCCACCAAAAAGAAGATGGAGCTCAGCGCCAGCACCCAGAAATGCACCCACGGCGCGGTGCGCAGCTCGTTGAATGCGGTCTGGGCTGGGTTGATCAGCAGCACGAGTCAAGACTACCGCAGCGTGGACAGCTTATTGCGCGACAGTGAAGATGTCGGCCTCATACGCCAGCCCCGGCGCGCCGCGATCGTGCAAGGGGCAGCGCCGGTGGTGGATGTCGCTGCCGTTGGCGCCGTAGACGTGCCCGCAGTGCGAGCAGCCCATTTGATACACAGTTTGGCCGCGATCGGTGCCGGGAAGGCCGGTGTTGCGAATCACCACCTGCCCGCGTGGATTCACATAGCCCGGCCGGGTGCTATAGCCGGCCGCCATGCTTGCCAGCAAGATCATCTTCCGCCGCCTCGTCGAACGACCGTATCATCGCATGCCCGCATGCGTCGTCAACCGGTGTATTTCCAGGCCGAATCACCAGGCGCGTCCCGCAGCCGGCCTGGCGTGCCGCATCCAGTTCCTTCACCGCGTCAGAAAAGAACAGCACCTCACCCGGTGCAACGCCCATCTCCTTCGCAATCGCGGCATAGCTCTCCACGGCCAATTTCGGCCCGGTGCGCGTATCGAAGTAGCCGGAGATCAGAGGCGCGAGGTCGCCGTGATCCGAGTAGCGGAAGAAAAGCCTTTGTGCCTCCACAGACCCCGAGGAGTAAATGGCCACTTTGCCCTTCGCCGCCCACCGCGCAAACGCCGGCGGTACATCTTCGAAAACTGTGCCCTTCAGCTCCCCGCTCTCAAACCCGGCCTTCCAGATCTTGCCCTGCAAAGATTTCAGTGCCGTCGATTTGCGATCGCGATCCATCAGCCACGGCACGTATGCCAGGCTCCCCGCCACAAACGCCGGCCTTCCATCCGCGGCGCGATGGCAACTCGAAGCGATTCGCGGCACGCCCTCTTCGGTCTCCGCGCGGTTCTCCTCAGCCAGCAGCGCCAAATCCGCGCGGACCGCTTCATCCTCAAAGTTGCTGAATATGAATTCCGCAAAGTGTGCCCGCGCATAGGGAAACAGCACCTCGCCGGTAAGCGTGAGTGGCGCAACCGTTCCCTCTACATCCAGCAGATACACGCGCGGCTGGCTCATGCGTCAATCGTCTTTGCGATCGGGATCTCCACGCGCGCGCCCAGATATGCAG
Source organism: uncultured Acidobacteriota bacterium (assembly GCA_963771195.1). Classification (GTDB taxonomy): domain Bacteria; phylum Acidobacteriota; class Terriglobia; order Terriglobales; family Acidobacteriaceae; genus Telmatobacter. The sequence goes on from CAVYSS010000027.1 coordinate 4,849, forward strand.
GCCCAAAGCAAAGCGGCTGGTAGCCCTTGTCCACGCCGGACTCGCTATAATGCGGCGTCCAGCCGGAGGTGTCCTGGAACCACCGGATTGCGCGGATTCGCCGCTCCTCGCACAGCGTGAACCAGTGCGTGGTGCCGCGCGGCACCCGCAGCATGTCGCCCGGACCGACCTCCACGCTGGCCACCCGCCCGCCGATGCTCAGGAAGAATATCCCCCGCCCGGCCAGGATGAACCGCACCTCGTCTTCGGAGTGCGTATGCTCCCTATCGAACCTGGCGAGCATTGCGTCCAGATTCGGCGTCTCCGGGTTCACGTCGATCACGTCCGCCGTCACGTAGCCGCCGCGCTGCTTCATCTCGTCGATTTCAGCGGCGTAGGCCTCCAGCACCGCACCTGCCGAGGCATCGTCGCCCACGCGTTCAAGGCTCCAGCGCTCGTAATCGATGCCCAGGCGGGCCAGTTCCGCGCGAATCTCATGCTCCGAATCGAATTTCTTATTGCTGTCGGGGAAGCGAAGAACAGCCATGGATTCCTCCAAGCAGAATCAGGGCTGATGCTCCGCCATTCGCCGCCGGCATTCCACCTCGAAGAGAAACTCCAACGCCTCCAGGTGCCGGCGAGCCTCGGCCACTGATTTACCCCAAGTATAGAGTCCATGGCCGCTCAACAGAACCCCGTGCGCCAGCGGATGTTCGTCCAGCGCCAACCGCAGTTCCTTCGTCAACAACCCGTAATCCTGCGCGTTGGCAATCACGGGAACGCGCTCACATTGCAAGTGCGTCTCTACACCGGAGAGAGCCTTGAGCAGTTCATACCCCTCGATGGCAACGTGCCCGGCCTCCGCGCAACGAGCGGATAGGAGCGTATTCCACACCGTGTGCACGTGCGCAATCGCCCGGGCCTGAGGCCGCGCCCGATAGAGCACCACGTGCAAGTCTGACTCAGCCGACGGCTTGCCCTCGCCATGGGCCACCTTGCCACCCGCATCCAGCCTAAGCAGGTCCTCAGAAGTCATCCGGCCCTTGTCCAGCCCGCTCCGCGAAATGAAGATTGCGCCCGATTCGGAGTGGTGCACGCTGAAGTTGCCCGCCGTGGCCGGCAGCCATCCGCGGCTCGCGCACTCGTGAGCCAGCGCACACAGCGCATCGATCTCTGCTTTGATGTCTTGGCTCATAACCCGCGCAGGAGAATCCCGGTCTATCGAGTGTAACAATGGCCCAGCCGCAATGCCTTTATACTTGGCCCAACACTCCTGGAGTCCTTTATGTCGTCCCGGCAATTAGCGTGCACTGTCTTGGTTTCGGCGTTGGTTGGCATTTCCATTCTCGCAGCGCAAACACCGCCGCCACAGAATCTGACTCAGGGTCCGATATTTCGCACCGGCGCCAGGGATGTGGTGGTGGACGTTGTGGCCACCGACAAAGATGGGCACGCGGTTTCCGGACTCAAATCCCAGGACTTCGAAGTGTTCGAAAACGGCAAGCCGCAGAAGGTCGATTTTTTTGAGGAACATCAACCAAAGACCTTGCCGCCGGGCTCCATTGCGCCCTTGCCCGCCATGCCCCCCGGCATTTACACCAACGTGCCGCCGGCGCCTGAATCGGACAGCGTAAACGTACTGCTGCTGGACACGCTGAACACCCCGCGCCAGGACTATTCCTACGCCCGCAACCAGCTGATCCAGTTTCTCCACAAAGTGAACCCGGGCACCCGGATGGCGATCGTAATCCTGAGCGACAAGCTGACGTTTGTGCAAGGATTCACGACCGACGTGGCTGCACTTGAAGCCGCCGTGGAAGCCAAGCAGAAGGGTGTTAGCCCGCAAACCAGCCCGGCGCTCATCACGCGCACGGAGGAAGGCGAACACAACGACGATGTCGCATTTTTTTCGCAGTCCGTGGCCGGACACTCCACCGGGATGGCCAGCCTTGGGGTTGCGGCGATGAACTCCGCGTACAGCAGCCTGCAAGACTTCACCCACCGCAATCAGACATTGATGACACTGGAAGCGCTGCGCGATCTGGCGCACTATCTTGCGAACGTGCCGGGGCGCAAAAACCTCATCTGGTTCTCCGCGGATTTTCCGGTCTATATTCTTCCCAACCTCAGCGAACGTTCGGACGCGCAGGACCTTGTGGTGCCGCTCTCTCAGATTCGCGAGACCGCCGATGCGCTGACCGCCGCGCGGGTGGCGGTATACCCGGTAAATGCCATGGGCATGATGAACGACAGCACCATGCAGGCCGACAGTCCAGGCCTGGAAAACACGCCCAATATCGGGCCCGCCGGCGCCATGACCCAGATGAGCGGTTTTATGGCCGATGCCGCCGCGCGAGCTGACGAAATCAGCAGGATGAAACAGATTGCCGCGGACACCGGGGGCAAGGCCATTTACAACAACAACGACCTGAGCGCGGCAACCGCCCGCGACATCGCCGATGGGGCGCACTATTACACGCTGACGTACGCGCCCAGCAATGCCAAACTCGACGGCGGCTATCGCAGTATCGAGGTAAAAACCGGCGACAAGAAGATCAAGCTGTCCTATCGCCAGGGCTATAACGCCGACAAGACCAGCGCTGCACCGGCCAGGCAGGAGCAGAACCCGCTGCATCCGCTCATGCTGTTGGGCACGCCAGAGTCGACTCAGATCCTTTACGGGATTCATGCGGTTCCCGCCGTCAAGCAGCCTGCGCCAGGCTCTCCGCACATGGGCGCCAACAACAAGCTGGCCGGGCCGCTGACTCGCTACAGCGTCGACTTCATGATTCGCTGGACGGATCTTCGCCTGGATGCCGGCCCCGGCAATACCCACACCGGCAAGATCGAGGTGCAATTGCTGGCTTACGCGCCGGACGGGGCTGCCCTGAATTGGATCGGTGGCACCATGGAGTTGAATCTGAAGCCCGACATCTATGCCGCCGTGCAGCGCTCCGGAGTTCCAGTGCACGTGGATATCGATGTGCCCCAGGGCAAGCAGATTGTTCTCTCCAGCGGTGTTTACGACTGGCTGACCGGCAGGGCGGGAACGTTGCAGGTGGGGCTGCCGCAGAGCGAGGCGGCGGGTGCTGGCGATCCATCCGCCGCGGCCGGGAAGTAGTGCCCTCCTATTCCGGCAAATACAATTCGTATTTGTTCACCCAAGCCCAACGCGAGCAGGTCGAACTCGTCCTGGTGTCACCACGCAATCCCTTGAATATTGGCGCGGCGGCGCGCGCCATGGCGAATTTTGGTTTCTCGCGGTTGACCGTGGTTGCGCCGTATGCGCCGCATTGGCGCGAAGCCCAATCGGCCGTAGGCGCGCCCGGCCTGCTGGCCGCCGCGCGCGAAGCCTCAAATCTGGCCGAAGCCGTAGGCGACTGCACCTTCGTCGCCGGCACCGGTACACTCACCCATCGCAAACCCGAGCAGCCCGTCATCCCGCTTCCTGAGCTCGCTCCGCTCCTCCTGCGCAAACTCGACTCCGGCGCACCCGGCGCCTCCGTGGCACAGCCCGTCCCCAAGGGCCGCATCCCCCCCGAGGGCCGCGTCGCCCTCGTCTTCGGCCCGGAAAAGCACGGCCTCACCCGCAACGACCTCGCCCTCTGCCACGTGTTGGTCGAAATCCCCACCGACCCGCGCCAGCCATCCATGAATCTCGGTCAGGCCGTCGCCGTCTGCCTTTACGACCTCACCAGGCTCGCACCCGGTAGCTCCGCCGCGCCCGCTGCCATCCATGCGCCGCCTCCCGCCGTCACCTCCGCCCAACTCGACCGTCTCGCCGATCTTGTTGAGCAAACTATGGTTGCCGCGCGCTATTCCCCCCAATCCATGCAGCAGGCCAACCGCCACGACCTCCACCTGCTCCTGCGCCGCCTCGCGCTCTCGCCCCGCGACCTGCGCCGAATCCTCGGGCTCTTCCGCCGCATCCTCTGGCGAATCAAAAGTAATGCCCGCCGGTACCCATAGGCTTCAAACATTCATGGCAGCTTTTTGTCTCATTTTGGTACAGTTGGCCTCAACGGTTTGCTTTATGCGCTTCCCTGAACTTCAACGCTGGAGTGGTTCTCTCGCGGGCGGTACCGTTCTCTGCCTGGCTCTTGTCCTTCCCGCACAGCAGCCCACCACACCTGCCGACCCCGCCCAGCAACCGCCGGCGGCCCAGCAGCCTCCTGCTCAACTTCCCGCTCAGCAGCCCGCCACTTCTGCCGACTCCAGCCAGCAACCTCCGGCCGCTCAGCAATCTCCCGTTCAGCTGCCGGATGCATCCACCCGCACGGAGACCGACTCCAAATCCTCTGCCGCGTCCATCTCTGAAGACGAGATGCGCAAGCAGTTTGAAGGCAAAACCTTCTACGTCCGCGGCGGTTGGCTCGACAACGAACTCCACTTCAACATGTACGGCAAGTTCACAGGCAATTCGCCCAAAGCCTCCTACACCCTCAGCCTTGTCCAAATCACCCGCGTCCACCTGGACAAGCATCATCTCGATCTCGAAGGCATCCGCTACGGCCTCCACTTCCTCGGTGCCGCGCCTTTTGAGGACCAGGCCGTGGACCGCGTCCGCCTCACGTCAAAGAAAAAGCCGCTGCACATCGTCATCGATCGCGAGGAAGTCGTACTCCCGAAAAAGCAGAAACCGCCAAAACCAGACAAGAAAAAGCAAGCTTCGCCAAAAACGCAAGCATCAGGCCAGACTGCGCCCGCTGGCGCGCCATCAGCGCCGGTCACGCCAACTACCGCGGCTTCGGAGCCAGTTACGCCCGCACCATCCGAGCCAGTCACGCCAGGGCCATCCTCTCCGGTCCCGTCAGCCGCCGCGCCCTCGGAGCCGGTTACGCCCGCACCATCCGAGCCAGTTACGCCAGCGCCATCATCTCCGATCCCGTCAGCCGCCGAGCCATCAGCGCAGGCCGCGTCAGCTCCTTCCGAGCCGGTCCAAGCAGCGCCATCAGCGCCAGCCCCGCCAGCGCCACCGGCGCCGGTCTCGCCAACTGGCCTGATCCCCCAAGGCGCCACCATCGCTGCCTCGCAGGCAGTAGCCAATCAGACCCTCCGCCACGCCATCGACGCCGTCTTCGCCTCCGGAATCGACCAGAGCATTATCGCCACCCTGCCCGCCTATTGGCAGCTCTACTACAAGGACGTCGACCTTAAGCAGGACTACCACCCCAGCGACCCGTCCATCCTCCAAGAGAACCAGGTGGACACCAAAGCCCGCCTCGTCTCCGTCTTCGATCCGCCCTCAAATGAATACGCGCAAAAAAACGGCGTCGCCGGCATGTCCATGTACCACGTCGTAGTCGAGCCCGATGGCAAGCCCGGAGAAATCGCCATCGGCCGCCCCATCGGCTTCGGCCTCGATGAAAGTGCCGTCAACGCCATCCGTCAGGCCAAATTCGAACCCGCCATCAAGGACGGAAAGCCCGTCCCGGTCGTCCTTGACCTTATCGTCGAGTTCCGCATCTACTCCAAACTCACCGATCGCGCCGCCGCCAAATCCAGCGGACCCCAGCAGCCCATCCTCCCCGGACCCTACAGCGTCGACCAGCCCCAAACTCAGTCTCAGCGCCAGTAGCGCCTCCGATCGCTATTCACTCCCCCACCGCTCACTGATTCACCGTCACGCTCCCCATCCTCCGTGAGTTCTCATCGATCACAATCAGCCTCACCAGCGCCCCCGCCGGCATCTTCGGCAGCTTCTCCTCCACCGTCAGTCCATCCTTCATGTCGCGCTGATAGGTCGCGGCCTTGAGCGCCAGCCCCAGCCGCCTGCCGGCAATGGCGGCATGCAGTCCGGAGTCGTCCCGCACCACCAGAAACACGTCCACCTTATCCGTCCAGCGCCCGTCCTGCTGCGCCATTGCCAGGTCCGTCGCCGCAATGTTCAGCCGCACTCCCTGCCCAATCGGCTCGCGCACCGCCTCCGCCGTCAAGCCAATCTCGTTCTCGTCTCGCGGCTGCCACACCGCCTCGCGGAACCGCTCCTTCATCGTCGCAGCCTCCTCGGAGTAGAAGTAGCCGTTGCGGTACCGCAGCTTCACATCTTTCCGAAGGCACTTCATCGTGATGGTGTGATACTTCCCGTCCGCCTGCGTGTCCGGCGAAAAACTGAGCAGGTAAGCCGCCCGCCCATCGGCCACAATCGAGTCCAGCTCCTTCGCAATATCCCCCGAGCGCCGCAGCGCACGCCCACCGGTGGCTTCAGCCAGTTCCCTGAAAGTTGGCTGGATCGGATGGGTGTCCTGGTTCATCCTGGCCCTGTCGCGTCCATTGCCGTTCACGCTATCGATGCCTCCTATACCGCCGATCGAAGGGTCGCGGCTCGATTTTCCGACCACGCCCACGTTGGCGTTTCCCTGTGCGGCACTGATCCCACCGCCCTCAAGCTGCGACACGTCCAGCGGGTAAATACTCACATGTGCCTCGTTCAGCGTCTCCCTCGCGCTTAGCGCGGCCGAGGCCAGGAATCGGTTCCCGTTGTCCTCCTGGCCCACCATGGAAGAGGTCCAGTCCGCCAGCACGTTATCGCTCGCGATCCACACCAGCGTTTTCTGGCCCGGGATTGCCGCCAGGTGCCGGCCCACGCCCACCAGCAGATGCAGCGCGAAGTCCTCGGGCCGGTCGCCCATCGGCCGCAGTTCCGCATCCGGTGGATGCATAAAGTTAGGCGCGACACCTTTACCCGACGCGTACATCGAGGGATCGCTGCCGCCTTCGCCGTTCCCATTCACATAGGCCAGGTCCTGAACGCTGTGCACCCAGTCGAACTTCTGCCGGTTGCGCCCTTCTTCCTCCTGCGCGTGTTGCAGATCCTGCGCGCTCGGCATCCACTTGGCCAGCAAGCCCGCAAGGGCCGCATGATCCAGCGTGGGCTCATCCATCACCCGGAATCCTTGCGAACCCAGAATGTAGAGTCCAACGCTTTCATCCGCCGGAACGGTCTGGAGAAAGCGCAGAATCTCCCCGCGCGCGTACGTCACATCGCTGAACGCCACGTGCGCAGAATCGATCAGCAGCACGGTCGTGTTCCCTGACTCCCGCCGCGCCGCCGCTGTCGATCCGGCTGCGGGCCGGTTGGTCGCCACCGGCTCCGCTGCTCCCGTCTGCTGCGAATTTGCCGGCGCAGCCCTCTCTACGTCCGTTCCCGCCTGCGCAAAGTCCTTTACAGCCTGCGAGCGCCCGTTGTCGTAAATCTCCAGATCCTCCGGCTTCAGATCTGTGATCGGATGCCCATGTCTATCCGTCGCCACCACCGCCAACTCCACCAGGCGCGTGGTCGTCCGCAGCGTGAATCCAGTTATGGGCAGTGACGTCTGCGCGGCCGCCTGCTCCGGCAGGCTCGTCGCATCGGTCTCACTCATCTCCGGCTCACCCACCTCGGCCGGCGCTGGCGCCGCAGCTCGCCGTTGCTGCAGCATCGGCTCGTAGGCCGCTGCAGCAGTCACGCTTACGGCTTGCGCAGAGGCATCAGCAGGCGCGCTTGCTACAGCAGCAGCGGATGCCAGCACGGCAGTATTTGCAGATGTAGCTCCCGGCGCCTGAACCTCCGCTTGCTGAGCCGGCGCACTCGGCTGCGCTAGCGGGGCCTTCTCCGCATCAGCAGCCTCCGCCGCTGTCAGCACCCGCGTCTCTCCTCGAAACACGTGGTAGTCCTTGAATGTCACATCGGCCAGCTCATTTTTCAGCGGCTGTAACTGGTGCGCCAGCTCATAGTGGAAGTTCGGATCCACCTGAACGCTCTGCGCCCGCAAACTGGACACGCTCCGAACCGGGCACGTGTAAAGCCGCCCGCCGATCTCCACCGGCCCGTACTCCACCATGAGATTGGCCTTCACCACCGGATCGTCGGCCTTCATCTCTGCCTCAAGCGTCAGCCTCCGGATCACGCCCGTCTCCGCATCCACCGCCATCTCGCCGTGATAGCCCTCCAGCTTCCGGAACAGGTGCACGTTGGCGGCCTCCGTACCGGCCTGCTCCGCCACGCAGCAATAGATCACCTCATAGTGCGACATCGGCCTGGGCACGGAATAGGTGAAAACCGCGCGCATGCCGTCTGCGTCCTGCTCCCAGCGGTCCCAATGCAACTGCCCATGCGAGACATCCACCAGCACCCTTCCCAGGATCGGGCCGAACACACCCAAAGTGACAAGCCCGCTTCCGTTTGCCTGCGGCGCGCCCCGCTTCTTCATCCCGCTGAGCATCTCACGCCCATCCTGGTAGGCCACCTGCGCAGTTTCTGTGGATACAAAGTGCATCGGCTCGTACGGGATCATCCGCCCTTGCTGCGACGCCACCAGCAGCGGCGTGTCCTGGTAGTTCTCCGTAACCCGCGTGGCCAGAAAATTCGGCAACTGCGGAATCGTCTTGGCAACGTAAGTCACCGTCCGCGCCATGATGGCGCGCTGCGCGGCCACATCTGGCGCAGGCTGTTGCGGAATCTCGCTCGGTGGAGGGTCGCGAAACTGCGACTCGTCGGCTATCGCCCGCAGCGCTTGACGGCTCTTTTCGCCTGGCAGCAGCTTCTCCAGTTCGCTCTCCCGCGCCCAAGTTAGCCTCTCCGTCAGCTCCAGCTCGGCTATCTGAAACGCGGCATCCTTATCCGGTTTCCCCGCTACTGCGGCTAACTGCTGCCGCAACTGATCAACAAGGATGGGCTTGTTGCCAAAAACAGGTACCGCAAGCGAAAACAACACCAGACAGATGACCGCGCCTCGCATAGCCACCACCTTCTGGCCCCCGGGGAACCAATTTCATTGAACCTCAAGTTTAGACCCCGACGCGATGCCGCAGTTAGGCAAAAGACCATCCTGGCCAATCCCTGCTCCCAATGCCCCCATGTCCTGCCTTCTCGTTCCCTCGGTCCGGTGATCCCTGCTTTCGGTTCCCCGTTTCCTAGACGGGCTGCCACAACTCCACCTTGTTCCCCTCCGGATCCCATATCCACGCAAACCGCCCGTATTCGTGATCTTCGCGCTTCGGGTCAATGCGCACACCGGCCTCGGAAAGCTGTTGCAGCAGCGCATCCAGATCGTCCACCCGCAGGTTGACCATGCATCGTTGCGAATCGCTGCCGAAATACGCGGAATCCTCGGGAAAGTGCGCGAACACCGTCATCCCCATCGACTCCGGCCCCTCGAAAACCACCGAGGTCGGATCCCCGCTCTTCGGCAACCCAAAGTGCTCCGTATACCACGCCGTCAGACCAGCCGGATCCTTTGCTTTCAAAAACACTCCGCCAATCCCCACCGCTCTTGCCATCGTCTTCTCCTCCCATCCATGCCATTCGTTCCCAGTCCCCACGTCCCTTAGTCCCTGCTCCCTTGGTCCCTTTATTCCACCCCGTCCTCAAGCTTAAGTTTGTGCTTCACCTTTCGCCCTGTGCGCTTCGAATCGTCCACCACGCGTGCGGGTTTCGGCTGCCCAACACGCTCTCGAGCGATGGCCTTCACCGCCTTCGCCGCCGAAAACTCCCCTGGTTTCTTCTTCGCCATCGAGCCTCCTCTTACGCTGTTCTCCGTTCGCTGGTCCCTGGCTCACTGTCCTAAAAACGGACAATGTGTGCATTCTAACCCTCATCTGTAACATTCCATTGAGCATCGCCGATTTTTTAAATTCGCGCTTTCCAGGCCCTGTGACCTTCGATCTTCAGCAAGCGCCTCAATCCAGGAACTGGCGCAAGACCGTTCACGCGGTATCCGTTCCCTTTGGGCACCCGGAATTACCTTTGGCTGAAGTAAATTTGTCCTCAGATGCGCCGCTCCAATTACTATGAAAGCTACACGCCCATTGGAGGCTGCAGTGTCTTCAGGGCGGCGGCTCGTGTCTGCATATTTCAAGGTCAAGCCGTAAAAGCCCCCCTCTGAGGAGAAGGAGTTTATCCATTGAGTGATCGTTTTCTGTTTACTTCCGAGTCAGTGACCGAAGGCCATCCCGATAAGATCGCCGACCAGGTTTCCGATGCCATCCTGGACGCCTGCCTGGAGCAGGACCCTTACAGCCGTGTTGCCGCCGAAACGCTGACCGCAACCGGCCTGGTGGTCATCGCAGGCGAAATCACCACCAATGCATACGTGGATTTCCAGACGCTGGTGCGCGGCGTGGTGCAGTCGATCGGGTACGATAACGCGACCTACGGGTTCGATTCCAACACCTGCGCGGTGATCTCGAGCATCAACAAGCAATCGGCGGATATCGCGCTAGGGGTGGACAAGGACGGCGCCGGCGACCAGGGCATGATGTTCGGCTACGCCAGCAACGAAACGCCGGAGTTGATGCCTGCGGCGATTTCCCTGGCACACAAGCTCTGCCGCCGCCTGACCGACGTACGCAAGAGCGGCAAGCTGCCCTACCTGCGGCCGGACGGCAAAAGCCAGGTGACCGTGGAGTACGACGAGAACCGCAAGCCGGTGCGCGTAGATGCGGTGGTGATCAGCACCCAGCACTCTGAAACCGTCGACAACGAGCAACTGCACGCCGACATTCTGAAGCACGTCATCCAGCACGAAATCCCGGCGCAGTGGCTGGACGAGAACACTAAATACCACATCAATCCGACTGGGCGGTTCGTCATCGGCGGGCCGATGGGCGACACCGGCCTCACCGGGCGCAAGATCATCGTAGACACGTACGGTGGCGCGGGCCGGCACGGCGGCGGCGCCTTCTCTGGTAAAGACCCGACCAAGGTGGATCGCTCGGCCGCGTACATGGCGCGCTACATCGCCAAGAACATCGTGGCGGCGGGGCTGGCGGAGCGCTGCGAAGTGCAGCTTGCCTACGCCATCGGCGTAGCCAATCCGGTGAGCGTGCTGGTGGATACCTTCGGGACCGGCAAGCTCTCAGGCGCACAACTTACGGAGCTGGTACGCGCGAATTTCCCCCTGACGCCAAAGACCATCATCGAGCACTTGAAGCTGCGCCGTCCCATCTACCAGAAGACGGCGGCCTACGGACACTTCGGACGGACGGAACCGGAGTTCACCTGGGAAGCAACAGACAAGGCGGCTACGTTGGCCGAGCAGGCAAGCGCGGTGGCGACCGCGAAGTAGTCCTCCCAACCGAATTCGCCCCGAAGGGACCCGCCTCGCCGCGGGTCCTTTTTCTTTTTCGCGGCCGAGCCAAAGAGCTATGCTTTGGCCATGATGACCCGCGATTCGAAAGTCTTTTCCTACGTTGTCGATCACGACCACGGTGAAGAGCCGAACCCGTATGACGGAAGCTGCACCCTCTGCGAATGTAAGTTTAGTCATGCCAAGGGCAGAAGGAATATCGTAGAACTGGCCAAGAAGGATGACTGGATCATCGGCACTGGCGGCAATTCAAGACACAGTCCGGGCCACGGAAAGCTCGTCTACGCTATGAAGGTCACTGAGAAGCTTCCGCGGGAGAAGTTCTATTCAGACGGGAGGTTCAAGAAGAAAATTGCGAGGCCTCCTGCCGATGCGCTAAAAGAATTGGGCCGCTTCGCTCTCGTCTCGAGTAACTTCTATTATTTCGGAGACGGCCCCCTGGACATAACTGGACTCAACCTCGAGAAGAGAGGGCCCGGCTTTCGTTACTTAGGTCCGCAAGAAATCGAACTCTTGCACAAACTGCTTAGATCACAAAAGCCCGGCCGCCGTGGAGATCCTTATTCGCCGACAATCGGGAAGAACTGCGGAGGAACCACGTGCAAGTCGTCTTGCTGAGGGTCGGAATAGATACTGGATCGGGCGGGATTCTCGGCCCGCTGTTCGCGGACGGCTCGTTCGAATTCATTCCGATTCCCGACGGTTTCAAAGGCGGTGTCGACAAGCGTACCTATGGCAATCTACGGGGAAGAACCGGGCGGATGCTGATTGAATTCTTCTCCAAGGCGCAGAAGGCGACGAAGGAAAACCAGTCCGTGCACTGCGATCCGGAGTTCGAGACCTTCACCTACGGCGACCCAAGCCCTCCTAAACGGTCGCTCCGAAGGCTCAGCAAGCACGACCTCCTAGTCTTCTATGCAGGGCTCAGGGGTTGGGATATTGAGTCTCTGCCCGCGCTCTACGTCGTGGGCTTCTTCGAGGTCGAGAAGGCGGGGCTTGCCGCAGATTTCAAGAGGTCGGAACTTGAGAAGGACTTCAAGAATAACTTTCACGTCAGGAACAAAGCTGTCTTCGAGGAGCAGAAAAACAGGCTTGTTCTCGTCAAGGGGGCGGGCAGAAGCCGGCTCTTGACCAATGCGGTCAGGATTAGCGTGGACGGCACAGATAAAAACGGTGTTCGTCTGCATAGGCTATCGCCCGAAATGCAGAGAATCTTTGGCGATTTTGCGGGTAAAACGAGTATTCAGCGTTGCCCGCCGCGTTGGGTTGTGCCTAGATTCAGCGAGAGGGCAGCACGGTTCGTTAGATCGCTACGTTAAAATCCTCAATGGCGTCCGCCTGGACACCGGAGAAAGAGCTCATGCGTCTGGATTTGATCGCCGCGTTACTATCTTGCTGCACGGCCGTTTGCGCCGCGCAAAGCGCAACCCCATGGAGCTACCTGGGCAAGGACGGCCCGGTGAACTGGGCCAAGCTGGATCCGGCAAATCGCGGATGCCGCGACGGGCACGAGCAATCGCCCATCGATATCCGCGGGGCCCACCTGAACAAGGCTCTGCCGCCGCTGGAGTTCCACTATATGGGCGAAGCCATGACGGTGGGGAACAACGGAGCGACCATCGTGGTGCGTCCGGATCCAGGCAGCTACCTGGCCTACGACGGCGTTCGTTATGACCTCGAGGAAATCGTGTTTCATCATCCCAGCGAGACGGCTGTGCATGGGCGGCTGGACGACATGGACGTAGAGTTTCTGAACAAGAGCGCGGTCGGGCAGCAGGCCGTAATCGAGGTGCGGTTCGCAGTGGACATGGGTGGTCCGAATGCGACGCTGGCGACATTCTGGTCGCATCTTCCGCAGATGCCGGGAACAACGCAGCGCATCACTGACATGGTGAATCCGGCTGGCCTGTTACCGGGCGATAAAGGGTACTGGACCTACATGGGTTCGCTGAGCACACCGCCGTGTACAGAGGGAGTGCGGTGGTTCGTGATGGAGCAGGAATTGAGCGTGAGCCGGGCGCAGTTGAAGCAGTTCGCGGATATGTTCCGGGTGAGTTCGCGTCCGCTCCAGGACCCGCACGGACGGCGAATCGAAGCGAACGAATAAGGCGGTGAGCGGTGGGGAAAGCAGGGGCTGGATGCGATTCCTGGGAGCAAGGCGTTGGATCGCGGCCACGGCAGCCACGTTGTTGGCGGCAGCCATGTTTGCCCCGGCACAATTGCGAGCGCAACACGGAGACGTGACTGGCGCATATGACGGTGAGATCGGCTCCCTGCCGGCAACACTGCATTTGCGGATGCGCAACGGCGCGCTGACGGCGACGCTGGACCATCTCGATCCCGCGGCTCCATGGATGTTTACGTGCTCGGACGTGCACCTGGCGGCCGCGGACATTTCGTTCACCGTGCCGTCGGTTCACGCGGTCTTCAGAGGATTGTTGAACGGCAGCGGCCAGACGATCACGGGGCAGTGGACGCAAAAGGGCCAGTCCGTGCTGGTGATTTTCTCGAAAGTGGAGTTTATTCCCGCTAAAAAGCCGTCTGCCATCGATGGCATCTGGCTGGGCATCCAGCAGTCCGGCAAGGTGTCCACGCGAGTGCAGATTGTGGCGCGCAGCGATGCGAGCGGCAAGGAATACTGCACCGTGGACCTGCTGGACATCTACTACAGGGACCTGGAATGCACCGATGCGGCGCTACGCGGTGACGAGTTCTCCTTCTATGTGCCGACCGCGGCCACAAAGTTTACGGGCACGCTGTCGGCGGACGGAAACACGCTTAGCGGCAACTCCTATGAAAAGGCGATCGAGGGAGGCGTGGCGAAGGTGATCGCGGTGCCTTTGACGCTGACGCGCCAGACCGCCATGACAGTGGAGAAACCGCTGCCTGGCGCGACCTACCAGCCAGCCATGGCGCCGGTGAGTGCCGACCAGGTGCAACAGGTTCTGGCTGCCGATCTCGCTGGGGCGCTCAAAGACGGAGAACTGGCTCCCTCGACGGGCGCAGGCGTTTCCATCGGCGTGTACTCGCACGGAATAGGCCGGGTGTTCTCGTTCGGCGCGGCCAAGCCCGACTCTATCTTCGAGATCGGATCGATTACCAAGACGTTCACTGGGCTGCTGCTGGCGCAGATGGCTGCCCAGAAACAAGTCCGGCTGGACGAGCCGGTGCGCGAACTGCTTCCGGCTGGAATGATTGCAAAGCCGGCCGGCCCCGAAATCACGCTGCTGGATCTGGCCGCGCAGCGTTCAGGCCTGCCTTCGATGCCCGACAACATCAGCGTGGCCAACATGGACCAACCGTATGCGGATTATCACGCGGCGGATCTGGTGGAGTATTTGAGAAAACGCGACGCTGCGAATCCATCTCCCAGGTACTCCGAGTTCGACAGCCTCGGATTCGGGTTGCTCGGCGTGGCTCTGGCAGACCGCGCCGGAGTGTCATATGGGCAGCTTGTGGAGGACGAAATCACGGGGCCGCTGGGGATGAAGGACACGGTGGTCACGCTCTCGCCATTGCAGCAGGATCGCATGCTGGCGGGACACGATGAGTTTCATGGTCCGGCGAAGGCGTGGGATTCCGATGCGCTCGCCGGCGCCATTGCGCTTCGCTCAACCGCGGCCGATATGCTTGCGTACCTGGTTGCCTATCTGCACCCGGAGACGATTGAGAAAAGGAATCTGCCCGCCGGCGCAACATTGCCGGGAGCAATTCGGCAAACCATGCAGCAACATGGTGAGCTGACTTCGGGCATGGGCGTAACCATGGGATGGCTGTTGGAGAACAAAACGGGCAATTATTGGCACAACGGAGCAACTGCAGCCTACAGCTCCTACGCTTTTTTCAATCCCACTCAGAACTTTGCTGCCATCGTGCTGCTGAACACTTCTCCGGGAGTGAACGGCTCGTTCGCAGAGGTTCTGGGGCGACACGTGTACCAGCGTCTCTCCGGACAAGCAGCCCTCTCACTTGGAAATTAAGCGCGCCATCTTCAACGCGCGAGGGGAAGGAAGCGCAGCTCGATGGCGTCGCCGGCGATTTGAACGGCAATACCGGTAAGGTCAGGGACGATGTAATCGGCGTCTTCCAGATGCTCGCTGCGGTGCGAGAACGTAGTGGCGATGACGGTGCATCCGGCCGCGCGACCGGAGGCGACGCCGGACGCGGAATCCTCAAACACTACACAATCAGCGGGAGCAACGCCGAGAAGCTCAGCTCCGGCGAGATAAGGCGCGGGACTGGGTTTGCCCTCGTGAACATTATCCGCGGAGACGAGGCGCCCCGGAACGGGAATTCCTCCGGTGGCCAGGCGAACGCGCGCCAGGCGATCGGTCGCGCTGGTGACCACGGTCCAGCAGCCGCGCGGCAGGCGCTCGATGAGATCGCACACGCCAGGCAGGACCACCAGTCCATCCGTGTCTTCGATTTCTAGATCCTCAATGATGTTCGTTTCGGCTTCGTCGTCGAGATCGGGGCGAAGCGCGCGCACGCTGTCGATAGTACGCCGGCCATGGATGACGCTGAGCGCGTAGTCGGGATCAACGCCGCGCATGCGCGCCCACCTGGTCCAGCTCCGCTCAACCGAACCGATGGAGGATATGAGAATGCCGTCCATGTCGAACAGAACGCCCTGGCAGGTGACCGTTACAGGGGAGGACAATGTTGGAAGCCTCATCCCTTTCATTTTAGAGTTCGCGGGGCCACCCTCAGCGTTTTGCGAGGGAGATCGCGATCTTGTGGGGAGCGGCCAGGTTGGCCGCGACGCGCACAGTCGCGGCTTTCTTTCCGCGGAGGATCTTGTCATTGCGCACTGATATCGCGCCGTCGGCAATATCCACGCTACCGCTGAAGCGATCAAAACCCGCGAGCGCCGAAGGTACAGCCGCACCTTTCATGCTGCCATTGCGCCAGTCGAATTGGAGGGCGCCATTGGAGGACGCGGCAAGATCCTTGCCAGTAAAGCCGGACATCTGCAGCTTGCCGCTTCCGTCAAAGCTACCGCCGGACCACGTCATGCCCAGCAACTCGCCGACTTGGGAGGGCTTGAGCCCAGTGAATGACGCGTCAATGGTGTACTGGGGCTTGTCTCCAGCCTGAAGCGCGGCCTTGCCGT
The DNA here is from genome assembly GCA_963771195.1 of uncultured Acidobacteriota bacterium. GTDB lineage: Bacteria > Acidobacteriota > Terriglobia > Terriglobales > Acidobacteriaceae > Telmatobacter. The sequence goes on from CAVYSS010000027.1 coordinate 21,010, forward strand.
TGAGATTTCCTCCGAGCAGCGAAGCGTTGAACGAAGTGAGCTCGACGCCGGATCCCGCAATCTTCATGTTTGCCGTAACCCCGGTTGCCGTGAAAGGCCCGGAGGAAAGCGAATCAATCTGCACCGAGCCTTCGGCTGCGGGCCATGACGGGGAGGCGCTGGGGTTAAAGCGGTCCAGCAGTGAAGAGAGAAGCGTGCCTTTCCCGCGCGCGCCAAGGAGCGCGCCCTGCAACTCGGCAGTGTCAAGGGTGCTGAAAACGGCGGTGAACTGCGGAGCGCAATCGGCCGGGGACGTACAGGCGTTCGGAAGCGAAAGGGTTGCGGAACCTTTCACCGGGCCGTAGGAAAACTGGACCGGGTCCCACGTCATGGCATCACTTTCGAGGTGCAGGGTGGCCTGATGGATGAGGACGGCGTTGGCAAGGAACGACGGCTTCCAATTCGCGTCGCGGAACATGATGGCGCCGCTCGAATGGATCGACGATACCGGTGGAGCGGAGGCAGCGCCGAGCGTAACCTCAACCGGTGGCACCCACGGGCCCGACGATTCGAGATCGATAGAGGCGGGCTCTCCGGCCATCTGGCTGATCGACGCCACCGCCGAGCCGCCGGCGAAATGGGAGAATTCGCGCAGACGGGCGATGGAGACAGGGCCGTGCAGCGCCAACTGGAATCCGGTAAGAGATATGCGCGCCCGGATCGTAACCGGCGTGGGACCGCCCGCGGGAACAGCGAAAGAAGCGACGAGCGCGCTTTGCTCGTTCGGCAGCGCGGGCGCCGGCTCCAAATTGGTGCGAGCGACCGCAATGGGGTGCGGAAGCGAGTCGCCAGTGATCCTGAGGCCTACCAGTGTCAGGCTGCCGGTAAGTGGTCCGGGGGGAACATGGGGTGCGGCGGTGCGGACGCCGGCTTTGCGAGATGGCGCGGAAGCTGCGCCGGGATCGTAAACCAGATGGCCGCTGAGGGCGCCGTTGGCCTGGAGGCTGGCATCCACGTTGCTGCGGACGGTGCGCAGTACGTCCAGGCCAGCCTGGGCGGGGATGCGGTCCAGGTCCAGCGCGAAGCGCAGCGGCTGCCCCGCTGGCGAAATGCTGCCGGTGAGACGGGCACGGCCATCACCAACCGGGGAATTGCAATCCACACCGTCCACGCTACGGCTGTCGTAATGCAAAACGAAGGTACATGAGGCGTCGAAGTCGAGAGGTGCGAAGGGAGCAAACTCCTCGCGATGCACTCCAGCGGCGCGGAGTCTGGCTTGAACATGGGCTGAAGCTGCGGTGCCGTCCAGGTGCAGCTCGCCGCGCAGGTCGCCTCGCCAGCCTTCATCGGAACCGAGCAGGAGGCGGGAGAGCTGGCCAAACTGAGCATTGCGCCATTCGGCGTCAAGGTGGAGAGGCATCTGGCTGAACTGGGGCGCAGGCCGCAAGGTGCCGTCAAGCCGCACAATTCCAGTGTCGGCAAGATCGAGACTAACGTCCGTGCGAGCCGGCTGCCCTTCAAGCCGCACGCGCCACTCGCCGTCCGAATCCTGCCACAGCGCGGCGTCGGCATCGAGCAATGAAAACGGTAGCTTTTCCAGGCCGTTTTTAATATTGATGCGGGAGTTTGTGGCTTCCAGGTACGGGTGCGGAACAGCGCGGCCCTGGTGAGAACCTGCGGCTGCATTGCGGAAGAGCGAATCGATGTTCCAGCGGCCATCTCCGGCGCGGACCAGATTCAGGCTCGCATTATCAACGCTGATGCGGCTGATCTGCAGCCGGCCGCGCCAGAGCGAGGCAAAGCGGATGTCTGCCACGACTGTATCGGCATGCAGGACCGGCTCGGAGCCGTAGGCCGGGTCTTCCTCCACGGTGAGGTTGGTGAGGAGAAAGCCGGGACGCGGCAGCAGGCGGAGTTCGACGCCGGAGAGGCGTACCGGACGGCCGAGCGTGGCGGAGACAAGCTGGGCGATGCGGATCTTATAGCGGCTGATTCCGATCAGGGGCGGGACAACAACCAGCGCCAGCACCAGGGCGACCACGCTTGCCGCCAGCCACAGCTTTCCCCGCCGCCGCGGCCGCTGCTGGGTAACTACTGTCATTGGATTCAATCGTAAACGGTCACGCGGGAGCGGCGGCGGGATGCTCTGGCAGCAAGCGGCCCGCTTGCACACGATTGGCTACGAGGACGGGGTGCAAGCCTGCCGCCGGCTGCTCCGGTACCGCGCCGAAACGCCGCTCGCGACGGCGGAACTCGCTGAGGGCGGCATCGAAGTCGGCCTCGGCGAACTCCGGCCACATGCGGGGAGAGAATACAAGTTCGGCATATGCCGATTCCCAAAGCAGGTAATCGGAAAGCCGCTGCTCCCCGCCGGTGCGGATCAACAAATCCACTTCGCCGCTTTCTCCGGCCAACTTGCGCGTGATCATGGCGCTGAGGCTTTCAGCGGTTGCGCTTCCCGCGGAGGACTCGATGCAGGCGCGCGCGGCGCGGGCAATGGAGTCGCGGGCGGAATAGTCGATGGCCACGCGCAGGTGCAGGCCGCGGCCTTGCGCCGTGACCGCTTCGGCTGTCTCGATGGAGCGCAACACCGTGGCGGGAAGACGATCGCGGCGGCCGATGACCTCCAGGCGCGCGCCGCGCTGCCGCATGCGCTCGGTCTCCATGCGCAGAAATGCGCGCAGGAGCCAGAAAATGCGGTCGACTTCCGCGGGCGGGCGGCGCCAGTTATCCGATGAAAATGCGTACAGGGTGAGGCAGCGGATGCCGGCGTCGGAGGCATGCTCGACGATGCGGCGCGCGGCGCCCAGACCAACGCGATGGCCGGCCACACGAGGCAGACCCCGGCGCCGCGCCCAGCGGCCATTGCCGTCCATGATGATGGCGACGTGAAGGTCGCGCTGCTTGCTGCACTCCATTGGATTCGCTCCTCCAGAAAAGCACTTTGCCGCGTAAAGCTATCGGCCAAAAAAACTCAGGCCCGCGAGGGGCTCAGGCCGCGCATCGCCGCGGGGTCCACTTCCTTTGCCCCCTTGGCTGCGTCGCGCACCACTTGCTCCAGTGTCTCCAGGTACTCGAGATATCTCTGGCGGCCGGAGGGTGTGATTCGGCAGACCGTGAGCGGCCGGTTCTTGTCCACGCCCTTCACGATCTCCAACATCTCTGCTTCCTCCAGCACGCGAAGATGCCGGCTCAGGTTACCGTCGGTGAGAGAGCACAGCTGTTTGAGATCGCCGAAGGTAACGCCCTTTGCGTTGGTAATGAGCGAGGTCAGCACGCTGAGGCGCGCACGCTCATGGATGACGCGGTCGAGGCCCTCGTATGCGAACCTTCCTTCGCCGGATTGGGCTTTAGGCTTCATCTTCAGCCTCCTCCCGGGTGAATTGCAGAATTGCGGCCACCAGCAGCTGTCCCGCCCCATAAGGAATGCCCATGGCCCATGGCGAAAATGCGCGCGCATCGCCCAGGGCCACTGAGAACAAGCCGGTGGCCAGGTACCATACACCGGCTAACGGCATCAGTCGCGGCAGAAAGCGGCAAGACGAGAACACGCCCAGACTGAACGTGATTTGCCACAATCCGGGGAGCATCCACAGCGCGCCGGGAACAAAGACGGTGAGCACTACGGTAAGCAAAGCCCCGGCTCCAGCAGAAGGCAGGAACTGCTCAACTGCGATCCGGATCATCTCGTCGGCCATGTCGGAGTGGATGCGCCGGGTGCGGGTGTGCATCTGGGTGCCGATAAGGGTGGCGGAGATTACCGCGGTACCGGCCCATATGGCCAGGTAAGCAGGAAAATGACGGGCAACATCCGGAACCCACAGCGCCTGCGAGGCCGCCGCCAGCAAGGCAATCAAGCCGGTTGCGCAAAGAGTGGCGGGGCCATAACCGCGGAATTCGGTGCTGCGCGCCATCTGGCGGCGGATGCTGCTGATATCCCCTAACGCTTTGTTCAGGTCGCTCATGCTGATTCCACTTTGCATTGCAAAGTATCCTAATTCTCTGCCCTTGTCAATCCCAAATTCCGGCGCGAAAAAGCAGTCCCATCTGCACCAATTCTGGCGCAGTTTACACATCAACATATCATGATACCTTGATAACTGTGGGATATGTATAAATATGCACTCTACCGTCGTATCATGATATGTTGATGCGTTTTTTCTCCTACTCCCCGGTTCGTGACGCGAAAAGACCGCGACGATTGCACACGTTCCTCCTAGAATGAAATTGTCAGCGACCGCGAGTTCTGAGGCAGTTTTTCCTTTGCTCGGGTGGAGGTCGCCGGCTCCCAATCCATGTTGTCTCCCTGCCCGGCGCGGGGCTATAGTGTCTGCATCGGCAATTCGATTCCCCGAAGGACGCACAATCCGATCGCGTTCGCCGCCCGGAACTTCCACGGCTGCCCACCATCCCTGAAACACAAGTCAGGAGGATGCAATGTCCGATCCCACCAAACCAGCTCTCCCCTCCGCGGATCTTCGAACGGAAAAACCGGACGCACCCGGCGCTGGTGGCAACGGTATCAGCCGCAGGGGTTTCCTGAAGGGGGCGGGCCTGACCGCTGCCGGAACCGCGCTGCTCGAGGGCGTGCAGGCATTCAGCCGCGAGGCCTCCTCGGCCACGCCAGGGGTAACGGAATTCGGCCCTGGGCCGGTTTCCGTGCGCCTCCACGTCAACGGCAAAGAGCACGCGGTGGAGATTGAGCCGCGCACCACGCTGGCAGATGCCTTGCGCATTCATCTCGGCATGACCGGCACGAAGGTCATCTGCGACCGCGGCGCCTGCTCGGGATGCACGGTGTGGCTGGACAAGATGCCGGTGAACAGCTGCATGACGCTCGCCATTGATGCCATCGGCCGCCACGTAACCACGATCGAAGGCCTGTCGGCCGAGGGCGAACCGCATCCGCTGCAGACCGCATTCGTGAAGCACGACGCGCTGCAGTGCGGTTTCTGCACGCCGGGCATGGTGATGAGTTGCGCAGCCCTGCTCGAGAAGAACCCTCATCCATCCGAACAGGACGTTCGGCACGCGATCTCAGGCAATCTGTGCCGCTGCGGCACCTATCCGAAAATCTTCGCCGCCATGCTGGAGACGGCGGGCAACATTCGCAACGCGTAAGGGAGGTCAATGATGGCGACCCATGCGAACGAGGACTCGCTTTTGCAGGCAGCCGCGCCCGGCGGAGGCTCCGGCAAAAGACCAGAGAACATGCCCGTCGGTGTGCCCGGTTACACGCTGCACGACGAACCGCGGCAGATCCCGGCCTCCGAACCACCGGTTTGGCCGGTCAACCAGGATCTGAAATACGTTGGCAAGTCTCAGGTGCGCTGGGACGGCATGCCCAAGGCTACCGGTCGCACCCGTTACACCGCGGACTTGCAATTACCGGGGATGCTGTACGCGAAATTCGTAAACGCCACGGTGCCGCACGCGAAGGTCGTGTCAGTGGACACGTCGGCGGCCGAGCGCCATCCTGGTTTCAAAGGTGTTTACGTAATCCAGCATGCGATGGGGAATGCGGAACTGCGCAATCCCGCGCTGGACGTGGGCAAGTATCCCGTGGTGCGCTACGCCGGCCAGCCTATTGCCGCGGTGGCGGCCACCACGCCTGATGCGGCAGAAGAAGCTGCCGCGCTGGTCAAGGTGAAGTACGATCCGATTCCGTTCGTCGTGGATCTGGATAAGGCGCGAGCCGCAGATGCTCCGGCAGTTTTTCCCGGGCCGGCCGATGAAGAAGGCACCGCGGGCGGCGGAGGCGGCCCGCACGGCGTTCCCCAAACCGGTAACGTACACGGGCCTTCCATCAGGAAGGTTGGCGACATTCAGCAGGCTTTCCACGAGGCGGATGTGGTTGTAGAAGGCCGCTATGTAACCCAGGTGCAGACGCATTCCGCATTGGAAACCCATGGGGTCGTCGCCGACTGGAAGCCGGACATGCTTACAGTCTGGGCGTCGACGCAGGGTACCGCCAGCGTTCGGGAAGAGATGGCGGGTTTCTTCAAGATTCCCATGACCCAGGTCCGCGTCATCACCGAATTCATGGGTGGCGGCTTTGGAGCGAAGTTCGGGGCAGGAAACTTTGGCGTTGCAGCAGCGGCACTTTCAAAGCAAACCGGCGCGCCGGTGCGGTTGATGCTGGACCGGCAGGAGGAACATTTGTCGGTGGGGAACCGGCCGAGTTCCGACCAGATGCTGCGCATCGGCGCCAAGAAGGACGGCACCATCACTGGCATTCATCTGGTGAGCTATGGCACCTCCGGCTGCGGTACCGGCGCGGGATGCTCGGGCCCAGCCCAGAATCTCTACAAATACGCTTCCATCCATACGGAAGAGAACGACGTCTTCACCAATGCCGGCCCCGGCACATCCATGCGTGCCCCAGGGCATCCTCAGGGAGCGTTCGCGCTGGAGCAGGCCATCGACGAACTGGCCGTGAAGCTCAACCTTGAACCGCTGGAACTGCGCGAACGCATCGACATGCATCCCGTGCGCAAAGTGGAGCGCCAGATTGTGCGCGAAAGCGAGCTTTGGAAGTCGCGTAATCCGGTAGCCGGCGCGGATCGTGGCCCCGTCAAGCGCGGCGTGGGTTTTGCCCAGTCGGTCTGGTATCGCTTCGTGAGCATGAATTCAGCGGCCGAGGTGCGCATCCACAAGGATGGTTCGCTCGAAGTGCTATCGGCAGTGCAGGATATCGGGTCGGGCGTCAAGACGATAATGGCGCAGATCGTGGCTGAGCAGTTTGGCGTACCGCCGGAGAAGATTGTCGTCCACGCGGGCGATACCAATTATCCGGTCGGTCCTGACTCGGGGGGAAGCACCACCACCCTCTCGCTCACTCCGGCCGTGCGCGACGCGGCCTGGCAGGCTTCGCAGAAGTTCCTGGCCGAGATTGCGCCCGCGCTGGGCACTTCGGCCGCCGACCTGGAACTGGTGGACGGCGAAGTTCGCAGCAAGTCTGGAAAGATCACGCCAATCGGCTTCAAGCGCGCGGCGGCCCGGATGAGCAGCAGCCAGATCGCCGTGCAGTCCAAGAGGATTCCGGACTATGACCGCAGCAAGTATCTGACCTATGGCGGCGTCGATGTCGCGGAGGTCGAAGTTGACACCGAGCTTGGGCGCATCCACGTCAAGCGCGTGCTTTCGGTGCATGACTGCGGTCGGCCCATGAATCCGGCGCTGACCATCAGCCAGATCAACGGCGGGGTCATCCAGGGAATCTCATACACCCTGTTTGAGAATCGGCTGATCGATCCCGCTTACGGACTCATGGTGAATCCGAATCTCGAGATGTACAAAATCACTGGATCGCGGGAAACACCCGAAATCGATGTGCGGCTGGTGGAGGCGTACATCGGGCAAAGCTCGACCGACGCATCCGGAATCGGCGAGGCGGCGGGGATTGTGTCCATCGGAGCAGCAATCGGCAATGCCGTTTACAACGCCACCGGCGTACGCGTTCGCCGCACGCCCATGACGCCTGCCGTCGTCCTAGCTGCGCTCAATCACCCTGAGACATCGGGCGCAGCAGTGGAAACGGCTTAGAGGGAGGCAACTGGAATGAACAGCTTCATACTCGCAGATTGCACTACCGTGGATGCGGCACTCTCCCAGTTGAAGGACGGAGCCGTGGTCAAGGCGGGCGGCGTGGACCTGCTGGAGCGCATGAAGAACGGCACCGTCCAGCCGGCGAAGCTCGTGAACATCCGCAACATCTCCGCGCTGCGCGGGATTCACGAGTCGGACAGCGGACTGTCCATTGGCGCGCTCACCACGCTGGCCGAAATCAGCGAGCATCCCACGGTGCAGGCGCAGTATCAAATTCTCTCCGACGCCTGCGGCCACGCCGCCACGCCGCACATCCGGAATATGGCCACCCTGGGCGGCAATCTGCTGCAGCCGGTGCAATGCTGGTATTACCGCTCGGCCGACTTTCAATGCCTCCGCAAAGGCAAGGAGTTCTGCTTCGCGTTCGACGGACTGAACCAGTACCACGCCATCATGGACTACGGCACTTGCCCGTCCGTGGCGCCATCGTCCGCCGCCGTGGCCTTGCTGGGGTTGAACGCGAGCATTGAGCTGACTTCATCGAAGAACGGCAAACGAACCGTGGCGCTCAAGGTCTTCTACGTTCAGCCTGACGCCAACCCAACCAAATTCACAGTGATCGAGCCGGACGAGCTGCTCACCGCCGTGAGCATTCCCAGGCCAGCCGCGGGCACACGCTCCGCCTACCAGAAATACGGTGAGAAGGAGAGCTTCGACTGGGCCGTCGCCGACGCAGGCGTGGTGCTGGAGATGGACTCGAACATCTGCCGCCGCGCCGTCGTCACCATGGGTGCTGCGTCTCCAGTGGTGCGCCGCTCGCCAGAGGCCGAGGCTGCGCTTGCGGGCAAACCCATTACCGAAGAAACAGCGCGCGCCGCCGGAAAAGCTGCGATGGCCAACGTGCAGCCGCTCTCGCAGAACGAGTACAAGGTTGACATGTTTCCCATTGCCATCTATCGCACCATTCTGCTCGCCGCCGGACAGATGGATCGCGATCCGAGCGCGGCAGGATAGGAGGAATCTTGTGAGCACAGCCCCGACAAAACCGCTGCCCTGCCAATGTCTGCGGACCAAGAATCCCTACGGCACCACTCCGGATAATCCGGAAGTTTGGCTGGCGGGAATCGCTGCCTCTTCGAGCTACTGGTGCATTCGCACCATGAGCCCCGCCGGCCCGGACGACCACTATGTGCACCTGGCCCGCTGCGTGCCCGGACGAAAATGCTATGAAGCTCAGGAACATTAGCATCTGTTCGCTACGATTCATATCCCCACGCCGGGTCCTGCGTTCCACAGTGTGACTCAAGACAAAATGGACCCTCAGCGACGCGCAGCAGCGCTTCGGGGGCACCATACACGATTCGATTGCTGCCGCCAGACCAGGCGTCGTCGCTGTCCAGGGAAGCGCCGTGCCGCAAATTGTGCGCCGATGTGCGAGACCAACTAGCCCGACCATTCCGGGATGGGATTTGCACGAGCGAGCAAACAACGATTTCATGACCCGCGCCACCCGACACCGGCCTTCACGCTCCATGGCTCTATTTGTTAGAAACATCATCCGCAAGTTTATTGACTTTCGCCTGCAGTCTCGCAGCTTCATTTGCCTTGTATTCGTAGTAATCGTGCAAGTTCCGAGCTGAATCCACGGGGCGCGGCCACTTCTCGCTCAAAGGATTGATCCTTGCGTTGCGCTCTGCCCACAAGCGCATCTCCTCCGATGCTTTGCGCTTGAACATACGTTGCCGTGCCGCATAGCAGTCCGCAAGCAAACTGTACTGTTCCACCGTGTGCGCTTCACGCGCCTGCTTATGGAAGGGCGGCGGAACGGTGCTGCTGAAGGGCAATTCGGCATGGAACGCGCCCGGCGGCGGATCGGCGTATGTGGATGAAGAAAATGGAGATAGCCTGCTAATCTTCCACGCTCAGGACGTCAGCCAGAATGGCGTGCCGCACTTCTGGCTGAAGAAACTGAAGTGGGATAAGGACCGGCCGGTGATCGCGGACCTGGAGGGGACGGGAACGGCGCCGCGGTAGGCTGCGTATTGCATGGAGACGGCGCCGCGCGGGAGGGCGCACACCATGGTTAAGTTCCTTCTGTTCTGCATTTTGCTGGTTCTCTGCTGGCCGCTGGCGCTGGCCGCGCTCATCGCTTATCCGCTGGTGTGGCTGCTGCTGCTTCCGTTCCGGCTGCTGGGAATTGCCGTAGGTGGCGCGCTGGAGCTGGTGAGCGCCATCATCTTCCTGCCGGCGCGGGTATTGCGAGCGATTTAACTCGATGAAGTTCAGCGTCGCGGTCTCCATTGAGCACTCATCGCCGTCAAGAATCCTGCACGCCGGGCGGTTTGTGTTGGATCAGCATTTTGGAGTTCCGACCTGCCCAATTGCGTCAGCGGCCCTCCTCCCCCGAAATCCCTGCCTTCAGCCTTCCAATGGCTCCCTTTTCCCCCGCCCTTGACAGCGCGCCCTGAATGCTCCCGGCTGGCACACGGGAATCCTTTTATGGACTGCTCTAAGCTCCGTGCGGAGTCACCACGGAAGCGGCGAGTGCGGTGAGGTGGTCGATTTCGGTCTGGGACAGATCGCGGCCATCGGCCCAGGCTACGCCTACCACGGCCTGAACGCTGCCCTCTGCGCCTGCAACCGGCAGTGCGATGGCGGCCTGGGCGTCGACCGCGCGCGCGCCGGGACGGACGGCGGAGGAGGGATCGTCTTTGAGGTTGCAGGTGGAAACGGGCTTGGCGGTGACCATCGCCTGTCCGGCCATGCCCTTGCCGGCTGGCACCCAGGCCACCACTTCGCAGACTTTGGCAGGAATGTTTTTGGAAGCAGTCAGGCGCAGACCGCCCTCTTCCACCCGGTGGATGGTTCCGGCCACCGCGCCCGTCTGGGAGATGTAATCTTCGAGCCAGTCCTGATCGCGCATCAGTGTGTTCCTCCCGATTTAGCCTTGGGTGTTGGGTTGCTCACCGGCGCGGGCCAGGGAACACTGGTGCACTCGGGCGGCGGTACCGCCGTTGCCAGTGGCTTGGCCGGCCCGTGTTGCATCACATTGGGATCGCCGTGCGTGTAGTAGCCGACGGCTTCGGTGGCGTCGGTGGCGGGGATCTGGCCTGGCCATGCGGTCATGGTCAGGTAGACCTGGTAGAGCTGGTTGGTGCCCTGAGTGCCGTGGCTGGGAACGCAGGGCAGCGGGTAATCCGCCTCCACGCCGCCATAAATGTACCCGATCAGCTCCCTTTCGCCGGGCGCGAATTTGGAGAGATTGATAACATTGCCCCCGATTCCCTGGAACTTGTCGCTCTGGTCGAGGTTGGGAATGAAATCCACCGATGCGCCGTGCAGCAGGTTGCCGGGCACGGCTTGCGGGGCGATGTACTCCTGGTATTGTCCTGAGGAGTTCTCGATAAGAGTGTCAATGTCTTCGATGAAGGGCATGCCGTCGTTGCGGCCGTTGTTGGTGACGTAGTTGTAGACGACCTTCTGCGGAGCCGACTGGGTGTAGAAGTAGTGGCCGATGCCGCCGAAGAAGGTGTGATAGACGTTCGTTCCGTCCCAGGCGACGATAATGGGCGCCTGGTAGAAGCCGAAGTGCTGCGTCACCGTGTGATCCGGGGAAACGGAAATATTTGTGCCGGTCCCGGTGACATACACCGGGTAGTCGTAGGCCGCAATGGCGCCGGGGCGGAACACGCCGCCGAAGATGGCGAAGCGATCCTGCTTGGTGGCCGGATCGATATCGTAGGCCGCGGCGAAATCACGCCGGTTGAATGGATTATCGGAATCGGTTGAAGTGATGGGCTGCAGGGCGCGAATGGAAAACGGGCTGGTAGTGATGATGAAGGGCAGGACGCTTTGCTTGTAGGCCTGCGTAAAACCACTGCCAAAGGGATTGTAGGAGCCATCGAAGATCTGTCCGAAGGAAAGGAATTCGAGGCCGGCGGCGTTGTGCGAGAGCACCCCTCCGGTCACCTTCATGGCATTGTTGGCGAGCATGATTCCCGGTTGCGCGAGCGCCTTGGCAACAGCCGACTGCATCTGCGACGCGGAAAACTTCTTCTTGGCGATTGCGGCGATTTTTCCGATGGGAATCTGAAAGATGGTGTTGAAAGTGACGAAGGTATTGGTCTTGCGGCTGAGGCCGTAGCCGCCAGCGACATACCAGAAGCCGGTTTCCGCGTTGTACTCGCACTGCTGGTTGGTCGACGTGAGCGGATCGCCGATCGAAGGATCAAGCTGGGAAAGATCGGCGAGCTGGATGGCCGTCTGCGTAACCGGATTGATCGACCAGAGGATGGTGTTGGGCTCAAGGAAGTTGTTGGCCGGCGGCGGGTTGAACTGATGCAGGCCGAGGGTGCGGCCGCCCAGGATGAACCACTCCGTGGCGGAGAAGTCAGCCAGGCAATAGGACTGCAAGGCGGGCAACGGAGACGGAAGTGCCGCGGGAACGAAGGTGAGCGTGTAGGGCAGCGAAGCGGTCTGGGCCACGGCGAAAGCAGCCGTAAGGAGCAGGCCAGGCAGGATCGCGAAGCGCGGACGATGGGTCATGGCATACCTCGGAGCATTGATGCTGGGCACTACACCGGTTCCACCTTTGCTGTACCTCGAACCACCGTCGCTGAGAGGCGTATTCATTGGGAAAAGCCACCGTGGGCAGCGGTGAAAAGCGGGCACACGAACTTGCGGAACCGCGCTAAAACGAAGTTGGTCCGGGCGGCGGGACGAGTCCCTGCTGCACGTTGTAGGCGTAGTAGAGAATGGTGAGAAGCTTGTTGGGCGACAGGTTGCGCATGATCGGCATGAAGCGCGGATCGTTGATGTCGAGCGAGAGGTAATAGGGAATGGAACCCGCCTGGATGACGCCCTTGTTGGGCAGCGTCACCTGGGTGGGTCCGGGCAGTCCCGAGGCCTGGAAAAAGCCCCAGCCGGGATTGGCGCAGAATGTAAAGACGGTCTGCTCGTTGGTAAGATCCATCTTTGCCCGCATGGCGGGAAAAAGCTTGTTATAAACCTGGAAAATCTGCTGGATCTGGGAGAACTGAGGATTGGCATTGGCGGTGTATGCGGCCCAGATGACGCAGGAGACGATGGATTCCTGCGGCGGGCAATTGGGCTTGAGGTTTGGCGAGGGCGCCGTGCCGTGGGTGGGCCACACGCAGAGAAAGTACAACTGGCTGTCGAGCTCGGCGGTGCGCGAGCCGGGATCGGCGACAGCGTCGATCCGAAGCTGAAACTGCCCCGGGCTCACGTAGACCGTGTTGAGAGTGATGGCGCTTTCGCAGCCGGGCGTATCGCCTTTATAGCCGGCGCCCCACGGCACGGTGGCGTTGCCGTTGCCCTGGAAGCACGGATAGATTCCGCTCGACAGGAATCCCTCCGCCACCGGCTCACCCCATTGCGTGGCGTAGACGTTTGCCGTCGCCGAGGTCTTCCCGGGCGTATCGCTGGCTAACTGAAAGACACGATCGTTGGCAGCGATCCAAACCCCGCCGGGATCCTCGGCCCAGAGCACGGGAAGGTTGTTGAAAGTGCTCAGGCCCTTGATATCGGTGCGCGAAGAAACGATGCAGAAAGGCGCGTTTTGCGCGGCCGACTGCTGCGCTGCATTGAGCGGCAGATCGACGATGCCGCCGTTCAGCGAGTAAAAGATGTCGTTGAGCTGGAACGGCTGGCCCACGACTCCAGTGCTCCCGTTGCCGATGTAGACGGACAAATTGCCGAGGTCGAGCACGGTGCCGGGCGGCTGCGGCGGGGAAAGCGGTCCCCCAGCGACGCCATTTGGGCCCGCCATCATCACCGCATTGGACAGGTCGAGGGAGACGGTTGCGACCCGTTGCGCAGGCTGCTTGATGCGGAACGGGGCACCGTAGAGGGACGGCTGATTCCAGGCGAAGCCGGGGTCGGGTTTGGTCTGGCTCGGGCTGGGAACCTGGAACCCATTCATCCAACGGCCGGCGATGCAGCGCGTCGGCTCATCGAGGAACGCCGGCCCGATCACCAGGTTGAGGCGGCCGATGCGGAAGTCTTCGTGATGCCATCCGACGTTCTGGTAGCCGTCCAGCGTCATGCGCATGGAGAGCATGAGATTACCGTTGGCATCGACATTGGTGACCTTGCGGAGTTGATCGAGAATTGGAGATCCGGAGGAACTGGGCCATGCCTTTGCGGGAATGCGCACCACGGACTGGAAGACCCCGGAGGCGTAGGTGTCGCCGCCGAAACTGCCCGCGCCATAGCTGTCCCAGGCGGCCCATCCGCGCGTGGGCAGAACACGATTGAACCAGACGCTGTTGAGGGTAGCCGGATCCATGGCGCCGACGATCTTGTTCGCGCCGATCTGAAGCTGGAGGAAGAAGCCGTAGATCGTGGACACGCCCTGCTGGTAGACGTCGATGTCGATCAGCTTGGCCGGCGAAGATGGAACGCCGCTCAAGCCTCCCGGAGTGTCAGTGGAATTCACCGGTGTGTTGATCATGGGATCGGTGAGACTGGCATTGCCGTTCTGGTCGAACACCGCAACCACGACGGGAGGGGTGAAATCGCGATTGGACAGTTGGCTGGCGAGCAGATCCTGAAACGAGAAATGGTGCGAACCGCCCGGATCCTGCCATGGAGACGGGTTGGTGTTGGACGGGTCGTAGTGCGAAGGATCGTTGTCCATCGTCGAAGGATCCGTGTAAAAACTGCCGCTGACGACGAGGCGCGGGAAGTCGAGATAGCTCATGCGGAGATACTCCTCGGGACGAAGTGAATGTCGGGCAACTTCTCAAGGTGAGCTGCGAATCCGTGAGCGCCCCAGCGGCGATAGAACTCCGCGGCGCGGGCGAGGTGTTGCTTTTGCTGTTGGGGCTGCCCCCGGCGTGCGAACTCGGCGGCGGCAAGGCGTTCGGCAAGCGCGGCGAGGTGGGGCTGCTGGTAGTCGATGGCGGTTCGCGCGGCATCGGCGAAGGCCGCCAGCGCGGCGTCGGGTTTACCAGCGAGAGAATTGTATTCGCCGCGCAGCACGAGGGCGCGGGCGCTGAAGTTTACGGGGGAATTCTGGGCCCGGTGTTCGAATTTGCGCAGTATGCGTTGCAATCCCGGCCGCGCAGCGCGGTGCCGGCTCGCCGCTTGCTCGCGCAGCAGCGCCATGCGGACAAGGGAGAGGTAGAAAGGATGCTCAGCGCCATGCAACATGCCTCTCGAATCGGAGAGATATTGCGCGGAACGCTTCGCGGTTTCGAGCGCTGCGTCGTAAGCGCAGAAAAGATACTGCTCCTGGAGCCTGGCAAGCACCGCGTAATGCGCGATGTGACGGGAGCCGAACTCCGGCTCGGGCTCGGCGGCCCTCGGAGCATGCTGTGCATTCCCGCCGCGGCGAGTCTCGGGATTCTTCAGCGCATCGATGGTCTTGCGCACCGCGAGAATGGCGCTGCGCGGCTCGCGCAGCCGGAATCGGTCGAGCAGCTCGAGATACTCTTCCGCCTGCCGCTCCAGCCGCTCAAAGGGGACGCCGCGCATGAACTGGCTCATGATTGTGGCGCAACTGGCGCAGCCCATGTGGAAGAGGTCTCCCGTTTCCACGCCGGAGCGATGGGCAATCTTCCACAGCTCTTCAGCCTCTTCGGCGGGGCGCTGCCACGAGGTGCCAAAGTAGCCGACGACGAAATTGACTTCGGCGCGAATGCGCGTGGCGTCGTACTTGTCGACCAGCTTGAGTGAGGCTTGGCCAAATTCGTAGCCGGCACGGGTGCGGCCGAGAATTCCGCCCACGAAGATAGCGCCCACGGCCATGTAGCCGATGGCCGAATCCGGCGTATTGCCTAGCCGCACGCTGGTGTTCACGATCTTGAGCATGATGGCGATGCAAAGCTCGGGGCGAATCTGGTAGGCGGCTTTGCCGATGGCCGCCAGCAGGGTGATTCGGGCAATGTGCAGCGGATCGGTGGCTGCGGGCAAATCGACGATGGACTCGATTTTCCTATTGCGAAAGAGCAGCCAGTTGCGCGCCAGGTCGGCGATCAAAGCCGGCGGCTGGAATTTTGCGGGAATCTTCAAATCGAGAGCAGCGAGCGCCTCCCGCCCCAGCGCGTAAGCCTCGGGGAACCGCGCCAGATCGGTGTTGAGATGAATCAGGCGCTGGGTGATGCGGGTGCGCGCCCCGGGATCGGCAACCAGGCGGCGCGCCTTCTTGTAGAACTCTTCGGCGCGGGCGAACGCCAGGGCGGTGGCCGATTCTTGCGCTGCCAGCTCGTAGAAGTGCCCGGCTTTTTCCGGCTGCGCGCCCGCTTCGAAATGGACAGCCAGCGTATCGGAGGTCGCTTCGCCGTATGCTTCCAGGCAGAAAGCCAAACTCGAGTGATGGTCGCGGCGCTGCTCGCCGGACAGATGCTCGAGCACCGTTTCGCGGATGCGGTCGTGGTAGGTTTCCACCTCGTCCTGCAGCCCGGAACCGTTGCTGCGCACCAGGTGATGCATGCGCAGCGAAGTTAGCAGAGATACCGGCACGTCGCGCAGGCCGGCGGCTTTCTGCGCGTAAAGCAGACGGATGGGCTGGCCGGAAATGGCAACAGTTTCAAGCAGGCGCAGCTCGGGCGCGGACAGCCGCTGGATTCTGCTCCACAGGATCGCATCCAGCTTGAGCCCGGCCGCTGCCGAGCGTTCCGCGCCGGAATGACGCGCGAGCTCTTCAAGGAAATACGGGTTGCCTTCCCCCTGGCGCACGATCTCTTCGAGATCTGCGGGCGACGATTCCGGGCTGCGCCGGCGCGCCAGCTCCAGCGACTCCTCGCGGTTGAGCGGCTTTACCGCAATGTCTTCAACCACCGCCGGGGCTTGCGCTTCAAAGCCGAGCAGCGCCTTCAGGCAGGGGCTGGTTCCGGTGTACTCCTCGCGAAACGTGACGATGAGCAGCAGGTGAAGGGAAGGCTGGCCGAGCGCTACCGACAGCATCTCCACGCCGTCGGTGTCGCCCCACTGCAGATCGTCGATGCACAATACCAGCGGATGCGCCTGGCTCATGCGGCGAAGCAGTTCTCCGACGGCCTCGAAAGACTGGCGGCGGAGCAATTCGAGGTCGCTCTGCTCCGCGCGGGCGGCTGCGGCGATGCACGGCACGCGCCGGAAGACGAGAAAGATCTGCACCAGGGCGTGCGCGGTCGGAGGCATGTAGGCCCGCTGCTCGGCCTCAGGGCGATGGGCGAGCCAACGCGCAATCTCGTCCGCCAGCCCGTCCATGGTTTTGTAAAGAACGGATTCCTGTTCGTAGCAGCGGCTGCGGAAGACCAGAAATTCGGCGCGTTCGCCGAGGCGCCTCAGGAACTCCGCCATCAGCGCGCTTTTGCCGGTGCCGGAGCGGCCACGCAGGTGCGCAATCACGGCGGACGAACGGCTGCGCGCAAACGCAGCGTCGAGGCGCACGAGATACTCTTCCCGGCCGATGAAAAGGTCGCTCTCCCGCGGAGCAACAGCCAGTGGCGTGGCGGAGCCGCTGCCGGCGCCAAGAGTGCGCAGCACCTCGGCCGCAGTCGGCCGCGCCACGGCATCGCGGCGCAGCAGGCCATTGCACAGCGTAGCAAGATCAGGCGGCACGCCCTGCACCAGCGCATTCACGTCTTGCGCTTCTCGCGTTCGCTTCCACCGCAAAATCGCGACCGCCGGTCCGTAGTAGGGCAGCTCCCCGGTAAGCGCCTCAAACAGCATGGTTCCAACGGCGTACCAGTCGCTCGCTTCGGTGAGAGGGCGGCCGGCGGCCTGTTCAGGGGCCATGTAGGCAACGGTGCCCACAACCATTCCGTCGGAGCTGGATGGGTCCGATCCGGATGGCCCTGAACCGGAACCTGATCCGCTTGAACTGGATGGTGTCCCTCCGCCCGGCTGCACGCCCCCTCCACGTTCCTTGCCGATTGCCAGGCCGAAATCGAGAATCACCACCGACCCATCTGCACGCACCATCACATTGCCGGGTTTCAGGTCGCGGTGCAGTTTGCCCTGCGCATGCAGGCCCTGAACTCCTTGAGCCAATTGCCGAAACAGGTCGAGGATGGGGAGAATCTGATGGGGCGCGAGACGCCGCTTCGGCCGCTGCACACGAATCTGCGTCCTGGGAAGCGCCGGCTTCGGCGCGCCGCCCTGGGCCAGCGGGTCGATGGTGAGATCGGTAGCCTCGTTACCGGACAGAGATTCAAGCGTTGGCTCGTCTCCGCCTGGTGCAGGCGTGACCATGGTGGTCGCATCGGATGAGGAGCCGGCGGCCAGGGTGGGCGCTTCCGAGCTCGAATCCGGGGACGGACTCTCGACCGGCTCGATTTCGATCTCGCCCATGCGCGTGCGCAACCAGTCCATGAAGTTCCGTCCGTCGCGCACGAACTCCATGGTGAAGTACCAGTCCTGCTCGTCGCCGAGCAGCTCGTACATGGAGATGAGGTGGGGGTGGGAGATTTCTGAGAGAGATCGAAACTCCTGCTTGAGGTTGACGATGGTCTGGGGATCGCGGCTGTGAAGCATTTTCAGCGCGACTGGCTGCTGGCGCTCGGTGTCGAAGGCCTCGTAAACGACGCCCATGCCCCCGCGTCCTAATTCGCGGCGCAGCTCAAATCGTCGATTGCCCGCAAGCACCATGGCGTTCCTTGTCCCCAGGCGACGGGACACAGCATAGCCCGTTGACGACCCGCGACCAAAAAACAACTCCCTTTAGCTCGTGAATAAACGACAGGATCCAAGGATGAAGACGTGCAGGTTTCGAAACAGGCTTGGGAAGTTCCTGATAAGAGGCATAGTAACACCGCGAGCGCACGGTGACGGCAGCCAACGGAAAACAGGGGATCGCTCACGCTCAATTCGCCCCAGGGATCGGGGATTTCGTAAAGAGCGCTATCGGTTAGAAGACTGTACTGGCGGGAGTTTGCCAGAGGTTACTGAAATCTCGCGCGCTGCCCGCTGAAATGCCACTGCGTGCGAAAAAGCAGCGTCGCTGCGTGCGGAAAAAAAGCAAAATTGGCGCCAGGCATTCAGCTATACCCGGTGGCGGTATAGAAGATCAAGTCTCCTATTTTTAGAGGCTGATTGGTGGTGGAGCGAGTCATGAGAGAACCGCTCTCCGCTTTGAAATTCCCGTTAACAGGGAAAAATACAGGGAATTTTCTTAATATGAGCCGCTATGGCCGGCAGCCAAGAGACTGTATATAGCCGCATATCAGATGGTTGCGGTATTCTCCGTTGACATTTGAGCGACGGCTAACAGGGAATTTATTGGTGGTTATCAGGGAAAAAACAGGCCCTGAAAAGTGACAATCAGGGATTTTACTTCTCGTTCGAATTCAATATCGAGTTAATCACACGAAGTGCGGCGCCTCGAGTTGTTCCTGCACTAACCGCGCCTTCTCGACGAAACACGATTACTCGCTGAGCCGGGTCAAATTGCTTTTGCCCTTCGCTTAGGTCACCCCACGTCTAATTCAATCTCGAATTCCCATTTTTCAGATTGATCTCGCCTTTGAAATTGGAGCCCCACTTTGAGCGGCCATCTGAGAAATTTTGATTTGGCATGGCATCTTCGCCACAAAGGATGATTGCCGCAAGTTGGTCGTCAGTTAAATCTTCTGCTCTTACCGGTCGTACTAGTTCTGCTACCCGCTCAAAAGCTTGCGGCATCAAAGCGATGAGCAAACTCGTACGGATCTGCGCGGGGGTACCATGCGACTGGTATCCCTACCGCGACCGTCTATCCAGAATCGCCTCCATGCAGATCAGCGAACACTGGGCGACATGAACGAAGCCGCTGCGGCGGCGGACGCATCCGCGTGCGGCTGAGCCGGCCGTTGTGGCTGCCGGGGTAGTTTGGGACGCAGAGAAGGAGGATTCTCTGTGAACCAACTACGTCAGCTCATGCTTGAGGAGTTGCATCGGCGCAACTTCGCCGCTACTACCATCCGCACATACCTGCACGGTGTTGAGCACTTCAGCCGCTACTTTCATCGCCGGCCCGATCAGCTTGGCCCTGAAGAGATTCGCAAGTACCAGGCAGACCGGCATTTCGGACGCACTTGTAACTGAGTGTTTCATGTTGAACTCAAAGACTAGTTTTCTATCAACATGAAGTGTCAACGTAATTGGCGTTGTGGTATTCTCAATTCCCGATAAATGCGCGATCTGTGACTTCTTTTCTCTCTTAGCCTCACGATAAACCACTTTGTACGCGATATCGCCCAGGGTGAACTGATACACCCCATGTGCAATAGAAAGCGACTCCCTAATAGGGGGATAGATTAGTTCGGCGTCGTTTGCCAAGGCATGGGCGTACCCTAGCAGAACTGAACTGTAAAGCAACCACAACTCTTCGCGCAGTTTGAGGTCCCTCACGCGATCTTTGCGCCGTTCAATCTCAGCCCAAATCTCTTCGGGATCCATCGACAATCCTCATTGGGACGAACGCGTTGATGTGCCAAGGTATTTCCACCTGCGGGTGATAGACCTGCCGAGTCCCTGGGCCCGATTCGCATAAGTATAGCGCGGCTTGGGTTCGTGCTGTAAGAATGAACCGAAGACTGACGCGGCATTTCAACCGAACGACCCTCGGCTGTAAGCCGAGGGGTTCGATTCGACTTGGAGACCGTCATGTTATACCATCAAGCTCACTTCGGCCGAGCATGGTTATCGTCTGGAAGAAGAGTGAAGGGCGCGTCTCTGAAAAGCCGGCGCGGCTCATGGCTGCAGAATACCGGAGCCATATCGCCACGATTGCTTCGCCTGAAGGCGAGAGGTTTCCACGATCCCCGATCTGGACACTAACAATTTGCTGGTAGTTTGAAATGGAACTCGGACTCTGAAGCGAACCTCCTCCGAGCCTTTCTCTTTATTATCCAGTCAGGAGACGGCATGATGAATACCGCAGCGAAGGTCTGGT
Source organism: uncultured Acidobacteriota bacterium (assembly GCA_963771195.1). GTDB lineage: Bacteria > Acidobacteriota > Terriglobia > Terriglobales > Acidobacteriaceae > Telmatobacter. The sequence continues at coordinate 41,417 of CAVYSS010000027.1, forward strand.
GTTCGGCGGCAATGAGGGCGTGGTCTGCCCGATGTTTTGTGCTAGTGCGAGTGGGACCGAACATCAGTGGTCAGGCGTCAGAGATCAGGGGTCAGTGACCAGAGATAAGCGGATTGCCCTGCCGACTCACCCGCGCGGCCGTTAATTCTCATCGCGCAGGTACCGTAGATTCCCTCAATGTAATTCGAGTTGTACGCGATGGGCTTCGTCGGCTTGCCATCGGCGGCCGGCGCTGACGATTTTCGAAGTGCAGCCATTGGTTTATGCCCTCGCTCCGGCGGGTTCGTGCTCGGCCATGGAAATGAGGAGGCGGGAGCGGGGCCCGGTGTAAACCTGGCGCGGGCGGGCGATCTTCTGTTCCGGATCCGTGAGCATCTCCTGCCACTGCGCAAGCCAGCCCACTGTGCGCGGAATGGCGAAAAGCACGGTAAACATCTCCGGCTTGAAGCCGATGGTCTGGTAGATCAGTCCGGAGTAAAAATCCACGTTTGGATAGAGCTTGCGCGAGACGAAGTACTCGTCCTGGAGGGCGATCCGCTCCAGTTCCAGTGCAATGTCCAGCTTGCGGATTGCGTCCGGTGACCTCGAAGACATCCTCAGCGATCTTCTTGATGATTGTGGCGCGAGGGTCGAAGTTTTTGTAGACGCGGTGGCCAAAGCCCATCAGCTTGCCGTGCCCGTCTTTGACGCCCCGAATGTAGGCGGGGACGTTGGCCTTGGAGCCGATCTCGTCCAGCATTTTGATGACTTCCTCGTTGGCGCCACCGTGCAAGGGGCCGGCCAGCGCCGAGGCGGCCGAGGCGATGCAAAGATAGGGGTTGGTCAGCGCGCTGCCCACTCCGCGCATGGTGCTGGTGCTGCAGTTCTGCTCGTGGTCGGCGTGGAGGATGAAAAGCACCTCGAGCGCGCGGGCCAGCACGGGGTTGGCCGCATACTTGGGCTCGACCATCTTCCACAGCATGTTCATGAAGTTTTCCGTGTAGCTGAGGTCGTTGTCGGGGTAGACGTAGGGAAAGCCAAGGCTGTGCCGGTAGGACATGGCGGCGATGGAAGGCATCTTGGCGATCAGCCGCTTGATCTGCAGCAGCCGGTTGGCGGGGTCATGAACCTCATTGGCCCCGGGATAGACCGCGGCCAGCGCCGCCACGGTGCTGATCAACATCGACATGGGGTGGGCATCGTACCGAAAGCCCTCCATGAACTTCTTCGTCGTCTCGTGCAGCATGGTGTGGTGGGTGATCTCGTAGACCCAGTCATCCAGCTCGGAGGCGGTAGGCAGTTCGCCGAACAGAATCAGGTAGGCAACTTCGAGAAACGTGCAGTGCTCAGCCAGGGCTTCGATGGGATAGCCGCGATACTCCAGGATGCCGCGTTCGCCATCGATGTAGGTGATGTTGCTGCGGCAGGAAGCGGTATTCATGAAGGCCGGATCGTAGAGCATAAGGCCGAAGTCGTCCGCGCCGGCCTTGATCTGGCGGAAGTCCATCGCCCGCACGGTTCCATCTTCGATGGGCAGGGTGTAGGTGCGATCGGTGCGGTTGTCGGTTACGGTAAGTGTGTTAGACGGCATGAATCTCTCTCCTGCTGCGTGGGATCCGCTTCGTTCGGCAAACACGCTTTTAAATCACACTTAAATGCTGAGAATGTTGTTTGACTGTGCGGCAGATCACATAGGATGGGCGACTCCCTGCTTCAAGCTTGGGCTGTCGTGTTCCGTTTCACATTCTCCGAGCTTGCCGGAAGGCGACGGTTCCTCGACCCAAGGCGAGAGAAACCTCAAAATCTCTCCAATCACTAGGTGGACCGGCACAAAAGCAGGTGAGCGAGGTCGATGTGGAGCATGGTTTCGGCTGAATCAGGGAGCAATTCGCAGTCCTTGCTGAGACGGCGCGACCAGTTCAGCCAGCGTGCCTTTCAACTGAGTAAGCGAAAAGAACCTGAGGCGTTCGCGCATCGACTACCGAAATGCTCGCGCGCGTGGTCTTCCGGGTGTTTTGTGCCAGCGCGAGTGGGACCGAACAACGGTATGTGATCCTGCGCACAGCAAGTGCTTGCGGCGGGGCGCACCCTGTTGAGGAACGAGTGGCGACGCGGTTCGTCTGATCTTGCGGTAGGGCACCAACATACCTGGGTGTTTAACTCCATGGGGAGGGGGGACGAGCATTCGGGGAGGTTGACGAATGAAGGATTTGCTTTGGGTCGTGCTTGGCAGCTTAGTGCTCCTGTTGACGGTCGTGTTCGTTTGCTTCGTATTGTTGCGAGCGTAGAAGGATGCGTCTTCCAGACAGCACTTTTCATGTATCTCTGAGGCCGGTGTCTCACCCAGGCTTTTTCTGGCCTGTAAACCGGCGGGCGCTTCACGGCTGCGTTGGATAGGCGGGGCCCGGTCTTGGTTGGCGACCGCCCGGCTCTTTCTTCACGCCTTCTGCCGCGCGCGGGCCTCGCGCGGCGCCGCAATCAGCGTCAGTGCAACCAGAAAGATGGAAGCGGCAATGTATCCCAGATGCCCGTGGCGCAGGTATTCGACGACGAGTTTGACCGCGACCAGGCCCAGCGCCGCGTAGCCCAGCCGCGTCAGTTCCCGGCGACGCCAACGCGCGCCGCCAGCGGATCTTCCAGCGCGGAGATGCGCCGCTCCAGCGCTTCCAGGCGCTTCTCAAACGGCTCGATCGCGTGGGGACGATCGTTCATAGTTCCCATCCGCTCGCGCTCGGCCGCTGCCGGTCTCAGTCGCCGGCTGCGGCTTGGTGCAGGTTCTTCTCAGGCCACTGGGACAGCAGCTTTGTGAAACACGTCGTGATTTGATATCGACGGATCACGGACGATTTCACGATTCGACAGTGCCATCGCAAACCTGTGCCTGCCGGCGATGTCCCCAGAGCTTTGCAATCACTCTCCTGGGGTTACTGCTCTATCTTCCTGATGTACAACCAAAGCCCAGCTAGCACCGTTCCGATCGCGATGAGAGAAATGGCCAAGCCTACACGGCGTCGGTTGCGTTCAACCATGGCGTCCTGGCCCACTTTCAAGTCCGCATCCGCGATTTTCATGCCGGTTTGAACGTCTGCATCCACCAGGGCAGGCTGGAACGTATGGATTGTGACGCGCGCCTTGGTGAGCGCATCGCGCGCCTGGTCCTGAGTTAGCAGAGCCGCGCTCACTTCCATGCCGGACGATTCAGCGAGGTGGAGGGCCTGATCGGCGTTGTCGATGGCGCCGTTCAGCCGGGTGAGATCGGCCAGGATGGCCGCTCTATCCTGGTCGCAGACATCGCCCCCCGTATGACAAGTCATGCAGACACCGCTGGAGCCGGTGCCGAGCATGGCGTCGGAAGGTCGGTGGATGGCGTGATTGCTATGGCAGACCACGCAGCCCGGAAGAGAAGCCGCGTCAAACGCTTGCTTGTGCGAGCTCTTGTCGTACATCTGGGCCTGGAAGACGTGACACGTTGCACATACATTCTGAACCTTGTCCACGCCCGGCGGAGCCGCGCCATGGTTCCCGTGGCAGGTAGTGCAGGTGGGCGCGCTCAGATCGCCGTTCGTCACCATCATCGCCTGGTAGTGCACGCTGGTGTTGTACTGGGCATATTGATTGGTGGGAATCCCGTACGGCTTCATGTATGCCGCGTCGGAGTGGCAGCGCGAGCAGGTCTTTGCCACGTTGACGGGGTAGACCGTGGAACGGGGATCGCTGGGCGGCCGTATATCGTGTACGCTATGGCAATCCGTGCATACGGCGACTTTGGTGTCTCCGGCGGCGAGGCGCTTGCCGTGCACGCTGGTGTGGTACTGGGCCAATTGGTCGGTGCGCAGGCGGGGGTCGTACTGCCGCATGTAGGCCGGATTGGAATGGCAGGATCCGCATAACTGCGGAATCTGGCTGCGATCGATCTTGCCCTTGAAGCCCGCCTTGCGGCCCATGGCCTGGTCTGGATCGTAGCTGGTGGCATCGCCTCCGTGGCAACTGGTGCAGGTCAAGCCCTTTTGCGCGTGGATGTCCTGGCTGAACTTCTCCTGGGTCACACCCAGGGGCGCGGGCAGCGCGGAGTGACAATCGAGGCAGGAGTTCGCGGCCTGCCCGTAGCCCAGGCACGCCGCGAGCACGAGGAACCCGGACAGCCCGGCAGCGGCCGGCTGCGAGCAACCGCCGGAGTTTATTTCGCAAGGTAGCCATAAGCAGTCATACCGATCACGTAAGCAAGAGCAAAAATTCCGAGACCGGTGATCCAGGCTCTGGTGCGCGTGGGCCGGTCACTCTCAAAGAACGGCAGCAGAAGCCAGAACAGGGCGATCAGAGCGCAGCCCACGATGCCCAAAACCTCCCCGTCGACGAACCACACTTTGGCGGGGATGAGCTTGAGCGTCTGGTACATGAACAGGAAGTACCACTCCGGCTTGATGCCCGCCGGAGCCGAGGCAAAAGGGTCGGCCTTGACGCCCAGGTTCCAGGGAAAGAGCGCCGCCAGCGCGCCGAGCGTGCCAATGGCCACGTACCAGGCCATCAACTCCCGCAGCATAAAGTTGGGAAAGAACTTCATCTCCCGGCGCAGAGCAGGATTCGCGGTCCACTGGGCTTCCACTTTGGGAGGAACGCTCATGCCCTGGCGCTGCACCAGAAACAGGTGAATCGACGATCAGCACCACCACCAATCCGGGCAGAACGGCCACATGGAAGCCGAAGAACCGGATCAGCGTGGCTCCGGTCACCTGCGGGCCGCCGCGCAGAAAGATCATGATGGGATGGCCGATGATGGGAACTTCCCCGGCCATTTGCGTGCCCACCGTGGTGGCGAAGAAGGCCAGCTTGTTCCAGGGCAGCAGATAGCCGCTGAAGCCGAATCCCATGCACCAGAAACAGAAGCAGCATGCCGGTGACCCATGTCAGCTCCCTGGGCTTGCGGTAGGCCTTGAGGAACAGCACGCTGAACATGTGGGCAAAGGCGGTGAAGATCATGAGATTGGCGGACCAGGAATGGATGGAACGAATCAGCCAGCCAAACTGCACCCGGGTCATGATGTACTGCACGCTCTCGAAGGCCTCGTTGGCGCCGGGATGGTAATAGAGCAGGAGCAAGATGCCGGTGAGCACCTGGATCACGAAGAGAAAAAGGGTGATGCCGCCGAAGAAGTACCAGTAGGTGAGCTTGTGGGTGGGGACGGTCTTATGGCGGAATGGGGCCAGGATTCCGTCCAGATCGAGCCGTTCATCGAGCCAGCGAATGAGGCAGCGGAACACGGTCACGCCTCCCCATTCCGGCTGACGAAAATCTCGTCGCCGCGCACGTGGACATCGAAGACCGTGAGCGGTTTGGGCGGAGGGCCGGAGACGTTGCCGCCATTGAGATTGTAGATTCCGTTGTGGCAGGGACACCAGATCTCGTGCAGATCGGGGCGATACTGCACCGTGCAGCCGAGGTGCGTGCAGGTGGCCGAGAGCGCGCGATAGGTGCCGTCTGCTTCCAGAATCAACAGGCCGGGCAGGCTGCCAAAACGGAAAATCATCCCCGAATTCGGCTTCAGGTCCCCGACCTTGGCGGCCACCACCTCGTCGACGCCAAGATCCGCCACCGGCGGAGGGACAAAATAGCGCAGCACGGGATAGAGGAAAGGAAGCAAAGGTGGCCAGAAAGCCGCCGCCAAGCAATAATTCGACAAACCTCCTACGGGGTACAGGCGCGTGCAGCGGGCAGCTTGGATTCGCCATTCCCGGGTCACTGGTTTCCATATTCATTTCTCCGATCTGCTGCTCTTATGTACGCCACGACATGATTGACCGTTAGCCTTTCTTCAGGAATGGTTGCCGCCGGCCCGATTCCCATTGTTTCTGCCGGCACGGTCCAACTCATCGGTGCTCTCCAACGCTGGCCGCCCTTAGTTCAACAGTGCGCTGCATCTCGCGCAGCCACATGGCCTGGACCAGTTGCAGCCGTTGTCCCACCAGGATGGCCAGATTCAAGCCGATCTTGTAACCGACCTCCGGCGAGCTTTCGCAGAAGGTGCAAAGCGCCTCCCGCGGCAAGGCGATGACTTCCGTTTCCAGCGGCGCGGTAGCGGAGAGGGTGAAGCGGTAGGGAGGGACCAAGGCGGACCAGCCCACGGTTTCACCAGGCGATTTTTCCTCGATGAGGATGTCCTCTTCCCGGCCCCGAACCAGCATGGGAAGTGTCAGCCGGATGCGGCCGCGCTCGGTGAGGAAGAGACGGTCTGCGGTGTCTCCCAGCCGGAAAAGCGACCCTCCGCTGGGCACCGTCACTCTGGTAGCCCAGCGCCAGCACCTGATCCGCTTCGGCGGGTGACAGACCGTTCAAGCAGTTCATGCACCATGAGCGATTCCCTTAGTTCACAAACGGCGAAGTCGTCTTGCTGTGCAACAGAGCCTGGGTTGGAAACGCGACGAACGATTCCGCGGCGGCCTGTTCCAGACGAACGTGGTTTTCGATTTGGTGCAGCAGAACTTCAATCGGCACCAGCGGCTGCAGCGGAATGGACGGCGCCACGTTGTCTGAGAAGAAGCGGGCCGGGGCCACTTTCACGCAGGAAGCTCAGGCTGGACCGCTGGAGCCGAGGACTTTGGACGCGTGGCCGCAACGAACGCCATAGCTGGTGACGGCCACACCAATGAACGTCATGCACAATCCCATCAAGAGCATGTCCATAACAATGCTCCTCCTTGGCGTTTCTATAGCACGTTGCGTGCCACGGAGGAGTCGCTGCTAACTCCTTTTGTTTCAGCATGCGTGTAGCGGTTGCCGAGGGCTCGGCTGCCATCCTGTCATGCCACCTCTGACAATTTGTCAGCGGTTGACGACGCCAATCCGTGTGCCACAATGCGAAATCTGGTTACCACTTCAATATGAAGCTGCGTTTCGCCAGCATGACGGTGGGCCTCACGCTGGGTGTTACCGCAGCCGTGGTGGTGGCTTGCACGGTGGCCGCCTACTTCTATTCGGTCCATCACTTCAAGAGCATTCTCGAAATGGCGCGCACCAATGCGCTGGCCGAAGGCGAGCTGATCCACACCGCCCTCGAGCACGCCATGCTGAACAACGACCGGCCTCAGATTGCGCAGATGATTGCGGGGTTCGGCAAACAGGCGCGCGTGGAGCAACTCGTGTTGCTGGACCGCAATGGCGTGCCGCGCTATTCGAGTTCTCCGCTGAGCACGAAGAGGATTTCCGGATCAGCTCTCCCACCTGCCAGGCCTGCCATCGCCATCCGCCGGAGCGGCGGGGATCGAGCCGCGTGATTGAGACCCGGGGCGGAGCAATTCTGAGAACCGTGGTCCCGATTCGCAACCGTGAGGAATGCTACAGGTGCCACAACCCGGCGCAGAAGATTAACGGGGTTCTGATTCTGGATTACGACGCCGGCGAAGTGCGCGCCGGCATGACGCGGGACTTGCGACTGGATGGTCGCCGGCACGGGTGCGTTGACCTTCGTCATCGTGGGAGCCATCTTTGTGGTGATCCGCGTGTCGGTTTTGCGCCGGTTGCAGCGTCTAGAGACCACGGCGCGCCTGGTTTCGCAAGGCGACCTGAAGCGGCGCGCGCCCGTGGAAGGGTCGGACACGCTGGCCTGGCTGGGACGTGAGTTCAATATCATGGCCGACTCGGTGGCCGGGACTGGTGGGCGAAGTCAACGCCCAGCGGGAACGGCTGGAAACCGTGATCAACAGCATCGACGACGGGATTGTCGTCCTTGATCCGGAACGCAAGATTATCGCGGCCAACGACGCGTTTCTGCGGCGCATCGGCAGTTCCCGCGATCAGGTTCTGGGTCATTGCTGCTATCAGCTGGAGCAAGGCTCCTGCAACCTGACCGACTGCCCTACGCTGGAATATCTGCGCTCGGGAACGCATCAGGTGCGGATCTGCGAACATCGAACCGGCAATGGCGCGGTCACCTGGGAGGAGATTCACGTATCGCCGATCCTGGATGCCGAACGGCCGCCTGACGCACGTGGTGGAGGTGTGGCGCGACATCTCCGAGCGGCGGGCTGCGGAGGCGAACCTGGCCGAGTCCCATCGCCTTGCCTCACTGGGGGTGTTGGCCTCCGGCTTTTCGCACGAGTTGAACACTCCGCTGGGCACCGTGCTTACCTGCATCGAAGGCATCCTCCGCGAGATCCCGCCCAACAAGAGAGGCAGGTGGATCAGGCCAGGATTCGCGAGAATGCCTCGATTGCGCGCGAGCAGTTGCTGCGCTGCCGCGGCATCACCCAGCACTTTCTGCGCTTGTCGCGCGGACAGGGCCATGACGGAGCGATTGTCGATGTGCGCGAGGCGATCGAGGCCGCGCAGCGGCTTGTCGATCCCACAGCGCGGGCGCACTCCGTGCAAATCGAGGTGCGACCGCTCCCGGGCGGCTTGCACGTGCGGGCCGGCGAGGCGGAGTTGCAGGATCTGTTGATCAATCTTTTGCTCAACGCCATGCAGGCGTCCAAGCCGGGCAGCAAAGTTGTAGTCGAAGCCCACGGCGGCGCAGACGTTCGTATTCGCGTCACAGACGAAGGCTGCGGGATTGCCGCGGAAAACCTGAAGAAGATCTTTGAGCCGTTTTTCAGCATGCGCCAGGGCGGCACCGGTCTCGGCTTGTTCCTTTCATTGAACGCTGTGCGGAATTGGGGAGGCGATATTCGGGTCGAGAGTACTCCAGGAAAAGGATCGATGTTCGAGGTGGTGTTGCCGGCAATCCATCCCGGCTTGGAACCAGAGGTTGGACTGTGAAGCCATCCTCCATTCTTCTGGTCGACGACGACGCGGCATTCCGGCATGTGATGTCGGGCGAACTGAGTCGGCTCGGCTACGAAGTTACGACCGCGAGTTCGGGCGAAGAAGCGATCCAGCGAGTCGCGGCGGGCGAGCCAGAAGTTGTTTTGCTCGACCTGCGCCTGCCGGGCATGAGCGGGCTGGAGGCTCTGAAGGCCATCAACGCGAATGCGCCGGCTACCGAAGTGATCATGCTGACCGGCCACGGCTCCATCGATACCGCCATCGAATCGATCCGCATCGGGGCGTTCGATTACGTGGTCAAGCCCTGCCCGCTGGACGAGCTCGATATTCGCATTCAACGGGCCCTGGAGCGGCGGGCGCTGCGGCAGCGGGCAAATCTGCTTGAGCGCGGACTGACGCCTCCCGATCTCGGAAGCTCCTTCATAGGCGAGAGCCCGGAGTTTCGTCGCCTGCTCAGCGTCATCGACCGGGTGGCTCCGAGCGATGCCGCCGTCCTCATCATGGGGGAAACCGGCGCGGGCAAGGAACGCGTGGCCAAGCTGATTCATGCGCGCAGCCCGCGATGCTCCCGGCCTTTCGTGGTGGTGGAGTGCGCCGCATTGCAGGAAAACCTGCTCCAAAGCGAACTGTTCGGACATGAGCGCGGAGCGTTCACCGGAGCCGAGCGCGCCAAGCCGGGATTGTTTGAAGTGGCGGATGGTGGAACGATTTTTCTGGACGAGATCGGCGAGATCAGCCCAGCGACTCAGACAACGCTGCTGCGCGTGCTCGATACGTCCACGTTCCGGCATTTGGGCGGCACGCGGGAAATTCACGTGGACGTCAGGGTTCTCACCGCGACCAATCGCAATATCGCCGTCATGGTGCGGCAGGGCCTTTTCCGCGAAGACCTGTTCTACCGCCTGAGCACGATCGCGGTTGAGGTTCCGCCCTTGCGGGAGCGGGGCTCTGACATCGACCTGCTGGCGCAACAGTTTGTCGCGACGCTCAACGAGCGATTCGGCTCAAACAAGCAGATCGGCGAGGAGGCCCTGGAACTTCTGCGGCATCACAACTGGCCGGGGAACGTGCGCGAGCTTCTGCACGTGGTCGAGGCGGCGCTGGTGCTATGTGAAGGATCCTGCGTGCTGCCGGAGCATCTGCCCAGCGCTCTGCGCAATGCGAAACCGGTTGCACAAACCGGTTCCTCAACCGCCGCTCCCTTGCCGACGACGCTGCAGGAAGTTGAGTGTGCGCATATCCGGTCCGCGCTCGAGGCCTGCAATGGCCATCGCGGAAATACTGCCAGGATGCTCGGAATCAGCGAGCGCAATCTGTACCGCAAACTGCGAGAATGCGGCCTGCTGTGATGGCCCTCGGCCGGGTTGGCCTACCGGGAAGCTTCTGAGCGTTTTCGACGCGCAACCATCGTTACGCCTGCACCCATTCAGCCTCCGGACAGCGGGGCACGAGCGGTCTAACGTACCTCTTCTGCGGGGATCGCTGACAAGCGCTTTTCGAGGATTCTAGAACAGGCTTTGAAGCTTGGAGGGATTGTGAAGCATAACGATTGAATCGTCGATCGAGACCAAACCGTCCATGCGGAACTGGCCGAGGGTGCGCGTGACGGTCGCGCGGGTGGCGCGCATCATCGACGCCATCTCCTCATGCGTCAGTAGCAAAGGAAAGCGGTACTCGCCGTTTTCGGTGTGTTCGCCGATTTGATGCGCCAGTTCGATCAGCAGTCGCGCCAGTCGCGCGGCCAAGGTCTCAGCCAGCGCAATGCGGCAGGCATCCTCCAATGCAAAACGATACTCCTGGCACATACACTGCACCGCGAGCAACTGGGCCTCTTTATGGTTGCTCAAAAAGCTCAGGAACCGCTCCCTTTCCACCGGCTGCAATTGCGCGGGCGTTAATGACTCCGCTGTGATCTCGTAAACCCCATGTGAAAGCACCGCGTAGAGCCCAAGCATTGAGCCGGGGCCTGCAACGCGGACAATCATGTGGCATTCTTCGGGCCGGCCCACTGTGAGTTTCAGATAGCCGCTGCTGGTGAGATACAAGCAGCGGGCATCTTCGCCCTGGCTGAAAAGAGATGCCTGCGCGGGCAGCGAAATGTTGCTCGTAGCCAACTCCAGATCGGCCAGCACAGCGCAGCCCAGAGAACAAAACCAGCCGGGACGGCGATTCGCGCAGGCCGCACAACCCAAAGGTGACGGTCGGCCCATATGTTTTGGCCGGGTCTGTTCTTCTAACGAAGTCCGCATGTCCGCCATCGTGTTACCCCGTTCGCAATCGATGGGGCCCTCACCCTCCAACGCTTCTGAGTCTCAATTCCTGCCTGCCCAGCCTCGGGCCGATGCCAAGATGTCGAGAATTTTCTGCAGGCAAAGCAGATAGTCCACTGAAACAGGCATCCAAGAGCAGTTTGCTTAACGGAGCCCACCCTGGATGTGATGTGCATCACCGCACCGTTTCATCCGAAGGACGTAATCTTGCGTGCATGTGGTGATGTACGGCATCAAGAAGCGCCTGCAAACCGGTCCGATCACATTCGTTCCGTGCAGACGCTCAAAAGCCAGAGGCAATCACCACACTGACCGACTAATTGCAAAGGGATGTTGGTTTTGAGATGTGTCAGGAAGTTCTTCTCAAGGCGATATCTTGCATGCCTACAAAAAAGCCGGTACCGCGATTACCGTTCCCTGCGGCCTTGAGAACGGCCGAAATCGCTATACGGAAACATGAACCATCAACCTCAACCACGCGGCAATCGCTCCAGTGCGCGCGGCCGGCAAGTAATTCAAGGAGTTTCGCCATGAAGAGGAGATTTCGTTCCCAAATCGTGCTGGCCACGGCGGTATTGCTGGCTGGCTGCGTGTGCTTCGGTGAAGACGGCGCGGCAATTTACAAGGCAAAGTGCGCTATGTGCCACGGCGCCACAGGTACGCCCAGTGCGGGAATGGCCAAGATGCTGGACATCAAGCCAGCTTCCGATCCCTCGATGATATCCCTCTCAGAGGCGCAAGTCGAGGTCCAGGTTAAGAATGGCAAGGGAAAAATGAAGCCCATCGCTGGGTTGAGCGACGCTCAAGTAAAGGCGGTTGCCGAGTACTTCAAGACCCTGAAGTAAGCACTGCAATCGGCGCAGTAGTTTGAAGACAGGCCCGCTCTCCTCCAGAGGGCCGCCAAATCACGGAGGTTGAGCGCAATCAAGCGATCTTGTGAACTTTGAATGTTGTTTCGTCGTCCATATTCACGTCACGCTACCAGGTGTCAGGCCCCCACTCCCAAGATTGCTTTGATCGGAAAAGATCACCAGGTTCTACCCAAGGATTGCCGCGAGAGCCTGCCGCACCGCGCGAATCTCATTCGCCAAGATCCTTACAACATTTATGGACAGGTCGGGGCGACTTTGCATGAGTTCTCGATAGCTGTCTCGACTCAGGTGCTCTATCTCGGCTTTCGAGCAAGCCTTGGCGGACATCGAGTAAGGTTTTTCGCTGACAGTAGAAGGGAGGCCGAGCAAGGAGCCGGCTTCAGCCCGGGCGCGCAGTATCTTCCCACTAGCCATGCGCATGGTGAGCGTGACGCTGCCGCTGCGCACGAAGAAGACCCCGTTTGGAGCGGCCCTCTCGCGGAACAGAATGCCATCTGCAGGAACAGAAAGCGGCTTCGAGCGCTTCCGCACCTCATCCGCCAGCTGATCGTCAGGCACAGATTCGTAGAGCAGGGTGGGCTGTGGCTTTTTCGAGTTCTTTAACCTTCTGGTCGTGGATGTTTCAGCCCGTTTTCGTCCCTCCTGAGTGCATAGTCCTCCTGAGCGGCAAGGGTAATATGTGATCGGTATCACGATCAGCTGGTCATTCTCGTGAGCGATTCGCCGGGGACACAGGTGAATGTGGACCGTACACCGGCCATGCTGGCTGTCTGTGGAGCAGACTTTACGCTGGATTCTCGGGGTCCACAACTGTCATTTGAGGTATTTCATTCGGCTGGGAATCGCGACGGTAAACAGGGCGTGTGCATGGTTTGCCGTTCTTGGGTTGTTCCTTGGCCGTTGTAGCCATCCGCCAATTTACCGGTCAGTCGATAAAGGCGCTGAGAGCCGGTAGTTTCCGTTTAGTGCGTTGCTGCCTGTCTAGAAAAGGATGGTGCTCCCCATGCAGGCAGGCGTGCGTGGTAACGGCTCAAGAGCCCCTCGGCCAATCCGAAAACGTGTGATTTGAATCACATCCTGCAGTTTACGGTCTGAGTAGTCGATCACGACCACCACTCTACAAGGGGATGTAGAGGGGAACTCGCCACGCAACTCGGGTTCACGGTGCGCCAGACTCCTTCGATGATCCGCTTGCGTGGGCCGGGAGACGATCCCCGGCCCTTATTTCTAGCAGCAACGCACTTAAAGGACACTGCCAAAGTTTGCGCTTGAAAGACTGAAAAAAGAGATATAGTCAGTATCCCACGACAATTCGTCAAAATCGGCCCCGAATTTGGAGGAGGCTTCCCTGTGACCTGCTCTCATTGCAATTCCAACTCGGTCATGACCATTCCCGCTGAAATCCGGCTCTATCGCGACCGGCCCCGCAATTAAGCCATCCGCCAATGAATCCGAAGCCCGACGTGCGAGTCTGCACGGAATGTGGTTTGGCGGAATTCAACGTGCCTGCCTCATGGCTATCGGCGGGCTGGATCAGCACTGCACGTCAAGCAAAGGCAGGTCCGGTTCTCGTTGCCGTTTGAGGCAGAGCCAAATGTGATTGGGAATGGAGCAGCTTTGCGATCCGCGAATGTGGCACGAATGCCGCCCTATCTGATCACCGCAAGACTTATCCCTCGCTGACCTCAGCCATGAAGTCCTGAAGGATTTGAGACGGGAGCGACGCCGCTGTGTGCGGCTCCTGAAGCAGTTCTGTTTCGACACGCTTGTCTTTCGTCAAAACGATCCGTTCGCCTTCTTCGTTGGCGAACTGTGCCGTGTAGGGAACCGTCTGCATGTCGCCGCCGCTGGGTGGCAATAGCAGCACATTGAACTGAACCATTTCCACCGCTGGACCTCCTGGAACATAAAGGGGTGCTTGCAATATGGTGCGGTACGACTTGGGAAACGGATGTGGTTCGACTCATTCGACTCGTTTGCGGCGCGGTTGGTTCCAAATGTGCGGCGGCTAAAACAGTAGTGACTTCCGTCATGAAATCCTGAAGGATATGAGAGAGAATCCAAGCCGCAGTGTACGGGTCTTGGAGCAATGCGGCTTCTACCTGCTTCTCTCTGGTGAGCGCAATGCGTTCGCC
>CAVYSS010000028.1:0-12653 GCA_963771195.1 uncultured Acidobacteriota bacterium
ATGTCGGCTTCTCGAACATCTTTTTTGGTCCTCAACCCAGTTCCGAGTGTGTCGCTGGCTATGCGGAAAATTCAGCGGTTCTTGGCCGATGGTCCACCTTGCGTGGAGCAACGGTCACTACGAAGATCGAGTGCCACAGAACCCGGGGTCCCCAGCGACAGATCTTCGTCGCTGGGGTGGAGCGGCCCTCGCGGGGTGCCGGACCCTGCCCTGAAGTTGTCGAAGGGCCCCGCCGTAGGGGCATGGAAAGCTCCCAGGCCCGGCCCGGGATCGCCCCCGGACGATAGCCTAGAGCAAAATAGCCTTTAACTAAATGGTCAGCTTTTTCGAGATTATGCACCACTTCTACTGCATTCTCCGTCGGAGCCGCCAACCGGCAACCACGGAAACGGACCTCATTTACACACCGCTAGCTCCGCCAGCTCCGCTAACTCCGCTTCACTCCCGTGCCTGCCATCACATACAGTACAGCGCATTCCATCCATACTGAATTCGTGAGTTGAATTGCGCCCGCCTCACTGGCGGGCGTCGCCGTCTCAGGGGGATGAGATCCGCTCCATGTTCGCCGCCACAAACCCGACCCAAAAGCCCCGGCGGAACCGCGCCCAAGCCAGTTTCCCAATCGGTAATCACCGCCAAACCATGTGTTGTCGAGAAAATAAATACCCCCCACCCCCCTCCCCATCCGGGAAGAGGTGCGCAATTCAATGCAGTTTGTGCACTTAACAAGCTGAATCCATTAGACATCGCCGTTTTTTATTTTGCACGCTGAAGCACCTCAGTCGAACATGTGCAGCGACGAGCGCCGCAGGTCCTTCTTGCCCTGCTTCTCCAGCGCCTCTAGAAGAATCCGGCTGCGCGCCCGCATCGCCGGCGTCCCCGACCGCCCCGCCACCCGCAGTAGGTCCTCAACTCTCGCCAGCAGCGACCCATCCTGCCGCGTCAGGTCGGCCAGCCCGTGCAACGCCGTCGTCTTCACAATCGAAGACCGGTCCTCCAGCCAGCCTTCCAGGGTCGCGGCCATCCGCCGGCATTCCCCCACCGTCAGCGTCAGCCGCGGCAGCGTAAGTGCAAGATTCCAGCGCACCTTAGGCAGCGTGGACTCGGCCAGCAGCCCGATCAACGGCTCCTTGAACTCCATGATGGCCCGCATCAGCGCCGGCGACGCCCACCGCGAAATCCGCTCCAGCACGTCCGCCGCGCGGCTTGCCACGCCGGCGTCGTCATCCCACATCAGCTCGATCAGGCTGGGGATCCGCCGCGGCAGCTCGCCAATCCACTCCGCGATCTCCGGCACGCGCCCAGGGTGCATCGCATGCCGCCCCACGGCCAGCTCGGCGCGAAGATCGACTTTGCCTCCCATAACTCCTCTGCAATGATACTTCTACCCCGGTTGGGCGGGCGCAAGGTTTTTGCCCGCGACTCGTCCCACCGCGCGCAGGATCGCCTTCGCCGGCCACGCGCCGGCTTCATCGGGAAACAGAATTTCGCCGGGCCGCCGCGCTTCCGGCCGGTAATACCAGCGTTTCAGCAGGGCAAGATGCCCCTGCCGCACGGTTGCATCCGGCGTCTCGCCCTCCCGAGAAAGTTCCTCCAGCACCCCTTCCAGCCTCGACTCCAGCATTCCCCGCGCCGCCTTCGCCGCTTCTCTGTCCCTTGCAGCGTGCTCCTTGACCGTCTCTTCCTGTTCCCTGGTTCCCTCGGTCCCCTGCTCCCTGCTCTCCGGCACTGGTTCCAGCGCCAACGGCTGGGCAAACAGCGAGGTGGAACCCGACTGCTCGTTCTGGATGCGCATGCCCACGGTCGAGAAAGCGGAGGGCCCGCGCAGCCGGCCATCTTTGAAGAGAAAGACTGCCACTTCGCCTAGCTCCGCTGAAGCCTGCAGGATGACCGTCCGCAACTGGCTCAACGGCCGCACCAGCTCCGAGGCCAGCGCCCGCACCGTCTCCGCCTTCAGCACCTGCGCATGCGCGGCCGCCGCTTGCTCGAATTCCAAATTGGCCGAAGCTTCTTCCCGCTGCGCCCGCAACTGCACCAGCCTGCTCTCGCCGCGCGTGGCCAGGAAGCGCTCCACTCCCGCCGCTTCGTCGGCGTAGCGCTCGTCCGTGCAGCCCTGGTAGCAGGGCGCGAGGCACATCTTCATCTCTGAGTAAACGCAGCCGGGATGGCTGGGGTTGGGATCGAGATCTTCCACGCAGCGGCGCAACAGGAAGAGCTTGAGCGTCTCTTCGGCAAACCGTTCCGCCGCCGCACGCGAGGCAAACGGCCCGTAGGCCCAATCGGCTTCGCGCAGGCTGGGCCGATTGGTGACCACCACGCGCGGATAGCGGTTCGACCCCAGAAACCGCACAAATGACGGCGCGCCCAGGTGCATCCGCTCCAGGCACTTCGTGCCGTATTCCTTTTGGAGAAGATCGAATTGGAGGAGAAGCGACTCGAACTCCGAACCCGTCAATCGCCACTCGATGCGCCGCACGCGCCCGGCCAGCTGCAGCCGTTTGGGATACTTTGCCGAGGGCATGAGCAGCCGCTCCAGCCGCCCGCGCAGGTTCGGGGTGCGCCCGATGTACGGCTCGGCATGCGCGGCTTCGCCGTAGAGAGCAAAGACCGCGCTCTGCTCCGGAAGCGGTTTCAGCGCCGAGCGCGCATCCGCAGGATCAAACGGTACGGATTGAAACTCGGCAGACAGGCGGCCTCACCTCAACTGAACTCCGCGCCACACGCAGAAATCCAGGGACTACACCGAGCATAGAACAGCGGTGGCTTTTGATGAGGTGCTGACAGCGCGGCTGTGGCTGGCGCAGGACAAACCGGCCGTTTCCCGATTACCGACCTTCCAGAACAACGGCAAAACTGGCCTGATTTCCCGCTAGCGATCAACTGCCCGAAACCTGGAAGGATCGGACCCGCAGCAATCCTTGATGAGTGCGTTGGAGTCGTCTCGTCTCAACCCCTGCCACCGTGATCTGCCACACAGACAATCGGAAGAAAGGCGTGGGATGATCTTGCACCTGACAGTGACCTCGACTGTTCGTTTCTGAACGGGTGCAATCGTTTCCGGACATCAAAAACGTGCGCGATTGAGATCCCCAGTGGCCTAATCGATTGGCGATGCAGAGTTAACCGCATTCTGGGTTTGGCCGAGAGATTGCTCGATCTCAAGGCAGATTCCCAAGAATAGAGTTCAACTGGGCTGGAGGCTGCATGCAGACCATGTTTCAGGACCTGCGCTACGCTTTGCGCCAGTTGCGCCAAACCCCCGGATTCGCCATCGCCGCCATTCTTTCTCTGGCCTTTGGCATCGGCGCCAACACGGCCAGCTTCAGCATCATGGACGCGGTAGTCCTCCGTCCCTTCTCGATTCCCGGCCTGGACCGCGTGTTCACCGTCCAGGAGCAGCAGAACCGCGGCGACCTGAGGCAGGTTGCGCTGGCCAACTATGAAGACTGGCAGCGCCAGAGCCGGTCCTTTGAAGAGCTGGCCATCCATTATTCCGCCGGAATGGCCATGACCGGGGCCGGAGATGCCGAAAACGTGCAGGCCGAGTTGGTGTCGCCCAACTTTTTCTCGGTGCTGCGGGCCAACCCGGTGCTCGGCCGCGTCTTTTACCAGAACGAAACCGAACCCGGCCGCAACCGCGTGGCCATGCTGAGCGGCTACTTCTGGAAACACCACTTCAACGCCGACCCCGGCATTGTGGGCCGCAAGATCGAGCTGGACCTGCACGCCTACACCATCGTCGGGGTGATGCCGCAGACCCTGCAATATCCGCCCACGGACGATGTCTTTGTTCCCTTTGCGCCCAATGCCGCCGAACTCGCCAACCGCGACGCCCACAATTATTTCGTTTTAGGCCGCTTGCGCAACGGGGTTACGCCAGACCAGGCACAGGCTGAGATGACCGTCCTCGCCGGCAGCCTGGCGCGGACTTATCCGGCCACCAACCGGGGCTGGCAAATCAAGCTGGTGCCCCTACTCGACGACTTCAACGGCTTTTACGCGCCTTTCTTCTTCAGCCTGATGCTGGGCGCCACGCTCTTTGTCTTCCTAGTGGTGTGCGCCAACGTGGCCAATCTGCAATTGGCGCGCGGCATTGCCCGCCGGCCGGAGATTGCCATGCGCAGCGCCCTGGGCGCAGGCCGCCCCAGAATCATGAGGCAACTGCTCACCGAAAACATTCTGCTGGGGCTGGCGGGCGCGGCCGGCGGTCTGCCGGTCGCCCTCATCTACCTGCGTCTTTCCATCCTCTCGCTGCCTCCGGAGGTGGACCACTTCATCGCGGGTTGGTCCAACATTTCGCTCAACCTCCACGCCCTGGTGCTGTCTCTTTTCCTGGCCGTGGGAGCGGGCGCCATCTCAGGCTTTGCGCCGGCGCAGGCGGCCCTGCGCGTCAACCTGGTGGATCAATTGAAGTCAGGCTCGCGCGCCATCGCCGGCGCCGGCCGCAGCCGCCGCATGCGCCATCTCTTCGCGGTCGCGCAAGTCGCGCTGGCCATAGTGCTGGTCGTCGGCGCGGCCCTCATGGCCAGAGGCGTGGCGGGCATGCTGCGCGCCGCCGACCGCTACGACCCGGCCCACATGCTCTTCTTCAACGTTCATCTGCCCCCCGCCCGCTACGATTCGCCTGACAAGATTGCCGCATGGCAGATCGCCAGCCTGGAAAAACTGCGCGCGCTGCCCGGCGTCAAGAGCGCCGAGCTCACCACCACGCCCCCCTTGGGCGACTTGATTCTGCCCGACGATTGCCAGATCGAGAACCGTCCCATGGTTGCAGACAAGTCTCAAACCGCGTTGAGAATCGAGGTGAGCCCCGGATACTTTGCCGCTTTCCATATTCCCCTCGCCCCTGGAATACCCTCGGGGCGGATGTTCGACCCGGGCGATAATCTGCGCTCGCCGCCGGTGGCCATCGTCAGCCGCGGATTTGTTGCTCGCTACTTCCCCGGCCAGAGTCCGCTGGGCCAGCACATTCGCATGGGCGCGGGGCGCAACGACCAGGCCGGCCCTGCCGGCGGCTCCAGGAAGGAAGGGGAATATGGCAAGCGCTTCTCGGGAACGGGCGGCGACGGCCAGACCCCGTGGATGACGATTGTGGGCGTGGTCGAGGAGACAGAATACGGCTTCTTCAACGGTGTGCACGCTCCGGCAGTGTATATGGACTCAGCGCAATTGCCGCCGGCCGTCACCATGTTTACGGTCACCGCGAAGGGCGATCCCCTCGCGCTTGCGCCGGCGGCGCGCAAGGCGCTTGCCGGCCTCGATCCCGCGCTGCCGCTGGACGGGTTGCAGACCTACGCGCAGTTCATGCGCGAGCACACCACCGGCATGAGATGGCTGGCGGAGAATCTGGGCGTGGATGCGCTGCTTGCCCTGCTGCTGGCCGGCATCGGCATCTTCGGCGTGATGGCCAACGTGGTGGCCGAGCGAACCCGCGAGATCGGGGTGCGCCTGGCCATGGGTGCCCGCCGCGAAGACGTCCTGGGCATGATGCTGCGCCGCGCAGCGTGGTTAAGCGGCACTGGCCTCGGGATCGGCCTGGCTCTGGCCGTCGCCGTGGCCTATGGGTTGGGCAGCGTGATCTCCTTTGTGCACGCCAACGATCCGGTCATGTTCGCCAGCATCGCCGCGGCCGTGGCCCTGATCGCGCTATGGTCAAGCTGGCTCCCGGCCCGGCGGGCGGCGCGGATCGATCCCATGGCGGCGTTGCGCGACGAATAGACGCGGACCGAACTTTCGGGATGATTGGCTTCGCGGACGTCTTTCGCGTGCTCGGCTTAGTTCCGGCCGGTTGACCGGCTATGCGGAGATTACCCAATGGGCGCCCCTCAGGGGCTAAAGCCGACTCGTTTTGTGCGGCTTTCGGTACGGCTGAAGTCGTGCCCCTTCACAAAACTTCTTCGCATTTGGCGAAAGGTTGGCATTGCGGACGGAACGCTGGAATACTGCTGCGGATCCTTCGCTTCGATCAGCGGCCTGGTTACGCGGGGCAGCGGGTCACGCTCCGGCCAGCATCATGCCGTCCACGCGGATTGTGGGCGAGGCCGCGGCGCCGCGAAACACCAGGTCGTTGCCCACCGCGGTCACGTTGAGCAATATCTCCGCCAGGTTGCCGGCGATGGTCACTTCTTCCACCGCGTGGGTCAGTTCGCCGTTCTCGATCCACAGGCCGGTGGCGCCGCGCGAATAATCGCCGGTGACCAGGTTGACGCCGTAACCGATGAGGCTGGTGACGTAGAGCCCTCTGTCGACGCTCTTGATGATCTCCTCCGGCGACTGCGTACCCGGCTCGAGATAGAGATTTCCCGGGCCGATTCCGGGCGCGCCGGCGAGGCCACGCGAGGCGTTGTGGGTTGAGCTCATGCCCAGCTTGCGCGCCGCGTAGGTGTTGAGCATGTAATTTTTGAGCACGCCGCGTTCGACTAGAATGGTTCGCCGCGAGGGCAGCCCTTCGCCGTCGAAAGGCGAGCTGCCAAAGCCGCCGGTGCCGCTGGGCAGCAGCATGATGTTGTCGTCCACGATGGTGAGGTGCGACGCGGCAATTTGTTCGCCAAGCTTACCGGCAAGGAAAGAAGCGCCGCGCCAGATGGCATTGCCGGATGCGGCGTCGAAGACGACGCCGAGGATGGAGCGCGCGGTTTCCGGCGCGAAGACCACGGGAATCTGCTGGGTAGGCATGCGGCGCGCGCCCAGCCGGCGCAGGGTGCGGCGGGCGGCTTCGCGGCCTACGGATTCCGGTGACTCGAGATCGTCGATGCGACGCGCGCTCGAATCCCAGTAATCGCGCTGCATCTGGCCATTTTCGTCAGTGGCCAGCGGCGCCGCGGCAACTCCCGCATAACTGGTACGGTAACTGCCGGTAAATCCGCGCGAGTTAGCTAACACCTGGCGTCCCGTGGCTGCATCAAAACTGGCGCCGCGGGAGTTGGTGATGCGCGCATCGGCGGCAAGCGCCGCCGCCTCGGCCCGCTTTGCCCACTCAATCCGTTCCGCGCCGGGGAGCGAATACACATCCTCAAAGTACAGGTGCAGGTCGGCTGCAAACACGCCAAACTCATCCCGCTCCGGCAGTCCGCTGAAGGGATCTTCCTCCGTAATCGCCGCCAGCGCCAGCGCGCCCTCAACCAGCTGGCGGATGCCATCCGGCGTGAGATCGCTGGTGCTGGTGGATGCGGAGCGGTGCCCCACAAAAACCCTCAGGCCCAGTGCGCGCGATCCCGACTCCACGAGCTTCTCCACTTCGCCCATGCGCACGGTAACGGAGAACTCGTCGCCCTCGCGCGCCACGGCCTCGGCGTCGCTGGCGCCCGCCTTCATCGCCATCGCCACCACGTCTGCCGCCAGCGACTCCAGGTCGGTGCTCTCGATTTCCTGCCGATTCACTTCAACTGTCATGACTTGAAACTACCAAAATCGAAGGGGTTGGCGCTGCGCCGCGACTACAGCGCGGACGCATTTTGAAGGACAAGCCGAAATCGGCGAGAATGGATGCAGGGCCTTCCCCATGATCGTCCGCAGCCTCTATCTCTCGCCGGGACACAACTTCTTCGGCCGCCACGGCCAGGAGCCCGGTGTGCACCCCGTTTACGAGGTGGAGGAGATGGAGTGCGTTGCCGGCTACGGCATCCGCGGCGACCGCTTCTTTGACTACAAGCCCGACTACAAGGGCCAGATCACGTTTTTCTCGGGCGAAGTTTTTGACGAGGTCTGCCGTGCACTCGCCGCAGGCCCCAAGTCGCCCGGCGTCACTCGCCGCAATGTCATCACCGAATGCGTCGACCTGAACACGCTCATCGGCCAGCGCTTCACCGTCCAGGGAGTTGAGTTCGAGGGCGTGTGCGAGTGCAGCCCGTGTTATTGGATGGATCGCGCCATTGCTCCCGGCGCAGAAGAGACGCTCAAGGGGCGCGGCGGGTTGAGGGCGCGGATTCTTACCAGCGGGACGTTGCGTGCCGGGCGATGAGCCGCCGTCTTACCGCCCCGTCCCGCCGACGGTCATGCGGTCCAGCTTGATGGTGGGAATTCCTACGCCCACGGGCACGCTTTGCCCGTCCTTGCCGCAGGTGCCGATACCCTCGTCGAGCTTCAGGTCGTGGCCCACCATCGAGACGTGCTTCAGCGCCTCCGGGCCGTTGCCGATGAGGGTGGCGTCGCGCACCGGCGCGGTGATTTTGCCGTCTTCAATCAGGTACGCCTCGCTGGCCGAGAACACGAATTTCCCGCTGGTGATGTCCACCTGACCGCCGCCGAAGTTCGGCGCGTAAAGACCTTTTTTCACGCTGCGGATAATGTCCTCCGGGTCATCCTGCCCGGCCAGCATGTAGGTGTTGGTCATGCGCGGCATGGGAATCGAGTGGTAGCTTTCGCGCCGTCCCGATCCGGTGTTGGCCGCGCCCATCAGCCGCGCCGATAGCTTGTCGGTCAAATAGCCTTTCAGCACGCCGTTTTCAATCAGTACCGTTTCGTGCGTGGGCGAGCCCTCGTCGTCCACGTTCAGCGACCCGCGGCGCCCCTCCATGGTGCCGTTATCCACCACCGTGACCAGGGGGCTTGCCACCGGCCGGCCGATCAGGCCCGTGAACGCCGATGTTCCCTTGCGATTGAAGTCCGCCTCCAGGCCGTGGCCCACCGCCTCATGCAGCAGGATTCCCGGCCAGCCGGGCCCCAGCACCACTTCCATTTCGCCCGCCGGCGCCGGCACCGCGCCGAGCTGCAGGATTGCGCCGCGCGACGCCTCCTGCGCCAGGTGTTCCGGACCTTTGCTCCCCGCAAACTGACTCAAGCCCGCACGGCCGCCCGCGCCCGCCGAGCCGCTTGTGGTTGTCTTGCCGTCGGTGTCTCTGGCGATGACGAACACACCCAACCGCGCCAGCGGCTGGATGTCGCTGGCAAATGAGCCGTCGGAACCCGCAATGAGAATCCGGCGCACCTCTTCCGAGTAATTCGCACGGACCTGGGTAATGCGCGTATCGTATGCGCGGGCGGCGCGATCCGCGCGCAGGATCAGTTCCAGACGCGCCGCCAGGTCCAGATCGAATCCGCCCAGGGGCACGGGATACAGATCGGCCGCCGCTGCCTCGGTAAATCCCTGCACCGGCTGTTTCGCGGGACCCGACGCAATCAGCGCCGCCGTTTTGGCCGCGTGCAGCAGACGGTCCGCGTTCAGGTTGTCGGTGTACGCATACCCGGTGCGCTCGCCGCTGATCACACGGATACCGCAACCAGCGCTGGTGCCCTGGCTGGCCGACTTCACAATCTGCTCGTCCACGCCAAGCGAGATCGCCGTGACCGATTCAAAATACAAATCTGCGTAGTCGCCGCCCGCGGACAAAGCCTCGCCCAGGCACCGCTCCAGCAGGCGCTCCGTGATGCCGAATTTGTCAAAGAAATATCGTTTGTGACTGGGAATTGGGGAAGCCGAAGAATAGACCATCACAGTTACAAGTTTACGCTCCCGCGCACCCCGCGAGGTTTTGCGACGCCGCCCGGGCTTTCGAATCAATTAGGATGTCTGTGCCGGAAACTTCGCCGCCAGTTCCGGGCTCGGGATTCGCGTGGGCTCTATCTTTATCTGTGCGGCCTCTTCGGCCGCCGGACTCTACGACACACGACACCACCCCCGCACATGCAAGGAGATTCCATGTACAACGCCAAAGCTTACGCCGCCTCCAGCGCCACCTCCGGCTTCGCCTCCACCTCGATTCCACGCCGCGAACCCGGCGCCACCGACGTGCAGATTGAGATCCTCTTCTGCGGCATCTGCCATTCCGATCTGCACCAGGCCCGCGACGAATGGCACGAGGTGATGCCCACCGTCTATCCCTGCGTGCCGGGGCACGAGATTGTCGGCCGCGTCACCAAGGTGGGCTCCGCGGTGAAGAAATTCAAGGCCGGCGACCTGGCTGCCGTCGGCTGCATGGTTGATTCCGACGGCACCTGTCCCGAATGCAAGGCCGGCCTAGAGCAGTTCTGCAACAACCTCACCCTCACCTATAACTTCCCCGACAAAGGCACCGGCAAGGTGACTTACGGCGGCTACTCCAACTCGATTGTCGTGGATGAGCATTTTGTCCTCTGCGTGCCGGGAAATCTGGATCTCGCCGGCGCCGCGCCCCTGCTTTGTGCCGGCATCACCACTTACTCCCCTATGCGCCACTGGGGCGTGGGCAAAGGCAAGAAGGTTGGCGTCGCTGGACTCGGCGGGCTCGGCCACATGGCCGTCAAGTTTTCGCATGCTCTGGGCGCACACACCGTGGTCTTCACCACCTCGCCCAGTAAAGTTGACGACGCCAAGCGCCTCGGCGCCGATGAAGTTGTCATCTCAAAAGACGCGAACGAAATGCAGAAGCACGCCGGCAGCTTCGACTTCATTCTCGATGCCATTGCCGCGCCGCACGACGTGAACGCGCTCATAGGGCTGCTGGCCCGCGACGGCAATCTCACCATGGTGGGCGCGCCGCCGGAGCCGCTGCCCATCAATGTTTTCGGCCTGCTCATGCGCCGTCGCAGCTTTTCCGGGTCGCTTATCGGCGGCATCGCGGAGACCCAGGAGATGCTCGACTTCTGCGGCAAGCACAACATTACCTGCGATGTCGAAGTGATCCCAATCCAAAAGCTCAACGAGGCCTACGAGCGCCTTGTCCGCTCCGATGTGAAGTACCGCTTCTCCATCGATATGGCTTCGCTCAAATCGGAGTAATCGAGCAGGTTGTTTTCGAGGGGCGCCGCTTCAGCCGTGCCGAACTGCCTTTCTCCTGATACCGCGCGCGGGCTTGCAACTCGCGCGCCGCTCCTATTCCCCCGCAACCGCCTCCGCCAGCCGCAGCGCTTTCACATCCCGTATGGGTGGCTGCCCAAAGAACCGCCGGTACTCCCTGCTGAACTGGCTGGCGCTCTCATACCCCACTTCGAAAGCGGCGCTGGCGGCATCCAGGCCCTCGGTGACCATGCGTACGCGGGCCGCGTGCAGCCGCATCCGCTTCTGATACTGCAGCGGGCTCATCTGCGTCAGCGACCGAAAATGATGGTGGAACGTGGACACGCCCATTTGCGCCACCCGCGCCAGCTCTTCCACGCGCAACGGTTTGGCGTAGTTCTTTTTCAGCCAGGCCACGGCCTTGGCCGTCCGGTTGCCCTGCTCACCGTGCGTGGCAATGGCGCGCAGATTTCCGCCCAGCTGTCCGCGCATCACCCGGTAGAGGATTTCCCGCTGCATCAGCCCGCTCAAGAACGGAATATCCGTCGGCGTGTCCAGCAGGTCCAGCAACCGGCAGCATGCGCTCAGCAAGTCCACCGGCGTATCCCCCATCGCCATGCCGCGGGCTTCAAACGCCGGCTCCGGCGTGAGAAACTCCTCCTGGCTCAGGATTTCGCGGACCGCTGCCATGTCAATCTTCAGAATCAATCCCAGCAGCGGTTCTTCCCTGGAGGCACGCTTTACTTCACTCATGGCCGGCAGATCGACCGAGGTGAGGCGGAAATGGCCGCCGTCGCACAAATAACTCGTCTCCCCGATCAGCACCCGCTTTTCTCCCTGCGCATAGAGAATGATGCAAGGCTCCAGTACCGACGAGGTACAACTGGTGAGTTCGGTCCGGCGGTAAAGCGTCAGACCCGGAATCGGCGTAACCACCTCGCCCTCAATCTGGTTATGGGCTGCGATCCGGCGCGCCAGCGCCAATCGCATCGTTTCCGCCTCCGCGTTCAACGGCCGGGTGGCCGGTACCGGCTTGGATCTGTTCACCTGCCTGCTCCTTCACACTCAAGGCTATTCTGGTTCCCGCGTCCGGTGCACAGAAAAGACACCGCCGAAGAGGATTAGGCAATCAATAGGAAGGATCGGGATACCGCCCGCAATGCGCCCCCTTCTACCATCGGATTGCGGTCAAGAGCCAGGCGGTTCTGCACTCGCACGACCACGTCGTGTTTTTGTCAGCGCAGAATCCATCGGCCACAATACCGCACAGGCACCAGGAGAGAATCCCAATGCAGAAACGCAAACTCGGCAACAGCAATCTCGAAGTCTCCGCCCTCGGCCTCGGCTGCATGGGCATGAGCTTCAGCTACGGGCCGCCCAAGGACAAGCAGGAGATGACCACCCTGCTGCACGCCGCCGTCGATCGCGGCATCACATTCTTTGACACCGCCGAGGTCTACGGCCCTTTCATCAACGAAGAACTTCTCGGCGAAGCCCTCGCCCCCTTCAAAGGCAAGGTCGTCATCGCCACCAAGTTCGGCTTCAATCTCGGCCCGGATTCCGCTCCAGGCCTGCATCCGCCGAACAGTCGCCCGGAGCAGATTCGCCGGGCAATCGAAGGCTCGCTCAAGCGGCTCCGCGTCGACGTCATCGATCTCTTCTACCAGCACCGCGTTGACCCCAACGTCCCCATCGAGGACGTCGCCGGCACCGTGAAAGACCTGATCCAACAGGGCAAGGTGAAGCACTTCGGTCTCTCCGAAGCAGGCGCCAAAACCATCCGCCGCGCTCACGCCGTTCAGCCCGTCACCGCGCTCCAGAACGAGTACTCTCTCTGGTTCCGGCGGCCGGAAGCCGAAATCATTCCGCTGCTCGAAGAACTGGGCATCGGCATGGTCCCCTACAGCCCGCTGGGCAAGGGCTATCTCACCGGCAAAATCAGCTCGACCGACGATATTGG
>CAVYSS010000029.1:0-149381 GCA_963771195.1 uncultured Acidobacteriota bacterium
GGAACTCCGGGGCCTGCACGTGCAGTTGGTAATCGTGCCCCGTGATCACCGCCGGCACCGATAGGCCGCAGTGCGCAGCCAGCTCCGGCACCTTCGACTTCCATGATCCGGCCAGCATGTTGCAAAGTTCGCCGATGCCGTCCTTCACCGTATCGTCGATGCCGGAAAACTCCATGCCCGTCATCCGCGCCGCCACCCGGCGCGCGGCTTCGCCGCCCGACCGGAACAAACAGGCTCCGCTCAGAACTCCGCCAAACCCGACCACCGCCGTCACCCAATCCGGTTCCGGCTCCAGCGTCCCTTCCTGTCGCCGGCAGTTGGCGCCGAGCATGAGCTCGAATACCTCCTCCACGCTGGCATCCAGATTCTTCGGATTCGCAATCTCGCCGAGACTTTCCCGCAATGAAACCGGCATGCTCGTCTCTCCCCCCTTGGTATTGCCCGGTTCCCGGCCTTCGCCGGGCTTCCTGTTGCGCCCG
The DNA here is from genome assembly GCA_963771195.1 of uncultured Acidobacteriota bacterium. GTDB lineage: Bacteria > Acidobacteriota > Terriglobia > Terriglobales > Acidobacteriaceae > Telmatobacter. The sequence continues at coordinate 480 of CAVYSS010000029.1, forward strand.
CACGTCATCGCAAGCGTGCGCGCGCCATCCCATCGCACCCCGCTGAGCATCATGGCCGCCTTAAGCCGCTCCCAACAGCGATAAGACCCGTTCCTTCACCTGATCGGCCGTGAATGGCTTGCGAATATAGCCTCGGGCGCCTGCCTGAATCGCCTGCTTCACATGTTCCTCGCTCGATTCCGTAGTAATCATCACCACCGGAACTCCCGGGGCCAGATTCTGCGCCCGGATCTGACGCAGAAACTCGAGCCCGTCCATCACCGGCATGTTGATGTCGGAAAGGATCAGGTTCACAGGCCCGCGCTTCAGCGCCTCCACTCCTTCGGCGCCGCTCGCAGCCTCCACCACCACCAGCGAATCCAGCCCCGCCTGGCGCAGCGACCGCGCCACAATCTTCCGCATCACCGACGAATCGTCCACAATCAACGCCCGCACCTCTTCCATCGATCCCCTCGCTGTTCTTCCCCTCTATCGGCAACCAACCCCGGATCGTGAACAGCATTTCGTCATTTCCTCTCGGGCACGGCCGATCCGGCAGCCTGTTGAGGCCGCACCCTGTCCTGGGGACTCATCCCGTCAGCGTTGCAATCATGTCTACTACCGACGCGGCCTCCGCGATCGGCCCGGTCCGCGCCTTCGGCCACATCCGCAGCCAGAGGCAATCATGCACCCGCACCAGCCTCGACTCGACCGGCCGCGTCCGCTCCACCGATCGCGCCAGCGCCCGCACCAGCGCCGGCTCGGAAGCCGCCTCCACCAGTTCCACACCCGGAAACCGCGCCTCCAGCAGCCGCTGATGGGCGGCGCGGAATCGCGACCCTTCCACCAAACCGCTCTCCACCCGCAGGCCTGTCATCCGCTCCAGGGCCAGGGCCAGCACCGCGTCCGGCCGATCCTCGAATCCCAGATACAACAGACGCCCAGCGGCCACGCGCAGCGGCAGGGCGCCGAACGCATCCACAAAGAACCGCGGCAGAGCCGGCGCCATGCCCTCCGCGTCATGAGAATCCAGCGCCAACACCGGGCAGCTCCACTGCAGCCCCAGAGCCCGCGTCACCAGGCTCTCGCTGACACCCTCCTTGGCCATCAGCCAATGGCCCAGGCGGCCAGCCCCGTGGGTCCGCTGGCCTTCGAGGGCACTGCGCAATTGCACGCCCGATATCCATCCCTGTTCGAGCATCAGCAACCCCAGCGGCACGCGATGGCGGTGCCGCTCGAGGGGCACACCCCGGCCCTCCAGTTCCCGCGCCACGGCTGACTCGAGGCGCCGGGCCGTGCATGCCGGCGAACAACTCCAGCCGCCCTCGAAGATGGGGGCAGAGCGGCTCCGCCAGATCTGCAGCCAGGCCGTGCTGCAGGCGGGATTGGCACAGGCGCCTAGAAATCCCCTTCGCGCCGGTGGCGCTGCCCACGCGGTTTCGCCAGCCGCCGCCGAATCCCACGGCAGGAGCAGGGGATCCCGGCCGGAAGCGGATCGCTCCATCCGGCGATGGTTCAGAACAGGCACCGGATGCTCTCCAATCGCTTGCGCGGCGCCGCCACCTCGGTCACCCGAAGGCCGAAATTGCCGTTCACCAGCACCACTTCTCCCCGCGCCACAATCTTGTCGCCCACAATCAGATCGGCGGGATCCGCAATGTGACGGTCCAGGGTGACCACGTCGCCGGGCCCGAGTTCCAGAATTTCCTTGAGCGGCAATTCGCGGCAGCCGAAGCGGATGGTGGCATCGAGCTCCACGTCGAGCAGAAGCTCAAGACCCTGCGCCGTCGGGGCAGCGTCCACGGGCATTTCCGCAACAGTCCGTTGTTCGCGCGCGGCCGGCAGCGGCTGCTTTTCGCCGGCCTTCGCCTTCACCTCGTCGCGAACCATGATCTGCCATGCCTGCGCCTCCGACTTCAACTGGAACGCGCGGGTCGCGGGCGAGGTTTCCGCAGTCTCTTCAAACCGGTTGACGCGGCATTTGATCCCGGCCCGCGCCAGCAATTCGCCGGCCGCGGCCTCTGCCGCCTCCTTCAGCAACTCGCTCCATCCGGGTTTCTGATCGGCGTCCTCGCCCAGCAGCGCCGCCGTCATCAACCGAGGATCAAGCACCACCGTAAAGCGCCCTTCAACCTCGCCGCCAATCTCGGCTGCGAATGCGGTCGCCTGGCCCTCCATGGGGGCGGGCGATGCATCCGCGAGTTCGGGCCCTCCCGCCAGCGCCTGCGAAAACAGCGCCGCGGCCGTCGCCATCCATGCTTCCAGATAGGTCATCGCTCATTCTCCGCGAAAGCGCCCTCAATGCGCGCGGCCCGGTACTCGCCCTGCCGGAGCGCCCGCGCCCGGGCCAGAACCTCGCCTCCGCCACAAAACAACGCCGCGTCCTCGGCAGGGACGCGAAAGCGCAGCACCGTTCCCGGCTCGAGCTCTTCCACCGCGGAGGCGGGAAGACTCACCCGCGGCAGTTCCAGGGTGGTGCCAAACCGAATACCGCGCACCAGCTCCTCCAGCCGCTCCGTCACCTCGCGCGCATGCCGCCGCGACCGTCCCCCGTCTACCGTCAGCCGCCGCAGGATGGTATTGGACACCACTGCGGGAAACGCCAGGTTGAGCAGCCCCGATGCGTTCGGCATGCGCAGCTCGAAGCTCAGGCACAGGGTCCTTTCGTTGATGCCGATGATGCGCCCCACCTGGGTCAGCATCTGCCGCCGCTCGAAGTTGAACACCAGTCCCACCGGCTGCCAGGCCACGGTCAGCTCCCGGCAGATAATCTCCACCACGCTGGCCAGGATCGATTCCTCGATGTCGGTCAGTTCGCGGAGCGGTCCTTCCTTGCCCTCGCCGCCCAGCAACAGGTCGATCACCGGCGGCGCCAGCGACATCTCTAATTGAAGAACAGACAGCGCCCCCAGCGGCTCCAGCCTCACCGAAGCCACGTAGCTGATCTCGGGAATCCGGAGCAGAAACTCGTTGAATGGGAACTGCTCGGCCGAGACCAGGTTTACCTGGACCCGCGTGCGCAGCGACGCCGCCAGGTTATGGGTCAGGTTGCGCGCGAACAGGTCGTTCAACATGCTGATGGCGCGCAGCTGCTCGGTCGAGATCTGTCCCGACGAGGCAAAGCTGTATGGGGTAACCCTGGCCGGGGAATCGCCTCCCTTTTCCTCCGCTGCGGTGGCGTGCGCCGCCGCGAACAACGCATCGATCTCGTCCTGGCCCAGCATCTTCTCAAGTGCCACGATTGCTTACCCTGTCCCCTTCTTCACGCCGCCCGGCTGCCGCGCCCCGCCGCGGTCGAGCACGCCCTTTGCCACAAGGTCCCGGAGCGCGCTCCGCAGATGCACCACCGCCGAGGCATGCACCTGCGAGACCCGCGATTCAACCACTCCCAGGGCAAGGCCGATCTCCCGCATCGTCATCTCTTCGTAGTAGTAGAGCGTCATCACCAGCCGTTCCCGGTCGGGCAGGTCCTGGATCGCCTCTGCCAGCCGCTCTTCAAGCTCTCCCTTCAGACAGCGGAATAGCGGATCCTCTTCCGGGCGCCCCGGCACGTAGGCCAGCTCCTCCTCTCCTGAATCTTCGTTGCGTTCGGCGTGCAGGGTGCCGATCTCCAATCCCTTCAGATCGCCTAGCAACAGCTGGTATTCATCCAGGCCCAGTTCGAGCTCCGCGGCTACCTCCGCCTCGCTCGGCGCCCGTCCCAGCCGCGCCGTTGCCGCCCGGATCGCCTCTTCCACCGCCCGGCCCTTCCGCCGCAGTTCCCGCGGGCTCCAGTCGAGCGTCCTCAGGCTGTCCAGGATGGCTCCCCGGATGCGGAACTGCGCGTAGCTGCGGAACTGGACCTTCTTCGCCGGATCAAACTTGGTGAAGGCGTCCATCAGGCCCACAACCCCAGCCGAGACCAGGTCCTCGAGATCGACGTGCTGCGGCAACCGTTCATGAATGCGCCGCGCCAGAAACCGCACCACCGGCAGATGCTCCAGAAGTGCCCGCTCCTGCTCGGCCGTCAATCCCCCACCAGCAGCGGCCGCCGGCGGATACCCCCCCGGCATGGCCGCTCTCTTTCTTGCATCCGGATTCATCCCCCCGGCAGATTCCAGCATTGGCATCCCCTGTTCCATCCCGCTCGTGTCAACTCAATTCGAGGAACGTGCTCGCCTGCCCGGTTTAACGCACCGTACCCACAGGCAGCAGCCGCACCTGCGGCGGAATCTCGCCCGCCGATACCACCGCCAGCCGCGGGAACAGAGGTTCCAGCCACCGCCGCACGTGATAGCGCGCCGGACTTGGACACAGGAGCACGGGCGGGACCGCCGGCGATGCGGAAGCGATAAGAGACTTCACAGAATCGGCCAGCCGCCGCACCAGCGGCGCGCCCGCCGTCGAAGCTGCGCCGAGCAGCCGCTGCCCCCCATCGGGCGAAACCGTGGCCAGGATCTCGTCCTCGATCGCGGCATCGAGCAAGAGCACCGGCAATTGTCCCTCGCTGTCGAGCAGCGGCTGCACCAGGCGCCGCCCCATCGCCTGTCGCGAGGCTTCCACCAGGGCCTCCGGGCTCTTATTCACCGGCGCGGTCTCGAGCAGCGCTTCCAGAATCGCTCCCAGGTCGCGGATCGACACCCGCTCCCGGAGCAACTGCTCCAGCACCCGGCCCACTTCGCCCAGGCTCAGTAACTTCGGCACCAGCTCTTCGATCAGCTTCGGATGCGAGTCGTTCAGCGCATCCATCGATCGCTTGATCTCCGCCCGACCCAACAGCTCCCACGCATGCTGCCGGATCAGTTCGCCCAGGTGAGTGGTGATTACCGTGGTCGCGTCCACCACCGAATAGCCCGCGGCCACCGCCTGTTCCTCGAGCGCGGGCTGAATCCAGATCGCGGGCACGCCAAAGGCCGGCTCCCGCGTCTCTCGCCCGGCTAACGGCCTCCGTCCCGGCTCGCCGGAGACCGCCAGCATCTGCGCGCCCTCGGTCTGCCAGCGCCCAATCTCCAGGCCGCGCATCGAAAGGACATATTCCCGCGGCTTCAGCCGCAGATTGTCCGATATGTGCACCGGCGGGATCAGGAACCCAAGCTCCGCGGAGAGATTCCGCCGGAGCGTGCGGATGCGGTTCAGCAGCTGCCCGCCCTGCTTGTCATCCACCAGAGGAATCAACTGGAACCCGATCTCCAGCGTCAGGTCCTCAAGCTTCAGTAATCCCGCCATCTCCGCTGCCGGGGCCTTCTTGCTCTCCACCGGTCCCTCTGCAGCCGGCGCCACAGCCGCGGCTGCCGACACCCTCCGCCCGACCAGGAACAATCCCGCCGCCACCAGCAGAAACACAAACTTCGGCAGTCCCGGGATCAGGCACATCGCCGCGCATACCAGGCTGGCGATGTAGAGCGTCGCTGGCCGCCCCAGCAGTTGCTGCCGTATTTCGCCCCCCAGCTGTCCCGCCGAGTTGGCCCGCGTCAGCGTGATCCCACCCGCCACGCTCACCAGCAGCGACGGAATAATCGTCACCAGCCCGTCGCCCACGGTGAGGGTGGTGTAGGTGCGCGCCGCCTCGGCCAGCCCCACTCCCTGCTGCAGGGTCCCGATCAGCAGCCCGGCCACGATATTGATCGCGGTGATCAGAATCGTCGCCAGCGCATCCCTTTGGTTGAACCGCGCCGCGCCGTCCATGGCCCCGTAGAACTCGGCCTCCCTGGCGATCGCCTGCCTCCGTCGCCGCGCCTCCGCCTCGTCGATCAGGCCCGCGTTCATATCCGCGTCAATTGCCATCTGCTTGCCCGGCAAGGCATCCAGGGTGAACCGCGCCGTCACCTCGGCCGTCCGCACCGCACCGTGCGACACCACCAGAAACTGGATCGCGATCAGCACCAGGAACAGCACAAAACCCACCACGTAGTTGCCGCCCACCACGAACTGTCCGAAGGCCTCGATCACCTTTCCCGCCGCGGCGGTACCCTCCTGCCCGTGCAGCAGGATTCTGCGGCTGGAAGCAATATTCAGCGACAGCCGGAACAGCGTCAGCAGCAGCAGCAGGGTGGGAAACACGCTCAGCTCCACCGCCCGCCGGATCTGCACCGCGCTCAGGAACACGATCATCGACGCCGCCATCGACAGGGCCAGCAGCAGGTCCAGCACCGCGGCCGGCACCGGCACCAGCATTACGAAAATCACGCTGATCGCCATGGCCGGCAAAACGTAATCCTTGAACCGCATCAACCTGTCCAGCACCTTTAGCGGCGCCGGCGCCACGGCCGTCGTGCTCATCGCTCGCCTCGTTCCATTCCGCCCCGTTCAAATCCCGGATTTGCTCTGGCCCCGCTCCACGCAGTGGTAGCAGCCTTCGCCCGCGCCGCCTCGCGCGCCCGCCGCTCCCTCACTTCGCTCTCCACCCGCTGCCGGTAGAGGTAAGCCAGAATCGTCGCCACCGCCGCGTACAGGTCCACCGGGATCGCCTGTCCAACTTCGACCGACCGGTACAGCGATCGCGCCAGCGGCGGGTTCTCCACAATCGGCACCCCCGCCCATCGCGCCTCCGCCTTGATCTCCTCGGCCAACAGGTTTCTGCCCTTGGCCAGCACCTTCGGCGCCTCCATGCTGCTGAAGTCGAACCCCAGCGCCACCGCATAGTGGGTCGGATTGGTCAGCACCACCGCCGCCCGCGATACGTCCGCCTTCACCCTTCGCCGCCGCATCTGCCGTTGCAGGTTGCGGATCCGGCTGCGCACCTGGGGCGACCCTTCGGTCTCCTTGAACTCCTCGCGCATATCCTCGCGGCTCATCCGCAAACGCGACTCCCGGCTCTGCCACTCCACCATGTAGTCCACCAGCGCCCAGCCGAACAGCAGCCACGCCGCCATCTGCAACAGGCTGAAGACGTCTTCGCCCAGAATCTCCAGCCGCGCCGTCGAGAATGGCGGCATGGTCATCTGCCGCGCGATCCGCTGCACCGCAAACACCGCCAGAAGCGCAGCCGGCAGCAGGCTTTTGCCCAGCCGCGCAGCCGCACGCAGCGAAAACAGGTTCTTCGCATTGGCGAGCGGGTTGATCCGCTCCAGCTTGAAACCAACCGCGCCGGCATACACCGTCACGCTCCCCGTCTGCGCCACCGCCGCAATCAGGGCCGCCGCGGCCACCGCCGCCATCACCAGCGCCATCGGCTCCAGAACCTTCAGCGCCAGCCCGCGCAGCGCCACCATGGTCCCGGCCACTTGCGGCACTTCCCAGTCCGCCGCCCGCCCCAGGTCCAGAAACGATGCAAATACCTCGCGCCACGCCACCAGCGTCGCGCTTCCCGTCACCCCCAGAGCCAGCACGCCGGCCAGCGTTCCCGCCGCCGCCGTCAGCTCGCGGCTGTGCAGGATGTCGCCTTCCTTGCGCGCCTTGTCGCGCCGGTGCTGGCTTGCCTGTTCGGTGCGGTCGCCGGGCATGCGCTATACCCCCGTCCGGATCAGCCGCTCGGCCATGTCCAGCAATCCGCCGAAGCGCGCCTCGATAAACCGCGACCACAATGCCAGCGACCCAGCCAGCACCACGAACCCGGTCATCTGCTTGAAGGGCACGGAGAGAAACATCACCGGCAACTGCGGGCTCAGCTTGCCCATCAGCGCCGTCGAAATCTCCACCAGCAGCGTCGCCGCCAGCACCGGAGCGGCCAGTTCCAGCGCCGCCGCAAACACCCCGCTCGCCGCCTGCACCATGGCCAGGCCCGTCGCCGGCGTCATCGCGTAGCTGCCCAGCGGCGCCGCGCGAAAGCTGCGCATCATCGATGCGAGCAGGATCCGGTCCAGTCCCGCCGCAATCACCACCAGCGTGCCTGCCATCTGGAACAGCGTGCCCAGCAGCGGCGTCTCGATCGGCGACGATGGGTCCATCAGGTTCACCAGCGAAAAGCTGAACTGCATGCCCGCAATCTGCCCGGCAAACAACAGCATCTCGTTCACCATCGCCAGCGCCAGCCCGTACACCAGGCCCACCGCCAGCTCACCCAGGATGGCCGCAAAACCGATCTCCGCGTGCGCGTTGGGCAGCGAGGCCACCAGCGGCGCCAGCAGAAAGGCCACCGCCAGCACAAACACCGCCTTGGCGCGAACCGGCAGCGCTGTCGAGGAGAAGAACGGCGCAAACACCACCATGCCGCTCACCCGAATCATCGCCAGCACCATGGCGCTCAGGAATGTGGACCAGTCTGTCATCGTCAGTGATTCGTGGTTCGTGATTCGTGGTTCGTTTTCCGTGTGCCACGATTCACGGATCACGAGCCACGGGCCGACGGCCTTTCAACCCAGATACCGCCTCACATCCAGCAGCAGCATCCGCGTGTACACCGTCATCCGCTCCAGGAACCACGGCATCCCTACCAGCAACACCAGCGCCACCGCCAGCAGCCGCGGCACCGTGGTCAGCGACTGGTCCTGCAAGCTCGTCAGCGTCTGTCCCAGGCTCAGCAGAAAACTCAGCAGTGCCGCAATCAGCAGCACCGGCGCCGACAGGATCAGCGCCTCCCGCATCAGTTGCCGCAGCAGATCGGAAACCATGTCCGGATTCATCAACCCTCCTCAAAAGCTCTTCAACAACGAGCTGGCCAGCAGGTTCCACCCGTCCACCATCACGAACAGCAGAATCTTCAACGGTGTCGACACCACCACCGGCGGCAACTGGAACATCCCGATGGAAGTCGTGATCGCGGCCGTCACCATGTCGATCAGCAGAAATGGGAGAAACAGCACCGCCCCGATGGCAAACCCGGCCTTGAGCTCGGAAAGAATGTAGGCGGGAACCACAACGCGCATGGGCAAGTCTTCCGCCGTGTTCGGCCGCGGAACCTGCCCCGCGGCGGTAAACAGCGCCAGGTCCTTCTCCCGCGCGTAGCGCAGCATGAAGTGCTTCACCGGCTCGGCGCCCTTGTCGATCGCCTCTATCCCCGTGATCTGCCCCGCGCGGTACGGTTCCACGGCCTGCTGGTCCACCTGGGTCAGCACCGGCGTCATCAAAAACCAGGTCATCATCAGCCCCAGCCCCAGCAGCGTGGGGTTCGAGGGCGCCGTCTGCGTCCCCAGCGCCTGGCGCAGGAAGTGGAATACCACCATCAGCCGCACCATCGGCGTCATCGCCATCAGGATGGCCGGCAGCAGCGTGATCAGGGTCAGGACAAAGACAATCGTCCACGGCGTCGAATCCGATGCATGCAGCTTCGCGTTCAGGTCGGGAATCAGCGGCACTGAGGTTGCCGCCGCCGTGTGCGCCGCGGCCACCAGAGCTAGCACGTCACCCTCCGCGCTTCTCTCGGTTGCCGCCCATGGTCGAGCGCAAAAAATGCGGGCGCGCCGTCAGCCGACGTTGCCAGCAACACCCTGCGCCCGTCCACCTCCACCAGGCACAACGTCTGCCGGGGGGCCGGCGTGATGCGGTCCAGCAGCTTCAGCCGCGGCGCAGCCGTCCTGCTCCCTCGCCACCGCCGCAATAGCCATCCCGCCCAACCGCCGGGCAGCCTTACGCTAATCCTGTCCTTCACGTCCATCCCCGCTCCCGTGTTCCGTTCTCCGCTTCAATGCGGGTGCCCCACCCTGGCCGCGTCTTTGTTTCTGTGGCTGCGGTGGAACTTAGTTCAGCCGCGTTAACCGCGCCGCCAGTTGCGTATCCACCACCTCGAACTCCGCCCACGCCAGTTGTACCCGCCCCGCAGCCAGCGGCAGGTCGTCGGAATGGTTCCATCGCGACTCGACCACCATGCCCGGCTCCAGCGCCAGAAGCTTCCTCACTCGAAAACCCCGCGCCGGAACACTCACTTCAAGCTCGACCTTCATGCGCAGCGCGGGCGAGCCCTCCGGAATTGCAAATTTGCTCGCTGCCGGCATTACCGCCGCCGGAACCAATGCCGCTGTCGGCACCCCAGGCCCCCCGGAAGCGGGCGCATGCCTCGGGGGCTGCGTCCCCGGCGTCGCCGGCCGATGAGCTGCGGATGCTTGCGTCGCGCTTGGGACAGAGGTCGCCATGCGCAAATGAGAAAGCAGCAAGATGACCAGAAAGGAAACAGAAAGATTGGAATGGCCTCAGAAATGCGCCCCGCCCTCGTCTCTCCCGGTCCAAAGTCTCTATGTCCCTGTTTCCTTGTTCCCTTGGTCCCTCGTTCCCTCGGCCCCTGCTTTTAGTTCCCTGCTAAACTAAGACTTGCCATCCACTTGCCGCGATGAGCACTGGAGATTTCCGGCCGAGGTCAGCGATCATGTCAGAAATGAACGGGAACAAGAGCTTTACCGGAACCGGCCTCCGACTCAAGATCGGTCTGGCGGAGATGCTCAAGGGCGGCGTCATCATGGACGTGATGAACGTCGAGCAGGCCCGCATCGCTGAGGAGGCTGGCGCCGTCTCGGTCATGGCTCTCGAGCGCGTTCCCGCCATGATCCGCGCCGAGGGCGGCGTGGCCCGCATGGCCAGCCCCAAACTCATCAAGGGCATCATCGCGGCCGTCTCCATCCCCGTCATGGCCAAGGCCCGCATCGGCCACTTCGCCGAAGCCCAGATCCTCCAGGAGCTCGGCGTCGACTTCATCGACGAAAGCGAAGTCCTCACCCCCGCCGACGAGGCCCACCACATCGACAAGCACGCCTTTAAAACTCCATTCGTCTGCGGCGCCCGCAACCTGGGCGAGGCACTGCGCCGTATCGCCGAGGGCGCGGCCATGATCCGCACAAAAGGAGAGGCAGGCACCGGCGACGTGGTTCACGCCGTCCAGCACATGCGCCAGATCGTGAAGGAGATGAAGGCCCTCACCGTTCTCAGCGAGCAGGAGCTCTACGCCGCCGCCAAGGAGCACCAGGCCCCCTACGAGCTCATTCGCATGGTCGCCCAGGCCGGTAAGCTCCCAGTGCCCAACTTCTCCGCCGGCGGCATCGCCACCCCCGCCGACGCGGCCCTGATGATGCAGCTCGGCGCCGAGGCCATCTTCGTCGGCAGCGGCATCTTCATGAAAGAGCGCGCCACGCCGCTCGATGTGGAGAATGATCCCAAGGAGCGCGAAGAGGCCATGAGCCGCGCCAAGGCCATCGTCATCGCCACCACCCACTACAACGACCCCAAGGTCCTGGCCGAAGTCTCTGAGCAGGTCACCGGAACCATGAAGGGCCTGGCCGCCGCCGCCATCGAAGAGTCGCAGCTTCTGCAAACCCGCGGCTGGTGAGCACAGGCCGTCGAGGCAGCCGTTCGCCTGATCCCATCGAATAGCTGATAAACTTCCTGCTTGACGGCCCTTTCACATTTCACTTCCGCGCCGGGAGTGACTCAGATTGACTGAGACCGCTCGTCCCCGCATCGGCGTCCTCGCCATCCAGGGCGACTACGCCGCCCACGCCGCCGCTTTGACTGAGACCGGCGCCGATCCCGTCGAGGTCCGCAATCCGGAGGAACTGGACATGCTGGACGGCCTTATCCTCCCCGGCGGCGAATCCACCACGATTCTCAAGTTCCTGGAACGACGCCACTTCTTTGACCGCCTGCGCGACTACGCCACCCGGAAGCCCGTCTTCGGCACCTGCGCCGGATGCATCCTGCTGGCCCGCAACGTCACCCACCCCGCACAGAAGTCCCTCGGCCTGCTCGATGCCACCGTGGAGCGCAACGCCTACGGCCGCCAGATCGACTCCTCCATCCTCACCGCACCGTCTTCCCTGCCCGGCGATCCGCTGGAGATGGTTTTCATCCGCGCGCCCCGCATCGCCGAGACCGGCCCGGAGGTCGAAGTCCTGGCCCGCCGCGAAGGTGACCCAGTATTGGTGCGCCAGGGAAAATTGATGGCCGCAACATTCCATCCTGAGCTATCCTCTGATCGTCGGGTGCATCGTTTATTTGTTGAAACCGTCCAGGCGCACCGAAGGTCTAAGTAGGAAAGATGTCCCGGGAGGCGGAACGTTCCCGGTTCCGTCCAAAATTCGACCATCTCAGTCAAACTGTCGCGCGTCCAAGCAAGGGTGGGATGCATCCCACTTAGACAGAGGCCCGAATGCCCATCGCCTTCACGCGAGCCCCGGCGGAAGTTGAACGCAAAGAGCCCGGCATCGGCGGCAAACCGCCCGTTGACCGGCGCCCGACCGGCGGCGGCGGCGGCGGCGGGGACGACGACTGGCAGAACCCAAGGCACGGACCACGGGAGCGCCTCCAGCGTGTCCGCTTCTTCGTCTTCTTCGCCCTGGCCGGCGACATGATGTTCTTCGCCGCCCTGGTGGTGCTGTTCTTCGCGCGCCAGGCGGGCATGCACATGGACCCGCGCAGCCACGAGATGATCGGCGACTGGCATCCGATCCAGCTTCCGCCCATCGTCTACCTCAACACCGCCATCCTTATCCTCAGCAGCCTGACCATGGAAATGGCGCGGCGCAACATCTTCCGCGAGATCGACGTGCTGGAGGAGTGGCTGGGCATGGGCAAGCCGGCGCTCCGGCGCGCCCTGCCCTGGCTTATCGCCACGCTGGTACTGGGCGCCGCGTTTGTGACCGGCCAGGTGATTGCATGGAAGCAGCTTACGGCGCAGGGCTTTGCCTTCAACAAGTGGTCCACGCCAGCCAGTTACTTCTTCTACGTGGTTACCGGGTTGCACGCCAGCCACCTGATCCTGGGCATTCTGGCGCTGCTGCTGTGCGTCACCGCGCTGGGCTGGTTCCGGCGCGTCGAGTCGCGCCAGATTGCGGTGGATATTACCGGGTGGTACTGGCACACCCTGGGCGCGGCCTGGATCCTGCTGCTGGCGGTACTGGCCATCGGACAATAAAGCAGCGACCGAGGGAACAAGGGACCAAGGGACCCAGCCTGCGGTGCGGCGTCGAAAATAAAACTGCGATGTCTAGTGGATTGATGGAGTTAAGCCATAAAAGTGCACACATTTGCGCGCCCTGGCTGCTGGGGATTCCGGAGGTCGTTCGGGATGTGCTGCGATTTGCATTTCCGGGCTCCCGTGGGTCCTAAACACCGACGCCCGCCTAGTGGCGGGCACAATTCGACTCATGGATAGACTTTAGCCCGGATTCTCCTGACCTGGATGTGATGGCGGATGCGATTGTGCAGGGGAGCCGGCGGGGCTGGCGGAGCGGACTGCGCGGCGCTCACCCACCCCAGTCCCTCCGCCGCGGCGGACGAAGGACCCCCGGCGACCCCGCTTGAGAGCCTGCAGGTTACCTTTGGAGGGGAGGGGGTCGCTCGGAATTGCGTTCAACGTGGGATCGGGTACCGGGATGCGGGAAAGTGGCGGCATTGGCGGATTGCGCGGGGTCCGAGTGGTTACCTTTGGGTACGGGGGGGGCGTCGAGGGCAGGGCCACCCGCCGACCTGCCGCAAGTCAGCTAAGAGCATGAGTGAGGGCTTCGAGTACGCCGGGGATGTCGTGGGGGTTGGCTTCGGCGGTGGGTGGCCAGCCGAGATCGCGGAGAGTTTCGCTGGTTATGGGCCCGATGGAGATTGCTGCTACGCCGGGGAGCGGAAACGGCAGGCCAGCCTGGCGCACAGCTTCAGCCAGGTGTTCGGCGGTGGAGGAGCTGGTAAAGAGCGCGGCGACGACGGGCTGGGCTAGGGCGGCGCGGAGCAATTCCGCGGCGTTTGCCGGCAGCACATTGCGGTAGGCATCAACCACATCAATTTGTGCACCGGCGGCGCGGAGAGCGTCAGGGATTACGTCGCGGGCCACCTGGGCGCGGGCGAGCAGGATGCGCCGGCCCGCGAGCGGCCCTTGAGCGGAAAGCGCATCGATGAGTCCCTCGGCGACGTAGCGCTCGGGGACGAGCGAGACGGTAAGGCCTTCTTTGGCGAGGGCTTCGGCGGTGGCCGTGCCAACGGCGGCGACCTTCGCCGGCAAGCCCGCCAGCGGGATGCCCAATTCCCTCGCCCGGCTGGCCACGGCGCGGACGGTGTTGGCGCTGGTGAACAGAATCCAGTAGTAGGTGGCGAGGTTGTGGAGGGCACGGTCGAGCGGATCGAAGCTCGGCGGCGGCTGGATTTCGAGGAGTGGGACCTCGACCGGCTCGGCGCCGAGAGCGCGAAGTTCCGTGGAGAGCTTTCCGGCCTGGTGCGCGGCGCGGGTAACGAGAATCCTGCGGCCGGCGAGGGGTGGGGGCATGGCATGAGTGTAGATGACGGGTGGGATGGTGGCCGTCTCATGTTCACAGGTGCGAAGGATATCCGCAATGAGGAGCCGAGTGGAATCTCGACGACGATCTTCGCGCAGTTTATTTTGGCACTGCGCACGGCCCCAAATCGGGAGCCAATGATCTGAAGTCGGATCCTAGTTTGGCAATGCTGAGGCGCAGATCTCCTGCATTTTCGCCAGATCCGTCATAGACGATTGTGCCTGTCGAATCCACCAGAATCACGTGCGGTAATCCCTCATAACCCAGTTGCCTGTGCACCTCGGCGTCCGGGTCGGTGAAATCCGGCCACGTGTAGCCCTTCTTTTGCAGGAACGACGAACCCTTGCCCGGATCGTTGTCCTGATCGACCGCCAGAAAGGCCAAACCCTTCCCTCTGGTTTCCTCATAGATTTCTGCCAGCTCCGGCAGAGCCGCAACGCAAGGCGAACACCAGGTTGCCCAAAAATCAATCAGCAATGGCTTTCCAGCGAGGGAGCGCAATGCGATGGCCGTACCGTCAGATGATTTGAAACGGAGATCGGGAAGTTTCTTGCCCACAAGTGACAATGGGTTCACAACATCGGGGCGCAGCGGAGCCGCGCCGTTCGTCCCCTCGCCGGGAACTTCCCCGGTGAACAGGCAGTCCGGTAGATCGTCAAATGCGGTGTTGAACGTAGTCACTACTTCAATGTCTTTTGCTCCCCCGGCAGGACCAGCCGGAACGACCTCTCTCTCCACAATTTTGAGAATCCTCTCCTCGTCAGGATCGATCCAGACCGTCTTCGCGCCCGATGCATCGAGCGCCGTGTCGCCTCGTTTGCCCACTCGAATGAGGATGACCTTACTGCGGACAAGGCGGTCGCCTCGTGCAAAACTCTGATCGGGAAGGAAGTTCGCCTCCGCCACATTCCTCGCAATGTTCGCCAGCGAGGCTCTTAACCGGCTGGCCTGCTTGAGTTGGGCGTCCTGGTCCAGAGCCCGCATGGTGTTGTTTAGCTCCTGACCGGATTCGGACATCGATGCGTAGACTCGTTCCCCCACATGACGCAGCCGAACCGTATTGCCATCGGCGATGGCAACGGCACGGCCCATGCCAGTCTCAACCTCGAAATGAAAACGCCGCCCTGCCTCCGAAGCAATGAGTATTGTCTTGGTCCAACCCCCGTCGAATTCCCCGGAATAGGTTTCTCTTTCGTTTGCCTTGATGTAGTAGTTCTGTGCTTCGGCATATCTCTGCGCTACCTGCTTAAGAAGACTCACGGCAGGCGGTAAGTCCGCGGATTGCGCGCAGGTGGGAATGGCACAAGCCAGGAGTAGCGCCGACGCTCCAACAATCCCCCGGTTCATTGGATGGCCCTCAAGCAAATGACGAGCTTAATGACATTCTCGCTCAAAGATTGGTCATAGCAATTCGCGTTCTGGTTGGTTAACCGGCAACCGGGAAACGGCATTGGCCTTGCGGGAGCGGTTCGGCCCACGTCTCAGTTCTGTGCAGAGCTTTCCGGCCTGGTGCGCGGCGCAGGTGACGAGAATCCTGCGGCCGGCGAGAGGTTGGGGCAACGAGGGCATGCTGAAGTGAGTGTAGATGAGCGAGACAGCTTTCAGCCGTCAGCCTCGTCATAGTCGAGCAGCATTCTGGTCCGGGGGTCCGCTCATCACACCCTGCAAATGAAGATTCCCAAAAGATTACCGCGGGCGGAACGAAGAGGGCTGCGCGCCCCGGGAGTGTGACGTCCTGAGGCGCGCGGACTCTGCCCGATGGGAGAATTCGCGAGCGGCACGGTCTTGCCAATGATTCTATTTCGGTCGCCCGCCGTGACTGGCCGGCTTTACGTTGCGGTCGGCGCGCAGCGGCCGGCTGATGGCTGGTGTGGCAGGCCTTCCGTGATTCTGGGCAGCAAGCTGACCGGGAGCGGTGGAATAGCTGCGCGCGTGCTGCACCTGGGTGTTCATGCGCGGAGCAGTTGGCTCGCGCCTTGCGGCCATTTCAGATGGCCGGGGCCGAGCCTGAACGCCGCGCTGTCCGCCATTGAAGCTGTTCGCGGGGGACGCCTCGGGCGCGATAGCCGGCGTTATAGTTGTAGACGTTGTGCACGTGGCGCTCGTCGATGTGGTTATAGACGCGGTTGTAGAAGAAACGGCCGGAATTCCAATAGCCGCCTTCGTAGCCCAAGCCGACGTAGCCAAAGCCGTAGTTGATGCCGCCGTAGAATCCGATGTGCATGCCCCAGTGGCCGGGATAGAAGCAATAGCGGCCGCCGTAGAACCCCCAATAGCCGGGCGTCCAGAGCGCACCCATATAAGGTGGCTCGACCCATACGCCGGGCACCCAGTAATAGCCGGACGGGCCCCAGGCCCAATAGCCGGGCGTCCAGATATAGCCGTCGGCAGGCGGCGGGGGCTGATCGTAGTCGGGCAGCGGGGGCGGAGGCTCGGTCGCTGTTTCCGTGGGCTGCTCAGGGTAGGTTGATTCATCGGGAGGCTGGCCCGGAGCGGCCGCCTGGCTGGGCGGCGGCGCTTGCGTTGTATAAGATGGCCCGTTTGGCGCCATGTTGGCTGCGGCGGGGTCCTGACCCTGGTCTGGCGGCGGCGGGGCTTGATCCTGTGCAGCCGCCACCGCGGCGCTGACAGTGGGGGTGGTGGAAATCAGGCGCTGGCCGCAGACGGCGGCGCAGAGCGCAACCGCAAACGCGAATAAGACCCACGGCACAATCCGAGGAAGACGTTTCATAGCACTCTCCAAGTCTTCGGATACTCTCCAAATCCTCCAATATCCTCCGAGGTCCCTAAGTTTAGCGCGCCCGGGTGCAGATGACCATTGCAGCGAAAGGCTGGCGATGCCCCGGCCGCAAATCGACGAGCGTGGACGCTTGCACCGGAAGGGCGCGCCGGATACGCACTGGAGCGGACCCTCAAGCGTCACCGCGTATGATGGAGCGCGGTGCGTTTTGATTGCCTGGGAGGGCCTGAAATCGTGATCAGGAAATTCGCTTTACTTGCGGGGTTGGCGGGGTTGGTGTTGGGGCCGGGATGCGGCGCGTGGGGACAGCCGACGCCGGGGGCGCAGAGGCACAATGCGGAGGCGAACAAGCCGCTTCCCCTGGTGAGCACGATCTTCGGCGACAACATGGTTCTGCAGCGCGGCAAGGCGAACACGATCTGGGGGTGGTCGACGCCGGGCGATGCGGTCATGGTGCAGGTGGGGGACAAGAGCGCCTCGGGGACTGCGGGCGCGGACGGGCGCTGGGAAGTGAAGATCGATCCGCCCGCGGTGGGCGGGCCCTACACGGTAAAGATTGCGGGCGCGAAGCAGCAAGTGAAGCTCAAGAACGTACTCGTGGGCGATGTGTGGCTGTGCGGCGGCCAATCGAACATGGAAGTGAGCCTTCGCATGGCGCAGAACGGCTCCGAGGAAGTGAAGGCGGCGAATTATCCGGATATTCGGTTCTTCGAGGTGGTCGGAGGGCCGGCATATCGCCCGAAACAGGTGATCGGCGGGCAATGGAACGTGGTTACGCCGGAGACCGCGGCGCGGATTTCGTCGGTGGCGTACTACTTTGCGCGGCGGGTGCAGCAGGACATCCATGTGCCCATCGGGCTGGTGGTGGATGCGGTGGGGGGAACGCCGGCGGAGTCATGGACGAGCGCGGCGGCGCTGAAACCGCTGGGAGATTTCGATGCGCCGCTGGCCGAACTGTCGCGGCTGACGGCGGCGGGAGGACCGGAGTACGGCAATTACGTGATGAGCTGGTACGACGAATTCGATACCGGACAAAAAGAACACTGGGAAGCGCCGGACTATAACGACTCGGACTGGAAAACGGTGACGCTGCCCAAACCGGGCGGGTTTGCAGAGCTAGGCGTGCCGGAACAGCCGGCGGTGGTGTGGTTCCGCAAGGACGTGACGCTGCCGGATCCGCTGCCTTCGGGACGGAATTTGATTTTCCTCGGCGAGATTGAGCGCATGGATACGGTCTATGTGAACGGGGCCGAGGTGGGTGCAAGCTCCTGGGTGGAGAATCCACGCGTGTACTTTTTGCGGCCGGGGGTGCTGAAGCCGGGAAAGAATGTGATTGCGATTCGGGTGCTGAAGACGAAGGCGGATGGCGGGTTCATGAGCAAGCCGGAGGACCTGCACCTGGTGATCGGGGATCACTCGCCGTTTCCGTTCGGGCCGCGGACGGAGCCGAGCGGCGCGCCGGGGACAACGATTGTGCTGGCTGGAGAGTGGAAGGCGAAACTGAGCGTGGATGCGCGGCCGCCACATGCGCTGCCGCTGGCCTATGAGAATTGGCCGGTGATGCCGGCGGTGCTCTACAACGGGATGCTGGCGCCGGTGGCGCCGCTGGCGATTACGGGAGCGATCTGGTACCAGGGCGAGCAGAACTCGCCGCGGGGGTATGAGTACCGCAGGATATTGCCGGCGATGATCGCGGACTGGCGGCAGACCTTCGGGCAGGGGGAATTTCCGTTCTACATTGTGAGCCTGCCTGCGTTCATGGCGCGCAGCGCGACGCCGGAGAATGGCGACGAATGGGCGGAGACGCGGGATTCGCAGGCGATTGTGGCAGCGGAAGTGCCGAATTCGTGCCTGGCGGTGACGATTGACACCGGCGAGGCGAACAACATCCATCCCAAAGAAAAGAAGCCGGTGGGCGACCGGCTGGCGCTGTGCGCGCTGGCGAAACAATACGGCGAGAAGGTGGCGTACCAGGGACCGACAGTGAAGAAGGCCAAGGTGGAGAAAGGCAAGATCAAGATCACCTTTGCGCACACGGATGGCGGACTGGTGGTGAAAGGCGACAAGCTGGGCGAGTTCTCTGTTGCGGGAGCGGACCACAAGTGGCATTGGGCGGACGCGAAGATTGAGGGCAACTCGGTGGTGGTTTCATCGCCCGATGTGGCGAAGCCGGTAGCGGCGCGCTATGCATGGCAGTCAAACCCGATGGCGACACTCTACAACGGGGCCGGATTACCGGCTGTGCCGTTCCGGACAGACGACTGGCCGGAGATCACGCAGAATGCGAGACCATACTGAAGGGCCGGGTTCAAAAGCGCGGTTTGGAATCAGGCAATGCGGCGAAGCATGGTTGCTAAGCGCTGGCCGAAGCTGAGGACTTCCGGGCATTCTGCGTAGATCCTGCGGTTGACCTCCATGAGCAGCAGGATGGCTTGCATGCGGCCCTTGGAATCCTCAGGAGCGACGATCAATTCGTCGGAAAGGTACTCAATTGCGTGCCCGAGTTTTTCCAGTGCGTGCCCTGCCTGTGGAGTGATCCGCCGCCGGACGGCTGGGATGCGTGGGACAGCCCAGGGATGAGCGAACTGAGAGATGGCAGCGGTCATGCTTGGTATCCTCACTCTTTTCCTCGGCCCAGGCGAAGGAAAACAGCAGATGACCGACGTACCGGGGCCCGTTCTGAAACGAAACAATTATGCGGTTTCAATCCGGGATTTGAAGTGATGTGGATCACGCGCATTTCATCCCCCGTTCTGGTCACCTGAAATGTTGGATGCCTGGGTGAAAGCAAAGTTACCCACGTTGTTGGTGCCGTTTTGCCTCGATGTGGCTGCCTTGACGTTGACGCTTATGAGAACCTAAGCTCAAGCTAGCGGCAAAGACGCACCAGGGGAGGAATCTCCGCCGGTGCACCTGCAAGCGTTTTGCGGCCGACGAACTTGTTTTCGAGCGATTTGCAGTCATTTTGGGCAGTGAATCTGTAGTCATTCCGGTGGGCTAAGGCAGGGGCTGAAGCAATGCTTATTCCCTATCACTGGCAGTATGTGCCGTTGTTGATGCAGATCGTGGTGGCGTTCGGGACGGGCATGGCGATGGTGGCCGGGTCCTGGTTCATCGGGCGGCACCGGAACACCAAGACCAAGCTGGCGGCGTACGAGTGCGGCATTGTGGCGGTGGGAGACGCGCGGGCGCGATTCAGCGTGCGCTTCTACATGGTGGCCATGCTGTTCATTCTGTTCGATGTGGAAGCGGTGTTCATGATGCCGTGGGCGGTGATTTACCGCAAGCTGCCAGCGATCACGGGGTCGCGTCTGTTCGGGTTCTGGGAGATGCTGGTATACCTGGGATTCATTGCGGTGGGGCTCTACTATATTGTGCGCAAGGGCATCCTGGACTGGAGCCTGGACAAGGCGGACCTTTGATGCCTGAGACCAAGACGCTGCTGAGCAAGGCCGCGGTTCTGGAGCAGATGGCGGAACACCCGGCAGTGAAGGCGGTGGTCACCTGGAATGCGGAAGCGCTGACCAATGCAAAGTTTGACCGGGGCGAGCTGACGCTGACGATTCAGCGGGAGCAGATCCGGCAGGCATGCGAGGCGGTGAAAGCGGCCGGGTACAACGCATTGCAGACGGTGACGGCGGTGGACTGGTACCCCGCTTCGCCGAGATTTCAAGTCACCTACCACATTCTTTCCCACTCTTATAAGGAGATGCTGCGGCTGTGCGCGATGGTGGAGGAAGCGGACGCGGCGATCGGGAGCATTACGCCGGTGTGGGCGGGGGCGAATTATTACGAGCGGGAAATTTTCGATCTGTTCGGGATCCGGTTCGAGGGGCATCCGAACCTGCGGCGGATCCTGATGCCGGAAGAGTGGGTGGGGCATCCGTTGCGGAAGGATTATCCGGTGGAGGGGTACCGGTGAGGACTTTGGGACGGAAAGAACCGGGGCTAAAGCCCGCGGAAATTGGGCCTCGATTCAGGGGCCTGAAGGCCCCTGCTCCTTCCGGCAATACGTGACTCCGGCGCAGAGGAGGCTGGCTTGAATCCTGATGTGGGGACGCCGATCCTGGAGGCGCCGGTAGCCGAGGGCGCGCGCGATCAGCACATGGTGCTGAACATGGGCCCGCAGCATCCGGCGACGCACGGTGTGTTGCGGCTGGTGCTCGAGATCGACGGGGAAATTGTGGTGCGGGTGTATCCGGAGATCGGGTACCTGCACACGGGGATCGAAAAGACCTGCGAGGCGAAGTTTTACCAGCAGGTGGTTCCGCTGACAGACCGGGTGGACTACCTGGGGCCGATGGCCAACAACCTGTGTTACGCACTGGCGGTGGAAAAGCTGCTGGAGCTGCCCATTCCCGACAAGGCGCAATGGATGCGGGTGTTGCTGGCGGAGCTGACGCGGCTGAACTCGCACCTGATCTGGCTAGGCACACACGCCATGGACATTGGCGCGCTGACGGTGTTTCTGTACACATTCCGCGAACGCGAGGACCTGCTGCGGATTTTCGAGGCGGTGAGCGGACAGCGGATGATGACCTCGTACATCCGCATCGGCGGGCTGGCGATGGAGCCGCCGCTGGGTTGGTTCGAGCGGGTGCAGGATTTTATCCGGACGTTTCCGGAGAAGATTGACGAGTACTCGAACCTGCTGACCGGGAATCCTATCTTCATGAACCGGCTGAAGGGCGTGGGGCTTCTTTCCGCGGAAGACTCGATTGCGCTGGCGGTGACGGGACCGGTGATGCGGGCTTCGGGGATCGATTTCGACACGCGGCGCGACATGCCGTACTCGAGCTACGAGAAGTTCCAGTTCAAGGTGCCGGTGAGTGACGGGTGCGACGTGTGGGCGCGGTACCTGCTGCGCCTGGAAGAGATGCGGGAGAGCACGAAGATTTGCCAGCAGGCGCTGGACGGGATGCCGGAAGGCCGGATCAAGGCGGATGCGCCGAAGATCGTGCTACCGGATCGCGAGGCGATGAAGACGCAGATGGAGGCATTGATCCATCACTTCAAGATTGTGACCGAAGGATTCGCGGTGCCAGCGGGCGAGGTGTACCAGCAGATCGAGTCAGGACACGGGCAGATGGGGTACTACGTTGTTTCCGATGGGACGGCCAAGCCGTATCGCGTGCACATGCGGTATCCGTCGTTTGCAGACTTGCAGGCGCTGGAGACGATGTGCCAGGGACGGATGATTGCGGACGTGGTGGCGGTGATCGGGTCGATCGATATTGTGCTGGGGGAGATTGATCGGTGACCAGCGGAGCTAGCGGTGCTAGCGGAGTCAGGACGAGGTCATGAATTGGCGCAAGCGGCGATGATTGAAGCGGGCGAGCAACTGTGGGTTGAGCTTTGGGTGTCGCTGGCTTCGCTGCTGCGCAGTTACACCTCAATGCACGGGCTGAACGGCGACCGGCAGGCGACGGTGGAGCTGGGCGAGGAACGGATCACGGTGCGTCACGGAGACAAGTGGCTGGACCTTACTCGCGATGGCGCCGTGGTGATGTGGCGGCGTGAGGATGGGCGCAAGGGGCGGATGGTGTTGATGGAAACGGGACGGTTGAGGTTCGCTGACCGCGAGGAAGAGATGGACCTGATGGCGAACAATTGGGCGCTGGAGCTGATGGCATGAGCGCGGAGACCATGAGCGTGTTTTCGCCAAAGCTGGCTGGCCGGTTTGACGCGCTGGTGGAGAAATATCCGGTGAAGCGGTCGGCGCTGGTGCCCATGCTGCTGTACGCGCAGGACGAGATCGGGTACGTGAGCGACGCGGCGATTGCGGAAATTGCGGACCGGCTGGGGCTGACGACACTGGACGTGAGGAACGTGGCCAGCTACTACTCGATGCTGCGGTTCAAGCCGGCGGGAAAGTTCAACATTCAGGTGTGCACCAACATCAGTTGCATGCTGCGCGGCGGGTACGACGTGCTGGAGCGGTTCCAGCAGGAGTTGGGAGTTGGGAACAAAGGCGTCACCAAGGACGGAGTGTTCAGCCTGGAAGAAGTGGAGTGCATCGGAGCGTGCAGTTGGGCGCCGGCCATCCAGGTGAATTACGACTTTCATGACGAGCTGACGCCGGATCACGTGCCGGGGATCCTTTCGGGGTATCGCGGGCAGGCCAAGGAGGGAAGCTGATGCCGAGGCTGGTTTCGCATCCCGACGAAGTGAAGATTGTATCGAAGCGGTTCGGCATGGGCGCGGCGAACATCGACCGCTATATCGAGCTGGGCGGTTACGAGGCGGCGAAGAAGTGCGTGGCGCAGGGGCCCGAAGCCGGTCCGGCCTGGATCATCAACGAGATGAAGGCCAGCAATCTGCGCGGGCGCGGGGGCGCCGGATTTCCGACCGGGCTGAAGTGGTCGTTTGTGCCCAAGCAATCGGCGAAGCCGAAGTACGTGCTGGTGAACGGCGACGAGAGCGAACCGGGAACTTGCAAGGACCACCTGATCTTCCTGCACGATCCGCACACGGTGATCGAGGGAACGATTATTGCGGGACTGGCAACGGGCGCGAAGATGGGGTTCATCTATCTGCGCGGCGAGTATCGGTACCTGCTGGAGATTGTGGAGAAGGCGGTTGCGGACGCGTACGCGAAAGGTTTTCTGGGGAAGAAGATTTTCGGATCGGAATTCGACTTCGACGTGGCGACGCAAACGGGCGCGGGCGCGTACGAAGTGGGCGAGGAGTCGGCGCTGATGGAATCGCTCGAGGGCAAGCGGGGCATTCCGCGCATCCGGCCTCCCTTCCCTGCCGTGGTGGGACTGTACGGCGGGCCCACGGTGATCAACAACGCGGAGACGATTGCGACGGTGCCGCACGTGATCGCGATGGGCGGCGCGGCTTACGCAGCCGTGGGCTCGGAGCGAAACGGGGGGACGCGGCTGTTCTGCCTGAGCGGGCACGTGGAGCGGCCCGGCGTGTACGAGCTGCACATGGGCTACAACCTGAAGAAGATGATTTACGAGGTGGGCGGCGGAATTCGCGGCGGGCGGAAGTTGAAGGCCGTTGTCCCGGGCGGGTCGTCGACGCCGGTGCTGCTGCCGGAAGAGATTGAGAACCTGGGGATGGATTTCGACCAGGTGGGCAAGGCGGGATCGATGCTGGGCTCGGGCGGCGTGGTGGTGATCGATGACCAGACGTGCATGGTGGAGTTTGCGCTTCGGACGATGAGTTTTTATGCGCACGAGAGTTGCGGATGGTGCATTCCTTGCCGCGAAGGAACGGACTGGCTGAAGAAATCGCTGACGCGGTTGCACGCTGGATTCGGGCAGGAGAAGGACATCGACAACATTCGTTGTCTCGCCGAGAACATGATGGGGCGGACGTTTTGCCCGCTGGGCGATGCGGCGGCGATGCCGACGCTGGGATTTGTGAAGAAGTTTAGGAAGGAATTTGAGGATCATTTGAATGGGAGGCCGTGCCCGTTTGCTAAGGAGGGCGCGGTGGAATTGACGGTGGTGTGAGTTATGAACGAGGCCACGATTGAAAGTACGGGACCTGATCAAGACAGTGGAGCGGGATGGTTGGCAGTTTGTTTACACGAAGGGAAGCCACCGGCATTTCAAGCATCCTGTTAAGCCCGGTAAGGTAACGATTCCGGGACATCCCGGCGATGATGTGAATCCAACAACGCTTCGATCGATACTGAAGCAGGCGGGATTGAAATGAGACAGCGATACCTTGTGGTCTATGAGCATGGAAAGCGAAACTTCTCCGGATTTGCTCCCGATGTTCCCGGGTGCATTTCGACGGGGAAGACGCTTGCCATGATGCGGCGTATGATGCGCGAGGCCCTGGAAGCTCATTTGCAATGGATGGTTGATGAGGGTGATCCGCTGCCATTTCCGAAAACTCGGAGTGTTGAGTTTACCGAAGAAGATCTCTCGATTGCGGATCCTGAGCACTACTTCATCGTGGAATCGCTGGAAATCGAAATGCCAACGCCGACGGCAGTACGGCAGGAACTTACCGCCTAGAATCTGCGCGAAGAAAACGAGGAAAATGGCTGACGTAACATTCACGGTGGATGGGAAGAAGCTGACGGCGCCGGCGGGGACGCTGCTGATCGAGGCTTGCCGCAAGGCGGGAATCGAGATTCCCTCGTTTTGCTATTACCCGGGACTGAGCCTGCAAGCGGCGTGCCGGATGTGCGTGGTGCGGCAGGAAAAAGTGCCGAAGCTGCAGACCGCGTGCACGACCACGGTGGCCGAGGGACAGGTGTTCACGACCGAGTCGGCGGAGATTGCGCAGGCGCGCAAGGCGACGATTGAGCTGCTGCTGGGGAACCATCCGCTGGACTGCCCGGTGTGCGACGCGGGCGGCGAATGCGAACTGCAGGACATGACCTTCAAATACGGCGCGGGCACCAGCCTGATGGTGGACGCCAAACATCATCGCGACGAGCAGCAGTGGTCGCCGGCGGTGTTCTACGACAGGCCGCGGTGCATCCTGTGCTACCGCTGCGTGCGCGTGTGCGGCGAAGGCATGGACGTGTGGGCGCTGGGGGTGGAGAACCGCGGCGTGTCGAGTGTGATTGCTCCAAACGGCGGCGGGCCGGGCGGGCAAGGCAGGCTGGACTGCGAAGAGTGCGGGATGTGCATCGACATTTGCCCGGTGGGCGCGCTGACCAGCGGCAGCTACCGCTATAAAACGCGGCCATGGGAGATGAAGCACGTTTCCACGGTATGCACGCATTGCGGCGATGGGTGCAAGGTGACGCTGGGCGTGCGCGCGGTGGAGGAAGGCACGGAGATTATTCGCGCGGACAATCGCGACAAGAGCGGGATCAACGGCGATTTTCTGTGCGCGAAGGGGCGGTTCGGGTTCGACTTTGTGGACAGCGAGCAGCGGTTGACCAAGCCGCTAGTGCGCAACACAAGGGGCGAACTGGAGCCGACGACGTGGGAGAATGCGCTGCGGGTTGCGGGCGCGAGGCTGAAGGAGATTCGCGATAGACAGATTGGAGAGCAGGGCGGCACGGCGATTGGGGTGATCGGCGGGAACCGCACCACCAACGAGGAGAATTACCTGCTGCAGAAATTCGCGCGCACAGTGCTGAAGACCAACAACATCGATCATCGCCGGACGGCGGATTTTGCGGCAT
The DNA here is from genome assembly GCA_963771195.1 of uncultured Acidobacteriota bacterium. Classification (GTDB taxonomy): domain Bacteria; phylum Acidobacteriota; class Terriglobia; order Terriglobales; family Acidobacteriaceae; genus Telmatobacter. Next base: position 26,407 of record CAVYSS010000029.1, read on the forward strand.
TTGCACGGGCGATGGCCGGACACACGGACAAGGCGGCGAGTTTGCGCGATGCAGGGACGGCGCCGGCGATTCTGCTGGTGGGCGGCAATCCAACGGAAGAGCATCCGCTGCTGGCGTGGCAGTTGCGCACGAATGTGCGGCTGAACAAGGCGCGGCTTTACGTGGTGAACCATCGCACCATCAAGCTGGAGCGGCAGGCGAAGGCGGTGCAAGGCGTGCCGCCCGCGGGATACAAGGATTTGACCGCGCTGCTGGACAAGCAGGAGAACGATTTTGCGCGCGCGGTGATGGCGGAAGAGCGGCTGCTGGTGGTGTTGGGCGAGGAGTTCCGCGGGGCGCAGTTGAAAGCGCTTGTGGAGTGGGGACTGAAGCGCGGCAATGTACGTTTTGCGTACCTGGGGGATCATGCGAACTCGCGCGGCGCGGCGGACATGGGCGTGTTGCCGGATTTGCTGCCGGGGTATGTGCCGGTGAGCGCTCCGGGGGCGTTTGCGGCGGAGTATGCGGGCATGCCGCAGACGCCGGGCATGACGATGCCGGAGATGCTTGAGGCGGCGCGAGGCGGAGAATTGGGCGCGCTGCTGGTGGTGGGCGCGAATCCGATGGCGGACGAGACGGCGAACGCGAAGGACACGTTTCTAATTGTGCAGGATTTGTTTTTGACGGAGACGGCGGCGCGGGCGGATGTGGTGTTTCCGGCGGCGAGCCTGTATGAGAAGACGGGCACAGTGACCAACACGTTTGGCGATGTGCAACTGGTGAAGAAGGCGGCGGACCGGCCGGGCGTGAGAACAGATTTTGAGATTCTGGTGCGGCTGGCCGGCGCGATGGACGCGGATGTGAAGGCGCTGGTGCCGTTCGGGCTGCACGGCCTACACGCGGATATGGGCCACACGCGCGGTGCGCAGTCCGGCGAAGCAGACCGGCACGGGGTGTGGCTGGCGGCGAACGGGCTGGAACCGAAGCTGAGTCCATTCGATCCGCTGGCCGTGCTGGATGAAATTGAACGGCTGGTACCCGCGTACAGGCTGGACCGGGGGAATCTGTTTGCGGGAAACGATGTGAAGACGGAGCCGGGGTTTGTGCCGGTTTCTGCGCTGACGTCAACGCGCAAGGATTTGGTGGATCCGACGCACGACGGGTTGTTCTCATCGGGGACGCTGGGACGGTACAGCACTTATTTGCGGGAGATTGAAGAGCACCAGGTGGAGCAGATGACGGAGACGGCGGCGGATTGAGTATCCGCCGCGGGGAGGAAATGTAGGTCCTTCGCTCCGCTCAGGATGACGGCATTTTTGTTTGGTGTGTGAGAGAGGCTGATTTCAAGTGACGATTTTGGAGTTTGTATTCTGGAGCCTGCTCAAGATCATCGTGGTGACGGTGGTGCTGCTGCTGGCCGTCGCCTACACGGTGCTGCTGGAGCGCAAGCTGGTGGGGCGGATCCAGAACCGATGGGGACCGACCCGCGTGGGACCGTTCGGGCTGCTGCAGCCGCTGGTGGATGGGGCCAAGAATTTCCTGAAAGAAGACATTATTCCCGCGGGAGTGTACCGGCCGCTCTACTTGCTTGCGCCTATTCTGTCGCTCGGGCTGCGCGATGATATCGATCGCGGTGGTGCCCTTCGGATCGCCGGCGATCGCGAAAGACGGCTTCCGTTTCTTCGAGATTTCGGACGTCAATATCGGGCTGCTGGTGATTCTGGGGGTCACATCGATCGGCGTGTACGGGATTGCGCTGGCGGGGTGGTCGTCGAACAACAAATACTCGCTGCTGGGCTCGCTGCGGTCGTCGGCGCAACTGATCAGTTACGAGCTGGCGCTGGGATTGTCGCTGGTAGGCGTGGTTCTGAGGGCGGGATCGCTGAACCTGCGCACCATCGTGGAAATCCAGGCCACGCATGGCATCCTCACCTGGAATGTCTTTGGCGGGTTGCAGTTCATCGCGTTCTTCATTTACCTGATGGCTGCATACGCGGAGACGAACCGCGCGCCATTCGACCTGCCGGAAGCGGAAAGCGAACTGGTGGCCGGTTACCACACCGAGTACACCTCGATGAAGTTCGCCATGTTCTTCATGGCCGAGTACGCCAACATGATTACGGTGGGCTGCGTGGCCACGCTGCTGTTTCTGGGCGGGTGGACGAGCCCGTTCGGCGATCTCATCGGCCCATTGCAGAGCACGTTTGCCAATGTCGTGTTTCCCATCTTCTGGTTTGTGCTCAAGGTTTTCTGTTTCCTGTTCCTTTACATCTGGGTGCGCGGGACGCTGCCGCGCTTCCGCTACGACCAATTGATGAACTTCGGCTGGCGGTTCCTGTTGCCGCTGGCGATCCTGAATATTGTGGGCACCAGCCTGTGGTACGCGTACAGGCACTAATCGACGCAGAATCCCGGTCTTGAAATCGAGGTCTGGGGTACCAATCTTGAGCAGGGCGCTCAAGTACAATCGGAGAGGTTCTTCGTGAAAGCTCAGTCTGCTTTGCGATCTCTCCTTAATCGGCGGGCGATCATGCCTGCTGCCTGCTGCACGTGACGGAACGATGCACCTGATTCTTTTTATCGTGTTTGGCGGAATGTGCCTGGCGGGAGCGGTGAACCTGCTGCTGCAGCGCCATCCCATCAACAGCGCCTTGTCGCTGGTGGTGGTGATGAGCTCGCTGGCGGTGCTCTATTTGCTGCTTGGCGCGGAGTTCCTGGCCGCCGCGCAGATCATTGTGTATGCCGGCGCCATCATGGTTCTGTTCGTGTTCGTGGTGATGCTGCTGAACGCGGGGCGCGAAGAGCGCACCATGGGCAGCCGCGTGGCAAAAGTCGTCGGATTCCCCGCAACTGCGGTGGTGCTGGCGGTGATTGCGACGACCATCCTGAAGGCGCAGGGACTGGGGTCGGTTTCGTTGAGCGATCCCATCACTTCCACCGAAGAGTTGAGCCGCGTGCTTTTCCACGAACTGCTGCTGCCGTTTGAAGTCACGTCGGTGCTGATCCTGATCGCAATTCTCGGCGCGGTTGCGCTGGCTCGCGCAGGAGACGGACAACGGAGGGCGAGCAAATGATTCCGATCTCCTGGTACCTGCTGCTGAGCGCGACACTGTTCTGCCTGGGCGCGGTGGGATTCCTGATCAAGCGCAACGTGATCACGGTGTTCATGTCGATTGAGCTGATGCTGAACGGCGTCAATCTCTCATTTGTCACGTTCGCCCACATGTGGCACAAGGTGAACGGGCAGATTTTTGTCTTTTTCGTGATGGTGGTGGCGGCGGCGGAAGCGGCCGTGGGGCTGGCCATCATTATTGCCATTTTCCGCGCGCGGGGAACGCTGGCCGTGGACCGCATCAACCTGATGAAACTATGAACGGACCGCTGCTGTTTTTACCATTCATTCCGCTTTTGCCGTTTGCCGGCTTTGTGCTGAACGGCGTTTTCGGCAGCAAGCTGCCGAAGCCGCTGGTGACGGCCATTGGCCTGCTGGCGCCGCTGGGATCGTTTGCGCTGGTGGCGCGGCTTGCGTACCTGGCGTGGTCAGGGGCGCTGGCGCTGCCGGTGGTTGAAGCGAATGCTCCGGCGTGGATCAGCGTGGGGAATCTGCACGTCGATTTTGGTTCGGTGCTCGATCCACTCTCCCTCACCATGCTGCTGATTGTGACCGGCGTGGGCTTCCTGATCCACGTTTATTCCGTCGGCTACATGCACGGCGACAAGGGATACTGGCGTTACTTCGCGTACATGAACCTGTTCCTGTTCTTCATGACGCTGCTGGTTCAGGCCGGCAATATCCTGCTGATGTTTGTGGGATGGGAGGGCGTGGGACTGGCGTCGTACCTGCTGATCGGTTTCTGGTATCAGCGAACCACGGCAGCCGATGCGGGCAAGAAAGCGTTCATAGTTAATCGCGTTGGCGACTTCGGATTCCTGATCGGGATTTTTCTGCTGCTGGGGAACTTTGGAACTCTTACGTTCCGCGAGATCGCAGCCAAGCTGGCGGCCAGCCCGGGATGGACCGGCGGAATCCTGACCACGATTTGCATCTGCCTGCTGATTGGCGCGACCGGCAAGAGTGCGCAGTTGCCACTTTATGTGTGGCTTCCGGATGCGATGGAAGGCCCCACACCGGTTTCCGCATTGATTCATGCGGCCACCATGGTAACTGCCGGCGTGTACATGATTGCGCGCACGCACTTCCTGTTCGACCGCTCGCCGCTGGCGATGCTGATCGTGGCCATCATCGGCGCGGCCACAGCGTTGTTTGCCGCAACCATCGGCCTGGTGCAGAACGACATCAAGCGCGTGCTGGCGTATTCCACGATATCGCAGCTTGGGTACATGTTCCTCGCCTGCGGCGTGGCGGCTTACTCTGAGCCGGCATCTTCCACCTGATGACGCATGCGTTTTTCAAGGCGCTGCTGTTCCTTGCCGCAGGCTCGGTGATCCACGGGCTCGGCGGCGAGCAGGATCTTCGCCGCATGGGCGGCCTGCGCAAGCACATGCCGGTCACGTTCTGGACCATGACGGCCGCGGTGCTGGCGATTTCGGGGTTCTTCCCATTTGCCGGATTCTTTTCCAAAGACGCAATCCTGTACGCGGCATTCCTGTCCGGCGCGAACGGCAAGATCTTCTGGGCGGTCGGGCTTTTCACGGCCCTGCTGACCTCTTTCTACATGTTCCGGTTGTGGTACCTGGCATTCCTGGGCAAGCCCCGCAGCCCGGAGGTGCATGCGCATGAGAGCGGATGGTCGATGCTGGGGCCGCTGGTGATCCTGGGAATCCTTTCGGTGTGTGGCGGGTGGATCGGCGCAGGACGGATGGGCGCGTGGCTGGCGCCGTCGGTGGGCACGCATACGGCGGCGGAGGCTGCGAACAACAGTTTGGAAATCACGCTCAGCGTAGTTGCGGTGCTGGTTGCGGCGCTGGGCTGGCTGATTGCGCACATGCTGTATCGCGAGGGATCGAATCGCGCGGAGCAACTGGCGACGAGTTTCTCCGCAGCTTACAAACTGCTGTTGAACAAGTACTGGGTGGACGAGCTCTACAGCAAGGTGATCGTCAAGCCGCTGCTGGCAATTTCGCGATTCGTGCTGGAGTGGGTTGTCGAGTACGCGGTCCTGGGCGGGCTGGCGTGGCTGCTGTCAGGGACGGCCCTCTTCGGCGGCGCGGTGCTGCAACGATGGCAGTCCGGCAATCTGCGATCGTACGCGGGATGGCTGGCGGCCGGAGCGGCGGTGCTGCTGGTTTTTGCTTTGGCGCCGTATTTCCTGAGCGCGCATGGCATCAACGTAAAGTGGGCGGGGTGGTGAGACGATGAGCCCGATCAACCAATCGATTCTCTCCTGGATCCTGCTGACGCCGCTGATTGGCGCGCTGGTGGTGGCGATCCTGCCCGACCGTGGAAAGCTGGCAGCATGGCTGGCGCTGGCGACGACGCTGGTCACATTCGGGCTCACGTTGCATCTGCCGGCGCACTTCATCGCGGGGCAGCCGGGATTCCAATTTGAGATCAATCGCAAGTGGATCGAGCTGGGCGCGGCCGGACAGGGAATCTTTTATCACGTGGGCGTGGATGGGTTGAGCCTGTGGCTGGTGGTGCTGAGCGGATTGCTGGGACCGGTGGGCGTGCTGGCAAGCTGGAACGCGATCAAGGAGCGCAAAAAGGTTTTTTATTCGCTGTTCCTGGTGCAGCAGACGGCAATGATCGGCGTGTTCTTGTCGCTGGATCTGATGCTTTATTACGGCTTCTGGGAGCTGACGCTGGTGCCCATGGCGGTGTTGATCGCCATGTACGGGCGCAAGGATGGGCCGAAGGCGGCGACCAAGTTTTTCCTGTTCACATTTATTCCTTCGGCGCCGCTGCTGGTCGCCATTCTGTGGCTCTACGCGAAGACGGGAACGTTCGATTTCACGCAGCTCCAAAGCCTGGTCGCCGCGGGCGCGTTCCCCGCCGCAGCGCTGTTCTGGGTGGCGCTCGCCTTCCTGGTGGCATTCGCGGTCAAAGTGCCGGTGTTTCCGCTGCATGGATGGCTGGCGGACAGCTTCAGCGAAGCGCCGGTGGCGCTGGCCATGGTGATCGCGGGCAAGCTAGGACTTTATTCGCTGTTGCGTTTTCACGTCGAGCTCTTCCCTGCCCAGGCCAAGCAGGTTGCGCCAGTGCTGATTGTGCTGACGGTGATCGGCGTTCTCTACGGCGCGTGCCTGGCGCTGGTGCAGCGCGACTTTTGGAAGCTGATTGCATTTGCCACGGTGAGCCACTTCAGCCTGATCACGCTGGGCATCTACGGGCTTACCTTGACAGGGCGCGACGGCGCGATTTACCAGACCGTGGCCGAGGGCGTGATCGAGGGCGCACTGTTTGTGCTGCTGGGCGTGCTGGACACGCGCTACTCCACCAGCCAGATTGCCAGCTACGGCGGGGTGGCGGCGCGGCTGCCACGCACGGCAAGCTTTTTTGTGATTACGATTCTGGCCATGGCCGGATTGCCGCTGCTGAATGGATTTGTGGGGGAATTCCTGATCCTGTCGAGCACGTTCACAGGCGTCAGCCGAAGCTGGGCCATTGTTGCTGCGGTCACGGTGATCCTTGGCGCGGCTTACATACTGTGGCTGGTGCAGCGCATTTTCTACGGGCCGGAAAGTCCGATGGCGGCCACGCAGCCGGCAAAGGATCTGAACATCAGCGAGTGGGTGGCGCTGGCGCCGCTGGCCGTGCTGATGCTGGTGATGGGCGTTGCGCCCAACCTGTGGCTGCGCGATTTCCAGCAGATTGCCTCGCCGCCGTCGATGCACTCGAAGTTCGTTGAGATGCAGCAGCCTGGATCGAATGCTGTTTCCACCCCCGCGGAGGCGCGATAGATGAACCCACAGGACAGCCTTCGCATTCTGCCGGAGATCGTTCTCACTTTGACCGGCGTCCTGGTGATGCTGATCGATGCCAGCCTGCCGCCGGGCCTGCTGCGCCGGCCGCTGGGATGGGTGGCGGCGATCGGAACCACGGCGGCGCTGTGGGCCAGCGTGTGGCAACTGAACCTGGGCACGGGTACCGCATTCTTCGACACGGTAGAGACGAGCCCGTTCACTGTCTTTTTTCATGTTCTAATCTGCGGCATCGTGCTGGTGGCGCTGCTGCTGTCAATGGACTCGCTGCCCGAGGACAATCATCACCAGGGCGAGTACTACGCGCTGATGGTTTTTGGCGCGGTGGGCATGTGCCTGCTCACCAGCGCGGTCGAGCTGCTGGTGGTGTTCATCGCGCTGGAGATTTCGTCCATTTCCACGTATTTGCTGGCGGGTTATCGCAAGCAAACCGGACAGGGACCAGAGGCGGCGCTCAAGTACTTCCTGCTGGGTTCGTTCGCCACGGCATTTTTGCTTTACGGCATCGCCATGGTGTTCGGCGCCACCGGCACAACTCAGATTTACGAAATCGCGCGGCTGGCGCCTTCGGCCCAGAACCACGGCTTCGTGATCATGGCGCTGATCCTGATGATGGTCGGGATGCTGTTCAAGGTTTCAGCGGCGCCGTTCCACGTGTGGACGCCCGACGTGTATGAGGGCGCGCCGTCGCCGGTGGTGGCGCTGCTGTCAACCGCGCCCAAGGCCGCGGTTTTTGCCCTTCTGCTCCGCGTAACTTACGAGATGCTGCCTTCGCTGCGGCCGTTGTGGTTGCCGCTGCTGTGGGCGGTCGCGGTGGCGTCGATGACGATCGGCAACCTGGCCGCGCTGCGGCAGCAGAACGTGAAACGCATGCTCGCCTACTCGTCGATTGCGCACGCGGGTTACCTGCTGGCCGCATTTGCCGGAGCGGGGACCAGCGGCATTGCCGCGGCGGCCTTTTATACCGCGGCGTATGCAGCCATGAACGTGGGCGTGTTCGCGGTGGTGACGCTGGCCGGAGGATATGACGAACAGTTGTCGCTGGTGCGCGATTTCCGCGGTTTGCTCTATCGCCGGCCCCTGATTGGCATCCTGCTCATTTTCTTCCTGATTTCGCTCATCGGGATTCCTTTCACCAGCGGTTTCTTCGGCAAGTTCTATGCATTCTCAGCGGCGGTGGGCGGGGGCGCGGTCTGGCTGGCGATCATCGGCCTGCTGAATTCCGGCGTTTCCGCCGCATACTACCTGCGGCTGGCATTCTCCGCGGCCGAGCGGCCTGAGGATGTTGACCGAGGCCTCAAGATCGCGCTGCCCCAGGTGGGAGTGGCTGCAATGGCGGCGCTGGCATTTACTACCGCGGCCACGCTGACGCTGGGCATCGTACCGGGCGAAATGTTGCGCGCGGCGCAGACCGCGGCGCACACGTTGCAGCTTCCGCCAGCGGGGAACTCCGAGCCGGCGTTTAATCTCCAGCAGCCGCCGCGTCCGTAGTCATGGCGGCGACCAGTTCCCTTCCCGATTCGACCATGAGCTGACGGTAGAGTCCAACCGTAAGGCTCTGAACGCGGGTGTGGATAAACTGCTCCGCGACCCATTCGCGTGCCGTCATGCCCATCTGCCGGCGCAGTACGGGGTCGTGCAGGAGCTGCTCTATGGCCGCAGCCAGAGCCGGGCAGTCGCCGGGTGGGACGAGCAGCCCGGTGCGGTTGTGCTGCACCGCATCGCGCGCGCCGGTTACCAGCGTGGTTACCACCGGAACACCACTTGCCGCCGCTTCCAGAATCGCGTTGGGAAATCCTTCGCGCCAGGTGGGCAGGACCAGCAAGTCCATGGCGTGATAATACGGGGCCGTTTCAGAGACAAACCCAGTTAACACGATTCGCGGATGAGTCTCAATCCGGGCACGCTGTTCCGGCCTCAGCGCATCCTCTGAGTCGTCGAACCATCCCACCAGGAGGAGCATGGCTTGGGGGAAGTTCTTGAGCACCTGTTCGAAGCTCTCCAGGAGTTCGGGAACTCCCTTGTCGCGGGTGAGGCGGCCCACGAAGCCAACGACGGGCACATTGCCGGCAATGCCCAGGCCGGCGCGCACCGTATCCGGTTCGGATTCAGAATGCGGCGCGAATCGCCTCACGTCCACACCACAGCTGCTGCCATTACCGATTATGCGCAGCTTGCGCTCGGGCGCGATGCCCAACTCCAGAGCGTGGGAACGCAAGCTATCGCTGTTACACACCACCAGATGACTGCAGGCCGCGGCAATTCGCTCACTGATCTCCAGAATCCTGCGCTGCAGGCCTGACGCAGTTTCAAGCCGGAGTCCGCGCAACAGGTAAATGCGGACAGGAATCCGGCAAAGAAAGCCGGCGATGTTGCCGAGAAGTCCCGCCTTGGGAGTGCTGAACTCGGCCAGCACGGGGCGAAGGCGCCAGAGCGCGATTGAAAGCCGGAACACGGAAACTAGATCGGCCAGAGGGGAAATCCCGCGCTTCATGGGAATGGCCAGGTGCTCCACACCTTCCTGGGCTGCGATCTGCGTGGCCAACTCACCCGGAGCGGAGATGAGCACGACGCGGAAACCGGACTGGCGCAATGCCCTCAGGCGGCCGCGCAGAACCAGGCAGGTTTGTGGGTGTGTTACCCCCACGACAATCAGCGGCAGGTCAATTCCGCCCAATCGCAGCAGCCGCGCCGGCGGACAAACTTCGAACGTGCCCATCTAAGGACCCTGACCTCTCCCCCCGCTCTCCGACAGGCATATGAGAGGAATCTCAGAAATGTACCAATTTTGGACAGTTACCGAATGTGACCGCAGTCACGGGGTTTCGTCCTGTATATGGTTACGCTTGTAACTCTCACCATGACCAGGCAACCCATCATTCTGCTACTGATCCCGCATCTGGGCGGAGGCGGAGCGGAACGTGTCATTGCGCTGCTGTCAGAACGGTTGGATCCGGAGAGGTACCGGGTGCACATTGGCCTGGTAACAGCAAGAGATACCGCGAACATCGCGTTGCCATCCAGGGTTACGGTGCATGAGCTGGGCGCAAGCAGGGTCCGATACAGCCTGATCCCGATCCTGCGCCTGGTTTGGCGGTTGCGCCCCGATGCGATTCTTTCCGGCATAACCCACCTGAACTTCGCGGTGCTGCTGTTGCGGCCATTCTTCCCGAGAAAGACGCGCGTTCTGGTGCGGCAGAACGGTCAGCCGGACGCGGGCGATGCCGGCCTGTTTTCTCCTCAGCTTTACCGGGTGCTCTACCGCCGAGCCGATGCCATCATCTGTCAGTCCGGGGCCATGGCGGGGGATCTGGCGCTGGCGGCGCGATGCAATCGAACACTTCACGTTCTGCCGAACCCGGTAGACCTGAGCGCCATTCGATCGCGCGGAGAAACCCGGCAAAACCACTTGCGCGGACCCGGTCCCCATCTTCTGGCCGTCGGGAGGCTGGCGCCGGAAAAGAGTTTCGACCTGCTTCTTCGGGCGATGGCTGTGTTGCGATTTGAGTATCCGCACGCCGACCTGACCATTTTGGGAGCTGGGCGCGAGGAAGCAAATTTGCGCGCGCTGGCAGGGAGGCTCGCACTGGAAAAATCCGTGTGCTTTGCCGGGCACGTTTCGCATCCAGAAACGTGGTTCGCGGGCGCCACTCTGTTTGTGCTTTCGTCCGCTCGGGAGGGGATGCCCAACGCTCTGCTGGAGGCGGCGGCGGAGGGAATGCCGATCGTGGCCACTCCGGCCCTTGGCGGTCTGCGCGAGCTGCTGGCCGGCAGGCCCGGAGTATGGATGGCAGATCAGGTCTCGGCAGTTGCCCTGGAACGGGCCATCGCGAGCGCGCTGAATGCGTTCGAGCCGGGCCAACGCTTCCAGCACGGCTGGATTGAGGAGTACCGGACGGAGCGTGCCATCCCGCGTTTCGAGGCTCTCATCGATACCGTTCTGGCGGCCACGCCATGAGCCATGTCGTTCACGTGATTCCGGGCATCGACCGGATCGGGGGCGCCGAACGGCAGGTGATCCTGCTCGCCGGCGGCCTGGCGCGCCGGGGATGGAAGTCGACCGTGGTTGCGCTCTCAGGCGATGGCGGCAATGCGGCGCAGGAGCTGCGATCGGCGGGAGCGGAGTTTCTCTCGCTGGGCATGCGCAGGGGGCTGGCGGATCCGCAGGGATGGATGCGCATGCGGCGATGGATCCTTGAAAACACGCCGGACGTGGTGCACGCGCATCTTCCTCACGCGGCGTGGATGGCGCGGCTGTCGCGGCTGCTGGCGCCGGTACGCGTGGTGGTGGATACGGTCCACACGGCCGCAACGGGCTCGGCTGTTCGTCGCACTCTTTACCGTATCACCGCTAAACTTGCCGATTGCGTCTCCGCCGTAAGCCGTCCGGTGGCAGATGCCTGCATCTCGGCGCGCATGGTTCCGGCCGGGCAAATTGTGATTGTCCCCAATGGTATAGACACCGGCATATGGCGTCCCGACCCTGAAGCCGGAGCGCGGCTGCGCGCGGAAGCGGCCGCCGGCGATAGCTTTTTGTGGCTCGCAGCCGGACGCCTGGAACCGGTAAAAGACCATGCCACGCTGCTGGCTGCTTTTGCCGGCCTGCCGCAACAGGCTCTTCTGTTCCTTGCCGGCTCCGGCTCACTGGAACCGGAACTTCGTCGATTATCGAGCGGCCTGGGCATCGGCGACCGCGTGCGGTTCCTCGGATTCACTTCCGGCGTGTTGCGTTCAATGCAGGCGGCGGACGCCTGCGTCCTGGCTTCGCGCTGGGAGGGCCTGCCCATCTGCCTACTGGAAGCCGGAGCATGCGCGTTGCCGTGCGTGGCCACCGATGTGGCCGGCTCGAACGAAGTGATAGCGGATGGCGAAACGGGATTTCTTGCCCGGCCCGGCGACGCCGACTCCCTGCGCCGCGCCATGCTTCGCCTGATGCAGATGACGCCTGCAAACCGACGTGCCATGGGCCTAAATGCGCGGCAGAGAATCGAGCAACGATACGGTGTGGAGTCGGTGCTGGACCGGTGGGAGCAGCTTTACGCAGATTTGCTGGCTCGGCGACAGCTTCCTTCCCGCTGGGGCTCGAGCCCGCGCGCTCCACTCAGCGAGCCGAAAAACTCCTGCGCAGCATGATCCTGCCGGCCTGAAATGCCTCCCATGCGCGTTCGCGCAACGGCGCATCGAAACCTACCCACTCCTCGATCACGCGTTCGAAGCTGGTGAATTGTGCGGCATGCCCGCGCAGGAACTCTCCGAGCACCGCGGCATCGCTATCCGTCATCGTGTTGGGATGGATGCAGATCGTCCAGACGCCCTTTCGCTTGATTTCCGGCCGCCAGAGCTGCTGCGGGATCCAGACCACCCCACCGCGACGCACCGGCACGCGGCCCAGGCCATCGCTCAGGTACTCGATTCCCGCCCGGCGCAGCGCATCGAGCGTGTTGCCATCGAAGCCGTGCCGCGGCGCTACCCACAGGCGCGGAAGCAGGCCGTGGCCGCGCAGGATGGCCAGCCCCGCTTCCATCCAACGGTGTTGTTCTTCGCGCGTAGCGCCGGCGAATTCCGAAGTGCGATGCATTGGCACCAGGCTGCGGCCATGCCGCGTGCACACGTGCTGATAACCGTGGAGCGCCACGGTCGCACCGGCAGCCTGGCGCTCGCGCATCTGCCGCCAAAATGCGGGATCGGGATGTGAGACGGCGAGCTCAGAATCGTGATTGTCGGGAACTACCGCGAGGATCGGCTGGATGGCGAACCCGTCCAGGAGGTCGCGAAGACGCAGCCATCGCTCCGCATGCATGGTGGGGCAAAGGTCGTCCGCGCGAAGCAGATACTGTGCGGGCGCGGGAAGCGGGCTCATGCGCGCGACCTTTCCTCCGCGTCGCGCTCAGCGTTTTTGAGCAGCCTCAACGCCCAGAACCATAGGAACGCGCAGGTGCTTACGCACCAAAGCGAGGTTGCCAGCGCGATACCAGCCACGCCCATCCAGCGCATCAGGACGAGATTGAATCCAACGTCGAGCACCAGGTTGATGCCTCCGCAATAAAAGACCAGGTCGGTCCGGCGCATCGCCACGATCAGCCGATACGGCACCCGGCTGACCACGAAGAACGGAATTTGCAGCGCGTACATAATCAGGACCCAGGCGACAACGTTGCTGTCCCCGCGCCCGAATGCCCCATGCTGAAGGACCACACGCACCAATGGGCGCGCACCGGCAATCAGCGCCGCGGCAACCGCCGCGGAGAGGAACGCGGCGCGGCCACCCCACGCGCGCAACGCAGCACGGCAGGCGTGCCAATCGCGCAACGCCGCAAGTTCCGACAGATGCGGCGCCAAAGCCGAGGAAATTGCGCCCGCCAGCAGGCTCACCGCTATGCTGACGAACCGGCCCGCGAACACCAGCGCGGAAACGCTGCCGGCGGTCAGCATGGCGGCCATGGCCTGATCCACCAGAAGCCCGCCGGAGGCCACAATTGCGCTCAGAAACGCTGGTCCGTACTGCCCTGCCACCTCCCGCGCCGGCTCCGTCCATCCGTGCCAGCGCAGCCGGAAACCGTAACCGCACCGACGCATTGAGGCGATCATCCAACCCGCGTGGAGGGCCATGCCCAAAACGGTGGCCCACGCCAGAGCCCAAATCCCCAGCGAGCCGTGAAATAGAAGCGTCCCCGCCGCGATCGTCAGGGGGATGACCATCGGCGCCAGCGCGGGAAATGCGAATCGTCCCTCTGCGTTCAGCACCGCCGTACAATTGCTGGCAATACCGCCCAGCAACACGCAAGGAAGCAGCAGATAGAACAGGTGGATCGACAGCTCCAGCTTCGGTTGGGCGAAATTGGATCCGATCAGCGGAAAGAAGGCTCGCGCGGCCAGCGCCATTGCAACGGTTACCCCGGCCAGCAACCCGCAGAGTGCCGTGGTCGAGCTCGCCAGCAACTCCTGAGCGCGTTCCCGGCCCTCCCGCAGGCGTTCGCGGATGAGCGTCGGAATCAGCGCCTGGTTCATCGATTCGGCGACCACGTTGATCAGCAGGTTGGGAATGAGGAACGCCGCCAGGAACGCGTCCATGGCGTCGGAGCGCCCGTAGAGCGCGGCCACCATCGACTCCTTGCCGGTGGCTGCAATCTTCACGGCGATGCCTGCCAAAGCGAGCACGCCTGCCGCACGCATCGCACGGCGGTCCGGAGTGCTGCGCGCAAGCGTCACGGTCTCTGCCATCCCGGCTTCACTCCGTGGCAACGGCCACTGAATAGGGTGTGCTTGCGATGGTTGATTGCGGGAACTCTCTGCGAAACTCCTCGGGCATTTCCGCTGCAAGGCGGCCGGCGGCAACAATCATCCCGAGCAGGAGCCACGTGGTGCGATTGGCCTGAATGGAAAGCACCAGGGCATTTGCCAGCCACACCAGGAATGCCGTTCCCAGGCCCAGCCGCATTGCGCCGCGCATTGAAAATATAGATACCGCCGCGAGGGCAAGAATGGCCGCGGCCAACAGCAGCGCGACTACGCCCCCCTCCACGACGATGGCAAGCGCGGTGTTATGCGCTGTTGCACCGGGCGGAAGATGCGTGGCGGCGAGGAATGTCCCGGCTCCGGTCCCGACAAATGGCGCACGGGCAAAGGCCTGCCATCCGGCTACCCAAATGCTCAAGCGTTGGTTGAGATCGCCACCCGCAAGTGCTTGAGGTATCGAGAGAATGCGGTCCGTGGTTTCCTGCGGAGCGGCCATCCAGAACGCCAGCAGCACCGCAGGCAAAGTGAAGGCGATCACTGGCCGCGACCGGCTGTTGGCCAGCATCAATACGCAGCCTCCCAGGGCGATCACGGCGGCAATCATGCCGCTGCGGGAAGCCGTCAACAGCACGCCCATTAGTCCCAGCGGCATGTACCCGAGGACAAGCAGCCTGTCCCCCCATCGCGAGTGAGAGTTGATCAGGAGTGCGCCGAGGGGAAAGCCAAGATCCAGGAAACGCGCGACGTCATTGGGGTCCTGTCCCTGGGCCACGAAGCGAATCTGGCCTGCTGCATCGGGAGAAATGAAATTCGCAATGGTCAGTCCGGCAAGTACGCAGGAACCCGCAACGTAACAGCGAAGAAGATCGCGCAGGTCTCCGGGCGAGTCGGTCAGCTCCCACACAAACCACGCAATCATCATCTCCTGCACGTACCCGCGAACCTGGGCAAGAGACGCGTGACTATCGACGCTCCAGAAGCACGAAACCGCAGACCATGCCAGCAGCGCCAGCGCCAGCCATTGCAGCGGATGCAACCGGCGGATGCGGCCTGCCTGGAGCACCGCAAGCGCCATCACCAGCAGCAGCGCAATTCCCAACAGGCGCGCGATGTTGCCCACCGGAGGGCCCAGGTCGAGTGAGTATTCCCACGGAATACTGAAAGCCAGCCCCAGTAGCAGCCACCATGCCAGCTTGCGCATCCCGTTAAAACCTCTGCGAGTAAACCAGGCCCGCGTAAATGCTTACGCCCGCGGCCGATTGCACAACCGACTCCAGGCTGCGATTCCACAGGTTCTTCATCGCGGAATCGGGCACGAACAGGATGTCGCGCTCGGCGATCGGCATATCCGGGTCCAGTCCGCGCATCATGCGCTTCAGGTTGAGGGTGGTAACGGTACGGCTGCCATTCTCCTCATGAATCAACAGTGCTTTGTTCAAGATCGCGTTCTGCGTCGGCCCCCACGCCAGCGAAACCGCTTCCAGCACCGTCATGGGCTGCGCCGGCTCCATGGTGAATCCGCCCGGCCGGATCACGTCGCCCACAACATAGACAACACCCGCTCGGCTCACCTCCACGGTGTCTCCCGGCCGAAGTTCGGGATTGCGGCCCGTCCCGGCGGCCATGACACCGCCCAACGGGATCAGCTCCGGCTTGTCCGGCTCATCGCGATGCACGATGCTGACTACGCTTCCCGCTGCCGGGCTCAGACCGGAGGCGGCCGCGATCAGGTCCAGCAACCGATGATGCACGGCGTACGGATACACGCCCGGCCGCGCCACCTCTCCCGATAACGTCACATCCTGACCCACAATGGACGTCTCCAGCACAGCCACCTGCGGATGCAACAAAATTCCCTTGGCCACCAGCGCGTCGTCAATGGCCCGCGCCGCGCCCATCTCATCCAGCCCCAGCACCTTGACCTCGCCGATCATGGGCAGCAGCACGGTTCCCTCGGCCGATACCCGCACCGTCGAACGAAAGTCCGGCGTATGGTACTCGCCCACATCCAGCACGTCGCCGGGAACAATCGGCCCCGGCAATCCGCCCTCGGCAGCTCTTCCATTCGCCCCTGCCGCGCCCGCAATCCCCGCGTTCCACACCGCCGGAGCATCTTTCGCATTTGGGGCGGCGTGGGTAGCGCCGCCTGGGGGGATACGCACCGCCCCCTCGGGAAGTCCGGATGTATTGGGGGCCGGAGGCGGTTGCGCCTGCGCGCCCAGGCACCATAATCCCAGCGCGCAAACCATCAACAAGGTTCCGCGCGCCCGAGGACGCAAGTTTTCCATCATGAACGCACCTCCAGCGACTAACCACACTCCGGCAAACAGCGCTATGGCGAAGTCGAGCGGTGGATTGGGCACGGCGGGCTTCACCGGCGGCTCGGCCGGATCCACCACCCAGAATTCAGAACCTTGCACTCCCGCCGCCAACCCCGCGGAAGTCACTTTTTCCTGCATGCGTAAGTAGAGATCCTGGCTTGCATCGGCCTCGCGGCGCATGATTGCAAATTGCGTTGCCGCCGCATTGGCCTGTTCACCCTCGCCGGTCCGCTCTTCCAGGTTTTTGCGCACCATGGTTTCGCGATACACCGCCGTTTGCCACGCGCTTTTGAAGCGGTCTCGCAGCGTGGCATCCTCGGCCTGCAGCTGTTGGTCCACATCCTTGATCTGCCCGCGAATTTCAATCGAGCGCGGATAATTGGGACCATGTTCCGGCGCAAGTTGCGCCAGTTCCTGCTCCAACGCCGAGCGCCGCGCATTCAGATCGCGAAACGCAGTCACCGACAGGCCACCCGTCGCAGCCTCAAGGCGTGGATCGGATGCCAGCACCGCTTCCGGATCTCCGTTCATGGCCGCGCGATACTCCGCTTCCTGCAAAATCCGATCCGAACTGGCAGCCACCAACTCGCTTGCCGCCTCGTCCACCTCGCGGAATGGAGCCGTATGATCCTCGGTGGCGCGCTGGCCGTTCCCAAGCTCCTGAAGCGTGATCAACAGGCCGTGCTTCTTCTGGAATTCTTCCAGTTGCGCCTCATCCTGGTCGGAACGCGCCTTCAATGTCTGCAATTGCTGTTCCAGCCATCCTGAGGCATGCGACGTAGCCAGAATTCGCGTCTCCGTCTCCTCGTCCCGGTAGCCCTTGATTACCGCATTCACTACCGCCGCCGAAAGTGCTGCATCCCGGCTGCGGAAACGGATCTCCAGCAGCAGCGTGCGCGGAACAGTCCTGGTCGCCAGCGAGGCATCGAATCGCTCCAACAACCGCGATCGCTCTTCCGGATTGGGAGACTCGGGACGAAAATCCGCGTAACGCTGCATGATTCCATGCGCGAATGCCGGATCCCGGTAGAGTTTTTGCTCGACGATCACCCGCCATGCAAGCTGCTCGCTGCGAAACACACCGGCCAGCGTTTCCAGTTGCGTTTGTCCACTCGCGAATGACCCGGAATAGCCGCTGTCCGTCCCGTCCAGGTTCAGCCCGGTCGCCGGGGCAGTCCGCAGAGCCACCTGCGCTTTCGCGTCGTACTCCCGCGGCGCCACCAGGCAATAAATCAGGCATGCCAGCAGGATTCCCCCGAGAACGGCTATAACCAGACGCCGCCGCTCCCATAACACCGATCCCGCTCCGCGAAGCGAAGTGGATGAGCCCGTCTCCCCACGCCGCCTCGCATGCGGATTCAAAAGCCCCATATCAGCAACGGATTCGACCATGGTCGGTTCGGGCAATGTTCTCAAACCCCCATTCCCCAAAGCTCTTCCCCGCCGGCAAATTGCGTGCCTGGCGCTTTTGCGTTCTGGAGAGAGATCCTCAGCAGTGTGAGGCGTCAGGCCCAAATTTGTTAGTGAGTCACGTCACACGTCTGTCCCAGAAAGGCACAGCCCTTACTTTCATTCCCGATTCCCTCTTGCCGGCTCCCTTTTAGCATGTCCCTTTGTCCCTAGGTCCCTGTCTTTCTGTTCCCTGTTCCCTGCATTTGTCCCTTTGTCCCTACGTCCCTTTGTCCCTTCGTCCCTCTTTCCCTTGTCCCTCTTTCCCTTGTCCCTTATCCCTTATCCCTGGTCCCTTTGTCCCCACGTCCCTTGGTCGTGTATCGTGAGGGGTTTGGCTATGAATCTCCTGTCCGCTACGCTGGCCGAGCCCCAGCACTTCTCGCTGGCGGAGAAGGCGCTCTTTCTGGCTTTGGCCGCTGCTTCCTTCGCCCTCTTCTGGCGTCGGTTCGGCCCCGTCTTGAGTCGCATCCTTGCTTCGCGCAAAGATCCCGACTTTCATCTCGCGCCCATCGGCCGCCGCGTCTGGGATTTCTTCGCCGAAGTCCTTTGCCAGGCCAAAGTCATTCGCCAGCGTCCCCTGCCCGGCCTCGCCCACGCCTTCGTTTTCTGGGGATTCTGCGCTTTCGTTCTGGTCACGCTGAACCACTGGGCCGTCGGCCTGGGGCTGGGCTTTCTCAACCCGGCAAGCTGGTTCGGCCGAATCTACTTCTACGCCGCCGCAGCCTTCGCGCTTGCCTGCGCCATCGGAATCGCCGGCCTCTTCATCCGCCGCTTCTTCGTCCGCCCGCGCTGGCTGGGCAAAAAGGTTTCCATCGAGTCCGGCGTCATCGCCGGCCTCATCTTCCTGCTGATGGTCACCTACCTGGCCGCCTTTTTCACCACGGAAAGCTCGCCCGCCGCCCGCGCACTATGGTGGATTCACACCCTGACGCTGCTGGTCTTCCTGCCCATCATCCCCCACACCAAGCACCTGCACCTTTTACTCAGCCCCGTCACTGTTTTCCTTTCGCGCGGCAGTTTTTCCAGGATTCCGCCACTCGTGGGAGACGAAGACTTCGGCCTGGTGACCGGCAAGGACCTCACCCGGATCGTCAGCCTCCAGGCTTATTCCTGCGTCGAGTGCGGCCGCTGCTCCGAGCACTGCCCCGCAACCAATACCGGCAAGGAGCTGAACCCCAAAGAAATCGTCCTCGGTGTCCGCGCTTACCTCAACGATCCCGGACCTGCATCCGAGGAACCTTTAATTGGCAAGTACAACTCGCAGACGGCCGTCTTTCAGTGCACCACCTGCGGCGCATGCGAATTCCAGTGCCCCGTCGGCATTGAGCATGTGCCCATCATGGTTGGACTCCGCCGCGGCGCCGTAAATACGGGCACGTGGGAAGACGACTACGGCGCCAAGCTCTTCAATCAGCTCGAACGGGGCTCGAACGCGCTCGGAATCTCCACCGTCGAGCGCGACAAATTCATCCAGAAACAGGGATTCCCCATCTTCGACGGGACGCAAGAGTACTGCCTCTGGCTAGGCTGCATGGGCGGCTACGATCCCAAGGGCCGCGAAATCGTCACCGCGTTCGCGCAAGTGATGAATTATCTCGGCGCCAGCTACGGCGTCCTCAAGAAAGAGAAATGCACCGGCGACCCGGTCCGCCGTCTCGGCAACGATCTCGTCTTCCAGACACTGGCTGAAGAGAACCTCAAGAACCTGGCCCAGAACAAGGTGAAGAAGATCGTCTCCATCTGCCCCCACTGCGTCCGCACCATTCAGGAGGACTGGAAAGCATACGGCATCCCGCCCGAGATCGAGCATCATACTGAGTTCATGGCAAGATACGCCGACCGGCTCCCCAAATTCCAATCCCACTCACCCAGCCAACCCTCCAACGGTCGGGTGCCCCCGGTCTCGACTTTGAGACCGGGGAACGAGACTGCTGACGGGACTGGTCCCGTGTCAGGGCATGACTTCAGTCATGCCCAAAGCGGTCCGGAAAAGGGTAGGGCTTTCGAGGGTGCAGAAAAACTCATGTCCGGGGCAGTTTTGAAGGGGCACGACTTCAGTCGTGCCAATAAAGCCAGTGAACCGGGCCCGGCTTTAGCCGCTGAGGGAAGTTCTTCTGCCTTTCTGGCCCCGGAATCGAATGAAGGGGCTTTAGCCCCCGCCCCGGAAACCATCGTCTTCCACGACCCGTGCTACCTGGGCCGTTACCGCAACGTTTACGACCAGCCGCGCCAACTCGTCCAAATCGCCGGCACGCTAGTCGAAGCCCCGCGCCACAAGGAACGCAGTTTCTGCTGCGGCGCAGGCGGCGGCTTGGCATTCTTAGGTGAAGAAACCGGCGAGCGTGTCAGCCACGCCCGCGCCAAGGAACTCGTAGCCACCGGCGCGCAAACCATCGGCACCGCATGCCCCTTCTGCAACTCCATGTTCCGCGACGCGCTTGGAGAAATGGACGGCAACGCGCCACAACTGCTCGACGTCGCCCAGCTCATCGCCCGCAACCTGCCTGAGCCGCAAAGAATCGCGCCGTAGGCGCAGCGTTCGTTAGCCCCGCGCTTCAGCGTGGGGAACGCCGCGAATTAAATGCTCAAGTCCCGTAGGGACGACAGAAGAGAGGATTGCCACAGGTGAGATACGAACGTGTCGATCCGCAATCAAGAGATGAGTTGCTTGCGGCCCTCGCGAGCGGCGACCCCGAGCAAATCAGGTCTGCTCTATACAGCGCCGCTTGGGATGAAAGGGATTGGCGCTGGACGCAGGAGAATTGTCTGACCTTCTTGCGGCATTCCGACCCGCTCGTCCGATGGGCAGCAGCTCTGTCCCTCGGATATATCGCGCAGTTCCACAAACATCTTGACTTGGACCGAGTCTTGCCAGCCCTTCACGAAGCTCACAATGATCCAGCAATAAGCTCCACAGTTGGCGACAGTCTCGATATGATCGCCCAGAACATAAAATTGCAATGAGGAGCACCTCGAAACGAGGCCCGTTATCATGAAAATCATCGTAGCCATCAAGCAAGTCCCCGAGCGAGATGCCCAAGTCCGCATCGACAGCTCCGGCAAATGGATTGAGGAGTCCGACCTCCAGTACGCCATGAACGAGTCGGACGCCTACGCCCTCGAAGAAGCCCTTCAGCTTAAAGAGAAGCACACCGGCGAAGTCATCGTGGTCAGCGCCGGACCAGATCGCGTCGGCACCACCATCCGCGAAGCCCTGGCCAAGGGCGCTGACCGCGCCATCCACGTCTCCGCCGATGACCTCGCCCAGCGCGACGCCCTCGGCGTCGCCCGCCTGATCGCCGAAGCTATCCGCCCTGAGAACCCCGACCTGGTCCTCACCGGCCTCCAGTCCGACGACCTCGGCTACGGCCAGACCGGCGTCATCCTCGCCGAACTGCTCGAGATCCCGCACGCTTCGCTCATCCTCCACGTGGAGAAGACCGACGCCGGCCTCAAGGTCAAGCGAGAGCTCGAAGCCGGCTGGTTTCAGGAGATCGAGCTGCCCCTGCCGGCCGCGCTCGCCATCCAATCGGGCGGCAACAAGCTCCGCTACGCCACATTGATGGGCATCAAAAAAGCCAAGACCAAAGAAATGCGCGTCGTCACTGCGACTGATCTCGGCCAGGCTGCTCTACCGGTCGTCGTGCTGGAAAACATCGCGCTGCCGCAAAAGCAGAAGTCCACGCAAATCATTGAAGGCGATGCCAAACAGGCCGCCGCAACGTTGGTCGAAAAACTCAAGTTCGAGGTGCGCGTGCTATGAGCGGAATCTGGGTATTTCTTGAAGATCGCGACGGCCGCATCGGCCGCGCCAGTTGGGAAGCCCTCGCAGCCGGCCATCGCCTCGCCGAGCTCACCGGCCAGCCGTTGAACTTAGCGGTCATTGGCAGTGCGACGGAATCGCTGGCCGCAGAAGCCGCAGCCAAATCCGTCGCTAAAGTCATGCGCATCGAGCATCCGCTCCTGGAGCGTTACACCGCCGACGCTTACACCATCGCGCTCGACCAGTTCATTCAGGCCGAGCAGCCCGGCTACGTCGTCTTCCCCCACACCTACCAGGTGCGCGACTTCGCCCCCGCGCTGGCCGCGCGCATCCATGAAGTCTTGATCAGCGACGTCATCGCCATCGGCGAAGGGCCCGTATTCACGCGCCAACTCCTGCAGGGCCGCCTCACCGGAAACTATCGCCATTCAGGCTCCGGCCCCTGTTTCGTCTCCGTCCAGGCCGGCGCCTTCCGTGCCGACGCCATTGAGACCGACAAAGCGGACATTGCAAATTTCGCCCCGCAGATCGATCCCAGCGCCATACGCACCAAGCCCGGCGAACCCTTTCGCGGCTCCGCGCAGACCGTCGACCTTGCCTCGGCTCCGCTCATCGTCAGCGTAGGCCGCGGAATTAAGGAAGCCGACAACCTCCCGCTGGTCGAGGAGCTTGCCGCCGCGCTGGGTGCCGAGCTCGCCGCCTCCCGCCCCATTTGCGACAATGGCTGGCTGCCCATGGAGCGCCAGGTGGGAAGCTCCGGCCAGACCGTCGCGCCCAAGCTTTATCTCGCTGTCGGCATCTCAGGCGCCATCCAGCATCTTGTTGGAATGAAAGGCTCGCAATGCATCGTGGCCATCAACAAGGACCCGGAAGCGCCCATCTTCGAAGTGGCCGACTACGGCATTGTCGGCGATTTATTCGAGGTGGTCCCGGCGCTCACCGAAGCGGTCAAGGCGGCGAAGGGGTGAGAATTACCCATCAACATATCATGATGTCTTGATAATTGCATAAAAAAATGTATATGCACTCTACCATCACATCATGATATGTTGATACGTTTTCTGCACCAGATTTGGTGCATTTCAGGCGAGCGGGAAATGCACCGTTTATCAACAACCCCGCACAACCTTCCATGTGCTAGTTTCCTAACCGAGACCTTTTGCACCTGGTTGAGGACCCCGTTGGAGACCCCCGTGCCCGGCAAGCTGGAACTGATCGTCGGCCCCATGCGAAGCAATAAAACCGCCGAATTGCTGCGCCGCATTGAGATTCGCCGTCAATACGCCAAGCAGCACGTGCTCCTGCTCAAGCCCAGCGCCGACACCAAGGCCGCCGCCGGCGTGGTGGAGAGCCGCAACACCAACGGTTGCGGCAAAATGCAGGCCGTCGAGTTCCCCAACTCCGATCCCTGGACTGCCCTGCCTATCCTGGACCAGACCGAGCAGCACATCGGCAAGCGCGTGGAGTGCATCGCCATCGACGAGGGCCAGTTCGTCAACGACCTTTTCCTTTTCACCAAGCGCCTGCTCGAATCCGGCCACGATGTCATGGTCTCCGGCCTCGAACTCGACTTTCGCGGCCTTCCCTTCGGCGAAATGCTCTCGCTCTCCTGGCTCGTCCGCACCTACGCCGGCAACATTACCGAGCTGGTCTCGTATTGCAGTTGCGGCGCGCGCGCGCTTTACCCTCAGCGCCTCATCGACGGCAAACCCGCGCCCTACGAGAGCCCCGTAATCATGGCGGGGGACAACTACGAGCCGCGCTGCGCCGAGCATTTCGTGTTGCCCGGCCGCCCGCACTGAAGCAGCTTCCAGCCTCTAGCTTCCAGCTTAGCTTTTAGCTCCTGCTCCCGGCGTCGCCGTTCCCTGTGTCCCTGTGTTCCTTGTCACGGCTCCAGTTGCCTCACCGCCGCTTCACGCGTTATCGTTCCCTTTCGCTCTAAATTGACCCGTCGAAGGGACCGATATGTTTCTGCCCGAAACCTACCAAGGCGCGCTGTTCCTCATGATCCTGAGCATGCTGTGCTGGGGATCGTGGGCCAACACGCTCAAGCTGTGCCCGCGCTACCGCTTCCAGCTCTTCTACTGGGATTACGTCTTCGGCGTTCTGCTGGGGGCAATTGTCTGGGGGCTCACGGCCGGCAGCCTGGGCCAAACCGGCCTCCCATTCGCCAGCGCACTGGCCAACACCCCGGAGAGCGCGATCGTTTTCGCGCTATGCGGCGGCGCCATCTTCAACGTTGCCAACCTGCTGCTGGTCGCCGCCATCGACATAGCCGGCCTCGCCGTCGCCTTCCCCATCGGCATCGGCCTGGCGCTCATCGTCGGCGCAGTCTCCAGCTACCTGGTGCATCCCGCGGCCAATCCCCTGCTCCTATTTGCCGGCGTGGCGCTGGTTACGGTGGCTATCGTTCTGGACGCGGCTGCCTATCGCCGGCGCGAGAACCGCCCCAGCGACGGCGACCTGTCGCCCGGGACCCGGGCCAGCGATGCGCCCGCGGCCACCACACGCGGCATTGTGCTCTCGCTCGTCGCCGGCCTCCTGATGGGCAGCTTTTATCCCCTCGTCGCTCGCGCCATGGCCGGCAATCCCGCGCATTCGCAACTTCCGCCGCCCGGCCCCTACGCTGTCGCCTTTTTCTTCGCCATCGGCGTCCTCCTCATCAACATCCCCGCCAACTGGCTGCTGATGAAAAAGCCGCTCGATGGCAAGCCGCCCGTCTCCGGCGCAGATTACTGGCGCGCCGAGCTCGGCTGGCACCTGGCCGGCGTCTTCGGCGGATTCGTCTGGTGCGCCGGCGCCGTCTCGAACTTCGTTGCGTCGCAGGCTCATGTCAACATTGGTCCTGCAGTGTCTTACTCCATCGGCCAGGGCGCGACCATGGTTTCCGCGTTGTGGGGTGTGTTCGTCTGGCGCGAGTTCGCGGGGGCATCGCGTGGTGCGAAGTTGCTGCTTACGCTCATGTTCGTTTTTTTCCTCTTCGGCCTCGGCGCGGTCGCCCTGGCACCCTTGTATTGAAGTTCGTGGTTCGTGGTTCGTGATTCGTGGTTTGCCGTTGGCCGATCGCGGTCTCGGGACGACGGGCATGAGTGAATGAGTGAATTAATAAATGAGTGAGAAGTCCCACAAGCCGACTGTTGTTGTCGGCAGCATCAGCATGGACATGGTGGCATGCACGCCTCACATCCCCGCCGTTGGCGAAACGGTCATCGGCACCAGCTTCTCCACCACTCCGGGCGGCAAGGGCGCCAACCAGTCCGTGGCGGTGGCCCGGCTCGGCTATCCCGCGCAGATGGTGGGGATGGTGGGCGACGACGCGTACGGACGGCCGCTGCTGGACGCGCTCGCCGAGGCTGGTGTCGGAATCGAAGCCATGGAGGCTTCGCCCGGAGCGTCCGGCCTGGCGCACATTTTCCTCGCCGAGGACGGCCACAACAGCATCGTGATCGTGCAGGGCGCCAACGGCCGCATGGACCGAGCGCACATCGATCGCCATGCCGAGCTGATTCGCTATGCCGGGATGGTCCTGTGCCAGCTTGAGCTGCCGCTGGCCACGACCTGCTACGCAGTCGAGATGGCCGCCGAGGCGGGCGTACCGGTCATGCTCGATCCCGCGCCCGCCGCGCCGCTGCCGGAGTCGTTGTTTGAGAAGATCGCGTGGTTCACGCCCAATGAGACTGAGGCAGCGCTCTACGTGGGCAACGGGCTCAGCGTGGAAGCGACCGTGGAAAAGCTCTTCGCAAAAGGACTGAAAGGCGTGGCCCTCAAGCGCGGCGCGGAAGGCGCTTACGTTGCGTTTGCGGGTGGCCGGGCCGGCTGGGTGCCTGCGTTTCCGGTGCAGGCCGTCGATACCGTGGCCGCCGGGGATTGCTTCAATGGCGCATTCGCCGTGGCGCTGATGGAAGGCCTGGGTCCCTTGGAGGCAGCGCGATTAGCCTCGGCTGCCGCGGCAATCTCCGTTACTCGGCGAGGCGCGCAGGCGTCGATGCCGAAGCGAACAGAAGTGGATGCGTTCTTGCGAGAGCGAGAGTGATGCGCCAGCCTGGAGCCAGTAGCTTGTAGCTCGTAGCAAAAAGCGAGAAGCCTGAAGCAACCGGCTACTGGCTACCGGCTACAAGCTACTGGCCACCGGCCACCTGCTACTGACCACCGGCTCGCCGCTCGAGTTCCTTGCAGATCTTGCAATCCATAAATTTGTCTGGGGGCTTCTCCATCCCATGGAGTCCGCCCCAATCGAGTGGCGTCTTAGAAACAGCCTGCGATCCCGGCCAAGCCGATCTGGATACGGCAGAGCGAATGTTCCCGCGTGAAGTCTTCACTAAAGGACAGTCTGCTCTCTCGGGTACCAGCCTGATTGACCTCTGACGAACTTGCTGTGATGGCAATTTGCGACGGTTCGGGCAGGTGCGGGCCTATTTGGATGGGCGCCGGCCGCTGACTGACGACAGGGCTTCGCTTGAGGGGGGTCACGCTAGCTCCAGTTACTCGGTTGCATTCTTGAATGGCGCTCGTCTGGAGCAATTCCTGGGATGCAGGAGGCGAGAAGGAGTATCGGGTATCTATTACAACCGTACTCTCAAATCTGACCGCGTGCCGGCAATCGGGGAAGGAATCGGGCGGCGGCATCGGATCTCGCTGCGCGCAGGACGCGGCAGAATAATTGGGGCTCAATTTCCGGTCACATTAACTTGAATTCGGAATCGCGCGGCCGCTTGGGGAGAGCTTCATTTCATTCTCATGAAAACAACTGACGGCAGGAATACGGCCAGTCATTCGATGCGGGGACTGGCTTCTATACTGGATAGTCGGAAAGAAATCGAGGAGTGATTATGTCGAGTGAAGCGCAGTGCCCGGTCGCGGGAAATAGTATGAAGCATGCCGCCGGTGGGAGAAGGAGCAATCGTGACTGGTGGCCGGACCAGTTGAACCTGGAAATGCTGCATCAGCCATCCTCGCGCGCCAATCCCATGGGCGAGGATTTCGACTACGCGAAGGAGTTCGCCATCCTGGATCTGGACGCGGTTGTGAAGGATCTTCACGCGGTGATGACGGACTCGCAGGACTGGTGGCCGGCCGACTTTGGCCACTACGGAGGACTGTTCATTCGCATGGCGTGGCACTCCGCGGGGACCTACCGCATCCACGATGGCCGTGGCGGCGCAGGCAAGGGCGCGCAGCGGTTTGCGCCCCTGAATAGCTGGCCGGACAACGTGAACCTGGACAAGGCGCGGCGGCTGTTGTGGCCGGTTAAGCAAAAGTACGGGAAGAAGATTTCCTGGGCGGATCTGATGATCCTGGCCGGCAACGTGGCGCTGGAGTCGATGGGGTTCAAGACGTTCGGATTCGGCGGCGGCCGCGCGGATATCTGGGAGCCGGAGCTGGATACGGATTGGGGTCCGGAGGCCGAGTGGCTGGGCGGCGACAAGCGCTACAGCGGGGAGCGCGAGCTGGCCAATCCGCTGGCAGCGGTGCAGATGGGCCTGATCTACGTGAACCCGGAGGGCCCGAACGGTAATCCCGATCCCATTGCCGCGGCGCGCGACATCCGCGAGACTTTTGCCCGCATGGCCATGAACGACTACGAGACCGTGGCGCTGATTACCGGCGGCCACACCTTCGGCAAGACGCACGGCGCCGCGCCGGCCAGCCACGTTGGCGTGGAGCCGGAAGGAACTACTGTTGAGGAGATGGGACTGGGCTGGAAAAGCACCTTCGGCACGGGCATCGGCAGAGACGCCATCGGCAGCGGCCTGGAAGTGACCTGGACTAAAACGCCGACCCGGTGGAGCAACAACTTCTTTGAGAACCTGTTTGGCTTCGAGTGGGAGCTGACCAAGAGCCCGGCCGGCGCCCACCAGTGGAAGCCGAAGGGCAATGCGGGCGCGGACCTGATTCCCGACGCCCACGATCCTTCAAAGCATCACCAGCCCGCCATGCTGACCACCGATCTCTCGCTGCGCTTTGACCCGGTATACGAGAAGATCTCGCGGCACTTCATGGAGAACCCGGATGAGTTTGCCGATGCGTTTGCGCGGGCGTGGTTCAAGCTGACGCACCGCGACATGGGCCCGCGCTCGCGCTACCTGGGCAAGCTGGTGCCGAGAGAAGAGCTGATCTGGCAGGACCCGGTTCCCGCGGTGGATCATGAGCTGATCGACGCGAAGGACATTAGAGCTCTGAAGAAGGAGATTCTCGCGTCGGGGCTGTCGGTTCCCGAGCTGGTGAGGACGGCCTGGGCGTCGGCCTCGACGTTCCGCTCGAGCGACAAGCGCGGCGGAGCCAACGGCGCGCGCATCCGCCTGGCGCCGCAGAAGGACTGGGAGGTGAACCAGCCCGCCGAACTGAAGAAGGTCCTGGACAAGCTGGAGGCGATCCAGAAGAAGTTCAATGCCGCACAGGAGGGCGGCAAGAAGGTTTCGCTGGCCGACCTGATCGTGTTAGGTGGAGACGCGGCGATCGAGTCTGCGGCCAAGAAGGCCGGTCACAAAGTGAAAATCGACTTTGTGCCGGGGCGCACGGACGCCACGACGGAGCAAACCGATGTGGACGCGTTTGAGGTGCTGGAGCCGCGGGCGGACGGGTTCCGCAACTACGCGCGCAAGGGGCTGGAAGAAAAATCGCACGAGCTTCTGCTCGACAAGGCGCAATTGCTTTCGCTGACCGCTCCGGAGATGACGGTGCTGGTGGGCGGGATGCGGGCGCTGGGCATCAGCAACGGACAGCACGGCGTGTTCACCAAGCGACCCGGCGCGCTGAGCAACGACTTCTTCGTGAACCTGCTGGACATGAGGACGAAGTGGGCGAAGTCAGAGAAATCTGCCGGCGTACTGGAAGGAATCGACCGCAAGTCGGGTGAGCTGAAGTGGACGGCTACGATCGTCGATCTGATCTTTGGGTCGAACTCGCAGCTCCGTGCGCTTTCTGAGGTGTATGCCAGCAGCGACGGCGAGAAGGCGTTTGTGCAGGAGTTCGCGAAGGCATGGAGCAAGGTGATGAACCTGGATCGCTACGATCTGCGGCCGCCGGAACGCACCATTTCCGACGCCAAGCCGGCGGCAGCGGCGGTCTGAGCGGCTGGCGGGCCCTAGAACCGGTAGCGGAGGGCGAACTGCATTAACCTTGGCGGCATGGCGCTGACTGCCTGGCCGAAGCTGGTGCTGGAGATGTTGCCGTCAACAGATGCGGCGCCGAAGAACTGGGCGTGATTGAAAACGTTGAAGGCCTCAGCGCGAAATTCGAGGGCGCGATTATCGCTGACCAGGAAGTTGCGCGACAGGGTAGCGTCAACGTTTTCCATTCCGGGGCCGGAAAAGAAGCGGCGGCGGGCATTTCCCATGGTGCCGAGAGCAGGCAGGCTGAATTGCGCCGGATTGAAGACGAACTGGCCGGCGCGGGGATTGGTTTCGATGCGCAAAGGAGATCCGGACCAGTCCGGCGTATCGACGCCGTTGTTGTTGATGCCGTTGGGAATGGTGCCGAGGAGCGAGGTGTCATTGTTGTTGAGCAGGGTTACGGGGAGTCCCGAGGTGAATCGCGTGACCCCTGCGACGGCCCAGCCGCCGGAGAGCGCGCGCAACGAACGGTTGGCGATTTTGGGGCTGGGAATCTGGTAGGTGAAAGTGCCGACCAGGTTGTGGCGCATGTCAAACGAAGACAGGCCACGGCTCAGGGATGGGTCGACTGGATTCACGGGCTCGGGCAGGCCGGCTGACTGATCGATGGACTTGGAAAATGTGTAGCTCAAGAGCAGCTCGATGCCATGGGAGCGGTGGTTCAGTGTGGCCTCAAAGGCGTTGTAGGCTGAGTTGGCGATGGTTCGCTGTAGCTCGACGCTGCCGAATTGCGGGCCGAACTGGGTGCGCGCAGCCTGCTCGTTGAAGGGACCGCAGCCGGATCCCAGGCTGAGGCAGAGGGCCGGATCGGCCGGATTTGCTTCTTCCAGCACCAGGAGATGATGCGAGGAAGCACCGACATAACTGAGGGTGGCTAGGGTCGAGCCGAACTGGCGCTCGAAGCTGGCCATCCAGTGCTCGGCATAGGGAGTTACATCGTTGGGATCGACTGCGGGAATGCCGACCAGCGGTTCAAACTGGGTCCAATCAACAGTGGTGTTGGGATTGCTGGGGCTGGCGCCAAAGGCGATCTTCTGCAGGGGAAAGCGCTGGCCTGCATCGGCGCCGGTGGAGGCGACGGTGAAGGGATTCTGAAAGAGCGGCGGCGCGGCCGAGGTGTAGGTGTAGCCATAAGGGGGATTGGCGCTCATGATGCCGGCGGAGAGGCCTTCATAGGCGGTGTAGAAAACGCCGTAGCCGAGGCGAATGCTGGTGGATCCGGGCTGGCCGAGAGCTCGATGGAGGAAGCCATCGCCGGGAGAAGACGGCGACCAGGCAATCCCGATGCGGGGGGCGAGATTGTTGCGCGCGGCGGCGAGCGAACGTGGCACTCCTGGATCGCCGGGGAAGACCAGACCACGCGGCGCGCCGGGATAGACCTCGGACTGCTCGCCCTTTAGCAGCGTTTGAAGCTGATTGAACTTCTCGTCCCATGGGCGGATGCGATCCCAGCGCACTCCATAGTTGACGGTGAGCCGGTCGGTGGCTTTCCAACTGTCCTGGGCAAATGCAGCCAGGTAGAGATTGCGGTTATAGAAGCTGCTGGCCTGGCCCTGGGTGTAGCTGGAAGGCGCGCCGAGCAGGAAGTCGGCAAAATCTAGGCCGGTTTCAGAGCCGTTGAATGCAAAGCTGCCGTTGAACACAACATCGGGATGAGTGTTGATCTGGTTAGAGTGAAGTTCGCCGCCAAACTTGAGGCCGTGCTTGCCGAAGATACGGGAGAAGGAGTCGCTGACCTCGTAGATATTTTCGGCTTGCGCCAGCGCGGTGGTGTCAACGCCCATGGTGAAGTCGTTGAAGGCGATGTTCTCAACGCCTTCGGTGGCGGGCTTGAGAGGGACGATGCCGGCGAAACCCTGCGACGCCAGCGAGGGACCAACACCACCGTGCGGCTGGCCAACAGCATTGTCATTGCGCATATAGCTGAGGTGGACCTCATTCAGCGTGTTGGCGCCATGAGTGGACGTGTCAGCCAGGCTGGCAAGCTGCGCGCGGCCGTTGGATGTGGCGTCGAATCCGGGCACATTGGCGCCACCGGTGCCGGTGGGATAAGGATTATCCAGAGAGTAGTTGTCGAGGAAGTAGTATGCGGTAAGCGTTCCCTTGCTGTGCGTCCAGTCCGCGCGCAATGCGCCTTTGTCATCCTGCAAGGTTTGAGCTTCAGCAGCAGTGGCAAAAAGCGATGCGCCGGCGTTGGGCTTGGGAACGTACTGCAGAAGCGACTGGGCCGGCGCGGACCAAGCAGATTGCGGGATCTGGGCATCCGGGAATACCTGCGAATACGGCTCGCCGGCCGTGACATTGCGGCCCAGCCGCGCCGAGAGCAAGGATGCCCAATACGGACCGCTGACGCTGCCGGTGAGTGGAACCTGGCTGAAATTGCCTGCGCGCTCGTCGAGCGATGGAACGGCGATGTTGCCGGTATCGATGCCTTCGGTGAGGCGCGTTCCCTGGTAATCGCCAAAGAGAGTGAAGGATTTGGCGCGGAACGGCGTTCCGCCCAGCGTGCCTCCAAACTGGTTCTGGCGATAAGCGGCGCGATCCTGGGAAAAGTAGTTGCGCGCATCGAGGGCGGTGTTGCGCAGGAACTCGAAGACGCTGCCATGCACTTTTGAAGTGCCACTTTTGCTGGTGACCAGGATCTGGCCTCCGCTCGAATTGCCATATTCGGCGTCAAAGTTCGAGGTGAGGACGCGAAAGCTCTCGATCGCTTCCAGATTGGGGACAATCGACGTGCCCATGTTGACGTCCTCCTCCACATCGCTACCGTTGACGCGAAACCCGTTGGAGGTTTCGCGCTGGCCGCTGATGGAGAGAGCACCGGGGTTGGCGTCCCCCGAAGGAGGCGTGGACGCAACGCCGCTCATGATGACGGCGCCGGGTTGTGCGGTGTTTTCGGGAACGATTCCCGGCTGCACGGCCATCAGGTCAGTAAAGTTGCGCCCGTTCAGGGGTACGCTTTCGATCTTTTTGGTGTCGAGACTTTCGCCGAGCTGGGTGCTGGTGGTTTCGGCGGCGAGGGTGTCCGCGGTCACTTCGACGGTCTGCGTGGCCATGGCCAGTTTCAGGGCGATTTGCAGCCTGGCTGTTGGAGACGTGTTGTTGACCAGAGCTGAACCGACGTAAGGCGCGAACCCGTCGTCTTCTACGCGGATTTGATAGCTTCCCGGTCCTGGAACAACGAGCCTGAACTCTCCTTTGTCGTCGGTCAGGAGCGAAGAAGCGGGGTTGGTTCCGGAGGGCAGCAGTGAAATGGCGGCGCCGGGCAAAAGGCTGCCGGAGGGGTCTTGGACGGTTCCGCTGATCACGAATTGAGGACCTTGGCAGTATCCTGCAAGCAAATGAAAAAAAATGATTAAAGCTAGTAATGCAAATCGAACTTTCATACGGTTGCAACTTCCTTTTGGAGCAAACTTGCGAATGGAACCGGGTTGAATAGAGCGCCATTCCTGACGACAGACCGGATATGCGACTGAAATGGTCCGCGTTTATTTCTTAAATATACGACAAAACAAGTCCGATATTATTGCAGTGATTTAAATCACATCATATCGTGAGACACAGGTCAGTGCATCAGCGTGATCTGGATGACTCGGTCGTCGGGAATGGGGCGGTGGTGAATTCCCACCCTAAGCGCATAAAGCGCGCTTAGGATGGGGCACCCAGGCGTTTCGGGTGGGACACCAGAATTTCGACGGGATCGCGTCGCGGCCTACGCGACTTGGTTTTCGAGGGTGCCGATGGGGTCGATGCAGATGCGGATGCGATCGCCGGCGTGGAGCGTGAAGTCAGAGGGGGGGATGATGCCGGTTCCGGTCATGAGGAAGCAGCCGTTGGGGAACGAGTTATCGCGGAAGAGATACTCGACCAACACTTTGGGATCGCGCTTGAGCTCGGAGAGCTTGACGCAGCCGGCGAAGACACAGCGGTTGCCGCGATCGATTTCAAGAACGATTTCAGTGGATTTGGGCAGCGAGCTGGAGGAGACGAGGATAGCAGGACCGAGGGCACAGCTTCCGTCGTAGACCTTGGCCTGGGGCAGGTAGAGCGGGTTCTCGCCCTCAATGTCACGCGAGCTCATGTCGTTGCCGATGGTGTAGCCAACGATGGCGCCGCGAGGATTGATGACGAGAGTGAGCTCGGGCTCAGGGACGGACCATTTTGCGTCCTTGCGGATGCGGACTTTGCCGCCGGGGCCGACGGTGCGGGTGGCGGTGGACTTGAAGAAGAGCTCGGGGCGCGCGGCGGTGTAGACGCGGTCGTAGAAGTCGCCTCCGCCGGCGTCTTTGGATTCCTCCATGCGCGCGCCGCGGCTGCGGTAGTAGGTGACGCCGGCGGCCCAGACCTCCTGGTGGTCGATGGGCGCGAGGATGTCATCGAGTTTGGCTGGATCGCCGGCGGAGATTGCGGCAGTGAGAGTGGACTCGAGGTTGTCGTGCGCGAGGAGTTGGTCCCAGCTCAGGCCATCCAGGCGATAACTCTTGCCGTCCGCTTCAACCACGCAGCCGCTCTTGGTGCGATATAGCTTCATACGCTCGCTCCTCGGTTCAGCGTAATCATGCTACAACAGGTCGTGGTTCGTGGTTCGTGGGTCGTGGGTCGTGGATCGTATTACGCGCCGCACCAGGGATTGAAGATGCGGCAGCGGATGGCGGCGGCGATGGCCTCGATATCGGGGGCGAGCGAGCGGTCCTGCTCCAGCCGCGGGACGATGCTCCGGACGGCAATGAGCACATCTTCCAGCTTGGGGCTGGTATGGAGCGGGCGCCGGAATTCCACCGCCTGCGCAGCGCACATCAGCTCGATGGCCAGGACGCGCTCGACGTTTTCGACGATCTGGCGCAGCTTGAGCGCGCCGGTCATGCCCATGGAGACGTGGTCTTCCTTGCCGCCGTCGGTGGGAATGCTGCCAGTGGAGGAGGGGTGGGCGAGCACCTGACACTCGTTGATGAGCGCTGCGGCGACGATCTGCGCAATCATGAAACCGGAGGAGAGACCGGGATCGGGCGAAAGGAAGGCGGGCAGGCCTTCGTTGATGTCGGGATTGAGCAGGCGGTCGATGCGGCGCTCGGTAATGCCGGCCAGATCGGTGACGGCGATGACAGGCGTAGTCAAACGCGTAGGAAAGCGGCGCGCCGTGGAAGTTGCCGCCGGAGAGCACGGCGCCGTGGTCCGGCGTGCCGGACGATGGGTCTGGAAAAACGAGCGGATTATCGGTAGCGGAGCCGGCTTCGATCTCGAGGACCGACGCGACGTGGGAGAGCGCACCGCGAACGGCGCCGTGGACCTGCGGCATGCAGCGCAGGCAGTAGGCGTCCTGCACGCGGGAGCAGTGTTCGCGGTGGGATTCGCGAATCTGGGAGTCCCGAAGCAGCGCGACAAGGTGCGCGGCGGCAGCGAGCTGGCCGGGATGCGGACGGGCGCGCTGAATGCGCTCGTCGAAAGCGGCGGGCGTGCCCATGAGCGCATCGAGAGACATTGCGCCGGAGACGTCAGCCAGGCGGACGAGGCGGCAAGCGCGCGCCACGGCAAGCGCGCCGACAGCGACCATGGCCTGGGTGCCATTGAGCAGCGCCAGGCCTTCCTTGGCGGCAAGCGAAAGCGGCTTGAGGCCGGCGCGTTGCAGGGCTTCAGCGCCGGAGATACGCTGGCCGTTGTGGAAGGCTTCGCCTTCGCCGATGACGACGAGAGCGAGATGGGCGAGCGGAGCAAGATCGCCGCTGGCGCCCACGGAGCCTTTCTCCGGGATGACGGGATGGACCTGGGCATTGAGCAGGCCAACGAGCAGCTCGGCGAGCTCGACGCGCGAACCGCTGAATCCCTTGGCGAGCACGTTGGCGCGAAGCACCAGCATGGCGCGCGATTCGGCCTCGCTGAGCGGCTGGCCCACGCCGCCGGCATGGCTGCGGACCAGATTGGTCTGGAGCTGGGCGAGATGGTCGCTGGAGATGCGGACGTCAGCCAGCTTGCCAAAGCCGGTGTTGACGCCGTAGACGGTCTCCCGCGCGGCAACGATGCGCTCGATGAGGGCGCGGCTCGCGGCCATGCGCTGGCGCGCGGCGTCAGCGATGGCGACGGGGCGACCATCGAGCGAAACACCTTCGATTTCGGCAAGAGTAA
Source organism: uncultured Acidobacteriota bacterium (assembly GCA_963771195.1). GTDB lineage: Bacteria > Acidobacteriota > Terriglobia > Terriglobales > Acidobacteriaceae > Telmatobacter. The sequence goes on from CAVYSS010000029.1 coordinate 61,272, forward strand.
GGGCCTGGCCATCGAGCTGGAGCGCTTCCATAAGGTCGATGCTAGCGGTGAAGCATGACGGCGTACAGAGGGATTTCGCGCAGATTCGCCGCTCAGAAGGGCGAAATCAGCTATGATTGCATGCTATGGCAATGGATTCGACGGCATTGATGGATAACCGTGGTCGAAAGCTTCTCGACCACTTGCAAACGAACGCACGGCTGAGCGTAGCGGAGCTGGGACGGCGCGTCGGGCTCAGCCCAACGGCTACAGCGGAACGGCTGCGGCAGATGGAGGAGGTGGGTATCCTGCGCGGTTACACGGTGGAGATTGACCGGGAGGCGCTGGGGCTGGAGGTGATGGCGTTTATCCGAATGAGTTGCAACGGAAAGCAGTATCACCGGCTGCTCGAGTACTTGCAGACGCTGGAAGAGGTGCGGGAATGTCATCATCTGACTGGCGGCGATGACCTGCTGCTGAAGGTGACAACAACAAATATGAACGACCTGGAGGCGCTGATTGAGGCGCTACTGCCGTACGGAACGCCGGTAACGAGCCTGGTGCTGTCGTCGCCCGTGCTGCGGAGAAAATATGCAGTGACGGGGAAGCTGGTGACAGTGACGAAGAGAGTAGGAATGAGGAGGCGGTGAGAATTGAGCCGGCAGCTAGTAGCTTGTAGCCGGCAAGCATCCCTCCTCAGGTTCGGCGCGACGCGGAACGAGTTACTGGCCACCGAACGCTGGCTATCGGCCAGCGCCGGTGGGATATACTTCGGACGCGAATTCCCCTCGCAGGAGGTTTTACCGTGAAGCTTGGTCGCGCGCACGCAGCGCTGGTTGTTGGTTTTGTCTTTTGCACCCTTCTCTACTGCCAGGAGAAACCGGAAAACCACAAGGATGGCGATACGAAGGCATTGAACGCCGCGCCGTCCGGAGACTCTACGACCGAGGGCTCGGTGACGGTCGGTGGGCAGGCGATTGCATATCAAGCCGTGGCGGGAACGCTTACCGTGGGCTCGACCGATGTCCAGGACGCGATGATTGGCCTCGACGGCAAGTACCTGGCGGACGCCGGCATCGAGCTGCCTGCGAAACCCGAGGATCAGCCGGCGATTACGCGCATGTTCTATACGGCGTACTTCAAGAAAGGCACCAATGCCGCGGACCGGCCGATCACGTTTCTCTACAACGGCGGACCGGGCTCGGCGACGATGTTCCTGCACATGGGCGCGTTCGGGCCCAAGCGCATTGTGACCCCGGACGGGCAGCACCAGGAGGCCGCGCCGTATCCGCTGGTGGACAACCAGTACTGCCTGCTGGATGCCAGCGACCTGGTGTTTATTGACGCGCCGGGGACGGGCTTCAGCCGCGTGCTGGGCAAGGACGCGGGCAAGGCGTTCTGGGGCACGGACCAGGATGCGCACGCGTTCGACCGCTTCATCCGGCGGTTCCTGACCAAGTACAACCGGTGGAATTCGCCCAAGTTCATTTTTGGCGAGAGCTACGGAACCACGCGCAGCGCCGTGCTGAGCCGGATGCTCCAGGGCGTGGACCTGAACGGCGTGGTGCTGCTGTCGCAGATTCTGAACTTTGACGACAGCGCGGATGGGCCGGAAGGAAATCCGGGAACGGATCAGCCGTACTTTCTGGCCTTGCCGTCAATGGCCGCGACCGCGTGGTACCACCACAAGGTGCCCAACCAGTCTGCGCAATTGGAGCCGTTCCTCAAAGAGGTGGAGCAGTTCAGCCTGGGCGACTACGCGAGCGCGCTGTTGCAAGGCGCCGATCTGCCCCAGGACCGCAAGAAAGCGATTGCGGAGAAGCTCGAGAGTTACACCGGACTGCCGGCGGCCTATTGGATCAAGGCGGATTTGCGCGTAAGCGGCGGCGATTTCTCAAAGGAGTTGCAGGCCGAGGAAGGCCTGACGACCGGGCGGCTGGACACGCGCTACGAAGGACCGGACATTGACCCGCTGAGCAAGGAGGCGGAGTATGACCCCTTTACGAATTCGATCACGGCGGCATACGTGACCGCGATCAACCAATATGCGCGCGAAGACCTGCACTACGGCGAGAACCAGACTTACAAGCCGAGCGCGCGGCAACCTGGGTTCCATTGGGACCTTGCGCACGTTCCGCCCGGCGGGCAGGGATGGGAGTCAAGCGTGAATGTGATGCCGGACCTGGCGCTGGCCATGAAACGGAACCCGAAGATGAAGGTGATGCTGATGGGCGGCTACTTTGACGTGGGCACACTTTTCTTCGGCGCAACATACGAGATGAATCATTTGCCCATGCCCGATAGCTTGCAGACAAACATCAGCTATCACTGGTTCCACACCGGGCACATGGTTTATGTCAACGAGGAGTCGCTGAAGGAACTGCACGAGTACACGTCGGCGTTTATACGGGAGAATGCGGGCACGCACTGACGAGGGACAAGCCGGTAGCTTGTGGCCTGTAGCTTCGGACACGAGCTACAGGCTACTGGCTACCGGCCCGGAGGAAAAATGACACTCACGCGCAGAGACTTTGGCAAGCTGGGAGCGATGGGCCTCGCGGCGCAATTTGTGCCCATGCTCGGCGAGCAGGCGAACAGCCGCAAGACCGGCTACGCCATCATCGGGTTGGGCCGCATCGCCGACCACTTCATGCGCGGCATCCAGCTCACGACGAACTCGCGAGTGACCGCGCTCGTGAGCGGGCATCCGGCGAAGGCGGCGCGGATCGCGGCGCAGTACGGAGTGCCGTCCAACTCAATTTACAACTACGTGAACTTCGACGAGATTGCGCACAACCCGGCCGTGGACGCGGTGTACGTGGCGCTGCCCAATTCGATGCATGCCGAGTACACCATGCGCGCGGCAAAGGCTGGCAAGAACGTGCTGTGCGAGAAGCCGATGTGCACCAGCGTGGCCGATGCGGAGCGGATGATTGCGGCGTGCAAGGCGGCGAACGTCAAGCTGATGATTGCCTACCGTTGCCACTACGAGACGACGAACCTGCGCGCGGTGGAACTGATCCGGTCGGGAGCGATCGGGCAGGTGGAAGCCATTGAGAGCGCGTTCGGATTCGACATTGCGCCGGGCGAGTGGCGGCTCAACAAGAAGATGGCCGGCGGCGGGCCGCTCTACGACGTGGGCATCTACTGCCTGAACGCGTGCCGCTACCTCACCGGCGAGGAGCCGGAGAAGATTGCGGCGTTCGCCTCGGTCATCGACAAGGACGGGCGTTTCAACACCGTCGAGGAGAATGTCTCGTGGACCATGCGCTTCCCTTCCGGCGTGGTGGCATCGTGCAACACAACCTACGGATCGAACATGACGGGGTATTTCCGCGTCCACGGATCGAAGGGCATGGTGGAGGCGCAGCCGGCCTTCAACTACGATGGAAACGCGCTGAGAGCCGAGCTGGACGGAAAGACGATTGAAGAACCGAACCCGGCCAAGGATCCCTACCAGTTCACCCCGCAGGCCGAGCATTTCTCGCACTGCATTCAAAACAATCTTGAGCCGAAGACGCTGGGCGAGGAAGGGCTGCGCGATATGCGATACATCGCAGAGATTTACAGGTCAGCGGGGGTTGCCGTCTGAGCAGGCTGCGGCTCGTACGAGCCGGTAGCTTGTAGCTCGTAGACTGTAGCTCTGCCTTTCGCAGCACAAGCTACCGGCTACAAGCTACAGGCCAAGAATTCTGCGATTGCGCTCCGCATCCGTGCTGCCACCCGCAAAATCGTCAAACGCTTTCTCCGTGACGCGGATGATGTGCTGGCGAATGAACGGCGCGCCTTCCGCCGCGCCTTGCTCCAGGTGCTTGATGCAGCATTCCCACTCCAGCACTGCCCAGCCGGGATAGTCGTACTGCGCCATCTTGGAGAAAATCTGGCCGAAGTCCACCTCGCCGTCGCCCAGCGAGCGGAATCGGCCGGGGCGATTGATCCAGTCCAAGTAGCCGCCGTAAACGCCCGCGCGGCCGGTGGGGTTGAACTCCGCGTCTTTCACATGGAACGCGCGCACGCGCTCGTGATAGAGATCGAGAAAAGCTAGGTAGTCGAGCTGCTGCAGCACCATGTGGCTCGGGTCGTAGAGGATGTTGGCGCGCGGGTGCTGATGGACCGCATCGAGGAAGCGCTCGAAGGTGGCGCCGTCGTGCAGGTCCTCGCCGGGATGGAGCTCAAAGCAGGCGTCCACGCCGCACTCGTCGAACACATCGAGAATCGGCTTCCAGCGGCGAGCCAGTTCGGCAAAGGCTTCGTCGATGAGGCCGGCGGGGCGCTGCGGCCATGGATAGAAGAACGGCCACGCCAGCGCGCCGGAGAAAGTGGCGTGGGTGGCGAGGCCGAGCCGCTGGCTGGCCTTCGCTGCCCAATGCAACTGCTGTACCGCCCACTGCTGGCGCGCGTTGGCGTCCAGGCCGGCGGGGGCGAAGCCTTCGAGCATCGTGTCATAGGCCGGATGGCTGGCGACTAACTGGCCTTGTAAGTGCGTCGATAACTCGGTGATTTCCAGGCCAGCGCGGCGCACAACGCCCTCGATTTCGTCGCAGTAGGCCTGGCTCTCGGCGGCACGTTTCAAGTCGAAGAGGCGCGCGTCCCAGCTCGGGATCTGGATGCCGGCGAAGCCGAGCTTAGCCGCCCAGTGCGCCATGCCTTCCAGCGTGTTGAACGGCGCCTCGTCGCCTGCAAACTGCGCCAGGAAAATTGCCGGACCTTTGATGGTCTTCATGATGAACTCCTGATTTTAATTCGTCGCTAGCGTTCGCGGTCAGCCCGGTGTCCGCCAAACGCGTGAATCGTCCGCGTTCCGGCGATCACTTCGCCTCCATGCACAACTCCGCTGGGAAATAAGTACTCATTGCCTGCAGTGAGAGGAATGCGGCGGCCATCGACGATTACGGTATAACAGCCTTCCACAACCACCATGTATTCGTCGTAGTCGTGAGCATGCTCTCTCGATTGCGTGTCCGCGGCGCAGGTCCAGAACGCCATTTGCGAGCCGTCGATTCCGTCGAAGATGAATCCCTCAACTCCCGGAGTCGCCTGGCTTGATGTCGGAATCCGATTGGCTGGATTCTTCATGAATTCCGGAAAGGCGTTCATCTTCTTCTCCATTTCCGACGGAGCCGCGGATCAAAAATCGACCCACGCGCCGGTCTTGTTGCTCTCGATGGCGCGCTCAATGAAGCGCATGCCGCGCACTCCGGCGCGAATACCGGGCAGCGTGGCCGGAGCGGCGGCTTTGCTCGTGCGCCATGCCTCGAGCCAGTCCGCAAATTCACGATAGAGCACGGCGAAAGCTTCGAGATAGCCCTCGGGATGGCCGCCGGGCAGGCGCGTCACCGCTACCGCATCCGGCTTGAGGTAGCCCATTCCTGCGTGGCGCGTCTCATCCGGCCCGCTGTTGCGGCGGAGGGTGAGCGTGTTGGGCGTTTCCTGTTGCCAGTGCAAGCTGGCCTTCTCCCCGTAGATGCGGATGCGCATGCCGTTGCCTTCGCCGGCCGCAATCTGCGAGGCCATCAGCACTCCTTGCGCGCCGTTGCCGAGTTTCAGCAACGCGGCGCAGTCGTCGTCCACGCGCCGGCCGGGAACCACCGAACGCAGCGTAGCGTGCAGCGCCGTCACATCCAGGCCAGTGATGTACTCCGTTAGATGGAACGCGTGGGTGCCGATGTCGCCGATGCAGCCGCCGGGACCGCTGACGGCGGGATCGACGCGCCAGCCGGCCTGTTTGCTTCCTGTGGCTTCGAGCGGCGCGCTCAGCCAGCCCTGCAGATACTCGACCGCTACTTTGCGAACCTCGCCCAACTCGCCCGCGGCGCAAATGGCCCGCGCGTCGCGAACCAACGCATAGCCGGCGTAAGTGTGAGTAAGTGCGTAAGGTAATCCGGCTTTGGCGACGACCTTCTCCAGCTCAAGTACTTCGCTATAAGTGGCCGTAGCTGGCTTGTCGCTGACCACGGGAAGGCCGGCGTCGAGAGCGGCTTTCGCGATGGGCAAATGCGTGCTGTTGGGCGTGGCGATGACGACGAAGTCAATACCATCCGCGCGCTGCTTCTCTTTCGCAAACATCTCCGCGTAGCTGCCATAGGCCCGCGCGGGATCGATGCGATAGGAAGCGCCGGCCTGGCGCGACTTCTCCGGCGAGGACGAAAACGCGCCGGCGACCAGTTCGATTCGTCCATCCAGTTCGGCAGCCATGCGGTGCACCGGGCCGATGAACGCGCCCGGACCGCCGCCGCACATGCCCATACGAAGTTTGCGATTCTCCGCCATACCAGACTCCCTTTTTGATCGATAACGCGACAAACTTGAGATCACCAAACATGCGGGACGAGCCGTTGTTTCACTTTCTCACGATATTGTGCGTATCCTGGCAGCTCGCGCAGCAGGAATTTCTCTTCATCTAGAAGGCGCCACACAATGGCCGCAGTTACCGGCAGGTTCACCAGCAATCCCCACCACGAACCCAGCGCCAGAGGAATCCCAAACAGGATGATCAATGCACCTGAGTAAAGCGGATGGCGGACGCGGGCGTAAGGTCCGGTGGAGATGACCTTCTGCTCTTCTGTGACCTCGATGATAGCGGATGCATAGCTATTCACTCTGGCTACTTCAAAGCTGATCGCCAGGCCTGCAAGCAAAATAAGATCGCCTCCGAGTACGACGGCAACTGGGACATGCGACCAGCCGAAGCGATGATCGAACGCGGAAACTGAGAAGTCAGCAACGAACGCGGCCGACGCAATGGATTGAGCCACTCTCATCGCAGCCTTCTTCTCCGCCGTAGGACCTGCCTGCATCCGCCGCGCGAGCAGCGCGGGATCATTCCTGGCCATCCATACTGACATCGCGCTCGCCGGAATGAAGAACACAGCCAGGCACAGCCAGGCTTGCCAGTAATGGAGAGTCCAGGCAGGAAGAAAGACCGCCGCGAGCAGAACTACCAGCGTTTGAACGGTGCCAATGATCGCCTTGCGGTGAAGGTCCTTCATGGCGAACCTCAGGATGCGAGCTCCGCTCGTTTCAATCCCGGAGCCAGGGTGAGAACCATGCCCAGCGCCAGCAAGTATGCGCCGCCCGAGTAAATGAACAGGGGAACGTAAGTGTGCACCAACTGGAGGATATGGCCGGCGACGAGGGCGAGGATTGCGCCGCCCACCGCGCCGCCGACCTGCCCGAAACTCACCACCGTGCCAACGGTCTCCGACGGGAACATATCCGATGAGGTGGTAAACACGTTCGCCGACCATCCCTGATGCGCGGCTGTGGCCAGGCTGATGAGGCCCACAACCATCCACTCGGAGTGGACCAGCCCGACGGTCGCAATCGGCACCACCAGGCAGGCGCAGGTGAACATCGCGGTCAGTCGCGCCGGCTTCAGCGCCATGCCGAAGCGCACGTAAAGCCGCGGCAGCCAACCGCCGAAGATGCTGCCCACAGACGACGAGAGGTAGATCACAACCAGCGGCAAGCCGATGTGCGCCAGGTCCAACTTGAAGCGGAAGCTGAAGTATTTCGGCAGCCAGAAAAGGAAGAACCACCACACCGGATCGGTGAGGAATTTCGCCGTCATGAACGCCCACGTCTGGCGATAGCGAAGCAGCTTCCATAAGCCGATCTTGCTGGCGGGCGGCGCAACCACTGTCTGGCCGTGCGACAGGTCCATGGCCTGGCGCGGTTTGCGGTAGCATATTGACCACCACACGATCCACGCGGCGCTGAACACGCCGGTGACGAGGAACGACGCGCGCCATCCGAAGTGCAGCACCACCCATGGCACCATGAAGGGCGCAAGAATGGCCCCCACGCAAGTGCCAGAATTGAAGATTCCCGTAGCCAGCGCGCGTTCCCGCGGCGGGAACCACTCCGCCGTGGCTTTTATCGCCGCGGGAAAGTTGCCGCTCTCGCCCAGGCCCAGGGTGAAGCGCGCCAATCCCAGCTCGCCCACCGTATTCACCAGCGAGTGGCTCATCGCGGAAAGGCTCCAGACCGCGGTGACGATGGCGTAACCACGACGGCACCCAAGGCGATCAATGAGGCGGCCGGCGAAGATCACGCCCAGCGCGTAGGCAACCTGAAAGGCCCATACAATGTTGCCGTACTGCACTTCGCTCAGATTAAGGGTGCGCTCGGTCGTGTGCCATCCGGGGATAAGCGGCTGGAGGTGAATGATGGTCCCATTCAAAATCGGCGCCAGGATGGAGAGCACCTGCCGGTCCACGTAGTTAATGGTGGTGGCTACGAACAACATGGCGCAGATGGTCCAGCGGCCGCTAAGCGCCGGCGGTTCCATCGCGGTTTCGATCTGCTCTTCGGTCCCGATCATTTACCAATCCGTCAGCGTGCCGTCGAGCTTGCGGTTCACCGGCAGGTACGCCCGCTGATAGGGATACTTCGCGGCGAGCTTCTCGTCCAGCTCGACGCCCAGCCCTGGCCCGTCGCCCGGGTGCATGAATCCATCCTTGAAAGAGTACTGGTGCGGGAACACGGCTTCGGTTTCCTCGGTGTGCGGCATGTGCTCCTGGATGCCGAAGTTGTGAATGGCCGTGCCGAAGTGGAGCGCGGCCGCCATCGACACGGGCGAGAGATCCGTGGCGCCATGACAGCCAGTCTTCACGTGATAGAGCGCGGCAAAATCGGCCAGCTTCTTCAGGTGCGTCAACCCGCCCGCATGAACCACCGTCGCGCGAATGTAATCGATCCACTGGTTGCGGATCAGGTCGTGCGCATCCCAGATGGAATTGAACACCTCGCCCACCGCAATCGGCGTGGTGGTGTGCTCGCGGATCACGCGAAAGCCCTCCTGCAATTCGGCGGGCGTGGGGTCCTCCATCCAGAACAGGTGGAACGGCTCCAGTTCCCTGCCCAGGCGGCCGGCCTCAATGGGCGTGAGCCGATGATGGCAGTCGTGCAGCAGGTAGAGGCCGTCACCGAACTGCTCGCGCACGCGCGCAAAGAGCTTTGGCACGTGACGTAAATACGGCTCCGTCTCCCATTCGTACTCGGAAGGCAATCCGCGCTCGGCCGGCTCGTAACGGCCTGCGCCTTTGGACACACCGTAAGTGCTCTTGAGCCCCGCAATGCCGCTTTGCACGCGAATGGCCTTGTAACCGAGCTCCTTGTGCCGGGCGACATCATCGAGCGCAGCCTCAATGTCTTTGCCGTTGGCATGCGCATAAACCAGCACGCCATCGCGGCTTTTTCCGCCAAGAAGATTGTAGATGGGCGTCTGCAGCGCCTTGCCCTTGATGTCCCAAAGCGCCACGTCCACGGCGGCAATCGCCGTCATGGTCACCGGGCCGCGCCGCCAGTACGCGCCGCGATAGAGATACTGCCAGATGTCCTCGGTCTGGAATGGATCGCGTCCCACGATGCACGGAATCACGTGATCGGTCAGGTAGCTTGCCACAGCCAGCTCGCGGCCGTTGAGGGTGCCGTCTCCGAGGCCATAAATCCCTTCATCGGTCTCCACCTTCAGGGTGACGAAGTTCCGTCCCGGCGAGGTGATGTTCACGCTGGCGTTGGTGATCTTCACAGTTCCCAGTTCTCAGTTGTCAGTTGTCAGTGTTCCGTTCATAGTTCACAGTTCACATTTCGCGGTGAGGCAGCTTTCTACTCCCTACTTCCTATTCCCTACTCCCTGTCTTACCGATTCACCCCGCTGGCCAGGAAGCCGCCATCGACGGCGATAATCTCGCCGGTAACGTAGTTTGAGGCATCCGAGGCCAGATAAACCGCCGAGCCCACTAGCTCCTCTGCCTTGCCGAATCGCCCCATGGGCACTCTCATGTGCAGCTCTTCGCCGCGCGGCGTGCCGGTAATCAGCTGGGCGTTCAATTCCGTTGGAAACATGCCCGGTGCGATGGCATTCACGTTCACTCCCGTCTTTGCCAGCTCAACTGCCAGCACCTGCGTCAGCGAGGTGACCGCTGCCTTGCTGGCCGCATACGCCGCCACCTGGTAGAAGCCGCGGAACGCGGTAAGTGAAGAGATGTTGATGATGCGCCCACGACCGGCTTTGACCATGGTCGAGCCGAAAATCTGGCAGGCGCGAAGCGTGCCCGTCAGGTTGGTCTCAATAACGCGCGACCACTCCACTTCGCTCTCTTCGAGAGTGGGCGACTTGTGCGTAACCCCAGCCGCGGTCACCAGGATGTCTACCTTGCCGAACTCCTTGATGACGGCGTCGTGCAGGCGTTGCACTGAGGCGCGGTCGAGCACATCGCTGGGGATGCGCAAGGTTCGACGTCCCAGCGCTTCGATCTCCGCAGCCACCGTTCGTACCTGTTCCGGCCGCCGCGAACTTGCCACCACATCCGCTCCTGCCTCCGCCAATCCCACGCTGATGGCGTGCCCCAGCCCCGTTGTCCCGCCTGTCACCACCGCAACCCGTCCCGATAAATCGAAAAGGCCCTTACTCATTGCTGCTCCTTGCTATAAATCGATTCACCGACACTTTAACAGGATTGGCTCGGCGAGGGTGGTCACCGCCCGCCGACGGCCTCCGCAATGTATCATCGGACCCGATTCCCCTGTTCGCAAGCCGGCGCTCGCAGTTCCGGCCCCACGGTGTAGGAGACACCTTCGAGGATGCGATGGAAGCACTTACGATTCCCGGTTCTGCCCGGCGATGGGACTGCATTTCTCTGGGCGAAGTGATGTTGCGGCTCGATCCCGGCGAAGGCCGCATCCACACCACGCGGCAGTTTGCGGCATGGGAGGGCGGCGGCGAATACAACGTGGCGCGCGGCCTGCGCCGATGCTTCGGGCTGCGATCGGCAGTTGCCACCGTGCTCGCGGACAATCCCGTCGGCAGGCTGGTGGAGGATCTGATCCTCCAGGGCGGCGTGGACACTTCCCTGCTGCGCTGGGTCCCTTACGACGGCGTGGGCCGCACCGTGCGCAACGGGCTCAACTTTACCGAACGCGGATTCGGGCTGCGCGCCGCGGTGGGATGTTCGGACCGCGGCCACACCGCCATAAGCCAGGTGAAGCGCGGCGACTTCGATTGGGCTGACATCTTTGGCTCGCAGAACGGCGCCAGGTGCTTTCACACTGGCGGAATCTTTGCGGCCCTCTCGCCATCCACAGCGGAAGTGGCAGCCGAAGCCATGGACGCTGCGCGCTCTGCCGGCACGGTCATTTCCTACGACCTGAATTATCGCGAATCGCTCTGGAAATCCATCGGCGGCAAACAGAAGACGCAGGAGGTGAACCGCGAACTGGTGCGCAAAGTGGACCTGCTCCTCGGCAACGAAGAGGATTTTTCCGCAATGCTCGGCGTGCACCCAAAGGGCGTCACGGAGGAGTTCGGCGAGCTGCCCATTGCCGGATACGAGGAGATGCTGCGCGAGGTTGCGGCGGCATATCCCAACCTGAAGCTGGTGGCCAGCACCCTGCGCACTGCGCACACGGCCACACGCAACGCATGGGGCGCCATCGCGCTTTATCGGGACCAGATTGTGCATGTGACCCAACGCGAAGTGGAGATCTTCGATCGCGTCGGCGGAGGCGACAGCTTTACCTCCGGGCTGATCTACGGATTCCTCGCGGGCAAGGATTTCAAGTGGGCGGTGAAATGTGGCGTGGCTCACGGAGCGCTGGCCATGACCACCCCGGGCGATACCAGCATGGCCACGCTGGCCGAAGTGGAACGCGCCATGAAAGGCGGCAGCGCGCGCATCGCGCGATAAAGGCGCTTTGAAAGGGCACGGCTTTAGCCGTGCCGATAGGACGTACGAAACGGCGGGGCTTTAGCCCCTGAGGCAAACCCAAATGCCCGAATCCACATCCGCTTTCCTCGAACGCGTCGGCCTCATTCCCGTGCTGCGCGCGAAAAGCGCAAAGCAAGCTCTCGCGGTGGTCGACGCAATGATCGCCGGCGGCGTCACTGTCGTCGAAGTCACCATGACTGTCCCCGGCGCCATTGATGTGTTACGCGAGCTGAAGCAGCGCTACGGCTCCGAGCTTCTGCTCGGCTCGGGCACCGTGACTACCGCGAAAGAAGCCGAGGCCACCATCGAGGCGGGTGCGGAATTCGTCGTCAGCCCAATTTTGCACCCCGACGTAATCGCCGCCACCAAGGCCGCCGGCAAGCTCAGCATTCCCGGCGCGCTCTCACCAACTGAAGTGGTCACCGCGTATCGCGCCGGCGCCGATTACGTCAAGATCTTTCCCTGCTCGGCCGTTGGCGGCGCGCCGTACCTCAAGGCGCTGCTGGCCCCGTTTCCTTTTCTCAAACTCATCCCCACCGGCGGCGTCACACTCGACACCGCGGCGAACTACCTCAAGGCCGGCGCGCGCGCCCTCGGCGTCGGCAGCGACCTGGTGAACCTTGCGGCTATCGACGACGGCCGGCCGGAGGCCATTACTAGGGCGGCAAGGGCTTATGTAGACCTGGTTTCGAATTGCAGAGCGGGAATGACAAGGCAATGATGCTGCAAGCCTCACTCTCGCTCTTGCAGTGGGCGATACGGCTGACGAGCGGTCCACAACTCGCCTGGGAATGCTTTTTCCGGGCTTAGCGTTAACCGTACTTGAGGTCGGTGCTCTGTCCCACTTCGATAATGTATCCGTCAGGATCGCGGATGTAGCAGCGTATCTCGCCGTACTTGGGGATCGGCTCCGTGAAGAACTCTGCTCCGCGGCCCTTCCATAATTCATAGCACGCTTGAATATCCGCAACCCTGAAGTTCATAAAGCTGTTGATGTGATTCGGGTCAGGGACGCTGAGCGTTACCGTCGGTTTATCCGCGGTTGGGCCGCCCCCGACGTTCAGGATCATCCAGATATTCGCAAGCTGAAGGTACGCCGGCGCATTGCCGTCCCCAAGGCTTAGAATGCGCGCGCCGAAGACCTTTTCGTAGTAACGAGCCGATCGCTCGATGTTGGCGACAGTGAGAAAATACGCGATGCTGATCCCCACTCGCGGGGGCATCTCAAAGCTCTTCTGATCGACTTGTACGCTGTCCATTGGCAGCTCCAGTTCCTATACACGGCCCGTCCGCGGATTCCGTTTTGTGCCGACCATCGTTCTCCTTTCCAGGTCAGCGAGCGAATGTTCGAGGAAGCATCGGAAGAAGCGCGTCGGCGAATCCATTGGATAAACGTATCGTGAGGCTGGCGTCAAGGCGGCCCTATTTGATAAAGATCACAACAATTCCTGGCGCAGACTTGAGAATCTCAGCGGACCGCGGATCTGGGCGGCGCCCTCAATGTTGTTTGGAAGAATCGGAGCAAAAGCGGCTCCCCATCACTTCGATTCCGGAACGAAGCCGGGGAGTATCCGCATCTCCCCGCGAAACTGGTGATAGTCCTCAAAGACTGTGTCGTTCAGATAAGTTTTCAGCGGACCCAGATCGCTGGCCAGATGCATGCCCTGGGCCGGCGGCGTCGCATGCGCGCACAGAAGCGCGATGCTTCTGGTGGGCAGAATGACGGCCTTTCCAGCAATCTGCACGGAGCCGTATTCCACCATCATCGCCGCCTTATCCACCAGTTCCCACGGCTGCAGGTCGGCCTGAAGAGTGATGCGACGGATCGCCCCGTTCGCCGGATCGAAGGCAATTTCGCCGTGGTAGCCAGGCTGTCCAAAGTAGATGCGCGAGGCCACCACTTCCGTCGCGTCCCCGGGAGCACAGCAGAATTGCACAACGTAATGCGAGCTCTTCCTGGGAACCTCGTAATCAAAGACTGCGTCAATCCCGTCCGAACCCTGCTCCCATCGCGCCCAGGTGATCCTGCCCTTGATTGCGTCCGACAACGTGATCCTCTGAAAGGGCCGGAACTCGCCAGCGGTTTCCAGCCCGTGAACGCCCTCGCCCTTGGTCACGGCCTTCTTTGTCAGAACCGTTTCGCTTCCATCCATGTAAGCGACCTCGTTCGAAGACCACCCCACCCGGTGCAATGGCAGGTAGCCGCGGATGTTTGTGCCTAGCTCATCCATGACATCGCTCTGCGGGCGATCCTCGAACGCCGTCGTCGAGCGCGTAGCCAGAAAATTGGGAAGCTGATGCTGCATCGTGCTCACGTAATCCGCAAGCTTGGAGAGCATCTGGCGCAACTCGGCAGGGCTGGGAGCGGCTCTCGCCGAAATCGCATCCGCGGGCGGATCAAGCCATGCTGCCGAATCGGCCAATATCCTCAGCTCGTACTTCGATCGTTCGCCCGGCAAACCGGCGCTCAACTGCGCAAGCCGGTCCCCTCCCATCCGTTCGGTGAGCCGCATCTCGCCCAGCTCGGCCGCCACATCTGCGTCGGGTTTGCCTGCATCCTGGGCGAGCGCCTGCGCCAACTGATCCACCGTGACAGCGCGCGGACCGGAAACCGCCGCCGCGCTTGCCAACATCGCCATCAGCCCGATGAATGCCCAACTCACGTTTGATTCCCCTGAAGGCCCTTGACCCCAGGATTGTATCCCCACCGCGTGCCCGCGAGCCGCGCCCAAGGCCCCTTCCCGCATGCCAAAATGAATCCGGCTTGGTTTCGCCGCTTCCCTGGGGTCGTATGCTATTCTCGCTGCGAGAGAATCCCTCTGCGGAGACAGAACGAACATGGCATACGTGATTGCAGAACCCTGTATCGGCACCAAGGACACCGCGTGCGTGGATGCGTGCCCGGTCGATTGCATCCACCCCAAGAAGGATGAGGACGGCCACGCCGAAGCCGAACAGCTCTTTATCGACCCGGTGGAATGCATTGACTGCGGCGCCTGCGTACCCGCCTGCCCGGTCTCGGCCATTTTTGCCGCCGACGATCTGCCCGAGAAGTGGGCTAGCTACACCGAGAAGAACGCCTCCCACTTCGGCCGCTAAGCTGAATCCCCTCCGTGGGCCGTTTTAGCCCGCTTCCGCGCCTCCCTTGCGGAGTCGCGACTTTCTCCTCCATCCCGGCAAAACAAGCACAGGCGGAGCGCCCAGCGTTCCGCCTGTTTTCTTGCGCTAAATGCCGGAGTCCTTATCGTCCACCCGAATGGGAGTGCTCTCCGCCCTTCACCTGGGCTTCCTTGCTGGGCTGGTTGTGCGAACGGCTGTCGCTCCTGCCCTGATCGCTCCCCGATCGATCGGAAGTGTTTTGATTGCTGTGAGAGTGCTCGCCGCCCTTCACCTGTACTTCCTTGTCGGGCTGGTTGTGCGAGCGGTTGTCGCTCGAACGCTGATCGCTCCCCGATTGATTGGATGTGTATTGGTTGCTGTGAGAATGCTCGCCGCCCTTGACCGACGCCTCATGGCTGGGCTGGTTATGCTGCCGATTGTCATCGCGTTCTGCCATCGTGAACTCCTTATGTTGGGTCTTGCTTTCTGGAGGCTTGGATACCGCGCCGCGGAGGCGCGTTGCCCGCCGGAAATCCCTCCCATCCCTGCGCTAAGTCGCTTCCAATGCAGAAAATGGGTCTTGATATCGGAGTGCGAAGATAGTAAATGCATGCCCGTTCTTTCCAGCGAAGCCATCATCCTGCGCACCTGGCCTGTGCAGGAAGCCGACCTCATCGTCAGCTTCTTCACTCGCGACTACGGCAAGATGCGCGGCGTGGCCAAGTCGGCCCTCAAGAGCCGCAGGCGCTTCGGCGGCGCGCTGGAAGCCATGACCGTGGCCCAGGCCTGGTTTGCGGAAAAACCAAAGCAGGAGCTCGTCCGCCTCGACCAGCTCGAAATTATTCGCTCCCCGCTCGCCCAGCCGGTCGATCCCATCCGTCTCGCCATCCTGAGCTTCTACGCCGAGCTGCTCGACGAGGCCCTCCCTGAGCACGATCCGCAGGACGCCATCTTCCGCCTGCTCCTCTCCGTCCTTGACCACACAGTGTCCGCCTCATCGGAAACTTCGCCAACGCTATCTTCCGCGCCACAGAAGTCGCCGGGACCTCAATCCTCAGGCCGCCAAACCGCTGGCCCCTGGATGGCGCTCACCTACTTTTCGCTTTGGATGACTCGCCTGATGGGCCTGCTGCCGGACCTGGCCCATTGCATCGTCTGCGGTGAAGCGCTGAATCCAGCGGAGGTCTGGTTCAACAGTCACTCCGACGGTTTTCTCTGCGCCAATCACCACACCGGCGCATCCAGCGCGCTCGCCGCCGACTCCTGGCAGCTCGCCCAACGCATGCTCCGCCAGCCGGTAACCGCATTTGTCGGCGAGCCGTGGCCATGGCGCCGCGCCCAGGACCTGCGCCGCTTCACGCTGCAAGCGCTGGAACGCCATCTCGAAAAAAAGCTGCGCAGCGCCGATGCATTGGCCCGGCTGGGTGGCTGAGCGGCGTCTGAAGAATCAGACCCTTCACCGGCTGATAAAATTTCTTTGAGTCCCTTCGAAAGAGAAATCCCAGTGGCCGCAACCGAATCCTCCATCAAATCCCCGCTTACCTTCCAGGACCTGCTCTTCCGCCTGCAAGCGTTCTGGGCGGAGCGCGGATGCGTGCTCCAGCAACCCTACGACGTGGAAGTGGGCGCGGGCACCATGGCTCCGGAAACCTTCCTGCGCGTCCTCGGCCCCAAGCCCTACCGCGTCGGCTATGCGCAGCCCTCGCGCCGCCCCGCCGACGGCCGCTACGGCGAAAACCCCAACCGGCTCTTCAAGCACACCCAGTTCCAACTCATCCTCAAACCGCCGCCGGTTAACGTGCAGGAGCTTTACCTCGAATCGCTCCAAGCCATGGGAATCGACCTGGGCCAGCACGACCTCAAATTCGAAGAAGACAACTGGGAGTGGCCCGCCGGCGGCGCATGGGGCGTGGGCTGGCAGGTCATGCTCGACGGCCTCGAAATCACGCAGTTCACTTACTTCCAGCAGTGCGGCGGCCTCGACCTCGACCCCATCTGCGCCGAGCTCACCTACGGCATGGAGCGCATCGCCAAGTATCTCCAGGACGTCGAATCCATCTACGACATCGTCTGGGCTCGCGATCCGCAAACTGGCGCGGAAGTCACCTACGGCGATGTCCGCCTGGCCGAAGAACTGCAGTTTTCGGTGTACAACTTTGAATACGCCGACGTTCCGCGTCTCTGGGATCACTTCAACTCGTACGAGGCCGAAGCCAAGTCGCTTCTGACGCAAGCCAATACGCTTTTGAGCGACGACAAAGCCAGCACAGTCGACAAACGCCGCTTCCCGCTTCTGGCAACCTACGAACTAGCGCTCAAGTGCTCCAACCTGTTCAACCTGCTCGACGCCCGCGGCGCCATCAGCGTTACCGAGCGCGTAGGCGTCATCGGCCGCATTCGCAACTTGGCTGTCGGCGTGGCCAAGGCCTACGCCCTGCAGCAAGCCGCAGGGGCAAGCTCTTAGCCTTTAGCTCTTAGCTTCTTACACCTGGTTTTGCACCTGGTTGATGTCCCACAAGGGTAGCTAATAGCTAACGGCTAATAGCTAAAAGCTCGAAAGATCACCTCTATGCCAGACTTTCTCCTCGAACTCGGCCTCGAAGAAATTCCTGCACGCATGATCGCCGGCGCGGAAGCGGAACTCGGCCGCCGCCTGAATGACCTGCTCACCCGCGAGCGTCTGCTCGCCGCCGACGCCAAGGTAACGAGTTTCTCTACGCCTCGCCGCCTCGCGGTTCTCGTGGAGCATGTCCTCGCAAAGCAGGCCGACAGCGAAGAGCAACTCACCGGTCCATCGTGGTCCGTCGCCTTCAAAGATGGCGCTCCCACCAAGGCCGCCGAAGCCTTTGCGAAAAAGGGCGGCCTTGAAATCTCCGCTCTTACGAAGGTCACGAACGCCAAGGGCGAGTACGTTGGCGCCACGGTCAAGCGTCCCGGCCGCACCGCCCCTGAAATCCTCGCCGCCGAACTGCCCAAAGAAGTCCTCTTCATTTACTGGCCCAAGAACATGTACTGGCGCGCCGGTAAACCGGAGCGCTTCGTCCGCCCCGTCCGCTGGGTCGTAGCCCTGCTCGACTCCGAAATCGTTCCGCTCGAAATCGCCGGCATCGCCGCCGGCAATCAAAGCCGCGGCCATCGCATCCTCCACGGCGACTCTCCGGTCGCGATTGCATCGCCCGCCGCCTACGCCGAAACTTTGCGCGCCGCAAAAGTAATCGTCGACGTCGCCGAGCGCCGCCACCTCATCCGCAAGGCCCTCGACAAAGCCACCCGCAGCATCCCAGGCGCGCGCTGGCGCGAAGACGAACCGTTGATCGAAACCGTCACCCACCTCACCGAGTGGCCCACCGTCATCCTCGGCAGCTTTGAGCCCGAGTACCTCACCCTGCCGGAAGAAGTTCTCGTCACCGTCATGCGCGACCACCAGAAGTATTTCGCCGTTGAGGATGCCGCTGGCAAGCTAGCGCCGCACTTCCTTGCCGTGCTCAACACGCAAGTCAACGATGAGGGCGCCGCCATCATCCGCAACGGCAATGCCCGCGAGCTCCGCGCCCGCTTCAAGGATGCCCAATTCTTCTGGAGCTTCGACCAGAAGACTCCGCTGAAAGACCGCGTCGAAAGCCTCAAGAATGTCACCTTCCAGAAAGAACTCGGTAGTTACTACTGGAAGACAGAAGAGAATTTGGGGGTGGTCAAGAACTTGGCGAATGCAATGCCGGCAGTAGAGTGGCAACCGCCCGACTGGAACGCACTCGAAACCGCTACGAAGCTCGCCAAGACCGACCTCACCTGCGAGCTCGTCAAAGAATTTACAGAGTTACAAGGAGTGATCGGCGGACTTTACGCCCGTGCCCAAAGCCTAGGCGATAAAGTTGCACTGGCTATCTACGACCAATACACTCCCGCGGCGACCGACGACCCCATTCCTGTCACAGTTGAAGGCCGGCTTCTTGGCCTTGCCGACCGCATCCAGACTATCGTCGCAATGTTCGGCATCGGCATGGCTCCTACCGGCTCCAAGGATCCATTCGCGTTGCGCCGCGCTGCGAACAGCATTATTAAGATCCTTGCCGAATCGAATATCCCCTTCTCACTCACTAGCGTGCTGAATGCCGCCGCGACGAAGGAAGCGAGTCGACCGCAGCTCAACGATTTCTTCCGCGAGCGCCTGCACTTCTACCTCAAAGACGTCCGCAACTTCGCCTACGACGTAGTCAATGCAGTTCTAGCGGCCGGAGCAGACGACGTCCGCGACGCCATCGCGCGCGCCGAAGCCCTCACCGCCGTTCGCGGCTCTGACGATTTCGCCGCCGTTTCTGCCGCCTTCAAACGCATCAAGAACATCCTCCGCCAAGCCGCGGAAAAGAACATCGAAATTGGCTCGGCAACCAACATCCAGGCCGATGAATCCCTCCGCCTCCGCGCCGCCGCCAACGCCATCGCCGAAGACTTCGCCAGCCTCCGCGAGCAGCGCGCCTACGCCGACGCACTCTCCCTCATCGCCACGTTGCGCCCCGTAGTCGACACCTTCTTTGACAAAGTGATGGTCCTCGACGCCGACCCGGTCATTCGCGGCGCCAACCTCGCACTCATCGATGAAGTCCTGCGCAACTTCTCCACCATCGCCGACTTCAGCGAAATCGTAACCCCCGCCTAACTTGTGGCGCCGGCCTCCCGGCCGGCTGTAGCGGGGACTTCCAAGTCCCCGCTAGCACGACTTTCGAGCACTCTCTTATTTTTGACCCCACGCCCGCAACAGTGCTACCTTCGGCCCAACATGAACCGCCGCAAATTCCTCGCCAGCACCCTCACTGCCGCAAGCGCCTCGCTCCTCCCCAAGACCAACGCGTACGCCGCCGCTTCCCTTCCCGCAACACCGCAATCCGCGCCCACGCCAAGCTCCGAAAGCGCCCAGTTTCCCGAGGGCTTCCTCTGGGGCATGGCCACGGCGTCGTATCAAGTGGAAGGCGCGTGGAACGAGGACGGCAAGGGCGAATCCATCTGGGACCGCTGGGCGCACAAGCAAGGGCACATCAAGGGCAACACCACCGGCGACGTAGCCTGCGACCACTATCACCGCTACGCCGAAGACATCGCCATACTCAAGCGCCTGAACCAGAAGAGCTACCGCTTCTCCATCGCCTGGCCGCGCATTCAGCCGAGCGGCCCCGGCGCGCCCAATCAGCGCGGTCTGGACCACTACAACCGCGTGATGGACACGGCGCTCGCAGCCGGTATCCGCCCCTTCTGCACCCTCTATCACTGGGATCTCCCGCAATGGTGCGAAGACCGCGGCGGCTGGCCCAATCGCGACATGGCCGGCTGGTTCGCCGAGTACGCCGGCATCCTCGCGAAAAACCTTGGGGATCAAATTCAGGTGTGGGCGCCGTTCAACATGCCCTGGACTTTCACCAACCTCGGCTACGGCACCGGTGTCTTTCCCCCGGCCGCGCCAGGTACACCGATTTCCTGAAAGCCGCGCACACCGTCAACCTCGCGCAGGGCCAGGCGTTTCGCTCCATCAAGGCGGCATCCTCCAAAGCAACCGTCGGCAGCGCCTACGGCATGTCGCCGGCTTATCCCAAGACCGATAGCGAAGCGGACCGTGCCGCCACCGCTCGCTACCACGCCATGAACAACCTCTATTTTCTGGAAACTGCCATGCGCGGGCGCTATCCGCAGGCGTTTGTCGGCCAGATCCCCTAT
The DNA here is from genome assembly GCA_963771195.1 of uncultured Acidobacteriota bacterium. GTDB lineage: Bacteria > Acidobacteriota > Terriglobia > Terriglobales > Acidobacteriaceae > Telmatobacter. The sequence goes on from CAVYSS010000029.1 coordinate 81,767, forward strand.
GAGGCGATGGGCTATCGGCCTGGCGACGACAAGATCATGAAGGTTCCGCTGGACTGGGTCGGCTTCCACTACTACTCCCGCCGCTTTGTCTCTGCCGCAGTACCTGCTGCAGGCAGCAGCGGCGGCGCTCTGGCCACGGAGACGCAAGATACGGGCACCGCCGGAAACCAGTACACCCAATTCGCCTCAGAGATGCCGACGGAAGGGCCAATCACCGAAGGAGGGCTGGAGATTTTTCCGCGCGGCATCTACGACCTCGTCATGCAGATCTCGCGCGAATACGACTTCCCCATCATTGAAATCACGGAGAGCGGCTGCGGATATCTGGACACGCCCTACGATCGCGAGGGAGGCCGCGTTCCGGATGCACGGCGCATTGAGTTCTTCCGCTCGGAGCTTGCGGAACTAGCCCGCGCCATTAAAGACGGGGCCAGGGTGAGATCGTTCCACGCCTGGAGCCTGCTCGACAACTTCGAGTGGAACGACGGCTACACGCAACGCTATGGACTTACCTATGTGGATTACCGCGACCAGAAACGTACGGTGAAGAACTCCGGCTTTTGGTACGGCCAGGTAGCGGCAACCAACCGCGTCAGTTAAACACGAAGCTGTGCCCCGTTCCTCGCTCCTTAGCCTTCAGCCTTCAGCCTTCAGACGATAGATGAAGGTTGTAACGGCGCATACAGTGCTGGGGGCAGCGCGGACGAGGACGACCGCGCTACAGCCGGCCGGGAGGGCCGCGCTACCTGGCGGGGAGGTGTGTCGTGGGGGGTGGGGCAGCCGGAAAAGCAGCTTCCCCGCCGCAGCGGGGAAAGACAGAGAGAAAGGCAAGGGTAAGTGCAAATGCATGGGGGAGCCGAACGATCGCGCCCATTCATCGCGGTGAAGCTGCGATAAATGGGGCGCAGATCTGTGCTGTGAGATCTAAGACGAACCTCGAGTCAATTCTGCTTGGCGTTTGGGCTGGCCGGAGGAGCCTGAGCGGCAGCCGGCGGTTCCACCAGCTTGTACCCTGCGGGGACCTCGAAATGCGAAGGATCGACCGGGGCAGACGAGAAGTTCGACGTAGTGATCTGGGTTTCCATCAGGATGGCGCTGGTGGGTTGCGCCTGCGCGCCATTCTGGTCCGAATTCTGGTCGGGCGGAGGGTTCTTCTTTTTGCCGAAGCCGAAACCGCCGAGGCGACTGGAGACCATGGAGCCCAATCCGGCTTTGGCAACCTGGCCGGCAGTGGGAGTGGCGGAGCCGGAGTCAGGGGGCAGGGGCGCCTCAGACGCAGCCGGCAGCGGCTGCCCGTTGACCGTGGTCCCCACGCGCATGACCTGCATGATGGGCACGCCCTTGAGTTTCTGCATCTCGTTGGCCATGTCGCCGACGGCCTGGCCTGCCGCGGGATTTTGTGCGAACAGCCGGGCGAAATCGACGCCGAGGCCGACGGTGGAATCGGCCATTTTCTCGCCGAAGCGCTTGTAGAAATCGCGGATCTGCTCATAGCCGGGGATCGAAGGCACCATCCACATGTCGTTGGTGACGGCCATGCTGCCGGATTGCTGGGTCTGGGTGTCAGTGGCGTTCAGGGTGAGGCTGAGGATGGATTCGCTGCTTTGGACACCGCTGATTTCCTTTTGGACGCCGGTGTTGCGGACCTTGACGTCGAAGCTCATTTTGACATTCTGCGCATCGGGATTGGGGGCCGGCTGCGGCTGCGATTGCTGCTGGGCGGCGGCCTGTTGCATCTGCGCGCGGGCATTTTCAATTGCCTGCTTCATCTGCGCAAAGGTCATTACATAGTAGGTCTTCTTCTGGACGTCGATGTGAGTCACGGTTTCCTTGTCGAGATCGATGATTTGAATATCCTCGGACGAGAGGTTGGCGAGGCGATTGTCCTTGAGGTAAATGGAGGAGACGACAGGGTCGCCCATGTGCCGGGCCTGAGAGCTGAACATACCGACCGACTTCATCATGTGGAGCAGCGAGCCGCCGGTGATCTGGGTGGTTTGCTGGTAGGTATAGTCGCTGGCGCATAGGGTGGCGGGCAGGGCGAGGGCGAGCGAGACGAGGAGAAAGAGGGAGCGGCGGAACATGGCGAAGCCTCCAGATCGGATCCACTGCGGCAGAGCGAGCGGACAACCAGCGAGGGCCGCGAGATGGCCGAAGTCTACGCGGTGGGATGGCAGCCGTCAATGGGTTGAGATTCCGACTTCGACGCAGGGGAAAAGCCCGCGGCTAAAGCCGCTGCGGTCTTTGCGGTTTATTCAGCGGCCTGATGGCCTCTGCTCCTTCCGGAGTGCCGGATGCAGCGGGGGTGCAGGGAGTGCAGCGGCCTGGGGATGCGGGGCGGGGCCCGCGGCTAAAGCCGCTCCTCTGGGAAGGCTGCGTTCAGGGGCCTGAAAGCCCCTGCTCCCTCCGAAACTTGTCCCACGGCGGCGAAGCCAAGAGATGGCGGCTGTCGTTACTCGTCGCGCAGCGCCTCCATCGGATCCACTGCCGCGGCGCGGCGTGCGGGAATCCAGCTGGCCACCAGCGCCGTGCCCACCACGGCGGCGGTAATGGTGATGAAGACCACGGGATCGTTGGGGCTGACGCCGCGCAGCAGGTTGGCCAGCATGTGGGCCAGCGCAAACGCCATGGCCAGCCCGATGCACACGCCGGCCGTCATCAGCTTTCCGGCGCGGCTCAGGATCATGCCCAGCACGTCTTCACGGCGGGCGCCCATGGCCAGGCGGACGCCGATCTCCCGTGTCCGCTCGCCCACCAGGTTGGCCATTACGCCGAAGATGCCGATGGCGGCCAGGAGCAGTGCGATGAGCGCATCGAGGCCGAGCAGCACGGCGGCGTAGATGAGGCCGGTCAGTTGCACGCGCAACTGCTTATCCCAGGTTTGAACGATGTCCAGCGGCAGCGTGGGATCGATGGCGGCAAGGGCCTTTCGCGCCGGGGCGGCCAGCGCCATCGGGTCGCCGTCCGTCATCACCGCGTAGGTTTCCTGGGTGGTGGGCACCTGCGACCCATCAATGTAAACGGCTGGCTGGATGCGGTCATCCCACATGGAGTAGTTGACCTCTTCCGCCACGCCCACAATGGTCAGCCAGGGCGTTTGGGTGTCGCCCGCGCCCATGCGGATGTGCTGCCCGATGGGGTTCTGATTGGGGAAGTAGCGCTCGGCGTAGCGGCTGCTGACCACTGCCACGGGCTGCGTGGTCAGGGTCTCGCCGGAGGTGAATCCGCGCCCGGCGACGATGGGGACATGGAACGCGGAGAAGTATCCGGCGCTCACGGTCTGGCGGATGGCGCTCTGGAACTTGCCGGGAGTTACGGGCCGGTTCTCGATAGCCGTATCCTGCACCCAGCCGAAATCGCTGTAGGGCAAGGCCCCCACAACTTCCGCATGAGTGACGCCAGGCAGCGCGCGCAGCTTGGCCAGGCTGTCCGCGTACCAGGCAGCCATCTTCTGCGGAGTGTCGTAGCGCTTGAGCGGCAAGGTGGGCCGGAATGTGAGCACGTGAGTGGGGTTGTAATCGTCGGCCACATGGAGCAGCGAGTTCATGCCCTTGGACATGAGGGCGGCGCCGATGACCAGCGCCACCGCCAGGGCAATCTGGGCGACGGCGAAGATGCTGCGCAACAGGTGGGAGCGGCGGGAGCCGGTGGTTCCGCGCGAACCGGAACGAAGCTGATCGACCAGGTTGAGGCGCAGGGCCTCGAGCGCGGGGACGATGCCGGTGAAAACGCCGGTACCCACGGCAAGCAGCAGGGAGAAGGCCAGGGTTCTACCGTTCAGCGAGGTATTGGACCAGCCCGGCATATAGCGCGCTACCTGCGGCGGCATGGTGACCATGAGCATGTGCAAGTAAAGAGCCGCGAAGGCGACACCGCCTAACGCGCCGGCCATGCCGAGGAGGAGGTTTTCCGTCAGCAGCTGGCGGATGACCCGGGTGCGGCTGGCGCCCAGCGCGGTGCGCAGGGCAATTTCAGGCCGCCGAGCAATGCCGCGGGCAAACTGCAGGTTGGCAACGTTGGCGCACACCACCAGCAGCAGAAAGAGGGTTGCGCCCATGAGCAGCTTGTAATAGCGCGGCGTGTAGGGGCCGTTGATTTCGTCCAGCAGGGTGTAAACTTTTACGCTCCATCCCTGATTGGTGGCCGAATATGCCCTGGCCAGGCCCTCGGCGACGATGCGCATCTCACCTTGCGCCTGTGCGACGGTGACGCCGTTGCGCAGATGGGCGATGGCCAAGTAGGAGTGGTCCACGCGGTTGGTGAGTTGCGGCGGAGTGGGCGCGAATGGAACAAAGACATCCACCTCCGACGGGAACTGGGCGGTCTTGGGCATGACGCCGATGATGGTGAACGCGCGCTGGTCGAGCTGGATGGTCTTGCCCAGCACGCCGGGATCGGCGCCGAAATGCTGCTGCCAGAAGGCGTAGTCGAGCACGGCGACGTCGTCGCGGCCGGGCTGGCATTCGTTCTCAGTGAAGATGCGCCCGAGCAACGGCTGCTCGTCGAGGACGCTGAAGAAGCTGGCCGAGCTGGCCGCCTGGCGCACGCGAAGGGCATCGCCCGCGCCGGTCAGGCTCGCCTCAAAGCTGGTGAGTACGCCCATTTGTGTGAACGAGCGGCTTTGCCGTTTCCAGTCCTCGTAGTTGGCAAGAGCCACCTGAAGATACCCGCCCAGCTCGGTCATCTCCCTCTGCTCGGCGATGGTGACCACGCGGTCCATTTGCGGGACGGCGAGCGGGCGGAGGATGACGGCATCCATGCTGCTGAACATGGCGGCATTGGAGCCAATGCCGAAGACGATGGTTACAACCGCAGCCAGGGTGAATCCGGGCGACTTGGCCAATTGCCGCAGCGCATAGCGCAGGTCTTTCCATAACGCCGACATGAGGACACTCCAATGAACCTTTATGCTACGAATCCTGAAGCCTTGATGTTCCTACGTGCACCCGCAGCGCCAAACCTATTCGAGATTACACAGTTTTGATTCAGCGACTTGCGGGACGCGTCCGGGGAAGGCGGATGTCCGGTTCCGGCCAATCTGTCCGGTTCCGCACACCGATTCGCCTGGCCGCGGCCGCGCCGGACTGCCGCTAAGGCTCCGCGATGGGGTCGCCGAGGCAGGCGCGTTCATGGCCGCGAGGTCCGAGGTCGCTTGACACAACGGGCCTCGACCGCGATGCTAAACAGTTCTGGTTCTTACGTTTTTTCGGAGAGGAAGCCTCAGAATTGCAGGTTCGCGTCTTTTACCACGACAAATGCTTCGACGGCGCCTGCTCGGCCTCGCTCTTCACCCGGTTTCACCGCGAGTGCATAGCAGCCGGGCCCGCCGAGTACTCCTATCACGGCCTGGTTCACCGCGCCGGCGCGCTGTTTGACGAGCGGGAGTTTACCGGGGACGAGAACGCCATTGTCGATTTCAAGTATTCGGCATCGCCCAAGATTACTTGGTGGTTCGACCATCACCTTTCGGCGTTCCTGACGCCGGCCGACCAGGCGAATTTTCAGGCTTGCCAGCAGGACCCGGCATGCGCCGCGCGCAAGTTCTTCAACCCCAAGTACACCTCGTGCACCAGCTTTCTGGCTGATATTGGAGCGGACCGTTTCGGGTTTGACACGCGGCCGGTGGCGGAGCTGATCCACTGGGCGAACATAGTCGACGGCGCGCTGTACGAGAGCCCGGAGGCGGCCGTAGAGATGGCCGCGCCGGCGATGAAACTGACCCTGGTGATCGAGTCGACGCAGGACCCGGCTTTCATTCCGCAATTGATTCCGCTGCTGACGGAGATGCCGCTGGCCGAGGTGCTGGCCCAGCCGTTTGTGGCCGAGATGCTGCCGCCGCTGCTGGAGCGCCACCGGCAGGCCCTGGAGCTGATCCGCACACGCGCCGAGGAGCGAGACGGGACGATATTCTTTGACATTACCGACCATCCCACGGAGGGATTCAACAAGTTCATCCCGTACTACCTGCACCCGCAGGCGACGTATTCGATTGGATTGTCGAAGTCGAGCTTCCGGACCAAGGTGGCGGTGGGTTCGAACCCGTGGACCAAGGCCGATCCGGCGAAGATGGTGAACCTGGCCGCGGTCTGCGAGCGGTACGGTGGCGGCGGACATGCGAGGGTGGGGGCGATCAGCTTTCCGCCGGATCGCGAAGACGAGGCCCGCAAGGCGGCGGGGGAAATTGTGGCGGAGTTGAGGGCGAAGAAACCGGTGTGACGCGCATCCCCTAGCGGTTGAATAGCAATTGCGGGCTTCAAGACGGTCCAGCTTGCCTCGAATACAAGGATGTCCCGCCTGCGTGTGGCAAACTGGAACCGCGATGATTCTGGAACTTTACGAGCGCCTGCGCGGATACGACAAGCGGGTGCAGACGCAGGCGAAGATCGAGTCATCGGATGTGAGCAAAACGCCTTTCGCCAATCGATATGGACAAGTGGTCAGCTATGGTTACAGCGCCGGCGATACCCTCACCTGGGTCGACAGCCACCGGGGAAAATCAATATGCCAACTTCGATGTCGACGAAAACAGCCCACTCTGTCAGCTCCTGGGAGGCGAGTCAGTCACCATCCGCTACGATCCCGCGAGTCCCGATCGGTTTTACTACCGCGACCTCCTCAAAACCAGGGTCAACTCGGTCTTACGCACGACCCTGGCGGTGCTGATAGTTCTTGCCTGCGCTAGCGTGGGCGGCTGGCTGCTCTTCAAGCGCTGACTCCTGTTGCCGATGGACGCGCCTCACGTCCTCGTTGGCTGCGGCAGCCGGCCGGAGCCACGCGGTAGTACACTTAGCAAAATCGATTTGGCTCAAAGGAAACTATGTCGCGCCTGAATCCACAAGTGGTTTTGCTGACTTTGATCGCTACGCTGGGCGGATTGCTTTTTGGATATGACACGGCCGTGATCAACGGCGCGGTGGGCAGCCTGAAGGCGTATTTCGTCGATCCGCGGTTCACGAATCTGGGCAACGCGGCGCAGGCCAACGCCGCCGATTCGCTGCTTGGGTTTGTGGTGTCGAGCGCGCTGATCGGCTGCATCATCGGCGGGCTCATCGGTGGATGGGTGAGCACGCATATCGGCCGCAAGCGCGGGTTGATTATCGCCGCCGTGCTGTTCCTTCTGTCCGCGCTGGGCGCTTCCGCACCGGAATTTCTCTTCGCTCCCATCGGCCATGGCGGCCCGGGTTACATGTGGAATTTTGTGGCCTATCGCATCCTGGGCGGGATCGGCGTGGGGCTGGCGTCGATGCTTTCGCCCATGTACATCGCGGAGATTGCGCCGGCCAAGGTGCGGGGAAACCTGGTGGCGTGGAACCAGTTCGCCATCATTTTCGGCATGCTGGTGATTTACTTTGTGAACTTCGGCATCTCGAAATCGGGCAGCGGCGATGCCTGGCTGAATACCATCGGCTGGCGGTACATGTTCCTTTCCGGCGCCATCCCGGCAGGGCTTTTTCTGCTTCTGCTTTTCCTGGTGCCGGAGACACCGCGTTACCTGATGCTGAAGGGCGACGAGAGCGGCGCGCGGGCGGTGCTGGACAGGCTGGTAACACAGGAGGAAGCGGAAAAGGAACTCTCCGATATTCGCGCATCGCTGGGCAAGCACCACTCGGGCAAACTGTTATCGTTCGGCGCGAAGCTCATCTTCATCGGCATCATGCTGTCGGTCTTCCAGCAGTTTGTCGGCATTAACGTGGTTCTTTATTACGCCACGGCGATCTTCCAGGGCATGGGCCTGACCACCAACGCGTCTCTCTTCCAGACCATCATCGTGGGCGCGGTCAACCTGACCTTCACGTGCGTCGCAATCTTCACCGTGGACCATTTCGGCCGCCGGCCGCTGCAGATTGTGGGGGCGCTGATCATGGCGGTGAGCTTTATGACTCTGGGCACGGACTTCTGGCTGGGCGGGAAGCCTATCATTGCGCTCCTCGCCATACTCGTTTACACCGCGGGATTCGCCATGTCATGGGGCCCGGTGACCTGGGTGCTGTTGAGCGAGATCTTCCCCAACCAGATTCGCGGCAAGGCGATGGCGCTGGCGGTGGCGATGCAATGGATCGCCAATTACCTGGTGAGCTGGACCTTCCCGATTCTGGACAAGAATCCGTACCTGGTGGAGCACTTCCACCACGGATTCGGCTACTGGATTTACGGGGTGATGGGCGTACTTGCTGCGATTTTTATGGCGAGCATGGTGCCGGAGACCAAGGGCAAAACGCTGGAACAGATGGAAGCGCTGTGGCTGGGGCACGGGAAGAAGGCCATTCCCGCGGAATAGGGTTGCGGCGTTTTTACGGCCCGGGCGCTTGCCGCCCGGGCTTTCGCTCATTGGCCTGATTCCGCTTGACAATCGTTCCAGTAGTGTCTATACCGGTGGTATGTCTACGGTAGACGATCTATCTGACGGCGCGCGGCTCGATCTTCTGCAAGGGACGCTGGAGGTGCTGATTCTGCGCAGCCTGCAGCTGGAGCCGAATCACGCTTACGGCATCTCCCAATTTCTCCAACGGCAGTCGGACGATGAATTTCTGGTCGACAACGGGTCGCTGTATCCGGCGCTGCAGCGACTTCTGCAGCGGGAGTGGATTGCGGCGCAGTGGAAGAAATCTCCCAACGGGCGGCGCGCGCGTTATTACCGGCTGACGCCGGCGGGACGGAGGCAGTTGGCGAGCGCCACCATTAAGTGGCGCCGGTTTGTGGAAGCCATGGCGCGAGTGCTGGCGCCGGAGGGATGACGATGCGCGAAGCATGGGGGAAAATCCGCAGCTTGTTTTCGTCTCGCCGCGGCCTTTCCGACGAGCTGGGCGAGGAGATGGAGGCTCATCTCAATTTTCTCGTCGAGGAGAAGATGGACCGGGGCATGGGGCCGGAACAAGCGCGGCTGGCGGCGCATCGCGAATTCGGCAACCGGAGCAACGTCCGCGAACGCGCCTACACCGCGTGGCAATTTCCTTCCCTCGAGACCATCCTCCAGGACGTTCGCTACGGCGTTCGCGGCATCTTCCGCGCGCCTGCATTTGCGCTCATCGTCATATTGACGCTGGCTGTGGGCGTGGGCGCAAACGCGGCGATTTTCAGCGCGGTTTACGCCGTATTGCTGAAGCCGCTGCCGTTTCCACACGGCGAGCGCCTGGTGTGGATGGGAGAATCCGCTCCCAAGGCCGAAGGCATCAGCGTCACGTGGCTGAACTTTCAGCATTGGAAGCACGAGAACCACTCCTTTGGGGCTATGGCCGGTTTTCGGACCGAAGATCACACGCTCACCGGGCGCGGCCAGGCTGTCCTTATCCACGCCGGCGTGGTCACCAGCCAGTTCTTCGCCCTCACCGGCTCACGCGCCATGCTCGGCCGGCTGTTTGTTGCGAGCGACGACGATCCCCATGCTGCACCCGTGATTGTGGTCAATGAGGCTTTCTGGGCCAGGACCCTCGGGGCCGATCCGCAGATTGTGGGCAAGACTCTCACGCTTGACGGCACATCCTTCGGAATTATTGGCGTTCTTCCGCGCGACCCCGGATTCTTTCTTCGCGCGCCGGACTACTACCTTCCCTATCGGCCGTCGCCTGCCGAACTCTCAAAGCGCAGCACCCACGGCTCCATGCGCGTGCTGGCGCTGCTGAAGCCGGGGGTGACGCTGGCGAACGCGCGCGCCGATCTTGACTCCATCATGGAGCGCCTGTCGCACGCCGATCCCGGCCCGGAAAACGACTTCCGAGCCTACGTTCAATTCCTCAGCGAAGAGAGAACCGGCAACGTGAGCGATGCGCTGGTGCTGCTGTTGGGCGCGGTTGGCCTGGTTTTGCTGCTGGCCTGCGCCAATGTTGGCGGCCTGCTGCTGATGCGCGCGACTACGCGCGCCCGCGAGATGGCCATCCGCTCCGCGCTGGGCGCGGCTCGCGCCCGGCTAGCTCGCCAGTTGGTGACGGAGACACTGCTGCTGGCGGCGATCGGCGGCCTTTTCGGGCTTCTTCTTGCGGCGCTCGGCCTGCGAGCGATGGTTGCGCTGGGTCCGCGCGATATCCCGCGACTCTCCGAAGCTGGACTCGACTGGCCGGTGCTTCTCTTTGCTGCCGGAATTACACTCGTTGTCGGCCTGCTCTGTGCACTGGTGCCCGTGTTCGGCTCGGGCCGCGTGAATCTGAACGTGGTGTTGCGAGAGAGTTCCGCGGGCGCCGGAAGCGGCCGGTTGGGGCACGCGTTCCGCACCGGACTGGTAATTGCCGAAGTTGCCGCCGCCGTAGTGCTGCTCTTTACCTCCGGACTGCTTTTGCGCAGCCTGTATGCCGCCGAGAATGCCTCGCCCGGCTTCGATTCCAATCGCGTGCTCGCCCTCGAGTTACAGCTTCCGCCAGCGCGCTACAAGGCCGACGTTTCCATTCTCGATTTTTACAGTCGTCTCGAATCGGCCTTGCGCGCACAGCCCGGAGTTGTGTCGGTAGGCGCCGTCAATTGCCAGCCCGGAGCCGGCGACTGTGGCGATTGGTGGTATTCCATCCAGGAGAAGCCCGCGCCGGGGCGCGACGACGTGCCGCTGACCCTTTTGAATATGGCGGACGCGACGTATTTCCAGGCCATGCGCATTCCGATCCTGGAGGGCCGCGGCCCATCCACGCAGGACACTGCAACCGCTCCTCGCGTGGCGACCGTGAACGAAGCGCTGGCGCGCGCGGAATTTTCCAACGTGCGCTCGGCCATTGGACGCCATATCATGCTCGGCGGGCCGTACCGGGCCGGACCCGTGCTTGAAATTGTCGGCGTGACGGGCAACGTGTCTCAGATGGGCCTCGATGCCGAACCGTTGCCGGAGATCATGTTTCCCGCTGCGCAGCGTGTAGACCACTCGATGGTGGTCATGATTCGCGCCAGCGGCAGCCCCGACGCGCTGATCGGTCCGGTCCGCCGCGCCCTTGCCTCCATCGATCCCAATGTGCCCATCCAGTCGCTCAAGACCATGGATGAGTGGTTAGGGGCGACCCTGTTACAGCGGCGATTCATTACGCTGCTGCTGACCATTTTTGCCGCCATGGCGGTCATTCTTGCGGCGATCGGGGTTTACGGCGTGCTCAATTACTGGGTTGGGAGCCGGCGCCAGGAGATTGCGATCCGCATGGCGATGGGCGCGCGCACGGCGGCGATCCTGCGCCGCACCGGACGCCAGGCTGCCGTGCTTGCTGTAGTCGGGCTGGCCATCGGGCTGGGGGGAAGCTGGGCGGCTGCGCGATGGGTTAGGACCATCGTTTACGGAGTGTCGGTCCACGACCCATTTGTTTTTTCGTTTGCCGCCGCAGCCGCGCTTGTCATCGTGCTGGTGTCGGCCGCGGTTCCGCTGGCGCGCGCGGCACGCGTCGATCCGATTTCAGTGTTGCGGGAGCCGTGAGAGCGGCACGCACCCACGCGAACGGGCATTCACCGGGCAGTGTTTACTCTGCGCTACGCTCAGCGACGCGCCGAAGCACGCCGGTCAGCATGAAGGTGAGCACCAGCGCTACCGGCGCGGCTATGACGAGCCATGCCAGCAAAGCCTGTCCGGCCATCAAACCGAGTTGCGCCAGCACGGGGCCGGGCGCGTGGGCCCAGGCAATGGGCGAATGCAGCAGGATCGAGAAGTCGCGCTGCTGAGCGGCCAGTGCCGGCATGAAGAAGCCGCCCATTTTTACCAGAGGCGCAATCAAGGCCACCTGAAACGGCATGGCCGCATAATTGGCTGCCTGGATGGCCGGATGATTGAGGCGGAAGGACAGCGCCACTAATACGCACAAGCCAGTGGGAACGCCCACCACCGGAATACAGCCCAAAACGAATCCCAGAGCGAGGCTGAGCGCCAGCCGCTCCGGTGAAAACCCCGCCAACAGCCATTCGGCCGCTTTCTTTCGCATCCGCGCCCACCCTGGAACCTTGGCCCGCATATTTCGACCCTATGGGCTTAGACGCATTCCTGTCGCCAATTGCAAATAAATCTTTCGAGCGAGTATCACAATGGTAATCAGTTCCCACAGGCTGGATTCGAGGGCGGGTTGGCTGGCTGCGGAGGCGCCGAAGTTTGTCTGGGTTATTGGGGCTCTTCAACCGATAGAGGCGGATTGAGATCAGGGGGCACATCCGCCGGTTCTTTTTCCACCAGCGGGACCCAGAAGCGGAAGGTGGCCCCATGGCCAGGCGCGCTGAGGACGTCGATGCCTCCGTTGTGCACATCGAGGATGGCGCGCGCAATGGCCAGGCCCATTCCGGTTCCCTTCCCTGGGGCTTTGCGCCCACGGTAGAACTTGTCAAACACGTAGAGAAGGTCGGCGGCGTCGATTCCGGGTCCGTCGTCCTCGACGCTGAACTCGAGGCGACCCGCCCCGCGCCACGAGCGTAGCGCAATCCGGCTTCCCGGCGGAGAGTATCGGGCGGCGTTCTCCAGCAGGTGGCGGAGAACGCGGCTCAGAAGAGAGGAATCGAACCACGCTGGCGCATCGGGCTCCTGCACGTTGACCACCACGCGGTGGGGAGCAAGCACGGCGAGCGCCTCCTCGACCGCCTGATCGAGCAGAGAGCGCGCGAGTTGCGGGGAGGCATGCACACGAACCACGCGGGCGTCGATCTCCGCCATCTCCACGGCTTCGCCAATGAGCATGTCAAGCCGCGCGCTCTCCTCGTCAATGAGGGCGGCGAGGTCGCGGCGGACTGCCTCGTCAAGTCCCTCTTCATGGCTGAGCGTGGTGGCGGCTGCGCGGATGGAGGTAAGCGGCGTGCGCAACTCGTGACTGAGCGAATCCACCAGAGCGGTGCGCAACCTCTCCCCTTCCCGCGAGGCCTCAAGGCGGGTGAAGGTTTCAATGGCCAGAGCGCGAGTGAGGGCGATGGAAACCTGCGCGCTGACCGTGGTGGCAACCTCTCGCGAGAGCCGGTCCGGCTTCCACGCCAGCGCGCCGATGGACTTGAGCCCCAGCATGAGCGCGAGGTACTGGAATCCCGCGGGCCCGGCCATGGTGGGGTGATGTCCGTGGGTCAGAGCGCCCAAGCTGGCCTGTACACTTGCCGAGACCTCGGCTGACGTGGCATAGAACTGTCCCTGGTCCTGGACGAAGAGGACCACCTCCTCCAGTTGGAAGTGCCGCTTCAGCAGCAACGGCAGCTCGCGGATGAGGCGGTTGGCGTCTTCATGCAGCATCATGTCCTGGCTGAGGGCGTAGAGGCGCTCGACGTCATCGCGGCGCTGTTGCGCCTGGCGAGTTTGGCGGCGGGCGCGCTCGGCAAGCTGGCCTACCACCAGGGAGCTGACCAGGAACGAAAGCATCTCAATCCATTCCTGAATGCCGGCCAGGCGGAAAGTGTGCACGGGCGGCAAGAAGTAATAGTCAAAGGAAACGGCGCACAGCAGCGCGACGTAGAGCGACATGGCGATGCCCGCGCGGGTGGCGAATCCGACCACCAGCGCGAGAAATACGATCCCAGCGGCCGTCACCTTCATGTTGGCGAGGGTGAGCAGCAAAACCGCCAGGGCAACAAATGCGGTGGCACCGATCCAGCCCACAACCCGGCGCTTCATCTCTTCGTGCTGCAAGGCGGCGTGGAAATCGGAAGCCATGGCTGGACGCTCATCGAGCATCATACCTCCCCGGCCGCAGGTGGTATCTTTCTGTGATTAGAAAGCAGGAAGAAAATGCCAGGCAGGATTCTTGTGATCGATGATGAGCCGCAGATCACCCGCGTGTTGCGCGCCGCCCTGATGGCGCAGGCATTCGACGTACGCACCGCCAACGATCCCGTGGAGGGACTGGAAGTGCTCCGCGACTGGCAACCGGACCTGGTGATTACGGACCTGATGATGCCGGGCATGAGCGGTGTGGAGGTTTGCCGGGCGGTGCGGAGCAAAGGTTCCACGCCGGTGCTGGTGCTGAGCGTACGCGACCACGAGCGAGCCAAGGTGGAAGCGCTCGATGCCGGCGCGGACGATTACGTGACCAAGCCGTTCAGCACCCAGGAACTGCTGGCGCGGGTGCGGGCTCACCTGCGCCGCGCGCCGGAGCGGACCACCAATGCTCTCGAAGCCGGCGATTTCATGGTCGATATCGCAGCGCATGTCATCACCGTGCAGGGAAAGCCGATCCACCTTACCCCCAAGGAGTTCGACCTGCTGACACATTTGGCGCGCAATGCGGGCAAGGTGATGACTCACCGCGCCCTGCTTACGGCGGTGTGGGGCGGACAGTCTGCCCACCAGCCGGAGTATCTGCGCGTGTTTGTGGGCCAACTGCGCAAGAAGCTGGAAGCCGAAACCGGCCGGCAATACATCCAGACGGAGCCCTGGGTGGGATACCGCTTTGTGCCGGAAGGCTGGACGGGCAGTAGCGACTAGCCCATAAGTGAAGCGATTTACTTCCTTTTACGCCCACCCTTACAAACTCCTTACGATTCCTTTGGGATACTCCTACCTGTGCGCATGGATGATGGTTCGTGAGCAGATTGGCGAACGGAACCGCAAGTCCGGCAGCCTGTTCGCATTTCCGCCGCAAATGCGGCATTGCTGTGGAGTTGAAACCAAATGCAAGATGTATCTATGTTGTTTTTCACTGCTGTGTTCTTCGTCGTGGCGTTTCTTTACGTTAAAGCCTGCCAGAAGCTGAGGTAGCCATGAGTCTCATCGCAGCTGTCGCTCTCGTTCTTTCGATCCTGCTGTTTGTTTACCTCACCATCGCGATGCTCTATCCGGAGAAATTCTAAAAATGTCCCCGAATGGCTGGCTGCAATTCGCCATCTACAGCGTGATTCTGCTGGCGTTGGTCCGCCCGGTCGGAATCTATCTCGCCCGAGTTGTTGAGGGCGAGCGCACCTGGCTCGACCCCGTGCTCCGCCCCTGCGAGCGCCTCCTCTACAAGCTCTGCGTCATCAACGCCGAGAAGGAGATGAACTGGCGGCAGTATGCGTGCGCGCTGCTGGGCTTTTCCGCAGTCACAATGGTATTTACTTACGCCATTGAGCGATTGCAGCAGTATTTGCCCTTCAACCCGCAGCACTTTCCCGCAGTGGGCCCGGATCTGGCCTTCAACACCGCCGCCAGTTTCACCACCAACACCAACTGGCAGTTTTACTCCGGCGAATCCACGATGAGCTATCTCACCCAGATGATGGGGCTGGCGACGCATAACTTCTGGTCCGCCGCCGCCGGAATCGTGGTCGCCATCGCGCTCATACGCGGAATCAAGCGCACCACCTCCGCCACCATCGGCAATTTCTGGGTGGACATGACGCGCACCTTGCTCTTCGTGCTGATGCCTGCGTGCGTCATCTACGCATTGCTGCTGGTCTGGCAAGGCGTTCCGCAGAACTTCAGTGCGTAATACCGCGGCCCACACCATCGAGAATCCTTCCCAAGTGCAGACCATCGCGCAAGGCCCTGTCGCATCGCAGGAAGCCATCAAGATGCTGGGGACAAACGGAGGCGGATTCTTTAACGCCAACAGCGCCGATCCTTACGAGAATCCCACGCCGCTTTCGAACTACATGGAGATTCTGTCGATCTTCGTCATCGGCGCGGGTCTCACTTACACCCTTGGCCGCATGACCGGCTCGACCGGCCATGGATGGGCGGTATGCGCCGCGATGTACATCCTGTTCGCCGCCGGCTTCCTGGTGTGCTATTGGGCCGAGGCGCACCCCAATCCGCTTATTCATGGCGTTCAACAAGTGCGTACCACCGGCGCGCCCGGCGGCAACATGGAAGGCAAGGAAGTGCGCAACGGGATCGCGGAAAGCGCTCTGTTCGCCACCATTACCACCGATGCCAGTTGCGGCGCCGTGAACGGCATGCATGACAGCTTTACTCCTCTGGGCGGCATGGTTCCCCTGGCCAACATCATGGCCGGCGAAGTGATCTTCGGCGGCGTCGGAGCCGGAATGTACGGCATGTTGATTTTTGTCGTGCTCTCGGTGTTCATCGCCGGGCTGATGGTGGGCCGCACGCCGGAATACCTGGGCAAAAAGATCGAAGCCTTCGATGTGAAGATGGCCATGCTTTACGCGCTCATTTTCGCGTTCATCATTCTTACGTTCAGCGCCATCTTTGTGCTGCGGCCTGAAGGGCTGACGGCGATGGCCAATCCCGGACCGCACGGATTCTCCGAAGTTCTTTACTCGTTTGTTTCCGGCGCCGGCAACAACGGCTCTGCCTTCGCCGGACTGGGAACGAACTGGTGGTACAACATCGCGATGGGCTTCGACATGCTCATTGGGCGCTTCCTGATGATCATCCCGGTGCTGGCGCTGGCAGGTAACCTGGCGCAAAAGAAAAGTGTTCCGCCTTCGCCGGGGACGTTCCCTGTGAACACGCCGCTGTTCACGGTGCTGCTGATCGGCGTTGTCATTATTGTGGGTGCGCTCACCTTCTTCCCGGCGCTGAGCCTGGGACCGATTTTGGAACACCTGCTTCTGCATGCAGGACGGGTTTTCTAACCAACCGAACCGCAACCGGAGAAGGCGATAAGAATTGTCATGGCGGAAAAAATAAGCATCTGGGATACAAAGATCATTGGCCAGGCGGTCATCGAAAGCTTGCGCAAGCTCAATCCGCGCTGGATGGCAAAGAACCCGGTGATGTTTGTTGTCGAAGTGGGCAGCGTGCTAACGACTGCACTGCTGGTCGACAACGAAATTCACCATCGCGTAGCCTTCAGCTTCAACCTGCAGATCACGCTATGGCTGTGGTTCACGGTGCTGTTCGCCAACTTTGCCGAGGCCATGGCGGAGGGCCGCGGCAAGGCCCAGGCCGATACTTTGCGCAAGGCCAAGGGCGAGACCATCGCCCAGCGTTACACAGCCACCCGCGAACTGGAGGAAGTAGTCAGCGGGCAGCTTCGCGCGGGCGACGTGATCTACATCGCGGCGGGCAACTACATCGCGGGCGATGGCGAGGTCATCGAGGGCGTGGCTTCGGTGGACGAGTCTGCGATTACCGGCGAATCCGCGCCCGTGATTCGCGAAGCGGGCGGCGACCGATCTGCCGTCACCGGCGGGACCAAAGTTCTGTCGGACTGGATCAAGGTGAAGATCACCTCGAATCCCGGCGAGACGTTTCTCGATCGCATGATTGCGCTGGTAGAAGGCGCGACGCGGCAGAAGACGCCCAACGAGATCGCGCTCAGCATTCTGCTTTCCGGACTGACGATTATCTTTTTGCTGGCCGTAGTTACGCTGCAGCCTTTCGCCATTTATGCCAAGGCGCCGCAAACCGTATTCGTGCTGGTTTCGCTGCTGGTCTGCCTCATTCCCACGACCATCGGCGGCCTGCTCTCCGCCATCGGCATTGCCGGCATGGATCGCCTGGTGCAATACAACGTGCTGGCCATGAGCGGGCGCGCGGTGGAAGCTGCCGGCGACGTGAACACGCTGCTGCTGGACAAAACCGGCACCATCACGCTGGGCAATCGCCAGGCGACTGAATTCATTCCCGCGCCCGACATCAGCTCAGAGCGTCTTGCCGATGCGGCGCAGCTCTCGTCGCTCTCGGACGAAACTCCCGAAGGCCGCTCCATCGTGGTCCTGGCCAAGACTGAGTACAATTTGCGCGGCCGCGACCTGGCCGGCATTCATGCGGACTTTGTTCCCTTCAGCGCGCAGACGCGCATGAGCGGCGTGAACCTGCCGGGGGTGCGCATCCGCAAAGGATCGGTGGACGCGATCGCGCGATTCCTGGAGGACCAGGGCTCTGCGCTGCCCAAGAAAGTGCGGGATTCCGTGGAGGAGATTGCACGGCAGGGTGGAACGCCGCTGGTTGTGGCGGAAAACTCTACCGCGCTGGGCGTTATTTACCTCAAGGACATTGTGAAGGGCGGACTGAAGGACCGGCTGGCGCGACTGCGTGCCATGGGCATCCGGTCCATCATGATTACCGGCGACAATCCGCTGACCGCCGCGGTGATTGCGCGCGAGGCGGGCGTTGACGATTTCCTGGCCGAAGCGAAACCCAAGGACAAGATGGACCTGATCAAGCGCGAGCAGGCGCGGGGCAAGCTGGTGGCGATGACCGGCGATGGCACCAACGACGCACCGGCGCTGGCGCAGGCCGACGTGGGGGTGGCCATGAATTCCGGCACCCAGGCCGCCAAAGAAGCCGGGAACATGGTGGATCTCGACTCCAATCCCACCAAGCTGATTGAAATCGTGGAAATCGGCAAGCAGCTCCTGATGACGCGCGGCGCACTGACCACCTTCTCCATCGCCAACGATGTGGCCAAGTATTTCGCGATTATCCCAGCCATGTTTCTGGGTGTGTTTCCTGTTCTGGGCGCGCTCAACATCATGCGCCTGCATTCTCCGCAGTCGGCCATTCTTTCCGCGGTGATTTTCAACGCCATCATCATTGTTGCGCTCATTCCGCTGGCGCTGAAGGGCGTGAAATACGAACCTAAGCCCGCCGGAGTGTTGCTGCGCAACAACCTCCTCATTTACGGAGTGGGCGGCATTCTCATCCCGTTCGTCGGCATCAAGGCCATCGATTTGTGCCTGGTAGCCATGCATCTGGCGTAACTAAACGGGCCGCACGCCGGCCCAATGGAGATTCAATCGTGCACTCCTCAAGTACACTGGTCGCGGAACACGAAATGGAAGTTCACGCGAACGGAACAGGCACGCAGCCCAAAGAGACGCCAGCCTCGCACTCCATCTGGCGCACTTCGATCCTGTTCACGCTGGTAACCGCGGTCCTCTTCGGCCTTGCGTATCCCCTGGTCATCGCCGGCATCGCGCACGTGATGTTTCCCCACCAGGCGGACGGCAGCCTCATTCTCCATAATGGCCAGGTGATCGGCTCGTCGCTGCTGGCGCAGAGTTTTACATCGGACCGATACTTCCATCCTCGGCCTTCGGCAGCCGGCAACGGTTACGACCCGACTTCCTCCGGCGGATCCAACCTGGCCCAGACCAATGCCAAGCTCATCGCCCGCATTCAGGGCGATATTGACAGGCTCCAGAAGGAGAACCCTGGGAAACCGGTTCCCATCGATTTGGTGACGACCTCAGCTTCCGGCCTTGATCCGGACATCACGCCCGATGACGCAACCTATCAGGCCCCGCGGGTGGCCAAAGCGCGCGGCTGGAGCGAAGACCGGGTGCGCCAGCTCATCGTTAAGCACACGGAGGGCCGCCAGCTCGGCTTTCTCGGCGAGCCGCGCGTGAATGTGCTCGAGCTTAACCTGGATCTCGACCAGCAAAAGTGAGCGGCGCTAACTTGCGCCGTCCATGCTTCGCAATGCTTCCATATCTGCCTGCCAGTCGTAGTTCTCTCGACCGGCCAGCTCGGCGAAGATCCGCGGGTAATAGGCTGAGAAGGGATGACCGAGGCAGTTGTTGTGCCAGAGCAGCGTGAGCACGCCGCCGGCAGCCTGACATCGGCGCATCAGGTTCTTCAGTGTGGCCAGGCTTTGGTCCGGAGTTAAGCCCATGTAGTTCGCGCTGGTCAGTGTGCGATCCATCACGATGAGGGGAATCTCAAAGAGATTGGCGCGCCGGTTCTGGTTCCACAGCCAGGGGAAATAGGACACACAGGTTCCGGCGCGAAAGCCGACGCGATCGGCGTAACCGACGGTGCTGTCATAGGCGAGTCCGCACTGCTCCCAATGGGTCCAGGTGTCGGGATGCCACCGAAGATAGTGCTGGCGGCCACCGATGTGCTGCTGTTCGACTGCGTTACGGCAACGTTCCACTTCCTCGCGGAGCTTTTCCGGCGCGCGGAATGTGCCGTATCCAGGATGGACGCCCATCTCGATATTGCGCGCGCGCGCCCAGGCGATGACTTTGGCGACGCGCGGCTCGGAGAGGCTGTAGCCGCTGTCATAGGGGCTGCGGCCGGAAGCCTTCCAGTAGAGCGCCGAACGCAGGCCGTGCTCTTCAGTCAGCGCGCAAATTTCCATCACCTGGCGCAGCGATCCGGGTACGACGGGAGCAATGCCGCTGGCGAAGTCGCGCAGACCGGTTGCGATGGAGCGGCGCGCGACCAATTGCACGGCGGCGGCACGCGCGCTGAACGGAATGCCGATCTCGTCGATGTCGTGGCTGAGCTTGACGCGCAGGCGTCGCGGGCGCGGCTTGAAGCCGGGCACAATGGATCGGATGGCCGCCTCTAGAGCGAGTCCATATTCGTCGATGATTGGCCGATCGAGATAGCCGTCGCGGACGGCCATGCTGGCAGCGGCCTCAAAGCGGCCGTGCGCGTCCTGGCGCGGAGGGTCAAATTCCTCGTAGCGCGAAAGCACAAGAACGGTGGAAGCGAGCAGATCTTCAGTGCAGCGGAAGTGACCGCGGGACACTTCGGCGAAGAGCGGCTCCGCGGTTTTGGATTCCCGGCGCGCGAACGGGACCACGAAGTCGGGAACGACGGCTGCGAATTCCGAAGACGCGCCGATCGGCCAGGATTTGTGCACGGCGAATTCGGAGCGTAGTTCGCCGGAATGGGCGGGAAACTCGATGCGGCCGGTGTAGGGATCGCGGGCGCGCAAGGCGAGCATTTGCCCGTCGGCGCTGGTTTCGATCGACCAGAGACTGCGGAAATCCTCGTCGGCGCAAGCGCGGCGGCAAAGCTCACCCAGCGCGTAGCGCCGTGCTTCCGGAGTGATCTCGATTCCGCCAGTCATGATTTCTTACGCCGCGAGCTCGGCTTCAATGGCTTCCGTGAGCCGCGGATTGAACGGATCGGTGTTGGGCGCGAAGCGGCACACCACCTGGCCGGAACGGTCGACGAGGAATTTCTCAAAGTTCCACAGAATCTCCGGCGGAGGGTTGGGCTGGATTCCGTATTTGCGCAGGTCGTCGGCGAAGGGAAATTCGCTGGTGCTGATGGCGTCGGGTTCTGCGGCGATCAGTGCGGCGTACAAAGCGTGCTTTTGCGGGCCGACGACGGGAATCTTCTCAAAAAGCGGAAAATCGACGCCATAATTCATGGTGCAGAAGGAGCGGATTTCGTCGCTGGTTCCGGGTTCCTGGCCGGCAAAGTCGTTCGATGGAAAGCCAGCGATGATGAAGCCGCGGCTCTGATAGTGCTTGTAAAGGCGCTCCAGGCCCTCGTACTGGGGCGTCAGGCCGCACTTGGAGGCAACATTCACGATGAGCAGGACCTTGCCGGCGAACTCCTTCAGGCTGGTGTCGTCGCCGGAGAGTGTGCGGACAGGGATGTCATAGATGGAATTGGACATGGATGGATTGTAGCGGAGCAGCCAAGTTGCAGTGCTAAATGTACCGAACCCCGGAGGGTTGACTCTTGGGGTGTTTTTGGGTGGCCGGGAGCGGCTCGCATGAATTCCTCCTCATGTTTAGGCCTGGATTGGGAGGACTACGTGCAGGGAAGAACGGCACCGGAGGACCCTATGCACATCCATGGAATGGGAATGAATGGGAGCAATGTGCCCGGCATGACCGGGGCTGCCGCAGCGCAGCGGGATGCGGATTCGAAGCGCGCCGCAGAGGTGCGCAAGCGGCTTTCGCGCATAGGAGAGGCGGGCGAAGGGGATGAGGAAGGGTCGTTTTCGACGTTGTTTCTAAGCGGTAGCCAAAGCCAACCCGGAGTGACGAACGTGGAGGGGTATCCGTATAACACGGGTGGGCGGGATCCCGATTTGGGGTGATATCGTCCTTGCCGATAAGGGACACACGAAAATCCAGGGATGGCCGATTTCCCTCCGATGGCCGGCCACGGCGACATTTGTCATTTCTTCCGCGCTGCACCTTTAGGCTTGCTCCGGTTGCGCGGCGGGCTGGTTAGGCTACGGCTTGGTGGCCAGGATCAGCGGCGACGGTCCCTGAACTTCCAGCTTGCGGGCGTGGGTGAATCCGGCTTCGAGGAGCCATTCGGAGATTTCCTCGAAGCTGTAGGTATCGCCTTCGTCGGTGTTCACCAGCATGTTGACGGCGAAGATGAGGCCGTTCGCCGGGCCGGTGCGGTCGGCGTTGACCAGGAACTCGGCAATGGCGATGGTGCCGCCGGGAGCGAGCGCATGGAAAGTTTTGCTGAGCAGCGCCTTGCTCCGCGCGACGCCTTCGCTGTGGAGGATGTGGCCGAGAGTGGCGACGGTGTGGCCGGTGCCGAAGTCGGCCTGCAAGAGATCGCCTTCGACGTAGGAGTAGCGCTGGGCGAGGCCGAGGCGGGCGACGGTGTTCCTGGTTACCGGGACCACCTCCGGCCAGTCGACCACCGTAACCCGGACATTGTGGCCCGATTGGGCGAGGGCGACGCTCCACACGCCGGAGCCGGCGGCCAGGTCGAGCACCGAGACCGGATCATTGATGGCGCCGAGATTGAGGTGCTCGGCTAACTGGCGGGCGATGGGGTAGCTCATGGGAAAGAGGTCGCTGACGAATTCGCGGAAGAACTCGCCGCCCGCTTTCTCCTGGTTTACGGACATGGCGGGGCGTCCGGTAGCGACCACCTGGTTCAGATGCAGCCAGTTGGGCAGGAGCTGAGTGCTGGTGTGGCGAATGATGCCGCCCTGGAAGCTGGGCTTGGTGCTGACGAGGAACGCTGCGGACTCGGGCGTGAGGGAGAATTTGCCGCCCGGTCCCTTGTGAAGGAATTCAAAGCCGACCAGCATGTTGACGATGGCAGAGAGGCCGCGGCGCGATGCTCCGGTGGCGCGGACGAGTTCATCGAGGGTCATGGGAGAGCCGTCGAGTGAGTCGAACACGTGATGGTGAATGGCGGCCTCAAGCACCAGGGGGACGGCGTATGCAAAGCCGAACTGGAGGATGCGCTCCGGAGTGACGGGCGCAGTCTGGGCCTGTGG
The DNA here is from genome assembly GCA_963771195.1 of uncultured Acidobacteriota bacterium. Lineage (GTDB taxonomy): Bacteria > Acidobacteriota > Terriglobia > Terriglobales > Acidobacteriaceae > Telmatobacter. The sequence goes on from CAVYSS010000029.1 coordinate 104,518, forward strand.
CCCGGCAACGGTGGTTGTCATGGGAGGGACCTCGCTTTTGAGATGATGTGCCCGGGGAAGAACGCAGGCGCAGGATAGCACAGGAATGCGTAGTGTCGCGCGTAAAGCGGTTCAGCTTTGCGCGGATAGAAGCTGCTTTGCCACCGAGATGTACAGGTCAACGGCTTGGCGGAGTTCCGACTTGCGGATTTTTTCGTCTGGGGTGTGGGCGACGTGGATGGAGCCGGGGCCGAGTAGCAGCGGCTCACCCCAGTTTGTGAGCCAGGGAATGTCGGTGGTGAACTTGGCGATCATGGTGGGCAGGCCGGGGACGGCGCGGAGGCGGACGAAGGGAATCTCAAGGGTGAAGTCGACCTCGGCCAGGCCATCGCACGCATCAAGAATGGCGGCGCGGACCGGGGCTGAGTCGCCCACGAGGCGAGTAAGCACCTGGGCTTCGGCGCGATCGGCGATGACGTTGGGCGCGCGGCCGCCCTGAATGAGGCCGATGTTGAGGGTGGACGGGCCGACTTCCGGATCGACGGGTAGCTCGAGGCGCAGGAGCCGTTCCAGCGCCTGGACAAGCTTGTGTATTGCGCTCTGTCCGAGCTCGGGATAGGCGGAATGGGCCATGGTGCCGGTAGCGCGCAGAATGGCGCGAAGCGAGCCCTTTGACGCGAGGCCGAGGCGGTTGTCGGTCGGCTCTCCGTTGATGAGGAACCGGCTGCCTTTGGGGTGCTGATTGGCCACCTTGGCGCCGGCGGAGTCGCGTTCCTCGCCGGCGACGAAGAGAAGCCCGACCGGCAATCCCTGTTCGCGCAGAACTTCGGCCGCGGCGATTTGCGCGGCCATGATGCCTTTGGCGTCGCAGACACCGCGTCCGTAGAGGAAGTCATCGTCTTCGCGCAGGGGGATGTAAGGCGGAACGGTATCCATGTGCGTCGAGAAGACGACCTCGGGAGCAGAGCCGGCAGGGCCGGCGTAGACATTCCACCGGGCTCCGGCGGGCGCGCTGTCGCTGGGCGGCGGGACGGGCATCTTCTCCACATCCCACTCACGCGAGGCGAGATAGCCGGCCAGGAATTCTCCCATCGCGCCTTCATGGTAGCTGGGCGATTCGATGGCGACCAGATCGCGGGTGAGCTGGACGGGATCCACGGCTGCCGGCATGCTGCAAGAATATCTCACGGCGCTTGTGCACCGATGGCCGAGACGAATTGCAAACGGCGCTACAATCAATATGAAATGACAATCCCAGCCGAACATCCACCAAGTCCTGGCAATCTGGTCCTGTGCGAGTGGTGACGGCCGGGGAACCACGGCGCCTTATTCTGCTGCGCGGAGCCGATCATTTTCTTAACGGCCAAATGGAGCCAATGCAAAAGGCATTGAGCGGCTGGCTGAAGGAGCAGGTGGCATGACCCCGGCAAGCGAAGCGGCTTTGGAAAGACTGCACACAACAGCGACTGGATTGTTCACTGGCGCGCTGGCCGCATGCAGCATCGAGTCCGCTTTTGACCGCAGGATCCGCATTGAAGGCAATGTGCTGCGGCGCCTGATACCGGATGGCGGCGGGCCGGAGCAGATCGACATTTCGGCGTACAAACGGGTCTTCGTGATCGCGCTGGGCAAGGCGGCCGTTCCCATGCTGGATGTGCTGCTGGATCGCATGAAGCGGCGCCAGGGTCTGAGCGGGATCTGCTGCTCCAATTGCGTGCCCGCCAGGCGCAACTGGCGCTTCCGTTATTTTGAGGGCGGCCATCCGCTGCCCAACGAAGATTCTTTCGCGGCGGCTCGCGCGGCGCTGGCACTGTTGAAAAAGGCGCGCAAGGACACGCTCGTGTTCTTTCTCATCTCCGGCGGCGGCTCGGCGCTGTTTGATCTGCCCATCGATCCCTCCATCACGCTCGAGGACACGCGAGCGTTTCACGATGCGCTTCTGGCTTCAGGCGCGCCGATCAACGAGATCAACACTCTGCGCAAGCACTTTTCGCAGGTGAAGGGCGGGAGGCTTGCCATGGCTGCCCCGGATGCAGCCAAGATCTCGCTGCTGCTGCCGGACGTGCCTCTGCGCTCGCTGGATGCGCTTTCCTCTGGTCCCACGTCGCCGGACCACTCCACGGTGGAAGACGTGCGTGCCATCATCGGGCGCTACGAGCTGGCGGCCAAGTTTCCCCCGGCGGTGCGGGCCTACTTTGAGCGCGAAGACATGCCTGAATCTCCCGGCAACAAGAGCTGGCGGCCGCCGTTCTTCCCCAAGTTTGCCGAAGCAGTAATGGCCAGGCGCATCACCGCTGCGGCCACCATGAAGGACGAGGACGGCGCGTTCCGCGATTCGGTGTTTGAGATTCTTCTCTCCAGTCACGACCTGGTGGAGAATTGTCGGGTTCTGGCAGAAGAAGCGGGCTACCACGTGGCCGTGGACAATAGCTGCGACGACTGGGATTATGCCGAAGCGGCGCGGTACCTGCTGGAGCGGTTCCACTCGCTTCGGGAGTCCCATCCGCGTCTCTGCCTGATTTCCGCCGGCGAGGTGACGGTGACGCTGACGCGCGTGCCCGGGGCCGGCGGCCGCAACCAGCAATTCGCTCTGGCGGCTGCACTGGAGCTGGCGGGGCATACGGGCCAATCGATGAGCGTGCTCAGCGCGGGAACGGACGGGATCGACGGCAACACGCGCGCGGCCGGGGCCATTGCCGATCCCACTACGGTGACGAGGGCACGAGCATTTGGATTTGACCCGGAGCAGGCACTGGCTGAATTCAACGCCTGCCCGCTGTTTACCGCGCTGGGCGACTCAGTGGTAACAGGGCCGACGAGTCATAACCTGCGCGATCTGCGGCTGCTGATGGCGGCGGAGTAGCTGCATCGCGGCGCATCCGCTCGCGACCGGAATCGCGGCCGGGATTGGCGTCCGAAGCCCTTTCGCATTGAAGCCAAGTCAATTAGCATGGTTGCGTGCCCCGCAAAGGAACGCGCAAGACGGTTGCAAAAGCGGCCGATATTCGGACCGTTGCCGCGCTGGCGAAGGTTTCCATCGCCACGGTGTCGCGGACCATCAACGGCTCGCCCGCCGTGAGCGAGCGACTGAGCAAACGCGTGTGGCAGGCCATTGAACAGCTCAGCTATTTTCCCAATACCCACGCGCGCAGCCTGGTTTCGGGACGCAGCCGGTTGTTCGGCATCATTGTAGAGAACATCACCAACCCGTTCTTTCCGGAGCTGATCCAGAGCTTCGAAGAGATAGCCGTCGCCAACGGATACGAGATTCTTGTGAGCTCGTCGAACAGCGATCCCAGGATCCTGACCAACTGCGTGCGGCGCATGCTGGAGCGCAAGGTGGAAGGCGTGGCGGTGCTGACGTTTGGCGAGGAAGAGCCGGTGCTGGACCAACTGGCCAACCACGATGTGCCGATGGTGCTGGCTGAATTCAAGCTGGCCGATCCCAAGTCGAGCACCATCGTGCTGGATTACACCACGGGGATGGATGAAGCGGTGCGGCACCTGTCGGGACTGGGCCACCGCAGGATCGGCTTTCTCGCCGGCCCGCACACCCTTCACTCGGCCATTACCCGGGAGAACGATTTCCGCAATACCATGAAACGCGCGGGGGAGGCCATTGAAGCCGAGTGGGTGATCGAGTGCGATCACACGCTGCGCGGCGGAGTGAACGGATTCGAGCGGCTGCGTGGCTTGAAGCGGCAGCCCACGGCGGTGATCTGCTCCAACGACATGACCGCGATCGGCGTGCTCCGCGCGGCCTATATGGAGGGGCTGCGGGTGCCGCAGGATCTTTCCGTCATCGGGCTCGACGACATCGCCTTCGACGAATACACGCTGCCGCCGCTGACTACCATCCGCTTGTCGCGCGTGGAGCTGGCGCAGGCTGCATTCGAGGCGCTGCGGGTGCAGGCCGAAGCCGCTCCGGGAGCAATCATCCAGCGCGAGTATTTGGTCTCCACCAGCCTGGTGATACGCGGATCCACGGCGGCGCCGGTTGGCGGTTAGCGGGCGGCCAGCCATTACCTAACTTACGATACGATTCGCAGTCAAAACGGTGTATCCGAATCGGACCGCGAAACCGCAAGTAACTCTGTTCACTTCGGAGTTATACTTGCCGTGTTTTTCAGGAATGCCTCTTATGAAAACGCCTGCTTCCGTTATGAATGTCCTCTTGGGTTTTTGCGCCGTAGCCGGAGCTTCTCTCACCGCTATGGGGCAATCAGCAGGCCCGCCGAAGTGGACATGGATGGGTGGAAATCAGGTTCCGGCTATTCCTGCGACTACGCAAAACTGCGCCACGGTCGTGGCCCCGGCCACCGTCTACTACTGTGGCAGCTTTGGCGTTTACGGGACCATGGGAACCGCGGCGGCAGCCAATCAGCCGGGAAGCCGGTTTGCGGCGGCAAGCTGGACGGACGCCAGCGGCAATCTTTGGCTGTTTGGCGGATGGGGATTCGACGATGGAAAGAGCGCAGCCAATTTAAAATCCGCAGATGAAGGGGACTTGAACGATCTCTGGGAGTATCAGCCGTCGAGCGGGCAATGGACTTGGGTGGGCGGCAGCAGTTTGGCGAGTCAGCAGGGCGTTTACGGCACGCTGGGAACTGCAGCAAAGGGCAACATTCCGCCCCCTCGCGATGGCGCGAGCACCTGGGTGGACAAGACCGGAAGGTTGTGGCTCTTTGGCGGCGAGTCGAATGATATCCCCGGCTCCTCGTCGTCCAATCCCAGTTACCTGAATGATCTATGGGAGTTCGATCCGACCACCACCGAATGGACGTGGGTGGGTGGGAGCAATACGCCCGATGCGCCGGGGGTGTATGGCACGCATGGCACTGCGGCGGCCGGCAACGTGCCCGGAGCGCGCACGGGCGCTGCGTCCTGGACCGACGCGAGCGGCAATTTCTGGCTGTTCAGCGGAATCGATTTGCCGAACGACCTGTGGATGTACTCGCCGGCAAGAAATGAGTGGACCTGGGTGGGCGGGGGCAGCCCCGCGAACGGCTTCGGATACGGAGTTTATGGCACTCCGGGAACTCCTGCAGCCGCCAACTTCCCAGGGAATCGAGGGGGTGCATCCACCTGGACCGACGCCAACGGCAATCTTTGGCTGTTTGGCGGCATAGGCTCCCCCGGCAGCGGAGCTAACTACGACCCCTCCTTTTGGTACGACGATCTTTGGGAGTACTTTCCCGCCAAAAATGAATGGGCATTCCTTACCGGGTTGGAAGTCACCTCCGGCCAATACTCTATCGAGGGGGGAGAGTACGGGACGCTGGGAGTTGCCAGCAACGGCAACCTCCCGGGAAGCCGGCAGAATGCCGTTTGCTGGACGGACAAGAATGGCAACCTGTGGCTCTTCGGAGGGACCGGCAGCGACTCCGCTGAAGACTCCTGGGGTTCGTCCGCCGTGCAGGGGCATCTTGACGATGTTTGGGAATTCGATGTCTCGGCGAATCAGTGGATCTGGATGGGCGGATACCCGATCATCCCCAATCCCCTCTTTTTCACGACGCAACCGTATAACGGGGAGCCGGGCAATTATGGCCAACTTGGTGTGGCCGCCGTTGAAAACATTCCCAGCGGGCGGCAGGCTCCGAGCGGTTGGACGGACGCCAACGGCAATGCGTGGGTATTCGGTGGAATGCTGGTCTGGCCGGGGGTTCAGAATTACGATTTCATGCTAAACGATCTTTGGAAGGCAGCGCCCACTTTGGGCCCTCCGGTCGTGACGCCCACGCCTACACTTACTGTGGCCGCTACATCCGATCCTGGGATTGCCACAGTGACGATAAGCGATGCGGACCCGAATGCGACTATCTACTGCACGGATGCGGCGAACGCCACGCTCAACGTCGGCTTGGCCCCCTGCTCCGCCGGGACTCCATACCCGGAGGGGCCGTACTACCCGGGAGACAACCCTGGATCAACGTCTGGTTCAAATGCAGTGATTACGTTTCAGGCTATGGCATTTGAGGTCAACAAGCAGCTAAGCGCCACCGCTTCTGCCACTGTGACGGTACCTCTCCAGACCTTCACGCTCGCGGTTTCGCCTTCGTCGCTCACTGTGGCGCCGGGAGGCAGCGTGACGGCAACCGTTACGGTGACCCCGCAAAGCGAGTACAACCAGCCGATCGGCTTCACCTGCTGGGACTTGCCTATCGTGGCTACGTGTACCTTTTCCCCTGAAAAGCTCACGCCTTCAGGCTCCGGACCCGTGACCGCCCAAATGACGATCAGCGTGCCCGCGAGCTCTGCCAGCCTGCAGCCCGAGCGGTCGAATCCGCTGTGGCCGGGCGCTGCACTGGCCGCACTGGCCGGCTGCCTGGGCTGGAGAAGGCGAAAGAACTGGCTGATGGCGTTGCTGGCGTGCGTGAGCCTGGCGGAACTCGGCTTGCTCAACGGATGCGGCGGCAGCAGCCCATCACCATCACCCACATCCAAGAGCTACACCTTTGAACTCATCGGCCAAACCAATCAGTATCTGGTGCAGACAAACTTCACGGTGACGGTGACGCAATAGTCATTCGAGTTTTGACGTTGCCTGGAGCCGACAACAAGATAGCGATGAATTCAAAATGCGAGGCCCGCCATCGCAGGCGGGCCTCAGTGTTTAAGTCAACCGACCGGCGCATCCTCTCCGGCGGCTGTCACCTTTACCACGCAAAATCCAGGAAGGTGATCGAGTTAGAACAAGTTAAAGCCTTGTAACTGCTTCCCTGGCTTCGGGGTGGTTGGCGCCATGGTGGATGGCGCGCATGACTTCTACCTCTGCCTGCGAATCGCGGGAGGCGGTCCGCCGGTCAGGATGGATGCGCGACTTCCCGAACGCCACATGAGCGCAAACATTTTCCACGCCGAGCATCTTCCACAGATTGGGAAGGAACGGCTCGTCGCCGAACCAGCACAACTCCGGCTCCGGAGGCCCGTCCGTTGCCATATAGCCGATGGCGGCCGGGGTAATCGGCGCCTCGGCGGCCACGGCGGGCTCGAAAAGCCTGGAGTGAAAGCGCAGCACCTCGGTGCCATTTGTGCTGGTGCCCTCGGGAAACACCAGGACAGGGACTGCAATGCTAAGCCGGCCGGCAATTTCCAGGGCCACGGCTTCGGCGCTGGCGCGGCTGCTGCGGTCAATGAAGATGGTTCCACCCAATCGCGCCGTCAAGCCGAATACCGGCCAGCGGCCTACCTCGATCTTCGATACAAACGCGCACGGCATGGCCGCGGCCAATGCAGCCACGTCGAGATAGCTGAGATGATTGCTCACCACCAGGCCGCGCACAGGAGGCGCGCCAACCACGCGGCATTCGATCCCGGCGGCTGCCAGCACCTGGCGGGCCGTGCGTTGCAGCCATCGTGCCCGGTCGATCGGAGTGAGGGGTCCGCGCAGGCGCTCCAGCAGCGCGCCCAGAATGCATCCCGGAATCGTGAACACCAGCGCCACAGCGCGCCGGCAGCGTCGCAGCATCATTCGGTCAGCGGCGCCAGAAACCGGTTCCGCGCCGCGGCGGAGAGCAGCTTGAGATCGAGCAGTGTAAGGAAATCGATGGTGCCGAATCCGCGGTCCCATGCCGGCGGAGCCGCGATGCGCGCCCCGATGGCAAGATACGTCTTCAGCAGCCGGGGCGCCTTCACGGCCGCGCAGGTCGCGGCATCTTCCGGCGCGGAGATCCCTTGGGGGATGGGCGGCTGTGCGCCCGCTCCCCGCCACTCGCTGGGACACAAATACTCCGCCGTCGGCTCCGTGGCGAACTCCGGCGAAACTCGATATGGCTCGAGCTGACGGTACAACTCCCAACCCTCCATGGGATTGCGCGAGTTCAATGACGAGCAGCCGACCAGGTATCGCAGTCCCATCTCGTTAGCATACTGCGCAATTCCGCGCCACAGCAGAGTCAGCACTTCCGGCGTGCGATGCTCGCGATCGATGGAGGCGCGGCCCAGTTCCAGGATCTCGGGCCGCATAGCTTCATACGGCGCAAAGCGGAACTCCTGTTCCGAGTAGTACCCCAGGTGGCGCGCCGCCGTGGCGCCCGACTGCATCCGGTAGGTTCCCACGATCTGCCTGGTCGCGCTCACCGCCTGCCGGTCTTCCACCAGCAGATGCTCGCAGATGGAATCGAACTTGTCCGTATCCAGACCATTCTCGTACGAGCTATCCAGTCCCTCGCCAAGCTCCAGATTGAAGACTTTGAAGCGCAGCCGGCACGCGGCCTGGCGATCCTCGCGCGTCTCAGCCAATCGGACGCGATAGCGGCCCACCTCCGCGTGTATGCGCGGATGTGTAATGGGAACTTCAGGAACAAGATTGACAGCAGGAGGATCCAGTAGGACCACGGATCCGGCAGGACTTTCAAACGGAACCTTCAGCCATGGTTGTGGAATCACGGGAGTAGTATCCCGCGGCAATTGTAAGAGGAAAGTGAACCTAGGGAGAACGCGATGCAAATAATTGTTGCCGACGTGTGACGGAGTGCACGATCAGCCACAAAGAGGGTGATTCATCTCACAAATCTTAAAGTGTGTTTCAAAAACCTGCTTTGAAAGGGCACGGCTTCAGCCGTGCCGTAGAGAGCCCGCGATTTACTCGGCTTTAGCCGCTGAGGGAAGGATTTCTCACCACTCTGCTGCTTTTTTGGATGCGCGCTCTAGGGAATTCCAACCAGAATTTGCTTGCCTCGGCCTTCACTTTGCAGTATAAAGTGAATCCATGAAGACGATTCTCCGCCCCCTTGCCGCCGCCGAACTTCTCCTGGTCGCACCCGCCGCGCTCTTCATGGCCGCGCTCTTCGTGCGCAACCTGCAGCCCCAGCAATTCGAGCCCGCACACACCGCCGCCCGCATTGTCGACCTCTATGCTTCCAGCACGCACATCGGCCTCTGGCTGCTGATGATCGCGCTACCCTTCCTTGTATTGGTTCTGGGGAGTTTCGTGCTGGCCCGCACGTGGCAAGCCGATTCCGCCCTGCGCCAGGCCGCGCAGCAGGCGCTCGCCGCGCTGCGGGCGCACCTGGCCGCGTTCTTCATTGCCTGCGCAACGCTCTCGGCCTTTGCAATTCTCTCCATCGTCGCGCTGCACCTGATCACGGACTGAGCGATTCCGCGCAAATGAAAAGGGCAGACGGCGCGCCTTCCCCTCGCAACCGTCCGCCCATTCTTGCGCCGATCCGTTCGTCTGCAGGACCGGCCCTGGTGCAACGTCAGCAGCAACCGCCGGCAATTGACGGAATCACCAGCACCTCATCGCCTTCCTGGAAGCTGTACTTCTCGTTCCCCAGGAACCGAATATCCTCTTCGTTCACGTAGAAGTTGATGAAGCGGCGGATCTGTCCATCCTCGCCGCGCAGGTGCGGGCGCAGCGCCGGAAAGCGCCCCTCGATGTCCGTCACCAACTCCGGCAAGTTCGCCGCCGAGCTGGAAATCTCCTTCACATTGTTCGTGTGCTTCTGGAATGCATTGGGCAACAACACTCGCACGGCCATCTCCGTCAATTCTCCGCCAGGGCAAATTCCTGATTGTTGGTGTGCTCGTCTACAAACGTCTCAAAGTCCGCGAGGCGCGGCCGAATCGCCCGGCTTTGGTCGTAGGCGCCGTTGAGCACGTCGGTCGTTTTCAGTCCGTTGCCGGTGATGCAGGTAACCGTCAGCTCATCGGGCCGGATGCGCCCGTGAGCGTAAAGCCGCGCCGTAACCGCCGTGGTAACGCCGCCTGCAGTCTCCGTAAAGATGCCCTCGGTCTCCGCCAGTTCCTGGATCGCCGAAACAATCTCCACGTCCGACACATCCTCGGCCCAGCCTTCCGTTTCGCGGATCATCGCGCGCCGCATACATCCCGTCCGCCGGGTTGCCGATCGCAAGCGATCGCGCGATGGTGTGCGGCCGCTGCGGCTCGATCACATCCGTCCCGCCCTTCACCGCCTTGGAAATGGGCGAGCAGCCCGTCGCCTGCGCACCGAAAAACCGCACTGGCTTCTCTGCCACAAGCCCCAGCTCGATCAGCTCGTTGAACGCCTTGCGAATCTTCGTAATCAGCGATCCGCCTGCCATCGGCACCACCACGTTATCCGGCAGCCGCCAGCCAAGCTGCTCTGCAATCTCGAATCCCACCGTCTTCGAGCCCTCTGCGTAGTACGGCCGCAGGTTCACATTTACAAATCCCCAGTTGTAGCGGTCGGCAATCTGCGAGCTCAACCGGTTGCAGTGGTCGTAGTTCCCTTCCACCCGCACCAGCGTGGCGCCGTATACCTGGGTATTGAGAATCTTCGCCGGCTCCAGGTCCGCGGGCACCAGGATGAAGGTCTTCAGCCCCAGCCGCGCCGCCTGCGCCGCCACCGCATTCGCCAGGTTGCCCGTCGAGGAGCACCCCACGGTGTCAAACCCGAACTCCTGCGCATTCGCCAGCGCCACCGCCACCACGCGATCCTTGAAGCTCAGCGTGGGCATGCACACTGCGTCGTTCTTGATCCAGAGGTTCTTGGCCCCGATGTGCGCGCCCAGCCGCGGCGCCTGCAGCAGCGGCGTCAGCCCTGCCGGCGTGCCCAGTTCCCTTCCCTCGGGAATCGGCAACAGCGCCTTGTAGCGCGCCATATTCAGCGGGCCCTGCGCTATCGCCTCGCGCGTAAAGTACTTGCGCGCGTAGTCCAGGTCGTACTTCACCTCAAGAGGAGAAAAGCATTCATCGCAGATCGACAGCGGCTGAACCCCGTAGCTCTTGCCGCATTCCCGACATCGCAACTCGTATGCAGTAGTCACAGTCCCTCGCATCGCAGAAAATCTGCGCCTCGCAGATGGTCTGCGGGTAGGCGGGCACGTGACCGGCTCCTTGTGGAGCGAACACTCGTAAATGACTCGAAACCGCTTGCGAAGCCGCCTCAGTAGGACTGAAGCGACCCCCGAATCTCATGTTCCCGGCATTTCAGCCAGCGAGAGTTGACACCATACTCCCGGTTTGCCCGGGCAGGTTGTCGTGGCGTCACAGGGCCCGTCCCTCAGCCACTCTGCATGAAACTCAGGCCTGCCCTTTGGGGGCAAACTTGAATGATTTACTTGTACCATAGGTCCCGCGCCAGTGCAAGCCACGTTGCAGCGAAGGGTGCCGAACGTCACACTGAACGGGAATTTCCCGCGCCTCAACGGCGAACGCCATCAGCACCAATTCTCGATTTGCAATCCTGGCACTCGCCTAAACTCACGCGTATTATTCGTGACCAGCACCAGCCCGTCACGGCGGGCGTGCGCCGCAATAAACAGATCGTTCGCGCCGATGATCGTGCCGCGCTTCTTCAGAAACGCCCGGATCTCCGCGTAATGCGCAGCGGCGTCGCCCGGATAATCCAGAACAGACACATGCCGAAGAAAAAGGTCGAGCCGCTCTCGATCCCTTTGCGGCAGCGGCGAAACCTCAGCGCCGTAGGCCAACTCCGAGCGGCTGATCGCCGAAATGCAGACGTCATCTACCGGCAAGCTTTCAAGGCGCTTGAGAACGGAAGGCATATTCTTCTTCATCACGTAGGAGGCAGTGTCGGTGTCGAGCATGTAGCGGAGCATTAGAACGAGCGCTCCTGAACCGGAAGCTTCTCCACTCCCTCCATGAACCCCTCGGAAGCCGGCGGACCTTCAAGCAATGCGGACCAATCCTTCGGCCGAGGCGACAAAATCACCTCATCGCCGATCTTGCGGATATAGACCTCGGGCGTCGAGAACTGAAACTCCTTCGGCAGCCGCACCGCCTGGCTGCGGTTGTTCATGAAAACTTTTGCTGTTTGCTGCATTGTCCACCCCTTCCAGCTTGGCATATACATTAGTATATGCCAAAACCGGCTCGATGGCCACACATCGGATTCGCCTCCCTATTGCGGTTCAACCGGAATGCGAACCGTGCGGATTGACTTTCCTTAGGCCTTGCCGCTGAATCCGGCGTGAGCCAGCTCCAGACCCGCCCCAGGTGCGCGGCTGAAGGGGATCAAACCGCGCCTCACGGGCGCCCAGAGCTTCAATACTGAGCTGTGATGATTTGCGGCTGATGCGAGATGCAGCCGGTGCAAGACCAGCGCCGGCCGGGCGCCATTCTCAATTCGCGTAAATCCGCACGTAGTCCACCTGCATCTCCGCCGGAAACAGCGTGCTTGCGTTGGGCGCGCCCGGCCAGTCGCCGCCGATGGCAAGGTTCAGCAGGATAAAGTTGCTCTGTCCCGCATCGAACCCCCATTCCGCTCCGCTCAACCCTTTCAGGCTCGCCGGCGTGTAGGTCACGTACGGCTTCGCTGGATCGTCGATGTAATAGGCCACGCTCCCCGGTTTCCAGATCATTCCGTAAGTGTGCCAGTCCGCCGCCGTCGTGCCCGCGGGAAAGTTGTACATCGTCCCCAGGTTCTCGCCATCGAATCCCGTCCCATGCACCGAGCCTTCGTTCCAATCCGGCGTCTTGGCCGCGTTCACGCGCTCCAGGATGTCCATTTCGCCGCACGCCGGCCACTGCACCGTAGCAATGTTGTTGCCCATCGCCCACGCCGCCGGCCAGTACCCCTGCGCCTCTGGAACACGCGCGCGAAACTCCACCCTGCCGTAGCGGTAACTGAACAGCCCTTGCGTCTTCAGGCGCGCCGACGTGTACACGCCCGCGGAAGGCTGCTCGGCCGCGATGTGCAGGTACCCGTCCGTGCCTACATACGCATTGGGGTTGGCCGTCGAGCATGGCGACGCATTCGATCCCCACGCGCAATAATTCTCCAGCTCATGATTGCCAAAGCCGTTGTTGCCGGTATCGTATGTCCAAACCGCGGGGTTGGGCTCGGCCGGCGCGCTCCCTGAATTCGTGAATTCGTCGCTCCAAACCAGCGTGCCCGAGGCAATATTCAGGTTGAACGCCTGCGACACCACCTGGCTGTCCACGGTTCCGGACGCCGCGCCCGCCATGGCCTTTACCGTCAGGCTGCCGGCCACCAGGAATGGCGCTTCGTAAATCTGCGACTGGTTCGTCGGCGCGCTTCCATCCAGGGTGTAATAAATGGTCGCTCCGGCAGTCGCATCCTTGAGCGTCACTATAACGGCTCCGTTCTGCGCCGCCGCGGTCGAAATCGCAGGAGTGGCCGCCGGTTGCTCCGGCGGCGTCACACTCGTCCCCGCTCCACCGCCGCACCCGCACATCAGCCATCCCGCCGCCGCCAACGCAACCAACATAATCCCTCCCCACATGTTCTTCCTCATGCCCCGCTCAAATCGCGTCTGCCTTGTCCGCCATCCATCATAGTCTGGTCGGGCCGAGCGAGCAGTTCGTAGTTCACAGTTCCACACAACTTCCGGAATACCCGATTTCTCCTCCTTTTGAGGCGCAATCGTGAGCGAATCTCGCTGACTTGCTGAGAACTGCGAACTATGAACTGCGAACTGTGAACTACGAACCGGGAATTGAGAACTGCGAACTATGAACTGCGAACTGTGAACTCGCTCCGGTACAATTGCTTTCCGTATGCGACATATGATCCGCAGTCTCACTCTCTTAGCAATTACTGCCTGCTTTTTTGCGCAGGCCAGAGGACAGGCGACCATGGAAATCGGCGGTCAACCGCTCGTCACGCTCTCTCGCAAAGCCGTCTCCACCACCACACCGGAATTCACCTCCATCACCCTCTTGCCCGGCCGCGGTATGGAGCTGCTCCAGATCACCGCCAACTTTCCCGGCAAAGGCGCGGTGAACGTTCTCGCCTCGCCGTCTGAATCCACCGCAAAAGAGATGCTCGACGTCAAGGACGACGCTAACGGCGACCTCGGCTACCGGCTCGGCGCCGCATTCCTCGTTCCCTACCCCAACCGCATCCGCGGCAAGCTCTCGCCCGATGGCAAAACCCTCACCACCGAGTGGGAAGGCCACACCCTCACCCTCCCCGCCAATAACATGGGCCGCCTGCCCACCGCCGAGCGCCACGCCATGCACGGCCTCATACTCAAAGACCACACCGACGACGTAAAGGTCCACGATATTCCCGGCGGCCAGGAAGTCACCGGCATCGTCCACGCCGGCAACTTTGGCGGCCACTGGCTCTCCTCCACCGATCTCCACTACGTCATTGCCCTTCACGCCAATGCCATCGACGTCAGCATCAGGGCGGTCAACGTCGGTCACGAAGCCGAGCCCATCGCGATCGGATGGCATCCTTATCTCAACCTGCCTTCCGGCGACCGCACCCAGGTCCGCGTTCACATTCCCGGCGAGAAATACGCCGTCGTCGACAACTACGACAACGTCTTTCCCACCGGCGAGCTCAAGCCCGTCGCCGGCACGCAATACGACCTCCGCGCTCCCGACGGCGTTGCGCTCGACAAGAAATTCTACGACGACAACTGGAGCACCATCGACTGGACCAGCGGCGCTGCCGACGTCAAGGTTATCGATCCCAAGGCCCACTACGGCGTCGCCATCGAAGGCCTATCGCCTGAGATCAAGACCATCCAGATGTACGCCCCGCCGCCCATGCAGTTCGTCGCCATCGAGCACCAGTACAACTTCGCCGATCCCTTCGACAAAAAAGTCTGGGGCAACATGGACACCGGCATGGTGACGCTGAAGCCCGGCCAGTCCACCACCTGGAAAGTGCGTCTGAAGGTATTCGTCCCGTAACCGGATCAATCGCCCTTGCTTTTGTCGTTGCCGTTGCTTTTCTTTCTATCATTCCCGAAGGGAATCTCCTGACCCTGCGGGGACCGACGGCGCTCTAACACCGCTAAACCCGCAGCTCCGCTAACTCCGCTTCCGTCAATGAGACAACTGCGCCATCTCCCCCCGCCATCACACTTCACGGGAGGATCGTGATGGCAACCAAAAAATCCAGCAAGAAGTCCAGCACCAAGAAATCCGCGGCAAAGAAATCCTCGCGCCGCAAATACTCTCCCTCCGCCGGCAGCGACGTGAAACGCGAAATGCATGAAATGAAACGCGGCAAGCTGAAGTCAGGACGCAGCGGCAAAAAAGTCACCAGCCGCAAGCAGGCCGTCGCCATCGGCCTCTCTGAAGCCCGCCGCAAAAGCAAGAAAGTTCCCGCAAAAAACTCCTGACCCGCGGCACCGTGTTCCGCCGTACCGCCGGTCTCTAGACCGGCTGTCCTTCGGGCCTCCAGGCCCTCAGATCCGTGGCTTTCCTCTACTCCGTCATCTCAAAATTCAGCGTCACCTCCACCACCGCAACTCCGGCGCCCGGCGCAAACTTCCACTTGCGCACCGCATCCTCCGCCGCATTCACCAGCACGCTGCTGCCGCTCACCGCCTTCGCATCCGTCACCTTGCCCGCGGCATCCACTGTAGCCTCCACCTTCACCGTTCCCGTGATCCGCATGCGCTTGGCAATCTCCGGGTAAACCGGCGACACGCGGCTCTTCACCGCCCGCTCGTCCGCCGCCCGAAGGGGCAGCGCCAGCGCCAGCAGCAATACCAGCACCGCTGCCTTCGCTCCTCGCCATCCCCACGTCTGCGCTCCGCTTCCGCCTTCCATTGTCCCGGCCATTGGTCCCCCCAGCGCACAGGCAGTGCACACCCCTGCTTCATCGGCAGAACCAGCGCAAAACTTGAGAACTGTAATGGAAACTTCACTCCCATACTTACAGCTTGTCATCCTGAACGGAGCGTCTTTCAGCGTAGTCAAGGACCCGCGGTTGGTCCTCACAACCAGGCGCCCCACCCACCTGCGGGCACGAGACTCCCAGGACAATCAGCCCCGAACCTCTTCAAATGTCAGATTCTCCGCGCTCGACTGGTGCTCCTCCCGCCACTGATCGAACAGCCGTCCGTAGCTCAGCGTCAGGTAATCGCTCTCGGCCACGCCCAGCCGCGCGGCCACGCCATCAATCCACTCCGGTGCACCTTCCAACTCCGCGTAATTCCCAATTGGCGTCTCGTCCACCACGCAATGTCCCATCCCGTCGCTCCACTCCGTCCGCCACTTCTCGTAGCGGAACGCCGCCACCAGCCCCAGCGACCGAAACACCTCCGCCAGCGCGTCGCCGTCCGCCACCTCGGTCTCCGTCTCCACGCGATGCTTGTGCCGATCCTCGCCCGGCCCCGCATCAGGCAGCCTCTTGTGCGTCAGCACGCACCGCCCCGCATACGTGCGGATGCGCAGAATCTCCGTCCGCCCCCGCAACTGCCGCTCCGGCGTGTCGTACAGCACGTTCGCCTCGAACGCCCGCGCCGTCTCCACCCGCAGCCCCGCCGCCCGCAGCCGCAACCCCAGCTCCGCAACATCCTCTACCCGGAATTTGATCTCCGTCTCCACTCCGGACATACCTCGAGTGTAATGGTCACCCCGGCGTCCCTCGGGGAAACGCCAGCGCCGATCCCACCACAAACGCCCCGTGCCCCATCCATCGCGCAGGCTCTTTCGCGCGACTGGTGGGAAATCGAGCAGCTCACCCACCCCGCCCCCGGAGGGAGCCACGGTGATTAGCCCAGGACCTCGGTCCTGGGAACAAGCCCCCATTATCCCCACAGCCCCGTAGGGGCGCGTGCATCCCTGTCCCGGCAGCCAGCTCTGCACCGCCCCCACCCCCGCCGCCAAACATGAGCTTTGTATCAGGGCGCGAGTTTACTCGCGCCGCAACAGGCGCCCAAAAAGATGTGGGCTTCAGCCCCTGCGCTTCTTCTCTGCCAGATAGTCATAGCAGTATGGATATTCACCAGCCCGCTCCGCCAACCAGGCAAGCAAAGGATACGGGCTTCAGCCCCCGAAACCGCCCGCCACCGCGCGCCAATGAGCTTTGTATCAGGGCGCTCGGCCTGATCCGCTCAGCGCTCGAGGGACGCACCAGCAAGGCTGTACGGCTCTCCCTCCGGTTTTGAGCGACAATCGCTCGACCGAAGCGTACCGGTTATCGAGTACGGCTTCTCAGGGCAAGAAGCCACACCCGCGCCAGAGATCCGAGGAGGGCTGCGAACAGCAAAGTCACTCCGGCCTGCTGAAGGGCGTTGTTTGCTGTCGCACGATAGATCGTTCCAGCGAACGATCCGATGACGGTCGAATTGAACCCCGTCAACAGGAGAGCGACGGCGAGGCGGTGGTTTCCAGAAGCTGCCGCTTCCACCGATCTAATGGAGGCGAGGGAGCCTGAACTCGTCATGGCGATTCCTTCCTTTCATGGCACGAAGTGCCGGTTAGCGTTCATGCCAAGGCAAGCCATGCGCAGTCTTTTAGGTTTGGGTTATTTGAGATGGAGCTTGTTGTGCAGCATCTCGAGAGTGGTCATACGGGATGGGTCGATCATGAAACACCGTGCTGCGGTTGAGATTCTGAAATCGCAGCGGGGGCGTAATTGGTGAAAGTTTATGCGAGAGACTCATAAGGAGCAATAGAAGGAAAAGCTCAGGTAGATGCGTCTCTGCTCGTGGACGGCGAGAGATTAGTACAAGTGGTAACACGTTGGTATATTCGTTTCTCTCTAAGCAGAGAGGATTGTTCCTGTTTGAGAAGCGAATTTATGTTGCGTGCGAGGATACAAAAGCTGCGACGCAAGATGGGCGAATTGGACAGGGTCGGACCTGAAACATGACAGGCACAACTGCAGAAAAACGGGGCAGATCATAGGTCAGTGATACAGATCGCTACTCCGCTACATACTGGGTGCAAGATTAGTCCGCTCTATCAAATCCTCAAACGATTCCACGACATTACCAAATTGGTACATGCCTTATTACTGATGGACAATGATAGTGGTCGAAGGTAATCTTGACACGATTCTCAATGTTAGAGGATGGAGGCTTTCGCCGGATCCAATTCTCTTGAGCGACTGGAGAGGTAAGTGTCGGATCTAGGTGTGTTCCGCTTCTCATGGCTCATGCCCCTATATCTTCCTCCAGTCGAGTCATGGACAGAGTGATACCCCAGAGGGACTAAAAGGATGCTGTCAGAGCAAGGAGAAATCTCTATTCTCATGGTCTGCCAACGGACCATGGCCAGCGAGCTGTTCGCGAGGGAACTCGGTCGCAGTGTAGGACTCCGAGTCATCGCTCATGCGGAGACTGTGGACGAGTCGCTGCAAGCCGCCCAGAGCAAGTCGATTGATGTGGCACTGATCAATGTCACGCTGAAGGACGGTCCGCTGACTGGCTTTGAAGCCATGCAGAAAATGGCGGAAGCTCGTCCAGGCATCCGGTCCGTAATCCTCTTGGAACAAGAGGAAGGGCATTTGAGCAAGACTGCGTTTCGAGCCGGCGCCAAGGGTGTCTTCTGTACGTGGAGCGCTAAGTTTGAAAGCCTTTGCCACTGTGTTAAGCAAGTGAATGCTGGCCAGATCTGGGCCAACAGTGCCCAACTGCAGGAAGTGATGGAGGCGTTCGCGCGTCCTGGACGCCTTCCCATCGTGAGTGCCGCCGGTGAGCCACTGCTCACCAAGCGGGAAGTGGAAGTCGCGCACCTTGTTGAGGAAGGAATGACCAACCGGCAGATAGCCAATGAACTTGGACTAAGTGAACATACAGTAAGAAACAACTTGTTTCACATCTTTGATAAGCTTGGCATCTCCACCAGGGTCGAACTGGCGCTCTACGCAGTCAACCAGGTGCGGGAGCACTTTGTGAAGATAGCTCTTCCTCCAACTGAAGACCTAACCTGGCGGCTTGCCAAAGGTATACCCGAGAGAGCAATAGAAAATCAAATCGCGTCGAGTTAGCGGCGTCTCCACTCCGGACATACCTCGAGTGTAATCGTCACCCCGCCGTCCCTCGGGGAAACGCCAGCGCCGATCCCACCACAAACACCGTGTGCCCCATCCATCGCGCAGGCTCTTTCGCGCGATGGGTGGGAAACAACCAAGCCGCAACCCCACGCCCTCAGGCGGAAAGAAGCGTCCCGTAGGGACCGCGCGAAAATAGCCCAGGACAACCCCGAGGCGCGAGCCGAGGGGGCAGTCCTGGGAAAGCCATCCGATAAAAGAACAAAAACGAAGATCGCGTCCCGCAGGGACGCGATCTTCGCCTGCCTTTCCGCCAGCGCCCGCTCGCCCGCCGCCAAACACCCCCAACACCGGCGAGCATTTCGCAGTCGCCAATACGCTCCCCAACTTCCTTCATGAGCGCGCCGGCCGGCGCCCCTCCACCAACACCCGGACTCAGCAGCATCACCGAACAAAAGGCGAAATTCGAGGACCTATTTGTCATCCATCACCGGCTAGGCGGATTACGCATGAAGGGAGAACATGCCGGGTTAGCAGGCTCCTTACGGAACAGATTCCTTGGACTCCAGAGGAACCGTTCGAAAACGGACGCCCTGTGCGCGGACGGACAAGTATTGAGGAGACGAGGAATACGGCCCTCAAGTTTATCTCGCTGATGGGAAAAGGCTTAGGTGTAGAGGTGCTCTGGCACACTGCATGCACGTTAAATGGGCAATACTCTGATTCCCCGAGAGCAATGTTCTGAGGAGAGACAGTCATGACAGGACTGCTCCGGGATGTTCGTTTTGCCCTGCGGCAACTGCGCAAGAACCCGGGATTCACCATTACGGCGACCATGATGCTGGCAGCGGCAATTTGCGCAAACAGCACGATTTTCAGTTGGATCAACGGTACCATGCTGCACCCGATCCCAGTGGCAACGGACACGGGGAGCCTTGTAAGCGTGATGCGGGGGCAGTGGAGCATAACCCCCTCCCCGCCCTTTTCTTATCTGGATTACTGCGATCTGCGCGACAGCAGCAGGAGCTTCAGCGGGATGCTTGCCTACCAGCACGATTGGCTGGCGCTTACCGGCGGCTCAACTCCCGAGCGCATTTATGTGGCGAACGTATCCGCGAGTTATTTCGATGTGCTCGGCATCCAGCCGGCGCTTGGGCGCTTCTTTCTGCCGGATGAAGAAGCGCGCGAGGGTGGGGTTCCCTATGTCGTCCTGAGTTATTCCCTGTGGAAGACACGCTTCGGCGGCGATCCGGCGATCGTCGGAAAATCAATCGAACTTGCGCGGAGGCCTCTCACCGTGATCGGCATCGCGCCGGCAGGATTCCTCAACGCGATGCCGGGCGTTCGTGAGGATGCCTGGTTGCCGCTCGACCCGCTGGGAAATAACACACAGGGGATGAGGGACCGCGGCGCAAACTACCTGAACGTCCTGGGCCGGCTGCGCCCCGGCGTCAGCCGCGCCAGCGCCACGCAGGATCTGGAAATCCTGATGCGGCGGCTGGTGGCGCAATACCCCGACGACCATCCCGGCGTGAATACCATTACTTTGGATCCCCTATGGCGGTCGCCGTTTGGGGCCAATGTTTATCTGGCCACCTCGCTGCCTGTCCTGCTGGCCATCGCCGGAGTCGTTCTCCTGCTTGCCTGCGCCAACGTCGCCACGCTTGCGCTGATCCGTTTCGTCTCGCGCCGCCGCGAAATCGCAATTCGGCAATCGCTCGGGGCCGGACGCATCCAGCTCATGCGCCAGATGATCGCAGAAGGAATGTTGGTTTCGCTTGCGGGAGGCGCGCTCGCGCTTCTCCTCACCAAATGGACGGCGAATCGTCTCACCGACTTCCTCCCCGCGAGCTCCCTCCCAATCGTCCTCAACGGAACTGTCGATCGCAATGTCGTCCTCGCAGTCCTTCTGCTGGTTGTGCTGGCCAGTGGAATCAGCGGCGCGTTTCCCGCATGGCGTGCTTCCCACGCCAGCCCCGCGGAAGTACTCAAGGATGAAGCGGCTAGTGTCTCCGGCAGCGGGCATAACTGGCGCATGCTCAGTGGACTGGTCGTGACCCAAATTGCTCTTTCGGCCGCCCTCCTGGTTTCCTCCGGTCTGCTGCTGCGCACGCTCAGGAATATGAGTAGCGCCGACCCCGGCTTCCAGCAAGACCATGTCCTCACCGCTTCGGTTGGCCTCGGAATCGCCGGCTACTCGCCCAGCGAGGAAAACGCGATTCGGCACAAGATTCTCGATCAGGTGAGCGGATTGCCGGGAGTCAAGGCCGCAGCGCTCACCGATTGGTTGCCGCTCAGCTTCAACGGCAGAAGCAGCGACGTCTATCCCGAAAACTATGTGCCCCGATTGCACGAGTCGCTCCAAGTGCGACGCGCCGACGTGACTCCGGGATTCTTTCGGGTGATGGGAATTCCACTCCTTGCTGGTCGCGATTTCACGCGCGACGATAGCGAAACCGCGCCGCGCGTGGTCATTGTCGATCAGACCGCGGCCGCGCACTACTGGCCTGGAGCGGATCCAATAGGACGCCAGCTCCGCATAGACGGCCAACTGTTCAGGGTGGTCGGTGTGGCCAGGAACTCGAAACATCAATTCATCAACGAGCGCCCGGAACCGATGGTTTATCTGAGCTTCTTCCAGAACGCGTACGATACGAGCATTGTGCTTCGAACCGGCGGCGATCCGTCCTCCATGGCGCCGGCCCTGGAAGACGCGATCCATAAAGTCAATGGTCAGATTCCGATTTTCGATGTGCGCAGCCTGCGCGAAGTCACGCAAATCTCCAGTTCCTTCGCTGTCATCGAGAGCACTTTCGCGGGAATCTTCGCTGTCATAGCCCTGGTGCTGTCGGCAACTGGCATCTACGGCGTGGTTGCCTATCGGACGCATCTGCGCACGCACGAGATCGGAATCCGTATGGCGCTGGGCGCTTCGCGCTCCAATGTGCTGCGGCTGGTGCTTCGGCAAGGTCTATGGCTTACGCTCATCGGTCTCGTGCTTGGATTGACGCTATCGTTCGGGCTGACGCGCTTCATCGCCGGTTTGCTTTACGGAATCAGCGCCAACGATCCGGTGACTGCAGTTGGAGTAGTGGTGCTGCTGGGAGCCATGTCGCTTTTGGCGTGCTTTCTTCCGGCTCGTCGGGCGATGCGCCGGAATCCGGTGGCCGCTATACGCGAGCTGTGAGGAACAGCTTCAAGGCCTGGCGCGAAATGCGCTCGCAAAGCAGGCTCCGGCGAAAGGTCGCGTCGCGAATGCCCATTGTCGCCCAGTTCGCGCACTGCCGTGCTTCGTTCGGTTGGCGTAGACGGCAACCGAATTTCCGCCCGCACAGGCAATCGCGTACGGCTAGATCTTCGCTGTCCCTTGGAGACAGTCCAACGCGCTAATTGAACTGCGATTCGGAAGTGCTCCGTTGATCACTCCTGATAAACGCCGCAGGGTCCGGAAGAATCTCTTTCGCCACCGCGGAAACCGTCGGCTCCGTAAGCCACCCGCCCCACCACAAAAAACCCCGCACCACCCCCTACAGGCGACAATAAAACCGTGACCACCCTGCGCCTGAAGGTCGATCCCGACCACCTCGACGCGCCCGCCTCCCGCGCCGCCCTCGAGCAGGCCGCCGCTATCCTCCGCTCCGGCGGCCTCGTGGCCCTCCCCACTGAAACCGTCTACGGCCTCGGCGAAGGCTTCTATGCAACCGTTATGGATGGCGCGTGATCGCAATGATGGTAATCACGGCAGTACGTTTCTTTCCCTTGATTTCATCGGGGCCGTAATGCCAGAAGATGCGGTAGGCGCCGGGAGCGTTGTTCTGCGCGTACGCCTCGAAGACCTTCTCGCCATTTACGCCGCTGAGGGACGCGAACTCGTGCGTTTGAAGCCCCGGATGATGCGGATCCACTTCCAGATAGCCGAGAGCCTTGCGAACCTGTGCCAGAAGCGCCGCTTGCGCCGGCGACTTTTCCAGCGCCGTCAAATTCGCATCTGCGGTGGGCGTGAATTTGAGCTTGCGCCGCATCGCTACTCGCGCGCGTACCTGGCAAACGAGCCGCGTTCCACGCTCTTGCCCTCCGCCGACTCGCGCAAGCCTTGCTTCACACTCGCCAGCGCCTGCGGATTCTCGTAGAGCCACGTCTCCGAAACGGGAACGGCCTTGACCGGATCGAGAATCACCTGGCCGAGGGAGTTGCGGTAGATGTTGTACGCCGTAGCCCCGGCCACGGCCTCGCCCAGCGACAGGCGCTTCTTCGCGTCGGGCTGAGCGAACTCGGAGATCAACTCAAAATCGGAATTCCTGATGACTGCGGAAGCTGGCATAGGGGGAGATTACCACTGGTGGGAAAAGAAATCAAGTGGGCGTGGCCCACAGTTGCCGTGTGCCCCACCCATCGCGCAAGCTTTTCCGCGCGATGGATGGGAAATCGAGAAGCTCACCCCGCCCCCGTCCCCGCCCCCGCAGGGAGCCACGGTGGTTAGCCCAGCATGGGATCTGCTTTTGTTCTTGCCCTTGCTTTTCTTTCTGTCATTCCCTTCGGGAATCTGCTTCTTCCTTTGCTTTTGCCCTTGCTCTTCTTTCTGTCATTCCCTTCGGGAATCTGCTTCTTCCTTTGCTTTTGCCCTTGCTCTTCTTTCTGTCATTCCCTTCGGGAATCCGCTTCTTCCTTTGCTTTTGCGCTTGCTTTTCTTTCTGTCATTCCCTTCGGGAATCCGCTTCTTCCTTTGCTTTTGCCCTTGCTCTTCTTTCTGTCATTCCCTTCGGGAATCTGCTTCTTCCTTTGCTTTTGCCCTTGCTTTTCTTTCTGTCATTCCCTCCGGGAATCCGCTTCTTCCTTTGCTTTTGCCCTTGCTTTTCTTTCTGTCATCCCCTCAGGGAATCTGCTCTTGCCTTTGTGACTGACCACTGACCACTGACAACTGCCCCGTGCCCCACCTATCGCGCAGGCCTTTCCGCGCGATGGATGGGAAATCGAGCAGCCCACCCCAGCCCCGTCCCCGCTCCCGGAGGGAGCCACGGTGGTTAGCCCAGGACCTCGGTCCTGGGGACACGCCCCCATTATCCCCAAAGCCCAGTAGGGGCGATGCCGGGTGCCCCATCCCGCACCACCCCAGCCATTCCCGCCCGCCGCCACGGGGTTTACAGTGTTTTCAGCCCCATGTCCACTTTCCGGCTCAAGCCCACGCACGCCCCGGTCAAGAATTACTACGCCACCCTCGCCCGCTTCGCCCGCGGACACTTCGACAAAGAGGGCAACATCCGCGGAGCCTTCGAGGACCTGCTCAAAACCTGCGCCCGCCCCTTCGACTGGACCCTCATCCCCGAATACTCCATTCCGCGAAAGGACCGCCATCCCCTCAGCGTGGACGGAGCCCTCCTCGATGCCTTCAATCTCCCGCGCGGCTACTGGGAAGCCAAAGACGAGAAAGACTCGCTCAAAGTCGAAATGAACAAGAAATTCGAGGCCGGCTATCCTCGCTCCAACATACTTTTCCAACGCCCCACGGAAGCACTGCTCTTCCAGGACGGCCGCATCGCCTTTCACGACTCCATCGAAGATCCTCAGAAGCTCGTCGAAGTCCTCCGCCTCTTCTTCGAGTGGCGTCAGCCCGACCACGACTCCTGGGACCGCGCCGTCCGCGAGTTCTCTGAGCGCATCCCCGACATCGCCCGCGGAGCCATGAAGCTGATCGACGAGGAGCGCAAAACCAACCGGACCTTCGTCGAGCGCTTCGCCGCCTTCGCCGATCTCTGCCGCGAATCCATCAATCCCGACCTCAAGGACGAAGCCGTCGAAGAGATGCTCGTCCAGCACCTCCTCACCGAGCGCATCTTCCGCCGCATCTTCGATAACCCTGAATTCACCCGCCGCAACGTCATCGCCGCCGAAATCGAAAAGGTCATCGACTCCCTCACCAAGAAGCACTTCTCACGCGACGCGTTCCTCAAGGACCTCGATCCCTTCTACAAGGCCATTGAAGAAGCCGCTTCAACAACCGAAAGCTACGCCCAGAAGCAGGCCTTCCTTAACAAGGTCTACGAGCGCTTCTTCCAGGGGTTCAACAAGAAGCAAGCCGATACCCACGGCATCGTCTATACGCCTCAGCCCATCGTCGATTTCATGGTCCGCAGCGTCGAGGAAATCCTCAAGTCCGAGTTCGGCCGCAGCCTTTCGGATAAGGACGTTCACATCCTCGATCCCTTCGTCGGCACCGGCAACTTCATAACCCGCGTCATGCAGGAGATCAAAAAAAATCGGCTTCCGCAGAAATACAGGGAAGAGCTCCACTGCAACGAGATCATGCTGTTGCCTTACTACATCGCCAGCATGAACATCGAGCACACCTACCTTGAAATGGCGGGGGAATACGAAACGTTCGAAGGCATCTGTTTCGTCGACACCTTCGACCTAGCGGAAGAGAGACAGGGATCACTGTTTGTCACTGAAAACCTGGCGCGCGTAAACCGGCAAAAGAAGTCCAAAATCACCGTCGCAATCGGCAACCCGCCATATAACGTCGGCCAAGAAGACGAAAACGACAGCAACCCCAACCCCCGTCATAAATGGCTCGATTCGCGGGTTGCCGAGACATACCGAGCCCAATCGCGGGCCTCAAGCACGACAAAATTAGGGAATCTGTACGTCAGAGCCATTCGATGGGCATCCGACCGAATCGGCAAAGACGGCATGGTCGCCTTCGTAACGAACAACGGGTTTATCACAAAGCGCGTTTTCGATGGAATGCGGAAATGTCTATCGAGAGATTTCGATTCTCTCTACATTCTCGACCTCGGGGGCGACGTCAGAGACAATCCGAAACTATCGGGCACGACCCACAACGTGTTCGGCATCCAGCCGGGAGTGTCGATAAACTTCCTCATTAAATCTGACCTGATCGAGGCACCGCAACGAGGAATCCATTACGCCCGTGTGGACGAATACTGGCGAAAGGAACAAAAGTTTGCATTCCTATTGGAACGGCGATCGCTATCCAGAGTCGAATGGGAAAAGATCGAGCCGCTCAAGGACGGAACGTGGTTGGCAACGAATATCGACGATGGCTTTGACTCGTTGGTTCCAATGCACGGGCCAAAAGGCATCTTCAAAATGCACAGCATGGGTGTCAATACTAATAGAGACGCATGGACCTTTGGCTTTCAGCGGGAGCAACTCCGCGCAAACGTTACCAACACACTAGAAACCTACAACGCCGAAAGGCTACGTATCCATTCATCTCGGCAACAGTCGCTCGCATCGCTGACAACAGACGGGAAGAAGATCAAGTGGAGCAGCAGCCTTAAAGCATTCCTCAAGCGGAACATCGTCGGGCAGTTCGAAACTGCCGACGTTAGGAGAGCCATCTACCGACCATTCACTTGCGAATACCTCTACTTCAACTCGCTTCTCACCCATAGACGCGCGCGGCTAAGGTCGATCTTTCCAACGCTTGAACAGGACGGCACGAACGCTCTAATTACAGTTCCGGGGCCAGGAAATCGGAAGGACTTCGGCGCATTTGCAACGTGTTTCATCCCGTCTCTCGATCTCGCCTTCGAAAAGGGCCAATGCTTCCCCTTCCATTCATACGACGAAGATGGCACCAACCGCCGCGAGAACATCACCGACTGGGCGCTCGCCGAGTTCCGCCACCGCTACGGCGATTCGTCCATCTCCAAGTGGGACATCTTCCTCTACACCTACGCCCTGCTCCACCACCCCGAGTACCGCACCCGCTACTCCGCCAACCTCAAGCGCGAGCTGCCCCGCATTCCCATGGCCCCCGACTTCCACCTCTACGCCAAAATCGGCCAAGAGTTGATGAAGCTCCACATCGATTACGAAAAGCAGCCCGAGCACCCGCTGGAAAAGCGCGAAGCTGAGGGCGAGATGCTGAATTGGCGCGTCGAGAAAATGTCGCTCTCCAAAGACAAGACTCAACTCAAATACAACGCCTTCCTCACCCTCAGCGGCATCCCGCCCGAGGTCTACGACTACCGGCTCGGCAACCGCAGCGCCCTTGAATGGGTCGTCGATCAGTACCGCGTCTCCACCGACAAGCGCTCCGGCATCGTCAACGACCCCAACCGCGAGGACGATCCGGAGTACATCGTCCGCCTCATCGGCCAGGTCATCACCGTCAGCCTCCGCACCGTCGAGCTCGTCCGCGAACTCTCCACCCTGTCCATCGATCAGGCAGGAGCTAACTCGCCCACCCGGCCGGCACCGAAGAACCCGGATGCTGCATAAACAGGCGACAATAAAACTGTGACCACCCTGCGCCTCAGGATCAGTCCCGACCATCTCGACGCGCCCGAATCCCGCGCCGCCCTCGAGCAGGCCGCCGCCATCCTCCGCTCCGGCGGCCTCGTGGCCCTCCCCACTGAAACCGTCTACGGCCTCGGCGCCAACGCCCTCTCGCCCCAGGCCGTCGCCCGCATCTTCGCCGCCAAGCAGCGCCCCTCCTGGGACCCCGTCATCGTCCACATCGCCGGACCCGTCCGGGACAACCCCATGCTCGCCGCCGTCGCCTCCGAGATCCCCGGCGCCGCGCGCAAATTGATGCAAGCGTTTTGGCCCGGACCGCTCACCCTCCTGCTCCCGCGCACCGCCGCCGTCCCTGACGCCGTCACCGCCGGCCGGCCGCTCGTGGGCGTGCGCATGCCCTCCCATCCCGTCGCCTTCGAGCTCATTCGCCTCGCCGGCGTCCCCATCGCCGCCCCCAGCGCCAACCTCTTCGGCCACATCAGCCCCACCACCGCCCAGCACGTCCTCGACGACCTCGACGGCCGCATCGACGCCGTCCTCGACGCCGGCCCCGCCCGCCACGGCGTCGAATCCACCGTCCTCGACCCCTGCCAGTCGCCCATGGTCATTTACCGCCCCGGAGCCATCAGCGCAGCCCAGATTTGCGCCGTAGCCGGCGATGTCGTCCAGTTCGAATCCCCCTCCGCTCCCGCCGAAGAACCCGCGGCCCAACCGTCGCCCGGCGTAGGAATCCGCCATTACGCCCCCCGCGCCCACCTAACTCTAACGTATGCGCAAGTTACCGGTACCCAGGGATACCCCCCTACCCTAGGAGACTCCGGGGGAACCATCGCCCAGCCAGAGGCAGCAGCAGGTCAGCCAGTAGTCCTCGCGCCAGCCCAGCAAGCCTTCCAGGACGCGTCACGCCGCCACCCAGGTAAGCGCGTAGGCCTGATGCTGCCCACCGGCTGGCGATTCGATCCCGCCGGCGGCACAGTGATCTTTGAATGGGGGGACTGGAATAATCCTGAGGAGTTGGCAGCCCGCCTCTACGCCGGCCTACGCGCCCTGGATTCAGTCGCTTGCGAGGTCATCGTCTGCCCCATGCCATCCCCTGAGGGCATAGGCGCCGCCATCTGCGACCGCCTCCGCAAAGCCGCATGCCCTAGCAAAAGCGCGTAGTACGCAGCGCCCAATGGCAGCAATCGACGGCACAAACGCGTAAGCGCACAAACGCGTAACGCATAAGCGCATAACGCATAAGCGCATTACAAGCCGTTCTCCCCCTGCTTGAACATGTACTTGATGGAGGACTTATAGATCAGCATGCGGTAACGGCCGCGGAGTTTTAGGGAGTAGCGGTCGTACCACTCGATGCAGCCTTCGACGTGCTCGCCGTCTTCGAGGACGATGACCATGGGGGTTTGCGACTGGATCTGTTTTTGGAGGTAGAAGAGTTCGGCCTGGCGGTGAACCGTCTCCTCGTCGCGCGCGTAAGTGAGGGCCGAAAAGCGAAAAGGAACAGCAGGAGCAGAGTGCCGGTTCCTGCGAAAACCGGGCCAAGCCTGGGAGTCGGCAGGAGCTGATTCGACAATCGGAGAGAGGATGTGGCTCATCTGGATTCTTCCTTCCTGAACCTCTGTGAATGG
The DNA here is from genome assembly GCA_963771195.1 of uncultured Acidobacteriota bacterium. Classification (GTDB taxonomy): domain Bacteria; phylum Acidobacteriota; class Terriglobia; order Terriglobales; family Acidobacteriaceae; genus Telmatobacter. The sequence continues at coordinate 133,048 of CAVYSS010000029.1, forward strand.
GCATCCAGGGAAACTCATGAGCGGAACGAATCGGTAAGATGCGAAACGGCCGCACAGGGTGAACCAAAATACAGTCAAACAGCTCCGCCACCAGGAAAATTGCCGATGCCCTCCGCAAACGCGGGCTGAACCATGATGGGCTCATAGGCTTCCCAATTGGGGCATGTCCTGAGGCTGCTCGTAAAGGGAAAGATGCCGGGCCCAATCGCGAAGTTGCTCAATTTCAGCGCGGAATTGTCACCAGAGTAACAGAGAAGCAGGGAACAGAGAAGCAGGGAACAGAAGAGCAGGGAAAAGGGATAAGGGATAAGGGGACGGTAGAGCGGGGAACAGGGGTGCTGATTTCAGCGGGATTCGAGGCTTACTGCCATGGCGTCCAGGGACAGGGAGCGGAGGAGGTTGCGGCGCATGCCGGATTCGACCTGGACCAGGGCGCGGGCGGCGCCGTCGATCCAGTCGACGGTGAGGCCGGAGGCGAGGCGATCGAGCTCGGCGGCCAGATCGATGTTGCGGATCAGGGAGGGCGTGCCGGCGACGCATAGCAGCACGTCCTCAACCAGGCTGCCGAGGGCGCGCAGCAGGGTGACGGTCTTTTGCTGGCCGTCTGCGCCGGCGCGGTAAGTTTCAGTGGCGCGAAAGAGGGTGGAGAAATCGGGCTCCTTGAGCGCAGTGTGCAGGATGATGAGCGCATCCTTGCGGCTGACGAGGTACGCGTCGAGGTCGAAGTTAAGGGCGCGGCCAATTGCGCCCTCGGCCAGGCGCGCGACGAGGTTGCGGTCCTGGGGCTTGAGCTCGGGGCGGCGCTGGGCCAGGAGGGCCTCAATTTCCGCGGCCGGAAGCGCGGCTAGACGATGCACGATGGCGCGGGAACGGATGGTGGGCAGCAGTTCCTGGGGGTTCTCGGCCAGCAGGATGAGCGAAGTGTGCTCCGGCGGCTCCTCGAGAACTTTGAGGAGGCTGTTGGCCGCCTCCTTCATGAAGGCGGAGCTGGTGAAGATGGTAAAGGAGCGGCGGGCTTCGACGGGCGGACGGAAGTTGGCGTTGTGGATGACCTGGCGAACCTGGCCCAGCTTGATGAGGAGTTGCGGCGGATCGGGCGGAACGATGAGCACGTCCGGGTGGGTCTGGATGAGGATGCGGGTGTCTTTCTTGTCGGTTTCGCGCAAGTCCTCGCGCGCGGCAACGGCTTCGGCCACGCGGTCTTCGAGATTTGCCGCTTCGCCGATGCGGACGCAGTTGGCGCACTGGCCGCAGTAGTCGGGCAGACCGTCGGATTCGGTGGGATGGAGGCAGTTGACGGCCTGGGCCAGCATCAGGGCCAGCGTGTATTTTCCCGCGCCACGCGGCCCGGCAAGGATCATGGCCTGGGGAACGTGGCCGGAGCGGACCGACTCGCGCAGGCGGGTGACGGTGGCGGTGTTGCCCAGGAATTCGCGGAAGCTCACGAATTGAGTTTAGCGGAGCTAGGGTGGTGTCTCAGTTTGGATTTGCTATGGAAAAACCAAACCCGCCACGAGGGCGGGTCTGGAAAAGGCGGTCGCTAAATTGGCTCCTCGGGTGGGGATCGAACCCGCGACCACTGCCGTGCCCTGGACCGCCTTTTTGATACAGGGCAGCGCTCTACCGCTGAGCTACCGAGGAATGACTACAATTGCTTAGATTGCGTCGCCGGCAAAAGGATTCAATTTGCCGACCTGCCCCTCAGCGAGAGCGTCATGGCGAGAACGCGCCCACTGATGCCCTGCAGGAAATCGCGGGGTCGAAGAGCGTTTTGCGTCGCCCGCGGCCGCGCGCCGCGATGCCGGGTCAACGTTCAAGTCCGCGTCGATCCCCTAAGGCAGACGCCCTTCTATATCCCCAAATGGCCGGCGGGTTCTTTTCGAGGCCGCGGCACGGGGTCTGCCGCATCCGCAGAAACCGTCATCGCGAAAGCCCTTTCAGGAATCCATTCATGGGCCTATAATTCCCGCAGTCACAAATGCCTTCAATTGAATACAGCCTCTTCAGGGCGAAATTTGTGAAGCCCGATCAGTTGCCGCTGTTCAATCCTAAATTGGCGGCATCAGATTTCTTCCTGAACGCTCTTGCGGAGCAGCCGCACGCGCAATTCCGGGAGGGCTACGATTGGCACATCGGCAAGGTCGAATTCTTTTCCGACTCCGCCGGAACCTTTAAGATCGGCCGGACCGCCAAAGGCATCATCGAAATATTCGATGAAGTCTCAGGCGATTTCCTGGTGGAAGAAACAGAAACAAGTCCATATACGCATTGCGTCTTCGATGCGCGCCTCGGCATCGTCGGAATTGCGCGGAAGGCAAACCTAGCGCCGGACGCGCGAGGGATTGCCACCAAGCTTCAACAGCTCCTGTCAAAGGCGTCCCTCATACGACAAAACAGGATCTCCGTGGAGATCGACCCAATTCCAGATCCAGAGGACTTCCTTGCGGCTCTCAGCTCGGCATATCAAGTATCGAGCTTTTCAGCAACGTTTCGCGGCCCCAATCCGCTCGATGCGGACGAGTATTTTCAGAAGCCCTTGTCGAGGCTCCTCTCTGTCGCGCGAGGAAAAAGGGGAAGGGCTCAGGTTCAGGGCCAGGATTTGAACCGCGAGTTCCTTGAGTCCATTACGCGGAGCACCGCCGCGACCGGTAACCGGGCGTCCGCCCGGGTTCGAAAGAAGAGGCTTGAGAAGTCGGTGACGATCAAGCTGGAAGGAGCTCCGATAACTGCGAAATACGAGAGGGATGAGCACAAGCCGGCGCAGGTCCTGGAGGATTTGACCGGTCGTTACGAGTCAGTGAGACAACATGAAGACCGTTAGGATCAGGTCGATCCGCCATCTGATCGGCGCACTGAATGGCCAACCAAACCAGTGCGTCTATCGGGGCCAGGCTGATGCGGATTGGCTGCTGGAGTCGGGCCTCGAGAGGCTCTTGCGCGCAAATTGGTCTCCCCAAAATGCAAAGAGGATGGAAGAGTACTCCATAAACCTATTCAGGTCGAAGTTCCACTTATACGATCGCCAAAATGCGACGCCCGCCTCGAAGCTCGCATGGCTCTCCATTATGCAGCACCACGGGGTCCCGACGAGGCTCCTGGATTTCACTGAGAGCCCATACGTGGCGTTGTACTTTGCAATCGAGGCCTACGATCCGGCCGGGAGGAGAGACTTAGCCGTCTTCGCAATCGACTATTCGGCGCTTATGGAACAGTCGATTGCGTTCATTGCGGAGAGGGACCCGGGATTCCGGGAAACTCGTCAGTCGGTCCATGAAAAGCAGGACCAAATTTTTGACGAGGTCGTCGACGCCAATGCTTACGACGTAGCATGGGTCGCCGAGCCGAGAGTCTTCAACTCAAGGCTGGACCGCCAGGCAGGCTCGTTCTTAATCACAGGTAATCGCGGCATGCGAATTGAAGACCTACTCAATTCGCCTCCATACGCGAATGTCGGAATCACTAAATACCGAATCCCGGCCCAGTTCTATACAGCGTTATTCGCCTTATTGCGCAAGATGAACATCACGAGTAAAAGTTTGTACGGAGATTTGGATGGGTTGGCTCGGTGGATTGGCCTCGAAATGAGAGCCTATTCAACCGATTGAGGCAAAACTACTCTCTGGTGTGCCGAGGCACCCAGACCCCTCGCTTTTGGGAGCCTTGGAGCGCGGATGCTCGATTCCCGCGTGGCCAGCTCATTGCGGCCTTTTCGCAATCAACTCGTCCCGAACGCAAGAGCAAAAGCAACGGCAACGGCAAGAGCAACCACAGGTCCTTCGACTGCGTTTGCCGCAAAAAACGCGGCAAACTCCGCTCAGGATGACAGTTCTGTGCTTTGCTCAAGATGACAGTTCTGTGGGGTAGCGGACGTTTGAGGCCGAGTGAGCGGCGAAGGCAAGGCGATCCGCGTTCAGTCTGCGGATTCCGCTCAGCTGGGGTGAATCGGCGAAAAGCAAGAGCAAAAGCAAAAGCAAGAGCAACCACAGGTCCTTCGACTTCGTTTGGCGCAAAGTGCGCGCCAAACTTCGCTCAGGATGACAGCTCTGTGCTTTGCTCAGGATGACGGTTCTGTGGGGTAGCGAACTTTCGAGGCCGAGTGAGCGGCGAGGCAAGGCGATCCAAAAGCAACAGCAAAAGCAACCGCAGGTCCCCTTCGGCAAGCTCAGGGCAGGCTTTCGACTTCGTTTGGCGCAAAGAGCGCGCCAAACTTCGCTCAGGATGACAGTTCTGTGTTTTCCCAGGATGACAGTTCTGTGGAGTAGCGAACGTTTGAGGCCCTTCGCTCAGGACGACAGTTCTTTGGGAGTAGCGAACGTTTGAGGTCGAGTGAGCGGCGCAGGCAAGGGTTAGTTGCGGTCCTCGGTGATTTGCTTTAGATTCTCGCCATGCCTGAGAGGGTCTATTTCGCCTACATTGTAAGTAGCCGGAGTCACACGCTTTATATAGGAGTGACCGGCAACTTGCTAAGGCGAGTGTTCGAGCATAAACAGAAGACTCACGAAGGATTTTCGGCGAAATACAATTGCAACCGGCTTGTCTGGTTCGAGCGTTTTTCAAGCCCCCGAGGTGCAATTGCGCGAGAGAAGCAGTTGAAGGGCTGGAATCGCGCAAAGAAGATTGCCTTGATTGAAAAAGCCAACCCTACCTGGAGCGATCTGAGCGAAGGGTGGTATTTGAACGATCCGACGGTGCGGACGCAGAGTTGAGCGTCCTGCTGTAGGCTCGGCTCACGCGTAGCGGGGTCATTGCGGCGTTTTCGCGATCAATTTGCCCCGAGCGCAAACGCAAAAGCAAGAGCAAAAGCAACCACAGGTCCTTCGACTGCGTTTGGCGCAAAGTGCGCGCCAAACTCCGCTCAGGATGACAACTATATCATAAACGACTAGAAATAAAGCACATGATTTTTTATAATGATCTATACAAAGTATGCACAGCCACCAAGAATCAATGGCTTGCGCGGAATATCTGCACGGAATCTGCACAGAACGCATCGAAACAGACAGAGGCGAACATGGCGTTTGTGACCGAAAAATCGGAACTCAAGCCAGGCTTGATTCTTTTCCGGCGCGGCGACGTGGGGCACCGCATGTGGTATTGCCGCATGAAGATGCCGAAGGCCGACCGCTACAAGACGGTTTCGCTCAAGACCACTGATATAGACGCGGCGAAGGAAAAAGCATTCGATCAGGACGCCGACATTCGGTTTCGCTTGAAACATGACGTTCCCGTGTTCAACCGCCCCTTCCGCGACGTAGCGCGAGAGTATCTGCTGACGCAGGAGGCGCGGGCAAAGCGCGGCGAGATCAGCGCCGCGCGGCCGAAGAAACTCCGTGCCGTCATCGAGGGCACTTTAGACAGGTATGCAGGTTCCACGCAGGTCCATCTTGTCGGCGACGAACGATGGGGCGGCTATCCGGCATGGCGGCGGGAGAACGGCGCGGGGCGCAATCGGCGCAACGGCGTCCGAGAAATTACCGCTGACATGGCGCAATCCTTCGCGGATCATGAATCCGTCCGCCGCACCAAGGTTCAGCAGACTTTGGGCATTCGAGTGTTGAAGCCGATTGCCGTCAAGCCGCAGGATGTTCACGCGGTTCCCTTCATCAGCGATTCCACCATCCGCTTTGAAATGTCGATCTTTGGCGCGGTGATGAATTACGCCGTCAAGAAGCGTTATGTTCCCGCAAGCCAGCGTTTCGACGATCGCCCGAAGCTCAAGACGATGCGGCGTGATGAATTCACGCTGGAGGAATACCGCAAGCTCCACACAGTCGGGCGCAAGTGGATTGGCGAGGCGGATAAGCCATCAAGCATTTGGTATCGAACCGTCTGCTACAACATGATTCTGATTGCATGCAATACAGGCATGAGGCCGGCGGAGATGAAGAATCTCCGCTGGCGCGACATCATGCCCGCAAAAGACCGCGAGGGCCGCGAGATCGTTGTCTTGTTCGTGCAGGGCAAGGGCAAATCGCGCAAGTTGGTTGCGCCTAAGAGCGTCGGCGATTATTTGGAACGCATCCGCGCAATCTCCAAAGCCCCGGAACCGGATGACAGGGTCTTTACCAACATCACGGGCAAGCCCGCACTATCTCTCTACACTGCCCTGATTGCCGATCTTCTGAATGAGGCAAATCTCCGCGAAGGTACGCAGGGCGTTCCACGCTCGACGTATTGTTTCCGGCACACCTACGCCACGCTTCGATTGCAGGAAGGCGTGGACGTGTATTTCCTCGCCGAGCAGATGGGGACTTCCGTCCATATGATTGAGCAGCACTACGGGCATGTGAACACGATCAAGCACGCCGACCGCGTGTTGCAGGGCATGGCGGGATGGGAGTTGCCGCAATCGGACGAAACCAAGGCCAAGGCATCGAAGGCGGCAGAGACGCACGATAACGACAAGAGAGGTCAGCGCCGCAGGCCGCGCTGATCGTCCCAACCTCCCGAAGCCGTTCTTGCCGGAGCCGCTGGCGGAGGCTGGCGCAGGGAGGCAATTGTCCCGAGGTCCGGCCCGGACCGGACCGTTCTTCATTGTTCTGATTTGCCGCTGCCCCGCCGGGGCGTTCTTAGCGGCAAATCCGTGCGCACGAGCCGCCGCTGGCGGCTGTTCTTCGTGCGCTTTGTGTGGGTCTTCCTCACCGCGCCGTTGACCTTCCCGGCATGTCGCTTCCCACTAATGCGTGGCGGCTAGTACGGAGATGCGCGGCACACGGATTTGATTCTCGCGCTTGCGCGTTTGGGCAATGTCGTAAGACGACTGCATACGCATCAACGTGTCCATCTTTACTCCAAAGGCTTTCTCGATGCGGAGCGCCATATCCCCGGAGAGATCGGCCTTGCCATTGAGCAAACTGGACAGCGTAGGCCGCGAGACGCGCAACGCTATCGCCGCCGCCGTGACCGTCAAGCCTGCGGCCTCGATAATCTCTGTCCGAATGAAATCCCCAGGATGGGGCGGGTTCTTCATGGGCATGGTCTCTTCTCCCTTGGCCTAGTGGTAGTCCTCTAAATTCACGTCGCAAATCTCGCGTTCGGCTGTGTCGATACGAAAGGTCAACCGCCGATTGGCCGTAACACTCAGGCTCCATGTTCCCTTGCGGTCGCCCGTCAAGGTATGCGCTTTCCATGAGGGGAGCATCCGCAACTCATCGGGGTCTTCCATGTCGTCCAGGAAGGCGAGCATCTTGCGGAGCTTGTCTACCGTATCGGGAGGCACGCCCTTGGTGGCGTCGTCCTCGTAGAGCTTCTTCAAACCTTTATGGACGAAGTTTCGTATCCTCACCTAAACCACTGTAGCCTGTAGCCTAACACTTGTCAAACGGCGAGATCGACATCTCCATTCTTTTCGGGAAGGATGCTCCGCCCTTCCCGCGCTGCAACCGCCCATAATGCGGGCGTTTTCCGCTTCCCATCCATGCGGGGGCTGTTCCTGCCCCGCAACGCCCGGCCCTCTAAAAGCCATGCGGAAGTTGACCGAAATTTCTTCTTTCATCAAGTGCCCCCGCTTCATGCGGCTTTATGGCAGAGCCGGTCGGAACCCGTCAATGCTCTCCGCTGCGCTTCGATGAACGCGCAGAAAGACGCGCGGCATTGACCGAACCCGCCTCGCCTCTGCCCGCCGCTGAAAGACATGAAGCGGGGGCACTCAACGAAAGAAATTTGGTTTGGGTGCTCTTGCTCACGGACGCCAATCGGCCCCACGGGGCACAGCAGGAGCAGAGGTATGACTTCCACTATCAGTATCGCCACTACCAACAATGCCGCGCCGCACAGGAAAAATGCGGCGCAGCGGAGCCGCAGCGATTCGCCCTACCAGCAGCGCACCACCCAACGCGACAACCCCACTCAACTGCTCATCAAGCAGGCGGTGGACTACCTCATTCAGCAGCTTGAGGCGGGCAAGAGTGAAACTCTAACCGCGTATCTGAACGCAATGGCCCGTTTCCACTCGTACAGTTTTGGGAACATTTTGCAGATCGCCAGACAACGCCCGACGGCCACGCGCGTGGCGGGCATCCGCACTTGGAACGAAATGGGCCGTTTCGTCAGGAAGGGCGAAAAGGGTATTCAGATTCTCGCTCCCATGATGGGCTACAGGCGCAGAAAAAGCGCCGACGGCGAATTGGAGCGGGAACCGGATACCAAGCCTCAACCCGTGCTGATCGGTTTCCGGGCCGTGTACGTGTTCGATGTGGCGCAGACCGAAGGTGCCGACCTGCCCGAATTTGAGCACAGTGTTACCGGCGAAGTTGGCGAGCACCACGACCGACTGATCGAATTCCTCGCACAGCAGAATATCGCGCTCGAATTCAACGAGAAAATCGCCCCGGCCCTTGGCGTCAGCTACGGCGGAAAGATCGCTCTGCTCCCCGGTCAGTCAAAGCCGGAGGAATTCGTCAGCTTGGTTCACGAGACGGCGCACGAGCTATTGCACAAGGCAGAGCGCCGCACCTTCACCACGCAGACCGTGCGCGAGACGGAAGCAGAGGCCGTTGCTTTCATCGTGGGCCAGGCCGTTGGCTTGGAAATGGGCAACGCCTCAAGCGACTACATCCAGATGTACGCGGGGAATGCCGCGCTTCTGGCCGAAAGTCTTGAAGTCATCCAGCGCACCGCCTCCACCATCCTCCGGGCCATCCGCCCGGAGGAACCGGCGGCAACCGAAGCATTCGCAGCGGCCAGCTAGAGGCCCCAAGTTCTGAGCGGGTGCGCACGGAAGGTGCCCGCTCTCCCATTCACGCTCGACAACCTCAACAGGAGAATCCGACATGACCACCGCAGTTGAAATGCAGTCCGAGTATCGCAACTTGCCGATTATCCAGTTGCAAGAATCACCTGCTAACCCACGCCGCGTCTTTGAAGATGCGGCATTACAGGAACTCGCCGCCAGTATTCAGACTCAGGGTGTGCTTTCGCCGCTCTTGGTACGGCAGAAGGGCCACAGCTACGAAATCGTAGCAGGGGCGCGGCGCTATCGCGCGGCGCAACTCGCTGGACTTGATTCCGTTCCTGTGCGCATCGTGGAACTCACCGATGCGCAAGCCCTCGAAACCAGCATCGTTGAGAACCTGCAAAGGCGTGATGTGCATCCGTTGGATGAGGCGTCTGGCTTTGTCTCGCTCTTGCACCTGGACTATACCGTGGAGCAGATCGGGGCCAAAGTTGGAAAGTCGCCGGCATACGTCGCCGCCCGCGCCCACCTTGCGCAGCTTGCCCCGGCAGTGACCGAAGCCTTCGCCAAAGATGAAATCGGCGTGGGACACGCACTGCTGTTGGCGAAATTGCAGTGTGCCGAACAGGTACAGGCGCTCGCTGCCTGCTATCAGGACACATACACCAACGGTTCCAAGCCCAAGCGCATTCTGCTCCCGGTCCGGCATCTCCAGCAGTGGATTGAGCACAACATTCTGTTGGAGCTTGCCACCGCGCCGTTCTCCAAAGATGACGCACAGCTTGTGCCCGAGGCGGGTTCCTGCGTCGAATGCCCCAAGCGCACTGGCCACAACACCCTGCTGTTTTCGGACATTTCGGCCAACCAGCCCGATTCGTGCAGCGATCCGAAATGCTACGCGGCAAAGATCGACGCGCACGTAAAGCAGACAGTCGCGGCCAAGCCGAAACTGGTACAGATAAGCAGCGCCTATGGTAAACCCGCCGAAGGTAGCCCGGTCATTCCACGCAACAAGTACGTCGAAATCCGGCAGGAGAAGCCCAAGAACAAGAATGAGCGCGACTGGCCGGAGTACAAATCGTGCAAGTACACTGCCGAGGCCATCGTCACCGAAGGCACCGAGAAAGGCGAAACGAAGAAAGTTTGCGCCAATCCCGATTGCCCCATCCATCACCCGCAGCGGCAGAAGCCGCAGGGCAACCGCGCCGATGCCGCATTCAAGGCCGAGCAGGTGAAGCGCCGCCGCGAGGAAGCTATCGCGCAAACCACCGGAATGCGCGTTCTCAAAGCCATCGGCGACGCGGTTCCCGTCCGGTTGATGAAACGCGACCTGCTGTTTCTGGCGGAGCGGCTCACGGGAATGCTGGACGAGCGGCGCCTGTCCGTTCTCATCCGGCAGCATGGCATCGGCAAGCCCAAGGACGATGCGGCCCCAGCGAAACTGTTGGCCGCATTTCTTCCCAAGGCCGAGGAGAGCAAGCTGGGCCGCATCGTGGTAGAGGCGGCGATCCTGCTGTCCACGCACGACCAGACCGACGCGGCAAAGATTCTCCGCGAGGCCGCGCAGGTCTACAAGGTGGATGTGGACGCCATCTCCGCCGCAGTCAAGCAGGAGTTCGTGGCAAAAGAGAGAGGCAAGGCCGCGAAGAAGTCAGTGCCAAAGCCAGCGGTCAAACCGCAGCCAAAATCGGCAAAGAAGCTCGTGGCGGCGTAACCCCCAACCAAACAGGAACGCTCCGCGGAGCCAGCAAGACCGGCTCCGCATTTCTTTGTTCGGCTGCCCGTCTGCCCGCCCTCGCGCGTGGCTCCTGCCGTCCCGCAGGAGCGGCGTTTCTATCCCACCCGACAGGCAGCGCCGCGCGGTGCAGCGCTCTGGTGTCGCCTCCGGGTAAAAGACGTGCGCTTTCCCAAACGACAGCTCGAACGACTGCACTCGATCAGGATTCTTGTGCAGCAGGTAAGCTCGCAGGCTGTCCAGTACCACGCAGCGACCTTCCGGTAATTTGCAAAATGCTTTGTTCCGTGGACTAATCGAAGGGGAGCAGCTCACGTGCCATCCCCTGGAGAATGTCACGTCAGCATCGACTGATTTTCTGTCAATGCAAGTGACGTGGGTCTGATTCAGTTGGCAAATCGCTTCCGAAAGTCGCCGCTGAACCAAACAACCTCGGCGCGGAGCGCACAGTGTTTAACAACGTCGCGGAACACACGCTGTTGATCGCGATCATCGGAGACATATTTGTGGCAGAGTGGAAGGTACGCAGCAGCTAAAAGATCGATTGCCCCAGCAGCTTTTCTCTTTTGTTCAGCCTTGGAGTCGTTGCGACGGTAATGGGCAAAGAGGAACGAGTAAATTACAGACGTGATCGGAGGAAACACCCTCGCAAAGCATTCCGCGCGCTGCAATTCGATTTCTTGTTGCAGAATCACTCGAAAGAAATGTTGGACGTTCCTCCCGACTAGGTGCGTGGAACGAGCCTTTTCAACAATGTCCTCTATCGTTGTTGGACGGTCAGGTCCCGATTGAAAGTAATGACCGTACGCTCCCCTTGAATTCTGAAAGAATTCTTCGGCCTGGTTCAAGAGACCCTGTATCTGCGGTCGCTGAACGCGTGAAAGATCGTCATCGAATACGATTCCAGAGGCGATAGCCTGTTCGTAGTTCGGCTGCGGCTTAAGTATCCCGTTCCAATCGACCTTGCCGCATGTCGAGTATATAGCGATTGCCTCTTGTATTAACAAGCCCGGAGTCTTCAGTACCCAAGTACAATCCCCCTTGAGCTGACGACAGATGTCCAGAAGACGCCTGCGCTCTTGGCTGGATTGAGCTTCGGCGATCTCGTCAAAAATGTACATGGGAAGCCAGTGAGTGTATGCTGCGCGCATTCGAGCGATTAGGTCATCGCATTCGCGAAGTCTTACCAGATTATTGATCGCGGATGTTTCCCAGACTACGATTTCCTTGCTCGCGGACGAAGTCATTCAATGCCTCGATCAGCCGACCAGTTCTGGAGATTCATCGCGGTCCCGCTGCCACGATCTCAAATCTGGAGTCCTTGCCCTTGGGATTCTCAATATAGATATTCCCACCTTGAATGCGCACATTTATCTCTGCGCCAAGGGGAAGCTTCTCAAGGGTGCTTTGCTTGCCGGCATAAAATATCCAGGTGACCGGCATATAGGCTAACGCTCCATAGTCGGGTACAACCTGATATCGATATTGCCCGATCACAAGTGAAAACACCTTACGACTCGAATCAGAGCAGCTTGTAGTTCCCTGGGCTGTTACGCTGTCGTCCTGATAGGGACTTGCGGTTGCAGTGGCGTTGGTATTGCAATACATCCCAGAGGAGACCGTTTTCCAGCCGTCGAAGGTTGCGGTTGTGTACGGTGAAGGACCATCCGCTATGAGACGCTGCGTAGCTTCGAGGGCGAGCTTGGCGTTCGCGTCGCCTCCGCTGGCAGCCTTCCTGAACCACGTCTCGGCTTGATTCACATCTTTGGGTACACCATTGCCATTCCAATAAAGCCAGCCCATTCCTTCCTGGGCGAGGGTGTCTCCCTTTTCGGCTGCTTTGCGGAACCAATGGGCGGCTTGATCGTAGTCCTGTGGGACGCCATCTCCATACATGTAGTCGCTTCCAATTATCTCCATGGAGTCGCAGTAATCCGCAGACTTGTCCACCGTTGTGTCGCAGGCTTGGGCTGTTTTCAAATACCACATGGCGGCTTCGGTATCGTCTTTCTTGACGCCTTTCCCATTCTGCAAGAGCCATCCCATCGCGTCTTCGGCGTCCGGTTCCCCTCTTTCTGCAGCCTTTCGGAGCCATGCCGCCGCCTCGCCGTAGTTTCGCGGCACACCGTCTCCATTCATGTAGGCCAATCCGATGTGCAACATGGCGTCGCAGTAGGTAACCGATTTGTCCTCCGTTATGTCGCAGAAGTCCGCTGCTTTCTGATAGAACTTCGCAGCTTCGATATGATCTTTTGTGACGCCCTGTCCAATAAAGTAGAGATGTCCCAATAAATTCGCTGAGTATGGATCGCCGTTATCGGACGCCTTCTTTGCCCAGTCTGCAGCTTGGACGTAATCTTGTTGAACCCCGTCTCCCTCAAAGTAATCCAATGCCAGTGGAGCATAGGCTTCTGCCGAACCCTCCTTCGCCGCCTGAAGGTACCACTTTGCAGATTCAGCATGGTCTTTGGCAACGCCGCTCCCGCGGTAATAGAGCTGGGCCAAAGAAAGGGAAGCATCAGCATTACCTTGATCCGCGGCTTTGCGGAACCAAACGGCGGCTTGAGAATAATCCTGCTCCACACCATTTCCAGTCTCGTACAGCCCAGCTAAACTATCCTCCGCAAGGGCATCGCCTTGATCGGCGGCTTTACGCCACCAAACCGCAGTCATTTGGTGATCCATCGGCACGCCTTCGCCGAACAAATACATAGCGCCAAGCTTCCATTCTGCGTCCGCATTGTTCTGATCGGCAGCCCTTCGATACCAAGCTGCGGCGGAGGCGTAGTCTTTCATTACGCCAGTTCCATCGAAGTAAAGTTTCCCTACTGCGACTTCGGCTATCGCGTCGCCCGCTTTTGCCTTGGCGAGCAGCTGCGGGTCTACGCCTGTCGGCTCCGCAGCAGCCTGAGCATGGACTGGGATTTCGAACAGAGTTGCCGGAGCGATGATGCCCAGTAACCCGATTACGAGGATAACCACGATGTTTTTCTGAAATGTGCCCATATGTCCTCTTCATTCGTCTGAAGACACAACGCGAGAGACGGCTGGCCCAGTCACAGAAACTGTTGCTCGTGCCGTCTCAGCTTGCTGCAAAAGGCGTCTACTCCCAGGCGCGCGAGACCACCGCTGGATTGGCGGTCTGGACCTTATCTTTTCAATTATGACGAGATTATTGGATTTGGTGCAATGTTAATGTCGAGAGCGCGCCGATATGCTGACGGAGGGGGCGCTGTGAATGTGCGTGTGGTCTGATGATTCAGCAGCCGGCTGGCAGTCGCACTTCGGTTTATTGCATTCAACATGGCCGAGATTTCAAGCCGTGGTTCAGCCAAGGACCCCTCCTGGAAGACACCCATTCGGAAAAAGCAAGTTGACTTTTGCCAACATTCTATCCCCTGGAGATTGCAGTGGGCACCAGATCGATCGTCCAGCCGCTGGGCGTACACGGCCTTTGATAGGGAGCGTTGACCCGCTGTTCCTGGCCACGCTCGCGGCCCGGTAGTGGGCTGTTTTGGAGAATCGTGCCAGTTTTGCACAATTCGCAAACAGGATTGCGAGGTATGTAATGGCGTTGGTGCGGGAAATCTTTGAAACTCTGTACGATTGCCGCCCAAAGTGGTTTTTTATGCTCACTGCGTACCTGGACGAAACTGGCCACGAGGGACCGGATCTCGTAATTCTCTCGGGGTTTCTTGGAACATCGGAGCAAAGGGGAAAGTGCGAAGCTGACTGGAAGGCCGCATTGAAGCAGCGCCAACGGAAACATCTTCACATGGCTGAACTGCGCTGGTCGAAGCCTGAGCGCCTCAGGCCGCTACTGGCAGTGCTTGGACCGGTACCTCATGCAGCGGGGCTGCAAGCCGTTTATTCTGCGGTCAAGATCGCCGATTTTGCAGACCTGGTGAACGGGACCAAGATGCAGAAAGCGATGAAAGGCTACTTCATCACTCTGCTTGGGGTTGCCGATGTGATCGCCAAAAATATCCCAACGGAAGAAACATTCAATCTGGTGCTTGAAGCACAGACAGAATACGCGGCAGGAGCACAGCAGATTTATCTTGGGGCACGTGAAAGCCGGACCCCCGATGGCAGGCGCAAATGGGCATCCCTTGAGTTCATCGAGAAAAACGAATCAGTTTTGGCAGAGCCAGCCGACTATCTGGCGTACGCCCAGTTGCAGCAGTACCGTGATCCCAAATCGATCAAGTCGGAACTCTGCGCGCCGATTCTCAAGATGATGCGTCCGGGGCTGGGACGCAACCATCTTTCGGAAAAGGAAACCTTACGGCAGTTCGTCAAGGGCATGATTCAGAGGCATCCGGCTCTGATGCGGAGCACATCGCTCGCGGGAGGCGAATTTTGAACAGACAAGGCAATCAGCTCTTCCTGAGTGGACGGTTCACGGAAGCAATCGAATATGCAAGGCAACATCACACCGAGTTTCGCAAAGGAACAGACATTCCTTATATGGCTCACCTACTCGGGGTTGCGGCACTCGTCCTGGGTGAAGCCGGAGGAAGAGTTCTTGTCACGGAAGACATGGTTATAGCTGCGCTGCTTCACGATGTGGTGGAGGATCACGGCGGAATGACGCGCCTGCTCGAAGTTGAGGAACGTTTCGGGGCCAATGTCGCCAGAATGGTAAAGGGCCTTTCTGACTCCTTTGCGGAGAGTCAGCAGCCGAAGGACGAATGGAAGAAGCGCAAGTCTGAGTACATTGAGCGATTGCGTAGTGAACCCGATGACGTACTGCTCATCTCGGCCGCAGACAAACTTTACAACGCCAAGGCGATTCTGGATGACTTCAATGAGATCGGTGAAGCGATTTGGAAACGGTTTAATCGTGGTGCGGATGATCAGCTTTGGTATTTTGATGAACTGCTCGCGATTTATCTGTCTCGGCCGCGTAACCGGATCGTGAATGACTTGAAATGCGTACTACGCGAGCTTGCAGCCTCGATATCGGGGCGTTGCAGCAACCCACTTCAAACAAATAGCTCTTGAGGATCACTCAGGCCGTGCCCATGCTTCGACCTCAGATAAACAGAGCTCCAGGTCATCGCGCACTTGGTAGACCCAGAATCGCATCACATCCCAGCCAAGATCAATGAGCATTTGAGTTCTTAGCTGGTCGCGACGGCATAGTTCTCCATCCCAATTTCTGTGGTAGAACTCACCATCAATCTCGATGTCGAGCTTGCGGTTCCCCACGAATAGCGCAAAGTCGCAGGCGTCGAGAGTTGAATTCTCCACTCTGTATTGCGGAATTGGCCGCGCCCCCAATAGTTCCATGCGCCCGCAAAGATGAGGATAGAGATAGCGCTCCCAGTCAGAAACTCTATCCGGGTGGACAACTGCCGGATACTCACATCCGCCAATATTCGGCACAGTGACATTCACCGGCTGAGTTGCCTCCAGGTTCTCCACGTATCGAACAAATTCTTGGAGATGCTTGCTGTTGCACTGGCGCATCGCGTTTCGATTGCCGACGACGATCAGCGCAGCTCGCGCCCGCGTAATTGCGACATTAAAGAGATTCTTGCTGTCACGGCTTGCATCGACAAACCAGCGCGCTCCGCGTGGCATGTTATCGCTCACTGCTGGGGAAAAGAACATCACATCCCGTTCGTCCCCCTGAAAACTGTGGGCTGTCCCGCAGAGAAAGTTTGCTTCCCCCAATCCACGCGCCAATCCTGGCCGCTGGGACACCATCTGCGTGATCCGGTTTACTTGTGCTCGGAAAGGACTCACGACCCCGATAGATCCCCGGTAACCTCCTTGGATAAGCCTCTCGACTTCCACTACGATGGCCTGTGCCTCCGCCTCATTCACGGCTCCGCCATCATCGTCAGGAGCGAATAGGGTAGGACATTGAACATCGACCCAACGAATCGCAGGTTGATCCGGGTAAGGAATGCGTAA
>CAVYSS010000030.1:0-148548 GCA_963771195.1 uncultured Acidobacteriota bacterium
AGATCTCGGCGAACTGGCCGCAAAGAGATGATGGCAACCACGGCCATGCATTTTGACAATGGGCACGCTCTGAATGGATTCGGCTGGGTGACGGGAATCTGGGAAGTATCGGTCCACCATGACAACAACCTTGCGTGGTGGCTGCAGGCGGTGCAGGATCGATGGCCAGATACGCAAGTGCTCAGCGAAGGAGCATTCGGCATGGAATGGCGCAAACACGTTCCTGACAATGCTTCGCTTAACTACCGCTTCGATGCCAGGGGAACCGGGGCGCCCGGCTCAGAGAAAGAGCTGGAAATCAAATGGTTCATGAACCGGGAGTTTCGGCTGGCATTACTGAGGAACTGGGAGACGAGGAGTCCCGAGATGGCGATCGACTTCACCCTGTACGATTTGCCGGCGCGAGAACCACAGGGACTTCAACGCGAATGGAGCCTGATGAACGTGTTGAATCAGAAAGGAACTCGTCCCCAGGACAAGCCAATTCGGCTGGGCGAACTGCCCTCCGACGATCAACAGCGCATTTATAAGTGGTATCCGGAGTTGAAGAAGCTGGCGTGATTCGTCGCCGCGGCGACGAAGGACCACTGAGCTCAACAATAGCCGGGAAGGAGTTTGAAGGCGCGGGCCGGGATCGAACCGGCGCATAAAGGTTTTGCAGACCTCTCCCTTACCACTTGGGTACCGCGCCTCTGGGCAGGGCAGCCTATTGAAAGTGCCCCATTTCATCCGTAACCCGGCCCTTCAGCCGGAGAACAAAATGGAGCGGGAGACGAGACTTGAACTCGCGACCCTCGCCTTGGCAAGGCGATGCTCTACCACTGAGCTACTCCCGCTTGTCGCAGCCTTGAGTATACCGGCGCATTCCAAAATCCGGTCAAACCGTGCGGTTTCATCCCGCTACCGCCGCCTCAAACCTTGGTACCGTCTACCTTGGCCGCGCCGCGCCCGCTTCTCCACCCTGACAATCTCCCCGTCGCGCATGTGCAGGATCCGTCCGGCGATCCCCGCCGCCTCCGGGTTATGCGTAATCATTAGCACGGTCTGCCCCAGCTCCCGGTTCGACCGCACCAGCATCTCCAGCACCGCCTCCGAGTTCTTCGTGTCCAGGTTCCCCGTCGGCTCGTCCGCCAACACGATGGCCGGCCGTGTCACCAGCGCCCGCGCAATCGCCACCCGCTGCTGCTCGCCCCCGCTCAACTCAGAGGGCAGATGCTCCAGCCGTCCCCTGATCGCCAGCATCTCGCTCAGGTGGTCAAGATATTTACGGTCCAGCGGCTCTTTGCGCCCGCTTACCGTGTGCGCCACTTCGATATTTCCCATCGCCGTCAGCGTCGGCAGCAGGTTGAACTTCTGAAACACGAACGCGATCCGATGCCTTCGCAACTGCGTCCGCTGGGCATCGTTCAACGTCGCAAAATCCACCCCGTCGATGACCACCCGCCCCGCAGTCGCGCGCGTCAACCCGCCCAGCAAGTAAAACAACGTCGATTTCCCCGACCCCGAAGGCCCCACGATGGCCACAAACTCCCCGCGTTCCACCGCAAACGTCACTCCGCGCACCGCCGGCACTTCCAGCCGTCCCGACCGGTACACCTTCGTCAAATTTTCAGCCAGAATGATGTGCGACGCCGCTTGACCTTCCACATTGCCCATTCTAAATGGCCGGGTCTGCCATCCCTCTGCGCCGCCCGGAGTTACAGCGCGGCCAGGATTTGCCGCAAAGCCGGCGCGGGCTGCCCCGACTTCTCCACTAGTTGCTTGAGTTCTCGACCAAGCTCGGTGATCTCGTCAGGAGCCTGCGAGCAATGCCAGCCCGCTCCGATTTCACCCCAACGCGACGCGAGCAGGAGACGAAAAATGCTAACCACAGCCCATCGCGGAAGAAGTTCGAACAACCTAGTGGACTGAGGCACTATGCGGCGTCCCACCGCCCGAAGCACTGCCAGCGACTCGCGAAGGGCTTCGGCCAGCAAACGCAAATCATTCTTCGATCGAGCAAGCGCGTACGTATCGCAGCCATGCTTCAGGATCAGAATTCCGAGAGGAGCGACTCCTGCCGCGTGCGTGGCCAGCCAGTCGGGCATTCTGATTTCCACCCTCGCCTTCAGTCCGGCGGCACTCAGAATTTTGACCAGGCGTTCCAGTCGCGGAGAACACCTGCCGTCTGCCTCGCCGAACGGAGTCCGAGCCGCCTTGCTTCGAATCGCCCGGATCACGCTGCCTTCCCGTCTTCCCCCGGCAAACGCGAACCCCAGCATCACGCGATCGGCGCCCAGCGCCTCACACCACTCCTCGGGGCCCAAAACTGTGTTCACAAGAAAGACCACGCACGCGGACCGGTTTTGCGCCAGAACCGGCAGCAACTCCTGCAACTGGTTCTTGCGCACAGCCACCAAAATGTAGTCATACACATCGTCGGCGGCCAGCCGGTCAATCACCGGGACAATGGTCTCAGTCCGCACTTGCTTCAGCGGGTCTTCGATCACAATTCCCTGCTGCTGAAGTTCTTCATAACGGCGCCCACGAGCCAGGACAGTCACGTCGAATCCGCCCCGCTGCAATCCCGCGGCGCAAACCGATCCGTTCACGCCTGCTCCAATCACGAGCATCCGCACGCGTTCGCGGTCCATTGGAGCCTCCGTCCTTGCTGGAGATTTGCCCGCCCCGTATTGTAGGCCCTTTCTCGCGGCCCCGCGCCTCAGAAGTTCTTGTGATCCGCCATGTCCTTGTACTCGTCGTAGGCCTTGATCTTTTTCAGTTGCTGTTCCATTCCGGCCTGGTCCAGATGTGGCAGCATCGCCGGCGCATCGGCAAACTCCAGCGCTGTAAGCCCCACCACCGTCGCGCCCAAATTCAGGTCCCGACGGTTCACCTTGTCAAACGTGTCGCTCGGCTTGTGGTGCAGCTTGAAGTACTCGTCGGTCGGGTTCCACAGCATGTAAGCCGGCACCCCGTGAATCAAAAACGCGCCGTGGTCGGTCGAGAACGCGAACCGCCCCTCGTCCGTCGTCCCGCCCGCGCCCAGCTCGTCCAAAAACGGCTTTACCGGCTCCAGCGCCGTCTTCTCATCGTCGCGCCCAAAGATGTACCACCCCTTCGGCGCCTCCGACCCCGTGTCCGTGATGAACACGCCCGCGCACTTGTCCATCTCCGCCGCATGCGCCCGCACGTACTGGATCGACCCCAGCAGTCCCTCTTCCTCGCCGCCAAACAGGATGAAACGCATGGTCCGCTTCGGCTGCACCCGCGCCGCCTTCATCGCCTGCGCAATCGCCATCACGCTGGCTGCGCCCGTCCCGTTATCCTCGGCGCCCGTCCCCAGTTGCCAACTGTCCAGGTGACCGCCAATCACCACATACTCGCCCGTAGCATCCGGCCCCGGAATCTCCGCCACCACGTTCGGCACCTTCATGTGCTCCCGAATACCGTTCTTGAAGCGGAACTCCACCTCCACCGGCCCTTCGTTCAAAAGCCGGCGCAGCAGCAGCGTATCTTCCTCGCCCACGTTCCCCGTCGGCAGCGCCGTGGGAGCACCGTTGCAGCAGCTCAACCCCGCCATGCTGGGCACGTTGTTCGTCGCGCCAATCCCCAGCAGCATCGCCTGCGCGCCCTCCTGCTTCATCAGCGCCACCGCATCCAGCATCTTTCCAAACAGAAACCCGTCCTTCGGAAACGAGTCCTCATCCACCAGCACCACCGCATCCTTAATGTCCGCGGCCTCCGCCTTCGCCCCCTCCGGCGAGAGCTCCTTCAGGTGGTACACCTTCCCCTTCACGCCGCCCTCCGGCGTCGACACGCTCCACCCGTCCGCTTCCAGGTGCAGCCGCTGCCGGTGCGGCGTCAGGATCTCCCCCGTCGCCCACACCTCCGGCTCCCACGCCGCCGTAATCTCCCAGTTCTCCTCGTGCACGTTCTGGAGCCCCATCTTCTTGAACTCGTCCACCGCCCACGCCGCCGCCTTCATATAGTTATCGGAACCCGTCAGCCTCGGCCCTATGTCGTCCGCCAGCTTGCGGTCATATTCGTAGGCCTTCCCTTCCACCATCAACTGCCCGCCCAGCTTCATCAGCGCCTTCTCGGTAGCCGAATCCACCTGCGCCGCGCTAGGGGCAGCGCCCTGCGTCCACCCCAGCGCCGGCAACAACAACGCCATCGAAACAACCAGCTTGAATCTCACAATCTCTCTCCAGGATTTCAGCGTGCGGCCAGTGTAGCAGGGCCACACCAAGCCGCTTCCCGCCGAACCAGACAAAACAATGCGCCTGACAGCACTTTGGATTTTGACAAACCATTCAATCACAAAGGAAGGAAGGGCATGAATATGAGAACGATGGGGAAGCTTTCTATATCCGCTTTGCTCATTCAGGCACTCGCCTGTATGGTGGCATTTGTATGGTGGTATTCGCAGCTCGGATGAGGATCGCGTGAAGCGAAGGGATTTTGTACGGCTCGGATGGGCCACCATGATCGCGACCGGGGCAGGCGAGCTGCGGCCCGCATTTGGGAAGTCGCCAGGCCTCCAGCAAGTTCCGGGGTCGCCCCAGCATCCGATGGTGCCGCTGGAACCGAAGGGGCCTGCAGCGGATTTCACTCTGCAAATCGCGCCCATGTTGGTCGAGCTGGCCCCGCAGGTTGTTATCAGCACCATCGGCTACAACAATAAAGTTCCCGGCCCCCTGCTGCGGGTGCGCGAGGGCCAGCACGTCACCGTCGACGTTGTGAACGAGACAGACGTTCCGGAATACGTGCATTGGCATGGCCAGTTCGTCCCCTCGGAAATCGACGGGGTGGAGGAAGAAGGCACTCCCCCGGTTCCACCCCACGGCCGCCGGCGCTATCGATTCGTAGCCACGCCGGCAGGTTCGCGATGGTACCACTCGCATACCGCAGCCATGATGGATCTGCATCGCGGCGCCTACACCGGCCAATTCGGTTTCTTCATGATCGATCCAGCGAATGACCCCGGACACTACGACCAGGAAGTCTTTCTGGCGCTGCGGGAATGGCAATATTTTCT
The DNA here is from genome assembly GCA_963771195.1 of uncultured Acidobacteriota bacterium. Lineage (GTDB taxonomy): Bacteria > Acidobacteriota > Terriglobia > Terriglobales > Acidobacteriaceae > Telmatobacter. The sequence goes on from CAVYSS010000030.1 coordinate 5,021, forward strand.
GTCTACCGTGGATCCGGACGAGATGGCGCCGGATCCCCTCGACCCGATGCCGGAAAAACTTGGCCACCCAGACCTGCGTCCCAACGGACTCGAAGTCAGCGCGCCTCTTTATTCGATAAACGACAAAATGCTCGGAGCAGGAGATCCCCTCCGCGTGCAGCAGGGTCAGCGCGTCCTCATGCACCTGCTCAATTCCAGCGCTGCCCAGATTCATCGCGTGGCTCTGTCCGGCCACAAGTTTCAGGTCATCGCTCTCGATGGCAATCCCGTGCCCGCGCCTCAGCCGGTCGATGTGATTGTGATCGCCCCCGGCGAGCGCGTGGATGCCATCGTGGAGATGAATAACCCCGGCGTCTGGGTTTTAGGGGAGATCCGCGATGTCGCGCGCCAATCCGGCCTGGGGCTGGTGGTGGAGTACGCCAATCAAAAGCAGCGCGCGCGATGGATTCCGCCCGCGAAATGGCGCTGGGACTACACTATCTTCGGCACCAGCGCGCCCCATCCCGCGCCAGACCATACCATCGACATGGTCTTTGAAAAAGTGCCCGGCGGTCCCAACGGAATCAATCACTGGCTGGTCAACGGCAAAGAATATCCCCATGACCGGGAATTCGTGTTCCATCAGGGACGCCGCTACCGGCTGGTGTTTCGCAATCGCAGTGACGATTCTCATCCTCTCCATATTCATAGGCACATGTTCGAACTCGTCGAATTCAACGGCAAGCCGACCAGCGGTGTCATGAAAGACACGGTGATCGTTCCCGCATTTGGTCGCGCCACGGTGGATCTGGTCGCCGACCATCCGGGCCTGACGCTGTTTCACTGCCACATCCAGCAGCACATGGACTACGGTTTCATGGCCCTGTTCCGCTACGCCTGAGCACCGCATCTTGTGCAAACCGGGCGCTGCGCGATGCTGCGAACACGCTTGTGCACTCTCAGGCGGCGCAGTTGAGATCAGCGTGGCTGCTTTTTTTACACGTTCGAAATACAAGCGAAACATTCAGGGTATAAAAACCGGTTGGCAAGCGTTTCAAAGATCCCGACAGTTCCCCAAAAATCCCCAAAATCCCCACGGAGGTTCTGCATGAAGACGATCCAAGGAAGGGTCCGGGCGGCTGCGCTCGCGGCCTCGGTGCTGGCATTTGCAGTTGGAGTGTCGGCGCAGAATCCAAACTCCAACGACAATAAGTGGCCTTACGCAAAGACCGGCCGCGCAGAGCCTGTGCTCGCGGTGGTTGGCGACATCTCCTGCCAGCCAGGCGAGACCGAGCCCGCCGGCGAGAAGGCGAGTGAAAACTGCGACGCCCCCAAGTCCCCTTACACCAGCTCCTCTCTGTGGCAATCCCAGGAGGCCACCGCGAATGAGATTGAGGCCATGAAGCCTGACCTCGTCGCGCTCCTCGGAGATCTGCAATACCAGGTAGGCCAATATTCTGACTTTGAGGGATCGTACGACTTGACCTATGGCGCTTTCAAAATGATTTCGCGGCCCGCGCCAGGCAACCACGAGTTTTATGACGAGCATGCCGCGACCGGCGTTGCCGGCTACGGCTACTTCTCCTACTTCAACGGCTTCCAGATCGATGCCACAGGCGCTCCTGTGACGGCCACCATACCCGACCCGTGCCCATCAGGCCTGGTCTGGAACGACCCCAACCCGCCGAACCCGGCGTCCGCGCCGTCGACCCCGTGCGGCTATCCGGGCGAAACCGCTTCCAACCCCCAACCCGTTCCACGGGCGGATGGACAGGCGGGGCACTTCGAGGAGCCGACGGACGGAGTCGGTGTCGGCGTCGGCGATGGCTGGTACTCGTACAATCTGGGCGGATGGCACCTTATTTCGCTCAATATTGAGTGCTCGACCCAGCCGGGCGGCTGCTCGAAAACAGGCTCCTGGTTTGCCGCCGAACTGGAATGGCTGAAACACGATCTCGAGGCGAATCATTCCGCCTGCACCCTGGCCTACTGGCATCAGCCCACGTTCAGCCCTACCAACGGCATCAGCCAGGAGGGCGTGACCGCTCAGGCCTTTTGGGAACTGCTCTATCGGTACCACGCCGATCTGGTTCTGAACGGACACGACCACCTCTATGGTCGCTACCGCCCCCTCGACCCTTGGGGGAATCACGATCCAGGGAGGGGCATACGCGAATTCGTCGTGGGCACCGGCGGCGAGACACTCGATCCGATCGTCGTAACCACTGTGACGTCCGCCCAGGCCACGTCCACTGGGAATACCGAAACAAACCAGGAGGATCCCAGCGGCAACGTGAACTTCAACGCACTGAATCTCCAGGCGTATACCGGGGACTACTGGGGCGTGATGGCCCTGACGCTCAAGCCCCACGGCTACGAGTGGGATTACGAGTCGGCTCTGGCGGGCCCCGCAGCTCTTAGCAATGGTCCTACACTTCCTGCACCGGCTGCGACTGGTGGTTACAGCGACAAGGGCGTCGGCTCCTGCCACGGTTCAATCAACGGGTTGTTGTAGCGGCCGGATCGTCTTCGCCACGCCAGGCTGCCCTTGCTTCAGTACGCATTCCCCCTTCGCGAGAAATCGCGAAGGGGGAATTTCTCTTGCTCGGCTCTCAGTTCCTGTTCGCGGCCTTTCCTCATCTGCGCATCTCGGCGCAATCGGATTCGCCCACCCCATGCTCTAAACTGATTGAGGCGCAATCCCGCTCAGGAACTCCGCACCATGACCGCTGAAATCAAGTCTTCCCTCGTCTCCTCGGTGCAGACCGCTGCAACCCAGGCCGGCCTCACCCTCGTCTCCGTCACTCAGGGCGCCGACTTCCACGGCGAACCCACCACCGTCTTCGAGCTCGGCCTCAACGACGCCTCCAGCCGCGCGCTCAAGCTTGAGCTGACCCACGACTTCGATTTCGACAAGGCCAATCTGCTGCCCGAGATGACCGCGCATCTGGCCGCCGAAAGCCAGCGCCTGTGCAATCCGCGCCCCGACTGCTACGTCACTCTCGCCGGCATGCCCATCTCCTTTGGCCAGTTCCAGTGGCCGTTCCACCGCTCCACCTCCGGCGCCGATACCTACATCGTCCACGGCGAAATCCGCCTCGCCGACCCCGAGCACCAGGCCCTCCACGCCAAGATCGCCGCCTCCGTCACCGTCACCTTCGCGGAGATCGTGCCCGCCATGGAGCAGCCCTACGCCGAAACCTTCATCTACAACGCCATCCGCAAGATCGTCGACCTCGGCCAGCTCGAATTCCTCAAGTCCGGCAACCGCCAGCCCGTCCCCGTCACCACCCGCTTCTACTCCCGCTGGCAAAAGAAGTTCGTCTTCACCGATACCGACGACGGTGCGCGCCTGGCTTACCTGCTCAGCAAGGTCTACTGGCTCTCCGGCGTGCTCGGTGAGTCAAAGCCGGTCTGGATCGCCGATCCACGCGACGCCCAGTACCTGAACACCACCACAGAGGACCTGCTGCGCATGACCGGCCACGAAGCGGGCGAAGGACTTATGGCTGTCAACGGCGAGTTCGCCACGGCCACGCCGGCGCTGCTCGCCCGCGCCCCCGAGTTCCAGGCCCGCCTTGAAGCCGCCCTCAACTTCACCAAGCCCCAGTTCAACGAGTCCATGCGCTCCGGCCACGCCAATATGTAAGTGGTGCCAAGCTCAGTCTTTAGCTGACGGCTGATAGCAGAGGGCTGAAAGCTCCCTAAAGCGCCTGCCCACAGCCGGAGCAGAATCGCGCCCCCGCCATGTTATTCGTGCCGCATTTAGCGCACGTGACCTGCGGCCCTTGAGGCGGCAGCGTGGTTGCCGGATTCACCACCGGCGCTGGCGGCACGGGCGCCGGCGCAACCGGCCAGCCCCATCCCGGAGGCGCGCTCATGCCCAGCGCCGCGGCAATCCCGGCCGCCTGTATCGCGTTGAATTCCCGTACCCTTCCGGGCATGAAGAAGCACTCAATAAACCCCAGGATCGACGGAATCCCCGACCAGAAGAAGCAGCAATAAAGGATCCCCAAGCCGGTGCGGCGGAGGTAGAAGTGATGGATGCCAAAGGTGCCCAGGAAGAGCGCCAGCAGGATTCCTACTACCTCGTCACGGCGCACTGACTCGTACTGCTCGTAGAACATCGCCGTTGTGTTCATTGCCGGAATTCCGCTTGCCATGGCCGCATCTCCTTCATTGCTCTATTAGATACGCTGCGCCTGGCGATAGAGTTCCGCCAGGGTTTGCTGGCATGATTCTCCCACGCCGGGCCGCCAATCGACACTTTCTATCGCGAAAAACCGAGTGAGCTGGATCACGAGATCCTTATATGAGGGCCAAAAAGCATGAGACGATCCGGGGGTAGTTGTTGCACCCGTCTGAGACGATCCGGGGGTAGTTGTTGCACCCGTCTGAGACGATCCGGGGGGAGTTGTTGCACCCGTCTGAGACGATCCGGGGTGGGTTGCGCGGGTATGCGAAGGAGCGCGGGCGGTCGCTAGGGGAAGAAAGGACGAAGATGGCAGGAATACTGAAGTCTGGACTTGAGTATTGCCTGCTGCTCCGGGGTAGGGCCAACGGGCCGCCCGGCGGGAAAAAGATGGTGGTAGAATTCGGGCAAACCAATGGTCATTCTTTTTTTTTCCCGGTGACGCTTGCGGCCATCATTGGTCTGGGCTACGTGTGGGTGGTGACGTACCGCGAAATGCGCGCGGCGAACGGTGCAGGGTGGCGCCGGACGGCTGCGTGGCTGAGTGTGGGCGCGGTAACGGCGCAGGTGCTGCTGTGTGGGGCGATGTTTTTCTTCCTGTCGCACAACGAGCGCGCGATCGACTGGATTGCGGGAGTTGAGGTTGTGCTGTTTGTGGCCGCGACGGCGTGCGCGATCCTGCGCAAGGGCTTTGCGCGATGGTGGCTGATCCTTTGCTCGCTGTACTTTCTCACCTTCGCGGGCTTTGTGTATGTGGTGAGCGGGATTCAGTTTTGACGCCGGGCGGTGGTGGCCGTGCCTCCGCGCGACGGGGTAGGTCATGGGGCATTTGTGGTGCGGGCGAAAGGCAACTACAGATCCCTCGGGCCGCTTACCCCACCGCATAAAGCCGCGGCGGGGCCCCAGGCGTGCGGCCCTTCGGGATGACACACTCAAGTGGAGATGGGGTGAGAGGGCCGTGGAGCGGCGGCGGGTTTCCGCGTTCCCAGGTCTCCAACTTCAGGAGACCTGCGGCACCCAATCTATTGCGGCGCAGTCAGCAGCCCGAAACGTGGGCCACCCGCCGGGGACCCCGGCGGCGTGCGGTCCTTCGGGATGACACACTCACTGGACGGGCCACGACTCCTTTCCTGTCGAGTTTCATCAATTCACGAACAGGGAAGTTGAAGCTGTAACCGCGCCCGACTGTGCGGTGATCACCGTTGTTCCCGTTCCCACCACGGTTACAACTCCTGTGGAACTGTTGATCGTTGCCACGTTAGGGTTGCTGGATGTCCAGGCAACAGTAAGAGGGAAGGTAAACCCTCCCAGGAAGGTTCCCTTGGCTGTGAATCTCTGGGTGTTCTGCCCCGGAGAGGTGCCGATTGTGGAATTGACTGGAGAGATGGCGATGGACTGGAGAGTGCCATTGAACCACAGGTCATTCAGCTCGTAGGTGCCTGTGCTCAGTGTCGCGTCTGCGCCATTGCCGCCAAAAAGCCAGAAGTTACCATAAGCATCAGTCCAAATGGCCGCGCCGGCCCTCATGCCGGGAACATTCGTCAAGGCGGCGACACCTAAGGCGCCGTAGTTGCCGATTGCGGCCGTAGGGTCGGTCCCGGTCAGTGACGAAAAAGTGTCGCTGCCATTCTGCCACGTCCACTCGTTGGATGAAGGCGCGTAACTCCAGAGATCGTTGGTCACTTCAGAGACAGACACGCCAGGATCGTACCCTGCGCCAGCCAGGCCCCCGAAGAGCCAAATGTTACCGCTGCCGCCGGGCTGAGTGGTAGCGAAAGCACGCGAGCCTGGGATGTTGGTGGTTGAGGGAACCCCAAGGTCCCCGTAGCTCCCGAGGGCGTCATTATGGGAATCGGTACCTCCAATCCATGTCCACATGCTGGTTGTGGTGTTGAATTCCCACAGGTCATTTAGAGCGTTGTCCATTGTTAGTGGACCAACCTCCCCGCCTGCCGTTATTCCGCCTCCCAACCAATCGCCACCGCCGAAGAGCCATAGGTTACCGGCACTATCTGTCCAGGCAGCAGAACCTTGCCTAGCTCCAGGAACGTTGGTGGTTGTGGCAATACCCTGCTTTCCATAGCTGACGCCTGCGTTCAGGTTCGTACCGGTGTTGGTCGACAAAGCATACGGCGTCTGGCTACCTGTGAACCAGGTCCAGGTGCTTGTGGCAATATTGAATTCCCATAAATCATTGAACAAGCATGGACAACTTTCTTGCCCCGATGAGGAGATCTCAAGGGCGCCACCAAAAATCCATAGGTTACCCTTGTTATCGATCCAAATGGCAGGGTAATCACGATACGGAGATGTAGTTGCGGAGCTCCCACTGATCCACGTCCACAGCTTCGTTGTCGGACTGAATTCCCATAAAGTGAAATAGCCATCTATGCCGACCCCGGCGCTGCCAAAGACCCAAAGGTTTCCGCTGCTGTCGCTCCAACCAATGGGGCTATAAAGCGCAGGTGGAACATTGGTCGCCGAAGCAACTCCCTGAGTGCCGAAACTTCCCGTCGAACCGCCAACCGTGTCGCCACCGACCCAGGTCCATGCACTGCTAGTGTTGTTGAATTCCCAGAGGTCGTTGAGAAAATTCAAAGATCCCTTTGAGTCATAGCCGAGGCCGCCGAACATCCACAAATTGCCGCTCTGATCGAGCCAAGAAGCTGCTCCATTACGGCCACCCGGAATGTTCGAGCCGGCACCTGTCCCCTGGGTACCATAAATGCCTGGCTGCCCCGCAGAATTGGATCCGCCCATCCAGATCCATTCATTCGCTGTTGCGACAGGCTCATTGAAGGTGGCCGTTACTGTAGTAGTGGAGGTCACGATGACGCTACATTGGCTCGTTGTTCCGCTGCAACCTGCGATCGACCAACCGGCAAAGGACGATCCAGATGCGGGAACCTCAGTGAGTGCAACGCTAGTTCCGGACGGATAGGTGGCTGAACATGTCGGTCCACAGTTAATGTTTCCGTCGCTGCTGGTCACGGTTCCAGTGCCGGTGCCTGCAAGGACGACCGATAGCGTCTGGTTGGCGGCGGGTAAGTTGAATGTCACGCTGACGGTAGTGGCGGAGGTGACGGAGACGGTGCAGGTGGTTGCGGTTCCACTGCAGCCGCCGCCCGACCAAGCGGCGAGGGAGGACCCTGCGGCTGGAGTCGCTGTCAGCGTGACGCTCGATCCATTCGAGTAGCTTGCCGAGCAGGTTGCGCCGCAGTTGATTTCCCCGTCGCCGCTGGTCACAGTTCCCGAGCCGGTGCCCGCCAGGACCACGGAGAGCGTCGATGTAGCGACTGGCAAGTTAAATGTCGCGGTGACGGTAGTGGCGGAGGTGACGGAGACGGTGCAGGTAGATGTCGTTCCACTGCAGCCACCGCCCGACCAACCGGCGAAGGAGGACCCTGCGGCAGGAGTTGCTTTCAGTGTGACACTCGATCCATTCGAGTAGCTTGCTGAGCAAGTTGTGCCGCAGTTGACGTCTCCGTCGCTGCTGGTCACGGTTCCCGAGCCCGTTCCTGCAAGGGTCACGGAGAGGGTGGAGGAGGACGGGGTGCCCTGATTTGGCTGGCTGGCGCCTCCACCGCATCCCGCTAAAGAGAAGGTGAGAACCGCTCCAATCAATAATACTGACCCCGCGCACCGCAGTGCCTTAACCCCGGTTCCTTCGGGCGATACTTCTAACCTTCCCATAGTTTCTCCTGACATGAATTGATTGGCCGCACCGCGAAGAGCTTTTGGATCTCTAACACCGAGTCAGTTACCAGTCTGGACACGCAGTCTAACCTGCTGAACGGGGAATGTTATTCGCCCTTTGGCCGGTACGGCCTTTTTGATTTTGTCCCGACGGGTTTGGAGCCTTTTCACTGGGTGAGGAGCTGCCCCGGGGTACGGTATTGTAATCGCCATTCATAGAGGCGGCAGTATTCGCATTTGTGGTCACACTTGCCCGCAAATGGCGCGCACGGTAGCCACAGCCGAGAGCGGGTGGTATTTGGGGAATCGCTGGCACAAGCATCAGGCTGGAGTTCTGGTGTTGTCAATCGAAAAACAACAGGCATCCGCAACGAAGTACCAGGCGAGTTGCACGGGTCTTAAGAAGCCGCTTCCAACGCAGAGGCTGGGCGCCTCACGTGTTGATGGAACTTGCTTTCAGGCGCCCGGGCGACCGGCCAAATGCTGCCGTCGTGCACCTCGGCGTTACAATTGGCTCCGGCCCGGACACGCTTGCTGGCTGGGCCTGAAAGCTGGCCTTATCTATGGATGAACCCATCATGCTGCATTCCGATTTTGGCCGGCCTCGGCGCGGCGGCCGAATCTGGATCGTTGTGGTTGCCCTGCTCGCTGTCGCCATCCTGAGCTTCCGCACCGTGATTTCTTACTACGTTAGCAACCTGTGGTTCGGGTCGCTGGGGTATGCCGATGTGTTCTGGAGATCGCTGAGGATCCAGTGGGAGATTTTCGCCTTCTTCACCCTGGTCACTTTCATCCTGCTCTACGGCTGGTGCCGCATCCTCATCCACGCCAATGTCGCCGCCCTGCGCAGCGCGGGGACATTTGTGTTCAACGGGCGCACCATCAACATTCCGCTGGAACGGGTGCTGCGCTGGGGCGCGCTGATTGCTTCAGGGTTTATTGCGCTGATTTCCGGCGCGGCGCTGCGGGGGAACTGGACGGACTTTGCGCTGTACTGGTTCCATGGGCCGACGGGCGGCACGGTGACGGACCCGATCCTGGGGCGGAACCTGGATTTCTACTTTTTCACGCTGCCGGTGTGGAACGACCTGGCGGGATGGCTGCTGGCGCTGGCGATTCTGTTTTCGATTGCCGCGGTGTTCTCCGCGCTGATTGCGGGCGGGCGGAGGCTTTCGCACGATGCTTATGACCGGCTGGCGCCGTTTCCGTGGCGTTTGCTGTCGGTTCCGGCGGCGTTTCTGCTGCTGGTGCTGGCCCTGCGCGAGTACATTGCGCGGATTGAGCTGATCCTGACGCCGCACACGGTGTTCAGCGGCATCAGTTACACGGACGCGCACGTGCAGCTGGGCGGGATGATGCTGATCGCAATTGCGCTGGTGCTGGGCGCGATTGTGGCCGGGATCAATTTTGTGGCGCGGCCGGGAGCGAAGCTGGCTGATTGCGGCGCCGGTGCCGGCGGTGGTGTGCTTTGTGCTGGTGCAGATTGTGGGCTGGTATGTGGGCAACTTTATTGTGAAGCCGAACCAGCTTGACAAGGAGCGGCCGTACATTGCCTACAACATCGACATGACGCGGAAGGCTTACGGGCTGGACCAGATTGCGACGCACGAGTTTCCTGCGAGCGTGGACGTGGCCGACGCGGACGCGGAACACAACCAGGCGACGCTCGAAAATATCCGGCTGTGGGACTGGCACGCGCTGCAGGACACGCTGCGGCAGATCCAGGAGATACGGACGTACTACGATTTTCCCGACGTGGACATTGACCGGTACGCGATCGGCGGGCGAACCAGAGAGGTAATGCTGGGGACGCGCGAGCTGAGCCTGGAGAAGCTGCCGGAGAGCAGCCGCAACTGGATCAACGAGAAGCTGATTTACACGCATGGATACGGGATCACGATGAACTCGGTGAACGGGTTTACGCCGGAGGGGCTGCCCACGCTGATGGTGAGTAACATGCCGATCCAGAGCACGGGTGGAGCGCCGACGGTGACGCGGCCGGAGCTTTACTTTGGGCAGCTCACGGATACCGATGTTTACGTGAAGACGCAACAGAAGGAGTTCAACTACCCGCAGGGCGAGACGAACAGTTTGACGTCGTACGCGGGGACGGGCGGGATCCGGATGGGCGGACTGATGCGGCGGGTGCTGATTGCGTTTGACCGCGGAGACGTGACCAAGGTGCCGTTCTCGGACGACATTGGGCCGGAGAGCCGGCTGCTGATGCGGCGGGATATCCGCCAGCGGGTGCAGGCGCTGGCGCCGTTTCTTGTGTACGAGAATGACCCTTATATAGTGGTGCGCGACGACGGGACTCTGGCGTGGATGATGGACGCGTACACGACCGCGGACACGTATCCTTATGCGACCAATTACCCGCTGGGGGATGGGACGATCAACTACCTGCGCAACAGCGTGAAGGTGGTGATTGATGCGTACAACGGGGACGTGGCGTTTTATGTGTTCGACGCGAAGGACCCTGTGATTGCGGCGTGGCGCGGGGTGTTTCCGTCGCTGTTCAAGGACGAGGCGGCGATGCCGAAGGATCTGCGGCGGCACGTGCGGTATCCGGAGCTGTTTTTGCGGATGCAGGCGCAGGTGTACGGGCTTTACCACATGACGGACCCGACGGTGTTTTATAACCGCGAGGACCTGTGGACGGTGGCAAGCGAAGTGACGCTGGGCGACAGCGGCGAGCAGGTGACCCAGCCGATGGATCCGAACTTTGTGCTGATGAAATTGCCGGAGGAGCAGGATGTGGAGTTTATCGACATTCTGCCGTTTACGCCGGCGAACCGGAACAACTTGATTGGGTGGATTGCGGGGCGGAGCGACGGGGAACACTACGGGACGTCGGTGGTGTACGACTTTCCTAAGACGCGGCTGGTGGATGGGCCGATGCAGGTGGAGGCGCGGATCGACCAGAATGCGCAGTTAGCGGGCAGCTAACGCTTTGGAATCAGCAGGGTTCGCATGTGCGGCGGGGGACGCTGCTGGTGATTCCGTGCGGGAAGTCGCTGTTGTACGCCGAGCCGATTTATCTGCAGGCGCAGCGGAGCCCGATGCCGGAACTGCGGCTGGTGGTGCTGGCGCTGCAGGACAAACTGGCGTATGCGACGAGCTACGAGGGGGCGCTGCAGGCGCTGTTTAGCCGGCGGGACGAGCAGCCTGAGCGGGAGCGAGGCAAACGCGACGGCGGCTCCGGCTGAGGCGGGGGGCGCGCCGCGGCGGTTCGCAAACGAAGGCGCCGGATGTGAACGCGCTGATTCATGCGGCGGCGCAGGATCTTCAGGATTATCAGCAACTTACCGCGCAGGGGAAGCTGAGCGCTGCGGGAGAGAAGCTGGAGGACCTGAAGCAGAAGCTGGCGGCGTTGGAGAGCGGGGACCAGGGAAAGCGCAAATAGGATTCAACCCGCGCAGAATGAGCGGTTTACGGCTGGCAGCGCGGGTTCCGCCAAAAAAACGGACATTGCTAATGGAATGAGCTAGTTAAGGCTGAATTCTGCGCAGTGCTGTGCAGTCTTGGGCGAGGGTTTGGGAGAATACTGAAGTTTAAACTTGACTATTTTGGAGAATGGATAAATACTAAAGTTGCAACTTCAGTATTGGCTGCGAAAGAGCAAATGAGAGGACAAGGAGGTTACGGCGAATGACAGAGACGAAGATGGAACCGAAGGTTGTGCATGCGACGTGCGTGGTGGAGCGGAGTTTCGCCAAGCCGGCGGGGGTGGTGTTTGCGGCGCTGAGCGATCCTAATAAGGTGCAGCGGTGGATGGGCGGCGGCGGGCACAGCGAGTTGGAGGATTTCCTGGTCGAGTTCAAGGAAGGCGGGCGGCAGGTGATGGCGTACCGGATGGGGCCGGAGACGCCGATTGCGGGTTCGGTGATCCTGAACGAAGGGCGGTACCAGCAGATTGTGCTGGGGGAGAGGATCGTGATTGCGTCGACGATGAAGCGGGACGGGAAGATGTTTTCTTCGTCGCAGGTGACGTTTGAGCTGGTGGAAACGGGGGCGGGGACAGACCTGATTCTGACGCACCAGGGAGCGTTCTTCGAGGGGGCGGATGGACCGGCGATGCGCGAGCAGGGATGGAAGACGCTGATGGAGAAGCTGGCGGGGGTGGTGGAGGAGCAGTGAAAAGAAGAGCAGTGAAAAAGTGAAGAAGTGAAAAGGGTGTTGGGCCGATGGAAGGGACTTGTGGGCGAAGAGAAGAGCGATAGCGATCGGGTGTTGGATGCGCTGGGGGATCCGACGCGGCGGGCGCTGCTGGAGCTGGTGAGGGAGCGTCCGCAGTCGGCGACGAAGCTGGCGGAGCCGCTGGGGATTACGCTGACGGCGGTGGGGCAACACATGGACATTCTGGAGGCGTGCGGGCTGGTGGCGACGGAGAAGGTGGGACGGGTGCGGACCTGCCGGATGGCGAGCAAAGGATTGGACACGCTGGAGGGGTGGGTTCGGGAGCACCGGACGGAGTGGGAACGGCGGATGGAGGGGATTGCGATGATTCTGGCGGAGGAAGATGGAGGGATGTGAGGAGGGAGCGAGAGCCCCACGCAACCCGTAAAGACTCTCGCTTGCTGTGTGCCGATCAGAATTTGTCCGAATCCGCGTCGCCATGGTTCCGGCCGAACAGGTCGGACATGACCTGGACGCCGGGGTCGCATGCGTGATTCAGGCATGGAAGACGAAAACCGGCCTCCATCGACTTGAGCAGAGAGTAGCTGGTGTAGTAGGTGGAGCTCTGGACTCCGTGGTGATTCTCGTAGTTGGTGTCTACCGTGAGAACGACGCGGTTCTGGTTCTGCGGCGGGAACAGCCCGCTGAGCACGGTGGTGCTGCCGCTATAGTCGTTCTCATCCCACACGATCACGATGGCGCTGCGTCCCCAGTGCCAGGCCGGGGAAGCGTGAATCGCATGCACCAGCCGCTCAATGGTTGTATCTCCCTGCTGGATGAGGCCGGGATTCAGGCCCACCTGGGTTCCGTAAGTATAGCCGCTGTTGTTCTCGCCGTAGTCGAAAGCGCAGAATGCGTCGCCGTTGGACCGCCCGTGCTGGTCATCGCACTGGTTGGGCACGATGAAGAGCAGTTCGGGCACTTCGCCGGTCGCCAGATCGGCGTACAGACCACGTGGTCCATCGAAGCCGACCACGTTCTTGAGGCTGTTGTCCGGGTCCAAGCCGTCTTGAACGCTCTTGAAGTACGCGAACGGATTGTGCTTGACCGCATAGAGCTGCACCACGCTTGAAGAGGTGAGAGGAGACAGCTGGGTGAAATCGGTCAAGTTGGTTGATGTGCCATTGCTGTAGTTGACGCCTGAGAGTGTGCCGAGCGGGAGGTTCTCCTGGTAGGACTTCCATCGCATCCGCGCATCGGACAACTGATCGCCAATGGTCTTGCCGATGGTTGTCGCAGCGGGCACGGATTTGACGCCGTCAAGGTCAGCGAGGGCGACGAAAGGGCCACCGACCTCATTCCAGGTATCGACCGCCGGCGTTTCCGCGTCCTTGCCGCTGCCTTCAATGGGGCAGATGCTCCCCGTGTCCACAGGAACCGGCGCATTGCCGCCGCCGTTGTCGGCATTTACGATACCGCTCGCGATATTTGGAGTGCAGGTGGTGCTGCCCCACGCGGGAGAGTTGTCGCTGCGGATGGCGAAGTTGGAACCGCCGACAATCTCCAGGTAGTTGGTAAGGCTGGGGTGACCCACGGCGAAATAGTTGGTGGCGAGATTGACTTTGCCCGAGGAGATGAGGCTGTTGAGGTAGGGCTCGTTGGGATTGTCGATCACTTGCTGATAGCCGTGATTCTCCATCATGATGAGAAACACGTGATCGAGATGCCGGATGCCGGTGGGGACGCGGCCTTCCTGGGCGAAGCAGGCTATTGCCAGCGCTCCGGTGACCAAGCCGATTGCGGATGCTTTTTTGAACATGCGGCTAGACCTCTCAAGGTTGGATTGGGGAGAGCATCGGCGACACAGGTGTGAGGCCGCGCCAGAGGTACTGTGTACCTCTGGCGTGAATTCGGGATTAAGGGTGGGCGAATTAGCGGAGAATCCGGGAAGCGGGAGGCAGGAGATTCAGGCTTTGGCGATTTCGCAGCAATCCGCCCGCCCAACTACACTTTCCGAATGACCAGAGAACGCTGGGCTCAGATAGGAATCACGGTTCAATTCCTTATCGTGGTGAGGACACTGGGTGAGATCTTCCGACTCAGGTACGTCCATGGCGCGAACTTCTCGACCGCAGTCGCGATCCCGTATGTTGGCGGTGCTTTGATAGCTGCCTGCTCCTGTTGGGCATGCGTTACGCTGTACTTCCTGCGGCGCTACGCGCTTTCCGCCTGGGTCGCGCTAGGGACCGTTGTGATGTTGCTGGCGTACAAGATTTTCATGATCGGTTTGAAATAGAACTGGCGTTTCTTCGGGAATTCAATGAGCGCGATTTTCTTTTCGGAGGACCGCTGGCAAATCCAGGTGAGCGAGCCGAGGCATGCAACGGCCCTTGTATGCTGAAGAGAGCGACCCCCGATGAAACGCGTTTTGATTCTTCCCTTCCTTTTAATTATTTTGCTTGGCTGCCCGGCGGCCCGGGCGGTTGCGCAGGCTCAGGCCGCGGCGGCGCCACCGGAGCTGAACACGGCGGGCGAGCTGGGGGCGGAGCTTTTTGCCGAGTCGGGATCGACGGGGATGGTGCTGGTGGTGGTGCGCGGGGACCAGGTGTTCTTCCGCGGGTACGGAGAGACGGCGCCGGGATCGGGACAGGTTCCCACAGAGGACTCGCTGGTGCGGCTGTGCTCGCTGACGAAGACGTTCACTGCGGATTTGCTGACCAAGCTGGTGGCGGAGAAGACGGTGGGGCTGAACGACACGCTGGAGCGTTATTCGCCGCGGGGAGCGACGGTGCCGGAGCGGATACGGCCGATCACGCTGGTGGAGCTGGCGACGCACACGTCGGGGCTGCCGCGGGAGGTGGGGAGTGGGCCGCGGGACACGCCGCATTTCACGTATCCGGATTACCGCACGCGCTGGCGGTGGCTCAAGAGTGAGCGGCTGCGCACCGTGCCGGGGACGGCGGCGCTTTATTCCAATGTGGGGTTCGATTTTTTGAGCGATGCGCTGGCGGCGGCGACGCACCGGCAGTATGCGGCGCTCGAGAGCGAGCGGACGCTGAAGCCGCTGGATATGTGGAGCACGACGTATTTCCCCACCGCGGACGAGTGCGGGCGGCTGCTGAAGAGCGCGCATGACGAACGAGCGTGCGCGGTGACGGAGGCGACGGCGGGGAGCTCGGGGCTGTACTCATCGGCGCGAGATATGGAGATATGGCTGAAGTATTTGCTGGGGACGGGCGGGCCGGAGATTCCGGCGCAGGATGCGGCGGCGCAGGCGGTTTACATAAAGCCCACGGACCTGGTGCGGCAGGTGGGGCTGGACCACGCGGGGGAGCCGACGGGAGTGGGGCTGGGCTGGATTCATATTCTGCCGCTCGATTCCGAGTCGACGATTGTGGAGAAGACGGGCGGGGGAGCGGGATTTACGACGTACATCGCGATCAATCATGCGCGGCGGACGGCGATTTTTCTGGCGGCTACGGACGGCCGGGTGGATACGCACCTGAACCTGTTCAACGCGGCCAACAAGCTTCTGCTGGCGGTGGCGGGTCTGCCGCCGCTGCTGGAGCCGGCCGCGCGGCCGGCGAGGCGGCATGTGCATCGGCGGCGGCGGAGTACCAATCCCAAAGGGAAGACGCATGGGGGCGAGTAGCGCGTTGCGGGAGCGAAACATTTCCTTGGTACAACAAAGGCCTCCCCGATGCCATCCCATCTACGCAGGCGGCTACCGCGGATCGCGGGCGACTGCCGAATCCAGTGTGAGGACAGGCGAAGACCATGGCGACGGAGATTCTCGAAAAGGCAGCGACGGTTGACGATGTACGCAAGGAAGTTTCCCGGATGAAGTCCATGGTGACGGACGCCGTGAACGACGGGGTGCGCTCGGCGCTGCGGGCGATTGAGACGGGGCGCGAGGCCGCGGAAGACGCGATCGACGACGCGCGGCGGGCCACGAAGCGCAACCCGCTGCAGGCGGTTGGAATTGCGCTGGCCGCGGGAGCGGTGATGGGCGGCGTGGCCATCTGGATGTCGACGCGGGGACGGTAAGACGCCGCGCTCGATTTTCAATTTACAAAAACAGCGGCGGTTGAGCGTGGCGCGGTAGGATCACGTTGTGAGCGTACCTGCGGGCGACGGGCAGCTTGTCGAGATTATGGATGCGGCGCTGGCTGAGGCGCGGCGGCGTGCCGGGCCGCACCTGGCTTGCCGGGTGGGATGCACGCAGTGCTGCCATGGTCCGTTCCGGATCAACGCGCTGGATGCGGCGCGGCTGCGCGCAGGCATGGATGCGCTGCGCGAGAGCGATGCGGCGCTGGCCGCGGAGATTGAGCGGCGGGCGCGAGCGTGGGTGGACAAGTGGGCGGCGGCATTTCCGGGCGATGCGGCGACGGGAGTGCTGAAGGAATCAGAGGCGGAGCAGGAGCGATTTGAGGAGCTTGCGGATGAGGCGGCGTGTCCGGCGCTGGATCCCAAGAGCGGCAGGTGCGACGTGTACGCGTGGCGGCCGATGACGTGCCGTGCGTTTGGGCCACCGGTGCGGATGGCGACGGGTGCGCTGGGCTGCTGCGAGCTGTGTTTTACCACGGCGGACGATGAGGAAATTGCCGCCTTCGAGATGACGGTGCCGCACGACCGGGAAGATGAGTTGCTGGCGGAGATGGAAGATGCGCGGGAGACGGTGGTTGCGTTTGCGGTGCTGGGGGCGTTCCGGGGCTAAAGCCCCTCCGCTTCGCGAGGCTAGTGCGGGGGTTAAAACCCCCACCTCCTTCCGCACGACTCGCGCGGCTTATGCGGGATCTTAGAATCCTCGCCTGCGTTTCGCGCAAAAGCGGATTCTCTTCGGAGAATGACAGAGAGAAATACAACCGCAAGAGCAAAAGCAAGAGCAAAAGCAAAGGCAAGAGCGGAAGCAGATTCCCTTGCCTATGCGCCTTCGAGCTGCTGCATCAGGTCTTCCCACTCACGGGTTAACGCGGCTAGCTGCGCGCGGAGGTCCTGGGCCAGTTGGGTTAGACGCTCGGTTTCCGCCGCGGAGACGTAGATGCCCAGTTGCTGCTCGGTATGGGCGAGGGCCGCTTCCACGCGCGGGACTTCTTCTTCCAAAAATGCGCAGCGGTCTTCCATCTGCTTCTGCTTGATGGGATTGAGGCGGCGCGGCTTTTCTTTGGCGGGGTCGAAGCCGCCTTCGATGACGATGGTGGTGCCGGTTTGCGCTGGTTTCCTGGATTCGGTTCCGGTTTCCGGTTCATCCGAGCGCCGGTGATTTCCCACCCTTCCGGCGATGGAGCTGCCGGAAGGATGGGGCACCCCAGATTGCAACCCAGATTGCTGGATTGCGCTGGCGGCCTGCGCTTCCTTTTTGCGCAGGTAATCTTCGTAGTTGCCCTCGTAGGTTGTGGCGGCGCCGTTCTCGACTTCGAGCACGCGCGTGGCCAGGCGGTCGATGAAGTAGCGGTCGTGGGAGACGAATATGACGGTGCCGGAGAAGCTGGCGATGGCCTCGAGGAGCACGTCTTTGGCGCGCATGTCGAGGTGGTTGGTGGGCTCGTCGAGGAGCAGGAAGTTGGAGGGCGAGACGAGGATGCGGGCCAGCGCGTAGCGGTTGCGCTCGCCGCCGGAGAGCACGCCGAGGGGCTTGAAGACGTCGTCGCCGGAGAAGAGGAAGCAGCCGAGGAGCGAGCGCAGCTCGGTTTCAGGAACCTTGCGCGCGGCGCGGCCGATGTCGTCGAGCATGCGCGCGTCGGGGTCGAGGACTTTGTACTGATCCTGCGCGAAGTATTCGGCGAGGACGTTGTGGCCGAGCTTGACGGTGCCGGCGGTGGGCGATTCGACGCCGGTGAGCAGCTTGATGAGCGTGGATTTTCCCGCGCCGTTGACGCCGACGAGGGCTACGCGGTCGCCGCGCTCGATGGAGAAGCGCACGTTCTCAAGCACGTGCTTTTCGCCGTAGCTTTTAGAGAGCGCTTCGGCCTCCACCACCATGCGGCCCGATGGCGCGCGGCTGCGGGAATTTGAAGTGGATGACTAGGCTCTTCTTCGGGAATTTCGATGCGCTCGATTTTTTCCAGCTCCTTGATGCGGCTCTGCACCTGCTTGGCCTTGGTGGCCTGGTAGCGGAAGCGGTTGATGAATGCTTCAAGGTGGTCGATCTGCTCGCGCTGGTTGCGGTATTGGGCCATGGAGTTGCGCGCGGCGCTCGTCTTTTTGCGCGAGATATTTGGTGTAGTTGCCGTGGAAGATGGTGAGGCGCTTGTTCCAGATCTCCACGGTGCGATCGACGGTGACGTCGAGAAAATAGCGGTCGTGGGAGCAGAGGATGTAGCCGAAGGGATAGGACTTGAGGTAGTCCTCAAGCCAGTTGCGGGTTTCGAGGTCGAGGTGGTTGGTGGGCTCGTCGAGGAGGAGCAGGTTGGGTTTGGCGAGCAGCAGCCGGGCGAGGGCAATGCGCATCTGCCAGCCGCCGGAGAACTCGCCGGTGTCGCGCGTCCAATCCTCCTTGGCGAAGCCGAGGCCGGTGAGCACCGCGCCCACCTGCGCGTCGAGGGCGTAGCCGTCGAGGGCGTGGAAGCGATCTTGCAGGAGAGAGAAGCGCTCGGCGGCGGCGGCGTACTCGGGGCCGGCGTGGTCGAGCTCGGCAAGCTGACCGCCAAGGCGCTCGATTTCGCCTTCCATGGCGCGGATTTCGTCGAAGACGGTGAGGCACTCCTCGAAGACGGTGCGGCCCTGGAGGCGGAGGCCTTCCTGGGGCAGATAGCCGATGCTCATGCCGCGGGTTTGTTCTGCCGCGCCGTAGTCGAGCGTTTCCTGGCCCGCGAGGACTTTCATCAGCGTGGTTTTGCCCGCGCCGTTGGCGCCCACCAACGCGGTTTTTTCGTTTTTGCGAATCAGCCAGTCGGCTTCAAGGAAGAGTATGCGCGGCCCGAAGCGTTTTCCGGCATTTCTGAGTGAAAGCATCCATGTCCAGTGTAGCGGTGGACCGCCGATTCTCCGTCTCCGCGGTTGGGAGCGGCCGCAATGTATGATGAACGCGAATCCGGCACAACCGGGGCTCGAATGAACCAAGCGACACAAACCAAGCCAAGCGCTGCACAGCCGGCTCATTCCGGCGACGCGACGGCGCTGTGGCTCACCGGGCTCGCTTTCACGGCGATCCACATTGCGTTCAGCGGCCGGTATGGGTTCCACCGCGATGAGCTGCTGAGTTACAACAACGCGATGCACCTTGACTGGTGTTACGTGGTGTACCCTCCGCTGACTGCGTGGCTGGCGCGCGCCGAGCTGATGCTGTTCGGAACCAGCCTGGTGGGTTATCGCCTTTTGCCGGCGATCGCAATCGGATTGGTGAGCGTGCTGGCCGGACTAATGGCACGCACCATGGGCGGAGGCAGGAGGGCCATGCTGGTGGCCGCGGTGGCCGCGGGCATCGGCGGACCGGTCGCATTCGCGGGAACGTTCTTTTCCTACATGTCTTTCGATCTGCTGTGGTGGGTTCTGGTGGCGTGGGCAACAGTCCAGCTGATTCGCACGCATGACCCGCGCTGGTGGATGATGATCGGCTTCGGCTTCGGCCTGGGTCTGCTGACCAAGTACACCGTTTTGACTTTTGCGGCCGGCCTGCTGGTTGGCATGCTGCTCACGCCGAACCGCCGCTATTTTCGCTCGGCCTGGTTCTGGTGCGGCGTGGCCCTGGCGCTGGCCATGGCGCTGCCCGTCCTCCTGTGGCAATTCCAGCATCACTGGGTGGCGCTTGCGTGGATGAAAAGTATTCACGCGCGCGATGAGTCATGGGGCAGGACCGACCATTTCCTTCTCAACCAGTTTTGGAATGTCACCAGCCCGGTGACGGTTCCGCTGTGGTGCGCGGGGTTGTGGTATCTCTTCGCAACTAAGAGCGGCAAGGCCTTCCGCATCCTCGGCTGGATGTACCTGGTGCCCCTGATCCTGCTGGCGATTGCGAAGGGACGGGACTATTACCTAGCGCCCGCTTACCCGATGTTGATGGCTGCCGGCGCCGTCTGGGGCGAAGCCTGGGTGGACGCGAAGAGTCCACGAGTGCGAGGGGCCGTCACCCGAGCCACCTGGATTTCGTATGCGGTAGGCGCGCTGATGGTCTTCGCCGTTACGCTTCCCATGGCTCCGATCCAGTCGGGGTGGTGGCGATTCGCCAACAGCGTCCAGGACAATTTCGGTATGGAGATCGGCTGGCCGGAGCTGGCCGCCACGGTGGCGCGGGTTCGCGATTCCCTGCCTCCGGCAGAGCGCGGCGGCGTGCGCGTGCTCGCTGGGGACGAAGGCGAAGCCGGAGCAGTGAACCTGTTCGGGCGCAAATATGGTCTGGGCGAGGCCATCAGCGGAATGAATTCCAATTGGCTTCGCGGATACGGGGACCCTCCGCCGCAAACGGTGATTGCGGTCGGGTTCACGCAGGCCCAGGTGGACCGGATTTTTGCCCGGTGCCAGGTTGCCGCAAAGCTCTCAAACCCCTACCGAGTCGTCAACGACGCCATCGGAGATCACGATTCGGTGTTTGTGTGCCGCGACATTCGCTGGCCATGGCCGGAGTTTTGGAAGAAATTTCAGTACTACGGATGAAGGTGTGGGCGGAGCGGCGCTCAGGGCAGTTCCCTGGGACGCTCGCAGGGAGAATCTGCGCAGGCCGCAAAGCAGTTTTTACAGCGGCCGGTTTACAGCGGCCGTCTGGAGCGGGAAGCACCTGCTACGGAGTCACGCAGAAGGGGCGGTCTCTGGCGGCGCGCCGGATAAGACACGCGGCCATCGGGGTCGGTCATGAGCATGGAGCTGGATTCAAAGTTGGCGAAGCGGGGCCGCTGGGAGCGCGCAGCCGCTGGCTTTGCGGGGGTGCGGAAGAGGAGCGAATCGAGGCGGAAGACGAACAAGGCCAGGAGCAAAATGAAGGGAACGGCCAGAATCATCGAGCTGGTTTGCGAGAGGTTCATCGAGTACTCCAGTTGAGCTGGGAGGTTCCATGGGGGCCGGCAGATTGAGAACAATGGCGACACGCGCTGCCCGGTGGGGGGGACCGGAGCCTCACGCGAACATTTGCGCAGGAGCCCTATGCCTTTTGTCATTTGATCTTCTTAAGGGAGAGGCGGGAATCCCCCAAATGCGCCATGGGGCGTGACCGTGGGAGTTATTTGGGTGGAATCAGCGGCGGCGGGATCGGGTGATGCGGCCATCGGGGTCGACCAGAACCATTTCGCCGTTCATCATGCGATTACCAAAGGGACGGCGCCGGCTGGGCGTGCGCGGTTTCAGCGCCGGTGAGGCGTGCCGATCCAGGCGGAGCATGTGGGCGATGAGGAAGGCGACGAAGGCTATGACGAGGGGAAGGTGATTTAAGGCTGCATCGAACATGGTGGAATCGGCAGGTTCCTTTCTTGAAGGAAGGATGCCTTGCGGGGACGACGGAGTTGCACATGGCGGGACGAAGGTGCTCCTTCTTTCTCTCTTCCGGGGCTAAAGCCCGATAGAGTTGAGGGGTCTTCGCGGGGGTTGAAACCCCCGCCTCCTTCCGTAATGCGGACCTGAAACGAAAGGACTTCCGGACGGAGGAAGCGTCCGGAAGCCCTTGGCGAGCCGGGGTGTCGATTGTTATTGGACCTGACCCAAGCTCTGTTCTGGCTGGATCGTCACGAAGCTGGCATTTCCGTGCGACCACACCAGAAGCAGTACGTCCTTGCCCGCGGGAGCGTTGCGAACCGCGCCGGCAAACTCGCTGGCCGATGTGACCGGATGGCGGTCCATCTCTTCGATCACGCCACCGGGCTGGATGCCGGCATCGTCGGCCGGGCTGCCGGGCTTGACCTGCTGAACCACCACGCCATTGATCTGCGCGGGAACGTTGAACTGCTGGCGGGCGTTGTCGTCCAAGTTCGCCACTGCGACTCCGATGCGCTCTTTCTGGTTAGCGCCTTCGTTCGCGTTGCTGGCTTCTTCGCCGTTGGCGTGATACTGGCCCACGGTCACATCGAGGGTGATGGGCTTGCCGTCGCGCATGATGCCCAGCTTGACGGGGGTTCCCGGCATCATGTCGCTGATGGCGATTTGCAGGCTGGTAGAATCGGCCACTTTCTGGTCGTTGAGCTCGGTGATGACGTCGCCCTGCTTCATTCCAGCCTTGCTGGCGGGCGTATCGGGATGCACCTGGGAGACGATGGCGCCCTCAGCATTGGTGAGGTTGAAGAACTGCGCGTTCTGGGGATTGACGGGTTCAATGTTGACGCCGAGGTAGCCGTGCTCCGCCTTGCCGTTTTTCATGATCTGGTCGGCAGTGGCGCGCACAATCTGCTCAGGAATGGCGAAGCCCGCGCCGGCAAACTGGCCGGAGTTGGTGATGATGAAGGTGTTGATGCCGACCAGCTGGCCGCGCGCATCCACCAGCGGTCCGCCGGAGTTGCCGGGGTTGATGGCGGCGTCGGTCTGGATGTAGCCGCCGGGCTTGCGCGCGTCATCGCTGAACGGGTTGGGCCGGTTGACCGCGCTGACGATGCCGCGGGTGACGGAAAACTGGAAGTAGCCGAAGGGACTGCCGAAGGCGAGCACGGTCTGGCCCGGTTCGAGCTTTGTGGAGTCGCCCCAGGAAACCGGTGACAGGTTATTGGCGTCGATCTTGAGCACGGCAAGATCGGTCAGCTTGTCGGTTCCGATTACCTTGGCGGGGTAAATGCGCCGGTCGTGCAGGGTGACCTTGATTTGAGTGGCGCCATCGACTACGTGGTTGTTGGTAACGATGTAGCCGTCGGGCGAAACGATGACGCCCGACCCGATGCCGTGCTCGAGTTGGGGCTGCTGCGGCTGGCCCTGGGGATTGAGCTGGCCGAAAAACTGCTGCATTCCCGGAGGCAGTTGCATCTGCTGGCCGCCGCCGTTCTCTGACATTTCGCCGCCTTTATCCCGCGCCGTGACGTAGACGTTGACCACGGACGGCGTGACCCTGGAGGCAACGGCTTCCATGGCCTGGTCGAGGCTGAGGAGGGGTTCAACGCTGTTCTCACTGAGCGCCGGACTGGACGAGACTGAGGCCGCGCTCACCCGGCCGTGACCTACGAACATGACGGCGCCGAGGGCGAATGCGCCCAGGACGGTTGCAGGGACGGCCAGCTTCTTTGCGATTCCTACTAAATGATTAGTTGCTTGAGGCATGATTCATTTTCTCCCGATCGTTGATTCTGTTGCTCTTGCGTTGATCTTGGGCGCGGCCTTGCCGCAGCGATTGGTTGGCTAAATCTGGATGACCAGCCAGCCTGCGGGCGTCTGGAGTACGGCGAAGGCGGCGCGGATGACCGGCTGGGTTTGTTCTGCTCCCGGCTTCCCGTTCGGCATTCGGGCAAATGTGACTACGAATTGTGGCGGCTCGGCCATGTCAGTCCATTGGGTCATGACCAGCACCGTTCCCGCCTGCGGCGGCGGGGGCGTTCTGAGGCTGGCCAGGCGGGTGAGAGGTGATTTGCGATGGATGGGCCGCCGAACCGCTGCCGTGCGTGCCAGTTGCGGTTTTGTTTGGGGATTGAATGTGGCCGGAAGCGGAGAGCCGGCGGGCATGATGGCCTTCACCATTTCCGGCTTGCCGCCGAGGGCGCGGCTTACCTGTCCGATGTCGAGCGAAGCCGCGATTTGCGCGCGGGTGAGTTGGGGCGGTGCGAAGCGGACCACCTGAGGCGCGCGGGCCAGGGTGAGGGCGCAGGCAAGAGCTCCGGCAACCAGTCCGCCAGTGGCGGCGAGCGCAGGCCAGCGCTTCATGGTGCGCGCGGGCTGGTAGAGGATGCGCTGGACGCGCCGCACCAGCTCAGGACGGTGTTCCCAGGCGCCCAGGACGAGGCCGAAGCCGCGGCGGACTAGCGAGTATTCAGCCAGGCGGGTGAGGCAAAGGGCGTAGGCTTTCCGTCCGGAGCCGGAGTGGAGGACGCGATCGTCGCAGGCCAGTTCGCGCTCGGCGCACAGACGGCGCTCCACCCAGGCCAGCGCCGGATTGAGCGGGAACAGAAGCAGAGCCAGCTTTTGGAGGAGGTTGGTCCAGTCGTCGCCGCGGCGGAGATGCTCCATTTCATGCACGAGCACCTGATGGAGCTCGGCGGGAGCGAGCCGCTCGGCCAAGTCGGGCGGAAGAAGGATGCGCGGGTGGAAGAACCCGAGGACGCTGGGGCGGGCGACGTCTGCAGAGGTGCAGAGCTGGACGGGGCGGCCGTGGTTATGGAGCAGTTGGGCAATTTGCGCTCCGGCCGGGAACGGGTTGGCCCGGCGCCCGAGGCGGCGGAGATGCAGGGCGCCGGCGACAAGCTGACCAGCGCGCAGAAGGGACAGCGCCAGCCAAACGGCGGCGACGGCCAGGCTCCAGCGGGGATCGAGGCGCACGGTATGGGCTGTGAACGCCTGGGTTGCCGCGGGACTGCCGGTGAAAAGGGGAACCAGGTGCAACAAAGTCATCAAAATGAAGACGTTGAGCCAAACAATGGAGCGGGCTGCCGCGCTCAGGCCGGGAAGAAGCCGCAGCACCAGCCATACCAGGGCGGCCAGCAGGGCACCTTCCCAGACGGCGGCGAGCAAAGCGCCTGCCGCGCCGGCCGACCAGCCTGTCAGCAAGGGGGCAAACTCACTCATCGCTCCTCCTCCGCCTCTGCTGTCTCAGATGCCGGTTCGTCGGGGACGGAGGCAATGGCTTCCTTCAGGCGGCGCAGTTCCTCGGGGCTGATCTGGTCGTCCCCTAGAAGGCTTAACACCAGGCGCTCCCGCGAGTTGCCAAAGAACCGCTGGAGCACGTGCTTGACTTCGCTGCGGCCGGCCTTCTGCTCGGCCACGGCCGCGCTGTAAAGGAAGGCACGGCCCTCCTGGCGATGAGCTACGTAGCCCTTCTGCTCCAGGATGCGGATGGTGGTCAGGACCGAGGTGTAGGCCAGGGGCGCGGAACCGGCGCAGGCAGCCGCCACATCGGCCACGCTCGATTCGCCGCGCGTCCAAAGGACTTTCATCAGCCTTAATTCAGCCTGGGTGAGCGTGATGGATGGTTTAGGAGGCATTTTTTTCCTTAATCCTGGGGAGGCCGGTTTTCATTGTCTTCACCGTGTCAGACGTTCAACTAATAATTTAGTTAGCATTGGGGATGGAGTCAAGTTTCAAGTCGGGCTGGACCGGGGCTGAAAGCTGCTAAGTCGTGCGTTGTTATAGGGGCCGTCGGGCCGTCCCTACGGGACTCCGAGGTTCTTTAGGGGGGCCTTCCCAGGGTTCTCGCTCGCCGTCCCGGCGAGCTTCACCCTGGGCTATTCTCGCTTCGTCCCTCCGGGACTCGAGGCACTTAGGGTTGGCTGGCGGGATTTTTGCGCAAAGCAAAAAGGGCCGCATGGCTGCGGCCCCTTTTTTCAAACCTCTTCGTATTCGGGTTACTTGGACGGCGCAGGCTTGGGAGCCGAAGGCGCTTCCGGAGGCGGCGCGGGCACACCCGACTTGGTGTTGTAGGCATCGATGATGGCCTTGGTGATATCACTCGAAGGCGACCTGTAAAGCACCAGCGGGGCCTGCTGCTGTTGTTCGGTGGCGTCGATGACCATGGCGAAGCCCTGCGCCTTGGCGTAGTCCTGGAGCACCTGGTCGACCTTCTGCGCGACCTTGCCGAAGGTGTCCTGCATCGCCTGCGTATAGTCGTTCTGGGCGTCCTCGGCGATGCGCTGCGCCTGCTTCTTTTTCTCGTCGATCTGACGGGCCTTGGTGGCGCGATCGGCGTCACTGAGAGTGGCGCCCTGCGCCTGCAACTGCTTGGTGAGCGAATCCACCTCGTCGCTGAGGGACTTCAACTGATCCCGCTGGGGCGCGAACTTCTTTTGCAGGTCGGCGAATTCGCGCTGGAACTCGTTGGTCGAGGTCACCGCCGCCTGGAATTCAATTACGGCCACCTTGGGGCCCGGCGTGGAAGTGGCGCCAGCGGCGGGAGCGGTTTGGGCTGCGGAGGCCAAAGATATTCCCAGGGCCAGAACGGAGGACAAAGCTATAATGCGCTTCATGCGATTGGTCAAACTCCTTCTCATCTCCCGCCCTCGCGCGCGCTCAGCGGCGCGCTCTTCGTCAGCTTTGGTCTCTCGATTTGCGGGCTGAGCATCAGACGCTGCAGGCAGGAAAAAGACACAAACACTGGAGATCGGCAGGACTATCTGGATTATAGGTGGGGGCTCAGCGAGCGTCAAACCGAGACGAGGGATCGAGACGAGGGATAAGGGACAAGGGATAAGGGAGCAGGGGTAAAAAATGGCAGTTGTCAGCGACTGCCGCATCTTTCCTTATCCCTTATCCCTTGTCCCTGTTTTTAGAACGTGGTCGATACCGCCAGGCGGAAGGTCTTCCTGGGTTCGCGGAACTCGTTCAATGCTCCGTAACCCTGGATCGCTTCCCCGTAGGTGTAGTCGCCGGCGCCGCCTGGCGGGAACATGTCGCGGGTGATCAACTGCGCCGAGCAGCTCTGGTTGCGGGAGCCGTTGGCGTTCTCGTTGCAGTAAGGCGTCTCATAGAGCCGGAGCGGGTTGTATGCGAAATACAAGCGAAACGGTGCGTTGATGACGGGCATGATGACGGAGAGCTCGCCACCGAGCGACATGCGGGGCACAAAGTTGGTGCCCGCCACGGTTCGGATGTTCCTCTGGAATCCGACCTCCGATCCGGGAATGCCGCCCTGGCAGGCGCCGTTGTTGTAGACCGCGCATCCGTAGAGCGGAGCGGTGAGGGTGGCGAAACCCTCGGGGCTCTGCTCGAGCTGTCCCTTGTTGAGCGCGCCGTCGACGCCGAAGTCGTCAAAGAACGACCAGGTGACCGGGCCGGCGATGGGAATGCGGTACTCCGCGTTGGCGGTCAGGTTGGTGTCGCCGCCGATGGAAGCGATGCCATAAACGGGGATGGGCACCTGGATGCACTGGTTCAACTGTGGGTTGGTCGGGTCGCGAGGCACGCAACTGCCGTCGGGATTGGTCAACTGGACGGTGGTTCGGTTGGGCACGTAGCCGTAAGGGGTTGCGCCGCGAATATCGAAGCCGCGGATTTCCTGTTCGCCGCCGGCATAGAAGCGGCTGTTGGGCGGCGCCACGTCTCCGCCGAAGCCCTGGATGTAGCCGAGTTGGGCGCGGAGTGCGAGCACGTTATGCCCGGTTGGATCGGGACGGAAATAGTGCATCGAGCGGTAGCTCTTGTAGGCCACGAAGGGAGCAATATAACGCAGGTTGCCGCCGATGCCGGAGAACTGCAAGACCGCAGTGTATTCCTTGCCGGTGCGCGGCCGCAGCGGGTTATTCACCGTGTTGTAAATGTAAGAGAACGAGGCGGAGCTGTTGATGATGCCGGTGAGCGCATTCGAGCCCTGGATGCCGGAGCGGAAGGCGATGGTCTGGAAGAACGTCTGCGACGCGGTGGAGAACGCCGTGATGTTGGAGTCATTGAAGGAGTAAGTGAAGCCGAGGCGCTGGAAGTTGTGGCGCCTGAGCGGATAGCTGACGCTGAAGGTGAGCCCCCTGGAGGCCTGATTGTAGTTCTGGGTAAGCGATTGCTGCGCGGCGCTCAAGTTCACTGACTGCCCAGTAGAGGCCTGGTAGGCCTTGGACGCGTTGAAGTCCTGCTTCTGGTCGAAGATTTGGAAACCCATGTTCAAAGGCCGGTTATGGACGTAGGGCTGGGAGAAGCCGAAGGTGAATGTGCGCCCCACGCTGCCCAGGTTGCCCTGGAGGCTGAGGGTTTCGCCGAGGCCGAGGAAGTTATTGGTCTGGTAATTGACACCGAGGAAAGCGCCGGACAAACCGCTCACGCCGCCGTTCAAGCCGATGGAGTTCTTGCCCTTCTCTCTGACTTTCAGGAGCAGGTCCACGGTGCCGGTTTCGGGATCCTGGTGGGCTTCAGAGTCCTGGTCGACGCGCAGCGGTTCGAAGTACTCGAGCTGGTTGAGGCGGAGCACCGAGTACTCCCACAGTTGGGAGTTGTAGACCTGGCCCTCTTCGAGCAGCAGTTCGCGCCGAATGACCTTGTCGCGGGTGGTGGTGTTGCCCTGGAACTCGATGCGCGAGACGTAGAACTGCTTGCCCTCGTCGATGTCGATGACCCAGGAGACAACGTGCTTCTGATCGTCGAAGGCGGGCTTGGGGATGGCGGCGAAGTTGATATAGCCGAGCCCGCCGTAAGCTTTTTTCAGGTTATCCATGCCCTTGGCGAGGGCCTGGTTGTCGTACCATTCGCCGTCCTTGATGTTGAACTGCGCGCGCAGAAACCTCGGGTTCACGATGGCCTTGTTCCCGGTAAACGTGATGGTGCCCAGGCGATAGCGCGCGCCTTCTTCGATGGGGAGCAGGATGTCAATGCGCTTGCCGTGGCGCGGCCGGAAAGTGAACCAGTTCAAGCCGCCTTCGTCGCGGATCTTGGTCTGCGGCTCTTCCACCGCGGCGTTGGCGTAGCCCTTGTCGCGGTAAGCCTCGCGCACGCGTTCGGTGTCTTCTTCGAGCTTGGAGGAGTCGAAGGTTTTGGCGAAGAGATTCTCGAAGATGAGCGAATAGGGAATGCCGACGGGCTTGAGGTTCTTCATGGCGCGCCGCAGGATCAGCGGGCTGATGTGCTTGTTGCCGGTGAAGCGAATATCGCCCACCTTGACCGTGGGCCCTTCCTTGATGGAGAAGTTGACCTGCACCATGGCCGGAGGGATGGTCTTGACTTCGGTCTTAATGGTGGCGAACTGGTGGCCGTGCTCGGCTTCCATTTCGCGCAGCACAGCTTCAGCGTGCTTAATGCGGGTGGGGTCGAACTGGCTCTCTTGGGTGAGTCCGACCTTTTCCTTTTTGAACCGGTCGAGTGCATCGGAGACCGAAAACGAGTTCAGGCCGTGATAGTTGATCTCCTCAATAGTGGGCTTCTCGGTGACGTAGACGTCGAGGATGACGCCCTTTTCCGTGTCTTCGCGTTCGATGCGCAGGTTGGCGAAGTAGCCGGTATTCCAAAGGGAGTTGAAGTCGCGCTCCACGGTGACCGGATCGTACTGGTCGCCCTGGTGGGTGAACATGCGGGCGAGGATGGTCTCCTTGGGAATGCGGCGCTGGCCGATGACGCGAATTTCGGCGATGGTGTTTGCCTGCTGTGCGAACGCGGCCATGGAGGATGCCAACAGGACCAGCAGGAACAACGCGCGCCCCGCTCGGATCAGCTTCCCGAGAGCGGGGGATGAATCCTTGTGCAGCTTGTTCACCGTGGGATTTCCCTGCGGCGAGCGCACATCGTACTGGTGCGGTCCATGGTTACAGTTCACGGGAAAAATATGCACACCCTCATTGCTCTCGAAAGATCGGCTCTGCCTCGAGGAAAAGTCGATTATATTGGACGGCGGCCATCAGCCCCAAACCGGCCGGATCCCGGTGAGGGCGGAAACAGAATTCTTCCCGCCGCGCTCGGGCATTTCCCGGTCCAATCGCCTGCCGGGCATAACAAAAAAGCTGCCAACCCCAGTCTACCGGACGCAAATGGCGCGCCCGGCCCGCTGATCTGCTTTCTTTCCTCGAGTGTGTTGCACCCTGCTTAGACGCACCAGCCCGCGACATGACATCCTCCAGTGAGGGAGGAATTGAGGTGTCCCAGGAGCCCGCAGCGCTCTACCAACTTTGGGCCGATCTGTTGGACGGCACGGGGCTGCGCCTCGATTCCTTTGCCGGGCAGGTGCTGCTGATTGTGAACACGGCCAGCCGTTGCGGTTTCACGCCGCAGTACGGTGGGCTGGAACGCCTGTGGCGGGAGTTGAAGGAGCGGGGACTGGTGGTCCTGGCTTTCCCCTGCGACCAGTTCGGGCACCAGGAGCCGGGCTCGAATGGGGAGATCGGAAGTTTTTGCCAGCAGAACTACGGGGTCAGTTTTCCGGTGTTCTCGAAGGTTGAAGTGAACGGCCCGGACACGCACCCGGTTTACCGGCTGCTGAAGCGGGAGCGCCGCGGACTGCTGGGGCTGGGGCGCATTCAGTGGAACTTTACAAAGTTCCTGGTGGACCGGGAGGGACGCGTGGTGAGCCGCCACGCGCCGTCAACGGACCCGGAAAAGCTGCGCGGGCGCATTGACAGGCTGCTTGGAGCTGGCGCGTAGAATGTCGCCATGCCGCGCAACGTTCCCTTGTTGCTGATCCGCGTCGTTGTCGGGATCGTCTTCCTCACCGAAGGCGTTCTGAAGTTTCTTTGGCCGTCCGAGCTTGGCGCCGGCCGATTCGCGCACATCGGCTTGCCCTGGCCGCAGGTGCTGGCGCCGGTTGTGGGCGCGCTGGAAATCGCCGGCGAAGCCGCGGTGCTATTCAATCTCTACGCCGGCGATGCCGCCATTGTGCTGCTATGCATCATTCTCACCGCGATCGTCAGCACCAAGCTGCCCATCCTCATTGGGCATGCCGTGGGGCCGTTCCAGTTATCGAAGAGCGCCGAGAATCATGGAATCCTCGGGTTCATTCACGAAGCTCGGACCGACCTGGCCATGCTGTTCTCGCTGGTGGCCATACTGATCGACTCGGGCGTGCGCGGCGGCTCGCGCGGCCGCCGCTGATTGTGCTTAGTCAGTGCGCGGAGAGAGCAGGTAGACGTAGATCAGCATGGCCACGCCAACCAGAAGCGGAATCAGCCCTGCGAGCTTGGGTCCGCCAACCTCGTTGAGCAGGGCGACGGTTCCGATGCCCACGAAGGCGGTGATGATGCCGCCGATCTTCAGTCCTTCGCGCATCTTGATGCGCTCCTGGCGGGCCTGTTCGCGGATCAGCTCCAATGCGGCCTTGGCTCCGTCGGCGGTCGATTCGGTCAGGCGGCGCATGGTGTCGGCCTGGTAGAACGCCTCGCGCTCTTTGCGCCGGCTTTCGAGATAAGTCACCAGCGGGATGAAGACCACGAACAAGGCAACTGCGCCGACAGAGAGAAAGATCCACATGCCCATCGAGCCAAACACGGCGGCGGGCGCGTCATCGAAGATGAGATTGAGAAGCAGGTGTGTCATATTGATGCCTCCTTGCTGGGGACGTCCTTTTGTTCCCTTGCGACGGGTATGACAGGAACGACGGCGAGCAGGTTGCATTTTTCCAAGGATCAGAGATCAGGGATCAGGAGAATAAAATGCAACCGGCGATCGGATGCGCCTGTCTGACTGCGTGAACCTGCCATGAGCGAACCGGTAGCCAATGCGAACGAGGACCTGGCCGATGTGGAGCGCGTGCTGGCCGGGGATACGCGCGCGTTTGAGGGGATTGTGCGGCGCTGGCAGGGACCGCTGGTGAACATGGCGTGGCGCTATTGCCGCGACCGCGGCCGCGCGGAGGAGATGGCGCAGGAGGCGTTGGTGCGGGCGTGGCGGGGATTGAGCGGGTGGAGACGCGAGAGCAGCTTTTCCACCTGGTTGTTTGCCGTGGCTGCCAACGTTTATCGCAACGAGCTGAAGCGCATCCCAACGGAGACGCTTCCCATGGAAGATGCGCCCGAGCCGGCAACGCACGCGCGGCAGCATGTGCTGCTTGAAGAGAAGAATCGCAGCGAAGCGGTACGGCGGGCGGTGCTGGCGCTGCCCCAGCGGTACCGCGAGCCGGTGGTGCTTTACTACTTTCATGAGATGGACGTGGACCGGGCGGCGCACACGTTGAAGATGCCCACGGGAACGCTGAAGGCACGGCTGGCGCGGGGACGAGCGCTCTTGAAGACGCGCTTTCCGCGACTTGCGGCAGAGGTAGAGGGCGCGGCCGGCATGGCGCATCTGAACCGGAATGAGGAGGCCTGAGATGGATGGCGAAGAGCTGGACAGGATTCTGGGGGACGAGGACGAGCTGGTTCCGTCTTCGGGCTTTCTCGCGTCGGTAATGGAGCGCGTGGAGGAAGAGGCGGTCGCGCCGCCGCCGATTCCGTTTCCGTGGAAGCGTGCGCTGCCGGGGTTCATAGTGGCAGCGGCGGTGCTGTTGTGGGCGGCGGTGGAGATGGGGCGCGCGGTGATCTCGGCAGGCGGACTGGTGCTGCCGAAGGTGAATGTGGGCGCAGTAACGATCGCGCCCGCATGGCAACAGGCTGGATGGGTGGTGCTGGCGCTGGCGCTGGCGTGGGCGGGATGGAAGCTAGCGCGCAGGTTCAGCGCGTAAAAAGGCCGTCAGCTATCCGCTACTCGATGGCGAAGACGGCGTAGACGGTGGCTTCTTCGCGCATGGTTTGGGGGAGGATCTCGAGGGTGGGCATTTCCTTGAGCGAATACATCCCGCCTCCGGCGTTCCCGCCGAATCCCATCGAACCCTGCGGACGAGCAAAATAGATCCTGGTCGCCGGGGTTTCGTTGCTGGCGTAAACCAGCGTCCCCAACTTGACGTGCAGGCCGTCGGCCATCTGCTGTGCGATCGCGCGGGCCTTGACCAGGGCGTTTGCGGCGGCTTTGGCTTGAAGCGCCTTTCGATCCGCAAGCCGCCAGTCGATGTTGCCGGTTTTGTTGGCGCCCGCGGCGACGGCGAGACGGATAACATCGCCGGCAACTTTGGGATCGACGGAGACCGTCCACGACTGGCGCAGGAGAAACTGCCGCTGGGCTCGCTCCTCAGGTGTGGCCCGGTCGTCAAAATTTGGGTTTCGCTGGAGGCCCTGCTCGGCGCTCTCAATCGCATCGTCTTTGATGCCGGCTTTGTGCAGAGCTTCGAGGATGGCGTGGGACAGTTCGCCGCCCTTCTTGTAAGCGGATTCGGAATCAGGGCAGAAGACTTCAAACCCAATCGAAACCCCGGCAATATCGGCAACCGCGCTGGCTTCGTCGGTGGCGCTGATGGCAATGGTCTTGTTCTGCTGGTTGATCTGGATGGTCTGGGCGGAGACCGGAAACGGCAGGATACTGACAGCGGCAAAGCATGCCGCGAGCGTAATGATGCGCATACGAGCTCCCCGATTGCCGATTGGACGGGCAGGCTGACGCAGAGTAAGCCGAATTCCGGCGAGCTCAGGTGGTGTATTTTTCGCCGAACTGGCGCAGCTTGGCCAGGGTCGCGGCGGCCTGGCCGGAGTCAATGGCTTCGGCGCCGAGAGCTACGCCTTGCTTGAGATCGCCGGCAATGCCTGCGGCGACCAGCGTAGCGGCGGCGTTGAGCAGCACGATGTCGCGGCGCGGTCCGGGGATGCCGGTGAGGACGTCGTAGAGCAGTCTGCGGTTGGTCTCAATGTCGCCGCCGGAAAACTGCTCGATGGTGGAACGCGGGACGCCGGCCATCTCCGGCGTGATGCGCGCGGCCTTTATCTCCGGCGGCTGGCCGGGCGTGGTTTCTTCAATCCGCGCCACCACGGATTCGCCGCTGGTGGTCAGCTCGTCAATCCCATCGGAGCCATGTACCACGAAGGCGCAGCGCGCGCCGAGCGCGGCGAGAGTGCGGCCGACCAGCAGCACGCGGCTGGGTGCGAGCACGCCGATGACCTGGGCGCGCGCGCCAGCGGGGTTGGTGAGCGGGCCGCAGAGATTGAAAATAGAGCGGAAGCCGAGGGCGCGGCGCAGGGGCCCGAGGGCTTTCATGGCGGCGTGATAGAGCGGCGCGAAGAGAAAGACGAATCCGGTTTGGCGCAGGCACTCGACGGCGAGTTCAGGACTCAATTCGATGGGGACGCCCAGAGCTTCAAGGACGTCGGCGGCGCCGCAGCGCGAAGTGACAGCGCGGTTGCCGTGCTTGGCCACGCGGGCGCCGGCCGCGGATGCCACCAGCGCCGCGCCGCAGGAAATGTTGAAGGTCTGCGGTCCACCGCCGCCGGTGCCGACGCAGTCCACGAGTTCTTCGCGCTCGGCATCGGTGAACGGGAGAGATACGACGCGGGTGCGCATGACGTCGACGAAGCCGGCGAGCTCAGGCGCCTGCTCGCCGCGCGTGGCCATGACGGCGAGCAGGGCGGCGGTCTCCACTTCCGGAACCTTGCCGGAGAGGATCTCAGTGAGGACCTCAGCGGCCTGCTCGCGGGTGAGCGCGGCGCCATCTTCGGCAAGCGGTTTGAGGAGTTCCTTGGTGCGGGTCATCCTTGACCGATGATAGCGGGTGAGCAGGCCGCTCAAGCCGTCAGCCCTCAGCCGTCAACTTTCAGTGAGTGCATTGCCGCTGAAAGCTGAGGGCTGAAAGCTGCTCTTACGCTTTGCCGATGACTTTGGCCAGGGTCTCGCCGATATCGGCGGGCGAGACTACGACGTGGATGCCGGCTTCGCGCATGGCCTTCATCTTGTCGGCGGCGGTGCCTTCGCCGCCGGAGATGATGGCGCCGGCGTGGCCCATGCGGCGGCCCGGAGGCGCGGTCTGGCCGGCGATGAAGCCGACCACCGGCTTCTTCACGTGCTGCTTGACGAACGGCCGCGGCTTTTTCTTCGGCGGTGCCGCCGATCTCGCCGATCATGATGATGGCTTCGGTGCCGGGATCGTCGTTGAGCAGGCGCAGCGCGTCAATGTGCGTGGTGCCGATGATGGGATCGCCGCCAATGCCGATGGCAGTCGACTGGCCGATGCCGCGCTGCGTGAGCTGGTGCACGGCTTCGTAGGTGAGCGTGCCGGAGCGCGAGACGATGCCGACGTAGCCTTCCTTGTGAATGCGGCCGGGCATGATGCCGATCTTGGCCTTGCCGGGCGAGATGACGCCGGGGCAGTTGGGGCCGATGAGCCGCGACTTCGGAGTTCTTGAGCTTGGCCCAGACCTTCACCATGTCGAGCGTGGGAATGCCCTCGGTGATGCAGACGATGAGCGGAATGCCCGCGTCTTCGGCTTCAAGGATGGCGTCGGCCGCGAACGGCGGCGGGACAAAGATCATGGTGGCGTTGGCGCCGGTTTCGCTCACGGCGTCGGCCACGGTGTTGAAGACGGGCCAGCCTTCGTGGGTTGTTCCGCCTTTGCCCGGCGTGACGCCGCCAACCACGTTGGTGCCGTACTCGGCGCAGCCCTTGGCGTGGAAGGTGCCTTCTTTGCCGGTGATTCCCTGAACGATCAGCCGCGTGTTTTTATCAACCAAGACTGCCATGTTATGCTCCGACCTCCGCGGCTGCTTTCACAACCAGGTCGGCTGCTTCTTTCATGGTTGCGCCGACCTGGAAGTTCAGGCCGGAATCCTTGAGAATCTTGCGGCCCTCTTCGACGTTGGTGCCTTCCAGCCGCAGTACAATCGGCACTTTCACGTTGAGATTGCGTGCCGCTGCCACTACGCCGGTGGCCAGCCGATCGACGCGCAGAATGCCGCCGAAGATGTTGATGAAGATGGCCTTCACATTCGTGTCGCTGAGCAGGATTTCGAAGGCGTGCTCGATCTGCTCCTGGGTCGCGCCGCCGCCCACGTCGAGGAAGTTGGCGGGCGTGCCGCCGGCGTACTGAATGATGTCCATGGTGGCCATGGCCAGGCCCGCGCCGTTCACCATGCAGGCGATGGTGCCGTCGAGCTTGATGTAATTGAGCGCGTACTTCGAGGCCTCGACTTCGAGCGGAGCCTCTTCGGCGGTGTCGCGCAGCGCCTTGATCTCAGGATGGCGGAAGAGCGCGTTGTCGTCGAAGTTGATCTTGGCGTCGAGCGCGAAAAGCTTGTCGTCCTTGGTGGTGATGAAGGGATTGATCTCCAGCAGGCTGGCGTCGGTTTCGATGTAAGCCTTGTAGAGGCTCTGGAAGAATGCGACCGCCTGGTTGATCTGGGTGGGCTTGAGGCCGAGCGCGAAGGCCAGCTTACGCGCCTGCCAGGCGCCGAAGCCGACGGCCGGATCAATAGACTCTTTGAAGATGGCTTCCGGAGTTTTGGCGGCCACCTCTTCAATCTCCATACCGCCGGCCTGCGAAGCCATGAAGACCAGTTCGCCGGTGGCGCGGTCTAGGACGATGCCGAGGTAGAGCTCGCGGTCAATGGCAGCGGTCTCTTCAATCAGCAGCCGCTGCACCTTCTGGCCCTGCGGGCTGGTCTGGTGGGTGACCAGCTGCATGCCCAGAATTTTCTGCACATGATGCTCGGCTTCTTCGCGGGTTTTGGCCACTTTCACGCCGCCGCCCTTGCCGCGGCCTCCGGCGTGAATCTGAGCCTTGACCACAACGCCCGATGCGCCGTCTGCGAGGAGCTTGCGCGCCACCGCGGCAGCCTCCTCCGGAGTGTTCGCCACCTCACCTTTGGGTACGGGCACGCCGTATTTCGCGAGGATTTCCTTTGCCTGATATTCGTGGATTTTCAAAGTGGTTTCCAGTTAACGCCAATCTCAGCGTAACACGCGGTTGCGGCCGCTCTGCGCGGGTGCCCTCGCCACTGTCCGGAGCTAATTGCTTGTCAAAAGAGCCGCGTCTCCGGTACAAAGGAAATGCTCCGTTCGCAAGGGAAACCCTTGTGGTGTTTCCTGTCTGCCGGATTACCAACCCGGAGTTCTCTGCATCCGGCGATCTCGATATCGAGTGTCGCTATTCGGCCTATGTCTAAGATCGAAATTCCAATTAAATTCGGGCCGCCTTCGAGTCCCGAATCGGATCAAGACCCAATCTGTCGCCGCCAGACGAGGTGTGCCGATAAGAAACGTGAGATCCGCAAGATCGTTGCCGAAAATGATTGCGGGGGCGTGACTCAGCACCTGAAGGGCCTACGATGCGGCATTCTCTGACTGCGCAAGGTTTCGGCGTCCGTCTGCGGCCGGTTGCAATGGCGGACGCGCCCTTCATTGTCTGGTTGCGCAACCTGGATTTTGTCAAAGGCAGGGTGGGGGACTCGGTG
Source organism: uncultured Acidobacteriota bacterium (assembly GCA_963771195.1). Lineage (GTDB taxonomy): Bacteria > Acidobacteriota > Terriglobia > Terriglobales > Acidobacteriaceae > Telmatobacter. Next base: position 41,700 of record CAVYSS010000030.1, read on the forward strand.
GCCACTGTAGCCAGCCAGGAAGACTGGTTGAAAAGGTACTTCGAGCGGGAGGGAGATTATTACTTTATTGTCGAAACCTTACGAGGGATTCCGCTGGGCACTTACTCGATCTACAACATGAAAGGATCGAGCGCCGAGATCGGCAGGCTCGTCATGCGGCATGGGGTCACGGCGTCCATGCCCGCATCCATTCTGCTCTTCGATCTCTTCTACGGGAAGATGGGCCTCACGCAGTTGTATGCATTTGCGGTTGAGGACAACTATGGGGTTCACTCGCTGATGCGGAAATACGAATTCTTCGAAGCGAAAGAGCAGCACGCCGTTCAAGTCATCGGAGGTCGCGCGATCAGGCTGTTGCGCTTTGTCCAGTCTGTTGAAGACTGGCCTCGCGCGCGAGCAAAAGGTCTTCCCAAGGTGGAACGCGTTGAGCCGAGAATTCTGAAGTGGGAACAGGAGCACCTGGAACTCATCCGTAATGAGGGTATGGCAACGAGAGCTAGTTAAGTCGCTCGGTGTGAGCCAAGGTGAGTCCGGCGCCTGGACGCAAAAGGGCCGCGGCGATCGACCGCGGCCCTTTTGCTCGATGAAAAGGCCTATTCCGCCGCTGCCGGCTCAATGGAAGCAAAGCGCCCGCGGTTGCCGCGATTGGTGAAGACCACGCGGCCGCTGACCTTGGCAAAGAGCGTGTCGTCAGAGCCACGGCCAACGTTGGGGCCGGCCTTGATCCGGGTGCCACGCTGGCGGGTGATGATGGTGCCGCCGGTGACGAGTTCGCCGGCAAAGGCCTTCACGCCCAGCCGCTGCGCATTGGAATCGCGTCCATTTGTGGAGCTGCCTCCACCTTTTTTGTGTGCCATTGCCGAATCTCCTAAAATCTGAGCTATTAGCCCTCAGCTGTTAGCTCCTTCGCCATGGTTGCTCAGCGTTCCGTGCCGACAGGAACTCGCTAAGAGCTAATGGCTAAAAGCTTACGGCTACTTTTCCGCCGAGTAGGTGACGCCGTCGGCCTCAATTGCCTTGATGCGCACCTGGGTGAAGTTCTGCCGGTGCCCCTGCAGCTTCTTGTACTGCTTCTTGCGCTTGAAATGGAAGACCAGGATCTTTTCGCCGCGGCCCTGGGTAACCACCTCGGCCGTAACCTTAGCGGAGCCGGGCTTCAGAATGCCCTTGTCGCCGGAGACTGCGAGCACATCGCTGAACTCGATGGTCTGATCGCCGGCAGGAAGCGATTCAATGTTCAAAACGTCGCCGGGAGCGACACGGTACTGCTTACCACCGGTGCGTAAAACTGCGTACATAAACCCTCCAGGGCAGCTCGCACCGCGGCGAATCTGCTCCAAAGCCAGAGAAATAGGCGGAAACTTCCGTGCCGTGTAGCGCTCAAGCCCAGAACTCGGATCCCAGGGCGAGCGTCTGACCCCACGGCGACAGGCAGGACGCGCCAAACTAAAATAGTTTACCGGTTCCGCAGGGGCGGGGTCAAACGGGGAGGAAACAGGCTGTGGAACAGTTTGCGCGACCGAGTTCCTCGGGGCCAAGGCCCGCGGTTAAAGCCGCTCGGCGACTATTGCGTTTTTTCAGCGGCCTGAAGGCCGCTGCTCCTTCCGTGTTCCGGCGAATGAGGCTGCCCGCGAAAGTGACCAGGTCGAAGCAGAAAACCTCAGGGCTAAAGCACAAGTCATTTATTGGCGGGACTGAAGTCCTGCCCAGCTAGCACTTGGGGTGGGGGTTCTTGAACACCACCTCGATCGGGGTCCAGTCGGACAGGATCTTCTGGTCGATCTCCGGCTGGTCGGCGGTCATGCTGAGCGAGGAACGGGCCAGGGCCACGGTCAGCTTCACCTTCCCGTTGATGCAGTACGCTCCCAGCAGCCCTGCCAGGTTTTGATTTACGGCTTCCATGTAGTCCGGGGGCAGGGCGCCATCCGCGCCGGAGACGCTGACCGGCGCCATGATCATCTGGTTGATGACCTGCTTGGTGGTGTGGGCCGCATCGGGGTCGAAGCGAATGATGACGGTCGCCCGTGACTCCAGCGCGTCCGGGTTGGCGGTGTACTTGATTGCCGGCATCGTCACCCCGGCCCGGCTCGGTTTGGCTGGCGGATTGGCAAACGAGAGGTGGTAGGCCGCTCCCTGCCATTTCGGCGTTGCGGGAACGTTGGCTGCCGGCTTGTCCCCTCCGGCATTGCATCCGACGAGAAACACCATTGCCGCGAACGCCACAAGCATCCCTTTTTTCACGTCATCCTCCCCGTGCCTATGTAACGACGCGCCAGAATACCACTCCGGCGCCGCGATGCAACGTGATCGCGCTCTGTTCCTCCGCCGCTTTCACCTGCGATCATCAAAAACATGCGGTTGATTCTGGCATCGGCCTCGCCGCGCCGCCGCGAGCTGCTGGCGCAGGCAGGCTATGAATTCGAGGTGCGCGCGGCTCACGTCAATGAGGACTTGCGCACCGGCGAGGACCCCATCGCCTACGTCACCCGCCTGGCGCGGGAGAAGGCCGAAGCGGTTCTGCGGCAGATTGTTGCGGAGCCCGATCCGGGTTCCGCCGCGCTCGTCGTCCTCGGCGCCGACACCACCGTCACCCTCGACAACCACATCCTGGCCAAGCCCGAGGACGAGGCCGACGCGCGCCGCATGCTCACACTTCTCAGCGGCCGCACCCATCGCGTCATCACCGGGGTTGCGGTTGCCATTGGTTGCGGATCGGAGATCCGCTGCCAGGCCGCCGCTGAAGTCACCGCTGTCCGCTTCCTCACTTTGAGCGCGGAGGAGATCGCCGCCTACGTGGCCACCGGGGAGCCCATGGACAAGGCCGGCGCTTACGCCATCCAGGGCCGCGCCGCCAAATGGATCCCTCGCATCGAGGGCGACTACTTCAACGTGGTCGGCCTGCCGCTGGCGCTGGCCGCCTCCATGCTGGAATCGATTGTCGCTGGAAAATGAGCGATTACGGTCATGGCGATGGAATGACGCCGGCTATTCTCCGTGGATGGATCGGCGGTTCCCGCCCAAGGGCGGACGAAAGGAACGCCACAACTTTCGCATAAAGTCATCCCGCGGGTATGGGCGTTTCGCGGCCTCAGGGAAAACTGGTTTCCATCAGTCGAGGTCCAGCAGTTCGCCTGGAATCGGAGAGCGATCGGAGCTGCTGCGAGGCCCGAACGGGCTGTTGGTTGTAACTTCCGGCGTGCGCCCGGAGCCATCCAGCTCGCGCATCAGTTCAAGGAAGATCCGGATCACGTCGACCTGATCGTTACGATTAAGAGGAAAGCTGGGATCGGGATGAATAGCCATATGTCGCACCTCAGACCAAATGGTTTGGTTCCGTCCTGTCTTGCACATCTTCCTGAAGTTCATATCGGCAGGACAACCGTCATAGAGCACTTGCTCTGCCAAAGTTCCGCGTTTGGGTGAGGAACCGCCGCAAGTCTTGAATAAAGAACTTACGGTGGGCGTCACTTTTCAAATTCGGGCGAACTCCAGATAGTGACGAAGACGGGCAGTCGGGATGTCGTCTCGGCGACGACATTTCGTCTGCGCAAGCAGAAAGCCTGTCGGCTCCATCGGAGCGCACTGAATTGCATCGGACAGCGCCGGCGGTTCATCCTATGAGCAATCTATGAGCAATCCTCTCCTGTCGCCTCTGAAACTGCGTAACCTCGTCCTGCCCAACCGGATCGGCGTCTCGCCCATGTGCCAATATTCGTCGGTGGACGGCTATGCCACGGACTGGCACCTGGTCCACCTGGGGAGCCGGGCGGTGGGCGGAACGGGGCTGGTCATAGCCGAAGCCTCGGCAGTGACGCCGGAGGGCCGCATTACGCCCGCCGATCTGGGCATCTGGAAGGACGAGCACATCCCGGAACTGGCGCGGATTGTTCGCTTTGTGCACAGCCAGGGCACTCAGGCGGGGATCCAGCTGGCACACGCAGGGCGGAAGGCCAGCATGGCGCCGCCGTCCCAAGGCGAGCGGCTGCTGAGCGCGGCGGAGGGCGGATGGACGCCGGTGGCGCCCTCGGCCATTCCTTTCAGCGAAAAGTACGCCACGCCGCGGGCGCTGGACGAGGCGGGGATGGATGCCGTGGTAGAGGCGTTTCGGGCGGCAGCGGTGCGGGCGCTGAAGGCCGGGTTCGACCTGGTGGAGATCCATTCGGCGCACGGCTACCTGCTGCACGAGTTTCTCTCGCCGCTCTCGAACCACCGGACCGATGCATACGGCGGCAGCCTGGAGAACCGGGCGCGGCTGTTGCTGCGGGTGGTGGATGCGGTGCGCGGAGATTGGCCCGAGGAAAAGCCTTTGTTTGTACGCATTTCCGCGACGGACTGGACCGAGGGCGGATGGACGGCGGACGACTCGGTGGCGCTGGCGCGGCTGCTGAAGGAGCACGGAGTCGATTTGGTGGATTGCTCTTCGGGCGGGAACGTGGCTGGGGTGAAGATTCCGCTGGAGGCTGGGTACCAGGTGCCGTTTGCGGCGCGGATCCGGCGCGAGGCGGGGATTGCGACGGCGGCGGTGGGCCTGATCACGGAGCCGGGGCAGGCGGCAGCGATTGTGGCCGGCGGTGAGGCGGACCTGGTGCTGCTGGCGCGGGAGATGCTGCGCGATCCGTACTTTGGCGTGCATGCGGCAGAGGCGCTGGGCGAGATGGCGGGGTGGCCGGAGCAGTATCTGCGGGCGGCGCCGGTGGGGTCGGTAGCGCGGAAGCCGGTCGAGGAATAGCGCGGGAATGGCCGCCGGTTGGTGGCATAAGGTGGCATTCGCGGATTAACGTTGAGATACGCCCCTCCGAGTAAATGGGATTTTGCCGGAACGGCGCGCCAATTGCGGTGCCCTTTTTCGCCTCCAACTCGTTGCACGATCGACCTCACTTCAATCGGTGTTTCTGGCTGGCCGCATTCGCGCTCATCGGTATTGCGACGGCTCATGCGCTGGAGCCGACTACGCCGCTTGCCAACCTGAACCGGCAGGGCTGGGTGATGGAGAACGGGCTGCCGCAAAACACCATCCATGCGCTGGCGCAAACTGCGGACGGGTTCCTGTGGCTGGGAACCGAAGCGGGACTGGTGCGGTTCGATGGCGTGAATTTCGCCACCTTCGACGAGCACTCAAAGCCGATGCTGCCCAGCGGGGATATTCGCTGCCTGCTCGCCGGCAAGGATGGATCGCTGTGGATCGGGACTGGCGACGGGCTGGCGCGGATGAAGGACGGCGCGGTGACGACGTTCACCCAGAAGGATGGGCTGCCTGGAAACGAGATCCGGTCGCTTCAATTCGCCGACAACCATGCATTGATCGTCTCTACCAGCCAGGGCGTGGTTGGTATGCGGGGGACGGGACCCGTCTCCGCCATATTCGATATAGCGGAGCCCCCGGCCCCGGCGCTCGAGTCAATCTTTTCTGCTGTGCTGTCCGACGGAACTCATGTGCAGGGCACCGCGAATAGCGTTACGGTGTTACTGCCTGGCAAGAACATTGAGTGGCGAGCCGGCCGCGAGCTTCCCGGCACGCGCATTCAGGCGCTGTATTCGGATCGCGAAGGCTCTCTCTGGATCGGCACCAACGGCGGGCTGGTTCGCTACGCCGACGGCAAGCTGGAGACGTTTCCCCTGACCGATCCGCTGGCTTCGGCTTCCGTGCTCTCGATCTTGGAAGACCGCGAAGGCGATCTTTGGGTGGGGACGGAGGCGAGCGGGTTGCAGATTGTGCGCGACTCGCGCTTCCACACGATTGGGGCGCACGAGGGGCTGTCGTCCGATTCGGTAAGCACGGTGGTGCAGGACCATGACGGGCTGCTTTGGGTAGGGATGACGAACAACGGGCTGAACATTGTGCGGATCAAGGGCGCGAATCCCGGAGACGCAACGATAACGCCATTTCGCGGCGCCCTGCTCAGCCAAGTGATCTTGTCGCTGGCGGCGGCGCCTAATGGCGATGTATGGGTGGGAACGCCGGACGGGCTGAACCGCATTGGCGGAGGCGCGGTGGGCGCGTACACCTCGTTCGACGGGCTGCCGGACGACTTTATCCGCTCGCTGTTTGTGGACAACGACGGTTCCGTTTGGGCGGGGACGCGGCATGGGCTGGCGCACATGACCTTTGTGCCGGGCTCGCGCAAGCCGGCGCGTATCGACACCTACACGCAGGCGGATGGGCTGGGCAGCGACCTGGTTGGCGCAATGACACGCGGGGGGAATCAGGATCTGTGGGTGGCGACGCTCGCCGGGCTCTCGCGGCTGCATCAGGACGGCGCGAAGGTAAAGATCACGAACTACACCACGGCCGATGGGCTTTCCAGCAACGTGGTGACGACGCTGCTGGCACTGGCCAACGGAGCGCTGCTGATTGGGACGCAGGACCACGGCTGGAACGAGTGGAACGGCTCGCATTTCAGTCCGGTAACGGGGGGTGGGCTGAAAGCTTCCACGATACGCGCCATTCTTGACGATGGGCGCGGGCATTTGTGGTTCGCGACGGCGAACGGCATTGCGCGCTGCGATTGCAGCAGCGCCATGGGGCCGATGGAGGGCGCTGGCTGCTCGCACTGGATGGAGTTTGCAACCGCAGACGGTTTGCGCAGCCGCGAGACCGCGGTGAACTCGCATCCTTCGGCTTGGAAGTCGGCGGATGGAAGGCTGTGGTTTGCCACGCCGAAGGGGTTGGTCGAGGTTGATCCGGTGCATTTCCCGGTGAACACGGTGCCGCCGCCGGTGACCGTGGAGCGATTTGCGGTGGACGATGCGGACCAGGCCCTCAACGCGGCCGACATGAAGATTCCCGCGGGGCACAATCATTTCCAGATCGATTACGCGGCGCTGAGCTTTGTGGCGCCGCAAAAGGTGCGCTACCGGTACAAGTTGGATGGGTTCGACCACAACTGGACCGATGCGGGGGCGCGCAGGACGGCGTATTACACGAACATTCCGCCGGGCCATTACACGTTTCGGGTGCAGGCGGCCAACAACGATGGAGTGTGGAACACGGCGGGAACGAAGCTTGAATTCGATCTGCAGCCGCACTTCTACCAGACCGTTTGGTTCTACGTGCTGCTGGCGCTCGCGCTCATCGGACTGGTGCTGCTGGCGCTGCGGCTGCGGCTGCTGCGGGCGGAGCGGGAGTTCGGCGCGGTGCTGGGCGAGCGCAACCGCATTGCGCGGGAGATTCACGATACGCTGGCGCAGGGATACGTGGGGATCAGCGTGCAGCTTGAGGTGATGAGCGAGCTACTGAGACAGAAGAAGCTGGATGCCGCTGCCGAGCACCTGGACACCACGCGCGGCATTGTGCGCGAGGGCTTGAAGGATGCGCGGCAATCCATCTGGGCGCTACGCTCGCAGGATGCGGGGGAGACCACGCTGCCGGTGCGGCTGCGGCGCGCCACCGAGCAGGCCGGCGAGCATGGCCTCGAGGCGCACTTCAATGTGCATGGCGCGTACCGGCCGCTGCCACCGGGAACGGAGAACGAAATAATGCGTGTGGCCCAGGAGGCCCTCCATAATGTGAAGAAGCATGCTGGAGCGAAGACGGTGAACGTTGAGCTGGAGTACCTGCCGGAGCAGATTGCACTGGAGGTGCGGGACGATGGGTGCGGCTTTGAGGTGGACGGGCATGGGGAGCTTCCGGCCGGGCATTATGGATTGAAGGGAATGCTGGAGCGGGCGGAGGCGATCGGGGGAGTGCTGGAGGTTCTGTCCGCACTGGGCGCAGGAGTTGTGGTGCGAATGCGGGCGCCGGCGCCGCGCGGGGCAAGAGAAGAAAAGGAGCAGGTGTGAGCGAACCGATGATTCGCGTGCTGGTGGTGGAAGACCACCACGTGGTGCGGCAGGGACTGGTGGCGCTGCTGAAGGTGGCCGGCGGCATTGAGGTGGTGGGCGAGGCGGCGGACGGCGTGGAGGCGATCACGCAAATCCGCAAGCACCAGCCTGCCATCACGCTGATTGACCTGCGCCTGCCGCGGCTTTCCGGCGTGGAGGTGATCGAGCGCATCCGCATGGAGACGCCGGGAGCGCGGTTCATCGTGCTGACCACTTATGACGGCGACGAGGACATCTATCGCGCGTTGCAGGCGGGGGCGCGGGCCTACCTGCTGAAGGGCATGACCAGCGAAGAGTTGATCGCCACTATCCACGCCGTGCACATGGGCAAGCAGCACATTCCGCCGGCCATTGCGCAGCGGCTGGCGGAGCGGATGGGCACCGAGGAGCTGACGGCACGGGAGCTGGACGTGCTGGAGCAGATTGTATCCGGCAAGAGCAACAAGGAGATCGCGGCGGAGTTGGCGATCTCAGAGGCCACGGTGAAGACGCACATCAACAGCCTGCTGGGCAAGCTGGGAGTGACCGACCGGACGCAGGCGGCGACGGCGGCGATTCAGAGGGGGATTGTGCCGCTGGAGTCGCTGCGGAGGCCGAAGGGGTGAGTTCACAGTTGTCAGTTTTCAGTTGTCAGTGAAGGAGTGAAAAAGTGAAGAGGTGAAGAAGGACACGGTCGACATTCACTCTTTCACTTCTTTCTTCACTCAGGGGTTTGGTTCATGAAGAGAGTTTTGATTAGCGTTTTTTTCCTTCTTTTGGCGGCTGCGCCGCTGCTGGCGCAGAAGGCGAACTGGCGGCAGGCTACGGATGCAGAGCTGGCATCGCTATTGCCGAAGCGCGCGCCGGTGGTGAAGGAACGCATTGAAACCGAGATGCGCACGGCCTCGGGAATTGTGGACTCGCGCGGGCGGTTCATCGCAGGAGTGGTGCTGATTACGGCGGGGTACTCAGCGGACGGGAAGTACTCGCACTACCTGGTGGTGCAGGCGCCGATCAAGATTGGCGGGGTTGAGCTGAAGCCCGGCGAGTACGTCTTCGGGTGGGTGCGGGATGAAGTGAACGAGTCGCTCAAGGTGCATTTTCACGTGGCCGCAACGGGCGAGCTGATCGGCAACGCGGAGGCCCAGCGGATGCCGGGGGTATCGCACGAGGTGGTGAGTTTCCGGATCTGGCCGCCGGGCGAGAAGGCGCTAATCCAAATCGGGCGGTTCGGGATTCCATACGAAGTGGGGCCGTAGAGGCAGGGAGCAGGGGACACGGACCAAGGGAGCAAGGTTGCGAGAAGACATATCCGTGGCCGCTTCTTCGTTTTGGTTTGTCTGGAGACCGGAGCACGGGTGGGGAAGAGAACGATGCCGGTGGCGATGGCCTCAGAGGGCATAATCGCCGACCGGCATGTAAGAAAACGCGAAGTTCACGGTCTCAGCGTGCTCATGAAAGCTACGGAGAGAACCACAGAGACGGCACGAGAAAAAACTTTTTGCGGTGGCCCTCTTTATTCTTCGGCTGATTTGCCGATTCCGCCAGTGGGGCCTGCCGCTTGTGTCCCAAAAGAGTCAATGAGCCACGGAATGGGAATTGCATTCCGCGGAATCTTCGGCGCCGTTCCAGCGGGAGCGCCGCATCGCCAAATCTCCCGCATCGTAAGATGCGCTAAAGCGCCCAACTGGGTGCACTGCCCAGGACGGAAGCGCCGGAAACCGGGGCCGGACCCTTCAATTCCGGGACCAGGAAGCCCCTCTGGGGATGCGCTTCCGGGCCAGACTTGTCGCGATGGTGGCTGCGAAGGGTTTTGGCGATTTCGCTGAGCGCCTGCGTGCGCTCCATTTTGTTGTGGCGCTCCCAGTAGAGAGCGAATCCCTGTCCGCAAACGCTGCAGCAAACGCTGGCAGCTTGGTTCGTTGTTTTGCACATCACCTGCATTTTGAATCGACCTCGTGACGGTTTCCCGGCCACAGCGGACACCCTAGCTCCGGTCAAAGGAACAAGCCATACCCGTTTCCGGGGACGCACATGAACCGGATGGGGCAAGGGTGAAAGCCACTTGTGTGCTTGGAGAATCGTTTTACTCGGGCGGAAGGACGATTGGCAAGGAGGAAATTCGGGGCGGTATCACTCTTTGGGAATCATCTCTTGTTACTCTCGTTCGGACAGCCGCGTTCCGGGGATGATGCCGGCCCGGAACACGGCGCCGGGACCTACTTTGCCGCAGATGCGCCTGGGACTGCCGATGCCGCCGGCGAGGAAGCAGTTCGGAACAGGTCGAGGTTCTGGCTCTTCCATACCATGGCGGAGTGGATGCGGTTGTAGCCGCTGGGGTGGTCAAAGAAAATCCACTCCTCCAGCTTGCCGGGATGCATTTTGCGGTACTCGCCCAGGTGGATGGCGGCCTGGGCGAAGCCGTCGGGCTGGCGCGAGGCGTTCAGGCCGAACATGTCGGCTTCTTTCTCCTGCATGCGGGTTTGCGTGTTCATGACGGGCGTGAGGACGAAAAACAGGATGCCTACGAGGAGCATGGCGAGGGGGATGACGGCGGGATCGGCAGGGTCGCGAATGCCCCAGTGCGGGAAGCGCGCGATGGCCCAGCGGACCGCGAAGAAGAGATACGCCATGGAGAGCACGATGACGACGGCGATGAAGAAGATGCCGCCCAGGATGTGGTGGAGGACGTAGTGACCCATTTCGTGGCCCATGACGGCCTCAATCTCCTCAAGCGAACCGCGGCGCAGCAGGTTGTCATTGAGGGTGATGCGCATGGTGCCGGCGAATCCGCTGACGTTGGCGCTCATGCGGGTGGTCTGGCGGCTGGCGTCGATCTCGTAAACGCCGTTGGCCGGGATGCCGTTGGCGTGGGCCATGCGCAGGATGGGCACGGTCACGCGCGGGTCGTCGAGGCGAGTGATCTTGTTAAAGACCGGCTGGAGATAGACGGGCGCAGCGGCAACCAGCACCACCGTGAGAACGATGCCCACGAGCGAGCCCCAGATCCACCAGATGCGGGGAGCGGCGCGCACCACTGCCAGGAGGATGATAACGACGATAGCGCCGAGGATGGCTGAGATGAGGAAGGCCTTGAACTGGTCGCCCATCCAGGGGCCGAAGGTCTGGGTGGCGAGGCCGTATTTCTGCTCGCGGTAAAGGCCTTCATACCAGGCGAGAGGGATGCCGAGGATGGATGTGATGACGAGGTACTGGATCCAGTAGATGGCGTTCTGCAACCACCGAAAGCGGGTGATGCGCTCGGCCGATTCGCGCATGCGCGCGGACCAGCGGGTCTGGAGCAGCAACAGGCCGATCGCCGAGCTGACGAGGAAATCCCAGAGGATGAGCCAGTAGCCGCCTTCAAAGTAGGCATTGGAGCGGGCGATGGCTGCCGGCGGCATCATGGCCATGTAGGCCTCGGTGGCAGCGTCGGCGTCGAAGTGGTCCGATGGCTGGGCCGCGGCGGGAACCTTGGTGATGTCGATTGTGGGCTGGATGGCGGGCTGGGCGCCAAGCATGCATGGAGCCAGACACAGGGAAACCAGCAAAGCAAAAACAGGCAGACGCCGGACCATGGGAACCTCTCAGAATTGGAAATGAAAACGGAATTGGTTCGGCTGCAGAGGAGTGTACGCCCGCAAGCCAGGAATTGTTCCGTTATATCCTTAAAGTGCAGACCCTTTTTGAGCAAGGCCATGCAGCGGGATCGATCATGAGCAGCGACGCAATCAAGATTCAACTTCCGGACGGGGCGGTGCGCGAGGTGCCTGCGGGCACGACGCCGCTGGATATTGCCAACCAAATTTCGCCACGGCTGGCGGCAGCATCCGTGGTGGCGCGGCTGACGCCGCTTGCCGGCAACGGGACCGTTGCAGGCGCGCCCAAGGCGGACGAGTCAGCCGAAGCGGCGATGTACGCGGCGGAACAGGCGGGTGCGCCGCGGTTGGTGGACCTGAGCACGCCGTTGACCGAAGACGCGAAGCTGGAGCTGGTGAAAGAGAACGATCCCGAGGCGCTGAAGGTGGTGCGGCACTCGGCTGCGCACGTGCTGGCCACGGCGGTGCTGGAGCTGTTTCCTGAGACCAAGCTGGGCCACGGTCCGGCCACGGATTCGGGGTTCTTTTACGATTTCTATCGCGAGAAGCCATTCACGCCGGAAGACCTGGCGGCCATTGAAGCGAAGATGGCGGAGGTCATTGCGCGCGACCAGAAGTTTGTGCGCGAGTATGAGCCACGCGAAGAGGCACTGGCCGAATTCGAGCGCGACGGCGACTTCATGAAGACGCACTTCGTTTCGCGATTCACTTCAGCCGGCGAGCAGGTGAGCTTCTACCGCAACGGCGAGTTTGTGGACTTTTGCCGCGGGCCGCACGTGCCTTCCACGGGCCGCGTGAAGGCCGCGAAGGTGATGAGCATTTCAGGCGCGTACTGGCTGGGAAGCGAAAAGAACCCGCAACTGCAGCGCATCTACGGGACGGCGTTCTTCTCGAAGAAGGACCTGGACGAGTATCTGGAGCGGCTTGAAGATGCCAAGCGCCGCGACCATCGCCGGCTGGGCAAGGAGCTGGAACTATTCACGGTGAGCGAGGATGTGGGAGCAGGACTGCCGTTGTGGCTCCCCAAGGGCGCGACGATTCGGCGGCTGCTGGAGGAATACATTCTCGATCTCGAGCGCAAGGACGGATACGAGCACGTCTATACGCCCGACCTGGCCAAGGTGGATCTCTACATTCGGTCGGGACACTGGGCGCATTATCACGAAGACATGTTTCCACCCATGGATCTGGATACCGAGCAGATGGTGCTGCGGCCGATGAATTGCCCGCACCACATTCTCATCTACGAGTCGAAGCCGCGCAGCTATCGCGAGTTGCCGGTGCGCCTGGCGGAGCTGGGGACGATGTACCGCTGGGAGCGGTCGGGGGTGTTGAGCGGATTGAGCCGGGTGCGCTGCATGACGCTGAACGACGCGCACATCTTCTGCACCCCGGATCAGATCAAGGAAGAGTTCTCGAAGGTGATGAGGCTGGTGGAGCGGGCGTATCGCGATCTGGGGATCACGCAATACAGCTATCGCCTGTCGCTGCGCGACCCCGCCAACAAGGAGAAGTACGTTGACAACGACGCCATGTGGGAGCTGGGCGAGCAGGTGCTGCGCGATGCGATGGACAGCCTGGGCCTGAAGTACAAAGAGGCGCGTGGCGAGGCGGCGTTCTACGGGCCCAAGGTCGACATTCAGCTTGCCGATGTGATGGGGCACGAGGAGACGTACTCGACCATCCAGGTGGATTTTCATCTGCCCAGCCAGTTTGGCCTCGAGTACACCGGGGCGGACGGCAACAAGCATCGGCCGGTGATGATTCATCGCGGCGTTATCAGCACCATGGAGCGAATGACTTCGTATCTGATTGAGCTCTACGCGGGCGCGTTCCCGTTCTGGCTGGCGCCGGTGCAGGTGGGGCTGGTGCCCATCAGCGAGCGTCACACGGAGTACGCTAAGAAAGTGCAGACAGAGTTGCAGAGCGCGGGACTACGGGTGGAGCTGGACGCGCGCAACGAGAAGATGAATGCCAAGATCCGCGACCTGGCAAACCAGAAGATTCCCTACATCCTGGTTTTCGGCGACAAGGAGCAGGAGGCGGGCGCGGTGAGCGTGCGCACGCGCGGCAAGGGCGACCAGGGGTCGATGCCACTGAGCGATTTCATCGCGAAAGCGAAGGGCTTGGTGGAGTCGAAATCGACGGGACTGTAGCGCGCAAGCCCCAACGGAGAGATACTGTCTGCATGGCGACGCAGCCCATTTACGAAAAACCCGTCAGTGTCGAAGAGTACCGCTCCATGGTTTTCGAGCACGATTGCGAGTACGTGGACGGCGTCATTGAGGAGCGCGACTTGGGCGAGTTCGAGCATGCCTTTGTACAGGGGATTTTGACGACGCTGTTCAACAATCACCGTGCGGACTGGGGCGTATACGCTCTTCCCGAGCAGCGGGTGCAGACGCAGAAGACGCATTTCCGCGTGCCTGACATCGCAATTCTGCGCGAAGGGACCAGGCGCGAGGGCATCCTGACCCATCCGCCGTTGCTTGTGATCGAGGTCCAGTCGCCCGACATTCCGCTGCGCAAAACAGAGCTGAAGGCGATGGAGTATCTGCAGTTCGGCATCGAGCATATATGGGTCGTCGACCCATATGCTCGGGTTGCCTACCGCGGAACCCAAGCCGGTCTGGAGCTGGTTCGGTCAGGCGAGTTGGCGATTCCCGGTACGCCGATTCGTGTGGTTCCACAGGAGATCTTCGCGGAACTTGACCGCGTTTAGAAGCAGCCGCAGATCCTCCGCTCCGATCAGAACGACAACTTCATTTGGAGTCAAGAAAGAGAGCTGCCCGTCAGTAGCAGGCGGCTTTTCCGTAGAGGCTGCGGTGATCCTGGCCGCCTTCCAATTCCCCGGTCTTCGGATCGACCGCGATGCACTCGCCGTTCGACCAGTGATGGCCGCTCTCAACCACCGTGTAGCCCTCGCCGCGCAGTGCATTCACCGTATCCGCTGAAAACCCCGGCTCCAGATACAGCTTGTCCGGGAGGTACTGGTGATGGAAGCGCGGCGCGTCCACGGCTTCCTGGATGTTGAGGCCGCCTTCGGCCACGGAAAGAAAAATTCCAGCAACCGTGGTGATGATGCGCGCGCCGCCGGGCGAGCCGAGGACGTAGCGCAGCTTGCCATTCTCAAGCACGATGGTCGGCGTCATGGAGCTGAGCGGGCGCTTGCCCGGCGCGATGGCGTTGGCCGGTCCCTGGATGAGCCCGAACATGTTGGGCACGTCCCATCTTGGAGGCGAAGTCGTCCATCTCGTCGTTGAGCAGGAAGCCGAGCGAGCCGGCGGTGACGCCGGAGCCGAAGGCGTTGTTGAGCGTGGTGGTGACGGAGACCGCGTTGCCTTCGCTGTCGACTACGGAGTAATGCGTGGTGTCCTGCGACTCTGCGCGGCGCGTGCCGGCGGTCTTCGGCGCGGGCGGCAGGAATCCCGCGGGGCGCTTGAGGTCAGCGCTCGGCGTGGCCTTGTCCGGCAGGATGCCGGCGCGCCACGCGACCGCATACTTCTTTGCAGTGAGCGCGGCCACCGGGATTCTGTTGTAGTCGGGATCGCCGAGATAGTCGCTGCGGTCCATGTAGGCGCGGCGATAGGCCTCGGTGATGAGGTGCATGGAGGCCGGGGTGCGGTCGCCGAGCTGCTTCAGGTCATAGCCTTCAAGGATGTTGAGCGCGCTCAGGAGCACCACTCCGCCGGACGACGGCGGGGGTGCGCTGATGATGGTGTAGTTGTGATACGTGCCGATGACAGGTTGGCGTTCGACCACGTTGTACTGCGCCAGGTCGTCGAGCGTGATCAGCGCGTCGCCCTTCTTGAGATCGTTGACGAGCTCCTCGGCCATTTTGCCGTGGTAGAAATCGTCGGGATTGGCGGCGATGCGTTGCAAGGTTTTCGCGAGCTCGGGCTGGCGAAATGTTTCGCCGGTCTTCAAGAAGTTGCCATCGCGCTGGAAGATGCGGCGCGAGTCGGGGAATTGGGTCAGCTCGGAGTCGTGCAGCTCCGCGGCTTCTTCCGGGGTGAGGACGAAGCCCTCGGACGCGAGGCGAATGGCCGGCGCCATCACGCGCTCAAGGCCGAGCTTGCCGTATTTGCGCTCGGCATATGCGAGGCCGGCCACCGAGCCGGGCGTGGCGATGGCGCGGTAGCCGACGATGCTGGCGTCGGGAATGATATTGCCTTTCGCGTCCTGGTACATGGTTTCGGTGGCAGCCAGGGGCGCCTTTTCGCGGTAATCGATAAACGTCGTCCGGCCGTCGTGCATGCGCAGGAGTAGGAATCCGCCGCCGCCCAGGTTGCCGGCGAGGGGATGGACAACGGCGAGGGCAAAGCCGGTGGCCACAGCAGAATCCACCGCATTGCCGCCTTCTTTCAGGACTTCAAGGCCGGCGTCGGCGGCAAGGTGGTGAACGCTGACCACCATGCCGTGGCGCGCACGGACGGGCTGCTCGCCGCGCCAGGCCAGGACGTTCTTCTGCGTGGACTGGGCCGCGGCGAGGATAGGCGAGCAGGAAACTACTGCGGAGAGAGCGGGGAAAAGGAAGCGCGGGAATTTCATGCGTTCACAGGATAACGGGTTTGCTGGAACTTAAGCGGGTTCAAGTCCGTATAACAAGCAGGGACAACTGTGTCCCCGGCGCACGGCACACGTAAACAACGCCCAAAGGAAACCGGCTGCGGCCGAAACCGGAATTGGGCTACACTGTTGCGGCAAGGGTAAACAGCCAAGGCTGCGATCCCAGTTCGTCGAGCCGCCGGCCCGAAATAGGGAAAGACGCGAAAGGTGAGGATTACGAAATGAAGAGATTCATCCACGGGATGATGGTGATTTGTGTATTGGCCAGTGCAGTGGTATTGAACGCGCAGACGCCCGATCAGGCGCCGGCACCAACGGCTCCGGCGGCGGCCGCACCGGCTGCGCCCGCTACGGCTGCTCCCGCGGCAACCCTCACGGCAGACCAGGTTGTGAGCAAGTATGTGGACGCCATCGGCGGTAAAGACGCCATCGCCCAGGTCAAGTCCCTTTCGATGGATACCTCGGCCCAGGTGATGGGAAACGACGTTTCCGGCACGGTGGTGGTTGCCGATGGCGTGGGCTACAAGTCGCAGATGGAGTTCAACGGCGCAGCCATTATCCAGTGTTATAACGCCAAGGGCGGATGGCAGGTGAATCCGATGGCAGGCTCGGCCGATCCCACGGCGATGTCGGACGACGAATACAAGACGGGTAAGGACCAGATCTTTGTGGGCGGCCCGCTGTTTGACTATGCGGCAAAGGGAAACAAGGTTGAGGAGCTTTCCGGCGACGCCGGCACCTACAAGATCAAGCTGACCACGAAAGACAGTGTCGAAACCACCTACGTGATCGACGCCAAGACATTCCTCATCAAGTCCACCACGCGGACGGGCCAGATGCAGGGCCAGGACGTGCAGATCACCACCAGCTACTCCGATTACCGCAAAACGGACACGGGCTACTTGATGCCCTACGCCATGGACATCGATTTCGGCGGCCAGTTCCAATTGAGCCTCGCCATCAAGAAAGTGGAAATGAACAAGACCATCGATCCGTCGACCTTTGAAATGCCGAAGCCTGCCGCGGCGCCGCCTGCGCCGGCTACTCAGCCCAGCGCATAACAGCCGGATGGGGCAGGAAACCAGCCCACAGTGAGTAAAGGGCCGCCGGATCATGGCGGCCCTTTCTTATGAAGATGAGTTACTTCTCGATGACGGCTTTGGAGAGATTGCGAGGCCGGTCCACGTCCACGCCGCGCTCCAGGGCCATGAAATAGGCGAAGAGCTGCAGCGGAACCACTTCGCTGATGGGCAGCAGATACTCGGAGGCGAGGTCGATCTCGATACAATCGGCAGCCAGCGCAGCCACGCTGCGGTCGCCGCGGTTGGCCAGTGCAATCACGCGCGCGCCCTGCTTCTTCATATCTTCAAGGAGCTGCAGCGTCTTCTCGTAGCGCTCCACTGAGGCGGCGAGCTGACGATCGACCGTGGCGACGACCACCAGCGGAACCTGCTCGCTGACCAGCGCGTTGGGCCCGTGCTTGAGCTCGCCGGCGGGATACGCCTCCGCCGGAATGTAGGAAGCTTCTTTCAGCTTGAGCGCACCCTCGCGCGCGATGGCGTAATGGATACCGCGGCCGAGATAGAGAAAGGACACAGCGGAACTGTACCTTTCCGCCAGCTCCGCGGTTTGCCCGCGCCATTCCTCAAGCTGCGCTTCGATCCGGTCACACTGCGCCCACAGCCCAGCGATGTGAACCGGCAGCTCCCCGGGCGCGATCAGGCCGCGGCGCTCGCCTTCAAACAGCGCGAGCACATAGAGCACCGCGAGTTGGCAGGTGAAGCTCATGGTGGCGGGAATGGCGAGCTCTCGGCCCGCCCCCAGAGGCATGGACACATCGGCCTCGCGCGCCATGGTGGAGTTGGGATCGTTGGTGATGGCCAACGTCTTCTGGCCGCGGGCCTTGGCGGCGCGCATCGCGGCCAGCGTGTCAGAGGTCTCTCCGGATTGCGAGAGGACCAGGCAGCTCGGGTGGCGGAGTTCGCGGCCGCCGCGAATGCTGTATTCGCTGGCGTACTCCACATCGACCGCCAGCCCACAGAGATCCTCGAGAAGGATTTCGCCGGCGAGCCCGCTGTGGCGGCTCGAGCCCGAGGCTGCAATCAACACCTCGCCTTCGGGAATCGACCAGCGGCCCAGGCGATCGGCCATCTCCGCATTCAGCACACCGGAGGCGGTGTAGAGCGCCAGGGTGCGGCGGAGCGCGTCTGGTTGAGCGAAGATTTCCTTCAACATGGCAGGTTCGAACACGCGATCCTCCCGGGTTGGCCGCGATGCAGGAGGCCATCCCTTGACGTGTTTATATCATGCCATATTGATCAAACATGTGAGTGCATACATTAAAAACGGTGATACAATCGTCATATTCACAGGCATCTTATTGCTGGTGAAGCGATTAAGCGGGGTAGAATCGCGTCATGGCCGAGTCAATCACGCGGCGTTCCGAGCAAATCGTTAAGTTTCTGCTTTCTACCGGATCGGCGACGATCGACGAATTGTTATCGGTTGCTGGCTCGTCAGCTCCCAGCATTCGCCGGGATCTGGCGCGGCTGGAGGCGCGGGGGCTGATCCGGCGCACCCACGGCGGAGCGGAACTGGTGGAACCGCTTCTCTACGAGCCGTTCCGCTACGACAGCTCATTCCTGGCTCGCGAGCAGCGGCATGCAGCAGAAAAGCGGCGCATCGGCCTGGCCGCGGCGGAGCTGGTGCAGCCGGGCGAAACGGTGGGATTGTCGGCCGGGACCACCACCACCCACATAGGGCGCAGCCTGCGGCACCGCGACAAGATCCAGGTCGTGACCAACGCCATCAACATTGGAATGGAACTCTCCAACCAGACCGCCATCCGCACTTATCTGACCGGAGGGGTGGTGCTGTGGGCGTGGTCGTTTGCGCTGTCAGGGAACGGGGCGCTAACCTTCCTCGACAATATGTATATGGATAAGGTGTTCCTCAGCGTCACCGGGTTCGATCCGGAACGGGGAGCGACGCAGCTGGAAGCCGATGAAGCGCTGGTCTACCGCAAGATGATCAAGCAGGCAAAGGCCGTGGTGGTGGCGGCCGACTCCAGCAAGCTGGGCAAGGTGAGCCCGGCGTTCATTTGCCCGGCCAATGAAGTGCAGACGCTGATTACGGACCATGGCGCGCCGGCGGAGATGGTGGCGCAGTTCGAGCGCCAGGGGATCAAGGTCATCTGCGTCTGAAGCGGAAATCATCAACATTCCCCCGGGTTTAGCGCTAGCGTGCCGTGGCTGGCGGCGCCAGCTCAGCGGCCTGTTCCCGCAGCAGGCGGACGGCCTCTCTCACATCGGCGGCCAGCGCGGGGGCAGCGATTTTGCCATTGCGGCGAGAAAGCGAACCGTGAAGGCAGAAGACGCCGGATAGGCGGACCACCTGGGCGAGAGTCTCCAGGCGAAGGCCGCCGCCGGCGATGAGCGGGATACGTCCCGCGGCCTGCTCGGCGAGTTCCCGAATGGTCGCGGCGCCCAAGAGAACGTCCGCCGCGCCGCCCGAAGTCAGCAGGCTGTCCGCGCCGGTTTCAATCACATCCTCAAGCGCCTGCGTCAGATCGGTGGTCTCGTCAAAGGCGCGATGAAACGTTACATCCATAGGGCGCGCCAAATCGATCAGCGCGCGAGTGCGTTCGATATCCACGCGGCCGCTGGACAGCAGAATGCCGGTGGCGATGCCGGTGGCGCCGGCGCGCTTGGCGGCCTCAATCTGGCGGCGCATGCAGTCAAATTCATTGCTGGAGAAGACGAAATCGCCGGCCCGGGGGCGAATCAGCACGTGAATTGGGATTTGAAGAATACGCAATGCCTCCGCCATCATCTCCGGAGAAGGCGTGATGCCGGCTAGGGAAAGATCCGCGCACAACTCGATGCGATCCGCGCCGCCTTCTTCGGCAGCCAGCGCAGATTCGAGATTCTCGGCACACAACTCAAAGAGCATTGCCTTCCTTTCGGGTTCCAGAGTAAATCCCCTGACCTCGGTCCTTATTTATATCTGCGCATGCTGCTACCGCCTCTGCAGGATGGTGTGCAGCCATTCCAACTCCTGGTCATCCACAGTCAAGTAAGTCCAATTTGCGCGGAGAATCCTGCGGCAGCCGGCTCCAGAGAACATTTCCCCCACGGTTGAACATAGCAATATAGGATCAAATGTGCAATATCGTGATTGTTTAGATTTAATACGATCATTTATTAAATCCAATATGCCTTCCCTTATCCAAGAATGCAACTATGCTCTGGTCGTTGGGCTGTGACGATTGTCCAGGAGCAGAACGGAAGCGGTTTCCGCAGATTTCGTTTTCATTTCGAACTTCGAAATGAACTAGCTAGTTTGCATTCTGCTTGCCGGTGTTCTTTGGCGGTACGGCGCGTGAGAGGCCATTATCCGAGCCGGCGAGGAAACTCCGTAAGGATCACACAAAGCTTATCATTATGATCGCTAAATGCTCATGAATATGATCAGTTTTGCTTTGATAGATCATTCTTTCGTATAATCTCCCCTGCGCGCCTCGTCCGCTGCCGCGCTGGCGGCGAAGCGCTGGTGAGCACAAAAACGAGCCAGACGCGAGCGCAGTGAACTACGATCATGTGCGGATGTGGCGGCGAGTCGACATTGCTCCTTCTGAAATGCGGACAGAGTTCGATGAAAGAAATGGTCATCACGGCCGATACGCTCTTTGATGGAAGCAAAAGACTCCCGCATCCAGCCGTGGTCGTGGAGGACGGCCGGATCGCATCTGTTTACTCGCGCGAAGAAGCCGAACTGCCGCGCGACGCCGAGATCTGGGACTTTCCCGGCGCGACCCTTTCGCCCGCGTTTCTCGACGTGCACATTCATGGCGCTGCCGGGCACGATGTGATGGACGCCGCGCCGGAGTTTCCCGCGGCCATGGGCTACTTTCTGGCTTCACGCGGAACCGGCGCGTACCTGGCCACCACCGTCACCGCGCCGCTGGACCGGACCCTGAAGGCAGTAAACGCGCTGGCGAAGGTGATCGCCGAGGGACCGGTGGCGGGCCAAGCGCGGCCCATCGGGATCCATCTCGAAGGACCATTTCTCTCCCATGCCAAGCGCGGCGTGCAGCCCGGCGAATATCTTCTGGAGCCGGATGTTGCCACCTTCGATCGCCTGTGTGAGGCTGCCGAAGGTCAGGTGAGGCTTATCACGCTGGCGCCAGAGCTTCCCGGCGCCGCGGAGCTGACGGCGCATGCTTGCCGGCGCGGGGTGCGGGTTTCGCTGGGGCACTCGAATGCAACGGCAGCGGAGACGCGCGCGGCCATTGCCGCCGGCGCCACTAGCGCCACGCACACCTTCAACGCCATGCGCCCGCTGGATCATCGCGAGCCCGGCATCCTGGGTGTAACTCTCACAGATGACAAGCTTTATGCGGAGCTGATCTGCGACGGCATCCACACCGCGCCGGAGATGGTGCAACTGTGGCGGCGGGCCAAGGGCCCCGAACGCGCCATTCTGGTCACCGACGCGATGAGCGCAACCGGCATGCCCGATGGCGAATATCTGCTAGGGGGCTTTCCGGTGCAGGTGGCTGGCGGCCGCGCGACGGCCAGAGGTGTGCTGGCGGGTAGCGTGCTGACGCTGGACCGGGCGCTGCTGAATTTTCTTCAGTTCACGGGCGCAAGCGTGGAGCAGGGGCTGCGGTTGCTGGCCGCGAACCCGGCAGCGATGCTCGGGATCGGCGATGGGGCATTCGCTATGGGGCAGCCAGCGAGCCTGGTGGCCGTGGGCGCGGATGGCCAGCTGATGGCGTCCGTGGTGAACGGCGTGCGGGTGGTTTGACTCGGCGCGCAGAGGTGAAGCCGCTCTCAGTGCTGGTGGTCTCCGTGGTCGCCATGGTCCCCGTCGTCGTGATCTGAATCACCAGCTTTCATCGCGTTCAGTTCATCCGGAGTCAGGCTGGGAAGGTGGCGGACGAAAGCGACGATCTTCCACGCGTGGGCGTCATCGTCGCCGGGCGCGCCGAAGGCGGGCATGCCGGACCAGCGCACACCATTCTTGATTACCCAGTAGAGCTCGCCGTCGGACATGTCCCGGGTATCGTCGGAGCGGAGATCGGTGGGCGCGGGGTCCATGGTGCCGTGAAACTTGGTGGGTCCGGAGCCATTGTCGCCGTGGCACCCGGAGCAGTGCTCCTCGTAATGGCCGGCCGCGTCTTTCATATCGACCGTGGCGAGGGGGTTCTTCATCTTGGAGTAGCGCGCGGGGATGGAGCTATCCAATGCGCTCATGGCCAGGCTGGTCTCGAGCGCGGGCGGGTGCTGGCGGACGCCGAAGCCATGGCTCCAGACGGCCAGGCAGACGAACACGGCGATGATTAGGAACGCTAAGGACACTGCGGCCCAGATCGTGACAACTCTGCGCATCATCTTTGTTCTCCGGGGATTGGGGAATCCGTGGGAATGAGTATAAAGGGGGCGGCGGGGCCGGGGCACGGCAAGATTTGCGAGCGAGATCGCTCCGGCGGCAGAGCGGACGGCGCGCCATCTAAAATGGTGCGAGAGAAGATGCCGGAACTACCTGAAGTGGAGACGATTGCGCGCGGGGTGGACGCGCGGGTGCGGGGCGACCGCATTGCGGAGGCGTGGTTCAGCCGCCATCGCGAGTCCTTCAAGACGCCTGCGGCGGCGCAGGAAAAAGGTCTTGAAGGACGGCGCTTTCTGAGCGTGCACCGGACTGGAAAGCACATTGTGTGCGAGCTGGGGCCCGGATTCGCGGACGGGGCGCTGGCTGCGGCGACGCCGGATGCCCAGTGGATTGTGCACCTGGGGATGACCGGGCGGCTGCTGGTGACCACGCCGGATGCGGAGCTGGCGCCGCATACCCACGCGCGCCTGCGCTTGGAGAGCGGGCGGGAGCTGAGGTTCGTAGATCCGCGGCGGTTTGGGAGGCTGGAATTCAGGGAGCTGAGGCGCACGGAGGCGTTTGCGGCGCCGGGGCTGGAGCCGCTGGGGATCGGCGCAGCGGAATTTGCCGCCTTGTTCCGGGGGCGGCGGACGCCGGTGAAGGCGGCGCTGCTGAACCAGAGCCTGCTCTCCGGCGTGGGCAATATTTATGCCGACGAAAGCCTCTACCACGCGGGAATCCGGCCACGGCGCCAGGCAGGGAGGTTGACCGGAGCGGAGCTGGAGCGGCTGCGAAAGGCGCTTAAAGACGGTGCTGGAAAGCGCGATCCGGCTGGGGGGATCATCGGTTTCAGACTACGTGGATGCAGAGGGCGTGCGGGGATTCTTCCAGCTCGAACATCGCGTTTACCAGCGGACAGGAGAGTCGTGCATCAAATGCGGAACGCCGATCCGGAGGGTAGTGGTGGCAGGCCGCAGCACCCACTATTGTCCGCATTGCCAGAGCTGAGCTTATACGGATTTTTGTAGTTATCGGGGCACTGTACTCCAAAATTGTGGTACATCGCTTTACCTGCCCGTCCGCAAGTAATTGAATTGATGGAAATGCCCGAACGGCATAACGATTGCATAAAGTAAGAGCGCCAGTGATGATCAGGCCGCCAGAAAAATGACGGCCCCATGATAAAGGCACCCGGCGCGAGCGAAGCCAAAGGCGAATCTCCCAAGAGAGAAGCCGGCCGGGAGCCAAAAGCGGTGAATTGAATACCGCAATCATAGTGATACGGGGAGGCCAGTGACCCCGCTTGCGGTCGAGAGCGCCACTCATAACGAGTGGCGCTTTGACTTTCCGGGACTGGTTACCCTTTACGGGACCGCAACCGGCGCCGGAGGACCTGAAGTAACTCTGAGATACTTGCCAGCGCGAGCGGTTCGCTGTAGTATCAGAAATGCCGAGAAGCGGCTGAGGCGCGCCCCCCGGAAGGGGATGAGCGCGCGCGCTGCTCAAGCAAGGATAGTTCGCCCAGGAGCTCAAAAAAAGACGGCTCGATAGTGGCGAAGTCTCCCCAATTGGAAAGGCCTCGCGAGAGGAACAAGGACGGCGCAGGAATCCCATGTGGGTTGCCAGCCGGATTCTGGTTTGGAGACACCAGGACCTGTTTCAGGGCGTGAGAGAGTATGAGCTCGGGACTGGCAGGGATGGCGCGGGGGCAAGGATCATTCGAACCGGAACGCGCTTGACGACAGGGGGAGCGGAGATTGTGCCGCCGAAAGCGCCAGGGACATTGAAACGGAAGATTCCGCACAGATCAGACATTGGCGAGATGCTGCTGACAAACAAGGTCATGTTACATTGCGGAGAGCATTTCGCGAAGCGATCAGCCGGCCAATTCCCCTGCGGACCGGCCGCGGTTCCTAACCTGAGATGGGTCCGTTCCGAGGCATGGTAGAGCCGCGCACAGCAAGGGCGCGGCAAGTGAAAGAGCAATGCATCCAACAGCAGAGTGCCAGGAAGTGCACGCATGACAACAGAATCGACGCAGCCCCAGCCTGAAGCAGGGGTGAGCCCGGCCGCGAGCGAGGGCCAGTCGCAAGGGCATCGGCGCCGGCGGCGCCGGCGCAAGAATAAGTCGAGCCACACCGGCGCGGCGCAGCCGCAGCAGGCACAGACGCAACCGGCGCCGGGCCAGCCGCAGCGACCGCAGCGGCACCCAGACCGCAGCAAGGCCCGGGCCAGCAGCATGGGGGCCACGGACGGAAGAAGAAGAAGAAGTTCTTCCAGAAGGGCGCACCGCAGCAGCCGCAGGCGCAGCCGGGCAACAGCATCCATCCGCCGCACCAGGCCAAGCGCAAGAACAAGCAGCGGGGCCCAAGGGAGTTTGTGGGCCCGATGGACCACAGCTATCGCGTGGCGAACGGCAACGTGGCGGATGTGCCGGCCTCAACCATTCCCACTTCGGGCAACGGGCACGGCAACTACTATCAGGACGCGTACGTTCCCGCGACACCGGCGGCGCCCATCCGGCATGACGCGCCGGCGCGCATATTCTGCTTTATCGAAGATCTGTTCTTCCTGGCCAAGATCAACGAGACGGCGCGGAAGCTGGGGGTGAAGGTTGAATTTGTGAAGAGCGCGGACAAGGAGGCGCCGGGACGGATCCTGGATGCGCCGGAAGAGGAACGCGCGCGGCTGATCGTCTTCGATCTGAACAACGCCAACGCCAAGCCGCTGACGTTGATTCCCAAGTTCAAGACGAAGTTCAAGAAGTCGGTTTCCGTGATCGGATTCTTGTCGCACCTGCAGGGCGACCTGAAGGCCAAGGCGACCGAGGCCGGATGCGACACGGTGATGCCGCGCTCGGCGTTTTCGCAGAGTCTGCCGAATCTGCTGCGGCGATATGGCCTGGAGGAACAGGAAGAATACGAGGCGCAACCGGCGTTCTGAAGAGCAGGAACGAGGGAACGAGAAAGCAAATGCGAGCGCGCCACCATCGCGGTGACGCGCTCGTTCCTTTTAGAGCGGGGCGAGGGCCGATTGGATACCTGCTTGCCACTGGCCCGGTTAGTCAGGCAAAGTACGCCTGGTTCTTCTGAGCAAACTCAGCCTTTTCCGCCGGCAGATCGCTTTCCGCAAAGATGGCATTCTGCTCGCACACCGCGGCGCAGTTGCCGCAATCGATGCACTCGACGGGGTTGATATAAACGTGGGGAACCGTTCCCGCTTTGGGGTCGTCTGCGGTGGGCGCAATGGCGGCGGTGGCGCACTGCTCTACGCAGACAAAGTCCTTCACGCACGCATCGGTAATAACGTAAGCCATGATGACGAAACTCCTCATGACAAGGTTACGAGAGACGGCGACGAGGGAACGGTGATTGGGGTCACGGGAATTCGCGAGTTTCAACAGGCATTTCCCCTGCAATCCGCGCGAAGGATGTTGCCTATTCAGAGGGTGAGAGCATCGGTTCACTGCGAGTGGCTGTTTTTTGGTGTGTGTCATTGGTGATTTAAATCACTTTGAGGAACGGTCCGCTCGCGTAGAGTCGAAGACGAGGAGGCGACGGCCGCATGGGGTGCGTTACTTCAGGAGAAATCATTGACACGATTGGAGTAAGCTATCTAGGGAGACTTATGCGGATCGCCATAGTTGGCGGCGGCATTGCGGGCTTGGCGGCCGCCTACGAGCTCGAAAAAGCTTGCGCAGCCAACCCCGCTCTCAGCTATACGCTGTTCGAGTCCCGCTCCTGTCCCGGCGGCTCGCTGGCGAGCGAGATTGTTGATGGCACGGTTCTTGAGCGCGGCCCAGACTCCTTCCTTACGGAGAAACCTGCGGCGGCGGAGCTGGCACGCGAGCTCGGCCTCGGCCGCGATCTTATCCCCTCCAACGACGCCGACCGCAAGACGTGGATTGCGGTGAGCAATCGCCTTATTGCCCTGCCCGACGGACTGATGTTCCTTATCCCTACCAAGCTGATTCCTACGGCATTGACGCCGCTTTTCAGCCTTCGCACGAAGCTGCGCATGGCGATGGAGCTGCTGCATCCACCGCGGCCCAGTGGGGAAGACGAATCGGTGGCGGCACTGGTCGAGCGCCATTTCGGCCGCGAAGCGGTGGAGCGGCTCGCCGACCCGCTCCTGTCTGGAATCTACGGCGGCGACGCCTCCCGCCTGAGCGCCCGCACCGTGCTGCCGCGCCTGGTGGAGATGGAAGCCGAGTACGGCTCTCTGACGCGCGGGATGCTGGCGGCGCACAAGAAGATGAGGGAGGCGATGGCGGCAAAGGGTAGCGGGGGCGGGACGCAATCGCCGGCTGACCGTCTGAAATCGATGAGCGGAAAGAGTTCGGGCCCGCTGGGCATTTTCACCGGCCTGCGCGGGGGACTGCAGCAACTGGTGGACGCGCTGGTTTCCCGGCTTGATCCATCCGCCATCCGGCTGGACACACCGGTGAGCGGCATGGAGCGCGCGGGCAACGGGTGGCAAATCACGGCAGGCGGAGAAGCGGAGATTTACGACGCGGTGATTGTGGCGTCTCCCGCATGGGCTGCGGGCTCGCTGCTGGCCGGGGTCGACGCGCAACTCGGCGAGGAACTCGAGTCCATTCCGTACTCCTCGTCGATCACGGTGAATCTGGTTTTCGAAGAGGCGAAGCTTGGCCGTCTCCCGGAGGGGTTCGGATTCCTGGTGCCGGCCAGTTCCGGCTGCGCCGTGCTGGCCTGCACGTTCGCGCACCGCAAGTTTCTTGGCCGCACCGCGCCGGGCAAAGCGGTTTTGCGAGCATTCCTTGGTGGCATGCGCAACGAGGCTCTGATGGAAGAACCGGACAACGTGCTCATCGCCACGGTGCGGCGCGAGCTGAGCGAGATTCTGGGGGCGCGGGTGATGGGGCCGCACATCGAGCCGGAGTTTGCGCAGGTGACGCGGTGGCGGCGCGCGATGGCGCAGTACGCGGTGGGGCACAAGGAACGAATGAAGCGCATTCACGCTCGGCTGGCCGAGCTGCCGGGAATCAAACTGGCCGGCAACGCCTATGACGGCATCGGAATTCCCGACTGCATCCGGCTGGGGCGCGCGGCCGCACGGGAACTGGTGGGCGCGGCCTCTCGCTAACTTAGCACCTGCTTGGCGATGGTCATCAACTGCATGTTCGAAGTGCCTTCGTAGATTTTGCCCACCTTGGCGTCACGGTAGAACTTCTCCACCGGATAATCGCGGACGAAGCCGTTGCCTCCGAAGATCTCGACCGACTGGCTGGCTACGCGCTCGGCCACCTGCGAGGCAAAGAGCTTGGTCATTGCGGCTTCCTTGACGTACGACTGGCCGGCATCCTTGATGCGGGCGGCGTTGTAGACCATGAGGCGCGCCGCCTCGATTTCGGTAGCCATCTGGGCCAGGGCGAACTGCACGGCCTGGAATTCGGCGATGGGCTTTCCGAACTGACGCCGGGCTTTTGCATAGTGCGCCGCGTGGCGCCATGCGCCCTGGGCCAGGCCGAGCATCTGCGCGCCGATACCGATGCGGCCTTCGTTCAGCGTTTCGATGGCGATCTTGTAGCCCTTGCCGGGCTCGCCGAGAACAGCCTCGCGCGGCAGCTCGCAGTTGTCGAGGAGGAGTTCGCAGGTGGAGGAGGCGCGGATGCCGAGCTTGTCTTCCTTGCGGCCGACGCTGAAGCCGGGGGTGCCCTTTTCGATGAGGAAGGCGGTGATGCCGCGGTAGCTCTTTGCGGGATCGAGAGTGGCAAAAACAATGAAGAGACCGGCTTCGCGCGCATTGGAGATCCAGAGCTTGCGGCCATTGAGGCAGTAGCCGGAGCTGGTGAGTTCGGCACGGGTCTGGAGCGCGAAGGCATCGGAGCCGGAGCCGGACTCAGAGAGCGCGTAGGCGCCCACTGTATTCGCGGCCAGGCGCGGCAGCCACTGGTGTTTCTGGGCGTCGGTGGCCCAGCGGCGCAGCGCGTTATTCACCAGCGTGTTGTGCACGTCGATGAGGACGGCGACTGCCGGATCGACGGTGGAGATGGCCTCAATGGCGAGTACAGCGTCAAAGAAGCTGCCCGCCGAGCCGCCCATGGCTTCAGGGATCTCGATGCCCATGATGCCCAGCTCAAAAAGTTTTTGCACGAGGCCGGGAGCGAATTGCTGCTGGTCGTCCATGGAGCGCACCAGCGGCGCAATGGTCTCTTCGGCGAATCGGCGGACGCTGGACGCGAACAGAGATTCTTCTTCAGAGAGTTGGGTAAGCGGAGAAGGGTGGGGGTTGGTCAAAAGATCTGCGGCCTCCGGATTGGGAGTGTACCAAAGCGAGCGGATACTTTGCGTGGGGACGGCCTTGGGGGCGCGGATTCCGGCGGTGCGGTTTGGAACCTGTCGATTGGCAATCCCAGGGACCCGAATCGGGACCTGGTGCACCCAATTTTGTGCAACTCGATGCGCAATTGACAACCGGTGGAATGCGCGGCGAGTTCGACTGCCGGAAAAGGGAGTGTTCCGGCGTGCCTGCGGAGGAGTCTCTCTCATTAATCAAGGTCTGTTGCCGATGAAAGTTGTGATACCCAAGAGCCAACCAGTGGCATCGGCGCGTGTGAATCTGTTTTGACGGAGTGCGCTGCGGGACCTTGCAGAACTACGGAGTCTATCCATGGCGGTTACAGTACTCGTCGTCGATGATTCAGTAACGATGGTGCTCAGCTTGAAGACCACGTTGTCGCTCAATGGTTTCCAGGTGGAAACCGCCGGCAACGGGCAGGAAGCCCTTCAGAAACTTAAGTCGGGACTCAAACCGCGCCTGATCCTAACCGATGTGAACATGCCGGTGATGGGCGGATTAGACCTGATTCGCAATGTGCGCACGATGCCCGGGCTGAAGTTTATACCGATTCTGACGTTGACCACGGAGAGCGAAGCCGCAAAACGCGACGCCGGCAAGTTTGCGGGGGCGACAGGCTGGCTGGTGAAACCCGTCTCAGGGAACGACCTGGTGGCGGTGATGCGAAAAGTGCTTCCGGGAGCATAGTTCATGGGCCCAGGAAAATGGAACGCGCAGGATGACGGAGACGAATCGGCGGCCCCGCCGGTCCTCACCCCTGATTCAATGCGGAAGGAAGCTGAAAAACGGCTGGGCAGGATTCGCAGGCGAATGCTATTCGAGTCTGTGACCAGAATCGTCCTGCTGGCGATTTTCTGGCTGGTGATGCGTTCTCTTGACCGCGGCGGCGTGCTCCTGGTTCAAGCAACCATTCTGATTGTTGTTCTGGTTCTGTTGCCGGGGATCACTTTCCGGCTGAAGAACTACGCCGAGGCAAAGCGTGCGGTTGCGGCGATGTGGGCGTTTGGCGAACTCGAATTCAACCATATCTCGCTCATGCTGGCGGGGCGCCGATTGGTCAAGGCCGATGTGGACGATTCCGGGCCGTACATCGAAGTGCTGAAGGGGCAGATCGGCGACTCCCTGGAGGAGTCGGAGCGGGAGGTGGTGGCGGTCATCGAGCAGATGGAAAGCCTGATTGAGCGGGCCAACCGGGTTCGGGATCGCCTGGCCCATTCCGTGGAAAGCGGCAAAAGCCTGACCGCGGATACGCGGGGGCGGGTGAACCGGAACAAGGAGCTGATTGCAGCGATCCGGATGCAACTGGAGACGCAGCTAGAGGAAACGCGAGCGAATTTCGAGCGGGTGCGTCACATGTCGAGCGACGTGTGCGCGCTCACGCCGCTTATCAAAGTGATTACCTCTATCGCGCAGCAAACCAGCATGCTGGCGCTGAACGCCGAGATTGAGGCGGCGCGCGCGGGCAGCGCGGGACGCGGTTTCTCGGTGGTGGCGATGGAAGTCAGGAAGCTGGCAGTGCTTTCGACCAAGGCCGCCACGCAGATTGCGGAGAAGATCAACGCCACCTGCAAGAGCGTGGAAACCGAACTGGTAAATGCGCAGGAATCTCTGAGCCGGCGGGAGGCCGGCGCCGCCATGAGCCATCTGACCGCCGACCTGGACGGGATGCAGGAGAGCTTTGCCGAAAACAGCGAAATGTTGCTGGCGGTAATCTCCGAGGTGGAGTCGAGTTACGCGGAGACGGTGGAGCGGCTGTCCGCGGCGCTGGGCCACATCCAGTTTCAGGATGTGATGCGGCAGCGGCTGGGGCACGTGCAGGAAGCACTGGGAGAGATGGGCGAGCACCTGATGGAGTTGATTGCATTGCCGGAATCTCCCGACACGGAGTGCGCGCTGGAGCGGACGTTCAAGGGGATGCTGGACTCGCACCTGGGCAGCTACCGCATGGCAAGCCAGACCAAGACGCACCTGGCGCTGTCCGGCGGAGAAGCGGAAGGGGATCACAGCCGGCCGGCGATCGAGCTGTTTTAGCATTCTGCCGAAAAGGCGCCAAATCCCGCTTGAATTGCCGGTCGGGCGGCGTAGAGGCTAAAGCCCAGAGATTTTTTTGAAGCCTCTGCGGCCCGGCTGAAGCGGCACCCAGGTTACAAAGCATGTCGACTGGGTTTTTCCGCAGCCCGCCGGGACATCGTGTGGGAATCGCATAAAAACCTTAGCCGTCTTTTCCTAGGACGCCCGATGCCTATTATGGGAGTTCTCCAATCCACCTCCGGCTGTTTCCGGCTTGGGGAATGCTTATGCAAAGCCGATCAAGCAGGATGGGACCGCGGAATGTGAGGAGCGATTGTGAGCATTGCCTTGAGCCATGACGGCGGTTGTTGCCAGATCCAGCTTGACGGCGCGATTGACATTTCGTGCGCGGCGGATTTGAAAGAGTCGCTGGTTCAGGCGCTCGAGATGGGCGAGGAGATTTCGATCTCGCTTGCGGGGACGACCGATCTTGACGTGACCGCGGTTCAGTTGCTCTGGGCAGCGGCGCGCGACGCCGAGCAGCGGAGACTCGGATTCACTGTTGTCGAGCCGCCGGAGCTGTGCCGATCGCTCGCGGACGCTGGTTTGGAATTACCTGCCAACTCTGCTTGCGCGGCGAGCCGATGAGGATCCACTCGGCGGCTGCGGCAGAAGACCGCGCCGTTGCCAGTTAAGCATTGGGAAAGCGATCCAGGGCCGAAGGGACGGGGCGGAATTTGGGTAAATCAAGGGCCAATTCGCAACAGGATGCCGCCAACGCCGAACTGTTCAAGCGCAGTTTCCGTGAAGAAGCGAGGGAAATCCTGACGGAGCTGGAAGCGGCGCTGCTGGAGCTGAACAACTGCGGGAACAATCTGGAGGTCGTGGGCCAAATCTTTCGCGGGCTGCACACCATCAAGGGTTCGGGCGCGATGTTCGGGTTCGAGCGCATGGCCGCCTTTACCCACGATCTGGAAACCGCCTTCGACCGGGTAAGGAACGGTCAGCTTGAAGTCAGCGGCGAGCTGATCGACTTGACCCTGGGAGCGCTCGACCAGATCGGCGCCATGCTGGAAGAGGAAGCCGGGGGCAAGCCCGCGGACGCGGAAGTCTGCGCGAGCATTCTCGAGCGGGTGCGGCAGCTGGCGGGCATGGACGAGAGCTCGCGGTCCGGGGGGAAGTGCGAAGCCGGGGAAGCAGCGCCGGTGGCGGACGGGGCCGATGCGGGATTTGGCGGATCCGCTTCGCTCCTGGGCCCGATCTGTTGCGTTGCGGCGCCAATCCAGTTCTTTTTGTGCGCGAGCTCGGCCTGCTTGGCAAGCTGACGGTTCGCGCATCGATGGAGGCTCTGCCCGCGCTGGCCGATCTCGATCCGGAACGTTGTTACGTGGCGTGGGAAATGACTCTGGCCACGGCCGCAGGACTGGATGCGATCCGCGATGTCTTTATTTTTGTGGAGGACACGTGCGAGCTGAGCGTGGAGCCGGGCGGGGACATCGCGGCGGCGGCGGCGCCGACGGCAGAGATGAGCGAGGCGGAGCGTACGGCGCGAGCGCTGATGGAAAAGCGCGCCACGCCAGGCCGGCGCAACTACGACAAGCCTGACGATGCCACCAGCCTGCGCGTGCCGGCCGCCAAGCTGGACCAGTTTGTGAACCTGGTGGGGGAACTGGTGACGGTGCAGGCGCATCTGAGCGAGCTCTCCGGTCGCCGCGAGGATGCAGAGGTGACGGCCGTCTCCGAAGAGATCGAGGGGCTGACGTCGGCGTTGCGCGAAAACTCGATGAACATCCGGATGATGCCGATTCGCGGCACCTTTGAGAAGTTCCGGCGGCTGGTGCACGACCTGGCCCGCGACCTGGGCAAAGACGTGGAGCTGACCATCGAGGGCGCGGAAACGGAGCTGGACAAGACTGTGATCGAGCAGTTGAGCGATCCGCTGATGCACCTGATCCGCAACAGCATGGATCACGGAATCGAGCCGGCGGCCGATCGTGCCGGCCGGGGAAAGCCCTCGACCGCGCGCATCCGTCTTGCGGCGCGGCACTCGGGGGCCAGCGTGCTGGTTTCGGTGTCGGACGACGGGCGGGGAATCGATTCGGCGGCGGTGCGTGCCGTGCCATCGAGAAGGGCCTGGTGGCGCCGGAGGCAGCTGCTCGAGGAAAAAGAGATCTTCGCGCTCATCTTTCAGCCAGGATTCTCAACGGCGCTGCAGGTAACCGATGTTTCCGGCCGCGGCGTGGGCATGGACGTGGTGCGGCAGCGGGTGGAAAGCCTGCGCGGGACGATCGACGTGGCCAGCAACCCCGGGATCGGGAACCAGCGTGACCATGCGGCTGCCCCTGACCATGGCCATCATCGACGGGCTGCTGGTGACCGTGGGCGAGGGATGCTTTGTGCTGCCCATGGCCTCGACCCTGGAATGCATCGAGCTGACGCGAGACGACATCGAGCGCGCCAACGGCAAGCACCTGGCCAACGGTGCGCGGGGAGATTGTTCCCTACATCCGTTTGCGCGAGCACTTTCACCTGGCCGCAGAGGGGCCCGAGATCGAGCAGATCATGCTGGTGGAAACCGGCGAGGGCCGAGTTGGTTTTGTGGTGGACAAAGTGCTGGGCAATTGCCAGACGGTGATCAAGAGCCTGGGACGGCTTTACCGGCAGGTGCAGATGGTTTCGGGAGCGACCATCCTGGGCAACGGGACGGTGGCATTGATTCTCGATCCGGACCGGCTGGTGCAGGATGCCATGCGCGGCGACCGGGTAAAGGGAGGCGGGCGTGTGCTGACGGCCGGTGGCAGCCGGCCAAGGGATGGAACGCTGAGCGCTGCCTCGTGGCAAAGCAAGAACGGTGGCGCTGGCGCCAGCGCAATGGGATTGGCAATCTAACCAGGGGTTTTCGCAATTCGTGCGCGCACCAGCCGCCGGGTTTCAGCCGGGCTGCGGTTCGTGGAGCGAACGGGGAGATCCCCAGTGCAAGGAGAGATTTCATGGGAACTGCAGTTGAACACGGAAGCCGGCGGCCGAACGGCCACGCCAGCGATTATCGCGGAAACGCTAACGGCGAGGCCGCAGCGGTGCCAGCGAAGGGAAACGACCTGGATGCCGAACTCCTGCCGGTCTTGCAGGAGATCATGCGCCTGGTGGACGCGTCGAAGGAAGGCCGGCTGAGCGAGCGCGGCAACGCCAGCTTTTCAGCGGCATCGAGCACGACCTGATTCAGGGCGTGAACGAGATGCTGGATGCAATCCTTCTGCCCATCGGCGAAGGCAATCGCGTGCTGGCGCAGATTTCGTCGGGCAAGATCGACGAGCTGATCGCGCAGACCTACAAGGGCGACCACGAGAAGATGAAGGTGGCGGTCAACAACGTGGCCATCGTGACCCAGGGGCTGCAGAAGGAGATGGCGCGGTTGGTCGAGGCATCGAAGGAGGGCCAGCTCTCCGACCGCGGCAAGCCGGAGCAGTTCCAGGGCGCGTTTGCGGAGATCGTGCGCGGCGTCAACACCATGCTGGACGCGATCCTTCTGCCCATCGGCGAAGGCAACCGCATTCTGGCGCAGATTTCGACGGGCAAGATCGACGAGCTGATCGCGCAGACCTACAAGGGCGACCACGAGAAGATGAAGCTGGCGATCAACAACGTGGCCATCGTGACCCAGGGGCTGCAGAAGGAACTGGCGCGGCTGATCGAAGCCTCGAAGGAAGGGCAGCTCTCCGACCGCGGCAAGCCGGAGCAGTTCCAGGGCGCGTATGCGGAGATCGTGCGCGGCGTCAACACCATGCTGGACGCGATCCTGCTGCCCATCGGCGAAGGCAACCGCATCCTGGCGCAGATTTCCAACGGCAAGATCGACGAGCTGATCGCGCAGACCTACAAGGGCGACCACGAGAAGATGAAGCTGGCGATCAACAACGTGGCCGAGGTGCTGCAGAGCCTGCAGAAGGAACTGGCGCGTCTGACCGAGGCGTCCAATGCCGGCAAGCTGGCCGAGCGCGGGCATCAGGATCAGTTCCGTGGCGCTTATGCGGAGATCGTGCGCGGCGTCAATGCGGTGCTGGACGCTGTGATCACGCCGCTGAACGTCTCCGCGCGATACGTGGAGCTGATCACGAAGGGAGACATCCCGCCGCAGATCACCGACACCTACAACGGCGACTTCAACCTGATCAAGAACAACCTGAACACGCTGATCGTGGCCATGAACGATATCACCACGGCGGCGGAGGAGATTGCCAACGGGAACCTGACCGTGGAACTCCGCGAGCGGTCGGCGCAGGACAAGCTGATGCAGGCGCTGTCGGCCATGGTGGGCGGGCTGACGCGGACGGTCTCCGACATTCGTTCCATTGCCGGCGAGGTGGCGGCGGCCAGCCAGTCCATCTCCACGGCGTCGGTGCAGGTGTCGAAGGGCGCCAGCGCGCAGGCGGCGGCGGCCGAAGAGGCTTCTTCTTCGATGGAGGAGATGGTTTCCAACATCAAGCAGAACGCCGACAACGCGCAGCCAGACCGACAAGATCGCCAACAAGAGCGCCAAGGACGCGCAGGAGAGCGGCAAGAGCGTGCTGGAGGCGGTGGCCGCGATGAAGGAGATCGCCAACAAGATCTCCATCATCGAGGAGATTGCGCGCCAGACCAACCTGCTGGCGCTGAACGCGGCCATTGAGGCGGCGCGTGCCGGCGAACATGGCAAGGGGTTTGCCGTGGTGGCAGCCGAAGTGCGCAAGCTGGCCGAGCGCAGGCAGAAGGCGGCCGGGGAGATCAACCAGCTCTCCGCCACCACGCTGAAGGTCGAGGAGAAGTCGGGCGAGATGCTGGACAAGCTGGTGCCCGATATCCAGCGCACCGCCGAACTGGTGCAGGAGATCACTGCGGCCAGCAAGGAGCAGGATACCGGCGCCGAGCAGATCAACAAGGCCCTGCAGCAACTGGAGCAGGTGATCCAGCAGAACGCCTCGGCGGCGGAGGAGATGGCCTCGACGACCGAGGAGCTGACCGGCCAGTCCGATCAACTGGTGAGCGCGCTCTCCTTCTTCCATACCGGAGACGAGGAGGCCGCCCAGGACCGGCAGGGCTGCGGGCGCGAAACCGGTGCAGGCAGGCGCATGCAGCCGCGGCCAGGTCGGCGAAGCCCAATGAGCCACGCTGCGGCGCCGGCAGCCAGAGCGGCGGCGAAGGGCGGAGTCAACCTGCGGCTCAACGACAAACACGACGAACATGGACGCTGAGTTCGAGCGTTACTAACTGCCAGGAGCGCGGGGGCTCGGGCTCTCGCGCCACGGCGGATCTCGGCGACGGGATCCGCTCCAGTCTTCAGGATGAGAGAGGAGTTGCAGAATGAGCGT
Organism: uncultured Acidobacteriota bacterium; assembly: GCA_963771195.1. Classification (GTDB taxonomy): domain Bacteria; phylum Acidobacteriota; class Terriglobia; order Terriglobales; family Acidobacteriaceae; genus Telmatobacter. The sequence continues at coordinate 77,716 of CAVYSS010000030.1, forward strand.
TAGCGAAATCACGGAGACGCGGCAGTATCTCACCTTCAAGCTCGGCAACGAGGTGTTTGCCACCGACGTGGCGAAGGTAAGAGAAGTGCTCGATCTCACACCCATCACCGCCATCCCCCGCACGCCGGAATTCATGGCCGGGGTCATCAATCTGCGAGGCAGCGTGGTTCCGGTCGTCGATCTCCGGCTATGCTTCGGGATGTCGAAGACCGAAACCACGCGCAACACCTGCATTGTTGTGGTCGAGGTGCTGCTGGATAACGAGTCGATCGTCATCGGCGCGCTGGCCGATTCGGTTGAGGAAGTGATCGACCTGGAGCCGGAGCAGATTGAGCCGGCGCCGCGCATCGGCACCCACATCCGCACCGATTTCATCCGCGGCATGGGCAAGCGCGACACCCAGTTCATCATGATTCTCGACATCGATCGCGTTTTCTCGGCCGAGGAACTGGCCGTGGTGCGCGGGCAGGAATCCAGCCGGCCGCAAGCAGAACTGGCCGCGTAACCAGAAAGGGGGGCGGGCAATACCGCCCCAACTCTTGCCATGCACGATCGTGACGAATCCATTTCGGCCCGGGATTATTCCCGTCTGCGCCAGCTGATCTACGACGAGGCGGGAATTGCTCTGGGCGCGGGGCGCAAGACCATGCTCGAGGTGCGCATCAAGCGCAGGCTCAAGGAACTCGCCATCCACTCCTACGGCGAGTATTGCGATTACCTGTTCACACGGCAGGGTCTCGAGGACGAACTCGGCAACCTGATTGACGTTGTGACGACCAACAAGACCGACTTTTTTCGCGAGCCGGGCCATTTGAATTGCTTACCGCGAGAGTGCTTCCGGCCCTGACATCGAATCCGCTGCTGGTGTGGAGCGCGGGCTGTTCAACCGGCGAGGAGCCCTACACGCTGGCCATGGTGCTGAGCGAGTACGCCGCCGCCCACAGCGGTTTTTCGTTTCGCATCCTGGCCACAGACATCTGCGCGACGGTGCTGGAGAAGGCGGAGCTGGGAATTTACTCCGGCGATGTGGTGCGGCCGGTGCCGCCCGCGCTGAAGGCCAAATACCTGATGCGCAGCCGCGACCCCAATGCCGAACGCGCGCGCATGGTGCCGGAGCTGCGCCGGCTGGTCGAATTCCGGCGATTGAACTTCATGGACCCGGACTACGGCATCACCCGGAAAGCCGGCGTCATCTTCTGCCGCAACGTAATCATTTATTTTGACCGGCCCACGCAGCAGCGCATTCTCACGCGGCTCACCAACTGCCTTGAGCCGGGCGGCTATATGTTTGTCGGCCATGCCGAAACTCTGCACGAATTGGATCTGCCGCTCACGCCAGTGGCTCCCGCGCTGTACAGGAGGATCGATGCCGGCGCCTGAGGTCTCCATTCAGAATGTGTACGTGCAGCCGGGCGAAAGCTGCCTGGTGACGCAGCCCGCGATTATGCGCACGGTGCTGGGCTCCTGCGTGGGTGTCGCATTCCTGGTTCCCCGGCTTGGGGTCGGCGCGCTCTGCCATCCCATGCTGCCCCGCTGCCCCGCCAAACTTCTGGGCAATCGCGCGGGGACGCGCTATGTGGATTTCGCGATTCGCAACCTGGCACGGCATCTTGACTCCCTGGGGGCCGAGCGGGCGGAAATACAGGTGAAGCTCTTCGGTGGGGCCGACGTTCTTGTGGTAGTCGACAGCCATTCCCGGCCCACCGTGGGCAGATTGAATTTGGAGGTGGCTCTCCGCACGCTTGAAGAAGAGGGATTCAGTGTCGCCGCATCCAGCCTGGGTGGCCGTTCGGGCGTACAAATCCAATTCCACACCGACACCGGCGAGGTGATTCTGCGCAGGTTGGATCGTAGCGAAGCGAATCGGCGAGGGAAGTCTGCGCGGCCATCTTTGGGGGCTTCTGCGAGCATGGGGAGGCGGAGATCGTGAATACCGGCAAAGTTCGCGTGTTGATCGTGGATGACTCTGCCGTGGTGCGGCAGACGTTGAAGGAAGTCCTGTCGTCGGACCCGGAGATCGAGGTGATCGGAACTGCTGGCGATCCTTTTGTCGCCGCCGAGCGCATTCGCGAGCAGGTGCCGGACGTGATCACCCTCGACATCGAGATGCCGCGCATGGATGGGCTCACGTTCCTCAAGAAGATCATGAGCCAGCATCCGATTCCGGTGGTGATCTGTTCCAGCCTTGCCGAAGAGGGCGCGCAGAGCACGCTCCGAGCGCTCGAGTATGGCGCGGTGGACATCATTACCAAGCCGCGGCTGGGGACCCGGCAGTTTCTTGAAGAGTCGCGGATCACTTTATGCGAGTCGGTCAAGGCCGCGGCCGCGGCGCGAATGCACCCGCTCGGCCCCAGCCACACGGTCGAGCCCAAGCTGACTGCGGATGCCATTCTGTCCCCGGCCACGCGGGCGATGATCGAAACCACTGAGAAAGTCGTTGTCATCGGAGCTTCCACCGGCGGAACCGAGGCGCTGAAGGCGCTGCTGGAAACGCTGCCGCCGGATACTCCGGGAATCGTGATTGTGCAGCACATGCCGGAGTTGTTCACGCGCGCATTTGCCGGCCGGCTGGACGGTCTGTGCAATATCACCGTGAAAGAGGCCGAGACCAATGACACCGTCATCCGCGGCCGCGCGCTGATCGCGCCCGGCAACCATCATCTGCTTCTCAAGCGCAGCGGCGCCCGCTACTATGTCGAGATCAAGGATGGGCCTCTGGTTTCGCCGGCATCGCCCGTCGGTCGATGTGCTTTTCCGTTCCGCCGCCCGTTACGCGGGACAGAATGCGGTCGGCGTCATCCTGACCGGGATGGGGGACGACGGCGCGCACGGAATGCTCGAAATGAAGCAGGCCGGCGCCTACACCATCGCTCAGGACGAAGCGACTTGCGTGGTCTTCGGCATGCCCAAGGAAGCGATCAAATTGGGGGCCGTTGACAAAGTGCTACCACTGCACGCGGTTGCTGGGGCCGTTCTTGCCTGTACGCGGTGACATTCGGGGCAGGAACTCGGTTCACGCGCTTCCTGTGTGCGATCCTGGTCGGAGGTCAAAGTGCGCGCGGCGGCCGCGTTCCGATTGATTGATGCCGAACAGGCGCCAGCTCACTGTGTCACGATTGCCGTCATAGAGCGGCGCCTCGAAATAAAAACCGAGACGAGTGGGACGGCCGCCGTAGTGGCCGCGAGTACTAAATCGCAGCGCGCTATTGTGCGCAGGAGCCGGACCCGCGGAATTGTGCTTTAATGGGCGGGTTGTTGAGGGAGCACAACCTTGTCGAATCAAGCGCAAGCAAAGATGCCGCGGCGCCTTACGAGGCGCAGGATCATTCAGGGAACGGCGGGGCTGGGAATCGTGCTAATGCTGGACAAAACAGGCATTGCAATGAGCGCCAAAGAGGGTGGCGAGATTTCGCTGGATTTAGGCGGCGACATGTGGACCATGCGCGAGGCAGATAAACAAACGCCTATTCCAGCGTCGATTCCCGGAAGCACTTACAAGACTCTGCTGGCAGCGGGGATAATCCCCGATCCGTTTTATGGAGAAAACAATGACAAGGTGCAATGGGTAGCGGAGAAGGCGTGGACCTTTGAGCGAAGCTTCCACGTTCCCGATCCCCTGTTTGCAAAGCGCAACATTGAGATGGTATGCCACGGATTGGATACGCTTGCCACAATCGAGCTGAACGGCCAGAACATCGGCAGCGGCAACAACATGTTCCGGAGATGGAACTTTGATGTCAGCCGTCATCTTCGCAAAGGACCGAATCAACTACGAATTCGTTTGGACCCGTTGACTGGTTCTGTTGAGAAGCAGCGCACTGCATATCAGCAGAAGTACGGGGTCAACCTGCCCAATCCACGCTCGTGGATTCGCAAAGGACCTTATATGTGGGGTTGGGACTGGTGCCGACCTATTCTTACCCAGGGCATCTGGAAGAAGATCGAGATTCTGGGCTACGACCAACGCCTTGCGGATGTGGGGATATTCCAGCAGCACCAGGGGGACGGATCTGTCGGGCTGGAGATCCATGCGACGCTCAGCGGGCCAGCCTCCGGATTTCGCCTGGAGGCGGAGATCTCCATTGCCGGAGAGGTGATTGCAAATGCCGGCGGCGCGGCCACCAATGGCGAAACCATTCTTCATGCCGCCATTCCCAAGCCGCGGCTATGGTGGCCGAACGGGATGGGAGACCAGCCGCTTTATGCCGTAATAGTAACTTTAACCAATGCGGACGGGATAAGCCTGGAGTCGGTGGTTCGCCGAATCGGCCTGCGGACGATTGAAGTGGTTGCGCCGAGTGGCGACAAGGCGCTTCACCTGCGGGTGAACGGCCTGCCGGTATTTGCGAAGGGTGCGGACTGGATCCCCGCCGATAACATGCCCACGCGAGTTACTCCGGAGATTTTGCGCTGGTATATGTCAAAGGCGGCGGAGTGCAATTTCAATTTCATCCGGTTATGGGGCGGCGGCTATTACGAAGAGGACGAACTGTTCGATTTGTGCGACGAATTGGGGCTGATGCTTCAGTTCGAGTTCAAGTTTGCCAACGCGAGTTATCCCGTCCGTGACGAATCGTGGATGGACAATCTGCGCGAGGAGATTGAGCAGCAGACGCGCAGATGCCGGAACCATCCTTCGATTGTGATTTGGAGCGGGAACAACGAAATCGAGTACTTCGAAGGCTATAACGAGCTATTCAAGGACTTCATCGGCGGCATTGTGAATCGGCTGGTACCGGGCGCGTTCTATGAGGTAGGCAGCGGTGCGCACGGCAGTGGAGACATTCACACGTGGGGCGTGTGGCATGGGAAGCAGTCGGCGGAGAGTTATCGCACAGTGGAAGGCTTCATCACCGAGTTCGGCATGCAGTCAGCGCCAGTCCCGATGACGGTTCGCGCCTTCACCGATCCCGCCGACCGCACGGATGTTCTTTCGCCCGTGATGCGCTTTCACGAACTGGACGGCAGCGGGCACGGCATCGAGAAAATCATGAGTTATACGGAAGCAAACTTCGGCAAGGCGCCGCGGAGCTTCGATGATACGCTCTGGCTGACGGATATGAATCAGGCATGGATGATTCGTTACGGCGTGGAACACTGGCGGCGCGACATGCCGCGATCCATGGCAGCCGCAATCTGGCAGTACAACGACTGCTGGCCGGGATCCACCTGGTCCATGGTGGATTATTACCGGCGGGCGAAGGCGCTGCTATACCAGTCCCGGCACTTTTTTGCGCCGGTGATGGTAAGTGGGCTGCAAGATCTCGAAAGCGGGCGGGCCGATATCTACGTCACGAGCGACCAACCGGGTGATGCTCCGGGTGAATTGGCTTGGACCGTGACCGATGCGGGGGGCGAGTTTCTGCGGCAGGGTAGAAAGCAGATTGAGGTACGGGCAAATACCAGTTGGATCACCGAGAGTCTCGACCTCTCCGATCTTGTCAAAGTCCACCGCGCGGGAGATTTACTGATTTGGCCCGAAGTGACGATCGACGGACGCACAGTGGCGCGGAATACTTTGTTGTTCGGACGCCCCAAGGACCTGAAGCTCAGGCAGCCAAATCTGGTGGCTCGCGCGAGCGGCGGAGAAACACAGTATCGGGTGGTAATCGAAACCGATATTCCCGCGTTATGGGTGTGGGCAGACGTGCCGAATGCGGCCGCTTCCTACTCCGACAACTTTGTGGACCTACGGCGAGAGCGTGCCATTGAAATTGAAATCACTCTGGAGAAGCCAATGTCCCCCTTTGAGTTTCGCAGCAATCTGCAAATTCGCAGTGTTTACGATGTGGCTCCTGAGTTGCGAGCTTGATACCGGCGGCATTGCGGCAGTTCTTAACTTGCTGCAATTCTGTTGTGGTTCAACACGCTTCGCCCCACGATAGTTCTTGACATCAGCATCGGCTGATGGTCTATTGTTCAAACGTTTCAATTCCATTGTGCGCACCCGCGCTACGCATGTGCCGCCGCGACGGTGTTCAATTGGCGACGCAACAGCTGTGAGCGGGTAGTTGCTCCGGGAGAGGAGAATCCCCATGCTGCCGCGATACTTCAGGAAGATCTTCGTTTACCAGTTGGCTCCCATCGCGATTGCTTCCATGCTGTGCGCGCTGCCTGGAATGAGCCGGGCCCAGGGGTATTTCGGAACCGTCAGCGGCACCCTGACGGATCAGACGGGGGCCGCGCTGCCGGGAGCCCGGGTGCTGCTGGTCGACGAAGAAAAGGGATATCAGTTCCCGCAACAGTCTGACAGCGTGGGTCGCTACTTGTTCCGGTCCGTAACGCCAGGGGTCTATACGATTTCCGCCGAGATGGCGGGATTCGAAAAGATGGTGCGGACTCACGTCCGGGTGGATGTGAATGAAAACGCTACCGTGAATATTGAAATGAAGGTGGCTGGCGGCACTCAAACTGTCGAAGTGCAATCGCAGGCAAAGACTCTCGACACCGAGGACGCCACCACCGGACAGGTGATCAATCGGACATTCATCAACGATCTGCCTTTGATTGATCGCTACGTGATGGACCTTACGTTCCTGACCCCTGGGGTGACGGAGATGGACGACCAGTGCCGGAATTGTGGAGGCACTGATTTTGTCTCCAACGGCAGCCGCGGCGCCACCGCCGACATTCTGATGGACGGCGCCTCGGTGACCAATTTTGAGCCCAACGGCGGGGTCACGCAGGCGGTCTATACTCCCTCGCCCGAAGCCGTGGACGAGTTCAAGGTGCAGGAATCGAATTTCAGCGCAGAGTTCGGGTTTTCCGGCGCGGCGGTCATCAACATGGTGACCCGATCGGGGAGCAACACGGTTCACGGCAGCGGATACGATTTCATCCGCAACCAGGTGCTGGATTCGAATAACTGGTTCAACGACCTGGACGACGTTCCCATTGCGCCTCTGCGCCGCAATAACTACGGAGGAACTGTGGGCGGTCCCATACTGAAGAATCGAACATTCTTCTTTTTCGATTGGGACGGGACCCGCGAGACCACGATGAGCACCAGCCAGGCCGGCGTGCCCAGCGACGCCGAGCGCGGGGGCGACTTTGGAGAAGTGTGCGGGGCCCAGGGCGGAACCTTCGACGGCACTGGAATGTGCACGGTGGCCCAGGGGCAGATCTGGGATCCCTATTCAGCGCACTACGACCCCAACCAGGGCGGACCGGTCCGGACAGCCTTCGTCCCGTATAACAACATGGCCAAATACGCCAGCCCCGGCAGTCCGAATTTGAAGGGCACGCCGTACCAGTTATCAGGAGCCGCCGGGGACCTGATCGACCCGGTGGCGCAGAAGATGATGAATCTGTTTCCGGGGCCGAACATCAAGGGCGGCAACATCTACGACAATTGGATCGGCTCGGGTCCCAATTACAACTACAACGATCAGTTCGACGTGAAGATCGATCACCGATTCAGTGAGCACAATCTGCTCAGCGGCAAGTATTCCCAGGAATGGAATCATAACTCGCCGTACAACTGCTTTGGTAACTTCGTTGACCCGTGCGCGGGCGGTCCCAACTGGAGCAATGCCCACCTGTTCACGCTGAATGATACGCACACGTTCAACTCCACTCTCCTGCTTGTGACGACTTTGGGTTTTACACGCGGGGCAATGAAGATCGACGCCTATAACACCAGCACCGGTGTAACGGATCCGCTGGGGAAGCTTGGCTTTCCCGAGTACCTGGGCTCGTCGGGATTCGTGGGAGTTCCATCTATCTTCATTGGCAGCGGCGACTATTACTCCGCGGGATACACCAGCATGGGGACGGATCCCTACGGCAATTACAAGCAAGGGCAAGACACGGGGCAGTTTACTGCTGCGGTCAGCAAGCAGATCCGATCCACGGAGCTGAAAGTCGGCTTTGAAGGGCGGCTTCACCAGCAGAACTACATTCAGACCAATGCGCCAGAGGGCATTTTCAACTTCAACGTGTACGGAAGCTCGCAATGCCCCAACGACGTGGCGACATGCGGCGGCGATTCGATGGCGAGTTTCTTGATGGGCAATACCATCGGGACCAGCAGCAATCCCGCCGGGGGCTACTACGAAATCCAATTCGAACCGGCCACCGAGAACTACCAATACGCGTGGTTCGGCCAGGATAACTGGAGACTGAACAAGCAGCTGGTTCTGAATATTGGTTTGCGTTACGATGTTTCGCTTCCGCGAACCGACCGGCATAATCGCCAGAACTGGTTCGATCCTGCCGCGGTGTCTCCGCTCATTGTGCCCGGGCTGGGGGCCCTGCATGGCGGCGAAGTTTTCGCCAGTTCCCAGGAGCGCACCATCACCGATACCGACTGGAGCGATTTCCAGCCGCGATTCGGTTTTTCCTTCCAGATGACGCCTAACTCGGTGGTGCGCGGAGGATACGGGATCTATTACTCGCAAACACGCTCGGGAGCCAATGGGGTGGGCAGCTACGGAACACAGGGTTTCAATCAGTACACGGGTATGATTTCCACCTACCAAAACGACGGCGCGACGCCGTGGCTGCATCTGAGCAATCCCTATCCCAATGGGCTGATTCAGCCCATCGGGAGTTCGCTAGGCCTGATGAACGACGTGGGTTATGGAGCGATCGGGCCGATTCGGACCATGGAGGCAACGCCCTATCTGCAGTCATGGAGCCTGGGCCTGGAATACCAGTTGCCCTGGCGAGTTCTTACCAACGTGGAGTACATCGGCAAGAAGGGGACACACCTGTACTTCGGCGGCGATAACCAGCTGAATATTCTGGGACCGCAGATCGAGCACTATTCGCAGAACCAGATAGCGGCACTAAATAACTATGTCGACAATCCGTTCTATGGGGTCATTACCGATCCGAACAGCGTTCTGTCCAGTCCGCAGGTTCAGGAGGCGCAACTAGAGGTGCCGTTTCCCCAGTTCACCTCGGCTACGACGGATGTGCCCCCAATCGCCTACTCCATCTATCACGGGCTGCAGCTCACCGCGGAAAAGAATTACTCCAACGGACTGCAGTTCCTTGCCAGCTTTGTTTGGTCCAAGTCAATGGACGACGCATCGACTGACGACGACAACGTGACTTGGCTGGGCAGCTTTCTCAGCCTGCAGGATCCCAACAAACCGTGGCTCGAATATAGCTTGTCCACTTTCGATATCCCAACCGTGCTGCAGTTTAGCTACACCTACGATCTCCCTGTCGGGCGGGGCAGAATGTATCTTAGCCAGATGCCCCGCGCGCTCAATGCCGTGATTGGGGGCTGGAAGACCAGCGGCATATGGCGCCTGTCCGGTGGGCGGCCCATGCCATTTAGCACCTACGACGGAACCTCGCTGCCGACTTACGGCTCGCAGCGGCCGAACCTCGTGAGCACGCCCAAGCGCAACCACGGGCACAATTGGATCAATCAGTATTTCGCGAATCCTGACTCGCTGCAGTTGCCGCAGCCGTACGCGCTAGGCACCGCGCCGCGCACCATCGGCAGCGCGCGCACGCCCACGGAGTTCGATGCGGATCTCTCCGTCGCCAAGCAGATCTCGCTGGAAAGCGTGCGCAAGGATATGAACCTGGAGTTGCGCCTGGAGTCGGAGAATGCGTTCAACCATCCGGTGTTCGGGACTCCCGACACGGCGATCGACGACCCGAATTTCGGTGTCGTCTCTTATCAATCGAATAATCCTCGGCAGGTGCAATTGGGCGTAAAGTTGAATTTCTAACCCATCTTCCTGCGCTGCCAAGCTGTGCCGCCCGGATGATCGCGGTCCCGGGCGTAATCCGACGCCAGCGCCAGGGGCCTTCCCAGCGCAGCGGCGGAACGGAAAGGAAAGAGATGTACTTCCGGTTTGTCAGAGTCTCTTTTGTCTTTGCATCTGTTCTGCTTGCGTCCATGACCAACTTGGCCGGAGTCGCGCAGACGGTAAATGTGGATACAACTCCTGCCAACTCCATCGCGTTTGATCCTGACAAGGCGCTCGGAACCTCCCTCGACATCCTTCCGGTCACGGAGTTCAATGCTGTCTACTCGGACTCCGTAGTGAAAGCAGGACTATCCGCGGGCTGGGGGCCGATCACGTATCGTCAGAACACCGAACTTACCTACGATGCGTGGCACTGGAACCCCAACGGAAAGTGGAGCGACGAAGCGCATAAGAGCGGCTATTTCGTGGGGAGCGCAGAACCTGGCGAGTTCCTGCGCGAATCCTACGGCTATCGTCTGCCTCATCGCGGGACGACCAGGAGCGACTCCGGTCAGGACGAATACTCGCGCATGACGGACGGTGATCTCTCCACATATTGGAAGAGCAATCCCTATTTGACCCAGCGCTTCATCGGCGAACCCGATTCAGAACACCCGCAGTGGGTCGTGATTGAATTCGGCCTGCCGCAGGCCATCGATGCCATTGAAGTCTCGTGGGCGAATCCTTATGCCACGAGTTATGTGGTGGAGTACTGGACCGGAAAGGAAGACGCTTTTAACAAGCAGGCCGATGGATTGTGGGCGCAGTTCGCCTACGGCAGCGTGACAGCGGGATCGGGCGGAAGCAAAGTCCAGAGGCTCGCAGATCAGCCGATCGTCACGCGCTTTCTGCGCATTCTGATGACCGAGTCTTCGAATACCTGCGACAGCCACGGTAGCGACGATCCGCGTAATTGCGTTGGCTACGCCATCAGCGAGATCGCCGCCGGGAATTACAATTCGCTGGGACAGTTCATCGATCTGGTGGCCCACTCTCCCAGCCAGGCGCAGACCATCACGCAGACCTCCTCTCTCGATTCGTGGCATACCGCGGACGGGATCGTCCCAATCCGCATCCAGAGCGGTTTCGATCTTTTCTTCACCAGTGGCTACACCAATCATCTGCCCGCGATAATTCCGATTGCCATGGTCTATGCTACTCCGGAGGACAGCGCTGCGGAGCTGACTTACATTGAGAAGCGCGGCTACCCGGTGTCCTACGTTGAAATGAGCGAGGAGCCCGACGGCGCCTACATGATGCCCGAAGACTACGGGGCGCTTTACGTTCAGTGGGCGAAGGCGCTGCATAAAGTGGATCCGAAGCTAAAGCTGGGTGGTCCGGTATTCACAGGCGTGAACAATGACATCCGCGTTTGGCCCGACAGCCAGGGCCGCACTTCCTGGCTCGGCCGCTTCATCTATTACTTGAAAGCGCACGGCGCCATCGATGACCTTGCCTTTGTTTCGTTCGAGCATTACCCGCTTGATCCGTGCGTCATCAACTGGTCGGACTTGTTCCGCGAGCCCGAGTTCGTCAAAGCGACGCTTGGCGCATGGCGGGAAGATGGAGTTCCCGCGGGAATTCCGCTGTTCAACACAGAGAGCAATGTGTCATGGGCGCTCACGGATCCCATGCAGGACATTTTCTCCGCCTTGTGGCTGGCCGACAGCGTGGGCGCGTTTCTCACCGACGCCGGCCCCGGCGCCGCCTACTACCATTCTCCGGTGCAACCGGAGCCTTTGCATCCCGGCTGTCACGCCTGGTCGACGTATGGAAATTTTGTGGCGGATAACAATCTGAACATAAAACAATATACAGCCCAGTACTTCGCCAGCCAACTTATTAACTTAGATTGGGTGAAACACGGCGGTGGCATACATCATTTGTATCCGGCGTCGATCGATCTGCTTGACGATACCAATCGGCAGGTCGTGACTGCCTATGCCGTGCAGCAGCCCGGAGGCGACTGGTCGCTGCTGCTTGTAAATAAAGATCCGAGCAATGCGCACGATGTGCAGATCGCCTTTCGGAATGGGAACGACGCCATTGCAACGACGCTTGAAGGCCCGGTGAAGGTAGTCACCTTCGGCGCCGCCCAATACGTCTGGCATTCCTCCGGGATTACCAGCCATGCAGATCCGGACGGCCCGCCAGCCCGCAGCGTGGTCGAGTGGCATGAAGGCCAAAGCATTCTCCTACCCAAAGCATCCATCACCGTCATTGCAGGTAAGATTCAAGGACAGAGCGGCCAGTTGTTGGCACCGATCAAGCGTCCCTGAGGGCGCTCTTCCCGCACGGCTGCTGGGCGCAGGCAATCCGAATCCAGCCGCTCCGCATTGATGCTCGTGCTTCGCTTCACCTGCAGCATATCAATGGCAATCAGCGAACCCTGACTTGCGCCTCAACACGGCCAAAACTGATGTGGCAATCGGATTCCAGAGACAGGAACTGTCCTTTGCCGATGGTGCTGGAGCTGCCATTGGGGCCGACTGCCGACCAGGTCTGGCCGGAGAGGTTTCGCAATCCCAGCGGGTTGATTCCGACTTCCGCCAGCACGGGGGCGAAATTATAGGTGTCGCGCTCCAGGTGATGGGGAAACAGCTGCGCGCCGGAGCTCAGTACGACGAGCTGGGGATCGAAATCGGTGCCGAGGCGCATGCGCGGCGGATTAGCGAGCAACTGGCCGCAGCCCCAACAGGGTTTCGCGGGATTTTTCTGGCGGACCAGCTCGAGATCGAAGAAGCTCTCGGCGGTGCAACATTCGCAATGAAAGATTGAGTCGCGCAGGGCGGACATTTCCTTACGCCACTCGTTTTCCATGACGCGGGCATCGGGATCGTGGAGTCCAACGGTGAACGCCCGCGTGAAGAGCTTGCGTAGGGAGGTCGGGTATATCGGCCAGAAACTGAGCAGCGGGTCGTGCTCGCCTGGCACCGGCCGGTTGGAGTCGTCATCGGGATCGAAGACAAACAGGGGATTATCTTCGCATAAGCGCCGTGACTTGTCGGGGTCACTCGCGTCGTAGGGCAGAGTCAGCTCCCGCTTCCCTTTAAGGGGATGGCCGAGCATAAAGACGAAAAACAGGAGCACGGCCAGGGAAAAGCGGTCGGACATGCCATTGGGCTGTACTTTGTTGTGTGCAACTTCCGGCGCCATAAAGCCCGGAGTTCCCTTGATGCTGCCGGCGCGAAGATTGATGTCGACGTTGTCCGTATCGGCGATGCGGATGTCGCCGTCTTCAGGATTGAAGAAGACATTCCCAAAGTTGATGTCGCGATAGCAGAGGCCGGCTGCATGCAGCTTGAGGAAGCTGTTGGCAAGGCTGAATCCAACAACGGAGAGAGCGCGGAAGGATGGCTCGGCCTTGCGCCGGAGCAGGTCGATCATGCTGACGAATTCCGGCGTCTTGAGAGGCATGATGTATCCGCCGAACTCAGCGCTGCGCGGCAGGGACACCAGATCAAAGGGCCAGAGAAACTGTTCCGTGGGCGAGCCGCTGTTGATGGCGACATGGAGTCGATCCCAAACACGGCGGTCCGCAACGAGATACTCGGGGCGGTACCACTTGACCGCGTACTGCGCGGCGCCGATGGCCGCCCGGTAGACCTCAGCCTGCGCGCCTTCGCCGATTACTTCCTGAATGACGACCGCAGACTTCATGTTGCGGGCAATGACGGTCTGGCCCCGCTTCAAGGCTCCGCTCGTCACTGGATGCCCCCGGATGCGGCTGGAATTTCGGGCGGCGAAGACTGCGGTTCCGGGGCAATGGGTGTAATTTTGCCACCCACGCCTTTGCTGAATGTAACTTCGATGGGATCAGATCCAAGGACAACGTGCTCGCCGCTGTTGACCGTCTTCGCCTTGCCGCTTCCCGTCCTGGCCTTCCATGAGTCCTTGGATAGATTGATCAGGATTATGACGCCCTTCTGTTCAGCAACCTCAGCATACTCATCGGAAGAATGGCCGGGAGCGACGTCGTTTTGGGCGAAGGTGGCCCCCTTTTTCAAGGGGATGGCAGGGCCGTTGGCGATGGAGAGCAACCACTGCCGGTCCGCGACCGGTTGAGAGCTGCTGGGAATGGCCGGCAAATCGTGTCCCGAGGCTTTGTGTTTGCCGTCAACCTGGGGATGCGCCACTGGACCCTGGCCGGGATGGAAGAGGCGGTCGCGATAGAACCATGCGCCGGCAGCCAATGCGCAAAGAACCAGGATAATGACGAGATTGCGGAGCCGGCGATTGGATTTGCTGGTCTGCTCGAGGCGCGAACTGAGCTCCTCGATGCGTCGATCCTGGCTGCTATGGCGTGCTTTGAGCTGTTCGATGAGAGCCGAGCGCGACCCGGTTGAGAGCGGCGGACGCGTACCGGTGGAGGAGCGTGCGAGATTTCCTTGAAGGATGGCGAGGGTAATATCGTCGCCGCTGCCCTGGCGAGTGGCCTCATCCAGGATCGCGGGCAGCTCGCTGGAAAGCGTGGAAATGCCCTGTTCGCGAAGGATTTGAAGGTAATCGGCGCCGATCTTGAGGAAATCGTCGTCGGACCGGAACGAATTCACGTAGCCATCCGTTGAGAGAAGTACGAGCGAAGGTAAATGGGGTGCTACCACCCATGCGGAACGAAAGTCACTCCATGCATCGGGCTGGCAAAGAGACGTGGTCTGGTTTCCGACAAGCCGGTCATCTTCGGGAAGCGGCCGGCTGGTGACTCCGTCGGCAGAAACGCTAAGAATCTCGCCATCTCCGAGCTGAAGGTAAACCAGCAGTTCGTCCGTTGCAGCGGCGATCAGGAGCGTAGCGCCGTATGCGAGGAGCGGCGACTCTTCCACCGAGGCGTAGGCATCTTCACTCTGGGCTTCAAGCCGCTCCAACTCTTCCGAGGTGATCGGCTTGGATGCCAGGTCGGCGACAACGGCTTCGGTCCATTCGCCGACCAGCGAACGCATGAGTTCATCCAGATGCGCCTGGGTCAGCGAAGCAGCGCCGCCGGGCGCGGAAAACCGGACCAGGAAATCCCGCAATGCTGAAATGGCGATATTGGCCGCGAGCGCGGAACCGACCTGGCTGCGGAAATGACGGGCGCCTCCGTGGCCATCGGATACGGCCACAATGGCTGTTGTGGGTTGATCGGCATCACCCGGGATGACGCTCGATGCCGCAGCATCCTGATTGGGCAATCCGGAACGGACGTGGGAGCTCCCGCGCACCGATGCGTCGGCTGTCTTCCATGCAATCCGGCGTCCCTTTTGGCTAACGGTTGCTTTTACCATGCGGAGTCGTCGTATGCTGCGGGTTGCTTGATTTCGGGGGTTGGCGGAGCGTCCTTGCCGGGCGGAGTGCCGGCCACGGACGTAGAGACGTAACGGAAATAGCGCACCAGCTGCTCGGCGTTATCGACGCGAAGCACGGGGCGCTCGGGATTGTCGACAAACTTGCGCAGGGTCTCGTGATCGGCATCCTGTCCGATGGCGATGGCCTGGCGAACGGCGCGCCGGCCCCAAGGCTCATTCAGCAGTATCTGAAGCGCGCTGCGCCAGTCGTCTGTCGGCTTCCCGTCAGAGATGAGCACGATTTGCGGCGGCAGCATGCGGGTGTTCTGAGGAAGCTGCTGCATATCCTCGGCGAGCAGCGCAAAGGCCTGTCCGAGATCGGTTTCGCCTTCGGCAAGAAGGTCAACCCATTTGAAATCCGCGAGCGTAGTCGGCTGGGCGACGTGCCAGCTTGCGCCCGAGGAAAAGCGAATGACGCGCACGTAAAACTGCACTTCGGGGTTGCCTTCCGCCGCCTGGCGCATGGCGGGAATGACTTCGCGAATGGCATTGTTCAAGGCCTCGATCTTGCCGCCCTCTGCCATGGATCCAGAGCAGTCAAGAAGCCAGATAATGTGCAACGGCCTTCCTGCGTATTCTCCACCCGGTCTTACCGGCATGAGATCTCCTC
This sequence comes from uncultured Acidobacteriota bacterium, assembly GCA_963771195.1. Lineage (GTDB taxonomy): Bacteria > Acidobacteriota > Terriglobia > Terriglobales > Acidobacteriaceae > Telmatobacter. Next base: position 93,363 of record CAVYSS010000030.1, read on the forward strand.
CAGTGTTTGGAGCGTGGATGCCCGGGCTCATCCAGTGAATCAGACTCGCCCGGACCGTTTACCTGGCCGCGCCAGAGCCGATCATGGCAGGCTGGGCGAGGTGGAATTGCAGCAGCGTTTCCGAGGGCAATTTGACAGGACCGGCTTTCGCCGTAACCGCGCCGGTCACTGCTCCTCCACCGGCTCCAGCGGCCGCTCCTGCTCCTCCGTGATGGAACAAATGACCGACTACATATCCGCCGACAGCTCCGGCCGCAGCTCCGATGCCCGCGCGTTTCTCCGCGTCGGTCTTCTTTGCAGGACCATTGAAGTTCTTCGCCGGGGTGACGACATGCACCCGGCCGTGTTCCGATTCCACGTCGGCAAGGGTGAGGGAGAGATGTTCCATGCCATCGTTCTGGCCGCTGGGATCGACGGATGCAACGCGAAGGTGTGCGTGCGCTCCGGTGGCAACCACCACATCGCCGTTGACCACGATAGGTGAAGTTACGGTGGCAGCGAGAAGGTCACCTTTCTCCACTTCTTCAGAGCTCACGGGGCGATCGAGACGAACCGCAAGCAATGTTCCGGCGGGCATGCGGAGCGCGGGAGTGGTTACTCCTCTTCCGGAATTCGACGTGTTGCCGCCAGCGTTGGTCCCGGAGCCGTTGGTTCCGGAATTGCTGCCACTACCGGAGCCGTTGGTTCCGGAGTTGCCGCCGTTCGTGCCGCCATTGGTGCCACCGTTGGCGCCATTGGTGCCACCATTGGTGCCGCCGTTCGTGCCGCCATTGGTGCCACCTTTGGTGCCGCTGTTGTCATTGTGAACGGGCGGAGGCGGAGGGGGCGGCACAGGCTTGTGCCAATAAGCGAAAGCGGCTCCGGCGAGCGCCAAGGCGACGACGGCCCCGATTCCAGCTCGCTTCTGGTTCGATGGCCGCGGCGGCGGCGCTGTGTCGAGCACGGGGACGGAGCTGACAGCCCGGTCACTGGCGACGCGTTCCGCCACACTGAGCCCGGATGGCTGCACGGAGGGCAGGATGGTGGCCGGAACATCGTCCACCCGATCGGATGTGCGGGCCAGCCCTACGCCCAGCGCGTACGACCAGGTATCGACCGCCCACGCTGCCACCTCCGGCGCGAGGCCGCGATTCTCCTCCAGACGTTGGACCAGGCGTGCGCGCATGGCCTCAGGGGTCATGGCAGATTGCCACGAAGACTTGAGTTCCAATGGAATCCGCTCATCGAGCGCGCCAACCAGCGCGGAGATTTCGCGGCGGTAAGATCCGCAGTGGTCTTTGAGCAGGCCTTCGCAGCGGTCGCGATCCTGGAACAGGCCTTCACCGTTCTTCTCAAGTAATTGCTTCAACGTTTCCCGGGGAACTTCTGTTTGCTGGATGCTCATTGAAATCTCCTGGTTAACCACGCAGCCGAGCGGGGAATGGGGATGGTGAACAGCCGTTGCCGGCGTTGCAACTCATAACGGAACGACGGTTCTCGCCTGCGGATATTCCTATCCGCGCCATGATGCTCATGCGACTTCTCCGTCGGTGGAACCAAAGTCGATGCGTGTGCCGGGCGCGAGCTTAATGGTCTGGCCCGGGGCGATCTCGCGGCGGGCGCCGCTGGCGGTCATGGTTTCCCACGGGGTGGTGGACAAATTGGTGAGGCCGAGCACCGACGGATTGGTGGGATTGCGGGTGACTTCGGCCACGGGGCCGCCGCGAGTCTCCGCAGCCAGGCCCGGGACCTGGTGTTCCAGCAGGCGCAGGCCGGGAGCGATAACCAGGTACTTTGTTCCAACCCGCAGACGGTGGCCCGAAGCACCCAGCGGCTCGTTCTGGCCCAGCGCGATTTCCGGCATGGGGGCGGGCGCAACCTGGACGGGCGCCATGCGGACCGCCACGGGAGCGGATGAAGTGGCCGCGAGCGCAGGCTGCTCCATGCCAAAGATCACGCTGGGTTGCAGATTACTGCGATTGGGTGAGATTTCACGGGCCTTGAGAATGGCGGCAGCCAACACCGCATAGGCGAGGACGGCCGTCGCGGCCATCACCAGGGTCATTCCTTTGAATGCAAACGTGTCCCAGAGCGCATGGGGTATGGCCGCGGAAACCAGGCCGATGCCCAGGATCTTCCAGCGATGATCCGGCTTGAGGATGGAGAGCCCGATGAAGTACCCGAAATATCCGGCATATGCCATGTGGCCGAAGGACAGATCGAGCGAGCGGGTAATCATATTGCCGGTTGCGGGATTGGTCCCAACCAGACCCGCGCCTTCCTGAATGACCTTAACCAACTGCGCCAGGCTCAAATGCGGCAGCACCGCCTTGATCGCATCGTCACCCACGATGTTGTAGCGCGAGAAACCTACGCGCAGGAAGATGTCGCTGAGGTAATTGGAGACATACTGAGCGAGGGTCTCCACGATGGCAAATCCGCCACCGGAAGCCGCGCCGATCAGGATGCCGTCCAGCGGCTCCTCAACGCCGACTTTGGCGCGCATACTGGGGGTCATCTTCGGTGTCCACCAGGCGAGCAACAGCACCGGAATCGCCTTTACGAATTCCTCAAAAAAGCCGGTGCCCAGCAGGTGGCGCATAAAGAGCTCGGGAATGGACTGTCGTGGATCGGGCTCGCCGCCAGCCAGCGTGTTGTGGAAGAACTCGTAAAGCCAGGCAAATTGGCCCTGCGTTCTGAACAGCCAAAGGAAGTAGGCGCTGAAGCCCATGGCGCCGAACAGCAGCCACCATGACTTGTTCTTACCCACCTGCCTGTAAATGAACCACAGGCTAACGGTGGTAAGAAAAACACCCAGCACGATCAAATAAAGCGAGGTGTAGACCCACTCCTGAGGAATCAGAAGTTGGCCCTGATCGTACGTTCTTATGGTGATAACCGAGTCGGGGTCAAACAAGGAAAGCCCGAAAAAGGCTGCGATGCAGAAGATGGCAGGCCAGAGCTGCGCCTTCTTCCCAATCTCTTCCCATTTCGTGATCACGGGGATCAACTGCGAGCGCGTGGGCTCCGATCCCTGCACCATTACACCGCCAGGACGCTTGGCCATGATTTGTGTTCTCCCCCAAATGCAGTCGTTCGTCCGGTGGAATCCAGACGGTCCCGTACCATTGGTCTACTTTTTGCGGCGCAAGCTATACCAAAGGTAGCCGGCGCCAAGAAACAACAGCAGAATGCCGCCCATCCCGAGTCCCGGATGACCATGGACGCTGGGCATCAGGAGCCGGGCGGCATCCCCGCTCCCGCCCGTTCCCGGGGTTGCGACGTAGTTCGCCTGGATCAATACCAGAATGCCCGCGGCCATGGCGCCGAACGCCAGGCCGAAATCGCGGATGCGGCCGGGAACGCGGAAGAACTCCGCCTTACGGCGAGTGAAGGGCTCCACGGCCGGAGCGTTGGCCGGCTGAACCGCCTTCTGTACCGCGGCGGGAACCTTGGCTGCCGCCTGAACCGCGTTCTGCACTTTGGCGGGAGACTCGGCAATGCGCGCGTCAAACTCCTTCAGTCCTTTGAGCTCCCGACTGCAACTGGCGCACAGAAACAGATGTGATTCTGCTTGCCGCTTCTGCACGGCAGTTAGGGAACCATCCATATATCCAGCGATCTGTTCGTAGCTGAGATGAAGCGGCTCTGGCATCTGAATGACGTCTTCAGGTAACGCAAACGGGCCCATTTGAGCCAGCAGGTTGCGCCGGCAGCGGCCGCACCCCATTAGGTGCTTGTCCGCCTTGCGCAAATCTTCCGTCGCAAGCTCACGTTCCTGGTATAGGCGCATCTGATCCTCGGTCAGATGGGGAGAATCCGGATTGACTGTCCGCGTTGGCGAGCCCATGGTTACACCCTCCCGAAGCGCTGCCGGCGGAGTTCCTTACCGCCGCACTTCGGTCCTTTGCGAAAGCAAGACGTGCCCGGCCGGCGGATATTCCCATGGAGGTAAGAAAAATTCATAATTCCCCCCGCAACAGCCGCTGCAGCCGCTCCCGAGCCTTGTTCCGGTAAGCGATTACCTGGGCGCGGGTGACTTCAAGTACCACGGCAATGATGTTGTCTTCGAGTGGTAAGTACTTCCAGAACAACAGGAAACGGCATCCCCGCGCGAGCGTGGAAGGAGGTTCAGGCGAGGCCAGCTCACGCGCCAGCAGCCCGAACTGCTTGTCCGTAAGCTCAAGCGCCTCGCCAATCTCCTCCAGCGTGGCCACTCCATATAGAGGAAGAGCTTCCAGGTCACCGTCCCGGTGGTTCAGCAGGTAAGCCACGCGGTGCCAAACCAGGAGCTTGAGCACGGCGGCCCAATAAAGCCTCAGCCGCTCTGACGCCAGCCAGTTGGAGTACGGGCCCGGGTCCCGTGACCGGAGCTGCTCGAGTGCCGGTGTTTCTCCCTCGCCGTTGCCCTCGTCCTCACCGGAGTCTGGTACATCCTCCATGCCCACCACCGGCGCCACTATGGCGATCAAGTCGTCGAGGGGAACCGGGCCGCCGGTATATTCAAATACCGCTTGCAACAGCCCGTGCCACTGCGGCCGGGTCATGTTATCGGCGGAACTCCGCGGAATCGCTTCAGCGGGCAGCCGGTAGGGGTCCTCGCGCAATTCCTGAAGGCGCGCGGACGCCTTGGCAAATGACGGCCCCCGCCAGCCCGGATACCCACAAATCAGTTCGCCGGACGTGCTCTCCCACAACGCAAAATCGTCCGCCTTGTCGAGGATGCGGCGAAGAGAGTTCTTCAGGCTGGTCCTGATCGGGTAACGCGCGCGCAAATAGTCGGAGCAGGTGCGGTAAGCCACCGTCGCCGCATAGGCGGTCAACTCCTGGACCGAAGCCGCCTCGCCCGATTCGGAGAACCGGCGGATCAGCTTGAGCCGGATCTCCTGCAGGACATCGAGACCATCGAGGTTCTGCTCCCGGAAATCATTCGCACGAAGACTCACCCGCAGCTTGTGCCGGACGGCTCCGCGGACAGTGGCGTCCACCTGATTGAGCAAGTCTTCGAGGGCGGTTTGCATGCGCTTTCCGGTGGGAGAGGAAGTGTGTACGCGAACACCCGCGGGACCCGGGGAAGATTTCCGAGTGACAGCACTATAGCATCGCGGAGAGGCTCTGTCACCGGGTTTCAGATAAAGGAGGGCTTTCCGGAGCAGGAAAAACTCCATGCTGAGCTGGGAATATCCCGCAAGGAATGGCGTCGTTCCGCGGTGTCAAGAGTAGCGCCGCCAGCCGGCACGAGGCTCGACACCAGATTCACACCGCCAAGGAGATACGCCATGCATGACCTGTTGATCGCCCTCTCTTACCTCGGAATGGTTTTCGCGTCCGCAATCGTCGCCTATAACTCCCGGGTCGACCAGGCCGACGAAAGCAACTGAGCTCGCAGCATTCCTTGCCCATCATCTCCCAGCCCTGAACCGCAGCCCACAATTCGACATCCCCCCGCCGGGTTCCAGTGCGCTCATAAGGAGCGGCTGGGGCCCGGTTCCCGTTTCTGCATGGAATTGCGCTTGGACGCGCGGCGGCAAAAAGTGTTCAAGCGATGGGAATATGAACACCCCCGTGCCGTCGTCCCTGCATGAAGCCGCCGAGCGGCAAATCCAAACCGAAGGAGACGCACAATGATCATCCAGATTCTTCTCACGTGGTTCGCATGGAAAAAGGGCTGGGGCCCGAAAGCGCTGCTCCCCATCGTCGTCGGAGTCGGCATCGTGCTGCTGGGCACCAGGGACGGCAACCAGTTGATCCCGCCGCTGGCTGGTGACATCCTCATCGACATCGTGCTGGGCATTATGATTCTGATGAAGCACAATCAGAGCAAGACAAATGCACAGCCCGCCGTAGCCGCCCCGGCCGTCGTGGCTGAAACCAGCCAGCGTCCTGCCGCCTGAGTACGTTCTGCGCTGCCGAATCAGCCGCCGCCCGCGCTCATCGCCAATTGGACATCGCTGCAACGTTCCGGCCGGATCTCGTCGATCCGGCCGTTTCGTCTTCGTACCTCGTCCTGGAAAATCTGAACCGCGCGCGTTCTAGCTTACGCCGGATGTTCCTATGCGGCGGGATTATGCCAGCCTCCGTTTGCGGCAATCAGCGCGTCAGCCTGCTTTGGCCCCCAGGTGTCGCGTTGATACGAGCGCACCGGGTGATGGTTCTTGAGGACGCGATCGACCACCGCCCATGCGGCTTCCACCGCATCCTCGCGAGTAAAGAGCGCCCCATCGCCCTTCATCGCGTCGCCCAAAAGCCGTTCGTAAGGCGTTTCTTCCCCCGGCTGTTCATCAGAAAGATAAAGCTCTCGCTCTTCTCCGATGAACTCCTGGCCCGCAAGCTTTACTCTGGCGGCCAGAGCGATTGCCGAACTGGGAGAGAGCCGGAAGCGCAGGTAGTTCGACTTGCTCGTCGATTTCACAGCGTCTTCAAACAGTTTCTGTGGAGGCCGCTTCAACTCCACCAGAATCTCAGTCGCAGTGGTTGGCAGATATTTACCAGAACGCAGATACCAGGGCACACCTTCCCAGCGCCATGAATCGATGAACAGGCGCAGGGCGCAGAAAGTCTCAACATCGGAGCGCTTTGCCACGTCGGGCTCTTGTCGATAGCCGGCATACTGGCCGCGCACCATATCGTCGGGCTTCAGAGGAAGCATAGCTTTAAAGACTTTGGCTTTTTCGTTGTGGACTTCTCCAAAATCCCGGCCCGCAGGCGGTTCCATGGCAAGCAAAGCAACGATCTGGAAAAGATGGTTCTGGATTACGTCGCGCAAACAGCCTGCTGTCTCGTAAAACGCGCCGCGCTTCCCTACGCCGAAATCCTCCGATAGCGTGATCTGCACACTGGCCACGTAGTTACGGTTCCAAATTGGCTCAAGGAACGAATTGGCAAAGCGGAAGTAGAGAATATTCATGATCGCTTCCTTTCCCAGGAAGTGATCGATCCGGAAAATCGAGTCTTCGGGAAACACCGAATGCGCAACCTGGTTCAACTCTCGCGCAGAGGCCAAATCGCGTCCAAACGGCTTCTCAACAATCACGCGCGCATTCTTAGCCAAGTTCGCGGCTCCCAGCCCTTTGATCACCGTTTCGAAGAGAGCAGGCGGGATGGCCAGATAATGTGCGGGGCGCTGCGCCTTGCCTAATGCAGTTTTAATGGCCGTGAAGGTATTTTTGTCCGTATAGTCTCCGCTCACATACTTCAATAGTGAAAGAAGATGTTGCAGAGCTCGCTTGTCGTCGATTCCGCCCGATCGCTTGATACTGTCCGTAGCACGCCGCTGCAGGCGTTCCAGACTCCACTTTGGGAAGGCGACGCCGATCACCGGAACATTCAATGCGCCGCGCTTGACCATCGCATAGAGCGCCGGAAAGATCATCTTGTGGGCCAAGTCGCCGGTTACACCAAAGACCACAAGCGCGTCCGATTGCGACTTGGCCATGCGGCCCAACCCGATCATGCCGAATTCCATGCGTTTCTCCATCCCTTGAGAGCTCAAACCGCGATCTTCCTATATTGTAAGAGCATCTCACCGGCGCCACGAAGTCCTCTACCTGCTGCGCCGTGCCTCGCGCGAAATGTCGACCTCAGAAACCTCTGGTCGAGCCTCAGCCGTGGGACGAGCTTGCACGCGAAAACGGCTTTGCACCAGGATTTAGCGTATCGGTCGGAGGACCGCTATTCCGGACAGAACCCTCTCAGGGTTGGGGAAGCAGAGTCCAAGTGCGCGACGGACCGCAAGGGACAAGCAGGGTCCCACTTAGTCGATGAAGTAGCCTATGTCCGTGAGGACGCTGTCACTCAGTTCCACGCCCATTAGACGCGCACCGAGCGAAGCGTACAGGTTCTTTTCAAAGCGTTGCAGTTCATCTGCGGGCAGCTCCGTTTCTTGCCGAAGCAATCGCAGTAGCGCCATGCTGTCGGTTGAGTATTGGTAGTCGCCGGGCCAGCCGCGCGCTGGGCGAATGGTCAGCGAGATCGGAATCGGTCCCGCGGCTGATTCGGAGCGGTGGGACGGTTGGGTGATGAGATTGACACGCATGGGCGAATGCTGACACTTGATTGCGGAACCCTCAATGACACAGATGAGTCATCAGGGTCAAACGAAATGGGGAGACTGTTGGCGAGATCAGGCGGCCCTTCATTTAGCAGGGTTGAGGCCCGGTCAATGCTTCCTTTGCGGCTTCAGGTTCTCGTCATTAGCCGGAGGTTCGGCCTGCATCCACGCTCGGCGCGGGACTTTCGGGATGCGCTGCCGGCGGTGTTAGGGCCGCAATGCCCTTTGCGACGGGGGGTCATCGAACCCAAGAAAGGCTTCGAATCGATGGCCGGAAGTTTGCAATCATGATGCGAATCCGGGACAAAGTAGCCGCTGCCGTTCACTCGATGCCGAGCTTCTTCTGCATATCTTCCAGCGTGATGCCCTTTGTCTCAGGAAAGACAAACAGGACGACGAAGAACTGAACCACCATCATGACGGCGAAAAACATGAAGGGCACCGCGGCCGAATGGGCGCTAAGAAGCGGAAAAGCCCATGACAGGACGGCCGCCATAAACCAGTGCGTGAAGCTGCCAAGACTCTGGCCCTTGGCGCGGACGGCATTGGGAAACACTTCGCTGATGTACACCCAGATGACCGCGCCCTGGGAAAACGCAAAGAATGCGATGTAGCAGATGAGCGGCCAGATGAGGAGGTCTTCGTGACGGCCGTTATAGAACAAATAGGAAACCGTGGCCAGACATGCGAACGTTCCCACCGAGCCAATCAGCAACATCTTCTTGCGGCCGAGCTTGTCGATTACGATCATTGCCACTGCAGTGAAGAGCAAATTGGTGGCTCCGATCACCACTGCCTGCAGGTCTGCGGAGACTTTGGTGAAGCCGGCCCGCGCAAAAATGTCATTCAGGTAATAAAGAATGGCATTGATGCCGGCGAGCTGATTGAACATGGCCACTAAGATGGCCAGCGAGACGGGGAAAAGATATTTCCGCGAAAAGAGACGCTGTTTGCCCTCCGCGTGTTCGACGTCGAGCGATTCCACGATCTGGCGGAGATGCGTTTCCGCGTCTTCTTCGCCGATCACCGCCAACACTTGTCGCGCCTCATCGATCCGGCCCTTCTTGGCCAGCCAGCGCGGGCTTCGGGGAATGTAAAAGAGCATGACGAAGAAAAAGGCCGCGGGCACGGCGGAGATGCCGAGCTTCCAGCGCCATTCCGCATTGCCCAAAGAGAGCGTCCCGATGAGGTAATTGGAGAAATACGCCACCAAGATTCCGAAGACGATGGTGAACTGAAAGAACCCCACCAGCCTGCCTCTCCACTTGGCCGGCGCGATCTCTGCAATGTACATGGGCCCCAGGACCGAAGAGCCGCCGATGGCCAATCCGGCAACAAACCGAAAAATCACAAACGAGAGCCAACTCCACGCCAATGCACAGCCCGCGGCCGAGACAAAGAACAGGATAGCGAGACCCCGCAGGCTGTTGCGCCTCCCATACCTGTCGCCCGGAATACCCGCCAGCATGGCTCCTGCGATGGTTCCCCACAGGGCGACTGCTACGGTGAGTCCTAACGAAGCCGGGGAGAGATGGAACAAGGCGGTGAGCGCTCCAGTTGCGCCGGCGATGACGGCTGTATCGAAACCGAAGAGGAGGCCACCGAGGGCGGCTACGATGGTGCTTTTGAGAAGGGAAGCGGTTAGCTCGCCGCTGGGACGGGGCTGGCGCGTGTGCACAGTCGGATTCATAGGTCTCCCGGAGATGGTGGCCCTCAAGCTTTCCAGACTTCAAATTCTGCGACCTGCCCTAAATAATCGCGATCTCCAGCTTCGTTACCGAAGCCGGCGGAATGTTCACCATTACCGCACCCTGCGAGATGGAAACCTGGAGCGGAGCCGGCCTTATGTTGTCCGGCTGGTCGAAGGTGTTGTGGGCGTGCATGTCGCCGTTGGTAAGCACTATGCCTTTCGCCTGCGCAATCTTCGCGCCGCGCAAGCCAACCTGCGTGTTCATGGACCGTGTCAGATCGGGATTGACGACGGTTAAGGTCACCGCCTTGTTTTTTTGCGATGCCGACCCGTTCAATCCCCAGAAGCGCGCGGGCTCTCCGTCGCGTATATAGTGCACGTCGGGCGCGGAGAACATTGCACGCAGATTTTGTCCGCCCTGATGAGCCGCATACATTTCAAAGACAAAATAATTAGGTGTCGCGATGAAGTGGTCTTCGTGGGCCAGGAACAACGCATTCAGATTGTTCACCAGTTGCGCATTCGCGGCCATGCTTACCTTCTCTGCATTGCGGTTGAAGGTGTCCAGGGTCAGAGCAGTGGCGAGCGCATCGCGAATTGTGATCTGCTGGCCGAAAATGTGGGTCGGATCCATTTCCGTGCCTTCCTGATACCAGGGGCCATACTCGTCGACCACAAGCTTTACGCGGTGCGCAGTGTCGTACTGTCCCATCGCCGTCCACTGGTCCTGAATGATCTCGTCGATGCGATTGCATTGGCGCATTAGCTCGTACCAGTCGATCTCCGCAAACGCGAGCGCATCTCCTTTGCTCTTGATCCAATCCGTCGTTCGGCCGCGACTCAGATTGGAAGAGTAATAGTGGACTGACCACCCGGTGAATCTCGAGTTGTCGTATGCATGGCCCGAGAAGAGTTGTTCAAAAACGCGATGAGTCCAGTCAAGGTCGTCCCCATCGGGGCCGGAGCCTATTAACCGCAAATCAACGCCGTAGCTCGGCAGCCAGCTGGTGTAGCGGCGAAACTCCGAAGCATATTCCTCCGGGGTAAAGTTTCCGCCACAGCCCCAGCTCTCGTTGCCGACGCCCCAATAACGAACGTTGAAGGGATCCGGAAATCCCGCCGCCGCTCGCGTGTCTGCAAGCGTGGTGCTGCCCGCGGGAGAGTTGCAATATTCCACCCAGCGATCAAAGCTGAGGGGCGGAAGACTTCTCAGATTCACGGCCAGATAGGGTTCCGCTCCAGTCAGCCTGCAAAAACGTACGAACTCGTCAGTGCCGAACTGGTTCGGTTCAAAGACCTGCCTGCCTTTCTCATGCAACCTCGCCGCATCGGGATCCACTTCCCAGAAATTTGTCCGCGTGGGGCGCTGGGCAGCCGGACCAATTCCGTCCTTCCAGTCGTAGCTGTCTGCAAAGCAGCCTCCGGGCCAGCGGATTACAGGGACATGGATTTGTCTCAACCGTTCGATCAACTCGGCCCGGATCCCGTTTTGATTGGGAATTTTCGAGTTCGGGCCTACCCAGACTCCGTCGTAAATCACTCCGCCAATATGTTCGGTAAAGTGCCCGTACAAATTGGGCGAGATGACAGCCTGAGGCTCGTCCACAAAGATCTCAATCTGTGCATCTGCGGAATCGGCAAAGGCTTTGGCGCCGGAAAGGGCAACAAGGGCACCCGATATGGCTGAATTCCTTAAAAACTGTCTCCTTAACATTGCATCCTTCTTCTTCTGCTGCCCGTTAGACCGAATTCATGATCTGCTTAAACCGGCGAAATAAGCACCTTGCACACTTCGCCGGATCGGAACTGTTCAAATGCAGCGCTTACATCCTGCAAGGAGTAAACGTGCGACACAATGCGCTCGAGAGGCAGCTGCATCGCCAAGTCGAGCGCTGCTTGAAAATCCGTGCGCGCGTATACCCTCGAACCCCTCAGTTCAATCTCCTTGAAATTGATTGCCATCATGTCGACTTGGACTGGCTCCTTGAACACTCCTAGGTTCACGATGACTCCGCGGGAGCGAACAAGATCAGTCATTTCCTTTGCAGAAGAAGGATGGCCGGCACACTCAAACAGCAAGTCGGCGCCATTCTGATTGGACAACTCCATCACCCTCTGCCTCAGCCCTTCCCCGGCTTCTGCCGCGTGCAATCCGAGGCTCTGTGCGAGCTGCCGCCGTAAAGGCCTTACGTCGCTGATTATGACGTGCTTGATCCCGCGCGCTTGCGCAATCAGGGCGGTCAGCAGACCGATCGGGCCCGCTCCCTGCACCACCGCCAACTCTACGCCTTCAAGATTTGCGCGAGCCGCGCCGTGAACGGCAACAGCCAATGGCTCAATCAGGGCGCCGGTCCGAACCGGCAATCCCTCCGGGAGCTGCAGCAGCGTTCCAACCGGAAGCTTTACAAACTGGGCCATGCCACCGTCGACATCGAAACCATAGAGCCGCAGGTCTCTGCAGACATGGGAATTTCCATGCGTACAGGCGTGACATTGACCACACGCAATAAGCGGAAACACGGTGACGCGGTCGCCAATGGCGAACTTGCCCTGGGAGCTGTTGATTTGCACAACGCGGCCCGAAAGCTCGTGACCTATGGTGAGCGGCGCCCTGGCGCGGGGATGTGTGCCGTTCACAATATTGATATCGGACCCGCAAATGCCGCAGGCTTCCACCTCAATTAGAGCTTCTTCCTCGCCGATCTCCGGGAGAGGGACTTCCCATGGCTGTAAGTTATACGGTCCTAGATAGCGAGCGGCAATCATCGTCTTCATCCCATCTCCTCATTGGGCCGTGTAGCCGCCGTCCATCATCAAGACTGCGCCCGTGAAGAAGCTAGCCAGGTCGGTTGCCATATAAGCGTAAAAGCTCGCCACTTCATCGGCACCGGCAATTCGGCCAATGGGATGCCCGTTGCGCAGCATGGCCCAATAAGCCTCGGGATCTCCAGACGCCTTTGCTGAGTTATGAACGATTGGAGTGTCCACCGTCCCGCATGCCACTGTATTCACGCGGATTCCGTACCGCGCATACTCGATCGCCATTTGCCGCGTCATCTGGTGCAGCGCACCCTTTGAAGGCGCGTAGGCGCCCTGGGTAGGTATTCCTGCTTCGCCTGATATGGAGCCGCTGATCAGAATCAGCCCGTTGCGCTGCTCCATCATGACCGGAATCACGTGCCGCGCCGCCCAATAAAGGCTCTTTACGTTGGAATTCATCACTTCATCCCACTCCTGCGGGGTATGCATATGGAGGGGCTTGATCACGCTCACAGCCGCATTGCTGACCAGGATGTCGATCCTGCCAAACCGCTCGACGGCCATCCTGGTGAATTCGATTGCAGTCTGCTCCTCTCCTACGTCTCCATGGACAATCGCCAACTTTCCCGGATAGCGCTCCTGAGCGGCCTTCAGTTCGTCTGGCACTTCCTTCCGGCGAAAAACACCGACAACTCCCTTGGTTCCGCAATCCAGGTAAGTCCTGGTGATGGCCAGACCTATTCCTGAAGAAGCTCCAGTTACTACCGCGACTTTGCCTGCGAGGGAAATCTCCATAGAATGCCTAACTCCTTGTTACAGGTACACTTCGATTGCCCGAGCGGCTACAAATTTGCGACCTAACTTCTCTGATAAATCCAGGTTTCGTAATAGCGCATCACTTTAAATGTAGCTTTGGAACCGATAAGATCCAGGGCTACCCGCAGCATTGCAGGTGAACCTACGTTATTGATCATCATGTCGTAGTGACATGGCACCACCACCCTGGGTCGAATTTGATGGATGACTGCTGCCGCTTCGGCTGGCGTCAGATTGTGAAAGCCGCCATTTATGCAGATTGCGCACACATCTACATCGACAGGTAGCAACCCGCCGAGCACCTCGGCATAGGCCGTATCTCCAGTGCTGTAGAAGGTGAGTCCGTTAGCAAACCGGCAAAGCACTCCCGTGTGATTCAAATCCATAGCGTCCGTGGGTAAAGCGAACGTCGCCTGGATTGACGTGGAGTTATTCAACTCGACGGCCTCCCCCGGATGGATCATTTGCATGCACGATTCGGGCACACCGCAACTCCGATAGACCTCCATCGAGGCAAACGGCCCAATAAACTGCGTGTGCTGCTTGTTCATCCTGAGTAACGTCTGGGGATCGGCATGGTCATCGTGCGAATGCGTTGTGATGAAGACGTCGATGTCTAGATCTTCGGGTTCGATGAAGATTGGCAGTTGTCGGTCCAGGCGAAAGGGCAAATGCGCAAACCGGGCGGCACAACTGTTTGTCAGGTACAAGTCGATCCCGATCAGCGGGCCGGAGGCGCTTTTGAGGATGAATCCGTTCTGACCGAGATACCAGACGGCGAGGGCATTCGCCTCCGGTTTGTAGGAGCGAATCATGTCCATATAGGCGCGGCTGTCGATCAGCCTGGGAACTACGAGCTCAATGGGAACTGCGCGATCGTAGGGATCGTTCCGAGTGAACAGATATCCCTCCTCTTCGGTAGGCATAGCGGGAATTATAGTTTATGTTCTGCAGCAAGCGAGTCCGGAAGAAACGGCGGCGTCGACTCGGATACGGTCGGCACCGGCTCACCTCAACCGTATGCTCGCGGAGCCGGGCCTCGGCCACAACGCTCCTTTGTCCCGGCAAACCCTCGGTCAGTACCTCGACCGCGCAGCGGCGTGAGTGAATGCCGAAGTTCCGATCGGAACGGATCGACGTAGGCTTGACGGCCCCTCATTACTCGGCTTCTGTTGGCCGATCACGATTTCAATTGGCGATAACAGCCCGATGCGCTCCACGCAGAATGTCCTAAGGCACGCGAGTGAATTGCGCGGCGAGCTTTTTCATTGCTGCGTTTTCGCGACTAACTTCGCCAGCCTCTCCACTGTGCAAAGCTATCTCCGCGGCGATGGAGCGACCGAGAATTCGCTGATCAATATTGCCAAACGATCCAGGCACAAGGCTTCCCAACCAGCCGGCCCAGGCGGGGGTATGGGCGTTGCCTACAATGATGCCGGGGCGAAATATGGCGAGGCGGGCAAAACCGACATTACGCACGGTGTCTTCCTTCATGCCCATTACTCGCACATAGCGAAACCGGCTGCGAGCTGTGCTTCCTGCAGCAGAAAGTAGGCAAAATTGGGAGATTCCGGCGTCGTGGCAGCCACGCGCAAAGGCACCGACGACGCCGACCTCAAGTCGTTGCAATTCTTCCTCGCTCCAGCGCATCGATCCAGAACCGACACCCGCACAGCTCACAGCACTGACGGGACCTTGGCTTAATACTCCGCGGGCGATGGCGGCAATGCGCTCGGCAAAGTCCGCGGCTCCGGTATCGAGAACGACGTTGCGCACCCGCGATCGCGGCGCAATGGGCTTTCTGGTGATCATCACCACTTCCCGGCATTCCGAAGTTGCTAGCAGTTCCACGACGGTTGCACCGCCGACTTGTCCGGTACCACCGAGAATAATTGCTGCGAAACTCTGCTTCACAAATAGGACCTCTCCTTACAAAACGGATGTGAGCAGATGCGGGCCGCTCGGAGCCAAGGCTTTTCCGCAGGACACGGACATTTCATTGAAACTCAAGCTGAAATCAAAAAGGCCGCGCAGCGGCGGCCTTTTCTAAATTCATCATTATTAGAGATTTGATTGGTTGCGGGGGCTGGATTTGAACCAGCGACCTTTGGGTTATGAGCCCAACGAGCTACCGGGCTGCTCCACCCCGCACTCTGAGTCTACCAAGCTCGTACGAGGGGGTCAACCAGCTCCCAGGATTCCGATCACCGTATTGTCGGTCCCGGAGCCCCTTAATCGGCTTGCTTGTTCAGCTCAGCTGCCTTTTCTCGCTCCGAAACGGCCTCCTGGCTGCGCCCTTGCCGATCATAAGCCAGCGCCAACTGGAGATGGGGCTCGGCAAACGTCGCGTCCGCTGCAATCGACTCCTGGTAACGCGCGATTGCATCTGCAATCTGCCCCTTCAGCAGGAGCTGATTTCCAGCGTTCAGCAGAAATGTCGCACGCTGCCGGTTCACCGCAGCCTGGCTCAACTCTGCGGCTTGTTTCCGGTACTCCGCCGCTTGTCCGCGCAGCACCTTCGCCTGCGCGCGCAACTCGTCTGCCTTGACCGTGTCTCCGGCGCCCTCCGCCGTCTCTGCTTGCGCGTTCAACCTCGCCGCCAGCTCTGCCAGCACTCCGGCCAGGTTGACTCGGGGTCCCGGCTGCCCCGGCTGGAGCGGGATCGCCTTCTCCAGCGCGTCCTTCGCTTCCTCCAGTCTTTCATCCTGCTTCAGGGTGCTACCCAGAATTGCCCACGCGTTTCCATTGTCGGGTCGCAGCGCCACTGCTCGCTTCATCTGCACAACCGCATCATCCAGCCGGCCCATTTGCATGTAAAGAATGCCCAGCGTATACGGCGGATCCTCCAGCGTGGGATCCATCTCTCGGGCCTTGCTCAGCTCCCCAACCGCATCGTCCATGCGATCTTTGAATTTGTACGCCAATCCCAGGTCATAGTGCAGTTGCGGATCGTTGGGGTCCATCGTCAGCGCCTGCTTGAAATCCGTGATCGCCTCGTCGAAAGCCGAAAGCTGAATGTGCGCAACTCCCCTGTCCTTCACAATCGTCGCATCGTTCGGGTCCAGCGTTTGCGCCTGCGCAAAATATGGCATCGCTTCGCGCGCCTTGCCCGTCAGAGTCAGCGCCAGCGCCAGGTTGGTCAGCATCGCTGCGCTATGGTTGTCGGCGGCAACCGCTTTTCGAAACCACGGAATCGCCTCCTCCTGGCGCCCCAGCCGCTGCAGCGCCATGGCCAGCTCGCCCGCTCCGCCAGAGACCGCAGGATCCGCTGCCAACGCCTTCTCAAAAGCGTTCACCGCCGCCTCATCCTTGCCCGCCGCAGCCAGCGTGCGTCCGTATTCCATCCATGCCGTCGCTGGATATTGCCGGTCAAGTGGCGCCGCCGGCTCCAGCACCGCCAGCGACCCGGCAATATCGTGCTGCTGTCGCAACAACACGCCCAGATGCACCCGCGCGGAAATGTTCATCGGGCCCTCATCGAGCGCCCGCTGAAACGCCGCCCTGGCTTCGTCCCCGCGCTGCATCCGCGCGTAGACCGACCCGATGGTGTCATCCACTTCCGTTTGCGGACCGCTCAGCTGCTCCTCTTCGGTAAACTCCTTCAGAGCTTCTTCCAGCCTGCCCGTCGCAAACAGCGCGCGCCCGTATTCGTCGTAGAACGTCACATCCTTGGGCTGCTTGGCAAGCTTTAGAGCCGCTTCAAAGTGGGGAATGGCCTCGGTGGCGTGGCCGGCATGCGCCAGTGCAATCGCCAGGTCCGCCTCGATCCCCGCATCCCTCGGCCTCAGCTTTCCCGCCAGTTCCAGTTCCGGGACCGCCTCGGCCGGCCGGCCCAGCGACGTCAGCACCGCACCCAGCGCTTCATGACCCTCGGGAATGTCCGGCGCCAGCCCCACCACTTTCGCAAACTGAGTCCGCGCCTCGTCCAGGTTCCCCGCCTGCAACGCCGAATAGCCGGCATGGAACGCCGCATCCGCTTCGCGCAACGCAGCCGCATGGGCCTGGTCCGCGCTTTGCCCTTGCGCTCTGACCGGCCAGGTCCAGCTCAGCCCCACAATCGCCAGCAGGCCCGCGAAAAAATATCGCCTCCTGCCGCCCCTCTTCGTCCTCTCCCGGAAACGCACTTCTATTTCTCCGCCGGCCGCGGGTCATCCCGGTGCTGGATCTCCACCACCAGCTTGAACTCCCGGTTCGCCTCCGCCAGTTGCCCCGTCGCCTTGTACGCCTGCCCCAGCAGATTATGCGTTATGTAATTCGATGGATCCATCTTCTCCGCGCGCGCCAGATACTGCAGCGCCTGGATCGGATCCTTTAACCGTAAAAACGTCTCCCCCAGCAGAATGTACGGCTCCGTCGAATACGGTTCCAGCAGCACTGCGCGGTTCAGCGCCTGCTGCGCATCGTCGTATTGCCCGGCGCGCAGAAACGCATCCCCCAGCCGCCCGTACAGCTCCGGATCTAGCGGATTAATCGCTCGTTCCGCCTCCAATTCCTGAATCGCCGTGGGCAAATCTCCGCCCGCCAGCGCCGTTTCCCCCAGCAACTGATGCGCCAGCGGCAGCTTCGGATCGAGTTCCAGCGCCTTCCGTGCCTGCTCCGCCGCCTGCGCCTTCAGCTCCCGCCGCAAAAACAGCCGCCCCGCCAGCAAATACGCCTCGGCCGAATCCGGCTTGAATCCGTATTGTTCTGCAAACGCATGCCGCGCATCGTCGTAGCGTCCCGCGTCCGCGTAGCACAGGCCCAGCACGTACTCCGGTTCCACGTTCGTGCTCTTCACCGCGGTCTTCGCCTTTTCCAGGTACGGCAGCGCATCCTGCGGCCGCCCCAGCCGGAACAGGCTCACCCCCTCCATCTCCAGCGACTCGCGATCTCCCGCGTCCTGCGCCACCGCCTTGCCGAACGCCGTCACTGCTTCCGGCAGTTCGCTCCTCTGGTATAAGATGATGCCCCGCAGCCTCTCCACTCCCGCCGGCTCCGGCGTCTTCGCCGCAAGCTGGTTCAGGATATTCATGGCCTGATCCAGCCGCCCCTTGCCTGCCAGCGCCTGCGCGTACTCAAACGTCCACTCTTTCGCCTGCGCCTGATCCACGCTGACACCAAGGTCCGTCTGGCCATGCGCCAGCGCGCACCCCACCGCCGCCAGCCCTGCATAAATCCACTTCAAATACATCGCAATCTACCCTGCCCCCAGTTTAGTTCCTTTGCTCCTTGGTCCCTCGTTCCCTCGTTCCCTTGGTCCCTTGGTCCCTGTTCCCTGTTCCCCGTTCCCAAAAAAACGGGGGAGCCGAAGCTCCCCCGCGTGCAAGTGTTTGTTGCGGCTCCTCGCTTAGAACTGAATGCGAGCAGAGAATTCAAGCTGGCGCGGTCCGCAATCCCCGTTGGGGAAGCAGCCCGCAGCTTCGCCGTTGATCGGGCCATTGCCGAAAATATCCGAGTTGCCTGGATTGCCCGGGTTAATGCGGTTGAGCACGTTGAACGCATCCATCCGGAACATCGCGTTCACGCTCTCCCAGATGCTGAACGTCTTGGAGATCGCGGAGTCGTCGCTGAAGAAGCCCGGCCCCATGTAGTTGTTAAGTCCGCCGTTGCCGATCTTATCCAGCCCCGGGAACGAGAAGATCCCGCCGCTGGTTGGCTGCGGCGTCCAGAAGTTCCGCGAGCCCACGCCCGTGCCGCTCGCCTGATACCCGGTCAGCGAAGTCTTCAACCGTCCACTGGCGTTCGGACGGCAGGGCGCCGAAGTTCCACCCACGTTGTGGTTGCAGTCCTGGTTGCCGCCAAAGTTGCTATACCCCAGGGTGTAAGGCAGTCCGCCGGACCAGTTCAGCACCGTGCTGATCTGATAGCCACCGATCAGCAGGTCGGTCGCGTGATTCGCTCCGGAAAGGAATTGCTTGCCCTTCCCGAATGGCAGATCGTAGCTCCCGTACAGCACAAACTGCTGGTCGCGCACATTACCGTCGCGCCCGTGCACCGCGGCCTTGCTCCATGTGGAGTAGCCGCCCTGCTCGTCGAACGCGCTCGCCCATTGGTAGTTCATGTTGAACGCAAGGCCCTTCCACATCGACTGTGCAAGGGTGATTTGCAGTGCGTCGTACTCCGTGTTCAGGTCTTCGCTGTAGTTTGTGATACCGTTGGTCCAGCCGCACATCCCGGCTTTCAAACTGGTGTCGCCGCCGTCCGCCGCTTGCAGACCGCTCAACGAGATGTAGTTGGCGTCCTTGCAGGCCGGCAGTGACCCGCCGTAGTAGCGGGACAGGAGCTGGCCGTTGGAAACAGGTCCGGAATAGCCGGCCGGCAGCGGCTTGCCCAGCCCACCCTCATCCGACGGCGCCCAGTTCAGCGTCTGGCCGGTTTCGCTGTACTGCCCCGGCAGAACCAGGGCCGCTTCGTTCGGGTTGGTGTTGTTGTTGTCGCCATCACCCAGGGTGTGCGTGCCTTTGGTGGCCACGTAGGCAATCGTCACTGCCAGAGTCGGCGTCAGCGCATGCTGCAACGACAGGTTCCATGCATCGATGGTAGGGAACCGCAGCGGGTTCGGCCGCGCCTTCGGGCTCACTGAATAGCCCTGGGCAGGCAGCAACCCGTTGGCAGGAATCGACGGGAATACGTTCGGCGCCGGCCCCTTGGCCAGGTTGAACGCTGCTGTTGTCGTGCTGGGCGAGGGGATCTGCTGGTTCGCCAGCACCGGCAGGTTCTGCGTCACCACGTGGCCGAAGATCGATCCGAATACTCCCGTATCGAAGCTCCGTCCGTAGCCGGCGCGAATCACGGTCTTGGGATCGGCCTGGTAGGACAGGCCGATGCGCGGATCGAACTGTTTGCCGTAGCTCAACGTCCAGCCCATGTCCGACGGAATTCCGCCGATGCCCGCCACGTGCATGTACCCGTCCTTGATGTTCATCAGCGAGCCGCGGCCCGCTCCGTTCACCTTTTCCGGGAAGTACAGTTCATACCGCAGCCCAAGGTTCAGCGTCAGCGCAGGGGTTACGCGCCAGGTGTCCTGCCCGTAGAAGAACGTCCGCTTCTGGAATTCCTTGGCGTTCGTTTCGTCGTACGCTGCATTGCCTACGTACCGGCCATACTCGTTCACGTTGCCTTCGGCAAAGCTGGCCCAGCCCAGTCCATTCGAACCGCTGTCCGAGGTCTGGCCCGTGGCGAAGTTGTTTTGTCCCGCGCGGTCGGTGTCTGAAGGCACGCGCAGGTTGCGCGCATAGCGCAAATCCACGCCCACCTTCAGCGAGTGGTTGCCCATGATCTTGGTCCAGTTGTTCACGATCTGGAACTGATCTTCCTTCTCCGTCAACGGGCAGTTGCAGCGGTTGATACCCAGGCCGCCGCCGATCAGCGAGGTCGCGCCTCCGAATGGCGCACTGATTTCGAATCCTGGCGCACCGGAAGTAAAGTTGTCGCCCAGGTTTTCGCCCGGGATCCCGAGCTGCGTGGCAAACTGCACCCCCTGGTCGTACTTCGTATCGATGATGTTGTAGCGGTAGTAGCCGAGGCGGAAGTCCGTCAGCAATTTCGAACTGAGCGCGTAGTCCATGCCCGTCGCCACGCTGTCGTTGGCGCCCGTCGAGTTGCCGCCGTACGGAGGGCTGCCCAACCCGAATCCCGGTCCGCCGGCCGCGCCGAACATCACCTTGCCCGTAAGGGTGTCGGTGAACCGCGACATGCGCTCGAAGATGTGCGCCTTGTCGCTCAGCGTATAGTCCACCCGCTCCGTCCACCCGTTCGAGTTGAACAGGCCGGTGCCGCTGGCCGCGTAATTGTTCTCGATTGCGAGCAGTCCCGTCGTCGCCACGTTCGGCGTGTAGGGCTGCATGATCTTCAACAGCGCCTGCGCCTGCGGCGAAACCAGCGCCGAGGGAACCACGTTCTTCGCGAAAGCGGCGTTATAGGCAGCATTGCCCGTGTTGTTGTAAATCAACTGCGTGCCCGTCAGCTTGCCCAGCGAAGCATACGTCGCCGCATAATCGCTGAAGTCGCAGCCCGGAATTCCTTCCGGCCCGACTGTCGTTCCAAGGCAGGTGTTGATCATCTGCGTCGTCGGCACTGTGTCGGTATTGGAGGTGCCAACCTTCTGCCGCTGCCCTTCGTAGTTGAAGAAGAAGAACGCCTTGTCCTTCTTGATCGGGCCGCCGATCGATCCGCCAAACCGGTTCTTCAGGCCCGGAGGAATCGACGCGTTCAGTCCGTGCGCCTTGGTGTAGGAATCGGGCGCCTGGCTGTACGGATCGCGTGCAATGTTGGCGTTGCCCGTGCGCCAGTCGTAGATGTCGCCATGGAAGCCGTTGGTGCCCGAGCGCGTCTGCGCCGTCACCACCGCTGAAACTGCTTTGCCGAGCTCCGCGTCGAAGTTCTGCGTTGTGATCTTGGTTTCCGTCACTGCGTCGGTCGGAGGATTGATCACGATGATGCCGAGAATCGGATCTTGGTTATCGGTGCCGTCCAGCTCAAATGCCGTTCCGCCGAATGCCTGCCCGTCCACCTGGATCTGCTGCGAGGCTTGCGGGTTTTCGTCTGCCGCGTGCGACCACCCCAGCTTCTGCGCGCCGGGAAGCATCAATTGAATGTTGGTAAAGTTCTGATCGCTGATCGGCAATGCTGCCATCTGCTGTTGGTCGAATACGGTGGCCACATCGGCCTTGTCTGTCTTCAACTCCGGCTCCTGGTCCGCATTTACCGTCACCGTTTCGGTGCTTCCGCCCACTGTCATGGTCGGATCGATGCGCGGCGCCGTGTCCGCTTCTACCTGGATGCCCTTCGTCTCGAATGCTTTGAATCCCTTCGCTTCGACTTTCAGGTCATATACGTCAGGAATAAGGTGAGGAACACTGTAGTCCCCGGATCCGTTAGAGGTCACGGTAAACACCGTGCCCTTCGCTTCATCCGTCACGGTCACAATGGCGCCCGGTACTGCCGCCCCCGTGCTGTCCGACACTGTGCCGAATATCGATCCGTAGATCGACTGTGCTTTCACGGGCGTGAGAAGCACCAAACTTGCGCAGGCAAACGCCAGCGCAAGTGCTGCGCGAATCTTCTTGTTCATGCGGTCTCCTGAAGCTGCTCTTGTTTTTTCTGTTGACTTGTTTTGGCTCTTTGGCGCGTTTGGTTATGACGCCTGTGGTGCAAGCTCGCCCACCGCTTCGGCGGGTCCGCAAAAAACTCGGGGTAGCTACTCCAAACACTTCAACACTGGGAGTGAGGGAAAAAGTCTATCCCCGAAGTAACTGCAAACAATAACCAAACTGGCTGCCAATGTCAACGGACATTTTGCCCGCCGCCAGGCTGGCCTCCAGCCCGCAATCCGTGCTTTCCTGTGGAAACGCTTTCAACAGCTTAAATACCTATTCTCATAGGCTTGCGAATCATCCCCCGGCATGCCTCCCCCTTGTTTATCTAAACCGATTTACCAGCCTGTAACCTCCGCCGCCTCCGCCTCGCCTGCACCTCCCCAGGCACCCTCCTGCAAACGTTTTCGCCCGTTTTTCATAACCTCCCCAACCGAATCTCCTCCGTCACCCTCCACTCGTCCCTATTTCCCTTTTCCCCTGCATTCCTTCCCGCCTCGGATCGCCGCCGCCATCTCCGCCGCCCGCTTATCCCCCGGCGAAAACTCCAATATCCGCTCCAGCGTCCCCAGCGCCGCACCCCGCTCCCCCGCCGCGCATTCCACCACCGTCAAATTGAATCCCGCCTCCAGCGCCGCCGGATCGTTCCCAAATACCGTCCCCCAGCCCCGCGCCGCCTCCGCATACTTTCCCCCGCGCGCCTCAATCAGCGCCAGGTTCCCGCGCGCCAGCTCGTCATAGGCATCCGCCGCCAGCGCCTGGCCGTACTCTGTCGCCGCCTCCGCCGTCTTTCCACTTACCTCCAGCAGAAATCCCAGCTCCGCGTGCACTTCATGATCCCTGTCCGCGCCCGGCTCCGCCTCCGCCTTGCGCAACAGTTCCAGCGCCCGCTCTCCAGCCTCCCGGTCCCCCTGCGCCGCCAGTTGCGCGTACGCTAGTCCCAGGTCGCGATCGCCCGCCTTCACTCCGCCCACGCTCACCAGCTCTCCCGTCGTCGCCCGCGGCAGCGGCGCCTCGCTCACCGTCTTCCGGATCCAGTGGTCCGTCACCTGCTCGTGCGCAATGTCGTTCGACGGAGGCCGCGCCATGTGGCATTCCGTGCAGTCCCGATTCTCCTCGTGATGCCCCTTCGCCATCCCCGCATGGCATTGCAAACACTTCCCCCGGTAATACGCCACCCGTTCCTGCGCCGCCGGCCCGCCGTGCGGATCGTGGCATGTCGTACACGTCAGCTTGTCTCCGGAAACAATCTTGCACTGGCTGCGCAACAGCGCCTCCCACTGGCTCGTCGCCCGCCCACCCGATCCGTCTTCTCCCCGATGCACAAAAAACACCGAGTAGTCGAACAGGTCATCGCCCGGACGAAAGTCCTCCGGCTTCTTGCCTGCCCGCGTCACCCCAACCTGTCCCTCCAGGTGGCAATTCAGGCAGATCGAATCGCGCCGCACCGCCGGCAGCCGATCCAGATCCACCATCTTCACCTTCCCGCCCGACGCCGCATGCGCCGCCCCGTCGCCATGACACGCCGCGCACGTGATTCCTCCCTGCGCGAACGGCGCTCCCGCATAGCGATTGCGCGCCTCCGGCATCGACGTCGCCACTCCCGACGCATGACAATGCAGGCACCCCGGATCCACCGCCAGCGTCAGCGGCATCTCCCGCGCATCCTGAAATGCCGGCGCCATGTCCCACACCTTCTTCTTCGCGTACCAGTTGATCGGCGCCTCAAACCAGTACCCATCCCGCTCGAACAAATACGTCCGTCCCCGCAGCCCCGACCCCAGGTAAAAGATCAGCTCCCGCCGCCCGCTCAGCGCGGACGAGGCTCCCGAATTTAACCCCTTACTGCCGTCATCCTGAGCGAGTCCGCGCAGCGGGCGAGTCGAAGGACCAGCTTTTCCGCCTGCTCCGGGCACCCCGCTTTTGTGTACCGGGGACGGAAGCTCATAACTCAGCCAAACCTTTCCGCCCTCTTCATAAATCCGGTACCTTACTCCCGACGGCCGATGAAAAAAATCTGCCGCGATGAATCCCGCCGCCGCCGGCCCGCTCGCCGTCGCCATCGGCGTCTTCCTGTACCGCTCGTAAATCTCTTTATGGCAGCTAGCGCACGCCGCATCGGGATCGGCTGCCTTGGCTTCCGCGCGCACCACCCCAGCGGCCCCAACCCACCGGCCGGCCAACCATCCCGCACACGTCAATACTGGAATTAGGAGGAGAAAAGGAAAGCGATTCGCCTGAAACACTCCACCAGCATACGCGCAAGTTCGCGTGGTCGCTCCCCCACATCCGGCCTACAATATTCCCGTCAGGCTTGTGGCTCCGCAGCCAATCCGACCCCGAAGAAAGGAGGCGCCATTCTCGATCTCGCCAAAGCCGCCTCCTTCTTCTTCTGCATCCTCGTCCTCTACCGCGCCGCCATCCACGCTTTCTTCGACCCCGGCGCCCCGCTCCACGACCGCATCCTTCTGGCCCTGGCATATCTCTTCTTCGCCGCCTGCGCCAGCGTCTTCTCCGGCTTCATCTTCACGTGGCCAGTCCGCTCCAACCCAGATTACGGTCAGCGCCTCACCTCCACCCTCCCCGTCCGCGTCTTCCTCTGCGCTTCTATCGGCATCGTTGCCCTCTTCCTTAGTTCCTGGTATCTCGGCGACCTCGCCCAGCAAGCCGCTCCCTTCATCTTCAACCGCAGCCTCCCGCGCTAACATTCGAGGGTGCCCCATCCTAAACGCGCTCTTTGCGTTTAGGGTGGGAAATTGTGCTGCAAGAGTCATTGTTCTTGCTTTTCTTTCTGTCTTTCCCCCGCCGCGGCGGGGAATCTGCTTTTGCGGTCGTCTGCCCTGCGCTGACTTGCTGACCAGCCGACTCGCTATCTCGCTGTTATCTCTTGAGTGATCCACGAACCGCCCAGCGAGGCCCCCATGACCGTCCTGATCGTTCTCCTCATCAGCTGGCTCATCTTCCGCCTCCTCGGCGGCTTCGGCGTTCCCATCTTCCTCGCCTGGCATGATTGTCTCCGTTACGCTCTCGCCGTCATGTTCCTCTTCACCTCCATCACCCACTTCAACCGCCTGCGCCACGACCTCGTCCGCATGATTCCCGCCTTCTTCCCCGCGCCCATGGCAATCGTCTACTTAACCGGCGCGATCGAGCTTGCCGGCGCCATCGGCCTCACGCTGCCGCACCACATCCACAGGCTCGCCGCATACTGCCTTATCGCGCTCCTCGTCGCCATGTTCCCTGCCAACGTCTACGCCGCCCTCACCGGCGCAACCCTCGGCGGCAAACCCGTCACCCCGCTCTGGCTCCGCGCCCCCATGCAACTGCTCTTCATCGGCCTCCTCTTCTGGTCCGCCCACAAGTAGCCTTCCCTGTTCCCTGTTCCCTATTCCCTGTTCCCTGCTTTTCCGGAACTCCCCACAACCCCGCAACGTAATCCATTCCAGCAATGGATTCCTTACTAACCGACCGCTGGCTGGATACGCAGGTTCAACAGACCGCTGCACTCTGGCATGCCTCCGCCGGTCCCTGGGCCCATCCCTCCCCCAGCTTCACCCCTCGCGCGCAGCGCGCCCGCGAGCGCGCCTACGACCGCGCCCTTCGCGATGTCCAGCGCCTCACCCGCGCCGCCAGACGCACCACGCCCGCGGAAACCGAAGCCCATCTCATAGCCGCCTTCGCCCGCTTTGCCGCCCACGCCCTTGACCTCGGCCCTGAAGCCATCGATCTGCTAACTCACAGCTTCCTTCCCATCGGCACCGAGCTCGCCCGCTGGGCCCATCGCTTCGATCCCACCCTCCCCAACGCAGGCATCATCCAGGCCTGCCGTAACGCCTGGACGGCCTGCGGTCTCCAGCCGCTGCTCGGCGCGCCCATGTCCCTCACGCCCGCCATCCTCGGCTACAGCCTGCTCTATCCCTACACCGATAACTACCTCGACCAGCGCTCCATCTCCAGCGACGACAAGCTCCGCTTTAATCACCGCTTCCGCCTGCGCCTTCAGGGCAACACGCTTCCGCCCGCCGGCCATCACGAATCCTGCGCCTGGCACATGGTCACCCTCATTGAGCAACAGTTTCCCCGCCCGCATCACCCCGACGTCTACGCCTCGCTCCTGGCCATTCACGCCGCGCAGGAGCAGAGCGTCCTCCAGCTCGGCCAAAGCCACTCCCTCGACGAATCCAAGCTGCTCCGCATCACCTGCGCCAAGGGCGGCACATCGGTTTTAGCGGACGCCGCGCTCGTCCACGGCATCCTCGCTCCCGCCCATGCCGAGTTCAGCTTCCTCTGGGGCGTCCTCCTTCAGCTTGGCGACGACCTTCAGGACGTCCACGAGGACCTAGCCCGCGGCTCCGATACGCTCTTCACCCGCGCCATCCGCGCCGGCCTTCCGCTCGATGCGCTCGCAGCACAGCTCCTCAACCTAAGCGACCTTACCGCAGCGCGCATGGACGCGCTCTCGAGGGGCAGCGCCCTCCACAAAGATCTACTCCGCATGAGCTGGCGCTCGCTCATCCAAATGGCCGTGGCCCAGGCGCACCAGTTCTTCACCGCTCAGTTCCTGGCCGCGCTCGAAAGCCGCTCGCCCTTCCGCTTCGCATTCCTCCGCTCCCGCCGCAAAAAACTCGACGGCAACTCCGGCCTCTTTCATCGCCTCTTCCAAATTCTCCTCACCGACTCCGCAGACTTGCGACAAAATTACCGTGCCCCATCCATGCGCGCAGTTTCATCGCGCGCATGGGCCGGCTGAACCACCGCGCGCTTAACTCGCTGCTGCCACCGCGAGACAATAATCCCGATGTGGGTGCCCCATCCTAAACGCGCACTTTGCGTTTAGGGTGGGGGGCGAGCCGCCGACTTGCCGACTCGCTAACCCGCGAGAACGATAATGTACTCAATGCCGCTCGTCACCCTCCGCTTCGCCCTCGATCATCTCCCCACCCCCATCGGCGATCTCTACTTAGTCGCCGACGACGAAAGCAATCTCCGCGCCACTTTCTGGACCGAGCAGGAATCCGAACTCCAGCGCTTCTTAGCGCGCCACTACGCCCCCGCCACCATCGAGCTAATTCCCGCGCGCAATCCCCACGGCCTCACCGATCGCCTCGCCGCCTACTTCGCCGGCGGCCTCCTCGCCATCGACGCAATCCCCGTCCGCACCGCCGGCACCGCCTTTCAGCAAACGGTCTGGCGCGCCCTCCGCGAAATTCCCTGCGGCACAACCACTTCTTACGGCGAGCTCGCCCGCCGCATCGGCCAGCCCGCCGCCGTCCGCGCCGTCGGAACCGCCAACGGCGCCAACCCCATCGGTGTCGTCGTGCCATGCCATCGTGTCATCGGCGCCAACGGCTCCCTCACCGGTTACGGCGGCGGCATCGAACGCAAACGCTGGCTCCTCGAACACGAAGGCGTCCACCAGCGCTCCCCGCTCCTCTTCAAATGAGTGTTGGAACCTCAGCACCCGCCAACTCGCTGACTCGCTTTGGTAACCCCACGCCCCCGATCTGCGATTGATCCGCCCCCAACCTGGCTGTACCCTTCTCTCGTAGACAATGAAGCCCCACCCCATCCTCCCCATCGTCCTCGCCCTCGCGTGCTCCGCCGCATCCGCGCAAACCCATAAGCCGCCCGTCCCTGACACCCAGACCCTCATCGACCAGTGCCGCAACGCCGGCCATCTCAACCCCGCCGACTGCGCCCGCTGGGCCTCGAGAGCCCAGGCCATCCAGCAGTCAACCTGCCCCGACAAACGCACCGCCACCGCATGCCGCTCCTTCCAGGAGCTCCTCCGCGCCAACGACCCCGCCCTCATGAACGACTTCGCCCACCAGGACCACGTCTACGTCTGTTTCATTGCCCCCGACCCAACCCATGGCGGCAAGGATGAGTTTTTCAAGGTGACCTACTCCGATCCGTCGCCGGCAAGCTTCGCCACGCCCTTGCCCGCGCAGATCAAGGGAGGCGTCCCCCCAACCGCGCTCGCCGCCACCGGCGAATCCGATTTTGCCTACTTCCGCGCCGGCGTCCGCGATTCCGACTCCAGCTTCCACAATCTCGGCAATTGGATCTACGCGCCCGCCCTCCAGGCCGACCTCGCCACCATGCGCCAGAACGCCGACTTCCGCCTCGCCCACTTCAAGGGAGCAAACATCGAGATCTCCAGCGACGAATGGAAGCTCACTGAAACCTACCGCAACGACGCCGACACCATGACCAAGCACACCGTAACCGTCCAGCTAGCCACCGGCCGCTTCCGTCAGGAGTTCTCTCTAGCCGACTCCGGCAAGATTCAGGCCCAAACCGACGGCCGCTGCCTAATCGCCCCACCCCAGTCCCCCGTTCCCTGATCCCTGTCTTTCTACCACCCCATCTCCCGCATCCGTTCCAATATGATCCCGCTATAGCGATCCATCCGCTCCGGCCGCCGCTTCAGCGGAGCCGGCAAAATCGCCGCCAGCCGCGCCGCATCTTCCGCGCCCACGCCCCGCGCCGGCTTCCGGTAGTAATACTCAGTCGCCGCCTCCGCGCCGTAAATCCCCGGCCCCCACTCCACCTCGTTCAGATAGAGCTCCAGGATCCGCTGCTTGCCCAACACCAGCTCCGCCACCGGAACCAGCGTGAACTCCGCGCCCTTCCGCACCAGCGACCGCTCCGTCCCAAAAAACAAATTCTTCACCAACTGCTGCGTAATCGTCGACCCGCCCCGCAGCCGCCGCCCGCCGTTCACATCGTTCTCCGCCGCCAGCTCCATCGCCTGCCAGTCGAACCCGTGATGCTGATAAAACCGCGCGTCCTCCGCCGCGATCACCGCGTGCTGCAGCTCCGGCGAAATCTGTCTCAGCGGAACAAACTCGTAGCGCTCGCGATACGCCTTGCCATGCATCCACGCCTGCGCGCGCCGCTCCATGTGCACCGCCGTCGTCGGCGGATCAATCCATCGCGCCGCCACCAGCAGCATCGACGCCAGCACCCACAGCGACGCCACCGCAATCCCAAGCCATAGAGCAACGTCGCGCAGTCGCCATCTCCGCGCCCGCTTCTCGTGCAGCGCAGGCGCATCAGGATTCTCAGCCAGCGCAGGTGCGTCCGGATTCCCGTCCAAATTCTCGCTTGGATTCACCATTCAGAATAATGCCGCGCCCACCCGCGTCTGCTCCACCACTGCCGTCCTCATGAGCGGAATTTCGCGCGTCCTTATGCGCGAAACGAAGTCGAAAGCCTGCCCTGAGCTTGCCGAAGGGGACCTGCATTTCGGCCTTTCGCGTCGCCACAACATTGGGCGCCCCATCCTAACCGCGCTTTTTGCGGTTAGGGTGGGATAACGCACAGCGTCGAATCAGAGCGTCATTCCGTCCGCAGCGCCGTCATCGGCTCAATCGCCGCCGCCCTCCGCGCCGGCAGCAGCGCGGCAATCGCCGCAATCGCGTAAAGGAACACCGCCGCCGCCATGTACACCAGCGGATCGGTCGAGCTGTCTCCCATCAAGCTCGCGCTCGAGCCCATCGCCGAGTTGGTAAACGACACGCTGGCCACGCTGCGCGCCAGCACAAAAGCCAGCGCCAGCCCCGCAGCCAGCCCCAGGCTCGTCATCGCCAGTCCCTGCCGCACCACCAGCCGCATCACGTGCCCGGGCGCCGCGCCCATCGCCATCCGCACCCCAATCTCCTGCGTCCGCTGCGCCACCCAGTAGGCCATCACGCTGTATAAACCCACCGCGGCCAGCAGCAGCGCCAGCCCGCTCAGCACGCTCATCAAACTGGCGGCCACTTTTTGCGGATAGAGCGATGCTCCAATGAACTCCTTCAGCGGCGCGGCGTCAAACACCGTCACATCGGGGTCGATCGCCCGCGTCTGCGCCCGCAAAATCGGCAGCACGCTCTCCACATTCCCCCGCGTCCGCACATAAAACGCCAGGTTCATGTCCTCGCGATAAACCTGCCGGAACGGCACATAAAAATACGGCGTCTCCGGCTCGCCCAGGTAGTGGTATTTGCTGTCCGCAGCCACGCCCACCACGCGGAACCACTTGCCCCACCCGTGCACTTTCTTGCCAATAGGATCGCTCTTCGGAAAATAGCGCCGCACAAACGCCTGGTTCACAATCATCGCCAACTGCTGCGAGTTTTCGTTGTCCTGGTCGGTAAAATTGCGGCCCTCCACCATCGGAATCCGCATCAGCGGCAGGTATCCCGGCGAAATCACGTTGCGGAAAATATTCATGTTCTCGTTGACGTGGCGCGCGTAGCCTTCTATCTCGAGTTCCTCCCACCAGCTCGGCTCAAAGCCCAGCGGAATGCCGTCGGAGTAGGCCACATCGGTCACGCCCGGCGCGCTCATCATGCGCTCTTCCAGCCGCCGGCAAAATTCCTTGCGCTGCGCCAGCGTGTAACCGTTCGTCGAAAGATAGAACTGGTTCAGCATCACATGATCGGGATCGAACCCGGGGTTGATGCGGAGCGTCTCGCGGAAGCCGCGCAGGAACAGCGCCGCGCCCACCAGCGTCACCAGAGCGAGAGCGACTTCGCAAGCGACAAATTTGGACCCGATGCGGCTGCGCCCCGCCTGCCCGCTGCGCCCGCCCGCGTTCAGCCGCGCGGTCAGGTTCAGCCGGCCCACGCGCAGCGCGGGAATCAGCCCGGCGGCGAGCGCTGCCAGCATCGCCGCGCCCGCGGTAAAGGCCAGCACCGCCAGGTTGGGACTCGTGTCCATTGAGACCATCTGCCGGATGTTGCCCGGCGGCAGCAGCAAATGGAGCGCGTGGCTCAGCCAGGGAGTCGCGGCAAGGCCAAGCCCCGCGCCGGCAAGCGTAAGCAGCAGCGTTTCCGTAAGCACCTGCCGCGCCAGGCGAAGCCGGCTCGCGCCCAGTGCCAGCCGCGCGGCGAATTCCGGCTCGCGTATGGTGGCCCGCGCCATCAGCAAATTGGCCACGTTGGCGCAGACAATCAGCAGCAATAACACGCACACGCCCATCACGATCCGCAGCGGTCCCACCAGCAGGCCCTGCGGCCCGTGCGGCGACTTCCACAGCGGCAGCAGCGTGGCGCTCATGCCTTCGCTCACATCGGCATTCGCCACGGCCATGAATTCAGCCAGAGCTTTCACTTCCTGCCGCGCCTGTTCAAACGTGACCCCGGGCTTCAGGCGCGCAATGCCCAGCATGTTGCGGTCGTGCCGGTCGCGCAGCATCCACAGCGGCACGCCGTTCAGCGCGGACTGCTCCATATAAGGAACCCAGATGTCGAACGCCATGGCCGGTATGGATCCGCGGAACTCCGGATTGGCCACGCCCACCACGGTCAGCTCATGCTGGTTCACGCGAATCGTCTTGCCCACAATCGCGGGATCGGCGTTGTAGTGCGAGCGCCAGTACCGGTCGCTCAGCACCGCCACCGGAGATTTTCCGGGCGCATCGGGAACTTCGGCGGGCTGAAACAACCGGCCGGCTTCAGCGCGAACGCCGAGCACGGAAAAATAATTGCCGCTCACCATTTCGCCCCAGATGCGTTCTCCGTGGCCTTCGGGACCGACACTGAACGCCGCGGGGCGGAAGGCCGCGGCGTCCACGGTGCGGAGATGGTCGCGGAAATCGCGGAAATCGGGATACGAGTTGGGGACCATGTCGCCGTTGGGCGTAAGCGACTCGAGCGTCACCAGGCGCATGGGGTCAGCCACGCCGCTCAACGGCTGCAGCAGGATCCCGTCGATCCAGGTGAACGCCGTAGCGCAGGCGCCGATGCCAATGGCAAGCGTGAGTGCGGCCACCAGGCTCAGCCCCGGGTTCCGCAGCATCATGCGAATGCCAAAATGGATGTCGCCGAGCAGGTTGTCAATCCACGCCACGTGCCCGCGCAGGTTAAAGCGCTCGCGCGCCACCGCTACGCTGCCAAAAGCCGCGCGCGCGCGCCGTTCGGCTTCCGCCTTGGGCAGTCCCGCAGCCTCCAGTTCGTCGGCCTCGAGCGCCAGGTGCGCGCGAATCTCGTTCGCAAAATCTCCCGCGGAACGCTTGCGCTTGAACATTTATGGCTCCTTGCTTTTGCCTTTGCTTTGCCCTTGCTTTTCTTTCTGTCATTCCCTCCGGGAATCTGCTTTTGCTTTTGCCTTTGCTGTTGCCTTTGCTTTTGCCCTTGCTTTTCTTTCTGTCATTCCCTCCGGGAATCTGCTTTTGCCTTTGCTTTTGCTTCGTTCGTGACTTCGCGCACGGCTGTTCCCAACTTGCCCTACACCTTCTCTGCCTTCGCCGTCAGCACCAGCGCCATTGCCCGCGCCAGCCGGTTCCACTGGCTCGTTTTCGCCGTTAGCTGCTCGCGGCCTTTGGTTGTCAGCGTGTAAAACCGCGCCTTGCGGTTGTTCTCTGAAACGCCCCACTCGGCACGGATCAGCCGGCTGTCCTCAAGCCTCTGCAAGGCCAGATACAGCGAGCCATGATCGACAAAGAACGTCTCTTCCGACTGGCGCAGAATCGCGCGTGCAATGCCCTGGCCATGCACAGGCCCAAGCTGCAGCACTTTCAGGATCAGCAGGTCCAGCGTGCCCTGCAGCAGAGCAATCCGTTCGGATTCTTCCTTTTGGGTCGGCATACGACAGGAGTATGCACCCCTTCGGGTCGGATGTCAACAGGAAGCCGCGCAGCGGCAAAGCACCCCGGAGGGGTAGCAGGATGTTAGCCCCGGATGGAGTCCTTGGCCGCAAGGGCGGCCAGGGACGCAATCCGGGGTATCGGCCACTAAGAATCAGGAGCCCCGTAGGGGCGAAGGAAACCAACCACCAGTTGCGCACGCATCTTAGGCCCCTGCTGAGCCCTGCACAAACCCGCTGACGTGCCACCCGGCCGCGTCACGAAAGGACGCCAACCTTCGTCCCTTTGTCCCTTCGTTCCCTGTTCCCTTATCCCTGTCTTTCAATGCTTATACCCCGCCAGCTTCTCCATCAGCATGTCGAAATCTTCCAGCTTCGAGTACTCGATCACCACTTTCCCGTGCCCGTACTTGTCCTTGATCGTCACTCTAAGCCCCAGCGCCCGCTGCAGCGCTTCCTTCACCTCGCGCACATTCGGGTCTAGATGCTTTTCGTCCGGCTCCTTCCTCACCAGCGGCGCGGGGTTCAGAATGTTGTTCACCATCCCCTCCGCTTGGCGAACAGAAAGCGAAAGTGTAGCGATTCGCTTTGCCACATGCTCAATGTCGGGCCGGCCAACCAGACCAATCAATGCCCGCGCGTGACCAAAACTCAGCGTTCCCCGCTCCACCAGCCACTGCACATGATCCGGTAACTTCAATAAACGCAAGAAGTTAGTAACGGTAGCGCGCTCCTTGCCCGTCCGTATCGCGATCTGATCCTGCGTCATCCCAAACTCACGGCTCAGCCTCTCGAACGCCCGCGCCTGCTCTATCGGGTTCAGGTTCTCGCGTTGCAGGTTCTCAACAATGGTGATCTCCATTGCCTGTTCGTCTGACACCTGCCGCAATAGCGCCGGAACCGTCTTCTTGCCCGCCTTGATGGAAGCGCGCCAGCGCCGTTCCCCAACGATTAATTGGAAGCGGCCGTTGGCCTGCGGCCGGACCAGGACCGGCTGAACCACTCCATTAGCCGTGATCGAGTTGGCCAGCTCCGCCAATTGCTCTTCCGCAAGCGCTCCCCTCGTCTGGAACGGGTTGGGGTCGATCAGGTCAACGGAAATCTCGCGGGGCTTACCCCCTTCGCCTTCCGCCGCCGGCGCGGTGGCTTCGGCGCTGTGAACGCGAGGTAGGAGGCTGTCGAGGCCCTTGCCCAGGGCGCGGCGCTTGCTGTCGGCTGTTGCAGTGCTCATCGCATTTCAGTCCTTATTGTTCTCAACGGGTTTCGGGAATCGGAATTCGTGGTTCAAGGCTTAGGGTTCGTGGTTCGCCTGTCAGGAATAAGGCCAGAAGCGCACCGTGGCCGGCGCCCCCGCTGGCCTGGCTGGCAGGCTGCGCCTGCGCAAACTGCCGCGAGGCGCCGTTAGGTTGTTGCGTGCCATAAACTCGCCTGTCAGTTCAAAGTAAGCCTCGGTGCCCCGCGATCGCGGATCGTAAATCGCTACCGGCTTGCCGTGGCTCGGCGCCTCCGCCAGCCGGACGTTGCGCGGAATCACTGTCTTATAAAGCCGCTCCTTGAAGTACTCCCGCAGCGTCTGGGTTACCTGCTGCGCCAGGTTGGTCCGGTCGTCGTACATGGTCAAAAGCACGCCCTCGATCGTCACTTCGGGGTTAAACGCCGCGCGCACCCGCTCAAGAGTCGAAATCAGCTCCGTGATCCCTTCCAGCGCGAAGTACTCCGCCTGCATGGTCACGATCAGGATCTCGGCCGCCGCCAGCACGTTCAGGGTCAACACGTCCAGTGCCGGCGGACAATCCAGCACGATCAGGTCGTAGCGGTCGCGCAGAGGGTCGAGCGCGCGGCGGAGGCGAAGCGCCCGGTCTTCGGCCTGCGCCAGCTCAATGTTGGCGCCGGTAAGGTTTTTTGATCCGGGCAGAATCGAAAGGTTTTCAATTTCCGTTGGCAGGACGACCTGCTCGGCTTCGTCAAGGCCCATGAGGACGTCGTAGATGGAATGGCGGTCGTCGTCGCGGGCAATTCCGAGACCGGAGGAGGCGTTGGCCTGGGGATCGCAGTCGGCCAGGAGGACGCGAAAGCCTTCAATGGCCAGGCAGGCAGAGAGATTAATGGCGGTGGTGGTTTTGCCCACTCCGCCCTTCTGGTTGACGATGCCCAGGACTTTGCCCATGAGTAATGAGAGTAAAGGCACGGGGACGATGGGGGCCATAGGCCAAAGCTGTGGAGAATTCGCAAAAGCTGTGGAAAGCGTTGGCGGAAGGCGGGAGGTTGAGTGGGGCAAGTAGCGGAGGAACCAAGGGTTGCCGGCGAAATTGGCGGGGAGAAAAGGGGCCTGCGAAAAGCGGCGAAAAGTGGAAAATTGGGTCAAATTGGAGCGCGGCGGGACTCCGCGGCGAATGTTCCACGTGGAACATTTTGACGGAAGGAGGGCCGGTTGGAGCTCTGGGAGTGAAGGAAACCCGGCGCAATGTTCCACGTGGAACATTGCAGGAGGAGGTTTGGCGCGGGAATGTTCCACGTGGAACATTTTGGCGGACGGGGGTGGATTGGGGCTCCGGGAGTGAATGAACTTGGCACAATGTTCCACGTGGAACATTTTGGCGGAAGAAGGGCCGGTTGGAGCTGTGGGAGCGAAAAAACCCGGCGCGAAATGTTCCACGTGGAACATTCCTGCGAAAAACCTCGGCCGCCGGCTTCCTCGTCAACCTTTCTTGCCAAGGATTACGACCCGTGCTTCAGAAGACGGGAGCGGCACAGCCTGGTTCCATGAGAAACCCGGCCCGGCAACTGCTTTCATTTCATCGACCACGGGCTGGGTGGTGAGAAGGACGAGCCAACCGGCAGGCGAAACCAGCGAAGCGGCTGCGGTCACAGACTGGCCCATCCGGTCGACGGCGCGCAGAACGACGGAATCAAAGGTGCGGGCGATGGCTTCGGCGCGCCCGGTGAAAATCTCGACCGGAAGGCCGATGGTGCGGACAACTTCGCGCAAAAAAGCAGCCTTTTTTACCTGAGACTCGGCCAGCACGACGGCGATCTGCGGACAACAAATGGCGATCGGAAGGCCCGGGAAGCCGGCGCCGGAACCGAAATCGAGGAGGCTGGCGATGCCGGCGGGGAGGCGGTGGGCCACAGCAATCGACTCGACGAAGTGGCGGCTGAGGATCTCCGATTCCTCACGAATGGCGGTGAGGTTGATTCGCTGGTTCCAGCGGTCGAGGAGCGAATAAAAGGTTTCGAACTGGGCAACGGCGGTTCGATTGAGCTCCGGCAAGCCGGAAGCGGCGATGGAAGCGACCAAGCGGGGCGCGATCTCGTGCTGCGGGTCGATCATTGCCCGACCGCCGGGACCGTGATTGGCCGCTCGCTCCAGGCGGCGGCGGCCTGGACGAAGCTCGAAAAGATAGCTCGAGAAAGAGCGCTGGTGTTGAAAGTGCGTTCGGGGTGCCACTGGATGCCGAGCACGAAGTGAACGGGCGAGTTGAGTTCAACGGCTTCAATGACGCAGTCAGCGGGTGAGAGAGCGACGACGCGAAGGTTATCGCCCGGCAAATTCAGGGCCTGGTGATGGCTGGAGTTGACGATGACGGGGTCCGGCGATGCTCCGGCGAGCGCGGCCAGGTGGGAGCCGGGCTTGATTTGGATGGAATGAGCTTCGTCAATTGTTCGCCCTGGGGCGTGGTTGACTGCGGTCTTGCCTTCGGAGGGCAGGTCCTGGATGAGGGAGCCACCTCGCCAGACGTTGAGGCTTTGCACGCCGTAACATATTGATAAAACCGGCTTTGTCATGTTAAAGGCATCCTGGAGCAGGAGTTCGTCGACGGCGGCGCGGGCTGGATCGGGAGGATTGCAGGCCGGAATCCGAGGTTTGCCGTAGGATTGCGGATCGACGTCGGCAGGGCTGCCGGGGAGCAGGACGCCCTGGGCCGATGCGAGGAGACGGGCGATGCGATCGGGGCGTTCTGTGAGCGGGATCACCGTCGGGATAGCCCCGGCGGCGTGCAGGGCCTGAATGTACTGAGGAAGGGAGCGCGAGTTGTAGGCCGGATCGGTGGAGGTGGGTTCCGGGATGGCGATGCGGGGAGGGTGCATTTTTACAAGTTTAACGCTGAGATGGATTTGAGGGAGTAGAGAGTAGCGAGCAGGGAGTAGAAGACAAAGTCGAGTGCTATCCTCATTTGTTTCTACCAATCGCTCGCCTTCCCAATTTCCTGGTGACGCGAACGGCCCTTAACTTCGCTGTTTCGGTTTTGGCCGCGCGACGTCTTTTCTTTCCCCTTCGGGTTGGGCTTCCGGTGGGGAACTTGGCGTCGCCGAAGTGCTGGCAGCGTCATTACGCAGGAGGTTTAGGTGCATCTGCCTTTGAACTGATCTCCCAAAATCGGAAAGTGTCCAGTAAAGGTCTTTATCGGATACCGGGTGCTTCCTCTTCGACGGTTCAACTAGCTCAAGTGCCATGAAATGACCGAGCCACACTTGAAAGACATTTGTTGGAATCGGGTATGGTGCCCGCAGAGTCTTTCCGGGGCGGAATGTTATCACTCTGAGGAGCCGCCCCAGCGCCTTGTTCAAATCCGTTTCGCTTTTCTCCACCATCATCTGCTGTGCTGCGAGGTAGAATATCCACAGTAAGCTGGTCGGCCCTTGAGAGCGGAACCCCTCCTCACCTTCAAAACCGAGCCTGATGTCGGGCTGGTTTGCATTAAGCAGATCCATCGTCCTTTGGACTTCGCTCGCCGCATCTGATTTGGCCTTAGCATTTGCTGAGCTGAGCGATGCTCGAAGCTGCGAGTTTTCTTCGCTGAGACGAGACAGTTCGTTAGTCACGGCGGGGCCGACGTTCACCGTAGCCCGAACCCAGCCTGGCCTTGGATGGGTAACGAAGGTCTTGGAGAGGGCAATAGCAATTTTCCCATAAAGGTCTTCTTTGCTCTTCCAGGAATCAACCATCTTCCGTTTGACCTTTGTTTTGAAAGCTTCGAGGGCGGATTGGTCTGCAATATCAGCGTCCATCTTCGTTTTAGGCCATTCAGTTGCATTGTCGATTATGAAGCCGAGCGCAGGGATGCCCTTGGATACTGCATAATCGTATTCCTTTTCCGTATAGCTGATCGGGCCGTCTTTGGACCCGTACTTGTGCGCCAACAGCACGACGTAGTAGTCGCAATCGTCGATTTGCCGTTTTATGAGCCTCCACTGGTCCTCGTCACCGGCGCTGAACATCTCCATCCCAACCGGAATGTGACCGATTTCGAGGATTGCCTTGATGGCCGCTTCCCGTTCGAGCTTGAGATCTTCGTAAGTCGAGCTAACAAATATCTGGAACTTGTTGTTCATCGGCTAGCGCCTTCGATTAGAGGTCGTTGTTTTCGAACTAATGCTATCAACAATTGGGGACCTATCGACATTTCGCGTCAATCAATGTTAGGTTTTCCCCCAATCCACTTTTCGGGCAGCGCGCCCGGTAAAAAGGAGGCGGTGTGGAAGTCACAAGACGGAAAGCTCTCATACTTCTGACAAGCGGCGCGGCGTTAGGCAGTGCAGACGGGCAGATCAACGATCCCGGTTCCCAATTGCCGGCGGGACTTCAGGAAATCGATCAGGTGCTGCAATTGGTGTTGAGCCGTCTTGTTCAGTTTGAACTGCTGGCGCGGCGCGCCGCGCTTTCGACGGATGGCGCGGGCGCCGTCGTCTCCCTTGTAGAGATGGGGGTCAAGAAGCTCCAGACACAGGAACAAATCCGCGACGATTTCGCTGTGTCGATCGCGATTGACGGCGCGCGCCGAATTGGCGACGCGATCTACCAGCAGGCGCGCCGGGCGGGCGGCGACATGGAAAGAATCGGCGAGACAGTTGTGCAGGCGGCACACAAGGCCGTGTGTCCTCTATATCCGTTCTGCTAAGTTGTGTTGCCGCGATTTCGCAGCGAGAAGCGAGCGTAGTACACCATTATGGCGGTGCCACAAACAAATAGAATGATCTGAAACCTGGCAGGCCAAATGGCATGGCCCAGCGAAATTTGGCCGGCCGGAGTATCGCCTCCAAGAGTTCCGGTAATCGCCATCAGAGTCCATATTCCTCCGCCTATAGCGAGAAGGTGACACGCCCAGGCCGCTTGCAACATTCGACCCATTCTTTTTCGATCAGGGCCGCTGGGGATCCGATCCAGCAGATCTTTGGTGAAGGTGATGGTCAATCCCAGCAGCGCGGTCGATAGCGTGATCAGCTGCGTGGCGATTTCTCTGGCAAACTCGAACGCCAACTTCATGCTTTCATTCATGCCAATCTCCCAAAGACGGGTCCCCTTGATTTCGATGTGCGGCGGGAACCGTCGGGGATGAGCATAACCCAGGCCGGGGCTATTCCCAGCGGCACAGCCCGTTTCCGGCTTGGGTTGACATTCTACCCGAGGGGGCGGATACTTGGGTAGAATGACGACCCGAGAGAACAACGACGAACGCATTGCCTTGCTGCAGGGGACGCTGGACCTGCTGATCCTGAAATGCCTGGTGTTTGGCGCGCAGCACGGGCAGGGGATTGCGCGCGCGATTCAACGGCAATCGGAAGATGTTTTTCTGGTGGAGCATGGATCGCTGTATGTGGCGCTGCAGCGACTGGAAGAGAAGAAGTGGATTCGCGCGGAGTGGGGGGTGAGCGACAACAACCGCCGGGCGCGGTTTTACGTACTCACCAGGCAGGGGCGCGCGCAACTGGCGGAGAAGGCTGGGCAGTGGCGGCGGCTGACGCGCGCGGTGGCGTTGATTCTGGATGCGGAGCAATCCGGCGATGTGTGATACGTAAGCGCGGTGGTTTCGAGGCGACACGAATGAGAAGCAGATTCCCTGCGGGGAATGACAGAAAGAAAAGCAAGAGCAAAAGCAGAGGCAGAAAGGGCAACAGCCGCCCATCCCACCCTAACCGCAAACTGCGCGGTTAGGATGGGGCACCCAATATTGTGGCTGGATTCTGGGAGCAAAAGCAGGTGAGCATGTTCGAGCGAAAACGCAGTGCGAAGGATTTTGCCGAAGAGATGCAGGCCCATATTGAGATGGAGGCTGAGGAGCTGAAGGGCGAGGGCATGAGCGAGGAAGAAGCCAAGCGGCAGGCGCGGCGGAAGTTCGGCAGCGTGCGGCGGGAGCAGGAGCGTTTCTATATGGAGAGCCGGTGGGTGTGGCTGGACCGATGGGCGCGCGATTTGAAGCACGGGCTGCGGTCGCTCGTGGAGAGCCCGGGATTCACGCTGACGGCGATTGTGACGCTGGCGCTGGGAGTCGGCGCGAATACAGCGGTGTTCAGCGTGATGAACGCGGTGTTGCTGAAGTCACTGCCGGTGGCCGATCCGGACCGCGTGGTGTATTTGCGAACGACGGCTCCGCCGAATGGAACGGGGACGATTGAAACCGCGGAGACATTTTCGTATGCGGACTACGACGCACTGCGCAGGCAGACCGGAGCAATGACGGCGCTGATGGCGTATGTGCCGCTCTCCGCGAGCAAGGTTGCGGTGCGCATTGGGGCCCAGCCGGAGGAAGCCGAAGGGGACATGGTGAGCGGCGATTTCTTCTCCGGGCTGGGCGTGACGCTGGAGCGCGGTCGCGGGTTCACGGAAGCAGACGCGAAGGACCACGCGCCGCTGGCGGTGATCAGCGACGAATATTGGACGCGGCGCTTTGCGCGCAACCCCGACGTCCTGGGCACGACGATGTTGGTGAATGGCGACGGCTTCACGATTGTGGGCGTGGCGGCCAAGGGATTTGAAGGACTGGAAGCGGGACAATCGACGGACTTCTGGATTCCGCTGCAGAACCGGCCGGAGCTGAACGCATGGGGAAATCCGCCGGAAAACGGCAAGACGTACATGAGCGATCCCACGTGGTGGTGCCTGCGGCTAATTGGACGGCTGGCGCCGGGGCTAGCGCGGACGCAGGCTGTGGAACAGTTGCAGCCCGTGTTTCAGGCGGCAGCTTATGACGGGCTGGGGACGCCGCCGGCGGGGGAAAAGAAGCCGGTGCTGAGCCTGGCGGACGCGAAAGGGTTTCCGGGCTACGCGGAGATGTATGGCAACCCCCTGCGGCTGCTGATGGGACTGGTGGCGCTGGTGCTGCTGATTGCGCTGACCAACGTGGGGATGCTGCTGATGGCGCGGAATGCCGCGCGGCAGCGGGAGTTCAGCATGAAGCTGGCGCTGGGCGCGGGGCGCGGCGACCTGCTGCGGCAACTGCTGGCGGAGAGTTTTTTGCTGGCTGTAGCGGGAGGGTTGCTGGCGTGGTTCTTTGCGGTGTATGCCACGAGGGCGCTGGGCGCGTGGGCGCAGATTCAATCGAGTTTGGCGCCGGATGGCTCGGTGCTGCGCTTCACCGTGGCAGTGCTGGCGGTGGCGGTGATTTTGTTTGGAGCGGTGCCGATGCGGATTGCGATGGCGGCGGGGCCGTCGCTGGCGATCAAGACATCGGCCGCGGTTTCCGCCGGGGACACGGAGAAGACGCGGGTGGGCCGGGCGATTGTGGTTCTGCAGATGATGGTGTGCGTGGTGCTGCTGGTGGCTGCCGCATTGTTGATTCGCACGCTGCGCGACCTGGAGCAGACGCCGCTGGGATTTAATGTCGACCGCCTCGTGGTGTTCGACGTGAAGTCGGATTTTCACTCGCTGGAGCAGGGACGGGAGTTTTATCGCGAGCTTACGGACAAACTGCGCGGCATTCCCGGGGTGGAGTCAGTGGGATTGATGATGCTGCGGATTGGTTCCGGAGCATCGGACAACAACAGCATGCTGGTGGACGGAAAACTGCCGGTGGTGCCAAGTGGAGGGTCGAACACGATTCGCAATAACGTTGTGGGACCGGAGTTCTTCAAAACGCTGGGAGTGCCGGTGCTGGCGGGGCGGGAGTTTAGGGACTCGGACACGGCCAGCGCGCCGCTGGTGGGAATTGTGAATGAGGAGTTCGCGCGACGATTCCTGAAGGGGGAGAATCCGCTGGGGCACACGTTCGGGCCGCCGAACATGCCGATACGCATCAACATTGTTGGCGTGGTGAAGGATCACAAATTTCGCAGTATCGATGAAGCGCCGATTCCGATGGCGTGGTATGACTACGCGCAAATCCCGGTGATCGGAAGGATGGGCGTGGAACTGCGGGTGCACGGGGACCCGCTGGCAATTCTGCCGGCGGCGCGGAAGGCGGTGCAGCAGATGGATCCAAACCTGCCGCTGATCGAGCCCATGACGCAGAGGGCGCAATTCGATTTGACCATCTCCTATCAAGTGTTGTTCGCGCGCCTGGCCGGGTTCTTCGGACTGGTGGCGGTGCTTCTGGTCGCCGCGGGACTTTATGGCACGCTGGCGTATCGCGTGAGCAAGCGGACGGCGGAGATTGGGATACGGATGGCGATGGGCGCGCGGCGCGGGCAGGTGGTGTGGATGATTCTGAAGGACTCGCTGGTGCTGACCGTGATTGGGGTTTGCGCGGGAGTGCCGCTGGCGGTGCTGGTGGGACGGGCTCTGGGGTCTTCACTTTACGGCGTGACGCCGCTGGACGGAATGAGCTATGCGATTGCGGTGCTGGGAGTGGCCGTAGTGGCGCTGGCGGCGAGCGCGTGGCCGGCGCGGCGGGCGGCGGGCGTGGAACCGCTGACGGCGCTGCGGACGGAGTGATGCGCTGATTCGACGTTGTAGGTCATCCCACCCTAACCGCAAAAAGCGCGGTTGGGATGGAACACCCACACGCGAGTGTTGTAGTGGCGTGAAATCACCAGCAGGCCGCCGCCCATTCATCGCGCGGATACTTCGCTCAGGAGCGATGAATGGGGCACAGACCTGGCACCGCGACGAATGGAGCATTGGGTGTCGTCTACTTCACGGGCGAAGGCGTGGTGGGCGCGATGTTGCGGTAGTTCATCAGCGTGTTGAAGAGCATGCGGTATTCGCCGAGATTCTGCCAGCGCCAGATGGGATTAGTGGTGAAGAGGACAACTTCACCTTTGCCGGCGGGCACAATGGCGATGGCGGCGCGGCCCTTGATGTCGTCGGCGCCGTTGAAAAGGCCGCTGAGCACCGATTTTTCGCCGCCGGGGAAGCGCATGAGCACATCGTTCTTGTCCATCTCTTCGGTCATCCGCAGCAGAGGGCCGTTGGCGTAACGAACGGGGACGGTTTTTGCCGAGTAGCCATAGAAGATCGGATTTTCGGGATGGAGGATGTCCGCATCAACCATCGGACCCGGAGCGTAGAATTTCGCGCCGGTATTGCTGGTTTCGATGGTTGGCGTCAGGCCGAAGTCCGGAGGAAATGCGCTGGATGCGCCGAGAGTGACCAGCGTCCCGCCGCTGTCGACAAACTTCTGGAATTCCGCCACGCCGACGCCGCCCATGCCGCCGGAGATGTCGGGGGATGAGCCGTAGTCGCCGAGAAACTTGAACTGCGCGGTTTTTTCGTAGGCAAGCGGCTTGTCCGATTTGGGAATGTCGAAGACCAGGTCCTTTGCGCTGCGCATCTGGGTGGGGATCAGGATGAGGTCATAATCTTTGGCGAGATCGCCCTGGAGAACGCGCTCCTTGAAGATGAGATCGTATGGCACGTTGTACCGATCAAAGGTATAGCGGACCCAGCCGACGTCCTGCGTGCCGCCCCAGGTGCTGAAGATGGCGAGGCGCGGGAGTTTCGATTCATGCGCGTCCACTTTGGGGGACGCGGCCAGGCCAATAAGATCGAGGCCGAGCTTGGCGGCCAGAGGCTTCAGGTCCGATGCAGCGCTGCGCGGAACGAGAAAGGTGCCTGCCGGAAACGACGTGCCTGCGGCTGTGAAGGGCTTCTCCGCAATCTGCACCGCGACGTCTTTCAGGGCGTAACGGAGCGTGACCATGTTGGGCGAGCCGCGGTCCGGCACAGCATAGACAGCGGCAGCGGGAACATCTTTCAGTTTTCCCTCGGGGGCGAACTCGTCTACCGGATCGACAGCGAGCGCCTGGACGGCGATGTCTTTGGTCGAATTGACCTCCGTATTGGTCATCAGGCCCAAGGTCCATGCGCTGTCATCGTAAGTATGGAGATCGGGGTCGGGGTCGTCCTGTTTCTCGAGCAGCGTTTTGGCCAGCGGACCGTAAGGCTGGTTGGTCTTCACCACAAACGAGCCGGCCGGATAGTCGCCGTCGCTGAGCTTGAATGCGGATTTGGCGCGGCCCACTTCAATGCCCTGCATGCGCAGAATGTGGATGACAAACGCGACCCGCGTCATGTCTTCCTGGCTGGCGGGCAGGACGTAACCGTAGGGCGCGTCTTTCGTGCCGGCG
The DNA here is from genome assembly GCA_963771195.1 of uncultured Acidobacteriota bacterium. Taxonomy (GTDB): domain Bacteria; phylum Acidobacteriota; class Terriglobia; order Terriglobales; family Acidobacteriaceae; genus Telmatobacter. The sequence continues at coordinate 137,590 of CAVYSS010000030.1, forward strand.
GTGATGGCGTCGCGGCTCTTCACGTAAAAGTCTTCCAGAACGGTTTGGGGAAAGCCGGAGACAAACTGGAGCGACGAGAGCACGCCGGACTCCGCGTAGTTGGTGTTGTCGCGCAAGGACCAGAGGACGGTTTTGTAAGGCGGATCGGGGCGGTACCACTGCCGCTTGCTGATGTCGCCGAGGAATCCGCCGCTGCCGCCGCCGATAATGGCCGGATTGGGCTCAAAGATGGTGCGCTCCATGGTGGAGGCGCCTTCATTGCCCATGATCTCGTAAAAGCGCATGAGGCCGTTGTGGTTCGTGGCCATCTGCGCGACGTAGCCGGGCGACCAGGCGTCCACGTACGCATGAGTCCACACGCCGGGCATGCCATAGCGGCTCAACTGGGTCATGTCCCAGTTGGCCAGCATGGGCAGCTCGCTGTATACGATCGGACTCCAGAGCGGATTTTGCGGAGCCTGGCCGCTGTAGATGTAGAGGAAGGGCACCGACTCGTGGAGATCGTGAATGATCTGCGGATGCCAGTCGAGATACCACCGCAGAAAGTTCTGGTTGGCCATGCCGGAATAGTTAATGTCGCGGTTGTTGTCGTGCATGATGTACTTGCCCCAGTAGGGCACGCCGGACATTTTGTCATAGTTGGTGACGTCGACGTTGTGGGCGAAGTACCAGTCGATGGAGCGGTCGCGTCCGTCGGGATCGGCCACGGGCATGATGGCGACGATGACTTCCGAGCGAATCTTCTGAATCAGCGGCGAGTCTTCGGTCACCAGGCGATAGGCCAGCTCCATCAGCATCTCCGGCGGGCCCAGCTCGGCGCTGTGGAGACCTCCGGAAATGGTGTAGATGGGCTTGGTTTTCGCGATCAGGTCATGAGCTTCCGCGTCGGTGAGGCCGCGCGGGTCGGCAAGGCGGGCGAGGTTTTTGCGATTGTCGTCGAGGCGCGCGATCGAATCCTCAGAGCCGACGAAGACGATGACGGAGTCGCGGCCTTCCTCGGTCTTGCCGATGCGTATCACTTTGACGCGGGGAGTATGTGCCGCCAGGGTGTCGTAATAGCGCAGGACGTCGGCGTAGTAAGTGAGTTGCTTGGGCGCCCCGATGTGATGGCCGAGGACATCCCTGGGAGAAGGCACGGCGGTGCTGGCGGGAAGATGGTCCACCAGCGGGCTGATGAACTCCGGCTTGGTGGTCCATTCCTTGACGCGGGCGGCGTAGTCGGCGTCCATGGTCTGGGCGCGAGACGCGAGGGGAAGTGCGGCAACGAGCGCGAACAATAAAAGGGAAGCACGCTTGAGCATTGGCGAGATCTCCGAGGAAGCGGATGCTCCCAATGGTAACCGGTGGAGTGCGTAGCTATCCCACCCGAAGACGACCGATCCGGGATTCAGGGATGGTGGAAGGCAACGTCCTTTGTGGCGATGGTGCTGGCTGTGCGGCCGGGCGCGGTTTGGTATTTCCAATAGAGATTGGTGTGGGCGATGACCTGGGCGGGGGCCGGAGCTCCCCATTTGCTGTAGTCGTCAGTGGTGTGGGCGTCGGTGACGAGGGTGACGTTGTAGCCGCGGACGAAGGCTCCGTGCAGCGTGGAGCGGATGCAGGCATCGGTTTGCGCGCCCGCTATGAACAGCGTCCCCACGGCGAGCGAGGCGAGGAGTTGCTCGAGATTGGTGTTCTCAAACGCGTCTCCGTATTGCTTCTCGACGACCGGTTCCGCGCTGCCGGGAACCAACTCGGGCACGATTTGCCAAACGTCGCTGCCGCGGGGCAGCTCCTTGCTGGAGTGCTGGACCCAGATGACGGGGACTTTTTCGGCGCGCGCTTTTGAGACGAGTGCGGCGATGTTGGCGATCACGGCGTCGCGATCGTGGGCGTTTTCGACGACACCCTTTTGCACGTCGATGACGAGGAGCGCGGAGGCGTGACGGTTGGAAAGGGTGGTCATGGAGGCAGTATATGGGGTGGGCGGCGTTCGTGTTTCCCACCCTAACCGCACAAGACGCGGTTAGGATGGGGCACCCGATCATTGTGGTGGCGCTGGCGGTTCGAGCATGGATGCGATGGCGGCGCGGACCTTGGCGGTGAGGTCGTCGGCCTGGCGCATGGTGAGGCCGGCGGTGGGGATGGGCTGGCCGATTGTCATGGTCATGGGGCAGGGATAGAAGTGGCGGGTGTGCATGGGCAGGAGGTTGTAGACGCCGGTGAGCGCGATGGGGACGACGGGGACCTGGGCGCGGATGGCGAGGAAGGCTGCGCCGGAGAGGAAGTCTTTGAGCTGGCCGTCGGGGGTGCGCGAGCCCTCAGGAAAGACGAAGAGCGGCATGGCGGCGCGGAGGGCCTTGACGCCGGCGCCGAGTGAGGAGAGCGCGGTGTGGGCACTGGTGGCTTCAATGGGGATTTGGCCGGAGCGGTTGAGATACCAGCCGATGAAGGGCCACTGCCATAAGTCTTTTTTGGCCAGGATGCGGAACTGGAAGGGCAGCGCCGAGAAGATGACGGGGATATCCATATAAGAGGTGTGATTGGCGGCGTAGACGGCGGTGCGGGGGTTGGGAAGGTTTTCAAGGCCGCGCACGTTGAGCGAACCGCCGGCGATGCGGACGCCGAGCCGCGCCCAGATGCAGGCGATGCGGTGCTGGGTGCGGCCGGTGCGGGCGACGAGCGAGGCGATGAGGGCAGCCGTGCCGCAGATGGCGGTGACGAGAGAGAAGAGCGGCACCTGGAGGATGTTGGTGCGCCAGCGGTGCCAGCGGGGCATGGGGTTTGGGCGGTTGGTCACGACTTGCTCCCGCGCGCACAGTTCCGGATCAGGATGCTGCGGGCTTCGCCGACAAGGTAGACGGAGCCGGAGATGACGACGATGCCTTCGGCGGGTGGGCGCGCGAGGGCTAGGGCGGCGACGACGGAATCGGCGGCATGGGCGGGTGTGCCGGTGGAAGCGGCGGCGGCGAGCAGCGATTCCATTTGGGCGGCGCGGGGACTGTGGATAGGCGCGAAGATTACGCGATCGAAGAGGGGAAAGAGGATCTGGGCTAGCTCGGGGAGGGGCTTGTCGCGCAGGCAGGCGAAGACCAGGGTGCGGGGGCAATTGGGAGCGGCGTCGAAGATGGGGCGGAGGCCGGCGCGGAGGGCCCATGCGCCGGCGGGGTTGTGCGCAACGTCGAGAACCCAGAGGGCGGGGCCGATGCGGATCTCCTCGAGGCGGCCGGGCCAATTGGTGGCGCGGATGCCGGCTTCAATGGACTGCGGCGTGACGGGGAAATTGTGGCGGCTGGCGAGCTCCTCGGCGGCGGCGATGGCCAGGGCGAGGTTGCGATGCTGGTGAGCGCCGTGGAGCGGCGAGGCGACCTGGATGGCTGCGCCGAGAACAGGGACGGAATAGGGTGCGTCTGGCGCGGCGTTGGCCGGCGGCATGAAGGGAGTGGCGGAGATGGCGCGGACGTTTAGCTCTGTTGCAATTTCGCCGATGGACTGGTTGGCCTCAGGGTGCTGGGGCAGGGTGATGAGGGTGCCGTTCTGGCGGAGGATACCGCCTTTCTCGCGGGCGATGGCGGAGATGGTGGGGCCCAGCCACTCGGTGTGGTCGAGGGAGATATCGGTGATGACGGAAAGGAGCGGCTGAACAATATTGGTGGCGTCAAGGCGGCCGCCGAGGCCGACTTCAAGGACGGCGATGTCTACGGCGGCATCGGCGAACTCAAGGAAGGCCATGGCGGTGAGGGTTTCAAAGAAGCTGGGGTGCTGGGCAAGCTCGCCGGAGGCTACCAGGCGCTCGGCAGTGGAGTGGGCGGCGAAGTAGCGGCGGGCGAAGTCGTCGTCGGAGATCTGGACGCCATTGATGCGAATGCGCTCATTGGGGCGCTTGAGATGGGGTGAGGTATAGAGCCCGGCGCGCAGGCCGGAGGCGGCGAGGATGGATGCGAGCGTGGAAGCGGTAGAGCCTTTGCCGTTGGTGCCAGCGATGAGAAGGCTCTTGAAGCGATGGTGGGGATTGCCGAGGGCGGCCAGGAGAATGCCGATTTCAGTCAGGGAAAACTTGTGGCGCGGACGCCCGGGTTGCGTGAAAAGCTCCGGGGCCAGGGCATTGAGTGCATCGATGGCCGCGGCGTAGGACATGGAAAGATCAAGTATAGAGAGACAGGGAACAAGGGACCAAGGGAATGAGGGAACGAGGAGAAGCTGTAAGGCCTGGGCAGGTTCGCATTGTTTTGGGATTGACGCACTCAATTTCCGCAGCATTGCCGACTAATGTGGAAGGTGTGGAGGAGTGGTCCACTGTGGATCGGGAGGGTTCGATATCTCTAGTATTCATGCGGGTGGGGACGCGATTGGCACACAGTGCGGGAGCTTTGCACAGGGGTTTTCGATGGGGCTGTTGAAGACGTGGGAAAGAGGGGGTGGTTGGAAGGGTTTCGAAGGTGGTTTTCCAATCGTCCAGAAACCCACAACCGGGATTTAGAAAACCTGCACATGAGCCAAGTGGAGTGAGAGAAGAGGGATGGAAGGAATTTCCACTTTTCCAGCAGGAACTACGGTTAGTACGGGAAGTAATTAAGAAACTCACACACAAAGAACGAAGAACCCGAGGCGCTTGGTATGTCGAAGGGTGATTTCCAAGAGGACCCGGGTGTGGCGTCCCGGAAGTTTGTTGCAGACGTCAACGCCCAAAATGCAGGTCCCCTTCGGCAGGCTCAGGGCAGGCTTTCGACTCGTCCTGCGGACTCGCTCAGGATGACGGCAGCGTGGTGGTAGGCGGCCTGAAGGCGGCAGCATTTTTGTTGGGATGAGGTTTCCACGCAAAGGGACGGGTTTTCCACGCACGAAGTGAGCGGAAACGTGAATACAATCAAGGGCAAAGGGCAAGAGGTTTTCGGGCGGCGGGCGGGGTGTTGTAGATTGGGGCCAGCGAAGGTTGGATGGGCTGGCAGTGCAGCAAGGCGAGGTGGGCGGATGTCGATCGTGGAAGAAGTGGAACGGCCGGCAGCACAGGGGGCAGCGATGGAGATAACGGTTAGCCGGGCTGAGCTGGTGAAGGAGCTGACGGCGACGCAGAGCGTGGTGGAACGCAAGACGACGATTCCGATCCTGTCGAATTTTCTGATCGAAGCTGAAGGCGATCGGCTGCAGATCACGGCGACGGATCTGGATCAGGCCATCCGCACCAGCGCGCCGGTGAAGGTGAAGAAGGCGGGGGCGTGCACGATTCCGGCGCGCAAGCTGTACGACTACGTGAAGCTGCTTCCGGACGGCGATATTTCCATTAAGCTGCTGGAGAACCACTGGGTGCAGATCCGCAGCGGGCGGTCGAACACGAAGATGGTGGGAATGGCGCGCGCGAACTATCCGCAGGTGCCGGAGTTTCCCACGGTTGCGGTGACGACGATTCCCGCGAATGTGATGCACACGCTCATTGCGCGGACGATTTTCGCGATCTCGAACGAGGAGTCACGCTACACGCTGAACGGCGCGCTGATGGTGCTGAAAGCGGAGTCGATTGCGATGGTGGCGACGGACGGGCATCGGTTGTCGTTTGTGGAGAAGCCGGGCGAGGCGCTGGAAGGCGTGAGCGGCGAACGGCGGGTGCTGATTCCGCGCAAGGCACTGGGCGAGCTGCAGGCGCTGCTGGGGGACGCGGGCGACTCCAAGGTGGAGTTTGCCGACGACGATCACACGCTGTTCTTCCGGCTGGGGCATCGCACGCTCAGCTCGCGCAAGCTGAACGGCAACTTCCCAAACTACGAAGCGGTGATGCCGCGCGACAACACCAAGTTCGCCGTGGTGCGGGCGAGCGAGCTGGCGCTGTCCATCCAGCGGGTGGCGCAATTTGCCGACGAGCGCTCCGGCGCGGTGCGGTTGCGCCTGGAGGGGAACGAGCTGAAAATCAGCTCGAGCTCCGCCGAAAGCGGCGAATCCGAGGACACGATCGACACGCCGTACTCGAGCGATCCCATTGCGGTGGGATTCAACTCGATTTACATTCTGGAGTTTCTGAAGGCGCTGGGCAACGAGGGCGAGGTGCGGCTGGAGTTCAAGGACGCGCAGAGCGCGGGGCAAATGCGGCCGGAGGACCCGGAGGCGGAGTACAAGTCACGGTACGTGCTGATGCCGATGCGGATCTGAGAAGCGCAGCCAAATCCAACAGCCATATTTGGCAGACCATAAACTCATGGGCCGCATGTTCCGGACGATGAACCCTCGGAAACATGCGGCCCGCTTGATTTCAGTCTGCGCATTCGCGCCGTCCAGACTCTTCTGGTTTACCTCAACGAGGTCTCCCACCAGACCGGTCCTGCGCACGCACGCTGGGCTGCACATTGCGGTCGGCCCGTAGCGGCTCTCTTACGGCCGGCGTGGCGGGTCGACCGTGGTTCGTGTTGGCAAACTGCCCGCGGTTCCCCTGGTATTGCTGCGCGTGCTGCACCTGGCTGTTCATGCGCGGAGCCGTCGGCTCGTGCCAGGCCTGCCGTTCCGATGCCTCCGGCCGTGCCCGCACCCCGCCATCCCCGCCGCGATAGCTGACGTGCGGCGCATTCACCCCGCGAACATTGGCGCGATAGCGATACACATTGCGCACAATTCTTTCATTCAAGTGGTTGTACTCGCGGTTGTAAAAGAAGCGGCCTGAGTTCCAATAGCCACCTTCGTACCCGCGGCCGATGTAGCCAAAGCCGTAGTTGATGCCGCCGTAGAAGCCGATGTGTAATCCCCAGTGCCCGGGATAGAACGAATAGCGCCCGCCATAGAATCCCCAATAGCCGGGAGTCCACAGCGCGCCCATGTAAGGCGGCTCAACCCACACGCCGGGCACCCAATAGTAGCCGGTTGGCGACCAGGCCCAATAGCCAGGAGTCCAAATGTAGCCATCGGCCGGCGCCGGAGGCTGTTCATAGTCGGGCAGCGGTGGCGGCGGCTGGGCGTGGTTTCCGTGGGCTGCTCGGCGTAGCCGGAATCATCCGGTCCTTGCTCTGGAGCGCCAGCCTGCCCCGGAGGTGGTGGAGCCTGTGTGGTGTAGGAAGGCCCCGACGCGCCATGTTGGCTGCTGCCGGGTCTTGCCCCTGATCTGGAGGCGGAGGCAGCTTGATCCCGGGCGCCCGTCACCGCGGCGCTGACGGCCGGAACAATGGGGAACAGCCTTTGTTGGCAGAGTGCCACGCAGAAAGCGGCACCCAGCGCAAGCGAGACCAATGGTACAAATCCAGGAAGGCGTCTTATAACTCCTCCAATTCGTCGGGCACGATCTGAGAATTTCCCGACGCCAACGAATACTAACACCGGGCGCTGCAACAATTTCCAATGGGCTTCTTTCGCGGGCCCGGGCCAGGCTGGGCAACGAAAGATTCTGGCAAAACTGAGGTTTATGCGCCCGCCCTTGATTCGAATCGCGGCACCCTGGTTGTGCTGGTGGCGGCAGGTCTTTCCAGATGCGGAGTACCGCAGCCGCTATGTGCTGATGCCAATGCGAATCTGAGTGCTGCTCTAAATTAGCGAGTCAGAGCGGATGGCAGCGTTGGCGAAAAGATCTGGCTCAGAACGGGAACATTGATATAAAGGAAGGCGATCATCAATAGAGAAAGCAGCGTCGCTTCCACCATCAATATCGGTTCGCGGTAGAGCTTCTCGGGATTCTGCACCGCGCTGTTGTGCTTGAAAGCCAGGGCGAAATAAGTGGACATCAGAAGCGCGACCAGCGGAAGCACAAGAACCAGCTCAATCCGATAGCGAATAATAAAAGCCCCGAAAAACAACATGGCGGCGGCCGCATAAAAGCTGACTGAAACCAGGAGCGACTCCTCCGTGTACCGCATGGAACGACTTCCGGTAGGCTCCGGCGACTGCCGGGTCGCCAATCTCCCGGTATTCGCTGAACCGCTTCAACCCCATCAGGTAGCAACCCGCCATCCAGTAACAGATCAACAGCGAAAAGGGGGAACCAGGACAGAGGTGACCATATACCAGCCCAGCAGCATGCGCAGCGGATTGTTGACGGACTCGGTAAGCACATCGAGATATACCTGGTCCTTGGTTCGCAACGGCGGGATGTTATAGACGCAACCCATGATCCAGAGAGCAATGGCGGTCAAGGTGAACGGAAGAGAGATCGTCAACGACATGGCTACACCGGCGGCACATCAACAGGATCCATTGCCCGTAGGCGATGGGGGCGGAAAGAGGCCCCGCGCGGCGGGCCGCGTTCTTCTGGCGGGGTGCAATCGGTCAAAGGGAGCGTCCAGAAGTTCGTTCAGCACATAATTGCTGCACGCGATCAGGGTGACGGCAATGAAACCCACCACAATGTTTCTCGCCAGATGAAGCGTAAACGCGGAGCGGCCCAGCACGCTCAACGGAACCACAATGCCGGGAACACAAAGATGTTCTTGATGGAATGATCGAGCCGCATGATCTGGAAATGAGCGATCATGCGAGTTTTCCACTGCGGATTCGAGCTGGCAATAAAGTGGATTTATGGTTCACGGCAGGCAAGCGATTCACCCTGTTGGACTGCTTCCGGAATCTGGCGGCGCGGAGTAGTTGCAGCTTACCATAGTGGGAGTTGCCTCAAAAGCGCAGTGGACGCAGTCCACTGCGCCTGCTGAAAAAGTCAAATTCGTTACGGGAACGTGTCAGGGCACGACTTTTGGTCGTGCCGCAAAGGCAGCAAAATCGACGGAGGGCTTCAGCCCCTGAGGAATGTTTTTCTTCACGGAGCCACCAATATTCGATGTTTCAGCAAGCACATGGAGGCAACGGAGCGGGTCCAATCCATATTCTGCAGTCGTTCTATTTTTGTTCCTACGGTTTTTCGAGGGCACTCGCCGATTCGCGAGACAGCGCAATATCGACTGGAACCATGCGGTAACAAGATTGGAGTAAGGGTTCGGGATGGCGTACTACCTGGCGGTGGATGCGGGAGGAACAAAGGCAGAGTTTCTCCTCGCCGATGAAGAGCGCGAACTGGCGCGGGTGCGCGCGGGAACCATCAAGCACACCAATGCGGACGAGGCGCAGATGTGCGCCAATCTGGAGCAGGCGCTCAGCGAACTGGAGCAGCGGCCGGCGTGAGCCCACGACATGTCAGCGCACCTGCATCGGAACCTCGGGTGAGACGGTGCCGCTGGTGACGGATTGGCTGCGAGAAAACTTCGCAAGCGCGCGTGGGCGGCCAACTGGTGATTGTGGGCGATGTGGAGATCGCGCTGGACTCGGCGTTTCAGAGGCGGCCGCGGCGTGCTGGTGCTCGCCGGAACGGGATCGAACGTGGCCGCGCGCGACGCCCAGGCGCATCTTGCGCGCCGGCGGATGGGGGCCGATCCTGGCCGACCAGGGCGCGGGGCACTGGATCGGAGTGGAAGGGTTGCGGCGCGGTTTTCTGGCGCGTGACGAGGGGCGGCCAACGGACCTGCTCGAACGCGCGCGCAAACTATGGAATCTGCCCAGCGAGAATGCGCTCATCGAGTTCGCCAACGCCCAGTTGCCCCAACATTACGGGTCGCAGTTCGCGCTGGAAGTGGCTGCGGCCGCCGATGCCGGCGACCCAATCGCGCAGGAGATTCTGACTCAGGGCGGCCGCGACCTGGCATACCTGGCCGGGCTGCTCATCGAGCGCATGCACGCAAACGAGGGCGCCGCTTTCCGGTTCCTGAAGTAGCCGTGGCCGGGAGCATCCTCAAAAATGTACGCTGGGAACGGGAAGCGCTGGAAGCTGCGCTGCGGGCTCGCTATCCGGAAATCGGGTTCGTGGCCGATGCGGTGGATCCGATTCGCGGGGCGCTTGTGGCGGGCGAGGCAAGAGCGAGGGCGGAGCTGATCGAGACCCGCGTATCCGCCATCAATCGCGGATGGGACCATTAGCCTATTCTTCATTCATCCGTCGAATTGCGCCCGCGCCTATTGTGCGGGCGTTCGAGTTTGATGAGGAGAATTCCGCACCATGTTTGCCCAGACAGTCCGGCCGCAAAAGCCCAGGGCGATCCCCGTCGGACAAGGTTCCTATAAGGTAATTTATTCTCAAGAGATTGTTGGCGAGAAAATTAATACCCCCCACCCCCCCCCAACGGATTGCGCTGATCCGGGCGGCAAGCCCGCAGATTTAGTGCGGTTTTTGGTATTAAATAAATGATTCCACATGACATCGCCGTTTTTATTGAACGCCGGGAGTTGATGTAATTTCGCTCAACTCCGCCTGAGTTAGGGGCGCGATTCTCAGTCACTTGACCCAGACTTCGGGCTGGACCGCCTTCCGACTGGCGCGCGTGGAACAAACCCAGCGTGTTGTTGCTCCAGACGGCCGCACCCGATTCGCCCAGAACGATCACGCCGCCTTCGCCGCCCTTGAGCACGGGCAGGTCGTGGTGGATGAGCTGGTCGGCGGCCTGCTGCGGCGTGCGGCCCCGGCGGCAGAGCGCGCCGATCGAGTGCGACAGCGAGAGGCGGATAAAGTATTCGCCCACGCCGGTGCCGGATACCGCGCAGCCGCGATCGTCGGCGTAGGTGCCGGCGCCGAGGATGGGCGAGTCGCCCACGCGCCCGGGCAGCTTGCCCTGCATGCCGCCGGTGGAAGTTGCCGCTGCCAGATGGCCGTCGCTGTCGCGGGCCACAGCGCCGACCGTTCCGAAGCGATGGAAGAAGAGGTTGTGCGCCGTGAGCGCCGCGCCGCCGCCCGAAGAGCCGGAACTCGCCGGTTCGGGAGGCACGCCGGCGGGCCGGGGCGGAACGGGCCTTCCGCTCGCGCGCATCACGCCTTCAAACTCGCGCCAGCGCATCTCGGTGAAGAAGAAGCTTGCCGGCTCCTGCTCGAGATTCTGCTGGCGGGAGAACGCGTCCGCGCCCGTGCCGACCATCAGTACGTAGGGCGTGTGCTCCATCACGGCTCGCGCCAGCGCGATGGGATGGCGCGTGGAGTGGACGCAGGCCACGCCGCCGCCCGCCAGATCGGCGCCGTTCATGATGGAGGCGTCCATC
>CAVYSS010000031.1:0-236826 GCA_963771195.1 uncultured Acidobacteriota bacterium
TATGTTGTGTCGTTACTTCGTTCAGTTGGTGTTTGCTATTGTCCCTGTTTTTCCTGTTCCTGCGCCAGAGCAATCTTTGCCTGAATTTCAGTCTTCTGCCTGGGGTGGTTTACAAACCACGCGATGCCCCCGGCAAGACTGGCGAACAAGACAAGCAGAGCAGTGATGCCGCCCACCCAACTCATGACGACAGGCCAGCCCTTTTTGGCGACCTGCTCAACTTTTTGGATCTCATCTTCCATCGATCCTGCCCAAGTTTTCAGGCATTTGGATTCGGCACTCATGTGAATTCCCGTCAGAGTCATTCTTCACTCAGCCTGGGATCTAACGCGGGTCGACGAGGCCCATCGCGATCATTCCCAGGGCGGTAATACTCGGCAGGAAGAAATAATCTCCGCCGCGCAGTTCAACGAAGTTCGGAAGATGGCTGCAAACGAAGGGAGGATTTGTTGGCCTGGCTTCGCCCTGCACGACAAACCGTCCACCCTCCTCATGATTGCCGAGCAGCATATCCTTTTCGTTGCCGAGACGAGCATCGTTGCCGTACTGAATCCATTGCTGCTGCACGAACTCGAACTGTCGCGAGAGGCTCGCATTTAGCACCATAAAGATGATGCCGCGTTCTTCAGTATCGTCGACAGGCTCACCTTCGGGAACGAAACTCCCATAGGGGAGCCCGCGGCGCGTAATGCGGCGCCGGTTTATCAGCTGTCCATTGAAGCCGAAAGCATCGCGGGGATGAGCCCGGCGGATATGCGCGCCGAGGGGACATCGCGTGCCTTCGGCATCGGCACCGTAGGTGAAGTCTGTGTTGCGGTTCGGGTCCCGGACAATGGCGGGATCGGGATTGTCAGGCGAAAGTTCGAGAGGGGTTCCGTCTCGCCAGCGTCCGATGAACTTGGCGGCCAGCTTCTCTTCTCCACCCGCATAGTGCACCGCCTGTTTCTCGAGATAGGTGCGGAACGTGGCCACATTCTGATGCAGCTTGCGATAGACCATGAATGTACCGTTGCTTGCCAGGAGGTGAGGTATCGGAGCAATCGGCAACTCGCCGGCTTCGTCGGCATATCCAAGCAAAAGCTCTCCGGTCGCTAGCGGTGCCCAGGTTCCGTTGGGCATGAGCTTGCCTTGTCCGGGCTGGGTGCTTCGTTCAAACCCGAGATAGTCAGGATTGCCGAACCCGTCTGTAAAACCGAAGTGTTCGCTGGTGGTTGGCTTGCCGTTAATGACGACGGCGGCAGCGTCCTGAGAGGAGATGACAGTTGCTCCGCCGATTTCTTCGATCAGGGACAGGATTTCTGCGCAGCGGGCCTGGACGCCTTCTGCTGTGAGGCCGTTGATGCCGATCCAGGCGTCGACGCGGTCTTTCTGCCAGACCTCGTCCCAATGGTCCGGGGAGTTCATGCCACTGTCGCCGAGAATTTCTGCGCGGTGTCTCATTCCCTGCTGAAATTCGACGGGGAAGCTCAGCAGCGTAGCGTCCGGCAATTCCAGACGCTCCAGGCCGCGGTGGGTGAATGCGATATTTGTGGTGCTTTGTGGCTTGGCTCCGTCCCAGCGCTGGCCCGTTGTTATCTGGCTAAGCAACCGGCCTATCAGCTTGCGCGCGCGCGTTGCGACCGCAAAGCGAAGAAACAGATACCGGGCAACAGGCAGGTTGTAGCCCCGTAGAACAAAGCCCTGAATATCGGTCTTGTTGAGCTTACTCATTTCGGCCGCCTGTCTTGATACCGCGGTGAGGGCCCATGGAACCGGGTTTGGGAGGGGGCAAAGTTTTGAGATGAGCAACGAACTCAATGAAATCGCGCTGCAGCATGGCCGCATCTACGCCCTGGTGAGTTGCAACGAACTCCGCAACGGCTGTCTGCGTCTGGAGCGCGCGCAGAGTCTCAGTGACGGACTTATCGTTGACCGCCGCGAAGAAAAAAGTGGTGTCGAGCTGGCAGGCCTTCATGTAGTCAATGAAGGCTCTGCGGTTCGCAGCACCGGGGTAGCCTACACAGTGTCTCCACACCGCATCGAGATGGTCGGGGATGATCTCGGCAAGACCGGAAAGATAGCTGTCCAGGTCGCCATCACAATTTGACTCGAAGATCAGATATTTTGATTTCAAATGCTCTTCACATGCGGGCGCCCCAACATAGATCACGTCGTCCATAACCACGAGGCGGGCAAGATGAGTACCCGGCGCCTGCGCGAAAGGGCTTTCTTCCCGAGTGGAAAGATGGGCCAGATAGTCGCGGATCTGCAGATCATGAGAGGGCGTTGCCTTCTCATCGTCGATGATGGGTGAGAGGATCGTCAGTCCGTAGACGCTTCCGTTCTTGTTGGGCATGGCAATAATCTCTATCCGGCGACGGGAGCCTCGCCTGTTTCGCCAAGGTGGGCCTGGACCTGCAACACGAATTGAAGGTATGCGCCGGCAAACTGCTCTGGGCTGCATTGGCCCGCGACCAGGCTGAGACTGTCGAGCGAGGACTGCACAACATGAGCTGACTTGACGTCGTTCGCCGTGGCGTGGGGATAGGCAGTGTAGTAGTAGTCAGTATCGAACTGAACGCGCGCGATGTACTCCTTAAAGATGGTGACCGGTACCGAGCCGGGAAACTTCTCGCTCCAGTTCCAGATGAGGTTCAGGCCTTTGCTCAGGACCGCGGAGAAGGCGTCGATGTATTGGTTCCATGTCCCGTTAAAGTTGCTGAAGAAGAGCAGGTAGTCGTACTTCAGATCTTCCCGCCGCTGTCCGTCACCGAGGAAGGGAAAATCGTCGCGCGGGACGACCACCCACCGCGCAAATTCGATGAATGACAGGTTGATGAGGTCTTTTTGCAACGGCTTAACATGGTCCAGCACGAAGAAAATCGTTCGCAGAATCCACGTCTTCCATGGCTTCATGGGAGTGATCGCATTCATCGCGTAGACCTTGCCGTTGATGTTACTCATTTGACCTCTGAAGTCTGGGGAAGATAGGCGCCGACCGGCTATCGCTCACCCTTTTTTGCTCTTGATTGCTCGGCTGGAGGGCATCCAGAAGTAATGGAGAAGCGAACCAGCAAATTATGTCACAAAGAACAGCGCATGGACAGAATGTCTTGAGGCCCTGGATTCGATCCATTAATGGCACTCGACAGTCGGCTCCTCGGAAAAGTGCCCTAGAGCCTGTTGTGAGCTTGATTTACGATGTTGCTGTTCCGCTCGGATCCGTGCCGCGGAACACACGAGTTGCTTCCGTGCGGGCTGCTTGGAGGTGTTCTCGTGGAACTATTCAGAAAGAAAAAATCGAAGTAGTACTGGTATGACTACACGGTACGTGGCCAGCGCTACCGCGGATCAACCAAGGAAACCAACGAAATGAGAGCGCAAAAGGCTGCCGCTCTCAAACTCGCTGCCACTATTAAGGGCAGCGACCCGCTCGACAGGAAGCCGCCCTCGCTTCGCGAATACTCGAGGGATTTCCTTCAATGGGTGGAAACGGGACGGCTCGAGGCCGAAAGCCGCCGCTATTACAGAAACGGCTGGCGACTATTGGAGCAGACGAAGATCGCCGGAATGCGCATGGACCGGATCAGCAAAGACGGGGTCGAATAGCCGCAGTTTCCCGGATCGGCCTCGAACGGCAACAACGCGCTTCGGACGTTGCGGAGGATGTATTCGAAAGCCAAGGATGACAAGCGGATCTTTGAGGTTCCCGACTTTGCGGTTTTCAAGGAACACGGGCGGTCGCTCCGCCTCAACGACGGGGCGGAAAGGAGGCTGTCAGCGGTGGCCGAGCAGCCACCCAAGGACATCATCGTGATGATGCGTGACACCAGGATGCGCAACGCCCGCGAACTCTACTGCATGCGGGTGGAGAACGTGGATTTCGATGCCGGAACGATCTTTACGCCGGACAGCAAGACCGAGTCCGGCCGCCGCTTCATCCCCATCAGCAGTCGCATGAGGCAGATTCTCGAGGCGCGCTGTCGGGGAAGGAATGAGGGCGGGGTCTGGCTGTCGCGGTATAAGGGAAAGCACATCGGGGAAGGGATGGTCTACCGGCAGTGGGTGCGGGCGAGGCGATCCGCGGGGCTGCCCCGCGAACTCGTCCTCTACTGTGCCCGCCACGACTTCGGCAGCTTCGTGTTTGCGAAGACCGGAAATCTGAAAGCGGTTATGAACGCAATGGGCCAGAAGAAGCGCAATGGCCTACCAGCACCCGGAAGGGGAAATCATTCGCAACGTGCTAAACGCACGGCGCATTCTGCGGCCCACCGTGCCCGACGACAACCAGGCAAGTGCTTGAACCTAACCTGGATTGGTCCCCAAACAGCCTTTCGAGGTTGCTGATGCCGGATAAGTAGCCGCAATTCTGTCCCCGCCGATGCTTGGACGCCAGGGGCGTTTTTTCATTAGACGCTGACTCGGGCTGGAGAGTCGTCGCCGGGACATGGAGCTACAGTGCGGCACGATCTCTCATGTTCGTGCAGGCAAGATGACCTCAGCGCGCTTCCGCAGTCGCAGTTCCCAGCGGCCGCGAGGACCTTTGCTTGTAAAGGAGTACCGCGGCTACTACCGTGGTCAGAAATGCTGCGCATGCCAGCAGACGGAAGGCATTGTTCCATCCGAATGCGACCGTGACTCGCGCCATCGAGTCGCCCGCCAGATAGCCGGCAAGATAACCCACGCCATCGATGATGCCTGATGCCGTGGCGCTGCCGCGCATTCCACCAAAATCCAGCGACATGGCGCCGGCGAGATAGGAGTATGGCCCGAGAAGAAGGAAGCCGGCCAGACTTACCAGGACAACCGGCAGCCATGGGCTCGCGTGTGGATGGGCGGACCCTAGGCCCAACAGGCACAGCGTGCTTGCGGACATGCCGAAGACAATCACGACGTTGCGGCCGTTGAGACCGAGCCTGTCGCTGAGCACGCCGGCCAGCAGCACGGCCACGCCGCCAAACAACGGAAACAGCGCGCTGCGAGACGCCGCCTGCGCCGCCGTCATTCCCACCGCCTCCACAAAATACGTGGGCGTCCACAAATTGAATGTCTCGCGCAACAGCGTGGTTCCCAGGGACAGCAGGCATACCAGCCAGAACGCGAAACTCGAAAGCAGCGGGCGCAGGATCGCCGCCATGCCCGGATGTTCGTTCTCTGCCTCGCCCTCGGCGGCGTACACGTTCATCGGGTTCGCCACCGGCGCGGGAAGGCCTCGTTCCGCCGGCGACTCACGCAGGAAGACTGCGTTGATTACAAATATGACTCCCAGCGCTGCGGCGGAAAAATAGAACACTCCCCGCCATCCCAGCCCCAGCGCCATCAACTGCCCCATGATCCAGCGGCAGGCCGCATCCCCGAAGAGGTAACTCAGGCTCAGGATGGCCATCACGCTTCCATATGCCGAATACGAGAACCAGCGCGAAGAGACCTTGACCAGTCCCGACCATCCGGCCGACTGCATGAACCGGTTGCCGATCCATGCAGCGGTGAAGAGCGGATAGCCTCCGCCGGAGGCGAACACAACTACAAAAAGAATGGAGCCAACCATGCCGCCCAGGAAGTTCCGGCGTCCACCCATAATGTCGGCCAGCGCACCGGCAAGAAACTTGCCCACCGCATAGGCTACGATGCCCGCCGACGCGATGAAACCGAACCGCAGTTGCGCCTGGTCACGCGTGATCCCATGCCGGGCGAGATCGTCGATCATCTGCGGCAAAGCAACAGACAGATTCGAGCGGCAGAAGTAGTAGCCGGCGTAACCGGCCGCGAGAAGTGCGATAGTCGCCCGATGCCACCCACTTAGCCTAGATGCTTGCTGCACTGGGGTTTCCCGCGAGTCATCCACAGATGTGTCCACGCGGGCAGCGTATCACGCCAAAGGTCCTTTGAATGCGCAGCAACGTGTCCAGGTTGCGAACAATTCACCCGACTTTCAAGAAACCATCATCGAACGATGAAGTTGCAAACTATACAAGCTCACGATAAGGGCTTCTCTACATTCGGAACTAGCGCGCGGCCTAATTTGTTCCAGCTCGCCGCACAGGAGATCTCTATCTCCAAATGGGCCAAATCACTCGAGGAGGAACGACTTGAATTCAAGCAAGAGAGTTATGCGCCTCACCGGCACGTGCGTGATTCTGGCACTGTGCACGATCGTTGCAGGAGCGCTCAGAGCGCAATCCATCTTTGGAGCCATCAACGGCCAGATCACCGACGGCAGCGGAGCCGCCGTTTCCGGCGCAAAGATTGACGCCCGCAATGAAGCAACCGGAGATGTCCGCACCACCACTTCTGACAGCACGGGGGCCTACATTTTTCTGAACGTTGATCCCGGACAGTACACACTGACGGCAACCGCCGGTGGCTTCTCAGCAACGCGCGAAGCCGGCATCGTGATGCTGGCGCGCGAAACCGCACGGTCAGACATTCGCCTCAAGGTGGCGGGAACCGTGCAAACCGTGGTCGTGGAAGCCAGCCAGTCGCTGCTGAGCCAAGACCTAACAGTTTCCACATCGCGCTCCGGCGAAGACATCGGCACTCTGGCACTGAATTTCCGCGCCACCAACGCGCCCAGCCCCATCCAGGCCGCATCCATCACTCCCACAGTCAGCCAGGATCCCGGTGGGAATCTGACCTTCGCCGGACAACTGCCTACGGCAACGTCTTTCTCGCTCGACGGTATCTCCATTCAGGACATTCGCTACGGCGGCCCCAGCACCAGCCTGTTCCCCTCCGTGGAAGGCATCGCGGAGTTTCGCGTGAACACATCGGGGAACAGCGCCGAGTTCGCCCAGCCCACTGACCTAACCGTGATCACAAAGAGCGGCACCAACCAGTTCCACGGCAGCGGCTTCTGGTACTTCACCAACAAGGACTGGAACTCGGTAGATACCATCGCCAGTTTCAATCCCACCCTCTCCGCCAACACCTTCGGAGTATCGGTGGGAGGACCCATCGTCAAGAACAAGCTGTTCTTCTACTTCGATTACGAAGGCGTGCGCCTGGACCAGGACACTCTTATCGCCACCCAGACCATGCCCGCGGCATGGGCCTCGGGCGACTTCTCCGGCGTCTCCGGCCTGCAGCTTTACACGCCCAATGGCACCCCGGTCTCCGGGAACAAAGTTCCTGTGAATGCCACCTCTGCGACCATCATGCAGGACTTTTTCCCCGCGCCTGCCGGACCCAATTCTTCCAGCTCGAATATCGACAGCTCTGGCAACAACCTCAACACCACTTCCAGCGGCACCTACAACGCAGACGGCTTTGACGGCCGCATGGACTACAACTTCTCTGACAAACACCACATATTCGGCCGCGTCACCCAGCACAACATCACCAGCACAGGTACCGACGCAACCTCGGCCGGCGCCCTCGGAGCTGTGGGCGACACCAGCTACAACCCCACCCTGGGACTGTTCTCCACCACCACGGACTCCACCAATGTGGCCCTCTCCTACAACTGGATCCTCAAGAGCAACATGGTCAACGAATTGCGCGGCGGTTACACCCGCTACAACCTCTTCTACACCTACCCCCAGGCAGCGCAAGGCAATTCCCTGATCACCGCGCTCGGCATTAAAGGCCTTCCCGGACCGCCGGTCAACGGCCTCGGCGGCGTGCCCGTCTTTTACGTCGGCAACTTGATGGGCGGTGCAACCAACCAGTACGGGCATCCCCGCAAAACCAATAGTGGCATATGGGAAATCGGCGACACCCTCTCCTGGACTCAGGGCAAATGGAACATGAAATTCGGCGGCGGATGGCGCCACGTCAATTACCAGGACAATATCACTTTCGAGGTCGGCGACGAATACGGCGATTACTACATCACCGGCGATCAGGTCTGCACCGGCACGGAAATCGCTGCCTACCCTGACGCCTGCTCTGCTGCCCAGTTTGTGCAGGGTTACCTGGACGAAGCCGACCAGGCGCAGAACGGGCCCGACGGAAAGCCCTATGGGTTCCACTTCGACTGGTTTGCCCAGGGCGAGTATAAGCTTCTCAACAACCTGAGCGTCACTGTGGGGCTTCGCGAAGAGCTGAATACGCCCTTCAAGGATTCCACCAACCAGCTCGGCAACTTCGACTACCGTCCGGGCTCATCCACTTACGGAAAACTGGTGTATGACGAGGGGGAAAAGCTCAGCCACGCCTGGCAGGCCTCCGTCGACAACTCGCAGGTGAACTTCAAGGACCAGTTCATCCTCAATTCGGCAGTCGGGTTGAACCAGTCCTTGCGTTACACCGATTACACCAATTTCCAGCCGCGCCTCGGGCTCTCCTGGAGTCCGACCAACAGGAATGTGGTCCACGCCACCGGCGGCATGTACTCCATTCCCGTCCTCGGCGCCGTCAACTACTCTCTGCTCGGCGTCGACACCTCCAACTTCGGGTCGTACTTTCCCACCCACGGCGCGGGTTCCATGGAGTGGGACAACGCCTACGGCGGTGGCGCGGCCGGTCCCCCTCCTTGCCCCACCTCGTGCCCCGGATATCGCCGCGCCAACCAGTGGGATCTGAAAGACCCGCGCGTGATCCAGTGGAACGGCTCTTTTGAACAGAACGTCGGCTTCCAGTCGGTCGTCAAGGCCACCTACGTCGGGTCGCACACCTACGACCTCATCTACAGCCCCGATCTCAACCAGATCGCGCCCAACACTATGGGCTATTGGGCGTACCGGGCGGCCAATGGGGCCAATTTTCCCAACTTCCGCGAAGTGCTGACCCGCAACAACGGCCCCGAGGATCGCTACGATGCCGGGGTCTTCGAGTGGAATCGCCTCAGGCACAACGGCCTGACCTTCAACAACGCATTCACCCTCACCTACAACAAGACCAATGCGCTTGGCGCGGTCCCATCGGGTGCCATTCCCGTCGGCGGCCAGGGCGACAACGGGGACAACGTGCTGAATATCTTCAATATCAAATCGTCCATTGGCAACGCGTTCTACGATCCCCAGTACAAATTCCTGTCGACCGTCGTTTACGAGTTGCCCATCGGCCGCAACAAGGCCATCGGCGGCCAGATGAGCCGGGTCGCCGATGCCATCGCTGGCGGCTGGAACGTTTCCAGCATCTACCTCTATCACTCCGGCTATTGGCTGACGCCCTACTTCCCGTCCTCGACCGCCGATCCCTCGGGCACAGCTCCGAGTTACCGCTCGGTCAAGCAGCAGAATCCCGACTGCGTCAGCGGCATCAGCGGCGCGCTCTCCCACCGGACCATCAACAATTTCTACAACCCCGCTGCGTACAGTATTCCGGCCAGCGACATCGGTCGCTTCGGCACCTGCGGAACCGGCCTGCTTACGGCTCCGGACACAAATACGTTCTCCGCCTCCTTTGGCAAATCCTTCCAGATCACCGAGCGGCTGGGGATTCAATACCAGGCGCAGTTTGCTAACCTCTTCAACATTGACAACTGGGGCATTCCCAACACCAACGTGGGGAGCTCTCACTTCGGCCAGATCACCAACCAGCAGGATGGCACGCCCGGATCGCAGGCAGGGCCTCGATCCATCCAGATGTCGTTGCGAGTGTCTTACTAGGCAATTTATCCACCGGGGAGCGCCGCCTCGCAAGCGCTCCCCGGCATGCATCCGCGATATATTGATGTCGGAGATTTTCGACCCATTGAAGCAGGCGCTCACTTCTGACGTTGCTGTCGTCGGGGCCGGGATTCTGGGCCTTGCTACCGCGTACGTCGCCGCCCGCGCCGGCCTTGGCGTGGCCGTATTCGAACGCAACCCTGTTCCGCAAGGCGCTTCGTTGCGTAACTTCGGGCTGGTTTGGCCCGTTGGCATGCCGCACGATTCGTTGCTCGCTCTTGCGTTGCGTAGCCGCGACCTCTGGCTTCAGGTCCTCAAGGAATCCGGTCTCGATTCTCGCCAAACCGGATCGCTGCATGCCGCCTATCGCGAGGACGAGGCCGCGGTGGCGAAAGAGTTCGCCGCGGCTGCGTCCTCCGTCGGGTACCCCTGCGCGTGGCTCCCGCCTCGCCAGACCCTGGCCCGCTCCCGCGCGCTAAAAACCGAAGGTCTCCTCGGCGCGCTCTGGAGCACCACGGAGCTCTCGGTTGACTCCCGCCAGGTATTACGCGACTTTCCCCGCTTCCTCTCCGATCGTTACGGAGTCAGGTTCTTCTTCAACACACCGGTGCTCCATGTCGAAAGCAACCGGTTGGTGACGCCGGAGCACTCCTGCAAATCCAAATGCATCGTGGTGGCCGCCGGAGATGAATTCCAGTCACTCTGCCCTGAGTTTTTTCGCCAGAGCGGGGTTACGCGCTGCAAATTGCAGATGATGCGCACCGTCGTCCAGCCTGGCGGCTGGTTGCTCGGACCTTCGCTCGCTTTTGCTCCATCCTTCCTTCATTACGCGGCCTTTGCGGGCTGCCCGTCCCTCCCTGCCCTACGCCG
The DNA here is from genome assembly GCA_963771195.1 of uncultured Acidobacteriota bacterium. Classification (GTDB taxonomy): domain Bacteria; phylum Acidobacteriota; class Terriglobia; order Terriglobales; family Acidobacteriaceae; genus Telmatobacter. The sequence goes on from CAVYSS010000031.1 coordinate 10,401, forward strand.
CCGCCTGGAACAGGAGCAGCCTGAAATCCTCCGTTACGGCATTCACCTGCTGGTGTCGCAAACCACGGCCGGTGGACTGACCCTCGGCGACAGCCACGAATACTCCCTCGTCGTCGACATTTTCGATAAGCCCGCCATCCACGATGCGATTCTCGGCCTTGCCCGTCAATACCTCGCCGTTCCCACATTGGAGATCGCCGAACAATGGCACGGCGTCTATGCCAGCCATCCACAGCATCCGTGGCTCACGCATGCGCCGGCTGCCGGCGTCCGCGTCCTCACCGTTACGCGAGGCATCGGAATGACCCTCTCGTTTGCCCTTGCCGAACAAACCCTTTTTGAAATGGGAGTCTCCCTTGAAACTGCTCAATCCATCCATTCCGCCGCAAACCATACCGGCTGACCGCCTGAAGGCTCTGGTCCTTGATTGGGCCGGAACCACCATTGACTTCGGCAGTGTAGCGCCGGCGCGCACCATCGAGCGCCTCTTCCGCGCACGCCATATCGACATCGCCCCGGAGGAGGCTCGCCGCGACATGGGCCTGCCCAAGAAGGAACACCTCCGCGGCATCCTCTCCCAGCCGCGAATCCGGGAAGTCTGGTCGCAGATTTACGGGGCGCCGCCCGCCGGCGCAGACGTGGACACCCTCTACGCCGACTTCATCCCTATGCAGCTTTCCTGCCTCAATGAATACTCCGCGGTCATCCCCGGGGTGCCTGAAGCCGTTGAGCGCTTTCGCGCCCGCGGCCTCCGCATCGGCTCCACCACCGGCTACACGCGCGAAATGGTCGATCACCTCCTCGGCCCCAGCGCCGGACGAGGTTACGCGCCCGATTGCAGCCTCACGCCCGGCGAAGCCGGCTCCGGCCGTCCTCATCCGTTCATGATGTTCCAGTGCGCAGTGCGCCTCCAGGTCTATCCCATGGCCGCCATCGCCAAGGCCGGCGATACGCCCGCCGACATCTACGAAGGGCTGAATGCCGGTTCCTGGGCCATCGGCATCGCCGGCACTGGAAACCGCATCGGGCTCACCCAAGAAGACTTCCTCAGCCTTCCACCCGCTGAGCGCGAAACGCTCCTGGCAGACGCCCGCGCGGAGCTCGCGCTAGCCGGCGCCCACTACGTTGTCGATAGTGTCGCCGAACTCGATCCGGTGCTCGATGCAATCGATGCAATCCTTGCCCAATCCTCGGTCTCGGAGGTCGGCCATGCCCGCTGACAAGCTTCTCTTTACTCCCGGACCCCTTACCACCAGCGCCACCGTCAAAGCCGCCATGCAGCATGACGCCGGTTCGCGCGACGCTGACTTCCTTGAAACCATTCGTGAAATCCGCCGCCGCCTGCTCGCGCTCGGCGGCGCGCAAGCCTCCGGCAGCGATCCCTACGAATGCGTTCTCATGCAGGGCAGCGGCACCTTCGCCATTGAGTCCGTTCTGTCCTCCGTCATCCCCGGCAACGGCCGCCTGCTCGTCCTCATCAACGGAGCCTACGGCCGCCGCATCGCAGCCATTGCGCGCATCCACGACATCCACACAGAGACGCTTGAGATCGCCGAAAACGCAACATTCACGGCCGCGCTCGTCTCCCAACGGCTCGCCGCGAAGCCCGGTTTCACTCACGTGGCCCTGGTGCATTGCGAGACCACCACCGGCATCCTCAACCCGGTGGAGGAGATCGGCGCCGCGGTGCAAGCCGCCGGCGCAACTTACTTCGTCGATGCCATGAGCAGTTTCGGCGCGGTTGTTTTGGATCTCAATCGGGCGCACATCGACTTCCTCGTCTCTTCCGCCAACAAGTGCATCGAAGGCGTTCCTGGATTTGGGTTCATTCTCGCGCGGCGTGCCCGCCTCATTGAGGCCAAAGGCCGCGCCCGTACGCTCAGCCTCGACCTTCATGCGCAGTGGGCCGGCCTTGAGACCGACGGCCAGTTTCGCTTCACCCCTCCAACCCACGCTCTGCTCGCATTTCGCCAAGCACTGGAAGAGCTCGAAGCCGAGGGCGGTCCCTCCGGCCGCGCCGCACGATATGAAGCCAACCACGCCGTCCTGATGCGCGGCATGACCGACCGTGGCTTCTCTCCTTACCTGGCTCCTCAAGACCAGAGCTCGATCATCACCACCTTCCGCTATCCCGCGGATCCCAACTTCCACTTCGAACGCTTCTATCAGGCACTCAGCGCGCGCGGATTCGTCATCTACCCCGGCAAGCTCACCACCGAGCCATGCTTCCGCATCGGCACCATTGGCCGCCTCTACACTAAGGACATCGAGGCCCTGCTGGCAGCCATCTCTGAGGTCCTCGAAGAGCTTCAAGTCGACAGCACGCCGGCCAAATCGCAGGCAGGTTGAAAAGTTCCCAGCCCAGTGCTGTAATTCCCCGCCGCGAGCCCATCCACTCATTAAACCGAGTGGGCATTAGCCCTTGAGGGACGAGTCCCGGACCGCAGTCTCAAGACTCTCCTCCAGGATGGCCAGCGCGCGTGCCATCTCCTCCTCTGTGATGATGAGGGGCGGCGCCAGCGAAACTACGTTGCCCATAGTCACCTTGAAGCTCAATCCGCGCCGCAATGCCTCATACATCGTTCGATCCGCCAGTTCCGGCGCCGGCTTGCGCTCGCCGGCAACCACCTCGACCACCTCAACATTGATCAGCAGCCCCATGCCACGCACATCGCCGATAGCTGGTTGCCGTGCCTGCATCTCGCGCAGGCGGGCCAACGTCCACGCGCCCAGCGTCCGCGACCGCTCCACCAGCCCTTCGCTCTCGATAAACTCGATCGTTGCCAGCGCTGCCGCGCATGCCACTGGGTTTTTCTCATGCGTGTAATGCCCCAGCGCCATGTTCGCAGCCACATCCAGCTCCGGGCGGGCCACGATCGCCGCCAGCGGAAACAACGCGCCGCCCAGGCTCTTGCCGAGCACCAGGATGTCCGGCACAACCCCGTACTGCTGGCAACTGAACATGCTGCCCGTTCGCCCCAGCCCATGAATCTCATCCAGGATCAGCAAGGCGCCGTAGCGGTCGCATGCCGCCCTCACCCGCTTCCAGTAGTCCGGCGGTGGAATTACACCGGTGTTGCGCACCGTCTCCGCAATCACTGCACCCACATCGCCTTCTTTTTCCAGAACGTACTCGACGTAATTGGCGCAACGCAGGTCGCACGTTCCCTCGCAGCCGAACACGCACCGCCCCGCGTCCGGCGGAGGAACGTGCTCGGTCCCCGGCAGCAGCGGCCCGATCCCCGCGCGGAACAGCTTCTCGCCGCCCACTGAAATTGCATCCAGGCTCGCCCCGTGGAACGAGTCCCACATTGAGATGGTCTTGAACCGGCCCGTGGCCACCCGCGCCAGCTTCATGGCCATGCCGATGGCTGTGGTGCCACCCGGCGCCAGCAGCACTTTGCTCAGGTTTCCCGGCGCCAGCGTTGCCAACTTCTCCGCAAGCTGGATGGCGGGAATGTTGGTGTAGCGCCGCGTGCAAAAGGGCAGGATCTCCATCTGACGCCGCACTGCGTCCAGCACCTTCGAATTCGCAAATCCCGCCTGGTGCACATCGTTGCCATGAAAGTCCATGTAACGGCGGCCTTCAATGTCTTCGATGTAAATGCCTTCGGCCTTTGCCAGAACGTTCAGGCATGGAGTGGAAAGCGACTGGCGCAAGAAGAACTCTTCGTCCTTGTCGAGCCAGGCGCGCGTCTCCGCGCTGATCACCGTCTCCCGCCAGGCAATGCGATTGGGAGAAAGGTTTACGTCGCCTTCGGTGTCGTGAGGCCCTGAGTCTTGCGCCTTCTTGTTCATGGCACCCATCCTACCGGGGCGCCGGATCTCCGCAGAATGAAAATATCGTAACGAAGCCTACCAGTTAAGTACCTGCCGACCTGGCAATGCGATTCGCCCACTCGCGTTCGCGAAGATAGATCCGAAGAACGCGAAATAGAGATCCATCGTATCGTTCGATCGCTGGCAGAAGGCCGGGGGCCTCTCGCCCAGTGCGGAAACATCCGAGTACTAGAAGCTGTCTGTCCACGTCGATACGTCCTCGAGATCGGTCAGGAGGTTGTTCCGGTGTATAGTCGGGCGGGAATCACCGGTTCTACCTCATCGACGAATTCCGCAAGCGACTCACCTATCCCCAGCTCAAGCGTGCGGTCGGCGAGCAGTACCGCAGGTTCCATCCTGCCAAACTCCTGATTGAGGACAAATCCTCAGGGATTTCATTGATTCAGGAGATCAAGGAAGAAGGCGTCTACGGCATTGAGCCCTATGAGGCCGAACCTGCGGCATTGAAGTCGAGAATCGCCAGAAATTCTCCACATCGGAAGGACGCACGCCATTCCCGATCAGAGAATGGGGCCGATTTCCACCTGCGCGCTCTCCTCAGCGCGCCACGAACATCTGCGCTTTTCTCTTGACTTTGACTTACATGGACGTGGCCGATGGGGAAGCTGCGAGTGCTCCAGACCACCCGGCTGGTCGGACAGCGAAGATCCGCTAAAGGTGCGAGTCGGCGGTCAATTGCCCAGAACGCCGTTAAAGTCAAACGATGGCGTAAGGGCGTGTCTCTATGGCGTCGCTTTGTTCGGGCCAGCAAGCTGAATTCTGAAGTTCGTGCGCGGCCCGGGACCAGTCCGCTTCGTGATGGCCGTGGACCTGGCCACGCTCGATCCAAAAGCGGTACGCGAGCCCGGCAACATCTTCGTGAGAGATGGATCCTCCGTTTCTTCGCGGGTGGACGTTCGTCTTCTCCGCCTCCGCTTGCACCATGGCAGCCGGAGCTTCGACCGGGACAGGTTCGGGTTCCGAAACCTCCACCAGCACGACAACCGGGGATACCGGCGTGGCCACTTCCGTAGCAGGGGAATCGGCATTCGAATGACCAAAAACCATGGCGAGGTTTGCCACGGAACCGGATTCAGGAACCAGAAGCTTTAACGGCTCCAGGAGCTTTTCAAGTAGCTCCTTCCTGCGGGTTAATCTCTGCATCTCTGCGTTGATTTCGGTGATCTCTTTGGTGGCATGCTCAAAAGCGATCTGATAGCAATTGGTGGACATTGATTCGTTCCTCTGGCAGATAGATCGTAGGATGAATTCACGAACGGTAAAGGAAGCTTTGTTTATGAAGTCATGAATTTTTCAGCGCGATGAGCCGGCAACGCCCGGCAAGACTGTTCCGCTGCGTCAAGGTGAAACTGCCCGAGTGAGCGCAGTACTGCGGTAATCCGGCAGTCCGGGGGACTGGTCGGCGATCGGGACATCTCGCTTTTCTTCTTTTCTTTCTGTAAGGTCGGCGATGGGGAAGTTGCGGGCGTTCCAGACCGCCCGGCTGGTCGGACAGCGACGATCCGCCAAAGGTGCGAGTCGGCGGTGATACAGGCGGAAGCGCAGAACACTGACCGCGGTCGTGCAATTTTCAAACCCGGGACTCGATGTCGATCATCTCAGCCTCAGAATAATTCACGAGGAATCTCGCATGGGTTCGAAGACCCTTCTCGATGGCAACGACGCTAAGTATGGCGCAGACATCGTCTGCCTCTTCGGCCTGCATTACTTCTTTCGCACCGATCTCGGCTAGTTTCCGAATCGCCTGAAAATAGTCTTCCGCAATCCATTCCGGAACATCCGGATTCTTACCTTCAGTGCGAGCCAATTCAATGATTGCGACAATCGCATAGGTGTTCCAGTCGATCACGCCTCGTTCCTGATGGATTCTGACGAGAAAAGGAACAGCTGCGAATGAGGCGTCACCAACGTCTCCTTGGTGGTGGAGTTCCTCCCAGAGTTCCTGCCAGACCCTCGCAGCATTGCGCTCAGTTTCGAGTCTCATGAGCAGCGGACGCGGATCGAATGGCATCTTGTATCCTCCGGTCATATTCGACCAACGAGCGTCTTCAAGGCTGATCATGGGAGCCTCTTTCTGCTTTGTGGATTCAATTTTCCATGATAGTGGGTGGATCGTGGCCGATCCTGAAGTCTCGCTTGACATGGGTACCGGCGGCCAGCCAGCGACCCAAATCTCCCCATCGCCGGTGACTCGGGAGTTCGCCCGGCCCGATTGACCTGGAGACGATGTTTCAGAATCGAAATCGCGTCATTGCGTGCTCCAGTCGACCGTTCAAATCAGGGTGAGGGCACGCGGCCCTCGCCCTTTTTGCAAAGGGCGCTTCAATCGAGACCTCGAAACACGAGAAGAGCCGCCGGTTCAAATCTCGATCTTGACCGGCCAGGTCTTCCAGATGTCGGCGCAGTAGTCGCGGATGGCGCGATCGGAGGAGAACTTGCCGATGCGGGCTACGTTGAGGATCGACATGCGCGTCCAATGGTCGGGGTCGCGGTAGGCCGCCCCAACGCGATCCTGGCAATCGATGTAGGACTGGTAGTCGGCCAGCAGCATGTACTCGTCGCGGGTCAGCAGGGACTGCACGAGCGGCTCGAAGAGAGCGCGGTCGCCGTGGGAGAACTCGCCGCCGGCCAGCGAGTCGAGAATCTCGCGCAGGTTCGGGTTGGCTTCGTAGTACGCGCGCGGATTGTAGCCCTCGGCCTTCTTCTGCTCCACCTCCTGCGCGGTAAGTCCGAAGAGGAAGAAGTTGTCGGCGCCCACCTCCTCGCGGATTTCGATGTTGGCGCCGTCGAGGGTGCCGATGGTGAGCGCGCCGTTCATGGCGAACTTCATGTTGCCGGTTCCCGAAGCCTCCTTGCCGGCCAGAGAAATCTGCTCGGAAAGATCGGCGGCGGGGTAGACCCGGTGGCCCAGCTTGACGTTGAAGTTGGGCAGGAAGACGATCTTGAGGCGGTCGCGGACCAGCGGATCGCCGTGGACGACCGCGGCCACGGAGTGGATGAGCTTGATGATGAGCTTGGCCATGCGGTAGCCCGGCGCCGCTTTGCCGCCGAAGATGAAGGTGCGCGGCTGCATGTCGATGTCGGGGTTGTGCTGGATGCGTTTGTAGAGCGTGAGGATGTGCAGCACCTTCAGGTGCTGGCGCTTGTACTCGTGCATGCGCTTCACCAGCACGTCGAACATGGAATCGGGATCGACGGCGATGCCCAGGGTGTGGTGGATGTAGCCGGCGAGGCGCTGCTTGTTGTGGTGCTTGATGGCGCGCCACTCGTGGGCCAGTTCGGCATCGTCGGCCATGGATTCGAGCTTGCGCAGCTTTTCCAGGTCGTGAATCCAGCCGTGGCCCAGGCGCGACGGTGAGCAGGTCGGCGAGGCGGGGATTGCACAGCACCATCCAGCGGCGCGGGGTGACGCCGTTGGTCTTGTTCGAGAATTTTTCGGGCGTCAGATCATAAAAATCGCGCAGCACGTCGGTTTTCAGCAGCTCGGTATGCAGCTCGGCCACGCCGTTGATGGCGTGGCTGCCCAGCGCGGCCAGATGAGCCATGCGCACGTAGCGCTCGCCGCTCTCGTCGATGAGCGAGAGCCGCCGCACCCGGTCTTCGTCGCCCGGGAAACTTGGCGCGAACGTTCGTCGAGATGGCGGCGGTTGATCTCTTCGATGATCTCGAGATGGCGCGGCAGCAGCGCGCCGAAGAGGCTGACCGGCCACTTTTCCAGCGCCTCGGGCAGCAGCGTGTGATTGGTGTAGGAGAGCGCTGTGCGTGGTTACGTGCCACGCCGTGTCCCAGTCCATCCGCGTTCTCGTCCACCAGAAGGCGCATCAACTCGGCCACCGCGATGGCCGGATGCGTGTCGTTCATCTGGATGGTGAAGGTGCGATGCAGGTCGGCGAGCGGGCGGTCGCGCCGTCTTCTGAATCTTGACGATGTGCTGCAGGGAGCAGGAGACGAAGAAGAACTGCTGCTCCAGCCGCAGCTGCTTGCCCTGAATCTCTTCGTCGTTGGGGTAGAGAATCTTGGAGATGTTTTCGGAGGCGACTTTGTCGGCGACGGCGCCGAAAAAATCGCCGGTGTTGAAGCTTCCGAAGTTGAAAGACTCCACGGCCTGCGCCGACCACAGCCGCATGGTGTTGGCGGTGTTGGTGCGGTAGCCGAGGATCGGAGTGTCGTTGGGGATGCCGCGGACCAACCTCTCGGGAATCCAGCGCACCCGCAATTGGCCGCCCGTCGGTGTATCTCTCGGTATGCCCGCCGAACTTCACTTCAAAAGCGTCTTCCGGCCGCTCCAGCGCCCAGGGATTGCCCAGCCGCAGCCACTTGTCGGTGGTCTCCACCTGCCAGCCGTCGCGAATCTCCTGATCGAAGATGCCGTACTCGTAGCGGATGCCGTAGCCGATGGCGGGAATGTCCAGGGTAGCCAGCGAATCCATGAAGCAGGAGGCCAGCCGGCCCAGTCCGCCATTGCCCAGTCCCGGCTCTTCTTCCTGCTCGATCAGCGTATTCAGGTCGAGCCCCAGCTTCCGCATCGCTTCCTCGGCTTCCTCGTAAATGCCGAGGTTGATGAGATTGTTGGCCAGGTGAGGGCCAGTGAGAAACTCCGCCGAGAGGTAGCAGACCACGCGCACATCCTGGGCCCGGTAGTTGAGCACGGTCCCGATCCAGCGCTCCACCAGGCGATCGCGGACGGTGTGCGCCAGCGCCATGTAGAGGTCGTTAACCGTGGCGCGTTCGCGGGACCTGCCTTGCACAAAAAACAGATTGTCCAGAAACGACTGCGCCAAAGCATCCACTCCGGGAGCGGTGCGCTGGCTCTTCGACGACAACTCCGGGTTCAGTGCCGGGAATGCGGGAACTGTCATGGTCCACCTGATCCTTTTCGCCCTTCGAGGTTTGGCCTGACGGCCGATGCACAAACCATACTTCAGGCCAGCGGCGGCCGGGTGAAAAGTGCATCAAAACCGTGCCGCGCCGCCGCTGTCCCCCACAAGACTTTGGTGTCGCAAACCCCGGGTCGCGGACCAGGGGGCGCGTTGAATCCCGCCGGACACGATCGTCCTTGAAAGCCCCCTTCGCCATCGGGCTAAGCCGGTCATCGAGCCAGACTACGGCAGGATCCTCCAAGTTCCGGCCGGATCGTCGGCTGCTGTTCCCCAACTTTGACCCAGATCACCTGAACGGGCGAAAGTCGTCAAGGGTAAGAGTCACCGGTGACACTCCCGCAACAGCGGCGGATAATGAATTTCTTGGGGGAGGTCAAGGTTCGAAATGCGAACGTTCCGCCTGGTCTTCGTACTCATCGCGATTGTAATGTTCTCATCGGCGGGTCGAGCATCATTCCGGCCATCTTTTGGGGGCGGCTCTAAAGCTTGGCGATCCACTGACATTGTCCTTGTCTCTACTTTGCCAGCAGAGGGCACTTTTCAAGTGATCGAAACGTGGAAGGGCAGTCTTTACGCTGGTGAGAGGATAGTCGTTCCACAGTTGATTCCTGAGCCAAACTCCCTTCCCATCTCCCGTTATCCGACCTCATTGACCGACGCCCTTCGCGACTCTTTTGCAGAGCAGATACCCAGAGAGCCGGGAAGTTCGCACATGGTCCTATTCGAAGAGTCCCTGCCCGGCCTCTTGGAAGATCCCGAGAATTGGGAAGAGAATTACGGAGAAGCCCAGACATGCCGGTCGGGTAATGCACAAGTAGTAATTGACGAGTGCGCGGTGACCCACTCGCGATCGTGTTTTTTGCACTCTGCCCATTTGCTGCTGCGAGTACGATGTTTGTGAGGGTCAGATACTTGCGGCTTTCGGATCCAGCCTGGATGGCTGTACAACCGGCTCTATCCAGAGCAGTTCGCCCTGGAGAAGATTACATCTCGCGCAGCTTGTCGGGTTCCCCAGTCTCCGTACCCGCCATTTTGCTCCCGGTGATTCCCATGCCGGTGGTAAGCTGGGCTGACTCGCTCTCCACATATGTAAGCCTGGTGAATCGGACCTTGCCGTTCTGTTGTTCGCATTTGCCTCGTCCTTCGCGATGTGAATTGGGGCGTACCGCGGCGTAGTGCCCGAATTCCGAACTCACGCTGTGCCGCAAGCAGGAGGCCGCGCGGGCCACTTGAATCTGAGTGCGCTGCCAGCGACAATCGATTTATCAGCATGCGCTATTTAGAACGGCTACGTATCGCTTTCTGCCTTGCAGTCATCCTCGCCATCGTCTATTCATCGGCACTCTCGCAGGAGAGCCAGCGGCAGACGGCTTTTTCGCTGGAGCAACAGGGAAAAGACGCGGAAGCCGAGGCGGTCTGGCTTTCCATCTCCAAGCAGGAACCGTCGAACCCCGAGCCATATGCGCATCTCGGACTGTTAGAAGCGCGTCAGGAACACTATCCTGGAGCGATTCGTTATTACCGCCGGGCTTTTGCGCTTTCTCCCGCGATGACCGGCCTGAGATTGAACCTTGGATTGGCGTTTTTCAAGAACGGCGACTACAAGCAGGCCATCGCAATGTTCGCGCCAATGCTCAAGGCACATCCCGACGACCAGCAACTGACCATTCTTGTGGGTATGTCACACTACGGGCTGGGACAATTCGCAGCGGCTTCGATTGATCTGCGCCGGGCGGAGAAGAGGGATCCGCAGAACCTTGCATTGCTGCTGACTCTGACGCACAGTTGCCTTTATTCAAACCAATTCCCGTGCGTGCTGGACTCCTTTCACAAGATCGTAGCGTTGAACGCGGAGTCGGCCGAGGCAGACATGCTGGTAGGCGAGGCACTTGACGAAATGAAGGACCGGGTGAGTGCGATTCGCGAATTCCGCGCCGCAGTGCAAGCTGACCCCAGAGAGCCCAATGTCCATTTCGGATTGGGGTACCTGCTGTGGACGAATGGTCAATACGGCGAAGCAGCGGCGCAGTTCCAGGCGGAGATCGATAACGATCCTCAGCACCTGAAGGCGATGCTTTATCTGGCTGACTCGGAGATAGAGTTGAACCAGCTCAAAAGTGCCGAGCCGCTTCTGGAGGGCTTGGTAAAGCAGAGCCCTTCGAACGCAATGGCGCATCGCGATTTGGGAATTGTGTACGCCGAACAGGACCGGAAGCAGGATGCGGTGGCGGAGTTTCAGGCTGCGATCAGGCTGGCGCCAAAGGATGCGAATGCGCACTGGAGGCTCGGCCGGCTCTACCGGTCAATGGGCAAAGCCGCCGAGGCGAAGGCCGAATTCGACAAGACCCAGAACCTGAACAAGGCCGAGGATGAGCACCTTTTGAAGGTGATGTCCGTCATTCCTGCTAGCGAGCATAAATCGACGCCAGCGCCACAGAAGTAATTCCGAGCCGGCAAAGGAAACGGGCCGGAGTTGTTAGCTCCGGCCCGGTGAAGTACTTTCGGTTGATCGGCATAACTCAGAAGATGAGCTTTCCACCAATCTGAATGCGGCGCGGTGAGTGCCCTCCCGTAACCTGGCCAAATCCCGAGCCGCCATAGAAGGACGAGTCACTCAGCGAGCTATCTACGCTGGAAAAGCTCTCGTGGTTGAAGGCGTTGAAGAACTCGCCGCGAAGCTGGAACGAAAGCCGCTCGGCAAGTTTCGTGTTTTTAATTGCGGCCAGGTCCCAGTTGTTGTACCCGGGGCCGAGCATGCTGCCGGAGCCTTCGCTGCCCCAGTGGCTGACTGCCGGAGCGAAGGAGCTGGTGGTGAACCAGGCGCCCACGTCCTTGCTCATGTGCACCGCGGCAACCTGGTCGGGACGGGTTCCGCTGCTGCCGGTGCCCACGTGAATCCCTGTCGGATCCCATGGATCGAACGGTTGGCTGAGGTTAAATGACTGGCCAGAGAGGAACGACGTGATGCCGGAGACTTCCCATCCGCCGGCAATCCTGCCCATAAAGCCCTGCTGGCCGTTGAAGAACGGCAGGTCGTATACGTAGTCGGCAATGAAGGTCTGCGGCTGATTGTAGTTTGACGGACCGTAATCCAGATTGAAGTCGTACTGATATGTTGAGAGCGCGTTGCGGGTCGTGGATTGTGTGGTCAGGTCCTTGGAGTAGGTGTACGCCACGCCCACCTGCAATCCGCGCGAGTGGTGGTTGAGGCTCACCTGCAGTGAATTGTAGTTGTTGGTGAAGATGGGACCGCGCTCCGTGATGCCAGCATATCCCAGGTAGGGACGGAGGGCGTTGGTCTGGGTGGTCGGAGCAGCTTCCACGGCGCCGACTGTAGGCTGGTTTTCGTTGAAGGCGCCGGGGAGATGCCGGGCCTGGTTTCCCACGTATGCCACTTCCAGCACCGTGCTGGGCAGCAGCTGGTGTTGGACGCTAAGGCTGTAATTCGCGTAGTCGGGAACCTTGAATATCGGGTCACCAGTTGCAGTCAGCCCGTTGGGCCCGTAGTTTACTGAGGTGCTGCCGCTCTTGATGTTGTCGAAGGTGCCGTTGGTAATGGTTGTGGACTGGGCCAGCGGAGGGTTGCCGAACGCGTTCTGTTCCCACATGCCGTCAAGAACGCGATCGTAGAAGATGCCGAATCCACCGCGAACGACCGTCTTTCCTTTTCCGGTGGGATCGTACGAAAAGCCGAGACGAGGACCGAAGTCGGAATTGTAATTGGGGTTCACGTAAGCGCCGTACGGCGAACACGTGACCAATGGCGAAATGGCAGTTGCCTGGGCGCAGGCAGCTCCCTTGGGGAAGATCAGCCCGTTGGTGTAAGTGGCCGGTTGCAACAGGAAGTTGTTCGCATACTGGCCAGGAAGGAAGTTACCGGTTGCGGGATCGATCTTGGGCGCCAATTGCGGGCTGTAGAAGGCAGGATCGAAGTTGGATAGAGTGTCCTTGACATCCGTGACGGAGGGCAAACGGCTCCAGCGCACTCCGAGGTTGAGCGTGAGGCGCGGCGTCACCTTCCAATCATCCTGGACGTACGCTTCGCTGTTGACAAAGTGCAGGTCTGGAATGATGTCGGGAAGAGTCTGCGAGAAAGTGTTGACGTTGCCGACCAGGAAGTCGCCCCAGGAGTTGAAACTGAAACTGGGGTCGCCATTCACCGCGTTTTCGGTCTTGATCATCTGCTGGATCTGGAAGCCGCCGCGTAGAGTGTTCTTGCCGAGATTGGTGGTGAGGTTATCGAAGTAGGTGCGGTCGAGGTTGCGCTCTTTCCACGGAGCCGATCCCGGACTGAAGCCGGTTACGCCGGTGATGGAGACAGCGGGCACCTTGCCGTAAGGGTCGGGCGACCACTGGTTGGTGAGCGCGCTATTGACGGAGGTGGAAGTAGCGAACTGGCCGCCTTTTATGGACGAGTAGTATTCGCCCTGCGACCAGACGAACTCAGCTTCGTTGACGACCTTGGGATTGATAGCCCAGGTAAGGTTGCCCACAACGTTCTTGCCCGGCGAGTTGACCGTGGTGTCGACAAGCGTCGGATAGTTGGAGCCAGCCCAAAGGCCTTCGGGATTGTCGACCGGCATGTTGTCGTTCATGTAGCGCGCGTAAAAGTGCACCTTGTCGTTGAAGTAGTGATCGACGCGCACGATATCGTCGCGAAAATTGTTCTGCGCAGAGTCGGAGAAGGTGTAGTAAGCGCCGTCGTTGGCCGGAAACTTGTCGAAGACATTGCTCAGGTAAATCTTTGAGTTTGTGCTGTAGCAAGCGGGAGAGATCGTGGTCGTATTGGAAGCAGCATCGTAGGTGGCGCAGCCGGCCGGCGCGTTGGTAAATTTGCCCTCGACCACGCCCTTTAACATGGCCTGGGAGGCTGCCGGCATGGTGTCGCCGCCGGGTTCGCTGATCTTGCGCCATTCCTCTGAATAGAAGAAGAACGTCTTGTTCTTCGCAGTGTTGTACGCCTTGGGAATGAACACCGGCCCGCCGATGGTAAAGCCGTAGACGTTATGGTGATTCACGGCGTTCTTGTTGGGGTCGCCGTTTTCGGCCTCGGTGCGCTTGTTGAACCACTCGTTCGCATCCAGGGCGGTGTTGCGCACGAACTCGTAGGCGTCGCCGTGAAACGTGCTGGTGCCGGCTTTGGTGGCAACCAGAACCTGGCCGCCTCCAGAGCGTCCATAGCCAGCGTCGTAATTGCCGCGCTGCAGGGTGAATTCCTGAATGGCGTCTACGTTAGGCGCGTTGATGACCGTGCCGTTGGAGCCCGAGTCGTTGATATCGGCTCCATCGATGGTCCAGTTGTTGGCATCCGTGCGGGCGCCGTTTACCGACATCGCGGTGTTGCCGGCGCTGGTCTCATCGCCCATCTGGCTGACTACACCGGGCTGCAGAGTTACCAATTGCTGGAAGTTGCGGCCAGCGAGTTCAAGTTGGCGAATCTGCACGCCATCGATGGTGCCGGCCTGCGCGCTGGTCTCCGTTTCGACTGATACAGGATTGGTTTCCACCGTGATGGTGGTGGACACGGATCCCGTCTTCAATGCGATATTCAAGGCATGCTTTTCGGCCACATTGAGCACAACGTTGTTGCCAATGTAGGTTTCAAAACCGGTGGCGGTTACCTTCACCGTGTAGGTGCCGGCGGGGAGATTGGGGGCCAGGTAGCGGCCATTAGCATCGGTCTGTATCACGCGGGCGGCGCCGTTTACGCCATTCTCCGCGATTGTGACGGTCGCGTTCGGAACCAGCGCACCGGTCGGGTCATTTACCGTGCCGCTGAGGGTAGCTGCAAGTTCCTGCGCGCGCAGAATTACGAGGGGCATCAGGAGCAGAAGAATCACCAGCCAGCAGAAGGGCCGAAGGCTCATCGCGCTTGAGGTTCCAAACCCCTTGTTGAGTCCGGTAAATGAAAGCCGGCGTCGAGAGACCTGCTCTTCATAAGTCATTGCCATCGCACCTTTCGTTGTGAATTCTCCCGATTCTTGTTTGAGACCGAAGTTATCCTCAGCCGTGCTTCAGGAGCGAGAGATTCGAAGCGCGATCGTTTCGCGGTTCAAATCAACATCGGAGTCGAGTTCACAAGAACAATAGGACGATTCCCCGTGGAGTACAAGAGAAAAATGAACATTTCGGCTACTAATGATCATATATGCGTTCTCCCATTGTGCAGATGACAATCACACGCGCGCCTGATGGGAACGAGATTATCCAATCTAATCTGTTTATTTTGTTATATATAATTACATTCTTTCCGGAGAATACCGTGGAGGTGCCACAGGGTTCCGCATTCCGTACAAATCATCATTCATGATTGTATTAAGGCGAGGTTGATGAAAAATGTGTTTCATATCACAACGCCAGCCTTTTTAAGCGCGAATAATCTTGATTCCCTGGCGTTCAAGGGCTGCGAGGATTTCGCTCGGCGCTCCCGCGTTGGTGATGAGCGTCTGCACTTCGCCGACTGGGCAGATGAATGCCGGCCCGACTTTGCCGAGTTTGCTGGAATCGGCCACGACGATCACCTCTTTGGCTTGCTTCATCATCTTGCGGTAGACGAGCGCCTCGTCGGTTTCCAGTGAGGTCACGCCCCGTTCCACCTCGACGCCGGTAACGCTTAGGAACACCTTGTCCATGTAAACATTGTCAAAGAACGTGAGCGCGGCGTTGCCAGTTAACGAGAAAGACCACGCCCATGGAATTACACCGCCTGTCACGTAAGTCCGGATCCCGGACTGATTGCACAACTCCATAGCGATATTGATTGCGTTGGTGATAACGTTGATTCCTTCACGATGGCGAAGGCTGCGCCCGACATGCGTGGTCGTAGTGCCCGCGGTCAGCCCGATGGTCTCGTTTTCTTTCACCAGTTCCGCCGCCGCCAATCCGATCCGTCTCTTCTCTTCGGCGTGGCGTTGTTCCCGAGCCAGAAAGGAACTATCGTAACGAAATGGCTCGTAGAACAGAGGCTCGACCAGCGTCGCGCCCCCATGTGTGCGACGGATAAGACCTCGGTTTTCGAGCCGGGCGAGATCGCGGCGAATGCTGGGAGCCGAGGAACCAGCCACCGCCACGATTTCCTCAATGGTTGCCGTGCCGGTGCGAAGAAGGAACTTGACGATCCGTTCAGATCGAACACTCAGGCTTCTCTCAGGCATGTCGCGACGATTCTACACCTATTCTGCAAATTTAAACTCAATTTGCGCAAGAATAGAAATCTGGCAATTGAAGCAGCCCTCCAATGGCAATATTTCCAAGACTTGATGAAAGCCGAAGCAATTACCTGATTATCAGAGTTTTGCACCAGCAAAGCAACATGGACATTGGATGGTTTGAAGACCCAGTCTCCGGGTAGACGGACAGCTTTGGATTACAGAATTGATCATATTGATGCATTGCAATCATGCGGATTTTGCACTAACACATTCATCGCTGGATTGCTGGAAAACCGCTGTTGGCCTAGGGAAATGCACCCAGGCCGTGCAGAGTGCAACATCGCTGGGCTCGGCCGCTCGCTGCCGAAAGCCGGAGGAACCGCCCGGCTGCCGCGCGCACCCCCCAAAAGGCGCCCTCAAGGGGCTGCGGCGCAGTCCAGCTCGGATGCGGATTCTTCGTCGAGAAAAATCGTCACATTCGAATGAGTGCGCAAGATGGTTGCGGGGCAGTGCACGGAGATGGGATCCCGCAGGACACGCCGCACGATGCCCGCTTTGCGAATGCCTGGCACCGACACGACGAGTCTTGGTACCTTGACGAGTGTCGGGATGGTCAGTGTCAGAGCCTGTGCTGGCACCCGAACGAAACTGGGGAACCAGCCTTCCGCAAGCTGCTGCTCGCGGCAGGCTCGATCGAGCGTGACGATTTTCATTGGCTCGGGGTCGTCGAAATCCGCTGAGGGAGGATCATTGAAGGCGAGGTGCCCATTTTCCCCGATGCCCAGAAGACAGATCTGCGGTTCGGCCACGCTGAGTTCCCCGATATATTCACGACGGACCCTCTCCAGATCCACAGCGCTACCATCGATTTCATGAAACGCCGCCATCGAGACGCGGCTTGTGAGCCTCTCACGCAGATAGCGGCGGAAGGAGGCCGGATGATTTTCGTCGATGCCGATGTATTCATCCATGTGAAAGCCATGAATTCTATTCCAGGGCAGATCGGGAATGGAAGTCAGAGCTTGCAGAGTCTCAAATTGCGAGGTTCCGGTGGCGAAGATGACGCCAATCTGTTTCCGCTTCGCACCCAGTTCGCGCAGCGCTGCCGCGACGGTTTCCGCTGCAGCCAGTCCCGTAGCTTTGGCGGTGGGACAGACTCGGACTTTCAGAGTGCCGATGTCAGGGTTTTTCCATTCCATCGTTGACCGATCCTCACACGATTTCGAGTCTTCGAGACAAGCTCGGACGCGCCCTCATGGGGCCACTCCCGTAACAAGAACCTTAACAATTTCGATAACGCCGCCGTCTCGATCCCACCTGAATTGAACCAGGTCGGCATCTGCTCCGACTCGCAGCATTCCGCGGCCACCTGCAAAGCGGCCGGGATTTTCCGTGGCCATCAAGATCGCATCTCGCAGCGAGAATCCTGGAAGGCGTGCAACAGTGGCGACGCCGGACTTAATGGAGAGTGCGGCGCCTGCCAAGGTCCGAGTGCCCGGGATGCCGATTCTTCCCTCGGCGGTCAACTCCACAGTTCCGCCCACCGATGTTTCATATCTCCCTGCAGTCATTCCTTCGAGGGCCACGGAATCGGAAATCAGAATGCAGTGATCTGTTCCCTTGGCGCGCAACATCGCCTTGAGAGTATCCGCGGGAAGGTGATGGCCGTCAGCAATAAATGAAGCCGTGAGACGATCGTCCGCAAGCTGCGCCCAAAGGAGATTCGGATGGCGCGGCAGGTCGCCAGCCACACCATTTCCCAGATGTGTGGACAGCAATGCCCCCGCATCCGCAGCTGCGTGGATGCGGGATGGTTCGGCATCGGTATGGCCGATCGCCACTACACAACGCCGGCTCGCAAGGTGGGCGATGTAGGGCAACGCGGCATCCCAGTGCGGAGAAAGCGTCACCATGCCCACCAAGCCGCCGCTGGCCGCCTGCCATCGTTCGAATTCCGCAATGTCAGGAGGCCGGACGTGGTCGCGCGGATGCGCCCCCCGCGGGCCGTCTACAGGCGAAATGTGGGGACCCTCAACGTGGACAAATGGAATCACATGCCTCGCCAGCGCCGATTGTTCGCGTGCCTCACCGATGGCGCTCAAGGCTGCAATGATCCGCTCTTCCGATGCGGTGATAATGGTTGGGATAAATGTGGTGACGCCGAATGCGAACATCCTGTGCATCAGAGCGGTCACCAGATCCGGTGAAATCGACTTCGCATTCAGATCGCATCCGGCATAGCCATTCACTTGCAGGTCGATGAATCCGGGCGAAAGCCACAGATCTTCCCCGGAAGATCCGGGATCGATAGACCGAATCACTCCATTCTCAACCAGAACTTCAATGACCTCACCGGTGAAGGGATCGCGTCCGCGAATCGATTGCCGATTCATTACGCCTCCACAAGCATCATAGGCTGCAACTCGCGATGCGCTGCAATCCCTGCGGCTGCCGTTAGAATCCATTGGGGAGGCCGAATTCTGGCTACCGATAATCGAAGTCGACGAGACTTTCTCCGCGATGCGGGAGTTATGGTGGCCGGCACCGCCGTCGCTCCGGGGTGGTCTGCCCAGGCAAAGGGAGCGCAACCGTTTTCGGCGGCTGCTCAGGCGGCCACGGCCACTCCCCGACCCATGCGCGGACTGATGGTAGACGCTGGACGTGTTCCGGAGAAGCTGGATTACTACCGCCGCGTGATCGATTTCTGCGCCGAGTGGGGATTCAATACCCTGCAGTTCCGTCTCGCCGACGACCAGGGAAGCGCGCTCCGCTTTGCCTCAGTCTCCGGACTGGTCACGCACAAGAATGCCTTTACTCACGAGCAACTGCGAGATCTAGCCGAGTACGGCCAACGCCATGGCGTCGAAGTCTTTCCCGAGTTGGAGTCCTTTGGACACACCGGTTACATCACGCGTTCATCCGCGTTTGCACATCTGCTCGATCGCGACCCAAACGGCTCTTCGGAGTTTTCCGGAGTCAGTCCCGTCGATCCCACGACGCTTGAGTTAATGACCAAACTGTATCGGGAAGTCGCTTCGATCTTTCCCTCGAAGTATCTCCACGGCGGCTGCGACGAGGTGAACTGGGGCGGCTCCGCGCGTTCCCGCCAGGCGTTGCAAAGCCGCAGCCGCGCACAAATCTGGGCCGACTATCTGAACGCCCTTAACCGCGCCGCGGTGGAACTGCATAAGGAACTGATCGTCTGGGGCGACTTTGTTCTGCACAAGGAACCGCAGATCCTCGCCTTGCTGGACAAGCGCATCATCATCATGGACTGGAACTACGCAGAGAACAACGCGGTTCCGCTTCATAGAACTCTCGACGAGATCGCCGCGCATGGCGCCCGCGCCATCGGCGCCCCCGCGCTTTCTTGCTACCGCTGGGGCCCGAGGGTCGGTACCGAGCAGTTGCGTAATGTTGACGCATATGCCGACGCGTATCTGGCTTCCAGCGAACCGGCATCGCTCGGCGTAGTGGTCACCAACTGGATTCCCAGCCGTTATGTACAGAATTCCATTTGGGACGGCTTTGCTTACGCCGCCGTCGCTCTCAACCAGGGAACCGCCGCCGCACAGACTTCCGGCTTCCGGCGTTTCGTCGAGAAGCATTATCAGGCGACGTGGAACGAGCATTGGAGAGAGGTCTTCGAAAGCCTCTACAGCGCCGCTCCGTCCTGGAAAGGAGACGAGAATGGGCCGTGGCGGGGGCTCGCGCTGCCAGTTCCCTGGAGCGCAGACGAGCAGCTGACCGCGTTCCTGAGGGCCGGGGCTCCTGCGCCAAATCCCTTCTCGCGCCTCTCCAGTCTTCTGGTCCTTTTGGAGCCTTCTGTGCTGACCAATCTCTCCGATTTCCAGGCCTTCGCTCTTTGCATCCAGTATCTGGAAAGAATGTTCTGGCGTGAGACCGTGGTGATCGAGCAGGCAACACAGCGGCCGCTCGATCGGGCGACGGCCACCTTACTGATTCAGGCCATTGCGGGCCGTGATCGGGCTCTTGCGGAGGCCCTCACCAGCGACTGGGACGCGGGGCGCTTTGCCGATGCTCCCGCTGCATTGCAGCCGGTCTTCGACCTGCAACCGAAGGACCAGATGCTCTTCCAGTGGAAGCAGGCTGCGCACTACTCAGCCTCACTTGCTAAGAACCCCGATCGCTTCTGCTTATTGCTGCAAGGATGAGTACGCGAACGATCCTGGAAGGGTGACCCTCGCATTGAATCAAGCCAATTCTGCCGTTGATGCTGCGACATCGGCTCATCGGCGATCGTCTTGAGAAGCCAGATTGCGCAGCGAGTTCAGTGGCACGACCCCAGCAAGCAGGCGAACCGGTTTTCCATGTGCCTCCGGCAAGCCGTAGACTTTGTGGTCGGAGATCTTCTCATGTCAAAGCGTTTTACGGCATTCTCTCCAATTCTTCTAATCCTGCTTTTCATCTTGCATTTGGCTTCTGCGCAGACGCGACAGACTGCGGACCGGCGCGTGATTGGAGGGTATTTCGAAGAATGGGATGTGCGCTACTCGCAATACACGATGGCCACGCTGGAAAAAAGCGGCGCAGCTGCGAAACTGACTCACCTGATCTACGCTTTCGGCAATGTCACTCCGGGGCCTTCGCCCTTCTGCGCCATCGCCGATCCCCAGGCGGCGTGGAAGGATGCTTCGATTCTCGGAGTAGACGGAAAGCCATTCCCCGGCCCCGTATACGGGAATTTCGCGGGAATCCTGGAATTAAAGGCGCTTCATCCGCACCTGAGAACGCTAATCTCGCTGGGTGGCCAGGCCGGCGACGTGTCGGGCTTTGCCGCGGCGGCGTCTTCGCCCGCCGCGCGGCGCGCATTGGTGGCTTCCTGCATCGATCTCTTCATCCGCGGACAGCTTGCTCCAGGGATAGACGCGCCCGGACTTTTCGACGGTTTCAATATTGACTGGGAGTTCCCGCTGGCTGCCGACCGGGAGAACTTTACTGCGCTGCTGCATGAGTTTCGGACCCAGCTTGATGAACTGGGGCGCAGCAGGAACCGCCATTACATTCTCACGTTCGATTCTCCGGCAAACCCGCAGAAGTACGCGAACATCGACCTCAAGGCCGCCGCAGCCGAAGTGGACTTCCTTACCATCGACGGATACGACTACGCCACGCCGAGCGAGAAAAGGACCAATGTCAGTTCGGCGCTCTACAACAGCCCTGCCGACCCCTTGCGCGATCAGGCGCGGGCGATTGACGACACGGTAAAGGCTTATATGAAGGCAGGCGTGCCGCCGGAAAAATACACCATGGGAATCCCTCTTTATGGGGTTGGCTGGAGCGGTGTCCAAAAGCAGAATCATGGACTTTATCGGAGCGCGGCCGGCGCGGCGCCGGTGCTTTTGTCCGATGGCAGCGGTTTGTGTCTAACGCAGAGCAGGATGGCTCCGGCGCCAGGCTGCGACACCATCTTGACTCCGGGATATGTGACCGATGCAACACTGGGCCGGCTGTTGCGCCGAACCGATGCACGGTCCTGGTACGATACCAGACGCCAGACCGCGACGCTGTATCTGTCTGGCAGCCGCACCTTCTATAGCTTTGACAACCTGCGTTCGGTGGCCGCAAAGACAAGTTACATCCGTCAACACAAGCTGAGAGGAGCTTACCTGTGGGCCTTGAACGATGATGATGCCGAAGCCACCGTCACCAAGGCCATTGCCGCGGGACTCAAATGATTTGCATCCGTGATCGCGGACCGGAGCCTTATGGAGTGACAAGGCCGACTCCTTGTGAGACCCCGGTTATTGGAAAGGCCCGCAGATGAACCGTTTCGTCTCCCGCACTCTGTTCGCCCTTGTCTTCGGATCCGCCGCCGCTCTCAGGGCTCAACCTACTGGGGCTCAACCTGATGCCCATGTCGGCTCACGTGCGGCGATATGACCGCACTGTTTCCTGACGCCTACTTCCATATCGGCGGCGACGAGTACCTGAACTGATCGAACAGGAACCGACTGGGCGGAGCTGCCTGGTATCTAAATCACTATCCGAAGCCCCCGTGGTTTGGAAATGCCATAGCCGGACTCTTCGCTGCTGCAATTCACTTGAGTGAATAGTCGCCAACGCGTCCACATGGTTTCCAATCCGTGCTCAGCTTTGGAATTCACTTCTCTCGGTAGCCGGTCTTCCGCTCAGAACTCTAGCCGCGTCTCCTCCTGGTATCCGATAGAAGTGGCGCAGGGGCAGACCCTGGATCGCCCAGTTTTTGCCAGCGCCCATTGGGCATGAGGGAGGTCAATCAGGAACCTGGAGGAAGAGAGAGCCTGCGGCTCCTTGAATGGGAGCCGCAGAGAGAATCGCGATCAGTTCACGGTGAGAGTGATCGTGGTGGACTGGTTGAGGGAGCCGGAGGTAGCGGTCACGGTTACGGTGGCTGTTTGAGAGCCGCCTCCACCGCCTCCGCCTCCTCCACCACCTCCGCCGCAGGCAGAGAACGCGCCGAGGATGGCGATGGCGGCAATAAGGACCAGCACAAGGCGCAGTGCGCGGCGGCGGGTGAAGGCGAGCAGGCAGCCGGCGAGGGCCAGGCAGGCGGCGGGCAGGAAGGGATTGCGGGCCGGACGCGCGGCGGAGGCCGAGGCAGGGGCGGCGATGGTGAGGGTGGTGGTGATGGCGCTGCCGGAGGGGGTGACACTGGAGGGCGAGAAGGAGCAGGTGGCGCCCGAGGGCAGGCCGGAGCAGGCGAAGGTGACGGCGGCGTTGAAACCGTTCTGGGGAGTGACGGTGAGGGTGACATTGCCCTGGCCGCCGGAGGAGATGCTGAGCGTGGATGCGCTGGAGCCGAGGGTGAACGAGGGCGGAACGAGACTGATGGTGTAGGCGGCGGAGGCTGCCGGGCTATTCGGGTAGCCGGTGGCCGTGGCTATGGCCTGGATGGTCTCAGTTGCGGAGACGGCGATCGCGGCGGTGTATTTGGTCGATGAGGTGGTTGGTACGGAGCCATCGGTGGTGTAGTAGATGGCGGCGCCGGAGGTGGAATCGGAGATGGTGACAGACTGGGCCGAAGTGAAGGTTCCGGCAGCGGGCGAGAAGGTGGGCGTCGCCGCGGGCGAGGTGAGGGTAAAAATCGCATTGGAGGAGGATGCGTTGCTGGATGTTGCCTGGAAAACCGAGGTGAGCCGGTTGTTTGCCGCGTCGAACAAGACGCCATAGCTGTTCCCCGGGGCAGCCGGTAACTGTGTCCAGGTTGGCGTCCCGCCCACGCCGTTGGCGTTGGTCAGTTTCCATACGGGTCCTGAGCTTGGGTACCCGTACCACAAGGTCATGAGGGCGTTGCTGGCGGCGTCGTATGCTGCGGCGGAAACCGTGGCTGCCGCGGGAGATCCGGGCGCCGAATCGAGGATCACGGGGAATGTTCGCGCCTGTTGCCCCTGCATCATTGTCACATAGCCGTAATTGCTCCAGAGGTACGCTGATTGGGATTGAGCTTCTTGGCGGCGTCCAGTTTCTCAAGAGCGTTCGCCCAGTCCCGCCTGTTCTCAAGATCATTCACTTCGCTTATGGTGGTCGAATCACCGGCTATGCTGACGTTACATAACGTTTGCCCATGCTTCGCCTGTGCAGACGGCTCTTTTCCCTTCCGAGTGCCTGATTCGTTCCCCTGGGAGGTCGCAAAGCAAATTCAGGGACTGAACGGCGTTTGAACTAATCCTGCGGCACGGCGGACGCTGCGGCGGCCCTGCCAAAAGCCGATAGCGCTCTATTACGGTCGTTGCTCTTTCACCACCTGTGCCCTTTTCGTCTCTTCTTCGTCAGGTGAGCGTCGGCGAGGGAGTCCCTTTGCCGAGGCCTCGGATCCAGGTGGTTCACGGAACGGTTCCACAGAAATGGGCTCGTAACACACTTCCAGCACCGTCAGGTATTCTGTCCCGCCCGGCGCCTGGAGAACTACGCTGTCACCCGCTGCCGACTTTATCAAGGCGCGCCCCAGAGGTGACACCCAACTGATGTGGTTGCGGTTGAGATCGACCTCGTCGGTGCCTACGATGCTCACCACTCGCTCCGCTCCCGCGGCATTGGCGTAGCGCACTGTCGCCCCGAAGAATGCCCTCGTCTCGGGCTGCCGCGCTCTCGGAGCTTCCGGGTCCACCACTTCCGCGGCTTCGATCCGCTTGGTGAGAAAGCGAATCCGCCCATCGATCTGCCGCAGTCGCCGCTTGCCGTACTGATAGTCGGCGTTTTCACCGCGATCGCCATTGCCGGCAGCCCATGCTACCACTTCCGCCACGGCCGGCCGGTCCCTGGTGAGCAGAAACCGGTGCTCATCTTTGAGGCGATCGAGCCCGCCCCGCGTTATGTAGTTCTTGCCTCGCGCCGCGGGCTCGTCCGCTTGTGGTTTTCTGGTAGACCGTTTCTGCATCTCGTAGTCCTCCCGGCGCGAGTCCACTGGTGCCCCCAATGCATGCGGACGAACGCCGATTGAAAACACTCTAGGTCATCCACGTTCATGGGAGTTCATCTGCGGCCCTAACTGATTTCTTTATGTCTACATCTCTGAGGGTTGAAAACTCCGGCGATGCAGGCTATGAGGAGTGCCGACAGAAATGGAATGAGTGTGATGTGGTGCAGGCGATCCAGACTTGCGCGGTCGCTCGCGCCGCAGAAGGGGCGGATGGCGCCGGCGAGCAACGAGAGAAAGATCCAGTAGAGCGAAACGCTGCCGACGATAAGCAGTGCACGCCAAGCCCAGGTGGGCGCAAGACCGGCGATGACGCCGGCCCAATCGCCGAAGAGTGCTACGCCGCTATAGAACGGATAGGCCGCGGCGAAGAGCAGGTTGAAGGCGGCGAGCAGAACGAGGAAGTACAGCAATGACGGCGTGGCTTTGCGGGCCAGGCGCGTGCAACCTAAGGCGAGCAGGCCGAGGATGATGTTGGCGATGCCTCCGCCCGCGGGAATCCAGCGGCTGTAATGGCCGCTCGTGGAGAGGTAGCTGGAGGTGAACAGGACGGGCCTGCCGCCGACAGCAAGGGTGGCAAAGCCGTGACCTAGGGCTTCGTGGGTTGTGTCGGCCAGGATGAAGGCAAGAACGCCGAGAGCGATCAGCGTGAGTGTGTTGTCTCGGGGATTTGCCTGCATTTGCGTAGTATATCGATCAAGCATATCAGTGCTCACTCCACTAGCTTTCTCGAGAAGGCAAACTGTCGAGCTTAATCCTAGCCATGGTGAAAAGAATGTGTCTGTGCGTCCATAAATTAGCCCCGTCCAAATGCGATCTCATGCTCGGTTTCGTGCGGATTTCGAGGGCCGCTCAGTGCACCAGGCCTTGATTTTGAGACCTGGGAAAGCACGAAGCTCCAATCAGGAATATTTACTCCTGAGAAATCGCCATGGCGACTGGCATCTCGTGCCCTGCTACCGGGGCTGGGGTCCGAAGAGCCTCCCGTAGCCCGGGGCGTTTGAACTAAGCCGCTGCGCGGCGGACGCTACGGCGTAGGTAGCTACGGGCGTCGCGGTCTGCGACCAGAATCCCGGCCATACGCTATATTGGTCCAGCCATGGGAATCACCGTTGCCGCACGCATTATCGACTCTGCTGTTTTCCGGCAAGTGTCCTGTAATCATACGCGTACAATTGAAATCCCATAGGTAGATCACCGCGCCCGCCGCAAACCGCAGCGGCTCACTTCAAACGATCCTATCGAAACTGTCCGGGGAACTTACACCGGCGGTTCGTCATCTCGCGCGGGCAGTCCCGATAGGAACCTAACGTTTCTCGGCATCTATCCGGGATGAGGGCGGTGTTTTCAGACTCAGGTATTTACTCTTGAGGAAGATTATCACCTTGACACAAGGTGGTATCCAGTGAAACCATTCTCCACAACCCTCAATGAGCTCTCACTGGACATGGTTCCGTGGGGAGTGGAGGTGTGTGGGATATGGCGACTAATTGGCGGATCGTCAAGACGGCCAGTAGCCATCTTTGGCATTTGGGAAGATGGCTGGCACGTCATTTATGGGACTGAGTTTCAGTTCTTTTCATTGTCGCCGGTTTTTGGACATGGGGCACTCTGGTGGTAAGCCTCGCCGTCGCGGCTTCAGTTCCTTCTGCAAGCGAAATTGCGACTGGAGGGCTCTTGCTTTTTCTGGGCGGACTCATTTTGTTTGCTAGGGTCGTCAGCGCCGCATGGAAGAGCGAAGAGCTTCTTAACCCAATTCAGAAGACAACCGTTACCGCCTTTGTTCTGGTGATATTTCTCGTATTGAATGGAATTGGCCTTAGGTATCTCTCCACGAAGATTCCTCTCCTTATTCTAGATCAGTCTCAGCTTGATCCCATTCCACCTCCGCCACCAATGGACAGTGAAGCGATAGCTACACCTGTCCCCAAAGAGCACAAAGCGGCATTTAACAATACATCCGGGAGCGCCCCTGCGGTTTCAAATAAACCGGACATCTCGGCGAAAATAGTGAATCCGGCTGACATTTGCTTAGTCTATGAAAATCAATCCGATGTAACCGCCCATTCTCCGGGAAGCATGATCTTGTTGTGGAATCTCGACGCCGGGGGACCAAACAATCCTGCGTTACTCCAGTCCCCTTCTATGAGTCACAATGGGGAATACATCGGCCCGCACAGCCGATCTATGCCATGGTTGATTTTCCCTCCGACACAATTAAAGCCAAAACTGGGAGATCGACTATTTGGTATCTTCACCGCCACGTGTCCAGACTGCAAAGACAACAAGGAATATCTCCTATACTTTGTGGTTGGGAAAGGCGGATGGTACGGCCAATGCGAAGAGCACCGCCATCCTAGCCTCAACGATATGAACAGGAAGATTCGCGACATCGCACAGCGCACCGACCTTCATCTTGATACCATCATTCCCAAAGACAAGAGAATCCCCGTTAAGGAGGATGATTTCTAAGCAGCAGTCAGTTTCTTGTACTCCAGCACGGGAGCGTCAAGGAGCCGCATCAGGGTATCGCGGAACAGATAAGGGTTCTCGCGATTGTTGAATCGAAAGGTCATTTCATCGAGGTAGGCGGAAAGATGCTTTGCAGAGACCTTGTGCCACGAACCAATGATGCCGCGCTTCAAGAGAGAAAATGCGGACTCGATTCCGTTTGTGGTAATGTCCCCTTCAACGTAAACGCCGTCGCGATGGCAGACGGTTTTGTGAATTTGGTGACGGTCAAAACCAGCCTGAGTCAGCGCACCCTTATATGCTGGCCATTCATCGGTCATGATTACTTCAACGTCGCTGCTCACATTCTCCTTGATGTATTTTGCCAGTGTGCCGGACTTCACATCCTCGGCATGAAAGAAGCGGAGTTCCCCGCCGCGCTGCTTTATGCCGACCACGACCTCCTTCTTGTTGTTCTCCGGGCGCTTCCAGTGCTTGCCCCGCTGGACGCCGCCCACGAAGGTCTCATCAACTTCCACGATGCCATCCAGTGGCTCAGGATCGACTTCCTTCATTGCGGCCCGAATGCGATGGCAAAGATACCATGCTGTCTTGTACGACAGGCCCAGAACTCGTTTGAGCTGATTGGCGCTTATGCCCTTGCGGGACTCGCAAAGCAGATAGACGCAAAGAAACCACTTCCACAGGGGCAAATGGGTATCGTTGAAGATTGTTCCCGCAGTCACCGAAAACTGATAACGGCAATTGTCGCAGTCGAACTGATTGCGGTCTGTGATCCGCGAAATCTTGATCGAGGCGCACCGTGGGCACATAATGGCATCGGGCCAGCGCAGCGCCTCAAGGTACTCGCGGCACTTATTTTCGCTGCCAAACTGCTCAATCAGGCTGCAAAGATTAACCGAGGTTTTCATGCCTAAAGTCTCCAGTCCGTTCAAGCATCCGCGCCACATGACAACTGAGGAAGCCGTTACCCATCTCTTTCATTCGAAGGTCATCCAACATCTTAAGAATGAAAAAGATAAAGTGGCCGCGAAGCCTAAGAAACAACCACTGAAGAAAGGATAGCAAAGATGCTTCCTTGTGTCAAGTATATAATCTTCCTCTTGAGTTATTTCCCGATCGGCGACAGTCCAAGCACGACCGATCATTGAGGAGTCCTGTTAAGCCCCTGCACTACGCCGCCGCCCGGTCCACCTTGGCAACAGGTGTTACGAAAAGAATGGTGATATTGCCTTGCCGACGTGCGACTCGGCCGGTCGCCTGCGGTGCATAGCGCCCGTGCACTCGGTCCACACGATCAGTGCGGCAGCCCCGGGCAAGCTTTGCATTTTGTGCCGCTTGCACTCCCGAGAACGACGAGCGCAATGCTGCTCCGTTGAGCCTTTCCGTTGAATTGCGCCTCCTTCAATTTCAGCTAGAACGAGAATGGCATGCGAATGACACCCTCGCCGTCGGTTGAAGCATAGAGGTATCCTCCAGACCACGTCACTCCAGTAAAGACATACGGGGCAGCATTGCCACGAATGTTCGTCCAGTTGTTGCCAAAGTCGCTCGTTATGTACAGGCCGCTTTGATCAGCCACTGCGGCGATGCCCGAGCCAGAGGGGTCAAACCGAATCGCTGGGATTGCACCATTTTCCGTCGAAGCGGTCCAAGGCACCATCCCGTTTGTCACCAGTGAGAAGGTGTTTCCCCCATCCGTGCTCCGCAACACGCCACAAAGTGGTTCAAGATTGACCTCAGACATTCCTGCCAAAACAACGTTTGGATTTGCAGGGTCAACGGCCAAGCTGATGGGAGAGCCGCAGTCGGCTGGGACGCCCAGAGTGCTTGTCGTCCATGTATTTCCACCATCCGCGGTAACGAGCAACGAACCTGCCTTGTAGATCGCACCAGTCCCAACGAATATTCTGTTGCTATTCGTTGGATCCACGGCAACCATGACTGGCTGGGTAGTCGGCCAGGATGATTGAGGAGTCCAATCAACGCCCCAGTCCGTACTCTTATAGATTCCGTTCGCCGCAGCCAAGTACACGGTAGAGGGGTTCTTGGTGTCTGTGGCGAGAAGTTCGCCTGTTCCGCTAAGGTCGGTCCACTCGCTAGCCGGAAGGTTTGACACAGTGGTGAATGTTTGTCCCCCGTCCTGCGAGTATTCGAAGCCCACATCACGATCAAAAATGTACGCGTACTGTGGGTTACCCGGGTTGAACGCTACGTAGCCGCTTTCGCCCCCGTATGACTCCTGCCAGGCCGCCCCTCCATTGAAGCTGACGTAGGGCGGATGATCCTGAACCCTCGCGAAGATGGTTGACCCGCTGACATCGAACGAGGTAGAGGATGAGGTTGTGATGTTTCCATTGAGGCTTTTCCAGGTTGTTGCGCCATTTGGCAGGGAGAAGAGCCCGGAATCGCCGCCAAGAATCAGGTTTCCCGTGACCCCTCCGGCATCAGGCACAACCAGACGCGAGTTCCACTGTACCCCGGAAACCGGTGCCCAGGTGTTTCCGTCGTCGGACGACTGGTAAGTGCTTCCGTCACCGGCAGCATACAGTACAGAGGAGACAGGGTCGAAGAATACAGTCTGCGGATTAAACCCAGTGGCAGAATCGAATTGACCACTGACCACGGATTGCCAATTGCTGCCGCCGTTCGTTGTCTCATAGAGCGAGGGAGTTTGGTAGTTGTCCCACTCAACAACGAATGCGTTATTCAGGTTGCTTGGGTTGACGGCTATGGACCATTGCGTTGAGTTATTGGAGTTTCCTGTCGGTAAAGAAGTGACCCAGCTCGCCGAAGAACTCAACTTGACTAGTACTTGGCCGTACCACAGCCCGGCGTAAATCGCTCCCCCTGACGCCGACAGCGAGGACACGACGCCTTGGGTTGAGGCTGAGATAGGTTCAGTGATGGTCCAAGTAAGGCCGTCGTCAGTGGACTCGGCAATTCCCTTTGCGGTCCCAGCATAAATCGTCCCGCCAACCTCCAAAATGTCGGTAGAGAATCCGTACGGCCCAACCAGGCTCCAATGTGCTCCGGCGTCTGCACTTCGAAATATCCCAGCAGTGTGAGTGCTGGCAAGGATCACGCTCGGATTGTTCTGGTCGAGCCAAAGCTGGTCAACGGCGGGATCCGTCAATCCGGTGTTGATCTGAGTCCAAGTGTTGCCGCCGTCCGTTGTCTTATAGATGCCCGGTTCTGTATAGGTACCGCGGGAAGACCCTCCGCCTGTGTACATCACGAGAGGGTTCTGATTGTCGATCGCGAGGGTCTGTGCCTTGCCCGCAAAAAGGAGGCCACCAATAGGAACAGCAGAGGGGCCGAGTGCGTGCCATAGTGTCGACAGAGTTCCGTAGATAATTGAGACTGTAGCTGAACCGTTAGCCGTAACGGTGGTGGGGCTGCCGCTGATGGATGGCACGAAGACAGAATTTGCGACCGAGATCGAAGACACGATTGCGGCAGTAAATGTGTAGGTCCCAGGCGGCAGCGTGAGCGGCGTCGTTTGCGTCAACTGTTGGGAGAATCCTGCTGGGCCGGTGACCGCAACATTGGCGCTGACTCCCGCAGGAAGGCCGCCGATCTTAACCGTAATGACACCAGTGGGGCATTTACTGTGAAATTCGATAGATTGGAAGGCCCGCCGCCGGGCGCGGGATTTGTCACTACGACGGGATAAGAGCCGGCTGTGGCTTGGTCGCTGGTGCTCAGCGGGATCGTCAATTGGCCTGAATTGACAAACGCCGCAGTGTGCGCGACGCCGTTGTAAGTAACGGTCGAACTCGAAAGGAAATTTGCACCGTTGATTGTCAACGTCTGGGCTGCGGCTCCTGCATTCGCCGAGGTCGGAGACAACGATTTGATGGCGGGCACTGCATTGCTTACCGCGAAGCTAACCGTGTTGGAAGGCCCGCCGCCAGGCGCGGGATTTGTCACTACGACGGGATAAGAGCGGGCTGTGGCCTGGTCGCTGGTGCTCAGCGAGATCGTCAATTGGCCTGAATTGACAAACGCCGCAGCGTGCGCGACGCCGTTGTAAGTAACGGTCGAACTCGAAAGGAAATTTGCACCGTTGATTGTCAACGTCTGGGCTGCGGCTCCTGCGGTTGCGGAGGCGGGAGAGAGCGTGGAGATGCTGGGTACTGGATTCGAAGGCGGCGTCCGATTCGTTGAACTAGATCCTCCGCTGCTGCAAGCGCTGAATTGAATCGCCAGGATCAAGGCTATGACAGCAAATAGCAGCCGCCATTTCAATTGAAGGTCCGAATGGCGAACAGACAAAGTGAACAAGCAGGTGTCCTTTCGTTCGGGCTGAATTGGTGCTGTTGAATGGCTGTGCGATCAGCGAACAGGAGTGTTCGACTTTCGCAAGCTTAGTTGCGGATCGCAACTCTTTGCTTGGAGCGTGGAATCTCAATTCGCTGGGGCGCCTCAAGAGCATATACCGGGGTTGCCCAGCGCGCAATCTTTTCTCCGTTAGTTCCAAGACCGAGAACACGTCCTGGCCAACGGTCCCCTAACCAAGCGAGGAGTCTTGGCTTGCCTGGATTCGGACGTTTCGACGCGGACAGGTGGTTCTCGACCGATCCCGGGTCCAGCATTTGTCTTGTTGTTCGACATGCGAAGTCCCGTTTTTATCGGCCTGTTGATGGAACTGACACAGGTCTGATGGCGTTCCTGTCGACATTCGTCCCCCAAAAACACATGTCGTATGTTCACGCCGTCAGTATTCAGGAGGTTGCGGCTTCAATCCGCCATTCCGGGCGTCCTAACGGATGGATTGGCGATTTCGAGGAAAAGTACGGCCTGTAACAACAATCTTGCCGATTACATCCGCAAAACGCGCACAACAGCCTTAGTGCAGAGCCCTCGGCGCCATCTGCCTGCTGCCAAATGGGAGAGCCGCTGCCCGTGAGCGCTATTAAGGTGCTGATCTACTAAGGCCTGTTCGAGGACATACTTGCCGAAGTGACAGCGGAGAGCTTCGTGATGTCAGACTGTTCAATACGGCTGACCTCGGTTGCTCAAGATCCGGGAGCTTCAAAACATGCTTCGGTGTCCGCTTTCGCTTTGTCTTGCCGCAGGTCCCGCCATCAGCCCAGCCGTCCGCCATAGCGACAGGGAGGCTCTGGGCCGGCCATGTTAACTCTCGCCGGCCCAGTGCCATTACCAAGGCAGCGGCTGCCCCATGTGGAAGTACCCGCCCGTCGGCCCGTCTTCAGGCAGCGTCGCCAGCGCAACTGAGGTCTTCGCGCCATCCTGAACATCCATCGGAGCATGTTCGCCGCCCATCTCCGTCTTCACCCATCCCGGATGCGCGCTGTTCACATTGATCTTCGTGTCGCGCAACTCATATGCCAGATGAATGGTGAAGGCATTCAGCGCCGTCTTCGACGCATCGTAGGAAAAGCTCTTGGCATGATAAATCCCTGACTTAGGATCGGCATGCATCGACAGAGATCCCAGAACGCTCGACAGATTTACAATACGCCCCGCGGCGCTCTTCTTCAGCAGCGGCAGCAGCTTCTGCGTAAGCGCAACCGGAGCAAAGAAGTTCGTCTCAAACACTTTGCGCAGCAGCGACATCGGCACCTCTGCCGTGCTGTGATTTAGCCCCTGGGGAGGGAAGCCGCCCGCCGCCATGCCGGCATTGTTCACAAGAGTGTCGAGATGTCCCGGATTCGCAGCGAAGTATTCATACGCCGCCTGCGCGTGCTCCGACTTGTTCACGTCAAACTCAAGGAACTCCGCTTCTACCCCGGCCGCTCGAAGCTTCTTCACCGCCTCGCCCCCGTTTGCCGCGTCGCGCGCTCCAATCACCACCTTCACGCCATGCTCGGTGCCTAACTCCAGCGCCGTCTGAAACCCAATACCGCGATTGCCGCCCGTAATGAATGCGATCTTCTTTACCATTGCATCTCCTGTAGCGTCTTGGATTCGGCAGCCGGCCGCAACGGCTCAAAACTCATGGGCGCCTTTTTTCAAAATCAGAGCCGCGGGCCGGGTCGTCGATGGTCGGCTCACCGCCGGCGGCGCATTCGAACTGGAGCGTAGTTTAGAAGGCATTGCAGCACGACTGCTTGCTCTCCGCACCGCTTCGACATCGCGCCCCGCGTGCCCGCGTGGATGAAGGGGGGTGTTGACTCCTCGCCTGCCTGCAGTTGCTGCAGCGTTTTATCCACCCGCCCCGGTTGGCCTGTTCCTGGTCTCCATGCCGCCCCTAGATTTGGGCTCCCCTATTCCCCTGCGAACTGCGGCGACGGCAAGGAGCCAACCGGATCTTCTCCTTGCCGGTCAACGAGCGCGGCAGACCCGCCCGCGTTGCGCCAGCGCCGATCGGGTCACTCGGCAAGGGGGCAGAGAGCAGGTGGATCAAAACACGACTTTTCCGCCAAGTTCAAGCACGCGGGGACCGAAGTCCGTAGTCGCCTGGCTGAAGTTCGGATCGTGATTGTTGGTGTCCAGATTCTGGAACTGCGTATGGTTGAACGTATTGAACGACTCGAAGCGCAACTCCAGGTGCGGACCCTCTTGCGAAGTCAGCGGGAACGTCTTGAACACCGACAAGTTCCAGTTGAACAATCCCGGTCCCACCACCGCGTCCTTGCCCGCGTCGCCAAATCCCTGGTTCGGTCCTCCGGCCCAGGGCGCAACAGGATCGGCGAACGAGCTTGCGGAAAACCACTGGCCCGCTTTCTTGGGATAACTGACTTTGGAGACAAGGTTCGGCCGGTTGGTGGTGCCACCGCCTAGCCCCAGAACGTCGGGTCCCGAGTAGTTGATGTACGTTGGGGTGCCCGCTTCGATTTCCGTGATGCCCGAAATCGACCACCCGCCCAGAATCTCCCTCGCGGCCAGGTTTCCCGATTTCTCGTAGAATGGGAGCGCATATACGTAGCTCGCGTTGAAGATGTGTCTGCGATCGAATCCTTGGCCGCCACTCGTCCCCGCGTCGGATCCGCGATCATAACCGGGGTCGAACGGATCGGAAAGGGCAGCCAGGTCGTTTCCCACAATGTCGATCATGTGCGACCACGTATACGCCAGTTGCGTCGTCAGCCCGTGCCGGTTGTCCGCGCGCAACCCCACCTGCAGCGAGTTGTAGTTGAAGTTGGTTTCGTTCTCCTCCTGTTGAATGCTGCTGTATCCCGGATATTGGCGATACAGATTCGACAACACCGTGCCGTTGGCCACGCCTTGGCGGTGGGTGACGTCGCTCAGCGGCAGGGTATTGATGGCGCGATCGTCGTTCTGATCCCAACCATCCGACCCTACATACTGAAACTGGAATACCACCGACGGCGCTACCTGTTGCTGGATGCCCAGGCTGTAATTCTCCGTTCCCGGCGGCGGATAGTTGTATTTGATGTTGGTCAGCGTGGACGGGAAAGATTCCGTAGTCGTTGCACCCGTCAGCGCGCTGCTGTTCGGATTGGAAAAGTACACGCTTGTGGCCGAGGGCTGATATGCGAATGGAGGATTCAGCGCCGCGTTGTACACATCGTTGCCCTGCACGCGCTCATAGAAGACGCCATAGCCGCCGCGCAGCACGGTCGTCCCGTGCCCGCTCAGGTCCCAGGCAAATCCGATCCGCGGCTCCCAGGTGAAGTAGCTATTCTGTACGTTACCGCGCGGGAAACCGCCCACTCCCGCTTCGCGCATACCGTTCAGGTAGAACGGCTCGCCATTAAACGATGTCAAAGTGGCCGGGTTGAGGGTCCCGTCCGGGTTGAGTGGGTACGGCTGCGTGGAGTCGTAGTCTGCCGGCACAAAGTTGGCAAACTGGTTGTAGCGCTCAAACGCATGGGGCATCCCGTCGTATCTCAGTCCGAGGTTCAGTGTCAGCCGGCTTGTAATATGCCAGTTGTCGTTGCCGTAGCCAAAATAGTTGTTGTTTACCCAGTGCTTGCCGGCCAGCAGCTGCAACTGCGTGAAACTGGTTGCGTCGCCCAGCAGGAAGTTGATGTAAGAGTCGCCGGAAAACGCGCTCGAACTGAACACTGCCGTTCCTTGCGTATTGGCCTGCAACTGCTGGTTTTTGTAGTCGTGCAGCACGCCCCCGCCGAATTTGAACTGGTGCCTGCCCTTGGTCCACGACAAGTCATCGCGGTATTCGAATCCCTCGTAGCCGTTCTTCCATGGGAAGTAATTCTCTGACCAGTTCGCGTTGAGCGGCGATCCCTGCAGGTCTATCTCCGGCATATCCTTTCCGGCGTTGTCGCTCACCGGGAAAAAGCTGCTCGCAGTCCAGTTTGAAGGCAAGCCGAACGATGCCCCGCCCGGACCCGAAATGGGCGTCAGCGTAATCTTGTTGCCATCGTACGTAAATGCCGTTTCGTTCAGCAGGGTCGGCGAATACGTCTGCGTCAGCTTGATCGCCGCCACGTACGACGGATTGCTCATCGCCGTTTCCACCGTGGGATAGCTGCTATCGCTCCACAAGGCCGGGAAGAACGTGGGGTTCACCGCGTCATGCACGTAGTGCCCCATCAGCTGCATTTTGCTGTTGATGGCGTGGTCGATACGCACCGCGTCTTCGCGCACATAAGTAGGCTGCGGAATCGAGGAGATGTATTGGTTTGTGCCCACGTTCGGCTTGGGAAACGTGCCCGCGTTCACTTCCGTCACCGCGTTCGGGTCCATCAGGTTTGCCGGAATCTCATAGGTCCCATTCGCATTCATGGGGAACGGAGCGCCTGCGGTCAAGCCATCCGACGCATAGAGCGCCAGCTTGGCTGGATCGGTGGTCACCGGCACCAACGGAGCGGCGCCTCCTCCGAACGTCGAATACGCCAGGCTCGTTCCCGCCGTGGGAAAGTCAGAGGAGGGAATCGTGTTTGCCGTCGAAGGCGCACTGCCTTGGATCAGCCGCCGCCACTCCTCGTTCCAGAAAAAGAAGGTCCTGTTACGCTGCGTGTTGTATACATGCGGGATAAACAGCGGGCCGCCGATATTTCCGCCCGGCTCGTTCAACATGAACTCCGGCCGCGGATTGCCCGCCTGCTTGTTGAAATAGTCGTTCGCGTTGTAATCTGTGTTGCGGTTAAATTCGTACAACTCGCCGTGAAACTTGCTGGTGCCGCTCTTCAGCACTATCACGATTGTGCCGCCGGAGCCGATCCCATAGTCGGGACTGTAGTTCGAGTCGAGAGTCT
The DNA here is from genome assembly GCA_963771195.1 of uncultured Acidobacteriota bacterium. Classification (GTDB taxonomy): domain Bacteria; phylum Acidobacteriota; class Terriglobia; order Terriglobales; family Acidobacteriaceae; genus Telmatobacter. Next base: position 46,315 of record CAVYSS010000031.1, read on the forward strand.
GGAATTGCGCAATCGCGTCCTGGGCCGGTAGTACCATGTAACAGCCGCCGCAACCGCGGTCGTTCAACTCACCGCCGTCCAGCAGGTAAACGTTGTGCGTGGTCCGCGTTCCGTTAAAGCTGATGCCGTTGGCAGAGGTCAGGGCATCCACACCGCCGAATGACGGCAGGTTGTTGCTCACGCCCAGCCCGAGTGCCGCAAGCTGCACCACATTGCGCCCGTTGGTGGAAAGCTGCTCCACCTGTCGGTCGTTGATCAGCGTGCTTACCTCGCTGGTTTCCGACTGTACCTGGAGCGCGTTGGCCGCCACGGTGATGGACTCCGCCTGGCTGCCCACCGTCAGGACCGCGTTTTCCTCCAGCGTCTGAGCCACGTTCACCACAATGTTGTTCCTGGTGAACTTCTCAAACCCTGTTCCCGTTACCGTCATGGTGTAACTGCCGATGCCTACGTTGGCAAAGCTGTACGCGCCCACGCTGTTGGACGTCGTGATTCGTACCTGGTGGGTCGCGTCGCTGGTGAGAGTTACGGTAGCGTTGGGCACCACCGCCCCGCTCGGGTCGGTGACGGTTCCGTTCACGGTGGCATTTTCCTGGCTGAGAACAAGGGGGGTGGCGCATACAACGAAGGACAGGATTAGAAAGGAGAAGATGGATGAAATGGGGATACTCACACGTATGCCGAAGCACCGTATAGACATAGAAGACCTCCTGCAAACGTTTACCAGGGCCTGCCGGGTATTTTCCCGATTGCTTACTGTCCGGGTTTCCCACCCGCGCCCTTTTAGTTTCGTCGTCAACCCGCCATCTTCACTCGCCGGTGGCGCACCTTCGGACGGTCCGCACGCCAACTCGCCGGCCTTCTTATCGACTCCGGCCTTTATGTATCGTGGCGGACTTTGTTCTTCAATCAGCGCATCAATTCACGTACTCGGGGGACAAATAATGCCTTGCGGAGCCCGAACAAAAAATACGCCTCCGCAACAATCCGGATGCCGGCAACGCCCGCCCGAGTTGTATCAACTCAGAAAATTCCTGCCCCCCATTTCATTTTGTCGGGATGGGCCGTTAAGGACGTTTATTCAAATAGTGGTTGGGACCACCCGGCGTGGAAATGCTGCCAGTGACTTGCGTCTCTCTGGAATGCGCCAGCTTTAACGGGGCGGTTAACGTGATGCCGGTTCCCAATACCTCTGCTCCTGCTGTGTGCGCGTGAGTTAGCGGCGCCTTGAGCGCGATGGTGCGGTCCCACGGCGTGACGAAATCCACGACCGCCGTTTCTTTGTCCGTACCATTGCCAATCGTGATGGTCTGATCGCTGCTAAAGCCGAACGTGTTGCCGACGTGTAGGACTGTCGCGCCATCAGATGTGGCAGCTTCCATCGGGGTGCCGCCGGCTGTGCCAACCGTCGCGATCGCGACGGTCTCGAGATTTGCGCCGGCATCGATACGGAGGGTCTCACCGGGACCGAATCCTTCCACGCTGGCAATCTTGATGTTGGTTGCGCCAATGGCCGCCGAAGCTGACAGCGTCGTTGCAGGCGCGGTAACAAAATCGTCGCAGTTGCTGTCCGTATCGCGCCCGTCCGGATAGCGGCCCGCGCTGGTGTTCGACGCGGAAGCGGATGCAAACGGACCTCCTGCCGCGCCCGGTGTAGTCACGTAGCAACCGCCCTTGTTCACTCCGGAAGCTGCCTGGTAGCCTTCCGCCGCCCATGGGTCAACAAGCCCTCCGTAGTTAAGGCTGTCCGCAACCCGTCCGGAAGCATCACGCAGCACCAGGCTGCCTTCTCTCACCGTCACGATGCGGCCGAACTGCGGAGAACTGGTAGTCAGCTGGGGTCCGCCGAACCACTGGCTCGGCGCGGGCGTTCCCTGGTATCCCGCCGTGGTCACCGCGGCGTCACGCACGACGGCGTTTATTTCATGTTCTTTATTGAGTGGCGCATCCAGCATGATCCCGCTGCCGAGGGCCTGCACCGGCTCATTGCTGATGTGCGCAAACGCGGTCGCCGGCTCAAAGCTGATCCCGGTCCCTCGGTCACTGAAGGGAAGATTCGCAGCATGATTGAACTGGAGCGGCGCGGCCACGTCGAGGCCAGTGCCCGGTTCCACCACTCCCTCGTCGCCGATGTGCGACCGTTGCAGGGCCGGCGTTAATTCGATGCCGGTGCCGCGCGGGCCGCCCGTCCCTACTGAAGTGATGGTAACGGTCTGCTGATTCGCGGGCGTGCCGATGGTGATCTTGTCGCCCACTGCGAAACCGTGCACGTTGCGGACCTTGATGCTGGTCGCGCCGGCGCCGGCTTCCGCCGCCAGATTCGTGCGTTTCGCCTCCGTGCCCACGTGAGTCACCGTGACGGTCTCAATGCCGTGCCCCACGCTGTCGATATCCAGCCGAATCTTGTCGCCGGCTGAAATATCGGCGACAGACGTCACCTTGATGTTGGTCGCGCCGGCGGCCGCATCCGCCGCAAGGTAGGCCTGCGTGCCCGGCTTGCCCACCGCGGTCACAGTGGCCACCTCGAACTTCTCCAGGCCCACCGGTTCGGTGGGATAGGTCGCGCCATATCCGAGGGCGATTTTTTCTCCAACCACAAAACCGGCCGTGCTCATCACCGGCACATTGGTGGCGCCTGCGCCAATGGTGATCACCGGGCCGTCGGGCAAGGGCTGCCACACCGTGGTGTGATTGCCGGCCACCGTCCCCACGCTCGCAATTTTCCGCATCTCTGCCCCGGAACCGTCGCCGATGCTGACCGTATCGCCGGCGTTCATTCCCGCCGTGCTCCTCACAAAGATGGTGGCATCGCCCGCATGCGCGGCCGCGGCCAGTCCCGAGTCGGCCAGGCCGAGTAGGTAGAAGCCATGCGCTGCAAGCTTCGTGCCCTCCGGGACCTTCACCGCGGAGAAGATGGCTTGCTGCGTCGGGTGCACGGTCAGGCTCCAGTCGGAGAGGTCCACGCTGCGATCGCCGGCGTTGTAGAGTTCAATGAACGAGTCGGTCGCATTGGTCGGGGGCCCGGAGCTGATGCGGAATTCGTTGATCTTCACCGGACTCGCATTCCGCACTCTTTCGGCAATCGTTACGGAATGCCTGCTGCCGCTGGTCTGGTCCGTCCACTGGGCCGTGCCCACCAGGTCGCCGTTGAGATCCGCCGGTCCTGCCGTCACCTTGAACGTCGCGCTAACGCTGGCTCCCTGCGCCACCGGGCCTGCAAACTTTGAGCTGCCCTCAACCGCGGCTCTCCAATGTTCGGGAGCCCCAAGGCTCAGTCTGACGTCCGTCGCCGTCGCGCTCGTTGTGTTGGTGAACGTCACCATGGTTTCCTGCGACGATCCCGGAGAGAACGTCTGCAGCCCTGGCGGAGTCGCCGCTTGCGAAGCAGGCGTCACGCTCACCGGCAGCGCGCCGTAGCCGGCCGCCACAATGTTCGCCTGCACCAGCTGGTCCGTGGCGTCCGTGGGGAACGTCCCCGCCGCCGTTACCGCGCCCTCATAAAACGTTCCTTGCGACTGAGTTGCTGTTGTCGCCGCCGTTGCCCAGCAGGATCGCCCCTTGTTTTCGCATCGGATCGTAAGTGGCATTCACGCGCGGCCCGCTGAACATCACCTGCAGCTCGCCGCGTTGCGCATCGCCGCCCATTGAAGTCCAGTGGTGCGGTTCGCCCTTTGCCATCGCAGTCACAAATCGCCAAGTGATGTCCGGCATGTTGCACTGCTTCGATCCATCCGCGTTGACGCATCCGACCAGGTTGTTCTCCTGGTCGGTCATGATCCACGGCCCGGGCAGAGTCCCGTGATACCAGTACGGCGCATCGCCGAAGTACGCCGTCTCCATGGTCCCGTTGTCGTCGTCGCGGCTGTCAATCTCCGCGTTGCCGTAGTCGAAGCAGCAGCCGGAGTTGAAGTGCCGGCCGTTGATCACCCAGTACTGCCCTCCGCCTGGTCGTCCACCGCGGTGCCCTTCGGGTCGTCGTCGCGCAGGCCCATGCCCGGCTCAATAAACACGCCGTACACCTTGTGGCCCATCATCGTAACCGGCGCCATGTCGGCCACCGGCACGTTATTGAACCCGCCCAGGGCAGGTCCGCTGAAGCCACCGCGTGGCGCCTGGGTCAGATCGTTGTGCTTGCCGGATTGGTCATAGATCTTCGTGATCCAGCAAACCGTGCTGGCGCAGAACGCGTCCTGAGCTGCCGCATCGGCGTACCCGCCCGCATCTGCCCCGCTCGGCTGCACCACTCCGATGTTGAGGCTCTTGCCATCTGACTGGCGCACAATCTGGTATAGTGGGCCGTCGTAAGATGGCGTACATTGCGCGCGTGGTGCTATGTGCCGCCACGCATGGGTCGCCAGCCGCGGCGTAAATGTCGCATGGCCCCTTGGGCCGCGCCGCAGCATCGCCTGAAGCAACCGCGGCAGGCTGCGCCATCATCAATGCAGCGCCAAAAAGCGAAAGCCCCATTGCCAGCATCAATGCATGTTCGATTCTCGTTCTCATTGCTTGTCCTGTCTGCGTTGTGGAATTGCTCGCTCTGAACCCGGACAGAAGGGTAAACGGTTTCACGCAAGAATGCCAATGTGCCCAGATCGCTCGGAAGATCCCCTTCCGGTTGTTGATACCTTCCGCGTCCGATATGATTGCCCGTTCGTCTCACACAACGGGAGTCCCTGATGCAATCTCATAATCGAACCATTCTGCCGCTTTCCTTGCTCGCTTCACTTTTTCTAGCTCTTCCGGCGTTTGGCGCCGATCCAAGCCTCGCCATGAAGGTCACCGCCAACGGATACCTCGATGCCCGCGGCGTCAGCATCATGCTCTATGACGACGCGTTCAGTCCCGTTTTCTTCGATCAGAAAGACGCGGGCATGCAAATCATCCTGCACGGCAATCGCATTGCCACCAATGGCAGCCTGCGCCTACTGGCCACGCCGGAGCAGTGGGATGTGATTCCGACCATCAAGGCGCACAAGCCGGACAAGGAACACGACCGCCTCACCGCTGATCTTTCCTACCCCGAATACCACCTCGACTACCACGTCATCGTTGCCGCCGAACCCGGCGGAGTCCGCGTCAGCGTCAATCTGGATCAGCCGCTGCCCGAGAGCCTCGTCGGCCGCGCCGGCTACAACCTCGAGTTCCTGCCCTCCATTTACATGGACAAGGCGTACGTGATCGACAACAAGGTCTTCGGCGTGATGCCCCGCTATCCCGAGGACAGAATGACCACCGCTCCGCCCAAGCCCGGCGATCCCAAGCGGGTGTGGTACGTGGAGCAGTGGCATAAAGCCGAGGGATACACCGAGCCTCTGCCCTTCGCCTCGGGCCAGAGCGTTACCCTCGCCGCCACTGACCCGCTCAACCGCATCACCGTCACTTCAGAGAGCGGGCCGATCGGGATGTTCGACGGCCGCGACAAGGCGCAGAACGGCTGGTACGTGCTCCGCACCCTCATTCCCGCGGGCAAAACCACGGACGCCATCGTCTGGCACATCCGGCCCAACTACATTCCGGACTGGACCCGACCGCCAGTGATCGCCCACAGCCAGGCCGGCTATGCTTCGGACTTCCAGAAGATCGCCGTCCTCGAACTCGACCCGAACTTCGATGCGCCCAAAACGGCAAAGCTCCTGCGTCTTTCTGACGATGGTTCGTTCCAGCAGGTGTTTGAGGGACCGGTCTCGGCCGCCAAGCCGTGGCTGCGCTACGTCTATTCCAAATTCGATTTCTCCTCCGTCAAAGATCCCGGCCTCTACGCGATCGAGTACGCCGGCGAGCGCAGCGACGTCTTCCCCATCGCCGCGAATGTCTACGACAACACCTGGCAAACCACGCTCGATGGCTTCCTTGCCGTGCAGATGGATCACGTCTCGGTACGCGACGGCTACCACGAGTGGCACGGCGTGGCGCACATGGACGACGCGCGCCAGGCCCCGCCCAACACGCCTCACTTCGACGGATACCGCATGGGCCCCGACACCTATTCGCCGTACAAGCCCGGCGAACACATCCCCGGCCTGAATGTGGGCGGCTGGTTTGATGCAGGCGACTACGACAACGACGACTACGGCCAGTACGCAACCATCCAGAATCTCTCCCTCGCCTACACCACGTTTCACCCCAAGTGGGATGAGCTGACCGTTGACCAGAAGGCCCGCTCGGTGGAGATGCACAAGCCCGACGGCGTCCCCGATATCGTCCAGCAGGTGGAGCACGGCGTTCTGCAGCAACTCGCGCAGGTAAAGGCCTTCGGGCATCCGATCGTAGGCATCCAGTCGGCGTGGCTCACTCAATACACCTTCGTCGGCGATGCGGCTTCACAGAGCGACAATCTTCTCTACGACCCGGATCTCACGCCCGATGCAAGAAAGGGCGGCTTCTCCGACAATCCCGACGACCGCTGGGCCTGGACGGGCTACACGGCTTACAACCAGTACGGCGCGGCAGCATCGCTGGCCGCCGCATCCACGCGTCCTCAAGGGCTGGAACGACGCGCTCGCCAAGCAGTGCCTAGACACCGCCGTCAAGCTCTGGAACGACGAGAAAACTCACCCGGCTCCCAACCCATTCCGCGGCGGCTTTGCCGCTCGCTTCGGCACGCCAGATTGGTCGGCGGCTCTCGAATTGATGATCGCCACCAATGGCGCCGAGCCATACAAGCAGCGCGTCCAGGAACTCTTCCCCGAGATGCTCAAGAACATGACCTTCCGCGGATGGACCGCGGTGCGGGCGCTACCCTATCTCGACCCCAGTTACAAGGCTCAATTCAAAACCGCGCTTCAGGCCTGGCTGCCGCAATTGGATAAGCAACTGGACGCGACCCCGTTTGGCGTGCCTCCCGCGCGCGGCGACTGGGGCGGCTCGGAGCAGGTCGCGGACTTCGGCGCCGAGATGTACTTCCTTCACGACGCGTTTCCGGATATCGTCGGTCCGGAATACACGCTGCGCGCCGCCAACTATCTGCTCGGCACCCACCCGGTCTCCAGCGAGTCCTACATTGCTGCCATTGGCACCGTGTCGCGGAAGCAAACCTACTCCAACAATCGCGGCGACTATTCCTACATTCCCGGCGCCATGATCCCCGGCTACGTCGTCATCAAGCCGGACTTCCCGGAGTGCATCACCGGATTTCGGCATGCTCTGGTTTGAGCATGAGACCACCGTCTCGGCCGGAAGCAGTTGGGTTCTCGCCGCCAACGCCGCCGACGCAATCGTCCGCGAAAAGGAGGCCGCGGATCGGACACCGGGAAACTGATTCATTTCCCCTGACCACGGGGTTTGAAATAGAAAGTGTGACAACGGCTGGGCTGCAGACTTCATGCCGCCCACGACGGCTATTCTCCGGGTCCTTTGGGAGCAGGGCTGTCCTTGGCGGGGGCGGGCGCAGCAGTCTTTTGCTGCGCTGAATCGGGCGAATTGGCGGTCTTGGCCGCAACCGCCTTATGTTTCTCCGCCGCCTCCTTTTCCCGGCGCGCCTTTTCGGCGGCCACTTCCTCGTCGCTCACGTATTGGAAAACCTGCAAGCGGCCCGGAAACTGTTCTGTGGTGAAGACACGGTTCTGCTTGTCGATGGCGACTCCGACCAGCGCTCTGAACTGGCCGGGAAGGTCTCCGTGTCCCATGCCGATATAGGTCAGCAACTGGCCTTCGCGAGTTGAAGACCTGAAGCCGGTCCTGCATCTCGTCGGCCACCCAGATGTGCCCGTCGCCATCGATCGCGATGCCCTTGGGCCGGGCGAAATAGCCCGGGCCGTCGCCGTTCTTGCCGAACGTGCTGATGAAGTTTCCGTCGGCGTCGAAGATCTCCACGCGGTCGTTCAACGTGTCGGTCACGTAGACGTTGCCGTCTTTATCCAGCGCTACACCCTGCGGCGCGCCAAAGTCGCCGGGCGTGGTGAGGAAGTGGTTCTTGCCGCCCGTTCCGATGCGCCGCAGCAGCTTGAGAGTGTCCGCGTCATAGACGATCACCTGGTCCTGCTGCGTGTCCACGACATAGAGAAAACGATTCTCCGTGTCGATGGCCAGGCCGACCGGATCCACCAGTCCTTCGGTGATCTGGCTCTCCACCTCGTGCTTGGGATTGAAGATCAGGACGCGGTGCATTTTGCCGTCGGAGACAAAAAGCCGATCGTCGTCATCGATGGCCAGCCCGTTGATCCAGCCGAAGTGGGCCTCGTATCCGTTGCGGATGAGCTGGGTATCGTGCGTTTCGGTGTTGAAGATAAATACCGCTCCGACGCTCTGGTCGGCGACGTAGACCAGGCCCTTGGAATCGATGGCAATGCCGTAGGGTCCGATCAGTCTGGAAGGGAAATGTCTTGGGATTGACCTTTTCCTGCCTCCGACTGGCTGCCTGCAAGCCGGTCCATCCAGGTTGCCTTCGGCTTGGTGGTGGCTGGCGGGGTGTAGTCGATCTTCATGCCGGCAAAATAATCCAGCCAGCGCACGCGCGCGATGTTGGGCGGGCTGGGCCAGACGAGTTTCGTGGGGTCGAAGGGAAACTTGCGCGGGCCCGCCGCCGTGCGCCGTAGTGTCGGCTTTCTTCTTGTCCTTCTTTGCCGCATGCGCCGGTAGAACGGCACAGCCAGGCCCAGCGCAAGCGAGCAGCAGCAGGGCGAACTGCTTGCGAGCGCGCATCGAATTGAAGAGGAAGCGGACATCTTGAATCTCCAATTAATTCCCAGGGGAAACGGTTTGCTTCATATTGAGCCGGTTCTTGTGGCAGATGTCGCAGAACGCCATGTTGTTGGCCTGGTCCTTGACCAGCAGATCGGGCTGAGCCGACGCGTGCGGCTGATGGCACGATGAGGCAGCTGAGCTGGGTCTTGACCTTGCTCTGGTTGGCCGGGTCCATCACGTCGGAGACAGGATGATAATCAACCGGGTGCCCGAGGCCGAACTTGCAGCGGCAGGATGGGAACCTTGTTCTTCTGGTAGTAGTCGTCGGGCAGCTTGACCTGGCCATTGAAGATGGTCAGCAGGTGATCCGCCGTCGTCTTTTTGCGGAACAGCGTCGGGGCCGTGGCACTCCAGGCACAGAGCGTTGCCCGCTGGCGCGCAGCAGGTGATCGTTATCGCCGCCATGCGGAGTGTGGCAGGTGGCGCAGCCCTGGCCGAAGGCAGGCTGGTGATGGACGGGCTTCTTGCGCAGATCGCCGATGTCGCTGTGGCAGCCCAGGCAGATGCTGACGGAATCGGTCTTGGGCAGGCCGGGCTGGTTGCTGGCGTGCGGGCTGTGGCAATCGGTGCAGTCGCCGGCCGCGCCGGGATGCGGCACCTTGGCGTTGTCGATCAGCTTGGCCTTGTCGTCGTGGCAGGTAACGCAGAGCGACTTTGACGTCGGCCTGCGTCAGCACGACCTTTCCGTCCTTTGCCGGCGCATGGCAGGTATCGCAGCCGTTGGCCTGAAACGGCACATGCTGGAACTTTGCCATCAGCTTGGGCGGGTCAGACTGGTGCGGATCGTGGCACTCCACGCAGTTTGCCGTGCCGAAGGGCTGGTTGTTATGCGCCTTCTGCAAGGTCGGCGTCCTTGGGATCGTGGCAATCCACGCACAGCGCCGGCGCCGCCTTGGTGAGATGGAACCTGTTCTCCTGGGTCGGTTCGGCACCGGTTTTGTGGGTGACATGGCAGGTGTCGCAGCCCATGTCGAGCGCGGCATGGCGGCTGCCCTTGTCGGGCACGTTCAGGCCGGTCTTGTGGCAGCTCAGGCAGAGATTTGTCCTTGCTCGCCCGAGTTCGGCTTCAGCAACTGGTTCTTGTTGTCGCTTGCGTGCGGATCGTGGCAGGTGAGGCAGTCGCGAACCGCGGGCGGATGGACCGTGCCCTTGATGTCGGAGGCCTTCTTGTCGGCATGGCAGGTGAGGCAGAGCGAAACGGGCGTGGCGGTGATCAGCTTGACGCGCGTAACGTCTTTGTTCACCCGGACCTCATGGCAGCTCAGGCAGCCGTTGCCATGGCCGAGTGAACTGACTTGCCTTTGGTCTTGTCCTCGTGGCACTCGAGGCACTTGGCCGCATCGGTGTTCTTGTCGAGCGGGACGGGATGGACGGACGCGGACGCGCGCGTGGCGCCGAGCGCGAGCACGGCCATGCCCAGCCAGAGTGGGTGCAGGGACCGATGCCTGCGCGCGGAACCGAATTGCATGCTGTGTGAGAGCAGCCTCATGCGACCTCTGCGGAATGCCCCAAGCGCTCCGTTCGTTCTGCCATTTTGCGGGCCCCGGAGGAGCGCGGGGAGGTTATCTCGCAGGGATATTAGATCGTGTGAACAGATCCTCTGACGGTGATATAGAACACATCTCTAAACGCGCCATAGGATTCTGGAGTAGGAATCCTGCATCCCGATCCCGCACAGAATTGCGGAAGGGCCGGGCGGGTAACGAATGCCATTTTCGCAATTCGCACCTCTGATTTCGAGGACGACACTGATTCACTCTAAGTCCCTATACAGCAGTTGGTTATGAGCTTAATTAGCCCGAGTTTTCCCTTCGGCTTTCCGGTTGCAGGAGTTGGAATCGCGAGACTGCGTTGTTGCCCCGGCGGCATGCTTTCCCCCCGTCGCAGCCAGGCTCCCAAGTGTCCAAGGTCACAGGAACCGCCCAACTTTCCCTACTACCTCTGACCGCGATCTGGACAGTTGTTGAAGCCAATCCAAGCCTCGCCGATGGGCCCAGTACAAGGGTAATCTCATGAAGCCGATCGCTTGGTTTGCTTTCTCAATTCTGTGGTCAACCTGTGCTATTGCACAGAAAGCTACCTTCTCCAGCGATGTGATGGGCGCTCACCTCAATTATGGCCGTGGCTGCTCGGCCTGCCACGCGCCGCACAGCGGCGCAGCCGACAACGGCAACAGCAAGTCAGAGGACAGAGCCGCCGGCGACATCGCTCTCTGGGGCGAAGATGTGGCCGGGCTCTACGGAAAAACCATCGTCACTGGGGGTGGAAAATTCACCGAGGTTCTTCCCCGCAGCATGTCGGAGGAAACACCGGACGTAGCAGGGATGCTGACCTGTTTGAGTTGCCACGACGGCAACTACGCCACCGCGTCCATGATGCAGAACCGGGTGTATGAAGCGCTGCCTCCGACTTATGGAACGCACAACGCCATTCCCACGCTGTTGGGCTCCGCAGGCTCCACATCGGGGAATTACCTTAACCAGCATCCCGTGGGACTCAGCGCCATCATCAACTGCGGAGGAGCGGATGGGTGGGACTGCTCTCAAGGCGAAGGCGTGATCACCATGACGGGCGCCAGATCCAGCCAGTTCGTCAGGAACTACGGATTCTTCGTCAAGCCCGGAAACTACAACGGCACTGCTGTGGTGGTCTGCACGACCTGCCACGATGCACACCTGATGAACGTGTTTACCGTGGGCCTGGGATCGAAATCCGGCCTCCCGCCCGGGACTTACCCAACCATGTTTTTTCTGCGCGGTCCTTACAATCCATCCAGTTCGGCATCAGGCGCCAACACCACGGCGCAGTTTTGCCGGCAGTGCCACGCCGCGGAATCGAACGAAGCCAATGGAAGTAACGCGGGAACCATTTTCTAGGGGAACTACCGCACTGCACCCGCTCGCCTCACCGGACTGCGGCGCAAACTCGCCTGCGCCACCGTTCCATCCGCGTTGTGCGTCACCTGGTGGCAGGTCAGCGTGCAGGTGTTGGAGGCTCGGTTATAAGACACCGGAGTCCCGCCATTGGAACCCACCACGTTGACGTCGAAGTTGATGAGCCGCTCCCCGCTGATGGTCCCGCTGGCGGAGCCCATCCCGTGCGCCGTGTGGCAGGTGGAGCAGCTCACGCCCGTATTGATGTGATCGGCATGGTATGCCCAGCTGGTACTGCTCAGCACCGTTGTCAAATTGTGGCATTTACCGCACAGCGCGTAAGGCCCGTTCACGCTGAGGTCGGGATTGGGAAACAAATTGGAGATCAGCGCTCCCGGCGTCGGAGCCTGGCTGAACTCGTAGCGCCGCTCCAGAATGTGCGTCCAGCGCGAGCCGTGCGGCCCATTGGCGCCCGTGCCGCCGAACTCGCGGTTGTCGTCGCTGTTGTGGCAGTCCGTGCACAGAATCTGCGTGCCCATGGCGCGGCCCTGTGTGCGTTCCGTCCAGGTTCAGCATGTTTGCCAGCAGGCTCGGCTGCGGCAGCGCGCTGCTGCTTGCGTGCATCACCGGATGACTGGAGGTGGAACTAACCGCGAACTGCGGAATCAGGTTCAACGGATCGCCGGCCGAAACCGCGCGCACCGGGAAATACCCATAGATGGGCAGCACCTGCTTGCCGGAGCTGGTTCCGTGGCAGCGCAGGCAGTTCTCGTACTGGTTCACGGCCGGCGTAAGCACGGTCACGCCGTCGGTGGCGCTGATGCCCGCGACGTCTTTCTGTGAGACGCGGATTAGCGGCGGCGGCGGGAAGACGCCGACGGCCTGGGACCCGTGGCCGCTGTGGCAATCCACGCAGGTGGCGTGGCGATTGTTATTGAGCAGGGCGCTTTCCGCGGCATCGTGCGGGTTGGTGGAGCTGGGGAATGGGTGTCCGATCTTTGGCGAAGCGTACTCCGCAAAGACATTCGTCGTACGTGCGGCATGGGCGAAACATTGGCGCCGTTGTGGCACGCAATGCAGGCCTGCTCATTCTGGCCGCGCAGCAGCCGCGCGCCATTCGCGTTATGCGGCGCGTGGCAGGAGATGCAGGCATTGCCCGCGACCGTGGAATAGCTGCCGACGCCGGCCTGAGGGGGTCATCTTGGCGGTGGAAAGGGCATGGGCGCTCGCCGCCCAATCCGCCAGCGGATTCACCTGCGCCGCTGATCTGCCGCGTGGGATCGTGGCAGGCCAGGCACATTTGGCCGCTGGAGCTGTCCGCTGACGAGAAAGTTCAGTGAGACCGTATCGCTGGCCTGCACGTGCGGATTGTGGCAGGAGAGGCACTCGACGTTGCCCCCGATCAGCTTGACCGCTCCGGTGGGGTCGGCGGTCTTGCTGCTCGCAACCAGCGATGCGGCAAGATCGATGTTGTCCTTCAAAGGCAGCGTCATGCTGAACGGGTGCGACGTTTGCATGTTGCTGCCGAGGTTGTCCGCGGAGTACATCGATCCATGCGTGGTCACCTGGCCATAGGCCACCGTGGTTCCCACCGCCACGGTTCCGTCGTGGCAGCTCAGGCATTGATTGCGTGGAGAAACCGAGGCGTCGGTTGCGAGGCCACGTTCTTTTCCGTAGTACTGGTGTACGTGGTGTAGATCTGCGTGGTCAGTTTCTGGTTCCACAGGCCGATATTCAAGCCGGAGTGAGCCGCATGGCAGTAGGCACAGGCATCGGGACGTGCGCCGGTGATGGGAGACGTGCTTCCGGGCCCAAGGTTATGGACACCCAGCACGTCGCCGGCAATCTGGGCGCACAGGCCAGGGGCGGCGAGCAGTACCAATACGGCGGCGAAATGGAGACGGATCCTCACTTTGCCGCCTCCTCGCTGACGTGGCTCTGCCCTGCGTATTGGAAGATCTGCACGCGCCGGTTGAAGGAGTCCACTACGTAAACACGGTCGTCTTTGCCAATGAACAGACCTGCCGGCTCCTGGAACTCGCCGGCATGCGTGCCCTGCGCGCCGAAGTCGTACAGAAGCTGGCCCTGCGCGATTGACCACCTGCACCAATCCGCGCAAGGCCGTCCACAATATACAGGTTGCCTTCCGAGTCCATGCTCACCGATTTGGGTCGGAACATCGCCGCGTAGCCGTTCGCCTTGCCGATTGCGAATTGAAACCTGCCACTCCGGTCAAAAGCCTGCACCCGGAAATTCACCGCATCCGCCACCAGCAGGTTGTCCCCCACCAGGCGCAGATCGGTGGGAAGGTTGAATTCGCCTTCGCCTGTGCCGGAATCGCCAATCGTCTGCAGGATGCTGCCGTCCATGCCGAGGACGAAGACCTTGTCGCGCAGCGTGTCGGTCACGTAGATCCGCTGCGCCGCGGAGTCCACTGCGATTCCGGTGGGCCGCTTGAAGTAGCCTTCGCCGCCTTTAAGGCTGCCCAGCGCGTGAACAAACTTTCCGTTCGAATCGAAGACGAAGATTACTCCTGCCTCTGAGTCGGTAACGTAAATGTTGTCGGCCGCATCCACTGCCACGCACTGCGGCCGGATCATCGAGTCCTTGCTCTTGCCCGTCCGCTGGATGAATTTGTACTTCTGCTGAACCAGATCGAAGATGTGCACTCCGGATGCACCCGGATCGGTCACGATCACACGGCCGCGGGAATCGATGGCCACCGCGTACGGCCGCACCAGAGAGCGGAAGTCCGGCGCTCCGGCAATCACGTCCCAAGCCTTCCTCCAGAAGCCTCGGTTCGGTCTGACCTCGGCTTCGGAACTGAGGTTGCGCTCCCAGGTCAGGCTGCGGCCTCCGTCCAGCGTCATCTTCCAGAACTCCGGGGCAGCCGTGTTCGCCTTCGCCCGGGGCGCAGCCCAGGCCGCATTCGCGCACACCAGCGCCATGCAGCCCAGCGCCAGCAGTGCGCCGGCGGGCTTCCGCTCCCGGGTTAGAAGAAGTTGAACCATCGCGATACCCCGGCGTAGTACGACACCACAATCTGTGGCGGAATACCCGCCTCGCTGAAGCCCTGCTCCAGTCGCGCATAGCCGCTGATGAAGGTCAGCTTGCGTAAGCGGTACTGCAGCAGTGCATTGTACTGATCGTTTTCATTTTGCGATGTGATTCCTTCGCCTGAGGTGTTGCTTAGCGACTTGGAATATGAGGCAGAGAAGAGCAGCTTGTCCACCGGCGAGCTCGACACGCCGATCCCGTAACTGTTGCCGCCGTATAGTTCCAGCAAACTCGACGGCAATATCGGGGATGGGATGGGGACCGGGATGAGGCCCGCCCCGGTGGCCAGCGCCTGTCCGTGCGCCCGGGCATAGCTGCCCGTCGCGGTGAGCCAGTGGGTATAACCGATGGTGGCGTTGAAGCTCTCGCTGTCGTTCTCAGTGCCAGCCTGGTCTGTCAGCGCCGTCCGGCCTGCAGACGCGCCCACGCCGATGTTGAATTGCCCAAATCTTCTATGCGCGTTCGCGGAGTAGTTGTAGAACGAATTCATGTAGGTGATAAGAAGCGTTTCAACGTTCTGCGCATAGCTAAAACCGGCATTCATTTTCCAGTTCTTGAACTCGCCGGCGTAGTTCTCCGTCACGGAGAACCCCAGCGTATCGTCGCCGGTCTGGTCATTGGAATTGTCGATCGCGCTAACTGCGCTGTTGAACGAACCAAAACGCTGCCACTGGCGGCTGTAGATTGCGCTGACGCCATACGAGGTGACGCCGTAGTTCTCGCCAAAATAGGACTGAGTACGGCGCTCCGTGGTGAAGGAGGTCTGGATATTCGACGACGGCGCGTAGGTGGCCACGCCCTCCAGGTCCAGCGAGTTGGATGTCTGGCTCAGGTTGACCCCGGGCGCTACTCCGCCGGCCCCCAGGATCTGTTCCACAAGCTGGCCGCTCAGATTGTCGGAGTAGTTCGCGCCCGCCGAGAAAGTCACCTTCTCGAAAGGATGCAAACCTGCCTGAACGTTGAGCAAATCAATGGTCCCGCTGATATGGGTGCCTTCAAATCCAGTGTCAAAGTTCGATCGATTGAAGCCCCCTGAAATCGATCCCGAAAAGGGCAGCCGGTGGTTCACGGTAAATCCGTAGCCGTCCTCTCCGGACGTGGTAGTCAGGGAGGATTCCCCCGCAATTACGCCTGGAATCCGGGAATTGCCGTCTCCATCGGAGTAATAGGCGCTCATGCCGAATCCGGCCAGCCGATAGGAGGAATGGAGGTTCAGGGAACGAAACGAGGTGCTTCCGTCATCGTTCGTGCCGTACACCGAGTATTCGCCTCCGCCCATCTGAAATGCGGCCGAGAAACTAGGAACATCCTGCACGTTCTCGTTCCAGCCAATTGAGAACGTGTCGCTGTTGCCGTGGGTCACATAGTTGGCCAGTCCCGGAACGCCGTAATTGCCTTCGCTGTCATACGCCAGCGAGTATCCCACGTTCCCCGGAAAATCGCTGCCGCCGAAGATCGTCGAGCTCAGGTCCACGCCGCTGGCATTCGAAATCGACTGAAAGTTGGAGTTCGCCCGCGATTGGTTCAGATACAGTCCTGCGTTGAAGGCGAAGAAATTGGGACTATGGTAGGAGCCGGTCAGACTGGAATCGCCTCCGAACGTCCAGCTATGCGAGGCCGATCCGGGCACGTTCCCTGACGTGGCGGAGAATCCGGGAGTCAGCAGGCCATTCATGCTCAAGCGCAGGTCCCCATACTGGACCTGGGCGGCCGAGGACATCGCCAGCAGGAACCATCCCGCAGCCAATGTCGCCCGAATTTTCGCATGAACCGTCACTTCGCGTGTTCCTCACTCCTGCCTGAGTTCCTGCTGCCACGTGGCCTTCCGCTCTCGGTCGAGCCGCAGGGCATCGAGCTTATCTGCAACCTGCTGCATTGCCGGGAAGGCTGTTCGTTCCCCTGTCCGGCTCCTCACATTTCTTCCACGGTCGCGGTCCGGCGCAACTTGGCGTCGAGCGCTTTCCGTAAGTCGTTCCTCTTCTTCTCGTGCAGTTCCTTCTGGAGTTGCGTCTTGACTTGGAAAAACGGCGTCCGCCCCGCCGGCGTGTGCTGGTTCAGCCGCACGATGGTGTACGCCTGGCCAAGTTGAATCACCCCCGTCATCTCACCGGGCTTCATGTGTTGGAGCGCGGCCACAACCGGAGGCGCAAGCTGGTCCACCGGCACCGGCTTGTGCTGGCCGAGCACCACGCGGTAATCGTCATCGGAAAACTTTTCCGCAAGCAGCCCGAATTGCATCGCCGTCTTGGCCGTCTTGGCCTGTTCCAGGTCGCGGTCCGCGCGGAGGCGCCCTTCCAAAAGCTGCTTCGGAGTTGCGTGCTCCGGGGGCATCGCTGAAATGGTTTGGAAGGTGTACAACTCCGGATGCTCAAACCGCGCCAGGTTCTTGTCGTAGTAGGCGCGCAGTTCCAGCGGCGATATCACACTGGGATTCTCAACTTCGATCTTCAGCAGCGCCTCGATCAGCAACGAGCGCCGGATCTTTTCCTTCAGCAGTTCCTGCGAGCCGCGAAACTCACTGGTCACGAAGGCATTGAACTCATCCGGCGTGGCGAACTGCTTGCGAAAGTCAGCCTCTGCACGCTCCATTCGCGCCGCGGGAATGGTCATCTTCCGCCGCAGGGCTTCCTGGTACACCAGCTCCTCGAAAACGATCATCTTTAGGGCGCCGGCGCGAATCTGCGGCTCCAGATCCTTGGGGAGATCTCCGCCGTGTTGCTGCGCGTAAGGAAAGATGGCGTATTCCTCGCGCACCAGGTCGGATTCGGTCAGCACCACGCCGTTGACGCGAGCCACCGGCTTGTTCCCCGGCGCCTGCGCCGTCGACGGTTGCAATGCAGTGGGCGCGTGTGACGCGATCTGTCCGCAGACAAACCCCGAGGAAAGCAGAAGAAGCAACAGAAGGGGAAGTTTGAATCTCATGGTTCATCCTTCAAACTTGAAAAAGCTGGGGAGGATAAGCTGCGTGCCTCCCCTTTCACGCATTGAGGTTAGAAGGTGGTTCCAGCGGTGCTGCCGTTCGCCTCGTTCGACTCGCCGCCATGGCACTGACGGCAGAACTGCGCCGTCTGGTTGCTGCCCGTCGCGTTGTCGAACGGGTTGTATGGCCCGCGCAGGAAGAACATGGTCTGGTAGTTTCCCGCCGTCATGCCGGAGTTGCTCGCCGTTACACTCACCACATTCATCAGGTGCTGGTTGTGGCACGTGGTGCACATAACCACCGGCTTGCCGTTCCAGCTGGCCGGGCTGACGAAGAATCCGTAGTTAGTCTTGAATTTCGCGGAGTTGGTTCCGGTCATGTTCACCGTGACGCCGCCAGTGGAGCTGACGGTGGTTGTGCAGTCCCAGTTGTACGGCGGGCCGCTGCAGCTCATTGTCGCGTTCAGGCCTACCGGGTGGTCGTTCAGGTAGTTTGCAGCGGTGGTTCCGTCGTTGCCCAGCAGCGTCGGTATGCCGCCCCCGAACGTCCCATAGGTGGAAGGCAGTGTCTCGTAGACGACGCCCTTCATCATCGCGCCCTTGGCCAGGTTGCCGTCGTGGCAGCTCAGGCACATCAGCACGCCGGTAACGTCTGGCGTTCCCGCGGTCTGTGAGGTCGGCAACGTTTCCGTATAGGTGCTCAGCGTTACCGTGTTGGTTGTCCCGCTCACTGAGCCATTGCCGTTAACGGAGCTGGCGGTCTGGCCGAATTGGAGGACCTGGCCGTACAGGCTGCCAACATCCTCGCCCCACAGGGCCATGGTGCCAGAGCTTGCGTCTTTCGTCTTGGCTGCGCCGTTGCCGTAGGCGCCGCTATGCGGTGCGTGACAGCCTGCGCAACCACGGCCGTAGTTAAGGTGGGCGCCGAGAACGTCGCTCGTCGGCGTGTAAATCTGGGCGCTGGCAAATCCCGTGACTCCCAGCACCATCAGGGCGATCATTGCAATTCGCTTCATGGTTTGAAGCCTCCTAGTGCGCACTTTCTTGCTAATTCCGGCTAATCTGTGACGTCGTTCCTGCTTGCGCGCTCAACCGCTCCGCTCCCACATAATTGTGTGTTCCGCACGAAACATGCCGTTGCCGAGTGGCAGGGGCTGCTCCTGGCTGCTGTTCGTACCTCATTGCCGATATAAGACCTGCGTATGGGAATGAATTTGGGATCTTCGGTAGTTGGCGCTTTTTCATCATGAACGGCTCGTACAGTGACTTGGGTTACACGCCCCACTGTCAGTAAATCCCCACATTAGGGATTTTTAACGTGAGCAACGTCACACTTGTTGGCCCTATTGCCCCCCGAAGTGCACACAACCGTACTCCGAAACACATTCGGGTATGCATGGAGTGATCGACATCACAAAACTCCTGGTGGCCAGATGCTTTCATTGGAATCGGTCCGGCGAAAGTGAGATTTCCCAAATGGCGGCGCAGACTCCCTTCGCTCAAGTTCTCGTCTCCGCCCTGTCGCGGGTCGCAATTGCCGGCTCCGAAAGCAACTCCTGACCAGGGGAGTACGGTCATGAACGATGCATCGGCATCCAACGGCAGGCGATCGCTGCCGGCCACTCAGGCCTACGGCATCGCCGCCGTCTGCCTGGTTCTGGGGTTGATCGCCGGCTTTTTCGCCCGCGGTTCCCGCACGCCCGCAACCGCAGCGGTGGCTCGCCCAGCTGTTTCCTCCGTGCCAGGCCACGGCCGCTTGCCTTCGTTGGCAGAAATGAAGCAAATCGCCGATAAGCAGGCCGCCCCACTGCTTGCGAAGCTCAAGACCGACCCCGACAATGTCACTCTCCTCGTCGAGCTGGGAACCATCTACCACTCCACCCACCAGTTCACAGCCGCAGCCGTCTATTACGGCAAGGCCGCACAGGCCGACCCTGCGAATGTCGCCACTCGCAACAAGCTTGCCGCCAGTCTTTTCCGTGGCGGCGATGCCGATGGCGCCATTGCCCAGCTGAACCAGGCGCTGCGCTATTCGCCAACCGACGCCAATTCGCTCTTCAACCTGGGACTCATTCGTTGGCAGGGCAAGCAGGATGCAAAGGGCGCCCTCGCCGCCTGGCAGCTTTTGCTGAAATCGAATCCGCAACTCAGCCCCGACCGCAAAGCCACCGTGCGGCGTCTCATCGCCGGCGTTCGGGCCAGCGCAGCCGCGCAGCCGGCAACGGAAAGGAGCGCCAATCCATGACCAGCACCACTCCAACCACAACCGAGCTGTGGCCGGTCAAACGGGTGATGATCCTCGGCGCAGTCTGCCTCGTCATCGGCCTTACAGCCGGCTGGTTGATCGCCGGGGTGAACGGCTCGGCTTTATCGGCGTCCACAACCACCGCGGCTCCGGTGTCTCAGCCAACGGCTGCAACGGCGCCCGCCGCCGCCGGCCCCGCCCGGTTGAAACAGGAAGCCGATTCCCAGGCGGCTCCGTTGCTCGAAGTCCTCAAGGCAGACCCAGACAACACCGCGATTCTTACCAAGCTCGGCAACCTCTACTACGACGCGCAGCAATATCCTTCGGCGGTCAACTGGTACACCCGCGTACTTGCTGTCCAGCCCTCCGATGCCGATGTCCGCACCGACATGGGAACCGCCTATTGGTACATGGGCAATGCCGATTCCGCGATTGCCGAGTTCACCACCGCCCTTAACTACCGCCCCAACAGCCCTAACGCCCTGTTCAATCGCGGTCTCGTCAGGTGGCAGGGCAAGCACGATGGCCCCGGCGCACTTGCCGATTGGAAGCAACTCCTGGCCTCCAATCCAAATTACGAAGCCCGGGACAAGGTGCGGCAGTTGATGGCCGAAATCAACCCCCAGCCGCAGTCCCGCTGACCGATTCCGCTCCGCTGAAGGGTACAGTCCTTAGCCCGTACATTAACCCCATCAATTGTGTGCTTTAGCCCCTGGGGCATCCAGTCGAGCAAACTGACCACAACTCAAATGCGTCTTACATTCAGAGGGATGGTAGACTCGGATTATGTACGGTAGGCAATGGCGTCAGCACTGGCGGATCTCCGCGCTGGGCGCGTTGTTATGCCTGCTGGCCGCCGTATTTGCGGTTGAGGCCAAGATGGCCTGCTACAGCCCCAATGGCCGCATTCGCGTTGAATTGAGCTCCTCCAAGCTCCAGGCCGCCGAAGCTTCCAGGCAAGTCGGCCACGCGCTCGCCGCCCCGGATCCTGTTCCGCATTTCCCAACGGAACTCCTGCTGTTTTCGTCATTTGCAGCGTTAGTACCGGCCTTCTTTATCCCCAGGCAAGCCGACGTTCCCCCCGCGCCCAACTGGTCCGCTTTCTCTCCCTCGCATTTCTTTCGGCCTCCTCCGCGCTGGTAAAGCTGGCAAGCGATTGCCAACAAAGCCCCTTGCGTCGCGGAACTCTCGCTGGCCGTGATCATCATCCAAATTGATGGGTCGGATACGCCAAGCCAGGCATTCACCGCCACGCAATTTGGGCGCGGTCAATGTGTTTTGGCTGGGGAACTCGGCAAGGCCGCCGTGGCTCTGCTTCGTGCCTTTGCAACGGGTTCTCCTTTTGAATCTGTTGCATGGGGCTAACCCCTGCGTTTGGAAACGGAACTCGGTGACAGGAGCAATTCTTCCTATGCACAATGGAATCTCAAGGACCACGGTTCAGCGCTTCGCCGGCTGGGCCATGGTCTGCGCCGCCGCCGGCGCTGCACTTTCTCTCTCGGCATGTCGGTCACAGGACAACACCGCCAAGGCCGCCGCCATCCCCTCCGCCAGGGTGGCCGCCGCGCAGCGAGGCAACATTGATCACGTCCTCACCCTCGCCGGCCAGTTTGAGCC
The DNA here is from genome assembly GCA_963771195.1 of uncultured Acidobacteriota bacterium. Taxonomy (GTDB): domain Bacteria; phylum Acidobacteriota; class Terriglobia; order Terriglobales; family Acidobacteriaceae; genus Telmatobacter. The sequence continues at coordinate 67,708 of CAVYSS010000031.1, forward strand.
CTATCAGGTGGTCGACGTCCATCCCAAGGTCAGCGGCTACATGAAGAAGATCAACGTCGACATCGGCGACGTGGTCCGGCAGGGACAGACCATCGCAGTGCTTGAGGTCCCCGAACTGAGGGCCCAGCTCCAGCAGACCGTCTTCGAGGTGCAGCAGAGCAAGGAGGAAATTCGCCGCGCCCAGCACGAGATCAACCGCGCTGAGGCCACCCATTCCGCCCTCCACGCCGAGTACCAGCGCCTGGAGGATGCGGCCAAAGGCCATCCCGGCCTCATCGCCCAGCAGGAGATCGACGACGCCCAGGCCAAGGACCTCTCCTCCGAATCGCAAGTGGATGCCGCCAAGGCCGATCTCGCGGCCGCCCAGCAGCACCTCGGTTCCGCGCAGGCCAATAACCAGCGTTACCAGGCCCTCCAGGACTACACCACCGTGGTCGCGCCCATCGCCGGCGTCGTCGTCTGGCGCTATGCCGATACCGGCGCCCTCATCCAGGGCGGCACCAACTCCAACAGCCAGGACCTGCCCATCGTGCGCATCGCGCAAAGCCAGCTTCTCCGCCTGCGCGTTCCCGTTCCTGAAGACGACGTCCGCTTTGTCCACGAAGGCGATCAACTGGACGTGCGCGTCGATGCCGTCAATCGCTCCTTTACCGGCAAAATCGTCCGCTTCACGCGCGACGTCAACTTCGACACCCGCACCATGGAAACCGAAATCGACGTCGAGAACAACAACCTGTCCATCTCCCCCGGCATGTACGCGAATTCGATGCTCCGGCTCGCCTCGCAATCGAATGTGGTCACCATTCCGGTTGAAGCCGTCGTCATCCAGGGCGGCCGCAACGTGGTTTACGTCCTCGGCAGCAACAACCGCGTTCATATCCGCCCGGTAGACATCGCCATCGAGGGCCAGAAACTGGCCGGAATCGCCAGCGGCCTCGAGCCCGGCGACCGCGTCATCCTCGGCGGCCAGGAGAGCTATCGCGAGGGCGAAACCGTCAGTCCGCTCATAACCCAGGAGCCGGCGTCGGAAACCGTGCAACAGACCGGCGGCACCATCGACATGAAAGCCGAGGAGAACGAGCAGAATGCCGGCTCGCAGTAAAGCCGCATCCCGCCTGCGTTCCGGAACGCGCCCGCCAGATGGGCTCGTGACCGACTCTGCTTTCCGTCCCTGACCTGTTCGGAAGGAGTAGTACCCGCAATGCCGAAGTTCGCACTGAAATACCCGTTCTTCATCATCATGATCTGTCTCATGGTGGTCCTCATCGGGACCGAGACCGTGCTCAAGATGCCGGTCGATCTATTTCCTCAGATCGACATGCCCGTGGTGGTCGTGGCCACTTTCTACAGCGGGATGCCTCCCGAACAGGTTGAAGCCGACATCACCAATACCTTCGAGCGCTTCTTCACCCTCGCCGCCAACGTTGACCACAGCGAATCCCGCTCCATGACCGGCGTCAGCCTCATCAAAATCTATTTCAAGCCCGGCACCGATCCCAACGTCGCCGTCAGCAACATCGCCAACCTGGCCATGGCCGACCTGCGCCGCCTGCCCCCCGGCACTCTGCCTCCGGTGGTGCTGGGCATGACCGCCTCCACGCAGCCCGTCTGCCTGGTCACGCTTGAAGGCAAGGGCCTTAACGAAACCCGGCTCAAAGACCTTGCCCAGTTCCAGGTCCGCAACCAGATCTCCAACGTGCAGGGCGCATCCGTGCCCCAGCCCTACGGCGGCACTTACCGCCAGATCCAGATCTACGTCGATCCGCTCAAGCTCGAGGCCTACAACATGAGCCTTGATGATGTGGTCAAGGCGGTCAACAGCTCCAACCTCATCCTTCCTGCCGGCGACGTCCGCATCGGCTCCAAGGATTTCAACATCTACGCCAACGCGCAGTTCCCTGACGCCAAGGCCATGAACTCCATGCCGCTCAAGACCGTCGGCAACTCCTCGGTCCTGGTCGGCGACATCGGCAAGGCCGTCGATGCCGGCGCGCTCCAGTACAACATCGTCCGCATCGACGGCCAGCGCTCCGTCTATGTCCCCATCTTCAAACAGGGCGGCGATTCCAACACCATCTCCATCGTCAACGGCATTAAGGCTGCCGTTAAGAAACTCGTCGACATTCCCGATCAGCTCAAAACCGCCGTCGTTTTCGACCAGTCCGTCTTCGTCAAAATGGCCATTGCCAACGTGGCCCGCGAGGCCGGCATCGGTCTCCTGCTCACAGCCATCATGATCCTCGTCTTCCTGGGCAGCCCCCGCGCCACCCTCGCCGTCCTCATCGCGGTGCCGCTTTCCATGCTGGTCTGTCTCATGCTTACCAACTCCATGGGCGGCTCCATCAACACCATGATCCTCGGCGGACTGGCGCTCGTCTTCTCCCGCCTCATCGACAACGGCGTCATCGTGCTGGAAAACATCTTCCGCCACATGGAAGAGGGCGCAGGCCCCCATGACGCAGCGGAGAAAGGCGGCGACGAAGTCAACATGGCCGTCCTCGCCGCCACCTTCACCACCGCCATCGTCTTCTTCCCCGTCTCCTTCTTCACCGGCGTCAGCAAGTACATCTTCACCCCGCTTGCCCTCGGCGTCGCCCTCTCCATCTTCGCGTCTTACTTCTTCGCCATGACCGTGGTTCCGCTCTTCTGCGCCAAATTCATCCGCCTCGATCCCCACGGCATGGAGGATGAAGACAACCCCGAAGCGGTTCTGGGCTCCAAGTCCAAAATCTTCCGCCGCTTCATGGTGCGCTTCAACACTTCGTTCCAGCGCTTCCTCGATTGGTACGAGAAGCTTGCCCTTCGCGTCATGAAACGTCCCGGACTCGCCGCCGTCGTCATCCTCGCCGCCAACGTCCTCCTCCTGGCCGTTCTGTTTCCCTTCCTCGGCCGCGCCTATTTCCCCCGCACCGATCCCGGCCAGTTCATCATCAACGTCCACATGCCCGCCGGCTCGCGCCTCTCGGTCAGCAACGACTACATCGCCAGGGTCGAAAATGTCATCCGCAACGTCGTCAAGCCCAGGGACCTCGGCATGATCGTCTCCAACATCGGCGCTTATCCCGACCTCTCCGCCATTTACACGCCCAATGCCTCCATGGACACTGCCTTTGTGCAAACCAGCCTCAAGCAGGACCACAGCATCGGCAGCTATGAGTACATGCGCCGAGTCCAGGCCGCGCTCTCCCAGCAGATGCCCGAGCTTTCCACCTACTTCCAGGCCGGGGGCCTCGTCGATGGCGTCATGAACCAGGGCTTGCCCGCTCCCATCGACATCCAGATCAAGTCCCAGGACATTCACAAGTCCTACGCCCTCGCCGAAGACCTGGCCGCCAAAATCCGCGCCATACCCGGCGTCTCCAACACTTACATCCCGCAGAACCTCGACTACCCAGGCCTCCGCCTCGACATCGATCGCGAGCGCGCCAGCCTCGTCGGCCTCAGCGCCAAGGATATTGTCGATAACGTCGTCACCGCGCTCACCTCAAGCGGCATGGTCGCCCCCTCCTACTGGATCGATCCCGCCACCGGCAACAACTACATGGTCACCGTCCAGTACGCCAATCGCTGGATCAATCACATGTCCATGCAGGACCTCGAGAACATTCCCTTGCAGGCCAGGCACACGCCGGGGTATACGCCCGGGCATGAATCGCGGCAGGCCGGCTTCACCCCCGCCGCTTTTTCCGTCAATGACAACTCCACCGGCGTGGTCACCCTTGGCTCCGTGGCCACCATCAGCCAGTTCAATACGCCCACTGAGGTCGACCACTACCAGATCCGCCCCGTCATCGACATCTATGTGGCCACCAGAACGGAAGCGCTGCAACGCGTGGGAAAGCGCATTAACAACCTGCTGGCGCAAACCAGCCACGACCGCAATACCGTCATCAATGTGCGCGGCGCCGTCGTCCTGATGCAGCAGGCCTTCCACGAATTCGGCATCGGCCTCATCGTCGCCGTACTGCTCGTCTATCTCATCCTGATGGCCCAGTTCACCTCGTTCATTGATCCCTTCATCATTCTCATGGCGATTCCTCCCGGTCTGCTGGGCGTCGTCTTGATCCTGCTCATGACCGGCAGCACCATCAACATCATGTCGCTCATGGGCGTCATCATGATGACCGGCCTGGTGGTCTCGAACTCCATCCTTATTGTGGAGTTCTCCAACGTGCTCCACAAACGCGGCCTGCCGATTCTTGAAGCCACCGTTCAGTCCTGCAAAATCCGCCTCCGGCCCATCCTCATGACATCGCTCGCCACCGTCCTCGGCATGATTCCCATGGCGATGGGCCTGGAGGCCGGCAGCGAGCAATACGCGCCCCTGGCCCGCGCCGTTATCGGCGGCCTGGTCGTCTCCGTCGCCATCACCGTCTTCCTGGTTCCCGCCATTTACCTCGTCATACACGGCCGGCGCTCCAAGTCTCAAGTTCAAGCGGAGGCAAACGCATGAAGCAGCCCCGGAACAAAATCGCCTGCATTTCGCGCAGCCAGCTCTACCACACACTTTGTGTGCCCCATCCATTTCGCGCTCTTTGCGAAATGGGTGGGATACCGTGCGCGATCCTCTCCACCGTCCTCTTTCTCACTCCCTCAACCTGCGCCGCTCGGCAACTGCCCAACGCTCCCGCCGCCAACCTCATCGCCCAGGCCGCGCAGCAACAGGAGCCCATCTCCAGCCAGGTCCCTCCGCCGCTGCCCACGCCGCCCACGGTCGCTCTGCCTTCAGGCCCCCGCCTCACCCTGGCTGAAGCCGAAAAGATGGCCCTGGCCCGCAATCCCAACATCAGCATCGCGCGCCTGCTCCAGTTGGCCTCCACCCAGGTCGTTCGCCAGGCCCGCTCCGGCGATCTGCCCACGGCAACTAGCGACCTGACCGCCGTCGGCGCCCACTCCGATAGCCGGCTCACCGGTCTGGGCTCGCTCAACAGCCCGCGCGCCCTCGACAAGGCCGCCGCCGGCATCACCGTCGATCAACTCATCACCGACTTCGGCCGCACCCGCAACCTCATCCGGAACGCCAAATCGAACCTCCAGGCGCAGCTTGAAAACACCCGCGCCTCCGTCGATGACATCACCCTTACCGTCGACGAAGCCTTCTACAACGCCCTCACCGCGCAGAAAGTTCTCCTCGTCGCCGAGCAGACCGTCTCCACTCGCCAGGCCACCGGCCAGCAGATCGGCGCCCTCACCAACCAGAAGCTCCGCTCCACCCTCGACCTCAGCCTCGCCGACGTCCAGGTCTCGCAGGCACAGTTGCTCGTTCTCGACGCCCAAAACGCCATGGAGACTTCCATGGCTAACCTCAATGCAATGCTCGGCTCGGAAGACAATACTGAATACAACCTGGTGGACGAGACTCCGGAAAACCCTGAGCCCGCGCCCGCCGACGCCGAAAACCTGGTCCAGTTGGCCTTCCGCTACCGCCCCGATCTGGCCCAGCTCAACGACCAGTACACCGCTGCAAAGCAGTTCGCCTCCGCCGAGCACGATCTCGTCCGCCCCACCATCTCCGCCCTCGCCGCCACCGGCGTCACCCCCGTCCGCGATGACCTCATCCAGTCCTCCTGGTATGGCGCCGCCGGCGCCAACATCTCCATCCCCGTCTTCAACGGGTTCGAATTCACCGCCCGCGCCAAGGAAGCCGACTTCCGCGCCCAGGCCGCCTCCGAGCAGGTGCGCAACCTCCGCGACAACATCGCCCGCGACGTCCGCACCTCTGTCCTGAACGCGCAAATCGCCTTCCAGAAAATTGCCGTCAACAAACAGCTTCTGGACCAGGCCAACACCGCGTTCGAGCTCGCCCAGGCCCGCTACAAAGTCGGCTTGAGCGGCATCGTCGACCTCACCCAGTCCCAGCTCGCCCAGACCCAGGCCGAGATTGGCTATGCCAATGCCCGATACGCCTACCAGTCAGCACTGGCCATGGTCCGCTACCAGACCGGGCAATAGTAGGAGCAGGGGAGCAATCGAGCATGGGGACAAACGGAGCAACCATCCTTTTCGCGCTGCCTGCGAAAAGGGGCGGGAGGAATTGCGATCTGCTGAGCTACGCGCCTACGGCGGTGGGAGACGCGTGCTTATGCCTCGGCGCAAGCGCGATCAGAACAATGCCGATCACAGCCAGAACCGCCACGCCGATCATCTCGCTGTGAGCAATCATCTTCATTTGCGCCTGAGTTCCCATCAGAACCGCGTGAGCCAGACTGGACCACGCCGTGAACGCAATGAGGCTGCGGTGCGCAGCCGGGCAGTGTACAGCCAGAAGAAGAAACGCGCCCAGCGTGGCATAGACGCTCATCATCATGGAGAGTGCAGGCTCCTGGCGGATGAAAAGCACCATCGGATACGTCATGGCCAGAAACAACAAACCCATCACGGCCAGAACGGCTTTTAAAGCCAATTCACGTTTCATGCAGGACCTCTGAACCTGTTATACAAGGCCATCAACGGTTCGGTTCACTCCATGCCCGCCTCGTGTGCTATACCTGTCGCCCATAGGGAGCAGCGCACATGCGACAAACCAACGAGCCATCCATCGCCGATCTGCGCGACGTCCTCATTGAAACCTGGGCCGTGAACGATGCGATGAACCAGCTCCTGCTCGAGCACCTCGACCCGCATGCCTGGCGCGCGCAATTACCCATTGGCCATCGCAGCCGCAGCCGCACCATCGGCGCCATGGTGGCCCACATGCACAACTGCCGCCTGAACTGGCTGCGCCTGAACGCGCCCCACCTCAAGCGCCCCGCGCCGCTCGATCCGTACCGTTGCACGCTCCGCCAGGCCGCAGCCGCTCTCAACAAGAGCGCTGCGCAGTGCTTGCGCATGCTCACCGATGCGTTTTCGGCGGATCCGGGACGCAAGGTGAAGACCTTCTCGCGCGGCTGGCTGCGCACCTGGCCCGCTGGCGGCGCCATGTTCGCCTACATGTTTTCCCACGAGGCGCATCATCGCGGGCAAATCATCATGCTGGCGCATCAGCTAGGGCATAGGCTGCCCGCCGCCGCATGGGGCGGCATCTGGAACTGGGACCGGCTCTGGAAACAGCAGGGCTTCACCACCCGCCCCCGCTGAAGGGAACGTCCGAGCTGGCAAACGATCCCTTATGCCTTTGTTCCTGCTTTTCTTTCTGTCATTCCCGCATGGACTCTGAGGGTACCCCATCCTACGCACAGCTTCACCGTGCGTAGGGTGGGAAACACAAAAGTCCGCACAACGGCCGCTCCTGCTTCTGCTTTTCTTGCTGTCATTCCCGCATGGAATCTGCCTTGGCCCTCGTCTCGGGCGGGGAGCAAACACGCGAAAGCCCGGCTCGCCGCCGGGCTCTCGGTTTCTCGTCCCCTTACCCATCACCACCCGTGGTGCTCCTCAAAGTGGCGCCAGGCGGTGTCGTAGCCGCGGCGGAATCCATCCCGGTAATCGCGGACCTGGTCGTGTCCAACCGGAGGGTGCCGGAACCGATCGTGATGTTCGGCGTCCCGGTGGCGGTGATTGTCGATGTCGTGGTGGGCGGCATCAATGCCGGCGCGGAAGCCCTGCCGCTGCACATCGCGGAACTCGCCAGGCGGCTGGTCCCACGGCCCCTCTTGGTAGAAGCCGGCTGCTGCTGCCGGCGCAGGCGCCGCGTTCGCCCGGGCGGCCGTCATCAGGCCACCGGACACGGCGAGCAAAACTAAAAGTGTCGAAATCGCAAACCAATTCCTCTTCATGGGGGAGCCTCCTTGCGCTCCAACTTCACAGATGGACTACTGAATTCACAGATGGACTACTGAACGGCGCTGTTGCCTCCGCGCCTGATTTGTTGACCCGCTTTTTTACCCTGGGTTGCCTTGCGTCTTCTCCAGGTGGTGGATGGCGTCGTTAGATCCACTCCGGAAACCCTGCCTGAAATCCGCCCAATACGCCTCTTTGACCGTGGGGATGGCGGTACTCTTTGCGGCGATTATAGTCCGGAAAGCGACCACACCAGCCAGCCTTCCCAGGGGGCGAAAATCAGGCGACACCCCTCCCTCCAAAGGTAACCATTCCGGCGGCCGGGACAGCCAGCTCCGCCCCAGGCAGCCTACCCAAGGGCGAAAATCCGGCGACCAGGGGCGAAAATCAGGCGACACCCCTCCCCCCAACGGTAACCAATCCGGTGGCCAGTGCTGCCAACTCAACGCTAGCGAGCCTTCCGAGGGGCGAAAATCAGGCGACCCCCTCCCCCCCAACGGTAACCACTCCGGCGTTTCGGCGCCCGTTACTCCGCGGGAGTTTCGGTCGCGGGTTCGGCCGGGGTCTCTTCTTCCGTCGTCGCTTCGCCCAGCACCCTCACCTTGAGGTGTGCGGTCACTTCGCGATGCAGCCGCACCGGCACGTCGAAGTTGCCCAAGGCCTTGAGCGGCTCGTTGAGCTGGATCTTGCGCCGGTCGATCTCGAACCCTTTCGTCCCCAGCTCGGTGGCGATATCGGCCGAGGTAACGGAGCCGAAGAGCTGCCCCTGCTCGCCGGATTTGCGCGTAAAGGTGAGCACCACGGGCACCAGCTTGGTCACCAGTTCCTCGGCCTGCGCCTTTTCCGTGGCGGAGCGGCGCGCGGCCGCCGCCTTCATCTGCTCGATGACCGCCTTGTTGGCCGAGGTGGCCTCCATGGCCAGCTTGCGCGGCAGCAGGAAATTGCGCCCGTAGCCGTCGGCTACCTTCACGACCTCGCCGCGGTGGCCCAGGTTGATCACATCTTCTTTCAAAATGACTTCCATCTCAGAATCTCCTTGGACCGGGCGCGGCAGATGCCGCGGGACAAGTTCCTGTGCCCCTTGTCCCTCTGACCCTCTGTCCCTGTTTCTCGGTCCCTTGGTCCCTTGTTCCCTGTTCTTAGTGCCTTGTGGCAAAGGGCAGCAGCGCGATGTTGCGGGCCTGCTTGATGGCGCGGGTGAGCCGCCGCTGGTGCTTGGTGCAGACGCCGGTCAGGCGGCGGGGCACAATTTTGCCGCGTTCGGCCACAAAGCCCTGCAACAGGCGCACGTCCCGGTACGGGATGGCGTCGATCTTCTCGGTGCAAAACTTGCACACCTTCTTGCGGCGGAAAAATTTGCCGCGGCCGCCGGGGCCGCCCTGTCCGCCGGGACGGGGTCCACGCGGGCCGGAGGGCGGGCCACCGCCTTGATTGGATGGTGCGCCGCCTTCGGGCGCCCTTGCTTGTGTTTCTTCAGCCATGATTTCCTCTTTTGCTTCCTTCTGTTCCGGCAAGAGCCGGTTTCAATTCAGATGTCAGGTGACAGGTTTCAGAACCGGCCGTAAGGCAGCATTCGGTTTCTACTCCCTACTCCTTGCCTCTACGCCTGCGCCGTTTCCGCCGGCGCTTCCACGGGCGGAGGAGCAGCCGGTGTCGGCGCCTGCACTTGCGGTTCCGCGCTCAGCTTGCGGCGCGAGGCGCGGATGGCCTTGACCTTGGCCAGGCGCTTTTCCTCTTCGTCCATGCGCACGGTGAGGTACTTGATCACCGGCTCAGAGACGCGGAGACGGCGCTCCAGCTCAGCCACTACGGCGCCGTTGGCCTCAACGGTCATCAGCACATAGTTGCCGTCGTTAAACCTGCGCACCATGTAGGCAAGCTTGCGCCGGCCCATCTTTTCGGCCGACTTAACCGCGCCGCCGCCATTGGTGACGGTGGTGGTGAAGCCTGCAATCAGCTTGTCAACATCTTCGTCGGCCGCGTCGGGCCGGACGATGAACATTACTTCATACAGTCGAGACATTCCGTATTCCTTTTCTCAGCCGGCAACTTATTGCCGGCAGCCAACAGTTCTCAGGTCTCAGTTCGCAGTCTTCAGCTTCCGGATTGGGGGGGGTCTGTTCCCTGTTCCCTGTTCCCTGTTCCCTGCTCTTTGTCTTCCTTCCGATTAAATTCGTTCATCGCGGCTGCGGGGCCGGCCTCCAGGATGCGCCGGGTGGCCGTCGCCACCTTGTCCAGCATCTCGTCCAGCACCGCCAGGTCGCGCTTGTTCATTGGCGAAAGCAGGTAATCCTTGCCTCCGCGCTTGCTTGCTCCGGCTGCAATTGCTTCGGGGGACATTTCCTTACCGACCCCGATGCGCAGCCGCAGCCACTCCTGAGTGCCCAGCGCGGCGGTGATGCTGCGGGCTCCGTTGTGGCCGGCAGTCGAACCGCGCTCCCTTATCTTCATCGTTCCCAGCTTCAGGTCCAGCTCGTCGTAGATCACGAGCATGTCCTTCAATGGGTCCGCTTCAAACTCGCGAACCAGCGCGGCCACCGATGCTCCGCTCAGGTTCATGTAAGTCTCCGGCTTGGCCAGGATCACCGTGCGGCCGGCAATCCGGCAGCTTGCGGTGACGGCCCGGCATCGCCGGTTCTGGACCACCACGCCCTCCTGCTGGGCGATCCGGTCAATTGTCATGAACCCCGCGTTGTGCGGTGTCCACGTGTACTCCAGGCCGGGATTGCCTAACCCGACCACCAGGAACGGGCCAGAACGCTGTTCCGCCTGGCCCCCGAACTGGGCTGCCTCGGCCAAGGCTTACTTCTTGGCCTTTTCGGCCTTATCGCCGCCCTCTGCCTTGCCGGCGGCTTCGGATTCACCCTTGCCCTTCTTGGCCACTTCCGGCTCCGCCGGAGTGCCCGCGGTGGCAACGGTCGCCACATCCACTCCCTCGGCAGGCGCGGCCACCACTTCCTCACGGATGGAGACGACGTGCGCCACTGGAGAGTCTTCCGCGGACAGGTATTTGATCTTTTCGTTATGCGGCAGGCCGCTCACTCGCAGCACCTGGTGCATATCCAGCTCGGTTACATCCACAGGGATGTGGTTAGGAATGTCAGCCGGCAGGCACTCGATTTCCACTTCGCGGAGAATCTGGTCGAGGATGCCGCCGCTGGCTTTCACGCCGACGGGAACGCCGATCAGCTTCACGCGGACGCTGACGCGGAGCCGCTTGTCCAGCGCGATCCGCTTCATGTCGATGTGGATAAGCTGATCCTTGATCGGCTCTCTCTGCCAGTCCACGATCATGGCTTTGGCGGTGGCGGCGCCGCCCGACAACTGGACGTCGAAGATGGTGTTGTGGCCGGTCTCTGAGAACAGGATCCGTGAAATCTGCCTGGGGTCCACTTCCACGGCGACCGGATCGTGACCGGCTCCATAAAGAACGGCGGGGATGTTTCCGGCGCGGCGCACGCGGCGCGCCGCATTCTTGTTGAACTTGCCCTCGCGGGGCTTGGCTACGACTACTTCAGGCATGATTCTCTCTTTTCTGTTTCGGGCACGGGGTGAAGCCGCTCCCTTTGCGAGCGGCCAGTGGTCAGTGGTCAGTGATCAGTGATCAGCGAAGAGCCTGATGCACTGAAAACAGCCGCTGGCGACCAGCCTTTAGGTTCGATTTCGGTCCGAGATCGGTTCTAACTACCACTGATCACTGACCACTGACAACTTAGCTAAACAGCGTACTCACGCTGGTTTCCATGTGAATGCTCTCGATGGCGGCGCCGAGCAGGCCGGCAATCGACAAAACTTTGATCTTGGGCAATTTCTGTGCTGCTTCGCGCAGGGGAATGGTGTCCGTTACCACCACTTCCTGCAATCGCGAAGCGGCGATGCGGTCAATGGCCGGCCCGGAAAGCACGGCATGGCTGGCGCAGGCGAATACGTTGCTGGCGCCGGAGGCATACAAGCGCGTCCACCGTCTTCACCAGCGTTCCGGCGGTGTCGATGATGTCGTCGATGATGAGGCAGGTCTTGCCGTTCACGTCGCCCACCACGTGCATCACCTCGGCCACGTTCATGTCGGTGCGGCGCTTGTCCACGATGGCCAGCGGCGCGCCCATTTTCTGCGCGAAGTGGCGGGCCCGTTCCACGCCGCCCGCATCCGGCGAGACCACGGTCAGGTTGGGCAGGCCCAGCCCACGGAAATAAGACACCAGCACCGGAGAAGCGAACATGTGATCGACGGGAATGTTGAAGAAGCCCTGGATCTGCGCGGCGTGGAGGTCGACGAAGAGGGCGCGGTGGGCGCCGGCCACGGTGACCAGGTCAGCGATGAGCTTGGCGCTGATGGCCACGCGCGGGCGGTCCTTGCGGTCCTGGCGGGCGTAGCCGTAGTAGGGCACCACTGCCGTGATCCTTGCCGCCGAGGCCCGCTTGAGCGCGTCGATCATCACCAGTAACTCCATCAGGTGCTGGTCCACCGGATAGCAGGTGGGCTGCACCACAAACACGTCGACTCCGCGAACGTTCTCGAGGAGCTGGAAGTAAACTTCGCCATCGGCGAAGCGCTGCAGTTTGGCCTCGCCCACGGGGACGCCGATGTGGCGGCCGATGGATTCAGCCAGGGGGCGGTTGGCCGTGCCGGAGAAGAGCTTGAATCGCTTATCTTCACTCAGATTGCGGGAGCGCTTGCGCTCGGTGGCCGGTTTGGCGTCCTTGCCCTTCGCGTCGGTCTGAACCGAAGTCGCGGGCTCCTTGCCGCCCGGCTTGTTGCCCTGGCTGCCCGGATCCTTGCCCGGTTCGGGCGCGGCGCCCGCCTGCTTCGTGTCTTCCAGTGTCACCGTCAACGTTGCTTCGTCCATTTCCCGAGTCTCCTCCAAGCTGGTTTGCTTTGGCTGCGTTCCCGGTACAACAGAGTGGCTGGGCGATCAGGATTCGAACCTGAATAAATGCCTCCAAAGGGCATTGTCCTACCATTGAACGATCGCCCATCAAAGCGCCTGAACTGCGTTCGGCAGCGGTGGCGCCAGGATGTCGGTTTGCAGCCGCCCGCGAGTTTCTCGCGGCACGCGGTTGGCTGTCAATCCTCAGATTCGAGAAGCATTCGGTTCCAGTACTCGGGTCGCTGGAGGGTACGGGTAAGAATGCCTCCCACACCGGCGGCCCGCAGTCTGTCTGCGGCTGCATCTGCATGCTCCCGGGCCTGGTAAAGGCCGAAGAGCGCCGAACCGGACCCCGACAGCGAGGCATGGAGGGCTGCCTCCGGTGAGCCTTCAGCCGCAAGAGTCTGCTTGATTGCGCGCAGGGAGGGATGCTGGGGGAATACGACCTGTTCAAAGTCGTTTTGAATCCAGCTAAGGATCCCGGTGCGGACAAGCACGGACTCTTGAGGTCCGGCCAGGTCCCCGCGGCCAAATTGGTTCACTTGCGAGGGGACACCGGAGGAGCCGGTTCCAAGCCCACCCTGCGGAACTGCTTCCGCAAAGGCGCTGGCGTAGGCGCGGCTCAACTCCTTTAGTTTATCGGCACTTGCTTCAGCGGTCAAACCGGTGCGGGCGCAGAGCTCGTCCCAGCTGCGAAAAGCCTGCGGAGTGGAGACGCCCGTCTCGGGGATGGCAACGACGCACCACAGCGGCTCAGGGTCTGGCAGGGGGTGGACTTCCTGGCCATGATCGACGCCGAGGATGGTCCCTCCGATGAGAAAAAGGGGAACGTCGGAGCCAACCTGCGCGGCAAGATCGAGGCGCTGGGAAAGCCAGCTTTGGTCATTCCACCCGTGCAGAACGCGCCCGAAGGATGGCGCGCCCAGCTCTTTTTCCAAACCGATCAGCGCTGCAACGGCGTTGCCAGAGCCGGCCCCGAGGCCGCCCTGGACAGGAAGACGCTTCTCAATGTGGAGCTCCACTTCAGCGTTCAGATTCAAGGCATGGAGGGCCAGGTCGACCATCTTCCATGCGGTATTCCGTGAATCCGTGGGGACGCGAGCGTCGTTGGAAGTAATGGAGATGGAGGTTCCGGCGGCCGGACGGGCTAGGACCGTGACAACGTCGTGGGCGTCGAGTGTCTGGTAAAGGGTGACGAGCGAATGAAAGCCGTCCGGACGGGGCGCGCCGATCGAGAGCCCGAGGTTGATTTTGGCGTGAGATCGGACGGCGGTGGGCATACCGGTTCATTGTAGAGGGAAGCCGGTCTGCCGCTGGCCCCAGCCACTACACAAAATGACTGGTTCAACCACACTACAAAATGCCTGAAACTGCGTCCCTTAATCAGACGTACTGTCCTTTCGAAGGCAAGCGCTGCGGAGTTGAAGCCGGGCGTGGGCCAAGGTCATCTTCCCCGGCTGCACCCCGAAAGCGCGAAAGGGGGGGCATGAAACCCTCGACCTGTCGCGAAATTGTTGTTCTGGCGTTGCTGGGCGCAGCCACGTGCGCCGGCGCGCAAATCACCGAACACAGCCAGAATATGGAAGAGTTGTACGGGAAGCCGTACGTGATGGTGACCATCAACGGGCGCGGTCCGTTCCGGTTCATCATCGACACGGGGACAGGGGCGGAGGCGCTGGTGACGCCCTCGCTGGCCGAACAACTGGGGCTGCCGACCGTGGGTCATGCGACCTTGAACGACCCCAGCGGGCAGGGAGGGAAGAAAGTGCCCATCCTGCTGATGAATTCAGTGGAAGTGGCCGGAGTGCGATTCGAAAACGTGCGGGCGGTGCAGTCGGCATTTTTTGCTGAGTCGGGGACATGCCAGGGATTGCTGGGATTTACGTTGTTCCGCGATTTTGTGTTGACGCTGGATTTTCCCAACCGGAAGATAACGCTCGGAGACGGCTCCCTGGCGCCGGACGGTGGCAGGAACGTGCTGCCGTTCCGGATGCCGCAGGGAGTGCCGATTGCGAGCCTGAAGGTGGGTGGGCTGGAGCCGGTGGAGGCGCAGCTTGACTCAGGTGGCGGAGGACTGGTGCTGCCGGAGCGGCTGGCAGAGCACCTGAAATACGATGTGGCGCCGGTCGAGTTCGCGTCTGGGCAGTCTGTGGCCACCTGCTTCAAGCTGAAAGTGGCCAGGCTGGATGCCGACGTGAAAGTGGGCCGGTACACCTTCACCCACCCGGTGGTGGAGATCCATCCGGCATTTCCGCTGGTCAATTTCGGGTCGCCGCCGATGCAGATGTTTGCCATATCGTTCGACCAGAAGAACCTGCTGGTGCAGTTCGTGGCCAAGGGCAAGAAGTTCACGCTGGAGGCTCCGCCGAGCCCGCCGCGGATGACGAACGCCCTGACCCATCAGCCGCCTCCGGGACTGGTGCCGGTGGGGTAGAAGCAGGGAACAGGGAACAGGGAACAGGGAACAGGGAACAGGGATCAGGCTGCGTCGAAGGGGTTGCCTTCGGGGCGCCATGTGCCGTCTGCGGTGCCGTAAGGGCTGGCCACCACGATTCCGTAACCATCGGGATCGCGCAGCCAGACCTCCCAGTGGTTGGGGCCGCCAGTGTCGTCGTCGGGAGGATTGCGGTGCCGCGGCATCACGATCTCCGCGCCCATCTCCTCCGCGCGCTGCGCGATGGCATCGATATCGTCTACCTCAAACCACAATAGGACGCCATTGCCGTAGGGCTTGTCGGCGGGATTGCCGATGGCGCCGTGATGGTGTTCCACCTCAAAGCTGTGCAGCTGCAGGATGAGTTGGCCATTCGAGACGAGCTGTTCGTAGTCGGAGCCGCCGTGGCAGCCGCGAAGCCCGATCAGGCGCTGGTACCATCGGCTGCTGGCTTCCACGTCGCTGACGCAGATGAGCGGTTGAGGGCGCATGGCAGCGAGGATAGCAGAGAGCGGAGTTAGCGAGTTCGCGGATTTCGCCTGGGACAAGTGCGGGTCTGGAGACCCACACGACATCCGATTTGGAAATCGGCAGTACGACGCGAGAGGTATTCAGGCGTTGGATAGCGGTGAGGCGGATTCGAGTCCCGCCTTCGCCTGGCGCAGGGCCTTGACGGGATCGCCGAGGGGAAGGAATTCCATGGCGATTCCGCGCTGATAATTCAGCTCGAAGAGCTTGCGATAGATGTTGGCATAGTTGATTTCGCCGGTGCCGGGGTCGTGCCGGCCGGGAACATCGGCGACGTGGATGAGGCCGATGACGTCGATGTGCTTCTCGAGCTTTTCAATGAGATTGCCTTCGGCGATCTGCTCGTGAAAGATGTCGTAGAGGAACTGGACCTGGGGGTGGTTGACGGCGCGGACCACCTGGATGGCTTCGGCGGCGGAAGTGAGGAAGTAATTGGGGTTTTCTTCCGGGTCGATGCATTCGAGCAGGAGGCGGACAGGCTTGCCGGCAATGCGGCGACCCTCAACCAGCGCTGCGGCGCGCTTGAGGCCTTCAATGCAGCTCTCATGCTGGGCCTCGCGGGAGAGCCCCGGGACGACGTTGCCGGAGAGGACGATCATGGCCGGGCATTCGAGCGTCTCCATGACGGTTAGCGAATGGCGGAGTTCGGCAAGCAGAACGTCGCGGGCGGCGGGATCACCGATGCCGTGGCCGAGGTCCGCGGTGGCGTCAAAGGAGATGCCGAGGCGTTGGCGGGCGGCGTTGGCAGCCGCGAACTGGGCAGGGGACCAGTTGCGATATTCTCCCACGAGCTCCACGTTGCGATAGCCGGCCGACGCGACTTTCTCGATTCGCTGTTCGAAGGGCAGATCGTGGAAGACGGTCCAAAGCATGACGGAGAGCTGGAAGGCTTGGCCGGAGGTCTGCGGAAGCGGCTGCTGGGCAGAGCTGACGGCGGGAGTGGCGGCGGCGAGAGAGGAAGCAGCGAGAGTTTGGAGAAAGGCACGACGGTTCATCAGGTGGCTCCGAAGGTTCGAGAGCCATGCTACACGCCGGAGGGCAGGCACAACAAAACCCCGTGCGCGGACGGGGTTCTGGCGAAGGCGGAATGGTGCGGATGCCGGCGGTTAAGCCTTGGCGACCTTGCCGCTTTTGATGCAGGTGGTGCAGACGCGAATGCGCTTGGAGACGCCGTTGACCAGAGCGTGGACAGCCTGGAGGTTCGGGTTCCAGCGGCGGCGGGTAACGTTGTGCGCGTGTGAAATATTGTTGCCGAACTGCGGACCCTTGCCGCAAATATCACAAACCTGTGCCATGACGTGAAAACTCCCAATCTGAACTTGTTCGGGCAACCGCTGTCGCAGAAAACGCTTTCGGCGGCATGCAACGGCGGGAAGCGAGCGCGGACGCACTGTCACGCCGGCCGCGGATTGCCGAATGTTCAGTATACCTGAAGGGACTTGGGCGGTCCAAGCCGGCGGATTCACGCGGCAGTAGCAGATGCCGGCGAAGAAAAACCCCCTCCCGTCGCTTCCGGGAGAGGGTGGAAAGGTCCAGTGAACAGACCAATGAACCGGATGAGGGAACTACTGACCGGAAGAAGGCGAAGGCGAGAGAAGCAGGTTGACGTGGTCGAGTTGAATCAGCTCAATGATGTTGACGCCAGCAGTTTTGTCGAGGGTGACGGAAGCGCGGCCATTGTTGTGCTCAACGAGCTTGGCCTGCACGGTGGCGGTTGCCGGTGTGCGGACATCCTGCTGCTTGAGAGTGACCTGGACGCTGGGACCGGAGCCGGTATAGGTGACCTTGTAGTGGCCTGCGGGCAACTGCGCGCCGGCGACTGTGACGGCCTGCGGCACGTCGACTGACTGTGAGTGACTGGCCGCGAACGCGGGGGCGGCGAGAAATGCGAGGACGACGGAGAAAGAGATAAAGCGTTTCATAAAGGTTGCTCCCCAACTGCCCCATTGGATTCTCCTGCGGGAGGAGGCATTAAGACGATTGGACAGCGCTGGTGTCAAGAACTGCCTTAAGAATTGTAAAAACAGCGGGGATCGTGTGACGGGGCACACAATTAGCAGTGCGTCAGGCGGCGACTGACACGGTGGTGAGGGGGATGTCGATGCGGACGCGGAGCCCGGGAGAGGCGTTCTGGGCACAGATGGAGCCGTGATGGGCCTGGACGGCGCGCTTGGCGATGGAGAGCCCGAGGCCGGAACCGCCTCCGTTGGTGTTGCGGGCCTCCTCGACGCGGAAGAACGGATCGAAGATGCGGCTGAGGGAGTCCTCGGGGACGCCGGGGCCGTGATCGCGGACGACGATGACGGCGTTCTGGTTTTCCTCGGAGATGTCGATGAGGATGGGTGCGTGCTCGGGGGAGTAGCGAATGGCGTTGCGCAAGACGTTCTCGATAGCGCGGCGGAGGAGTTCGCGGCTGCCCAGTGTCTGGCCGGCGATGCGGCCGGAGAGCTCAATGCGGCAGGCGCGCGACTCGGCCTCGACGGAGCAGTCGCGGACGACTTCATCGAGGACGGCGGAGATGCCGAAGTTTTCAGCGCCGCGGAGGTCGGGATCGCCTTCGGCGATGGTGATTTCGACAATGTCGGAGACGAGGGAAGCGATGCGATTGACGTCGCGCTCGATGCGGTCGAGCGCGACGTCGGGGTCGGGGGAAGTGCGGGCGAGCTTGACCGCGAACTTGAGGCGGGCGAGCGGGGAGCGGAGCTCGTGGGAGATGTCGCCGAGGAGGCGCCGCTCGCTGACGATGAGGCGTTCGAGGCGTTCGGCCATCTGGTTGAAGGAGCGTCCGAGCTGGCCAATTTCGTCGGGGCGGCGGGTGCGGACGCGGGCAGCGAGATCGCCCTGGCCGAAGCGCGCGATGGTATTGGCGACGCGCTGGACGGGAAAGATGACGCCGACGGCCGCGAGCCAGCAGAGCATGGCGGTAGCGCCGATGACGAGATAGAAGTAGGGCAGGAATGTCCAGATATGGATGCGGCCGAGGTGGCCGACGGCGGCAAACCAGTACTTGCCATCAGGGGAACGATGGGCGATGGTCCAGCGGCCGTGGGAGCGGATGCGCTCCTGGGTTTCGGGCGGAGCGGGCAGCAGGGACGAACGGTTTTCGCCGGTCAGGAGATCGACGCCGGAAGCGTTGAGCAGATAGTGGTCGCCGGTGAAAGTGTGGTTGAGTCGATCGATATAAGCGCTGAGGGCTTGCTTGCCGCCGGATTCATAGGCATCGCGGGCGCTTTCCAGTTGCAGCTCATCGAAGTGATTGAAGGTGGGATCGATCTGAAGGCGCTGCACGCGGTTGGATATGAGCTGAAAAAACAGGAAGGACACTCCGAGGACGCAGAGCGAAGCGAGGAGGGTTCCGACGAAAAGCGATTTGAGACGCATGGCTCAGTTGACCCCCGTAAAAGTGTAGCCAACGCCGCGAATGGTGCGGATGAGGCGAGGTCCGTTGTGGAGCTTCTTGCGGAGGTGGCTGATATGCACGTCGAGGAAGCGATCGTAGGGCGTGGCTTCGCGCTCAAAGAGGGCCGCGGTAATCTCCTCGCGGGAAACCACGCGGCCGGCGGAGCGCATGAGCATATCGAGAAGATCGAATTCAGTGGAAGTCAGTTCGACGGGTTTGCCGTTGCTCCAGACTTCGCGGGCAACGGGTTCGAGGCGGACCGAGCCGATGGTGAGCGCGGAGGATAAAACCTCAACACGGGATTCGGTGCGGCGAAGGACGGCGCGGATGCGAGCCAGCAGTTCATCGGGATCGAAGGGCTTGGGCAGGTAGTCGTCGGCGCCGGCGTCCAGGCCCTGGATGCGATCCTGCTGCTGCACGCGGGCGGTAAGCATGATGACGGGCACGCGTTTGCGGCGGCGCAATTGTTGCAACAGGGCAAACCCGTCGAGAACGGGAAGCATGACATCCAGGATCACCAGGTCGTGATTGTTGTTGAGGGCAAGGGTGAGACCCTCGCGGCCGCTGTAGGCACACTCGAGATGATGGCCAAGCTGGGCGAAGAATTCGCGCATCATTCCGCACAACTCGGCGTCGTCGTCGACGAGGAGAAGCGAGAGTGGTTTATGCCGATCCGTTGATTCCATGAAGGCGCCGTCAGGCCGCGCAATGGGCGCGCTACGGACCCAAGTTTCGCATATTTTGGCAAGGAGGCGGGTGGTTTAACAAATCTTAAGATTCGTGAGTACCGTGGAACTTGAACAGTGAACAGCGGACAGTGAACAGTTAGCGATCGGGGATTGGTTCGTCGATGTCGAGATTGAGGAGCACGAAACTCAGGGACTTGCCGTGAGCGTCCAGGGCCAGCGAGCGCGTGACACTTTCCGTACGCGGACGGTGGAGGATGAAGTTGAGGGCGGCGAGGCCGGGGATGCAATAACGCTGGACGGGCTCGACGATGAGCGGAGCAAACAGTTGGCTGACTCGGTCCGCCGTGACCTGCTCGAGCAGTACTGGGTAATCTTCTTCGCGAAAGGCGATGAGGGAGATGTTGAGGATGTTTCCCTTGTCGCCGGTGCGCGCGTGGGCAATCTGACGGAGCTTCATGCGACCTCCCAACCGATTGTTGGAGTTACGGCGGCGCGAGGAATGAAGGCCGGCTCCACGGCGATATTTTCGCGGATGGAGGTGGTGACGCCGCCGCCGCCGGCGGGACCATTGACGTAGAGGCTTTCGACTTCGCCCGTGAGGCGGCGGGCTTCGGACTCGTCAAAGAGGCGTGCTGCGGCGCGCACGCGGACCTCATAAGGCTCGCATGACGGCGTGGAGAGAGCTTCGCCGTGCATGGAGTTGAGGCCGATGAAGCCGATGTGAAGGTTCACGGTGGGAATCCAATCGAGGCGGGATGCCAGGATGTCGCGGGCTAGAGTTGCGCGGGAGAGCGCGCCGGGGCCGGCGTAGGAGATCTGGCCTTCCGCGATGAAGCCTGTGTAGAGGCCGACGGAGACTTTCAAAGTTGGAGGGCGTTCTGCGCCGCGCGCGCCGGAGATGCGGATGCGGTTGGGAGCGAGGGGCGTGAAGCGGATGCCGGAGAAGTCGGCGGCGACGTCGGGGGTGAGATAGCGAGTGGGGTCGTGGACTTCGTAGAGAATCTGTTCCTTGCATGTGTCCACGGTGAGCGCGCCGCCGGTTCCTTCGAGCTTGGTGAGGACGGCATCGCCGGATTCCTCGACTTCGGCGAAAGGAAATCCGAGTTGAGAGAGATCGGGAATGTCCTTGATTCCGGGATCGGCGAAGTATCCGCCGGTGATCTGGCCGGCGCACTCGAGGAGGTGGCCCACCGCGGTTCCCCGGGCGAGAAGATCCCAGTCCTGGAGCGACCAGCCGAAGTGGTGCACGATCGGAGCGAGGAACAGCGATGGATCGGCGACCCGGCCGGTCAGAACCACATTGGGGTCGCTGCGAAGGCATTCGAGCAACGGCTCGATGCCGAGATATGCATTGGCGGAGACGATGGTCTCGCGCGGGTCGAGGGCGAGGGTTGCGGTGAGGCCGGCGGGAAGGCGGTCGAGGACGTCGTCTCCTTCGACCCAGGCGATGCGGAGGCCGGCGAGGCCAAGGCTGCAGGCGATGGCGGCGGTTTGAGCGGCGGCGGCGCGAGGATTGGCCGCGCCCATATTGGAGATGATGCGGGTGCGATTCCTTGCGCAGTGAGGCAAAACCGCTTCCATGCGCTCGGGGAGCAGGGGATCGAAGCCGGAGCCGCGGCCGTAATGGCGGGCCAACTGGGCCAGAGCGATGGTTCGCTCGGCGAGGCATTCAAAGACCAGGTAATCGAGGTGAGCGTCGCGAGCGAGATCGACGGCGGGACCGATGCGATCGCCCGCGAAACCTGCTCCGACTCCGATGCGCAGTGTCTTCATGGCCATGCCGGCCTCACAGTGGAATCAACCCGAACAGCAAGGCTGCAAGGGTCATAGCGATGGAAAGGAGAAAGAGAAACGGGCCGGTGAAGCGCTGGTGCTCGCCGAGGTCGACACCTGCGAGCCCGGTGACGAGGAAAGTAGCCGGGGTGAGCGGGCTGACGGGAAATCCGGTGGTATGCATGCCGAGCAGCGAGGCCTGGGCCACCTTGATGGGGGCAACGCCGTAAGCGCCCGCGGCCGAAGCAATGACGGGGAGCACGCCGAAATACCAGGAATCGGGATCGAATGCCAGGCTGAGGGGCATGCCGAGAACGGCGACGAGGAGCGGGATGTGGTGACCCCATTGCGCGGGCACGGCATGAACGCAGGCACCTGCCATGGCGGAGAGCATGCCGGTGCCGCGGAGAATTCCGGTGAATGCGCCGGCCGCGCACAGGATGGCGGTCATGGTGATGGCGGCGCGGGCGTGGTCTTCAAGCTTTTTGCGTTGAAGCTCCACGTTGGGGAAGTTGCAGATGAGCGCGAGCACGGTACCGAGCATGAAGCAGACGGCCGGTTCGATGCGGCCGCTGAGCGCGGCGCACAGC
This sequence comes from uncultured Acidobacteriota bacterium, assembly GCA_963771195.1. GTDB lineage: Bacteria > Acidobacteriota > Terriglobia > Terriglobales > Acidobacteriaceae > Telmatobacter. The sequence continues at coordinate 89,706 of CAVYSS010000031.1, forward strand.
ACAGCCAGAGTGAGGGCGATGTTGATGCCAAAACGCACACCGTACTTGTGGGGAGCTGCAAGCGGAACGGGTTCGGTGCTCTGCGCCGGGGATGTGCCAAGACGGCGCTGCTCCTTGCGGCCAAGCCAGAATGACAAGCCGATACCGCAGGCGATACCGACCAGCTGAACCGGAATCAGCGGGCGAAACAGTGCGATGGTGGAGACGTGCATGGCCGCGGAAGCGCGGAGCGTGGGGCCGGTCCAGGGCAGGAAGTTGACGCCGGCAGCCATGGACGTCGCGCAGGCTAGGATGCGGCGATCGATGGCGAGTTCTTCGTAGAGCGGGAGAAGAGCGGGAATGACGACGAGGAAGACGACGGCGCCGGAACCGTCAAGGTGGACGAGCAGGGCTAAAAGAAAAGTGCCGGGCACGATGCGAGTGGGATTTTTGCCGACCATGCGCAGGATGCCGTGAATCAACGGCGCCATCATTCCGGCATCGGAGAGGATCCCGAAGAAGAGGATGGCGAAGACGAACATGGCGATGACCGGGGCGATGCCCTCAATGCCGGTGATGACGAACGCTGAGGTATGCAGGCCGAAGCCGGCGGCCACGGCCGTGAGGATAGGGATGAAGATGAGCGCAGCCAGCGGGGAAAGCCGGCGGGTGAGAATGGCGACGAGAACGCCGAGGATGGTCAGTGCTCCCCAAAGGGCCATACGTGAGCTGGATCCTCCCGGCCGATAGAGCCTGGAATGGGCAAGTATACGGCGCGAGGGGTTATCAGCGTATTGAATAATTCAAGCGCGTATAATCGCGATTTGTTATGACACACGAACTGCGGCAAGTAAGGGCATTTCTAAAGGTGGCGGAGTTGCAGAGCTTCACGCGAGCGGCCGCGGAGCTGCATGTGTCGCAGTCGGCACTGACGGTGCAGGTGAAGCAGCTGGAAGACGAACTGGGGGTGCTGCTGCTGGACCGGAACAAGCGGGGGGTGACGATTACGACGGCGGGCCGGGACTTGCTGGGACCGTTGCGGCAGCTGGTGGACGACGCGCAATCGATTGCGGGTTATGCGCGCGATATTTCCGCGGTGCGGACGGGAGCCGTGGCGATTGCCGCGCTGCCAACCATCGCGGCAGGAATTTTGCCCGGGGTACTGCGGCGGTTTGCCCGGCGAAACCCGGAGATTCGCTTTGCAGTGCAGGATGTGGTTGCGGACCGGGTGCGGGAGCTGGTGTCAGGGCGGACCGTGGACCTGGGACTCGGCACCGCCGCGCCGCAGGATCGCGAATTGAAGGCGACGCCTCTTTACCAAGATTCGCTGGCGGCATTTGTGGGGATGGAGCATCCACTGGCGAAGAGGAAAGAGCTCAATCTGCATGAAATTCTTCGCTATGAGTTGATTCTTCCCAACCGGGAGAGCAGCGTGCGGCGGATCGTGGAAGCGGCCATCGGACGGGAACGCGGCTCCGCGAATATCCGCTACGAGACGAACTTCATGCCGACGTCGCTGGCGATGGCTCGAGCGGGGCTGGGCGCGGCGATTCTGCCGGAATCGGCTGCCGGGCTCAATGTGGCCGGGCTGGTGCGGATTCCATTTACCAAGCCGGTGCTGCAGCGGCAAATCTGCCTGCTGGAACGGCGAGATCGGAGCTTGTCTCCCTCAGCGGCTGCGTTTGTGGAGTGCCTGCGAACGCACCTGGGAGCGCGCGCGGCTACAAAGTGAAGGACGCCGTGCCGCCCACGGTGGATTAGGATGAGTGGTTCCATGGAGGACACATGGGAAAGATGGTAGAGATGGCAAGAGCGGGGATGGTGATTGCGGTTCTGGGAGCGACGGCATGCCTGGCGCAGAGTGGCCCGGTGGTGCGCATCGACGCGGGAGCGGTGCGCGGCGGCCAGGCTGCAAAGGCGGGTGTGACGGTTTTCAAGGGGATTCCATTTGCTGCCGCGCCGGTGGGGCCGCTGCGCTGGCGTGCGCCGCAACCGGTGAAGACTTGGAGCGGAGTTCGGCCAGCGGTGGAGTTTGGCGCCAGTTGCATGCAGCGTGAGGTGAAAGAGCTGCTTCCATGGACGGAAGAGTTTATGACGCACAACGAGGTGAGCGAGGACTGCCTGTTTCTGAATGTGTGGACGCCCAATGCGGAGCGGGCGGCGCATCTCCCGGTGATTGTTTTCATCCATGGAGGCGCATTCACTAGCGGGGCGGGCGGCATCGCGATCTACGACGGAACGGACCTGGCGGCGACGGGACTGGTGGTGGTGACGATCAACTACCGGCTGGGCGTGTTTGGATTTTTTGCGCATCCGGAGCTGACGGCGGAATCGGAGCATCACAGCTCCGGCAACTACGCGCTGCTGGACCAGATTGCGGCGCTCAGGTGGCTGAAGCGCAACGTTGCTGCATTTGGCGGCGACCCGAACTGCGTGATGATCTGGGGGCAATCGGCCGGCGCGTTCAGCGTGAGCGATCTGCTGGCGTCGCCGCTGGCCGCGCGGCTGTTTGAGCGCGCGATGGCCGATAGCGGGATCGGCATCACCGGGCAATCGATGCAGGACCTGAAGGCGGCGGAACAGGCGGGGGTGAAATTTGCCGAAGCGCACCATGCGGATTCATTGAATGCTTTGCGCGCGATTTCGGCCGACGACTTGTTGTCGTGGTCCCAAGGTGGAAATGGGCGATTCGGGCCGATCGTGGATGGATGGGTGCTGCCGGATACGCCGCTGGCGCTGATGGCGAAAGGGACGGATAACGATGTGCCGGTGATGACGGGATACCAGGCTAACGACGGGCTGCTCTTCTCTGGGCCGGTTCAGACTCCGGATCAGTTTGCGGCGATGGCCAAGCGGCAGTACGGAGAAATGGCGAATGAGTTTCTGCGGCTCTACTCGGCGAACACAGCGCACGGCGCGAAGCAGATGCTGGCGCAGAGCATTCAGGACCGCGATCGCGTTTCCATGTACCTGTGGGCGAGCCGGCGGGGAAGCAATCATCACTCGCCGGTATTCACGTATTTCTTCGATCGGGCGATTCCGTGGCCGCAGCATCCGGAGTTCGGCGCGTTTCATAGCGGAGAGCTGCCTTACTTCTTTCTTAATTTGCGGGTGATGGACCGGCCATGGGAGAAACAGGATCGCGAGATTGCACAAACCGCGGCGACTTACCTTAAAGATTTTGCGGCTGCAGGAAATCCGAATGGCGACAAGTTGCCGCGTTGGGCGCCGGTGGGCACGGCCACGCCGGCGACCATGGAAATTGGCTCGCGGACCGCGGAGATGCCGCTGGCAAACGGCGAGCGGCTGGCGTTCTGGGAGAAGTTCTTTTCGTCGCCGACCGGAGCGCACGCGCCGCCGTTTTGATTTCGGCTGCTAGGAAAGCGTGATTGCGGCCACCTCGTAGTCTGCGACTTCGGGAATGGTGAACTGAAGTTGCGGGCCGCGAGCGTCGAATGGAATGGTCTTCTCCGCGCGCAGGAGTTCCACTTTCTTTGCGCGCACGTTTCCAGGCAGCTTGATGGACACGCGTTGCGGTCCAAGTTTCGTTACCGACTGCATCCACCCGCGGAATGCGTTGGGATTCGTGTAGTTGAGAAGGTGGACGGCATAGCCGGGGGCGGTCTCCCAGCAAAACATTTCGACAAAGCCCTCGCCCTCTACCGTCACGCTGCGCTCATTGCGCGTCAACCAGCGCAGCGTGTTGTGGATCAGGCTCAGGAGGTCGTCGTGTCCGGTGAGCCAGTACGTCCGTTCCACGTCGCCGGAGAACCACGCTGTGCGCCCCGCTCCGTTGTTGCGCAGTACCATCGCCGGCTCCAAAGTGTGCGGAACGGGCGGATATGCAAGTTCCGGCGGGTAACGAACGAACCCAGGCACCACGGTCAGCAGGGGATCGTCAATGGGCTTCAACGGAACGCGATTTTCGGCTCCGGGAAGCCAATGGGTTCCGGCGAATCCCGCCAGCACTTCGTGCGAAGGGCGCGCGCCCGTCGCCTCAATCCATGCGTAGTACGGGTTCCCGTTAGTGCCGATGGCATCGCCGGCCTTGCGGATGCCGAATACACCGGCGAGTCCGAAATCGGCGCGCGGATTGAGGCTTTCGTCGTACAGGCTGGTTTCAAAGCTGCCCATCAGCGCGCCGCCCGCGCGAACGTAATCGCGGAGCTGCCGGCACTGCTCGTCACTGAGCATGGCCACGTTGGGCAGAATCAGCGCGCGGTACCGGGCAATCTGATTCGGATCCAGGCGATCCTCATGCACCAAATCAAATGCGTATCGGCCCCACAGCAATGCGTCGTAAATGCCCTGCGTGGTCTCGCGCATGTAGTTGCGCCTGCGCGCTGTTGAGGGTCCGGGATAGAGGAGCTGCGTGCTCTGGCCAATCACCACGCCGATGTCGGCGATTGAACGGCGGTTCACGAAGTGCGCATCGTGTTTTGCGGTCCAGCGAAAGTAGTCGCGCCCGACCGACTGCCAGCGCGTGTCTTCCCCTTCGCCTCTCTCGGCGCCCACAAAGTGCAGGTACAGCCTCATCCCACTGGCCAGCGTCTGGTTCAGCCACATGCGCGTTTCGTCGGCGCTCTTTGACAGGTTGCGCCAACCCGGCGAGCCGGTGGAATACGCCGCGGTCACGTTGGCGGCGAATTTGCCGTCCATTACGGCATTGCACACGCGCCCCTGAAGGCTGCATCCCCACACCTCGGGTTCTTCATAGGTGCGCCCCTGGTTGTCGGCCTGAAACCACACCGCCGTCTTTCCCACCCTGTCAAGGTTCGGGCCGCCGCGCACGTTTCCGCCGGAGTTCGCAAAGAAGAAGCTGTCCGGCTTCTTCTCCTTGGCGATCGCATCGTACCTGGCCCAAAGTTCCAGCACGCGGTCGGTGAAGACGCGCCAGTACGCCGGCGTCCCCGAGAGCAGCAGCTTGCTGCATATTGCGCAATGACAGTCGGGAAGGCTGCCCAGCGGCGGCCAGCCATTCGCGTAAAAGCAGTCTACGTCGTAAAGCGAGTTGATCTCCCTCATGATGGCGGGAACGTAATCGTCCATGTAGCGCGAGAACATGCAGGTCTTGAACAGCCGAGGCTCCTGTTCGTTGAACTGCGCGGATCCGTCGCGGTGCCGCATGGCCCATTCCGGATGGGCCTCGAGCGCATCCAGCCAGTTCAAATCCGGGCTCATCCGGGCCACCACTCGCATGCCGCGTTTGCGCGCCGCCGCCACGCACTCGCCAAAGAAATCGCGCCCGTTGAGGAATCTGCCGTGCTTGTGAAACGGCACCTTCGAGGGGTAGAACGCCAGAATGCCGGTGACGCTGACGAACACGATGTCTGCCTGCGCGGAGTGCCAGAAGTGGGCCCACTCCTCGATGTTCATGACCGCCGGATCGTGCTCGGTCATGTTGGTCTGTCCCACGCGCCGCACGCGCATCTGCCAGGGCAGCGTGGACGGATCGGCGGCCGGCGCGCGCTGGGGAAGCGCTGCCAGCGCGTCTCGGGCTTGATCAGAACCGGGCCGCGAATTCTCCGCTTGACCTGGGTCCGCCTGCGCCTCCAATCTGCGCAATGCAGAAGAAAGAGGAACCGCAGCGGCTCCCGAGCTAAGGCTGGTCTTGATGAAATTGCGCCGGCTGATCATGTCGCCCGCCTGTTCTTAAAATGCGGCCAGTGTAAATGGAGCGCTCGCTCTCGTGCCAATCGGCGAACCGGTATTTGAGGCGATGGTCAAACAAAGCGTGGCAAGCGGTGCTTGATCGGCCCGCGGGGAATCTGAAAGACTTGGCGCGCCTAAAGAATTCATGGTTGCCGTTCTCGGAAAGAAGCGGAGGATTGAAATGAGGTCATTAAAGCGGATATTCGTTCCGAGTGTGACGGTTGTTCTAGCGCTCGCGCTGGCAATCTGTGTGGATGTGTCGGCGAAGACCGGCACGGCCGATGCAGCGACAACCGTTCCGCTGAAAGTGGATCGGCTGGATGCCGCGGCCGCTGACCGCATCCTTCCCAAAGACGCGAAGCTGGAAAAAGTGGCAACCGGTTTCACCTGGACGGAAGGCCCGGTATGGATGAGGGGGCGGCTTTTCTTCGCCGATATCACCAGCAACTCGATCCGCGAGTGGGCGCCGGGCGCGGGCGTCAGAGTATTCGATCAGCCGAGCGGCTACAAGGGCGCACAGCCATACGGCGGTCCGGAGCCGGGCTCGAACGGGATGACGCTGGACGTGCGCGGCCGTCTCACCGTCGCCGGTCACGCGCAGAGGGACGTGTTTCGGTTCGAGTCGATCGATCCGAAGGTACAGGTGACGGTGCTGGCCGACGAGTACAACGGAAAGCGGCTGAACAGTCCGAATGACCTGGTGTACAAGTCGGATGGGTCGCTCTATTTCACCGATCCTCCGTACGGGTTGCGCACCCAGGGCGATCAGGACAAAGAAAAGCAACTGAAGGTGAACGGCGTTTACCGGATCGCTCACGCTCTCGAACACAAACCGGGCGCGCTACCGGATCGCGCGGCGCTCCAGCTTGTGGTGAGCGATCTTACCCGGCCAAACGGCATCGCGTTTTCACCGGGAGAGAAGTATCTGTACGTGGATAACACCGAACCGAAGAAGCTGTGGATGCGGTACACCGTGCGTGCCGACGGTACACTGGCCGATGCGAAGGTGCTCTATGACGCAACGGCCGACACGCGGCCGGGAGCGCCCGACGGCATGAAGGTGGACGTTGAAGGGAACATTTACAGCGCGGGGCCGGCAGGAGTGTGGATCTTCTCTGCGGACGGAAAGCCACTGGCGACGATTCTGATGCCGGAAAGGACTTCGAATGTGGCGTGGGGCGGCCCGGATCGGAAGACGCTTTACATCACGGCGAGTTCGAGCGTGTATCGGATTCGGTTGAACGTGGCGGGGCTGCCCGTAGTGCAAAGCCGTTAGGAGATGGCGTGGACCTTGCCGGCGCGTTGAATCACGGCGCAACTTTGCCCGCAAAGAAACCGTAGAGCCTGCTTACCGAGTTAGTTTCCCTGGGCCACGCCGCTCTTGAAGATGGGAGCCGTCGTCGTCTTAATCGCCTCCGAATTGCCTGAGAGAAGATCGAAGAAGACGATCTGGTTTGCTCCCTGTTTCAGCCATGGTCCAGGCGTGTACAGGCTGGCTTGCGGCCCGATATCCCAGAAACGGCCAAGCGGCCGGCCGTTGATCCACACAAAGCCCTTGTGGAGCGCGCTGGTATTTAGAAAAGTGTCGGCAGGGGAATCGGCAGTCAGTTTCGTGCGATAAAAGCACGGCCCGGTGCAGGTCGCGGCCGTGAAGGTTAACCTGCTCACATTGTCCATGGGCAGCGAATAGATCTGCCACTGATCCGGTTCGCGCCCTGCGATGGCCACGCTGCCTGTAATCCCCTTGCGCTCTTCGCGAATCACCTTGGTAAAGTTGACGCGGCCGGTGTTCTCCACCAGAATATCCAGCGTGGAATCCTGGCCGGCGGCCGGCAACATGAGGCGCGAAGTGTTCAGGCGGCGATCGAGCGTGCCCACCAGTTTCCGGTCGATATAGACCTGGGCATAATCGTGGAGGCCGTCGATGGCGAGCTCGCCGGATTCTCCAGACCGTAGCCTGGTTCGATACAGGATGTATCCGTAGGACTGTCCCAGGTCCTCCATGGTGAGAAGTTTGCCGGATACCACCGGCGCGGGCAGATTGCTCCACAGAGACGCCGATTCAAGATGCGCCGATACGGAGAAACTCTGTGTGGGGATTGCAGGCGGAAGCGGCGGCGGTGTTTGCCCTGTGTCGCGCGCAATCGCATCGCGGAAGAGGAAGTATTTTGCACGCGGAGCGCCATGCTCGTCGAGTGGCGCGTCGTAATCGTAACTGGTGGTGTCGGGTTGATAATCCTGGCCGTTGCTATTCGCGCCATTCATCCAGCCAAAGCTCGTTCCACCGTGAAACATGTAAAGGCTCACGGAGTAGCCCTGCTTCAGCATCCACTCGAGCTCGGCCGCTTCGCGCTTGCCGTCCGTCACATGGTGCGTCTCGCCCCAATGGTCAAACCAGCCCGCCCAATACTCCCCGCTCATGGATGGCCCATCCGGCCGACGGCGGTGCAGGATCGCGAAGCTCCTTTCTGCTTCGCCGGTGCCAAAATTGATGACGGCCGGCAACTCCGGTAGAGAACCGTTCGGTATTTCCTCCGGACCATCGGCGGTGTAGAGGACCGGTGCATCCATTCCGCTCCGCGCCAGCATGTCTTTTACCGCGTCCATATATGCGTGATCGTTGCCGAACGATCCGTATTCGTTTTCCACCTGGACGGCGATGATGGGGCCGCCATTCTGAAGCAGCAGGGGATGGATCTCCTTGCCGAGGCGCGTAAACCACCGATCGACTGCGGCGAGGTATTTCGGATCCTGGCTGCGCAATACCAGGCTGCGGTCTTTCAACAGCCATGACGGGAATCCGCCGAGGTCCCACTCGGCGCAGACATAGGGGCCGGGGCGCAGAATGACATGCAGGCCTTCCTGCTGCGCCTCCCGAATGTATTCGGCGACGTCATTCTGGCCGCTGAAGTCGAACACACCGGGGCGCGGCTCGTGCACGTTCCAGAACACGTAAGTGGTGATAGTGTTCAGGCCCATGGCTCGCGCCATGCGAAAGCGATCTCGCCAATACGCGCGCGGGATGCGAGTGTAGTGCATGGAGCCGGAGATGATCTGGTACGGTTTGCCGTCAAGCAGGAATTGCCGGCCGGATACCGTGAAGGTATGCGGCGCGGCAGACGTGGCCGGGGTTTGCGCGGGCCCTCGCGTGGGGAAAGCCAGCACGCAGGCAAGGGTCAAGACGGGTAGCAACGATTTTGAGCGAGAGGCCATTCAGAACCTTCGTCTCCTGACGTAATTGTGCCAGCTTTGACCCGCCGCAGGCCGGTTGGCCAAAGGCGAAAAGGTGAGAGCATGGCGCGGTCCTGCTTCCGCGCCATGCGGGGTATACCGGCCGCGAATCACGGAATCAAGGCATAACCGATACTGCCCTCCACCCACGTGTCGCTGTCGGGTGTGCCGGCGGGCAATTGCTCGCGCCCGCCCGTATACCACATGCGATACGTGGTGCCATCATAGAAGACCGACGGATCGCCGACTCCGGGACGATCCCAGGCGCCGGCTGCGCCCGCTGTAAAGATCGGGTTGCCGTAGGTCGTCCAGGTCACGCCGTCAGGCGAATCGGCGTAGCCGATTGTGACTGAGAACAAGCCGCTGGTTGCAATGGTGCCATCATTGGCGTCGGTGATTCGCGTGTACCACATGCGGTACTTGGTGCCGTCGTAAATCACCGCGGGCCGCGAGTAGGCAACGCTGGAGGTGTTCATGAAGACCGCGCCACTATCGCTCCAGGTCACGCCATCCGCGGACGTCATAAGACCGACGTAGCCGTCCACCGTGTAATAGAGCATGTACTGCCCGGAGACGTAGAGCAGGGTTCCCGGCACGTAGGCGCTGTGGACGCCATACGAGGTCACCACTGCGCCGGCATTCTTGGTCCAGCTCACGCCATCTGTGGACGTTGCCAGCCCAAGCTCGCTCGCGCTTCCGGTTCCCTGGTAAATCATCAAGTAATTGCTGCCGTTTTGGACGACGGCCGGATACCGCACTTCGGTCGAATCCCAGGCTCCCGCCGTGGCCTGCAGTACGGGGTCTGTTTGCTTTGTCCAATTGATGCCGTCGGTCGAGGTTGCAAGCCCGATGGCGTGCAAATCGTCGGCCGTATCGAGCCCCTCATAGTACATGTTGTAGGAGGAACCGACCTTGATGACTGACGGGGAACCGACCAGATAGCTATCCCAACCCGAGGTTGACGGCGCAAGCACAGCGCTGTTTCCCTGACGCGTCCAGTTCGAGCTGCCTGCGGGAGTGGTTGGCGAGCTTGCCGGCGCGATCGTGAGTGTCACCGTGGCGTAGTTGGTCGGCTCGAGTGCGCACGTCCCCGGATCCGCCATGAACGTGATCGTGTAAGTGCCCGCCATGGTTGGCGTACCGGACAGAGTTCCCTGGGTGGTATACAACGGGTTGTAGGTGAGTCCAGGCGGGATCGAGCCGAACTCCAGTTGCGCTCCAGGCGTGCAACCGAGATTCGCTCCGGTATAGCCCCAGGTCGTCTGCATTTGCCACAGGTACGATTGACCCTGTGTGGCCGCAGTTGGAGTGTTGGTGATGTTCTGGCTGCTGCCGGTGCCGCCGATGGAGAGCTCGGTCTCGATGGAAGCGCTGGCGCCGTCCTCGCGCGAGACGGAGAGCAAAATCGGCTGCAATCCCGTGTAGTACGGAGTGCCCGACAGCAAGCCGGCGCTGGAGAGCGACAGGTTATTAGTCGGATAGGCGTTGAGTGACGAGTCAGTGTCGACGATCGTAGATGCTGACCAGGTAAACGGGCCGGTTCCCGACCCCGTCAATGCCTGCTGAATAGGGCGTGCCCGAGGTCGCGCCTTGGAGCACCGCGGGCGTGACCACGAGCGGCACAAACGTTTGTGTCCCCGTTGCCGCGCAGGCGACTTGCACGTTGGTGACGTTGCTGGTGCCGACAGTCCCCGAGCCGTTGGTGACGGTGCAGGTCTCGCCGGAGGGCTGAGTGCTTACCGTTACCGAATAACTGGCCCCGCTGGCGACTGCGGTAGAGAAAACGAAGGTGGTTGCATTAGCGGCCGGGCTAACCGTATCCGTACCGTTGGCCAGCACCAGCCCGGTTGCAGTCAGGCCGGAGATGGTTCCACCGATGGTATAGGTGCCAGTGCTCGAAGCCGCGCAGGCGACCTGCACGTTGGTGACGTTGCTGGAGCCGACTGTCCCCGAGCCGTTGGTTACGGTGCAGGTCTCGCCGGAGGGCTGAGTGCTTACCGTTACCGAATAACTGGCCCCGCTGGCGACTGCGGTAGAGAAAACGAAGGTGGTTGCATTAGCGGCCGGGCTAACCGTATCCGTACCGTTGGCCAGCACCAGCCCGGTTGCGGTCAGGCCGGAGATGGTTCCACCGATGGTATAGGTGCCAGTGCTCGAAGCCGTGCAGGCGACCTGCACGTTAGTGACATTGCTGGAGACGACCGTCCCCGAGCCGTTGGTAACGGTGCAGGTCTCGCCGGTGGGCTGGGTGCTAACCGTTACCGAGTAACTAGCCCCGCTGGAGACCGCGGTGGGGAATACGAAGCTGTTCGCATTGGCGGCCGGGCTCACCGTATCCGATCCGTTGGCCAGCACCAGCCCAGTTGCCGAAAGTCCACTGATGGTGCCGCCGATGGTATACGTTGTCTTGAGGCCCTCGATGAGGCTGGATAAACCACCGCAGCCGGCAAGCGCGACCACAGCCACTAAAGCCCCTATACTTCCAATCGATCTCATACTCAACTCCACAAATCTCTGGCGCAACAAGGCGCGCTGGAGATTGCCCCCAGGGTCGCCCGGCATCGTTGCTGAATCGTTAAAGTGACGGTTCCGAAGGGGGCGCCGATCGTGCCCGAAGCGCCGGTGACCGTGATCGCGTAAGCGCCCGGCGTGGCGCCGGAATCTCCAGTGCGCCACCGCCTACATAACAGCCGCTGCCTCCGCAGGTCGGCGCTAGTCTGTGTGTCTGATAATTGGCGGAATTATAACCTGATTCTCCAACGGCGGCGCAATACCCTGTTTGAGTTATGTGCCGAATAACGGAACTGAAAAGGGCACCTCCGGGAGGGGAATTTCAATTTGGGAATACGTTGCTTTCTGTGACCTGTGCACGTGCTCACCACCGCGGCACAGTCATACAATGATCCGCGGCAGAGAGGCTATGACCATGTTTCGCCTTCATCTTTTTGTTTGCACGCAGCAGAAGCCTGAAGGTGTGCCATCCTGCACGGCATCCGGGTCGCTCGCGGTGCTCAATCGTTTTCAACGGGAGATCGAACGCCGCGGTATTGAAACCGAAGTGCAATTGACCTCAAGCGGTTGCTTTGGACTGTGTGAAGAAGGTCCCATTCTGGTGATCTATCCGGAAGGCGTTTGGTATCGCCGTATCCGAGTCGAAGATGTCTCCGAGATCGTAGATTCTCACCTGTGTGGCGGCCGTGCCGTGGCGCGGCTCACGTGGCCCGATGCTGCAGCCCGGCAGACAATGTCTCTGGAGCACGCTCGGAAATTTCGCTCCGCAGTAGCCGCGCGCGACAAGGCTGGCATGTTGCCCGAACATCTCAATCAGACAATCCGCAGTTACATGCCCAGCCGAGCGATTCTCACGGCGCTCGAACTCGATCTCTTCACCGCGGTCGGGGATGGCGCAACCGCGGAAGAAGCTGCGAGGGTTATTCACGTTGATACTCGCTCCTTGGAGATGCTGCTCAACGCTCTGGTTGCTCTCGGTCTGTTGGCGAAAGTTGAAGATGTCTTTCGCAATACGGCGGAGTCAACTCGCTACTTGACAGCCGGGTCCAAGGACAGCCATCGCGAGGGACTTCTTCACGTCGCGAATATCTGGCATCGCTGGAGCACTCTGACGGAAGCGGTCCGCAGGGGGACGTCGATTCCCGTCGAGCACGCTTCCTCGCCTGGGTGGACAAAGGACTTTATCGCCGCGATGCAACGCAACGCCAAAGAACGCGCCCCGGCGGTGGTAAGCGCTGTCGGCACAATGGGCGTGCGGCGAATTCTCGACCTGGGTGGCGGCTCCGGGATCTACTCCATCGCCTTTTCCAAAGCTTCGCCGGAGATACACTGCGAGATTCTCGACTTACCGGAGGTTGTTCCGCTTACCGCTGGATATATTGAGCGAGCGGGAGCCGCTTCTCAAGTCACCATTCGCGCCGGCGACATGCTCGAGGAGGATCTTGGTTCGGGTTTCGACCTCGTCCTTCTAAATGCTATCTGCCACATGTTCTCTCCCGAACAGAACCTGCGGCTGTTTCGCCGCGCGCGCCAGGCTCTTGTCCCAGGCGGCCGCCTCGTCGTCCAGGACTTTCTCCTCAATGGCGACAAGACAGGCCCGCTCCATGCGGCGCTCTTCTCGTTGAACATGCTGGTCGGCACTGCCTCCGGTGCGTGCTACAGCGAATCGGAGTATACGGCCTGGATGGCGTCTTCCGGATTCACGGAGGTGGGCCGTATTCCAATACCCGGCCCGAGCGGCCTGATTATTGGCAGCGCACAATAACTCGTGGGCAACGTCATTGATCGTAACCGGAAACCCGTCCGCGATTCCCGAACTTGCTTATGTGGCTTAGGCCGCTTTGCGTGCAGCAGAGTAATCCGGCAGGGCGCCGGATTACTCTGTTCTGCGCTGTTCTTAAGGTATGTACTCCCACATGTCATTCAGGTTGGAAGATACGTTGGTCTCGAATTGTCCGAATCCGCCAAACAGCCAGAAGTTCCCTGATTTATCGGTCCAACTCGCAGCCGGGTACCGAGCTCCAGGAAGGTTGCCAGCTGCAGGCGTACCCAGGGTTCCCGAAACAGTGGGCAGCGCCGCCGTGCTCGATCCGCCCACCCAGGTCCACTCGCCGTCGCTGTATTCCCACAGGTCGTCGAAGAAGTTGATGCTCGAGCCTGTCGGGGTGGCGCCGTTGCCCCCGTAGACCCAGAAATTGCCGGCTGCATCCATCCAGCAGGCAGCATGCGAGCGTGCTCCCGGAATATTCGTGGCAGCGGGCTTTCCTTCGGTCCCATAGACAGACTGCTGAGCTGCCAGATTTGACCCGCTCACCCAGGTCCATTGGCCGGTGCCCGGATTGTATTCCCACAGGTCATTGAGAGAGCCGCTGGTTCCCGCTGAATCGTAGCCGGCTCCGCCGAACAGCCAGAAATTGCCGGACTTGTCAGTCCAATTGCAGGACGCGCTTCGCGCACCCGGCATGTTAGTGGAGGCGGCGGTTCCCAGGGTTCCGTAAGTTCCAGCATTGCCGCCGACATCGGATCCGCCGACCCAAGTCCATTGGCCGCTGCTGGGACTGAACTTCCACAAATCGTTGAGGTCGATGCTGCCTCCGTTCGTCCCCACCGAGTCGTAGCCGCTTCCGCCAAAGAGCCACAGGTTCCCTGATTTATCCGTCCAGGTCATGGGCGTGCTTCTCGATCCGGGAACGTTTGAAGCATCGGCCGTTCCTTCCGTTCCGTACGTCCCCGCATTGTTGGCACCATCCGAACCGGAGATCCAGATCCACTCACCACCCTTGTACTCCCAGAGGTCGTTGTAGAGAGTAGGGGAAGGATTCCTGCCGAAGTTGGAGCCATCTCCGCCGAAGAGCCAGAAATTCCCCGACCCATCCGTCCAGCCCGCAGCGTCATCTCGTTGTCCCGGGACAGTGCTTGACGTACCCGTTCCCTGGGTCCCGTAGACGCCCTGCGCGCCGATGACATTGGAGCCGCTCACCCAGGTCCATTCTGTACCGTTCCACTTCCAAAGATCGTTCATGCCGCCAAAACTCCCGGCCGAGTCGTATCCATTTCCACCGAACAACCAGAGGTTCCCCGAGGGGTCGGTCCAACCCGTGGAATAGCTTCGCGACCCCGGAGAGTTTCCGCTGGCGGCTGTGCCTAACATCCCATACGTCCCATCCGTATTGTTGGTGTCTGCGCCGGCCATCCACGCCCACGTGGGCGCGTTCGTAAAGGCGCAGGCCACAGCAACGTTGGTAACGTTGGCGCTCGCCGTTCCGCTGCCGTCAGTCACCGTGCATGTCTGCGCCGGCTTCGAAGGCTGGGTCAGAACAGACACATCGTAGGCGTCTCCGCTGTCGACTGCCGTCGTGAACGTGAAGGTTCCGTCTGCCGTGACGGTCAGGCTATCTCCACCGTTGTCTTGAAGGACCAGTCCCGCTCCCGAAAGTCCCGTGACCGTTCCTCCAATGGTGTTGGCGGTGACCGGAGTTACGCAGGCTATCTGCACATTGGTCACGTTCGCGCTGGCCGTTCCGCTGCCATTCGTCACCGCGCAAGTTTGCATCGGGCTTGAGGGCTGCGTCAGCACTGTAACGGCGTATTTGCTGCCGGCGTCGATGGCTGTCTTGAAAGTGAAGCTTCCGTTCGCAGTGATCGAAAGGTTATCGCCGCCATTGTCCTGTAACACCAGGCCCGTGCCCGAGAGTCCCGAGACTGAGCCGCCGATGGTGTAGGTCGCCGTAGTGCAGGTCACTTGGACGTTGGTCACATTGCCGCTGGCCGTTCCACTGCCGTTGGCGACCGTGCAGGTTTGGGTTGGGCTTGAAGGTTGCGTGAGCACGGTGACGTCATAATTGTCTAAGACAAATGTCTGGCTGAAACTGAAGGCTCCGTTGCCGGTGATCGCGAGGCTGTAGCCGTTGTTCCCCAGCACCAGCCCCGAACCGGAGAGACCGGAGACAGTGCCGCTAATCGTAAAGCCGAGCACGCCCCCTCCTGAATTATTGGCCTTCTTAGAACCTCCGCAACCGCCGAGAAGGCCAACGATGCCGATGCTGAACACCGCCAAGCAGATTTGTAGATAGTTGGAAAGCCGGCGATACTTGTCGCGCGCGCTTCGTCTCGTCAAGCTCTTCGCGAGCGATAGAGTTTGACTCGCGTAGGGATGTGCAATCGGATCGAGGACCAGATCATGATTCTCGTAGTCGCGTGGCGGGGTAGCGGATAGGGCAAGGCGCAGTTTCACGGGTGTGACCTCCTCTTTAGCTTTGGTTGAAGGCCGAGAGCGCAATTCAGTCCCCGGAGAACCTTGGAAGTGAGCTCAGATTTTCGGCTTTCATCTAGTGCTGCGCAATCGGCGGCAAAGAGAGCTCATTTTTCTGGAGTTTTTTTACGCAACCAGCTGCTCCTCTGAACCAACCCCGGAGTTCTTTCGCTTACTCGGCATCCAAAGCAGCATCCGTTATCACCAGGCTGTTGCCCGGTGGGAGGAGTTGCCGGCGCGTGTCCTAGCGGTGAGGCGTGGCCGGCGTTCCGGCTTTCGCTCTCGCCAGCAGCGCCTGGAAGCGCGGATCGTCATGAAGTGCGGCAAGATCAGGGTCTTTCGGCATGTCGGCTCGAATCCAAAGGGGCAGCTTGTGATCCAGTGCGTCCTCGAGCAGCCGGAGCGCCTCGCTGGGCTGATTGCGGCGCAGGGCCAGGCAGGCGAGATTGTAAGTAACCAACGTGGCCTGGGGACTGTCCGCTCCCATCACGCGCGTGGCCTTTGCTTTTGCCTGCGCCAGCACATCCTGCGCTCGGCTCAAATCGCCACGGCGCGTGAGGATCTCTCCCAGGTTGCTCATGGCGGTGATGGTGACCGGGCTGTCGGGGCCGAGTACGCGGATCCGGGCAGCCAGAACCTGTTCGCCCACCGACTGCGCCTCCTGCAACTTCCCCTCATCAGTAAGAATTGCCGTGAGTGCGTTCATGGTGCCAATGGTCAAGGGATGGTCCGGCCCCAGGATGCGGCGCTTCGCCTCCAGCGTCTGCCGGTCCAGAGCTTCGGCCTCAGCAAGGCGTCCTTCGCGATACAGATCGATCGCCAGGTTGCCCGCGGCGAGAAGGCCGCGCATGGAGTCGGCGCCTTCAACCCGCTGCCAGCCGGCGACCTGCTGCCTATCGAGGCTTTCGGCTTCCGCCCATCGTCCCTCGCCTTGCAACGCCAGCGACAAGTGATTCATGCTCACCAGCGTGTCCGAGTTGTCCGCTCCGTATTTCTGCATGCGAAAGGCAAGAGTTTTCCGTTCCAGAGCCTCCGCGTCGGTGGAATGGCCTTCCTCATTCAGAACAGCTCCCAGGTAATCCATCACGGTGATGGTGTCCGGATTGTTTTCGCCCCATCGTCGCATACGAATCGCCAGCACCTTTTTGAGCAGCAACTCCGAATCGTGGTAATGCCCGCGGCGGTAGAGCGTCCAGGCCAGCGACGCTTCTGAATGAAGGGTCTCGTTGTTTTCGGGGCCAAGCTTCTGTGCGCGGCTGGCCGCAACTTTGCGATACAGTGCCTCCGCCTGCGAATAGATTCCGAGATTCTCATACACGCCGCCCATCACCATCATCATCTGCGCCTGCATATCCGGATCGCTCGCGAGGCCGGGGTCGATCTGCGTGTAAGCGCGGTCCAGAATCTCACGGGCGGTCACCTGATTACCGCGCGCCTCGCTGGGATCGGCAACGCGGAAGCTGTTCACCATGAAATTCGAGATGCGGGTGGCGCGATCGCGTTCGCGCGCCACGCGCCGCAACGCCAGCGTTTCGAGCACGCTCGCGCCGGCCAGCACCAGCATCAGCAGTACCGCCATCGCCGCTCCCACGCGATGACGCCGAAGATACTTATTAAGCGAGTAACGGGTGCGTGGAGCGTGCGCCTCGACGGTCCGAAACTGAAGGAAGCGGCGGATATCGGCGGCCAGTTCCGATGGAGTGCCATAGCGGAGATCCCGGTCAGACTGGAGCGCTTTGGCAGTGATCAGGTCGAGATCGCCGCTCAGTTGGCTCGCTAGCTTGCTCGGGGAACAGCGCCGCGCCTGCGCGGTTTCGCTCCCGCCGGAAGCCACGCGGCGGCTGGGCGGAATCACAAGCTGTTCCCGCACTCGGGAAGCCAGCTGGGATAGCGTTTCCCCGCGCCATCCGCCGGTATCCACCGGAAGCACTCCGGTCAGCAACTCGTAAAGAACGACGCCCAGAGAGTACACATCCGTGCGCGTATCCAGATCCATGCCGGCAAGCTGTTCCGGGCTCATGTACCCCGGCGTTCCCGCCAGGGATTCGCCTGCGTTCGCGCCTTCCCCTTGTTCGGCGTCCGGCCCGATAACGCTGGCCAGTCCGAAGTCGATGATCCGCGGCGCAGGCTGCGAGTCGATTTCGACCACGAGAATATTGGCAGGCTTCAGATCGCGATGGAGGATGGCTTTTTGATGCGCATGTTGGACCCCGTCGCACACCTCGGCGAACAGGTCCAGCCGTTCGCGGACGCTAAGCCGCTTGCGATCGCAGTAGCGCGTGATGGGCTCTCCATCCACGTACTCCATCACCAGGTACGGCTGGCCCGCATCCGTCATCCCGGCGTCAAACACTTTCGCGATCGCCGGATGTTCCATCACCGCCAGCGACTGGCGTTCCGACTGGAAACGCTGCAGCAGAGATCCGTCGAAGAATCCTGTACGGATCAGTTTCAGCGCCACCCGTCTCTGCAGCGGTTCCGTCTGCTCGGCCAGCCACACCTCGCCCATGCCGCCCTGGCCAATCTTGCGCATCAGGCGATAGGGACCGATGCTCTCCTGTTCCTGCCACTCCACCGGCACGGGGACGTCGAGAGGCCCCTGCGAGAGCATTCCCGCGCTGGCATGGGCCACCAACAACGATTCAATCTCAGCTCGGAGCGCGCCATCGCTTCCGCAGGAGCGTTCGAGGAATGCTGGGCGGTCGCTCGGATCGCATTCCAGCGCAGCCTCAAACAGTTCTTTAGTCCGGCGCCACTGAGTGGTTTGCGTCAAGGTCGCCCCTCCCCATTTCCCGCGTCAACCACGCCTTCGCCATGCTCCATTCGCGCTTGACCGTTGCCGGGGAGATGGCCAGAGCTACCGCCGTTTCTTCGACCGTGAGGCCTCCAAAAAATCGCATCTCGACAATCTTCACTTGCTGAACATCACGGCGGGAAAGACCGTTGAGGGCGTCGTCGAGAGCGACGAGGTCGATCGACTCTTTTTGTGGCAGATCGAAATTCGCATCCAGCTCCACTTTGTAGAGGGGGCCACGCTTGGCCGCACCCTTGCGGCGTGCGTAATCCACCAGGACTTGCCGCATCAGTCTGGCCGCGATCGCCACAAAATGAGTCCGGTCCTCAGTGGAAAGCGGTTGCCCTGCGGCAAGGCGTAAATAGGCTTCGTGGACCAGTTCCGCACTCTGCAAGGTATGATCCGGCCGCTCCGCGCGGAGACAGCGTCGCGCCGCAAGGCGCAGATCCCGGTACACCAGCGGAATCAGGGCATCCAGCGCTGCCGGATCGCCGTTTCTCCAGCGGAGGAGCAGCTGAGTCGCCATGTCGGAAGACGGTGGCACGCGAGCCCCCCTTTTGTCGGTGCTTGCAAGATACGATAGCCGAGCGTTTCCGGCCCGGTCAATCGAGATTCCACGATCCGGCCTCGGCTCGTTTGGGCGATTCGGAAAGAAAGGGATTCACCGCAACATCGAAGTCTTCAATTCGATGAATTCCAATGGAATGAAGCAGAGATTGGTGCCGAAGAAGGGAATCCGCCTCGGACAGCCTGAAGCTTTCTCTTCAACAATGTAAAAAAACTGGCTTGATTGGAAGCAAGTGAAAAAGAGGGGTCTAGCGAACGCCGTCGCAGTTTTCCAACAACGCTGAGATTCTTGGGGTGCGCGTCTCCTGCAAAAACGCTAGGAGAAATGACTTGACACAATGCCACGGGGAAACTATATTTCGGCATCGCTGTCCTCTCCAAACAGGATTTGTTCTTCCCCAGTAAAAGGCGGCAACACAGTCCAGCTTTTGCAAACCTCACGTGAAT
Source organism: uncultured Acidobacteriota bacterium (assembly GCA_963771195.1). Lineage (GTDB taxonomy): Bacteria > Acidobacteriota > Terriglobia > Terriglobales > Acidobacteriaceae > Telmatobacter. The sequence continues at coordinate 109,139 of CAVYSS010000031.1, forward strand.
GAAAAATTCGAGGAGAAACGGGCATGGCTTTTCAAAGACGCCAACTGCTTCGAACCCTGTCATTGGCTCTTGGGTCGAGCTTCATCTGGAGTCGGAAACAACTCGGCATGGCGGAGACAGCCATCTCGCCAAAGGTCTCCCTCCCCCTGCATGCTGCTGTTCGTGATGGGATCGCTGGAGGAGCGGAAATGGAAAAGGTGATGAGAATCCTCACCGCTCCTGTCCACGCGAGCATCGCAGGCATCCAGACCGCAACTGCCAACCTTGCCTTCACATCCTCCCTCTACAACTCTGCGACATCGGAGTACGTGGACATCACCGGCACTCTTCCCATTTGGGTAGCTATCACATACTCCAAGACGGCGACCACCACAAGTCTATACACTGGCGAACCCACCAAAGTCACCGCGATTGGCCTCACTACTGGCATGAGCTATCAAGTCAATGGGATTAGCGCATTTCAGTTCACGCAGCCTCTCAATGCCACACCCAGCTCCTCGTTCCCCATCAGTGTGCCGTTGACCGTATATCCCACCCCTACGAGCGGCGTCTCCCCTTCCGCCACAGGCCCCTCCCCGGACGTAACCACAATTGAGCTCGGACTGATCGCCGCGCTGATTGCAGTAGTAATAATCGCAGCAGTTGAGGGTGAGGGTATAACACTCGACGCCACCTTTAACACAATCACCGCGACCATTTGACGTGATAGCGGCGCGGAATGTGTCCTACCGGGCGAACTCATGGAGCCAATTCACAACCGAATGCCCGTGATTGTGCTGCCGAAAGACTATGGCCGCTGGTTGGCTCCCGCTGACCCGGCGCCCAGAGGGTGGTTTGATGTATTTGTATAGTTGGGCTGTTCGGTTCGCCAAGGATGCTTCTCCCGAAACCAAATACTCGGTTTGGAGAAACCTCAGGCTGTTTTTTTTGCAGAAATGCTAGGAAGACTGTTAGGAAGCCTTCTCAACCTCCTGCAAGCCCACTTAACCAACATTTTGCGCAACTATTGGTGCCGAAGAAGGGACTCGAACCCCCACACCCTTGCGAGTACATGGACCTGAACCATGCGCGTCTGCCAATTCCGCCACTTCGGCACGGGTACAGTCTGGGCAAGGAGCCCGACCGGCAGCATCTCTGAGTCTCGCAAAAGGCGGCCAGCGTGTCAAATTCCCCTCCGCAGCTCACAACATCAACTCACGCACTCCCCTGCGCCCAGATCTGTTCGATGAAGCCGTCGGTCATGCCGGCAATGTAGTCGGTCACTGTGCGGGCCAGTCCTTCGCCCTCAATCTGCGCGCGATGGTCCTCCGGCAGCAGCAGGGGATCGGCCATGAAGCGCGCAAAGAGGCCTTCGATGATCCGCTCGGAGTGGCGATGAACCTCCTCCATGCCTGGCGAATTGTAGAGGGATTGGTAAAGGAATTTCTTGGTCTGCGCGCGTTCCGATTCCATTTCCGGGCTCAGCGCGGCCAGCCGCCGGGGTGCCCGGCGCACGTCTTCGAGCGTAGCCATGCCCGCTTCTCGAACGCGGGCGCAGACCTCGCGCATCAGGTCGGTCACAAATGCATTCAGCACTCGGCGAAGCGCCTCGCTGGCCAGAATCCGCGGCGCGGCGCCGGGGTAACGCGCATGAACGCCTTCATAGAACTTCCGGAACAGGGGCACCGATTCGCGCACCTGTTCGAGCCCTAGAATGCCGGAATCCAGTCCGTCGTCGAGGTCCGCAGTGAGATAGGCAATCTCGTCCGCCAGGTCGATCAGTTGCGCCTCCAGCGGCGGCCGCAGCTCCAGGATGTACTCCGCCAGTTCGGGATGCTTCGCGGGCTCGTAATCGCGGGAGTGCTTGATGATGCCTTCGCGCACGGCAAGGGTAAGATTCAGGCCGCGAAACGCCGCGTAGCGCTCTTCAAACCACGTCACGATGCGGAGAGCGTGCAGGTTGTGGTCAAAGCCGAGGCCGAAGGCGCTCAGCGACCGGTCGAGGGCTTTTTCGCCGGCATGCCCGAAGGGCGGATGGCCGATGTCGTGAACCAGCGCCAGCGCCTCTGTGAGCGCGCTGTTCAGGCCCAGGGCCGCGGCCAGCGTGCGGGCAATCTGGGTCACCTCAAGCGTGTGCGTCAGGCGGCTGCGAAAGTGGTCTCCGGTGCGGCCGCCTGGAAAGCGGGTAAAGACCTGCGTCTTGCCGGCCAGCCGCCGGAATGCACGCGCATGAAGTACGCGGGCGCCATCGCGAGCGAATGGCGTACGATAGGCGTGCGGCGGCTCGGGATGGGCGCGGCCGGCAAGCTCGCCGGAATCGGGCACGGCGATAGCGGCAGGCAGCATGTACGCGCTTTCGGAGGGCCCGCTCATCATGTCCGTTATAGCCTATCGCCGGGGGCAGCAGAACCGGATGTGCTCTCTCCAGCGAATGGCAAGAGACAAAAGAGCGGGCTTGGGCGCCGTGCGCGCGGTCACCTTTCCGCGCCCGCTCCCGGTGCTATAAAGAGTCGCGCAGTTTGCCGTGGACAAGGTTTGCCGGGCGGGAGGATAATCCAGCCCGGAAAAAGCACTGGCGCCGAAAGGACTGGACCGGAGGGAGTTTATGAGAACAATCGAGAAGTCTCTTGTGACTTTGCTGGGAATTGGAGTCGCCGTTCTGTGCGGATGCGCGAGGCATTCCACCAAAGAGGTGTATTACCTGGTGACGGCGAACTCGGCTCTGCCTTATTGGCAGACCGCGGCGCAGGGGTTCAACAAGGCGGCCGCGGATTACCAGGTGACTGCCAACGTTGTTGGCCCGGAAGGATACGACGCGCAGGCGGAACTGACCGAGCTGAACAAGGCGGTCGCCGCCAAGCCCTCAGGCATTCTGATCTCGGTGGCCGATGCCTCGGTGCTCCAGCCGGGGATCAACGCCGCCGTTGCGGCCGGGGTTCCTGTCATCACTGTTGACTCCGATGACCCCGCGAGCAAGCGCCTCTATTTTATCGGCACCAATAACCTTGAGGCGGGCCGGATGGGCGGAAAGCGGCTGGCGGAGAAGCTGCCCGCCAAGGCCAATCTCATCGTCTTCACCATAACCGGCCAGCCCAACACCGACGAGCGGCTGAAGGGAGTCAAGGATGCCCTCAGCGCCCGGCAGGATGTGAAAATCGTGGATGTGATCGACGTCAAAGGCGATGCGCGCGAAGCCTTCGACAAGGCACAGGTATTGCTGGGCGAAACCGGTCCCAAAAAGATCGATGGATTCGTCTGCCTGGATTCGGCCTCGGGCAAGATGGTCTCCGACGCCATCGCCCGCGCCGCGGATAAAAATCGCGTCCTCGTCGCGTGGGATGTGAATCCGGACACCCTGGATGGGATCAAGGCGGGCACCATCGACGCCACCATCGCGCAAAAGCCCTTCACCATGGGCTACGTGGGATTAAAGGCGCTCGACGAAGTCTTCCATTATCCACCCAGACAGTTGGACAAGAATTACTCCGTTGACCCCTTCGCGATTTACCCGGTGTTTATCGACACGGGAACGTCTTTGGTGGACAAGAACAACGTCGATCTCTACTCCGCAGCCGCCGCGGCGCATAACAAGTAAACCCGCAGGAAAAAGGCCCGCGTCCCATCGGGATGCGGGCCTTCTCTCATTCTCATTAAGCGAACATCCGCCGCGGGCCATCTAGCTCCGCGTTTACTCCGGCTTGATACCCAGCGAGCTGTCCTGCTTCGCCAGCTTCACCCTCGCATTCTCCAGCTTGTGCTCCACCTTGGCCATCTCGCCGGGGTCCTGGTCGAGCTCGGGGGTCTTCTGGAACTCCGCCACCGAAAGCGCCCATTGCTCCGCCGCCTGTCGAATGCGTCCCGTCTTCTCATAAAGATCGCCCATGTGCTCGTGGACCGTGGGATCGGTCTGGTCGCGTTCTACCGCCTGGCGCAGGTTGTCTTCGGAAAGCTCATAGTCGCCCATCTTGAAATACACCCAGCCCAGTGAATCCAGATAAGCCCCATTCATCGGCTCCGCGTCCACGGCCTTGCGAATGAGCTTGAGCGCCTCGGGAAGGCGCACGCCCTTGTCGGCGAACATGTACCCCATGTAGTTCAGCGTCATGGCGTTGGCCGGATCCACGTCCAGCGCCTGGCGGAAATAGCCCTCTGCCTGGTCCATGTGCTTCTGGCGGTCGGCCAGCGCGCCCTTCAGGAACAACAGGTAAAGCCGGTCGTCGCTCTTGGTCGCCAGCGGCGCCGCCTTGGCCAGAGCGTCATCGGCTTCTTTCCAGCGGCGCAGCCGCGTATAAATGTTACCCAGCGCGAAGTACACTGAGCGATCGTCGGCGCTGTTGTTCAGCATGCCGTTGGCCATGGCCAAGCCCTCTTCGATCTTGCCCTGGTCCACCAGCTCGCCGGCATACATCAGCTTCAGATCGCGATCTTTGGGATTGGCGGCCACGGCCTCCTTCGACACCTGGACCGCTTGGTCGAACATCTTGGCATCGTTGTACGCGTCCACTTCCAGCTGGTAGCCATGCGTCGCCTGTTCTCCGCCCATCTCCACCATCTTCTGGTAGGCGGCGATCGCCTGCTCGGTCTTGTTCTGCTCGTGGTAGAGCGTGCCGAGGCGCTCGAGGAAGATACCGCGGTTGTTCTTCTCTTCCGTCGTGTAGGCGCCGTTGGCGTGCGAGGTCTGGTCCACCATGGCCTGGTAAACGGCGGTGGCCTCATCGTAACGGCCCAGGATATCGAGCAGCATGCCTTCCTGGTAGCCTGCTTCCAGGTTCTCCGGCTCTTTCTTCCGCGCCTGCCGGATGGTGGCAAGCGCGTCCTCGTACTTGCCCTGGCGGCGCTCAATTTCGGCCATTTTCACCAGTGGGCCGGCGTCCTCGCTGTCCGCCTGCGCCAGCGTGCGGAAGGTCTTGAGCGCGGCATCGTACTGGTTGTCGTTCATCTGCGCCTGCCCCAGCGCGGTCAGCGTGGGTACGTCGTCGGGCTGCAGGTCCGCGGCGCGCTGGTACGCGGCGATGGCGTCCTTGGAGCGCTTGAGCTGGTCGTAGGCGGCGCCCAGGGTGTACTCCATGCGCCCTGTCCGGTCGTTCTCCGGCACTGACTCGATGACCTTGGCTGCCTGGTCCAGGTTCCCATTCTCGGTGTAAACCCGCGACAGGTTCAGGATCACGTCTTCTGAATCCGGCTCAATCTTCAGTGCGGCGCTGAACTGCTCCTCGGCTTTGGCCGACTCATGCTTCACGGTGTAAAGCTGGCCGAGAATCATGTGGTCTTCCACGCTGCGCGGGCTAAGCGAGACTATCTTTTCGAATTCGCCGATAGCCAGATCGAGGGTGTTTCCTGAGGGCTCGCCGGCCGAGCCGGCATTCTGCTGGTCGCTCAACTGGCGCAGGTAAATTCGGCCCAGCAGCTTGTGCGCATCCACGTCGTCCGGATGCGCTTTGAGGATCTCCTTGGCCGTCGATTCGGCATCGCGCATGTGGCCCGGCATGCGGAAATAGAGCTCGGCCAAGCCGGTCTGGAGCTGCGCTGATCCCGGATCCGCGTTGATCGCGTATTTGTACTCGTCAATCGCGTGCTGAATGTATTCCGGACGCCCCGTGTTGACCGCTTCCTCTTCGTACATGTTGGCCATGGCGGCGTGGAAGTAAGCCGAGCCGCGATTCGGCGTCTGGCTCGTTTCCGCGCTTGCACTTGCCGCCGGTTTATCTGCAGGTGGGGTGGTTTGGCCGTTGGCTACGCTCGAGGGCGCCGCGCATGTGGCTATCAGTAAGGTAATCGGCAGGTACGTTCTCTTCATAGACACTGATGGGGATTCCTTGCCTCGGGCCGGGGTGGGGAGGGCGACTCCACTCGCTTGCCGGTCAAAAGGGCTGCTCAGGCAGCCAATGGAAATGGCGCCTGTACTTATTGACGATTCTACGCGGAATTTGGTTCGCTTGGGATCGGAAGGCGCGAAATTCCGAATCCAACGGGGCAACAAATGGTCTTCGATGCCTCGCTACTCTTATACCTCTCTGCGGTGGGCAATCCTCATGACCTGGATGGTTTTGGAGTCACCTTCTACGGTGAATAAGTATCGCAATTGCGTGGGACCCTTCCTCGTGCTCCGCTGACAGCCCGCGTAGTGGAAGTCCCCGCCAAAAACAAAAGGATCGGCGGATCAAGCCGCGATCCGGTTCATACTCGCCGCCGGGATGCAGGAATTGGACGAAGCAGAGTTGGTCAACCATAAATTTCATCTTTAATGGCAAGTCCGATCTTGCACTTGTCCGCGTTCGAAACGAGGCCGAACGGAGTGTTGGCGGCTCTACCGAAGGCCAAACGGCTGGTCTTACCTTCTGCAATGTTCAATTCGGCTAGCTCGACATTGTAGGGGTTCTTCCGCTCAACCGTGTAAACCACCCTCCAGCTATCGGGCCGAACAAATGAGATCCTCCTCAGGTGCGACCTAGCCACAGATGCGATTATGAGGTCGGGTGAGAGCCACTCGACGAGGGAGTGCCATAGACAAGCACCGGATTGGAGAAGCCGCAGCCGTTCCTCGCTCCGAAGACCGCTCCATGTCGGTTTGGTCGCCAATGGTGAGCAGAGGTCCGTGTGAAGCGCCGTGTTCGGGGTATGGCCGAAATAGCTGCAATCAAGTCCTCTAAGCAACGGCTCGAAAGAATTGAACCAGCGTTCATACGGATGATTAGCGGGTTTGCGGAAATATCCGTTGAGGGCTTGCAGGTATTCGTCGTAGAACCCTCCGTCAACAATACGAGGATATATCCCGCGGGCCTTGCCAAACCTCAAGAATCTGTCACCTTCGGGGAACTCGAATCCCGAAGGATTCAGGCCGAGGGTGATCACCTTCAACTCTGAAGCGAAGTATCGACTACTGTCGCCGAAAAAGAGGATGGGGATAGACGGTTTTACAAGAAAGGGCTGATCTTCAAAGTGTGCGTAAGCTTGCCACGACTCCCGTATGAGGTCATTTATTTTCGAGTTTCTCTCCATCCTGTCCCTCCAAAGAATTGAGCCTTGCCAAATGGCACATAATCGCCTACGCGGATTCGCCACAGGTCTCTGGAGCCACGCAGCTTTACGGAACCGGGAGGACGAAACCCTGAACTCAGCCGCCCGCTTGATTGTTCTCTGCGAGCCTGGCCTTCACGCGATCCAAGGGGATGCTCTCCTCGTTACGGCGCGATTCGGAGACCAGCATGTCTTCAAACTCTTCCCAAAGTGCGGCGTGCTGGCGCAAATCGATTTGGACCGCGATCCTGCGGCCTTCCTCGTCGGTGACGTACTGAATCCCGGTCATCGCGGCACCTGATTGAGACGGTATGCCGGACGAATGGACTGCGTCAACCTGTCTGGTTTCAGTGGCGGAAGTGGCGAATCCCCGTAAACACCATGGCCAGTCCCAGGCGGTCGGCGGCGTCAATCACGTCCTGGTCTTTCACGCTGCCCCCCGGCTGAATGACCGCGGTTGCTCCCGCTTTTGCCACCGCTTCCAGCCCATCCGGAAACGGAAAGAAAGCGTCGGACGCCGCGACTGTACCCTTTAGCGGCAGAACGGCTTTCATGGCGCCGAACAGGGCAGCGTCGACGCGGCTCATCTGTCCGGCGCCAATTCCCACGGTCTGGCCGTCGCGGGCGTAGACAATCGCGTTGCTCTTCACGTGCTTCGAGACGCGCCAGGCGAAGATTAGGCTGCGCAGTTCCTCGGTGGTGGGCGGACGCCAGGTGACCACCTTCAACTCGGCTCCGGCAACGCGGGCGGTGTCGGCATCCTGGAGCAGAAGGCCGCCGGAAACCTGCTTTATGACCGGCCGCGGTGGCGCCGACTTGATCTCCACCAGCCGCAGGTTCTTTTTGGCTGCAAACCGCTCCCGCGCTTCGGGCGTAAACTCAGGCGCTGCAATAGCTTCCACAAACAGCTTGACAATCTCTTCGGCGGCCGCGCCGTCCACCGGCTGGTTGATTCCGATCACGCTGCCGAAGGCCGAAACCGGATCGCAGGCCAGGGCCTTCTGGTACGCCTCAAGCACCGTGGCGCCGGTGGCTGCGCCGCAGGGATTCGTGTGCTTGATGATGGCCACGGCGGGCGGGTCGGTTTCAGACGGCTTCAGCTCCTGGGCCAGCTCCCAGCAGGCGTCCAGATCCACCAGGTTGTTGAAACTTAACTCCTTGCCCTGCAATTGTTTTGCCCCGGCAATACCAAGGCCCGATCCGTCGGCGTAGAGCGCAGCCCTCTGGTGAGGGTTTTCGCCGTAACGAAGGGCTTGAGCCAGTGGGAAATTGATGCGCAGCGTTGCCGGGAACTCGTCGATTTCCTCCTGGATGGCTTCGCCCGGCCGGGGAGCGTCACCGATCGCATCCAGCGTGTTGGCAATGGCCGAGTCGTACGCGGCGGTGGTGGAATACGCCTGCCTGGCCAGCCGCCAGCGGGTTTCCCGGCTCAGCGCCCCGCCATGAGCCGCCAGTTCCTGAGCGAGCGCGGGATAATCGGCCACGCGGGTGACGATGGCTACATCCTCGAAGTTCTTGGCCGCGGACCGGACCATTGAAGGGCCGCCAATGTCAATGTTTTCAATCAAATGGCCAAAGGCAACGCCGGGCTGCGCGGCCGTTTTTTCAAAGGCGTAGAGGTTGACCACCACCATGTCGATGGGCTGGATACCGTGCGCCGCGACAGCCGCCTCGTGCTCGGCGTTGCCGCGGATGTAAAGCAGCCCGCCATGGACTTTGGGATGAAGAGTCTTCACCCGGCCGTCGAGCATCTCGGGAAAGCCGGTCAGATCGCTGATGTCCTGGACCGCCAGGCCCGCCTCGCGGAGGGCGCGGGCGGTGCCGCCGGTCGAAATCAGTTCCACCCCAAACCCGGCCAGCGCCCTGGCAAACTCCACCAGGCCGGTTTTGTCGGTTACGCTCAGCAACGCTCGCCGTATCTTCTTTTCTGCGCTCACGCTATCTCCCGGAGCCCTTGCGCCGGAAATGCGATGACAGGAGGATGCCGGACGCGATTCAGGCCACACTCCAGAGTACATCCCGTTCGCGGGACCAACACTCGAAGGCGCAGACTTTAGAATCGGTTAGAGTGAAGGAATGGGAAGCTTCCCTCCCAACTACGAGCGCGGGCCCGTTCCTGGTGAGCAGGTTCCTGAGATTTTGCCGCCCGACCGGTACATTCCGCCGCCGCCGCAATACGGCTACGGGCCGCAGACCCCGCAGCCGCCTCGGCCGCCGCGGCCACGGCGCCGCTGGGCGATGGCTCCGGGCACCTACGCGCTGGTGGGGATCAATTGCGCGGTTTACCTGCTGATGGTTCTGGCCAAGGTGAATCCGGTCACGCCCAATACTGGAGACCTGTACCGGTGGGGAGCAAACAACGCCGGCGCCGTGCTCCTTAACGGGGAGTGGTGGCGGATTGTCACCGCGATGTTTGTCCACGGCGGCATCCTGCACCTGGCTCTCAACATGTGGTGCCTGTGGAACCTGTCCTTGCTGGCCGAGCCGCTGATGGGGACCTTTGGCGTGCATGGCGACTTACTTGCTTACCGGGGCCGCCGGGAACCTGCTGTCCACCTTCTGGAACTTCCTGCACCCTATTCATGAAGGCGGGGCCATCGTTTTCCCCGTGGGCGTTGGCGCATCGGGCGCGGTGTTCGGCATTGCCGGCGCACTGATCGTGCTGCTGAAGACCACGCAATTGCCCGTCCCTCCCGCGGAGTTGAAGAAGCTGCGCCGATCGGTGATTTACTTTGCCGTGATCAACTTGGTCCTTGGCCTCTCCATCAATGTAGGCACGGCCCATTTCGGATCGGGGATCGCCGTGGACAACTTTGCCCACCTGGGCGGATGCTCTTCAGGCCTCTTGATGGCGGTGCCGATGGTGCCGCGGATCGGCAGCCCGCGGGAGTCATTTATCGCACGGCGCCGAGCAGCGGTGATCATGCTGACCGGAATCCTGGTGCTGTTTGCGTACTATTTATCGACCCTGGCGCAGCGGTGATGTAAGTTCACAGTTCGTAGTTCACAGTTGGCAGTTTATTGTTGAGTGCGAGCATGGGCGAAGCTTCGGCTTCGCCCATGCTCATTTCGAGGGCTGGGTTGGCGATCAGCCGATGGTGATCTGGAAGATGACGCCGCTGGGATTGGCCAGGACATACTGGCCGTCGATATCGCGCCACTCGTAGCCGTGTGGGGGCCGGCGGAGGTGGCGGGCCTGCCAGTCATCGACGCGGACGCCGCGATCCCAATCTTCTTTGCGGATGCGGCTTCCTTTCTTCCACTCCTGGTGGCGGACGTACTTGTCGTGATGGGCCTGTCGGTGTTGGTCGTCATGGTGGTCCTGGGCAACGATTGCCGGACCGGAGGCAAAGGAGAGCGCCAAAGCGCCCACTGCAAGGGTCTTCAAGAAACGGCTCATGTGTAGAACTCCTGCTCGATTGGATGTAGCGGAAACCGGATTTCGATGTCTTGAAAACCTACAATCTTTTTGAGGGCTCATCGAAAAATGCAATGGCATCTATCAACAATGAATTGAATAGGTTAACAGACATAACATACCAACCAGTTTGTATGTAACGAGAAACTACCAATGCGGAGAAGATCCCGCAGTTAAGTCATTGATAAATTTGCGGATCGTCGCAACTCGGCCAGGCGCCACGGGGTGTTTGTTGAGACATACGAACCGGTCGGTATGTTAAATAATGCCCCTCCTTTTGGGGGCTCCAAGGGGGGCTGAAACGGCGGAGACGCCGCTTACGAAAAATCCGAAGGAAAGCGGAGCCGGACGAAAGGCAGCAGCAGGCGGGCGTATCCGGCATCACTGCCTGGAGCGCGAAGCGGGATTTGGGATAAGACCTATGCGGGTGAAGGGCCTGATTGTCTTTGCCGTGATACTGGGTGCGCTCCGGGGAACGACGCCGGCGCAGAACTCCGCGAGCATCTTTCGCAATACCGACCCTGCCGTTGCTTACACCGGCTCGGCTTCGTGCGTGGCGGCGGGATGCCATGAGGCGATCGGGCAAACGTACTGGAAGAATCCGCATGGGCAATCGATGGCGCGCGCGAACCGGCCGCCAGAGCTGGCCCGCGTGCCGCATCCGTTCACCGTGTCGAACCCGAAGAACCATCGCACCTACACGGTGTATCAACAGGGCGGCGAGCTCTACCAAAGCGTAACGGAGCTGGACAAGCACGGTCACCGGCTCTACTCGCAGGCCCACAAACTGGATTATGTTTCGGGCGGCGAGCACACCGGATACAGCTATCTCTATCGCGTGGGCGGATGGATGTTTCAGGCGCCACTGTCGTTTTACGCTCTATCGAAGACGTGGGAGTTGTCGCCCGGCTATCCGGCGGACGATCCGGGTTTTACGCGGGTGATGACGACGGGATGCCTGGTGTGCCACAACGGGCAGCCCGACCCAGTGCGCGGGCGCGATGGGGAGTTCAAGGATCCGCCGTTCCGGTTTGGGGAGATTGGCATCGGCTGCGAGGCGTGCCACGGGCCGGGCGAGCTGCACGTGAAGGAGATGCGGGAGCATCCTGGACGCGTGCTGCGGGCGAACGAAGTGGACACGACGATTGTGAATCCGGCACGGCTTTCGCCACGCCTGGCCGACGACATTTGCCGGCTGTGCCACCAGGCGGGCGATGCGGTGGTGAACCTGCCGGGCAAGGGTGACACGGATTTTCGTCCGGGAACGGAGCTGGCGTCGACCATGGCGATCCTGAGGGTGCCCATCAAGCCGGAGCAGCGTGCGGAGGCCAACGAGCTGGAGACGAAGGCGCCGGTGCGCGGCAGCCTGGAGATGGCGCTGTGGTGGAAGAACTCGACCATGGAGCTGAGCCGCTGCTACACCGCAAGCCACGGGAAGCTCGAGTGCGGGAGCTGTCACAGCGAGCATCACGGGCCGGCGCCGGGCGAAGAGAAGGCAGCGTATCGCGCGGCGTGCCTGAAGTGCCACACGGAGACGAGCTGCGCGCTGAAGCCGGATGCGCCGGAGCGCCTGGCTGCCGGCGATTACTGTGTGGCCTGCCACATGGAGAGGCGGCCGGTGGCGGGCATAGCGCACTCCAACGATACCAAGCACCGGATTGTGCGCTATGCGGGTCAGCCGCTGCCGGAGACGGCATTTGCGCAGCCGCGGCCCGATTTGCCCGGGCTGGTGTGGCTGAACCGGCCGGCAGACGGCTCGCAATTGCCAGGCCCAACCCAGCTGGAAGCATACTGGACGGCTGCGCGGAAGAACGCCTCATTGTGGCCGCTGTGGGAACGCAAGCTGGGTGAGTTAGAGCGAGAAGGGATTAACGATCCCGGCGTGCGGAACGCGCTGGGGGTGGTGGAGCTGGCGACAAAAAAGGACTATGCGCGCGCCGCGGACGACTTTGAGCGGGCGATGAAGGCTGGATCGGAGCAGCCGACTACGTTCCTCAACCTGGCCGCGGCCCTGGATGGAGCGGGCGACGTGCGGGGCGCGGAGAATGTGCTGCAGCGCGGCGCGCGGGCGTATCCGTGGAACAGCGCATTGCTGACCCGGTGGGCGCAGGAGTGCGCGAAGCTGGGCGAGGCATGGAAGGCGCACGATGCGCTGGCGGCGTATAACCGCGAGTTTCCTGAGGATGAAACTGTGCGGCAGGCGCTGCGGCTGGTAGAGCAACAGGGCGCGACAGGCGCGGCCGCCCAGCCCTCCGGGAACGCCTTGGTGCCGAGATAGGCACGCATTCCATGCCACCGACGGGCCTTTCCCTTTCCGTTGCGCGAGATGGCTGGTATGCTGACGGCACATGACCTCCCCGGCAATCGAGACGCATAATCTTACCCGGCGCTTCGGCGAGTTGACCGCCGTCGACAATGTGACCTTCAGCGTGGCGCCGGGGCAGTTCTTTGGATTCCTGGGGCCGAACGGCGCCGGCAAATCCACCACCATCAAGATGCTGACCGGGCTGCTGGAGCCGAGTTCGGGCTCGGTGCAGATCCTGGGGCAACCGTTTATGGCAACGTCGCTGGAGGTGAAGCGGCAGATTGGCGTGGTGCCGGAAGGGATGGCGCTGCTGGGCCGGCTGACCGCGCCCGAGTACCTGCGCTTTGTGGGGCGGATGTACGGGCTGGACCGGGAGACCACCAACCGGCGCACCGACGAGCTGTTGGAGTTTATGCAACTGGCCAACGAAAGCCGCAAGCTGGTGACGGATTTCTCCCACGGGATGCAGAAGAAGCTGGCCTTGGCGGCGGCGGTGATTCACGGGCCCAAGGTGCTGTTTCTCGACGAGCCTTTCGAGGGCGTGGATGCCATTGCGGCGGGAATGCCTGAAGGCGATGCTGCAGGGAATGATCCAGCGCGGCGCAACCATCTTCCTGACCACGCACGTGCTGGAGATTGTGGAGCGGCTGTGCTCGCATGTGGCCATCATCAGCAAGGGGCGGCTGGTGGCCAACGGCTCGCATGGAGGAGTTGAGGGCCGGCGTGGCCAGCACGCTGCCGGGTGCGGAGGGTGGGCAAAGGCTGACGCTCGAAGAGATGTTTCTCTCGATTGTGGGCGCGGGCGGCACCGGAGCCGGCGCAGGAGCTGTCATGGCTGGCGTAGCGGAGAGTGTGCCGGCGCCCGTGGGAACGGGGATGTTCAGCACGCTGGCTCGCAAGCAGTATGCAGCACTGGCGCGGATGCGCTGGAACATGTTCCGCAACGGCGTGCACAGCCGCAAGGGCGCAATGGAGTTGGGCGCGCGGGTGGGCATGACGCTGCTTTACGTGGTCATGGGATTTGGCATGGCCTTCGGCCTGGGCGCGGCCGCCTACCAGATCACCTCGAGCGGCAACTGGAAGTTTGTGCCCGTCCTTTTCTGGATCGTGTGCTTCTTGTGGCAGATTGTGCCCATCTCAATGGTGTCGTTTCAACAGCAGTTCGATCCGGGCGGGCTGCTGCGCTTTCCGGTGAGTTTTGGCGGGTATTACCTGCTGCATTTGATCTTCGGCCTGGTGGATGCCTCCACCATCATGGGCTCATTCTGCTGTACGGGCCTGCTGATCGGAGTCAGCGTGGTGCGGCCGGACCTGTTCGGCTGGATGGCGCTGGCCTTGATTTTCTTTGCGATGTTCAACGTGTTTCTGGTGCGCGCCATCTTTGCCTGGATCGACCGCTGGCTGGCGCAGCGGCGCACGCGGGAGATTCTGACCGCGGTCTTTTTCGCGGGGCTGCTATCGATGCAGCTATTCAACCCCGCGCTGGGGATGGTCAAGTATCAAAACCCGAACAGCGCCGCTGCCAAGGCCGTGAGCGAGCACAGGGCGGTCACGCTGGGTCCGTGGATAAACAGGGTGGTCGAGGTGCAGCGCTGGCTGCCGCCGGGACTGGCGGGGGAGATGCTGGAAGAAGCGCAGGCGGACAAACCGGCGCAGTCGCTGGCGTCGCTGGCGGTGCTCGGAATTTTCGTGCTGGGCACGGGAGGGGTGCTGGCAGCACGGCTGCGATCGGAATATCGCGGCGAGAGCCTGGGCGAAGCGCCGGCGCGCAAGGAAGCGCAGCGGCGAAGGGGAGAATGGTTGATCGACGGCTCGGGTCCGTTGGCCGCGGTCATGGAAAAGGAATTGCGCACCCTGATGCGCGCCATGCCCTTCCTGTATTCGCTGGGCGCTCCGCTGCTGATGGTCGTGGTGTTCGCCAGCATGTTCCGCAACCATCACTCCAGCACCCAGTTTCCCTTCGCGCTGCTTTTGTTTCTTGCTTATGGGCTGGTGGGATTCACGCAACTGCTTTACAACAACCTTGGCGGCGAGGGCGCGGGAATTCAAATATTGTTCCTTTCGCCCACCCCGATTCGCACCGTGATCCTGGCCAAGAATCTCTTTCACGCCGGCCTGTTCGCCGTGGAGGCAGTGATCATCTGCGCAATCTCCGCGTGGCGCATCGGCCTGCCCAAACCGGTTGCGCTGGCCGCAATACTTTGCTGGCTGCTGTTCGCGATGCCGGCCCACCTGGCCGCCGGCGACCTGTTCTCCTCCTCATGCCTTACCGCATCAACCTTGGCCGCATCGGGCGGCAGCGCGGCTCCCAGGCCAACGCCATGCTGAGCCTGCTCGTCCAGGCGGGTATCCTCGGCATCGGATTCGGAGTGATGGCGCTGTGCGCGTTTTTCGGGAAACTTTGGCTGGCCATTCCCATCTTTATCGTCATGGCCGCCGGCGCCGTGATTGCCTGGTTGCGCGTGCTGAGCAACGTGGATGCGATGGCGAACCGGCGCCGCGAAGAACTGGTGAGCGAGCTGGTGCGGGCCGAGTAGCAGTCCTCCCGCAGGGCGGCCCGTAGTCGGCGCGACAAACCGCGACCCCAGGGAGGCCGAGCGATGCCGCAAAGTTGACGGCTACTTCGCACAACCATGAAGCAGACACTTCAGATCCTTCGCATGTGGTTCGACCCGCAGCTTGGCGCGCGCAATTCGATCCTTGCGCGATGGATTTTTCTGCGCGCGCTGGCGCTGATTTATCTTTCGGCTTTCTACGCGCTGCTTTTCCAAATCAAGGGATTGATCGGGCCGCAGGGCATTCTGCCGGCGGGCAACTACCTCAGCGCTGCCGCGCAGTATTTCGGCTCAACCCGGCTGTGGCACGTGCCCACGCTGTTCTGGGTTTCCTCCAGCTCGTCCGCGATGATGACGGTGACCTGGATCGGCATCGTCGCATCGCTGATCGCATTCCTGAATGTCTGGCCGCGGCTCAGCTTCTTCCTCTGCTTCGTCTGCTTCCTCTCGTTCGTCACCGCGGCGCAGGATTTCTCCGGCTATCAATCGGACGGCATGCTGCTGGAGGCGGGATTCATCGCGCTGTTTTTTGCGCCGCGCGGGATTGTGGCCGGGATTTGCGGCGGCTGCATCCGCCGTCGCGCGCGAGCCTGTGGCTGCTGCGCTGGGAGTGGTTCCGCATTTATTTCGAGTCGGGCCTGGTGAAATTGCTCAGCGGCGATCCCGAATGGCGCCACCTGACCGCAATGGACGAGTATTACCAGAACGGCCCGCTGCCTACATGGATCGGCTGGTACGTGCAACATTTGCCACACTGGTTTCAGGCCGCCACGGTGGTGCTCACGCTGGGGATGGAACTGGTGCTGGTATGGATGCTGTTCTTTCCGCGGCGCGTGCGCCTCATCTGCTTCCTCATCGTCACCCCGTGGGAAATCGTCGTCATCCTCACCGGCAATTACGCCTTCCTCAACTACATCGTGCTGGCGCTAGGTTTTCTTCTGTTGGATGACGTCTATCTTCGGCGAGTGTTTCCGGCGCGGTTCCGGCCAGGGCTGGATGCTGATCGCGCAGGACGAGTCAGCTGTCCGCTGCAGGCGCGTTTCGTCGTGCGTTTCACATTGCTGGAGTCATTGTCTCGGCGCTGCTGCTGACATGGATCGGTTACAACACCACCGCTGAGCTTGCGGACATTTCCGGGTCGCGCTTTTTGCCGCTGGCGCCCGCTGCGGTTCTTGATCCGTTTCGCATCTCCAACCAGTACGGCCTTTTTGCGGTGATGACGCGCGGCCGCAACGAGATCGAGTTCCAAGGCTCCAACGATGGCCAAAACTGGACGCCGTACCTGTTCACGCATAAGCCGCAGGTCTTGAACGAGGCGCCGGGGATTTATGCGCCTTATCAGCCGCGTTTCGACTGGAACCTCTGGTTCGCTTCGCTGGGCGACTGGCAGCAAAACAACATGGTGCCGATCACCGAGGAGCGATTGCTTGAGAACGACCGCGACGTCATCGGCCTCTTCCGCAGCGATCCGTTTGGCGACAAGGCGCCCAAGCAGGTTCGCGCCGTCCTGTGGCAGTATTGGTTTACGAGCATGGCGGAGAAGCGGCAAACCGGCGACTGGTGGAAGCGCACATTCCTGGGCCTGTACGCGCCGGTGATCGAGCGCGATGCGGACGGCCGATTCGAGGTGGCCGCGCCGGCCGATGAGCTCCCGGAGCACGATTGATGGCGAGCATCGGCGGCCGAATCCGGCGCGCAAACGTGATTGGCGCGGGACCGAATGGCCTGGCTGCAGCCATCACGCTGGCGCAGGCGGGACTTGCGGTTGAGGTGTTCGAGGCCGAGGCGCAGCGCGGCGGCGCGGCGCGCACCATGGAGTTAACGCTGCCGGGATTTCACCACGATTTTGGCTCCTCGGTGTATCCCATGGGCGCGGGCTCGCCGTTCTTCCGCAGCTTGCCGCTGGCGGAGTTGGGGCTGGAATGGATCCATGGCGATGCTTGCGCGGCACATCCGCTCGACGATGGAACTGCGATCTCGCTGGAGCGCACGCCGAAAGACCAGGCGCGCGAACTGGACGAAGATGGGCCCGCATGGAACGAACTGATGCGGCCGGCAGCCGAGCGCTGGTGGGACTTCGCCGCGGACGCGTTGCAGCCGCCGTTGCATGTTCCAGCGCATCCGATCCTGATGGCGCGCTTCGGCCTGCACGCGATTCAACCCGCCGCCACGCTGGCCGGCCGATTCCGCACCGAGCGTGCCAAAGCGCTGTTTGCCGGGCTGGCAGGGCACTCGCTGTTGTCATTCGACCAGCCGATGAGCGCGGCCGTCGGACTCATCTTCGCAATCACCGCGGTTGCTGTCGGCTGGCCTGTGGCCAGAGGCGGCGCACAATCCATTTCCAATGCGCTCATCCGCCGCCTGGAACAATTCGGCGGCGTGGTGCACACGTCGCGACGCATTCGCTCGCTGGACGAGCTCGACACCAACACAGCAATTACGCTGTGCGACGTGACCGCACGGCAACTGCTTGCCATTGCCGGCTCGCGCCTGTCGCCGGCGTATCGCCGAACGCTGGAGCGATTTCGTTTTGGTCCTGGCGCATTCAAAATCGACTACGCGCTTTCCGCGCCCATCCCGTGGAAGGCCGCCGCATGCCGCCGCGCCATGACGGTGCACGTCGGCGGGACATTTGGCGAGATCGCGGAAGGGGAACATGCAGTTTCGATGGGCAGGCAGGCTGCGCGGCCGTTCCTGCTGGTCACGCAGCCTTCGCTGTTCGATCCGTCGCGCGCGCCTGCCGGCAAGCACACCGCGTGGGCGTATTGCCACGTTCCCCACGGCGCCAATGAGGATCGCACCCAGGCCATCGAGGCGCAGATCGAGCGCTTCGCTCCTGGTTTCCGCGACTGCGTGCTGGCGCGCCGCGCGTGGTCGCCCGCGGATTTGGAATCGATGGACGCGAACCTGAGTGGCGGCGACATCAATGGCGGCGCCTTCAATCTGCGGCAGGTGCTCTTCCGGCCGAGCCTGCGGGCCTATCGCACGGGAACGCCTGGCTTGTACCTATGCTCCGCGTCGACTCCGCCGGGCGGCGGCGTGCATGGGATGTGCGGATCGAACGCCGCTCGAGCCGCGCTACACGATCTCGGAATGGACTAAGCAGCCAGCAGCCGCAGCACGTGATTCACGATGATCAGGTCTTCCGCCGGCGGGATCACGCGCACCACGACGCGCGAGTCATCCGCGGAGATGGTCGCTTCTCCGCGCACGTTGTTGCGATCGGCATCCAGGCGAATTCCCAGCGCGCTCAGCCCCGCGCAAACTTCTGCGCGCGTGGCAATATCGTTCTCGCCAATCCCGCCGGTGAATACCAGCATGTCCAGCCCATTCAGCTCCGCGAAGTAACTGCCTACCCATTTCTGGATGGTCCACACGAACTTGTCCACCGCCAGCCGCGCCTTCGCATTCCCCGCCTGGATGGCTTCGCGCAGATCGCGCATGTCGTTCGAGAGTTCGCTCACGCCCAGCAGGCCGGCCTTTTTGCTGGCAACGGTCTCCAGCTTGTCGGCAGCGTCGGCCGCGTTGGTCGTGGTTTCGGCAATCTTGCGCAGGATGAACAGAAGCACACCGGGATCGATGTCGCCCGTGCGGGTGCCGCTGATAATGCCGCCAGTGGGTGTGAGTCCCATGGACGTGTCCAGGCAGCGCCCGTTGCGGATCGCCGTGATGGACGCGCCGTTGCCCAAGTGCGCCACCACCAGCTTCTCCGGCACGTTCGACCCCAGCTGGTAAACGATGGACTCGTAGGAGATGCCGTGCGCGCCGAAACGGCGCACGCCCATGGCTGAGTATTCCGCCGGGATGGGCATTTGCTGCACCACTTGCGGCATGGTGCGGTGGAAGTACGAGTCGAGGCAGACGAAGTTGGGCACGCCGGGAAACAGCTCCAGCGACTGCCGCATGATATAGACGGCGATGGGCGTGTGCAGCGGCGCAAACGCCGTGTAGCGTTCCATTTCGTCGATCAGCTCCGGCGTGATGCGCTGGTTTTCGAGCACCGTGGGCCCGCCGCATACCATGCGATGGCCGATGGCGGCTGGTTTGGGAAAATCGTCGCGGCGGAGCGCCTCGGCCACCAGCCGGAACGCGACTGCGCGCGTGGGCAGCGCCGGCGTCTGATCCGTCAGCTTGTTGCCCTTTGCGTCCTTGATCCAGAACTTGCCCAGATCGGTGCCGATGCCATCCACCGCGCCTTCAAAGAGGCGGTCGCGCCGGTCGCCGCCAGCCTCGTAAATCGCGAATTTGATGGATGAAGAGCCGCTATTCAAAACCAGAACAGGCAGAGATGACATCAAAATTGGCCTCGAACTCCAGTAGAGTCAAAAAAAACAAAACCACATCCAATCGACGAAGCTTTCTACCGCGCTTCAGTCCAGCGCCAGTCCTTCACGTCGGGCAAGTCGTCGCCATGCTCGGCCACGTAAAGTTTGTGCCGCTGGATCTGTTCCGAATACCACTGCCGCGCCGCTTCGGCCTGCGCGGCCAGCCGCGGAACTCGCGTAATGGCATCCACGGTTAATTGGAACCGGTCAATATTGTTGAGCACGCACATGTCGAACGGCGTGGTGGTGCCTTCCTCTTTGTAGCCGCGCACGTGGATATTGTCGTGGTTGCGCCGGCGGTAGGTAAGGCGGTGAATGACCCATGGATATCCATGGAATGCAAAGATGACCGGCTTGTCCTTGGTAAAGATCTCGTCGAATTCTTCGTCGGGCAGCCCATGCGGGTGCTCCGACTGCGGTTGCAGCGTCATCAGGTCCACCACATTGACCACGCGCACGCGAATGTCGGGAACGCGCTCGCGCAGCAGCGTGACCGCGGCCAAAGCCTCCATGGTGGGCACGTCGCCGCAGCAAGCCATCACCACGTCCGGCTCGCCGTCCACATCGTTTGAGGCCCACTTCCATACGCCCACGCCTTTGGTGCAATGCGCAATTGCTTCGTCCATCGGCAGCCACTGCGGAGCTGGTTGCTTTCCGGCCACAATCAGGTTGATGTAGTGGTGGCTGCAAAGGCAATGGTCGGCAACCGAGAGAAGCGTATTCGCGTCCGGCGGCAGATAAATCCGCACCACGTCGGCCTTCTTGTTCAGCAGATGATCGATGAATCCCGGATCCTGGTGGCTGAATCCGTTGTGATCCTGCCGCCACACCAGCGAGCTGAGCAGGTAATTGAGCGATGCGATGGGCTTGCGCCACGGAATCTCCCGCGTCACCTTCAGCCATTTTGCGTGCTGGTTCACCATCGAATCCACGATGTGAATGAAGGCCTCGTAGCAGGAGAAGAATCCGTGCCGGCCGGTGAGCAGATAGCCTTCCAGCCAGCCCTGGCACATGTGCTCGCTCAGGATCTCCATCACGCGGCCGGTCTGCGAAAGATCCTCGTCCACCGGAAGCGTGGCGAGTTCCCACGTCTTTCCCGTGCCGACGATCACTTCGCCGATGCGGTTGGACGCAGTTTCGTCCGGGCCCACCACGCGGAAGTTGCGGTTCTCGCGGTTGGCTTCCATCACGCCGTGCAGCAGGCTGCCCAGGAGGCGCGTCGATTCCCGGTCGATCTGGCCCGGCTTTTCCACCTCGACCGCGTAGTCGCGGAAATTGGGCACGCGCAGCGGCTTCAGCAGCAGGCCGCCATTGGCGTGCGGGTTCATGCCCATCCGCCGGCGTCCCTTGGGCGCCAGCTCGGCCAGCTCGTCGCGGAAACTGCCATGCGGGTCGAACAGTTCCTCAGGCTTGTAGCTGCGCATCCACTCTTCCAGCAGGCGAATGTGGTCCGGCTTCTCGCGCAACTCGGCAAACGGCACCTGGTGCGCGCGCCACGTATTCTCCACCGGCTTGCCGTCTACAAACTTCGGGCCGGTCCAACCCTTGGGCGTGCGCAGAATCAGCATGGGCCAGCGCGGCATCTCCTTGTTTCCATCCACGCGCGCAGACTTTTGAATCTCCGCGATGCGGTCGAAGATGGTGTCGAACATGGCTGCGGCCTTCTGATGCATGGTCAGCGGGTCGTCGCCTTCCAGCGTGAAAGGCTCGTAGCCATAGCCGCGCATCAGCTCTTCCAGCTCCGCGTGCGGAATGCGCGCCAGAATCGTCGGATTGGCGATCTTGTAGCCGTTCAAGTGAAGGATGGGCAGCACTGCGCCGTCGGTTGCGGGATTCAGGAACTTGTTGGAATGCCAGCTCGTGGCCAGCGGCCCGGTCTCCGCCTCGCCGTCGCCCACCACGCACGCCACAATCAGGTCGGGATTGTCGAACGCCGCGCCAAAGGCGTGCACCAGCGAGTAGCCGAGCTCCCCACCTTCGTGGATCGACCCCGGCGTTTCCGGCGCCACGTGACTGGGTATCCCGTAAGGCCAACTGAACTGCCGGAACAGCCGCTTGATCCCGTCGCTGTTCTGCTCAATGTGGGGATAGATCTCCGTGTAGGAGCCTTCCAGGTACGTGTTGGCCACCAGGCCCGGTCCGCCATGTCCCGGCCCGATTACGTAAATCATGTTCAGGTCGCGCTGGCGGATCAGGCGGTTCCAGTGCAGGTAAAGAAAGTTCAGCCCCGGCGTCGTTCCCCAGTGGCCCAGCAGGCGCGGCTTCACGTCGTCCAGCGTCAAGGGCCGCTCCAGCAGCGGGTTATCTTTCAGGTAAATCTGTCCGACGGAGAGATAGTTGGCGGCGCGCCAATAGGCGTTCATCCGCTCCAGTTCCTCGTGAGTCAACGGACCCTCACCGTGAGTCGTGGTCGCGTCGATCGCAGTAGCTTGGCTCATGAGTGCACCTCGCAAGGGGAGTTCTGCGGCGAGTTTCAGGCTATCAGTGACGCCGGGCATTCTTGCGTGATTGATGTCACACCGGCTTCGCGGGTGGCTTTGCCGCGCGTCGCAGACTCACTTCATCGTTACGCCGGAAATTGCCGCCTGGTGACTCTTTTTGTGAAAATCGGGGGAATTTGTTTGGAGAATTGTGCGCATGAATGCAGCATGGAAGGTCCGCGCACAACCCGCTCCTTTGCCTACCGCTATTTTCCAGTTACTAACAGTGGAATTTGAATTGACCCTACGCGCGCGCTATTCAGATCGTGCACGGCGATCACCAGGAAATCCTGGCCCGTGGGCATTTCCATCGCCAGCCGCACCGGAAGCCCCGATCCCATGATTTGCGCGTATTGGCTCGCTGTTAACGAGATATGCGTGGTCCGGTCCACGTAGTTCACGCGCTGGCCCCCGGCGTCATATCCCACCAGGGTGAATTCGATCGCGCCATCGCGCTCCCCGTTGCTGCCCGCGCTGAAGACCAGGGTGTGCGGATCCACCACCAGGTCCGTAATATAGCGCGTGTAGGGCTTCTTCAGTTTCTCCGCCATGGCGCCGATTGGCTGCGCCGGCAGATGCACGTCCTTCATCAGCGGATCGGTCTCCGGCAGCACCCGCGCCTCGAACAGAATCTGCGTGGAGGGCGGCGCGCCATTCAGTGTCGTGGCGGCCATCAGGCCGGCCGGATTTATCCCGGTGCTTGATAGCTTGTCCGGCGGATCGGCGTAATACCCGCTGCGATATTCAAGCTGGCAGTCGCAATCGTCCACGCGCAGCTTCAGCTTGCGGAATTGCCCATGAAAGTTTTTGTCCGCGGGCACATAGCCGATGGTGTAATAGCTGGACCCGTTTTCAACGGCATTGGCCACGGCCTGCGCAAAGCCGCTGGTGTTGTAGAACGCCATACCGCCGGTTTGTTGCGCCAGGTCTTCCATCACAAAACGCGGACCTGCGCCGGGCTCCTTGGGCGGCGGCGCCAGTCTATCGTTCAAACTGAAGTCAAATGCCGTCAGGGTCGCCAGACCTTGGGCCTGGATGGGATAAACCGCGACTCTCGCCGCTGCCAGCATCTCCGCCGCGCTTCTGATCCGTTGCGAGTAGTCGCGAGACCCCGCCGCGGGGTTTGCGATCGTCTCCGGCGACAAGCTGATGGGAAACGACCCGGAAAACCAGATCAGGTTCTTGCGCCCGGGTACAGCGCTGAGGTAGCGGGCCAGAGCCTCAAGGGCTTCCAGCGTCAGCGTCGCACGCTGGTCGGTTTGGAACGAGTCGTTCGCCGACTGAAACGTCTGCATGCTGGCTACGGCTCCTGCCGCACCGGACATCATCCCCAGATTTCCGATCGCGGAGTCGAATGCGGAGCCGTTTTCCGAGTCGAGCGCGGTAGATTGTTTTGGGTTGGCGCCGGCGCTCTTCAATGCGGCCGTCAAATCTCCTGCTTTGCTGGTGAAACCCTGCACCATCCTCAGTCGCGACGACAGCGTGAAAATCGCCATCATCGTTCCCGGCTGGATAGTCTCCAGGTATTGGAGCATCTGCTTGCGCACCTGCACCTGGTTGCCCATCGGCGTGTTCAGCGCATCCAGCAGCAGCACATTCACTGCGCTTCCCGGCGGCTCCGAGGGAAGATTGTTGTACGTGTTCGGCGGCAGCGCGCGGCGCTGGACAACCTGCTCTCGCGTTACCGGTTTGTGCTCCTCGAAAAAGCCGATCGATTGCTCGTGGCCATCCTCAAGGATGTGGAACTGCTTGCGGTCGAGCCCCAGAACCGCCTGGCCTTTCTTCGTCGCCACCACGTCGACCAGCACGGTATACGCCTCGGCGCGAACCAGTGGCTGCGGCGTATTCTGCGCGGCGACGCTGGGGTTGGCTCCGGTCGCGGCCTGGCCGAATGCGGCAGCGCATACGGCGGTCAACAATCCTGCCAGCGCCGCACGCACCGCGATGCGAGAAATGCCCATTCTCGATGAGACCCCCGGGGAATTGGATTGGCTCAGCCCAGCACTTCTATAGTTAGGCGTTCCTCGACCGGCTGTCATCCGAAATAACGCTTCAGCTTCAGTATCCGCGATTCAAACCCGAACCACAGCACCGTTGCCGCCAGCGTGGACGCTGCCAGCCGCACGCCGACAACCGCCAGGTTCCCAGCCATCCCGTATTTGTCCATGCGCAGGTCAAACCAGCCGTAGTAAATGAACACCATGACGTGGATCATGTAGAGGCCGTAGCTGATCTTGCCGTAGTACGCCAGCGGCCCGCGCCGCAGTGCAGCGTTCAGCGGGTTTCGCGCGCCGGTTGACGCAATCGATGCCAGCACTGCCCCGCCAAAGCCACAACTCAGGGCCGAATCCAGAAACGATGTGCCCGCAGTGACGGTTGCGGCCAGCGAGAACCCCGCCACAACGCCGCATCCGCCCAGCAGCAGCCACGCGCGCCGGCTCAGGGAAAGAGTGTGCAGCCCCAGCGCAATCAAGCTGCCCATGGCGATCCCGTCAAGGTGCGTCACCGTGTCCGTCGGCGTGATCCAGGCAAAGTGAGCCATGCGGAATATGGGCGAAACCACCAGCGCGGTGCACAGTACGCCGGCCATCATCCAGGGTCTGCGCAGGAACCGCACCAGCGGCGCCCAGAGAAAGTAGTATTGCTCTTCGATGGCGAGCGACCAGGTGGGCCCGATGCCCGGCGGCAGGTTGAGATGGAAAAGATTCTGCACGAAAAAGATGTACGCCCACCAGGGCGCGGTGCGGACGGCCACGCTTGACGGCTCGCCTACGAACCAGTCCGCCTTTAGGTAACAAATGGCCAGCGTGAGCACGTAGACCGGCCAGATGCGCAGCGCGCGCCGCCCATAAAAGTTGCGGAAATAATGTGGTTTCCCCCGCGATTCCAGCAGGATGGACGTGATCAGAAATCCTGAAAGCACGAAGAACAGGTTGACGCCGGCCCATCCCCACTCGGCCGCGCCGTAGAAAGGCGTCCCTTCCAGCCGCGGCCGCGAGTGGTAAAAAACCACCGCCAGCACCGCCAGTCCGCGCAGGCCCTGCAGTTCGGGAATATAAGAGGGCAGCCATGCGGGGCGCTGCGGAGGGTGATGGTCGGTGGGCATCAGTCGGGGCGTCTTTATTCGTTGTGGAATCCGTCCAGGACCCAGCCGGCCACCCACAGGATCGTCCCCAGCCCGGTGGCCGTGGCGCAGATCCAAACAACGGTGAGCAGGATCGGCAGCACGATGCCGATCACCTCTGTCACGTGCAGATACGAAGGCAGAAACGCGTACACGCCGGCGGCGATGGCGCACAGGGCAAAGGCGCTCAGCGCAATGATCACCATCGCGCGCCCTGAGCGCTGCATCCGCCGTGCTCCCTCCTTCATGTTCATGCCTGCCTCCTATCCCGCCGCTAACTGCTTGGCCCGCTCCGTTGCCCGCATCACAGCTTTAATCAGCGTCACGCGCAGCCCGCCCTCTTCGAGCTCCAGGATTCCATCCACCGTGCATCCCGCCGGGGTGGTCACGGCGTCTTTCAGCAGCGCCGGATGATAGCCCGTCTCCAGCACCATCTTCCCCGCTCCATACACCGTTTGCGCCGCCAGTTGCGTAGCCGTGTCGCGCGGCAGGCCCACCTTTACGCCCGCCTCCGCCAGCGCCTCAATAACGATGTAAATATATGCAGGCCCCGACGCCGATAATCCCGTCACCGCGTCCATGTGCTTCTCGTCGACAACCACCGCACGCCCCACCGTCTCAAAGATTCGCACCGCCAGTTCCATCTGCTCCGCCTTGACAAAGCGCCCCCGGCACAGCCCCGCCGCGCCCGCGCCCAGCGCTGAAGGCGTGTTGGGCATGGCGCGGATCACCGCAATCTCCATCCCCGCCGCCTCTTCAATCGCCCGCGTCTTTACGCTGGCCGCAAACGACACCAGCGTCTTGGCCGGAGTCAGCGCGGGCCGGATCTCCTCCATCAGGTCCGGCACCTGGAACGGCTTCACTCCCAACAGAATCAGGTCCGCCTGCGCGACGGCTGCCCGGTTGTCGGTGCTCACGTCCACGCCCCACTGCGTGCTCAGGGCCAGCGCCCGCTCCGCGTGCGCTACCGTGGCGTGTATCTGTCCCGCGGCAAAAAGGTTCTGCTTCAGGAACGCCTGCAGCAGTATGCCGCCCATCTTTCCCGCGCCCAGCAACGCAACGGCCACATTGGGCAGTTGCGCGGGCGTCTGGGTCGCCTCAACGGCTATTTCGGCCATGTTGTTCCTTGTTTGGATCAGGATGATCGCTGCTGCCTTCAGAATACGCGCCTTGCGCCACGCCCGCCGCCTCAGCCCCGTCGCAGCGGGCTCATCGGGCAGTATTCAATCCGGTTGCGCCCGTTCTCCTTGGCCTGGTACAGCGCTCGGTCGGCCGCTTCCACCATCTGCTCCGCGGTTGAATCCGGCGTCGATTCCCACGTCGTTCCGCCGATGCTCACCGTAACCGGCCGCTTTAGCGCCGGGTGCGGGTCTTTCTCCCGCAGCGCCCGCTGCATCCGTAACGCCACGTTGCGCGCGCCGGGCTCGTCGGTTTCCGGCAGCAACGCCACAAACTCCTCACCACCGTAGCGCGCCAGCAGATCGGCTGGCCGATTGAGCACCGCAGAAAGCGCGTGTGCCACCTCGATCAGGCACTCGTCTCCCACCAGGTGGCCATAGGTGTCGTTCAGGTTCTTGAAGCGGTCAATATCGATCAGCAGCAGCGAAAGCGGCAAGTGCGTCCGCAGCGCCCGCCGCCATTCCGTCACCAGTCGCTGGTCAAAACATCGCCGGTTGGCTACTCCGGTCAGCCCGTCCAGAAGCGCCAGGTGTTCCAGCCGGTCCCGCGCCTTCTCCAGTTCTGTCTGCGATTGCACAAACTGGTTCTGCAGAACCGCGGATCGCACGCCATACACCAGGAACGAAGCCACAATGAAGCTGGTGGCCAATTCAAAGTGCTGCCGGATCACCAGCAGGCTCAGCCCTGCCAGCGCCAGGCCCAGCAGCACCGGCCGGCCGTGATCCACCATCACCATAATGGGCCGGCGCGACGGCCGTTCCTCCTGTTCCGTGTCCTCCGGCCGCGGAAATGCGGCGGCAACCACAAAAATGCAGAAGGGCAAATCCGTCAGCACAACCCACACGCCCGCATCGTTGTACTTCACCACCAGGTAGTTGTAAATGGGCTGGAAGATCGCCGTCGCGACCAGGTAAATCGCCAGAACCCGGTAGAACCACTGCTCGCGCGACCTCCACGGGCTTGCCACCCATCGCGCCACGCCCAGCACCGCCAGCGCGATCGCCTCGATGGCAAACAGCCACACCATCTTCTCCACCGGGACCGGCAGCGCCGTTGCCCGCGAGAACGGCAGGATTCCGAACACCGCCAGGTAGGTCAGCCACCCCACCGCCGCCGCCTGGGCCACATCCAGCCAGAAGAACAGCGAGAAAAGCCGCGTGTCATCCGGGGATGAAATGGACAGCAGGAAGGGCACGCCGGAGAAGAAATAAAAGAAATCGTCCCATGACGCGATCGTCGAGGGACCATGGACGACCAGGTCGATATACGCGGAGAATACGATGGCCACGGAATACAGCAGAAATCCCGCCGAAACCAGCATCCAGCTCCGCCGCTTGCGCTGCGAGCCGGTCCTGGCGCGCCGCACGCACACCACCGCCGCCCATGTGGAACATATCAGGAAGGTTGTATAGGATATGGGGTCGTTTGCATGGGGAAACGCAGCATTCAGGCACGCATGGAGACACATCAGAGCCGCGGCGGCGATAGCCGTCAGCGCCGGCTTGAACTCATACCATTTCACATCCAGCATCCCGGGGAACAAGGTACGGCAAGATGGGTTCAACCGGAACCCGTGATCTGTTCGCAACGATAAAGGCGGGGGATCTTCATCGTCGCAGGGCCCAAGCGGCAGTTCTACTGCCTGCTCTCAATCCAAGTCTGAATCCGTGCGTCCAGCATATCAAGAGGCATGGCGCCAGCATCCACAATTTCGTCGTGGAAATCGCGTATGTTAAACCGGCTGCCCAGCGCCTTCCGCGCCCGTTCCCGCAGCGCCAGGATCTCCATTTGCCCTGATTTATACGCCAGCGCCTGCGCCGGCCATGCAATGTAGCGATCTACCTCCGATTGCACCGTGGGCTCGTCCAGCGACGAATGCTGGTGGAAATAATCCACCATCTGCTGCCGCGTCCAGTGCTCGGAGTGAACGCCCGTGTCCACCACCAGCCGGATCGCCCGCCACATGTCCGCATCCAGCCGGCCGTAGTCGGAGTAGGGATCCTGGTAGAACCCCGCGTCCTTGCCCAACTGCTCCGCGTAGAGCGCCCATCCCTCCACAAACGCGGTGTACTCGGCGTGCTTGCGGAATTCCGGAACCCCGGTCTGCTCCTGCGCCAGGGAGAATTGCAGGTGATGACCCGGCACCCCTTCGTGATAGGCAATCGCTTCCACGTTGAGCAGGCTGCGATTGGGTACGTCGTAGAGATTCACCCAGAGATGTCCCGGCCGTCCCGCCTCTGGCGAGCCGGGATCGTAGTACGCCGGCGGCGCGTTCTTTTCGAGATAGGCCGGCATCTCCACCACTTCCAGCTTTGCCTTGGGCAGCTTGCTGAACAGATCCGGCAGCTTGGCCTCCATGTCGTTTACGTGCGCCTGGTAGGCCGCCAGCAGCGCCTGCGGGCTGGCCGGCTTCAATTTGGGACTCGTCTTCAGGCTCTCGCGAAAGCTCATCAGGTCCTTGAATCCGAGTTTTTGGGCGATGACCAGCATGGCCGACTCGTCGCGCTCGACCTCTTCCAGGCCGATCCGGTGAATCTGGTCAGGCGTCCTATCCGTCGTGGTCTCGTGCCGGATCAGGTACTGGTAGTACTTCGCGCCATCCGGCAGCGCCCAGATCCCCGGCTCCGCCCGTCCCGCCGGAACGTAGCTCACCTCCATGAAGTGAGCGAACCTTTGATAAGCCGGCAGAACTTTCTTTGTGATCACGCCCAGCATCTCCGCCCGGATGCGGTCCTGGTCGGCCTGCGATATCGACGAGGGGAACTTCTTCAACGGCAGCGCCAGCGGCGAGTCCTCCGGCTTCTGGTTTGCCAGTTCCTTCACCTGCTCCAGCGCCTTTTCCAGCAGGTACTTGGGAGGAACGCGGTGGTCCTCCATCCCGATATCCATGTTCTCCGTCACCTGGTCGAAGGCGGTGGGAATCTGCCGCAACCGCGCAATCCAGTCGTCGTAATCCTTCACTTCCTTGAAGCTGAGTTGCGCCACCAGTTGCGGATAGGTGGAATAGATGCCGCCCATCTGATTCACCGGCATCTCCCATTCCTTGAACTCGGAGCCTTCAATGTCGTCGGCCAGATCGGTCAGCAGCATGTCGTGGCTCATCTTCTCGGAATCGGTGAATCCCCTGGTGTCGATTGCGCCCACCTTCATCAGGAAGTTCTGTTCCTGCTCCAGCCAGTCATTCACCGCCTTCACGGAGTAATCCGAGATCTTGTCGTTGAAGCGCTGGTCGCCGATCGTCGAGGCAAACTCCGGATTACGATCAAGAAGCGCGTCCCAGTATTGCTGGAAGTACGCATTGATGGCGTCGCGCCGCTCGGCCACCGGCGCATTGGCCGAAGGCGGCCCGGCGGTCAGCTTTTGCGCCGGCGCGGAAAGGGAGCAGGCAGCAGCAAACACCGTTGCGGTCGAAAGCAGGGAAGAGAAGCAGGCGCACGGGAAGTCCTCGCGGGCGAAAAATGCCGTTCCCGTCGAGTTTAGACCACCACCCAGGGAACCGTTTTCTCTACCGACTGTGACCGCAGATACATTTAGCGGCGCATTTGCCGACACCAGTGGCTGAAAACTGACAACTATGAACTGTGAACTATGAACTGCGTGACAGCGCTACCGCGCCAGCACCGCTTCGTTGCCCAGGATGCGGTACAGCGTCGATCGGCTGATGCCGAGCTGCATCGCCGTTCGCAGCTTGTTGCCGTGGTTCAGGTCCAGCACGTGCTGTACGTGGCGACGGACTACGTCGTCGAGCGCCAGGCTTCCACCGTAACTTGTGACCAGCTGCGGCTCCGGCGTCGCGAATTCGCTCATTTGCGGCAGCGACAGGTCGCTGGGCCGTATCAAATCGTTGACCGCCTCCAGCAGCGCCGCTTCCAGCACGCTGGCCAACTCCCGCACATTGCCCGGCCACGAGTGCTGCAACAATCGCGCCAGCGCGCCCGGGCCCAGATCCACCTGCCGGTGCTGGTAGCGAGCGCAGATGCGGTCCAGCAGCGCCTGCGAAAGCGGCGGAATATCTTCCTTGCGAATGCGTAAAGGCGGAACCGCAAACCGCACAGCGGTCAGGCGGAAGGCAAGGTCGGGCATCAGCAGCCCTTGACCCGCCATCTGGCGCAGCGGCGCCTGGGACGAAGCCACCAGAAGCACTCGCCCTGCCGGCCGATCCTGCAACGCCTTCAGCACGCCCAGCAACAGACCCTGGCCTGGCGGCGCAAGCAAATCCACACGATCAAGGTAAGTGAAACCTGCCAGCGTGGACGCTTCCGCTTCATGCAGCAGCCACTCCCGCGCATCGCGGCGGCGAAACGACTCTCCGGCCAGCGGCGACCGGCTCAACAGGTAGCGAGCCAGCGTCTGCTTGCCTACACCTGGTTCCCCCTCAATGGAGGCCAACTGAACGTGCGGCGCGGCCATCTCCGCCTGCAACAGCAGCTTGCGCCAGGGTGCGCTGACTCCGACGATCGTCTCACCTTCGAAGCCTGGCTCCATCTCCATCGGCAAGGGGCGCGCGGAGGGAAGACGCGAAAGGTTTTGCGTGGCATACTGGGTCGCCATCTCGGTTGCCTCGCCTCCGTGACTCAAACTGGCCAACACGTGGTTCATCGGCGGGCAGCCTAAAAACATGAACCGCAGCCGCGGCCCTCGCGTAATGGTCTGAGCTTGTCCCTTTTCCCTTGTCCCTTATCCCTGCCCTTACCACGCGCCCTCAATACGGAACGCGGCCAGATCGGAGGATTCGGACTCCTGCAGGTGGTGCTCGATCAGGCTATCCACGCGGCTGCCGCGCGGGCCGCGGCGGAGGCTGGTGCGCAGTTCGTCCAGGTCCCCGGCGTCGCCGGCGGCCAGCACCTCTACATCACCTTCTTCGGTGTTGCGCACCCAGCCGCGCAGGCCAAGCTCACTGGCTTCGCGCTGGACGAACCAGCGGAAGCCGACTCCCTGAACACGGCCGCGGACCAGAAAGTGAAGCACCATGAATTCAGTTTGCCAGATGCGGCCCAACCAGGGGCAGATGCCGGATTCCCGAAAGGGAACCGCGCCCAGTACCATCCCTTTGATGGATGGTGGACTCCGCCGTTGGGCTCAAGACACCCGCGCTTTGGGCCGATACTCTGAGCATGTCTCTTGGATAGCCTGCTCATCACTGGCTATTGTGACTTTTCAGGGTGGCGCCGGAATGGCCGGTCGCCACCCTTTCCTTTTTCGCGCCGCCGCATAGCAGCGCTTGCGTTTCCGCTTTGAGGCTGGCAGCGTCCCTTCACGCATGCGGGTTCTCGGCACCGAGGGCACTTTGCAGCCGATCCAGGAGTGGACGCTGGGCGGGAAACATCTTCTCGCGCGCCTCGGCGATGGCGAACCACGCGCCGCGATCGACCTCCGGAATCTCCATCATGCGGCCGGTGCGCGGCGGCCACTCCACCTGGCACGTGTTGCTGACCAGGCGCGCGGGGTCGCAATCGCCCTCGATTGCAAAAGCGGTAACGATTTTTCCCGAGGCCTGCGTGATCTCGCCAAGAGGCAGAAACTTACCTTCGACGGGAAAGCCGGTCTCCTCCTGGAATTCGCGCTGCGCAGCGGCCAGGGGTTCTTCGCCGGGCTCGTACTCGCCCTTGGGAATTGTCCATGCACCCAGGTCCTTTTTGCGCCAGAAGGGACCGCCGGGGTGCACAAGAAAAACCTCCAGCGGGCTGGAGCGGCGAAACATGAGGAGTCCTGCGCTGCGTTTGGGCATAACGTTTGAGCGTCCCTGCAGATTCTACCCGGGCTGAGAGGCGCCCAGGTTTACAACCAGCTTCCTTTTTTCAGCGGAGTGAAACCGTGGCCTGCGAGCCGTCGTAGGTCAGCTCCTTGTCGACCTGTTCTTCCATTCCCGGGCCCGCGCCCACACCTTCCCGCACCACCACAATGCGGAACTGGCGCGCCGCCGGCATGCCGGGATAGCTGCCCTGGCGTGCTCCGATGGTGAGCGTGCGTGCGGCGTCATCCCAGTGCAGTGCAACCGTTGCATGCTCGCCCTTTTCGTAGTCGTAGGAGTCGCCCGCGTCGTTGTAGAGGGTGAAATCGGCGTCGGCGCCGGGATAAATCCGCAGCGTGAGTGGCGCGTCGGGCGATTCCATTGCGTATTCGCGCTCCGGCCCGAGCGGCAGAATGGAGCCGGCCTTTACAAAGAGCGGAATGCGATCGAGCGGCGCCTGGGCGAGGATCTTCTGATCGCCCACCCAGCGGCGGCCGGTCCAGAAGTCGTACCACCCCGGCGCGGGCGGCAGGTAGCCGCGGCGGGTGACGACGCCCTGCTCGTCGACGGGGAGGACCAGGATCGATGGCCCGAAGAGGTATTCGTCGCCGATGTCGCGGACTTTTTCATTCGTGCGCCAGTCCATCACCAGCGGCCGCATCATGGTGTAGTCGTCGTTGGTGACGCGCCAGGCCAGCGAGTAGATGTAGGGCAGCATGCGGTAGCGCAGCCTGTCGTATTCTTCGAGCGTGGGAACCTGCGGGCCGTAAGAAAAAATCTCGTTGGTGTTGTTGGAGCGATGGCCATGAGTGCGCATGATGGGGCAGAAGGTGCCGAACTCAAACCAGCGCGTGTAGAGCTCCTGGTAGGCGGGGTCCTGGGTGCTGCGCTCATACGGCCAGCCGTAGCCTGCGATGTCGGTGGTCCAGTAGGGAACGCCGGATAGCTCAAAGTTGAGGCCGGCGGGAATCTGGTGCTGGAATGTGCGGAAGGTGCCGGTTACGTCGCCGGACCAGACCGTGGTGGCGTTGCGCTGCTGTCCTGCGAAGGCCGAGCGAGTAAGGAGGAAGACACGTTTGCGGTCGGTGGTGGCGCGCCAATGCTCGTACACGCCGCCGGTGTGCATCAGCGGATAGACGTTGGTGTAGCGGGCGCCGTTGCCGAAGAAAAGCTGCGCGCTGTCGAGTGTGGCATCGCTCGAGCCGTCGCAGCACTCCGGCTCCGAGCTGTCCAGCCAGAAGCCGTCCCAACCCTGCGCGAACATCTTGCCCATGAGCAGATTCCAGTATGCATCGCGGGCTTTGGGATTCGTTGGATCGTAAATAGTGGCGTTGGGGATGGTCAGGCCCTCAGCCTTCATCTTCTGATAGGTTTCCGATTTCGGATCGAGCATTGCCCAGACCGAGATCATGGCGTGGAAGTGCTCGTCATGGAGCTTCTGGAGCGCGCCCGGCACGTCGGGATACGGCTTCAGATACTCGTCGTTGAAGATCGGATCGCCCTGGAGCTTCCACCAGAACCAGTCCTGCACGATGAAATCCAGCGGCACACGATGGTCGCGATATTCCTGGGCAACGTCGAGCAGTTCCTTCGCCGATTTGTAGCGATCCTTCGATTGCACAAACCCGTAGGCCCACTTGCCGAAGAGGGGCGCATGGCCGGTCAGGTCGCGGTACTCGTGAATGATCTGGTCGAATTCCGGGCCGTAGAGAAAGTAGTAGTCGATGGCGTCGGCAGCCATGGCGCTGAGGGTCATCTCGGTGGGGAATCGGTTGTCGAACCAGGAGTGCGAGGCGGTGTTCCACAGGATGCCGTATCCATTTGTCGAAAGCAGCAGCGGCAGGGCCACGTCGGTGTTGGCCTGCGCCAGTTCGACCACGTTGCCGCGATAGTTGAACGCGCCGCTCTGGTGCTGGCCGAGGCCGTAGAAGCCTTCAGACGGGCCAATGAAGAAACGAGTTTTCGTGTTGTGGACATGCTCACCATTCACAACGGCCGGCGTATAGACGCGCGAAGCCGCAGCCGGCCAATCGACACCGTTCGGGCCGCGGCGATCCATCTCGCCCAGCAGCGTTTTGCCGTCGGGGCCGTGGAAGCTCAGCGTGCCTCCGTGAAACTGGATGGTCACCTTGACCTGCGGCGTGCTCACCGTGGCCTGCCTGTCGTTCTCGGTAAAGTCGAATGGCGCGGGCTTGCAGGTCTGCACAATCCACGGTTCTTGGGGCGATGCAGCCTTGGGCTCGCCAGGCCCGGCAACAATATGGATCACGCCGGAATCGCAGACGCTTATGTGGACGGTCTCCGTGCCATTGCTGGCGGCCATCCCCGCAGCGTCCCGAGTTACGGAGTAAGGCTTGAGCTCAGCCGCAGCCGCCGTGGACGCAAAAGTGAGCGTTGCAACTAGGGAAGCAAAAACAAGTCTGGCGCTGAATCGATGCATGGCAAGCTCCAAGAGTTTGAGCCGGAAAGTCGGCTCGGGGTGTTCGCGCTGTAACCGTTTTCCGGCAACCATCATACGCCCGAGCCGGTATGTCACAATGGCATTCTCCGGGAGGTCAAGGTGAACAAGCGATACAAGAGTTGTGCGCGCGTGGCGCGCTGGACGGTTGCCGCGTCGTTGCTGGCGGGACTGCTTTCGTCTGCGAATACGGCGGGAGCGCAGGCGGGCTTCACCATCGAGCAGGCGTTGAGCGCGCCGTTCTGTTCCGAGCTGCGCGCTGCTCCAGTGGGGCGCAAGCTGGCGTGGGTGGCCAACATCGATGGCCGCCGAAACATCTGGATCGCCGAACCGGCCGGCAGCGGCTTCGCTTCGCGCCAAATCACCCACTATGCCGACGACGATGGCCAGGAGTTGAGCGGGCTCTCGTGGCTGCCCGATGGAAACGCCATCGTGTACACGCGAGGAGGCTCGGCGGAGGGCGACGGACACCCGGTGCCGAACCCGGCGTGGTTCCCGCATGGCGCGCAGCAGCAGGTGTGGATCGTAAATCTGGCCGGCCCCGAATCGACACCGGTCCCGCGTCTGCTGGGCGAAGGTCACAGCCCCGCCGTCTCGCCCGACGGCAAGACCGTGGCCTACATCGACAAGGGACAGGTGTGGACCGTAAGTATCGCGGCCAACGACGCCAAGCCGGAGCAACTGCTTGTAACCCGCGGCACCGCGCACAACTTGCGCTGGTCGCCGGACGGCGCGCGGCTCGCATTCGTAAGCGATCGCGAGGACCACAGCTTCATCGCCGTGTACTTCTTCGCCGACAAGGCAGTCGATTATCTCGATCCCTCCACCGATCTCGACCAATCGCCAGTTTGGTCGCCGGATTCCAAGCGCATCGCCTTCCTGCGTATTCCCGGCGACAAGAACGCGCTGCTGTTTGTGCCCCATCGCACGGCGCTGCCATGGTCCATTCGCGTTGCCGATGTGACCACCGGCGTGGGCCGCGAAATTTGGAAGACCGAGGAAGGTATTGGCAGCGCGTATCGGGAGACTGACTCCGAGGATCAACTGCACTGGGCCGCGGGCGACCGCATCGTGTTTCCCTGGGAGGCGCCGAACGGCTGGCTGCGCCTGTGGGCGGCGCCTGCGAGCGGTGGTGCGGGCAAGCTGCTCACACCGGGCGATGACTTCGAAGTGGAACATGTCTCCATGAGCCGCGACGGCAAGACCCTGGTGGTCGATTCAAACCAGGGCGACATCGACCGGCGCCACGTGTGGCGCGTGACCTTTGATGGCCACGGAGGGTTCACCCCCGCGCAGGCCGTCACCAGCGGCGACGGAATCGAAACACAGCCCGTTGTTGCCAGCGACGGTACAGTTGCCGTGCTGCGCTCCGATGCGCACGTGCCCATGCGCGCCGCAATCGCGGACGACGGCAAGCTGACCGATCTCGCGCCCCAAGCAATTCCCGCAAGCTTCCCCGCCGATCAGCTCGTCACGCCGCAGCAGGTCATCTTCAACGCCTCTGACGGCATGAAGATTCACGGCCAACTCTTTCTGCCGCGCGACCTGAAGCCCGGCGAGCGCCGTCCCGCCGCTGTGTTCTTCCACGGCGGCAGCCAGCGTCAGATGCTGCTGGGCTGGCACTACATGGAGTACTACTCCAACGCCTACGCCATGAACCAGTACCTGGCCAGCAAGGGCTACATCGTGCTCAGCGTCAATTACCGCAGCGGCATCGGATACGGCCTCGATTTCCGCGAGGCGCTGAACTACGGCGCGGATGGCGCGAGCGAGTTCAACGACGTGATGGGCGCTGGGCTCTTCCTGCGCAGCCGTCCCGACGTGGACGGCGCAAAAATCGCTGCCTGGGGCGGCAGCTACGGCGGTTATCTGACCGCGCTGGCTCTGTCGCGCGCATCAGACCTTTTTGCGGCGGGCGTTGACATGCACGGCGTGCACGACTGGAACCTGGAGATGCCCACGTTTGTGCCCGGCTACGATCCGCAGGCGCGTGCGGACATCGCGCGGCTCGCATTCGAGTCGTCGCCCATGTCTTCAATCAAAACCTGGCGCTCGCCGGTGCTATTGATCCAGGGCGACGACGACCGCAACGTCCCATTTGCCGAGACCGTGCAACTCGCAGAAGCCCTGCGCCGCCAGCACGTAGAATTCGAGGAGCTGGTGTTTCCCGACGAAATTCACGATCTCCTGCTGCGGCGAAGCTGGGTGCACGCGTATGCGGCCGGCGCGGATTTCCTGGACCGCAAGCTGGGATGGCGCGATGGAGGAACAACCGCAACTGGCCGGTAACGTAGTCGGACGGATTGTGCTCCGCCCCGGATCGGGCGCATACTTCGTCTAAGCAAAAGGCGGGACGTGGCACGCGCCCCGCTCAGGTTCTGTAAATCAAGGAGCTTCCCCATGCCCGCAACAGCCCCGCTTCCCCTCACTCTGGGGGAACTGCGCAGCAGCCACTTGTTCTCTGAAGCCCGCGTCAAGTGCCGCAGCATCAAGGACGAGATGCGCGCCAACCTGATGGCACGCCTCAGGGCGCGGGAAACCGTCTTCCCCGGAATTGTCGGCTTCGACGACACCGTGATTCCCCAGATCGAGAACGCCATCCTCTCTCGGCAGAATTTCATCCTGCTGGGCTTGCGCGGCCAGGCCAAAAGCCGCATCCTGCGCGCGCTCACCGCGCTGCTGGACGAGAAGCTGCCCTACATCGCTGGTTGCGAAATTCGCGACAACCCATATCGGCCGCTGTGCAAGCGCTGTCGCGAGCTGGTGCACGAGCGCGGCGATGCCACCCCAATTGCCTGGCTCGACCGCGCTGCGCGCTACGTGGAGAAGCTGGCTACGCCCGATGTGACCGTCGCCGACCTGATCGGCGACCTCGATCCCATCAAGGCCGCGCGCGGCGGAGAAGACCTTTCCAGCGAGCTCACCATGCACTATGGCCTCCTGCCCCGCGCCAATCGCGGCATCTTCGCCATCAACGAGCTGCCCGACCTGGCCGGCAAAATTCAAGTGGCGCTGTTCAACATCATGCAGGAGGGCGACGTCCAGATCAAAGGCTATCCCGTGCGCCTCGAGCTCGATGTCGCGCTCGTCTTCAGCGCCAACCCCGAGGACTACACCGCGCGCGGCAAAATCGTAACCCCGCTCAAGGACCGCATCGGCTCTGAAATCCGCACCCATTATCCGGTGACGCTGGAAGAGGGCATGGCCATTACTGCCCAGGAAGCGTGGTCGAATCGTGAGCGCGTGAAGATCGAAATTCCCAGATACCTGCGCGAGATCGTGGAGCAGGTAGCCTTCTCCGCGCGCGAGGACAAGAAGGTGGACAATCGCAGCGGCGTCAGCCAGCGCTTGCCCATCGCCACCATGGAACTGGTCATCTCCAACGCCGAGCGCCGCGCGCTGCTCAACGGCGAATCCCTCGTGGTGCCGCGCGTCAGCGACATCCACGCGGCCGCGCCGGGAATTAGCGGAAAGCTGGAGCTGGAATACGAAGGCGAGATGCGCGGCGCCGATACCGTGGTCGAGGACCTGATCCGCACCGCGGTGGGCAAAATCTACGACTGCTACTTTGAGGGTGTAGACACCGCGCAGATTGAGATGTGGTTCAACCTCGGCGGCCAGGTCAAACTCGACGACACCCAGCCGGCGGAGTCTGCGCTGGCGGAGTTGTGCCAGATTCAGGGGCTAATCGAGCGGCTCGCGCCCGCGGACGTGAAGTCGTCGGACCCTGCGCCCCGGCTTGTTGCCGCGGCCGAGTTCCTGCTGGAGGGGCTGGTGGCGCATCGCAAGCTGAGCCGCAGCGAGGAACGCGGGTTCGCCGCCGCGGAACGGCCCGCCCGCAAGGAAGAGCACAAGAGCGTGGAGATGGAATACGAGGAGTGGCAAAAGCAGTCACGCCGCTCCCGCCGCGGCTACAACTGAATCCCATGAAACGCATTCACTACACCAAATATCGCGGCGACCTGGCCTCCGAGATCGATCTCGAAGA
Organism: uncultured Acidobacteriota bacterium; assembly: GCA_963771195.1. Taxonomy (GTDB): domain Bacteria; phylum Acidobacteriota; class Terriglobia; order Terriglobales; family Acidobacteriaceae; genus Telmatobacter. The sequence goes on from CAVYSS010000031.1 coordinate 147,698, forward strand.
CCTGCTACAGGCGCTCTCCGACTATTTCCTGAGTTCCGGCTTCTACGATCCCTTCGAAGCCTTCCAGGATCTGGACCACACCCTCGACGATCTGCGCCAAGCATTGCGCCGCCTGCTCCAATTTGGCGAATTCCTCGACCCCGAGTTGCAGGAGAAGATCGATCAACTGGCTGCGGATGGCTCGCTCGACGAGCTCATTAAAAAGCTGCTCGATCGGCTGGAACGGAACAACTACATCTCGTATGCGCAGCCAGGCGAGCCGGGCGAAATCGGCCAACCGAGCGCGGCGAACGGCCCATCCGGCGAAGCGCGCTTCGAGGTAACCGACAAGAGCCTCGACTTCCTTGGCTACAAGACCCTTCGCGACCTGCTCGGATCTCTGGGCAAGTCAAGTTATGGCCGCCATGACACGCGCCACTGGGCCACGGGCATTGAAACCAGCGGCGCATCGCGGCGCTACGAGTTCGGTGACACCCTCAACCTGGACACCACCACTACGCTCAAGTCGGCCATCGCGCGCGAAGGGCTCAGCCTGCCCCTGAATCTTGAATACGATGACCTGCACGTCCACCAGTGCGAGTACCAGAGCTCTTGCGCTACGGTGGTCATGCTCGATTGCTCGCACTCCATGATTCTGTATGGGGAAGATCGCTTTACTCCGGCCAAGCGCGTCGCCATGGCTCTCTCGCACCTCATCCGCACCCAGTACCCCGGCGACTCGCTCTCCTTGGTGCTGTTTCACGACTCGGCCGAGGAGATGCCCATCTCGCACCTAGCGCGGGTCAAGGTCGGCCCCTGGCACACCAACACCCGCGAGGGGCTGCGCGTGGCCCAACGCGTACTTGCCCGCCAGCGCAAGGACATGAAGCAGATCGTGATGATCACCGACGGCAAGCCCTCCGCCCTTACCCTGCCCGACGGCCGCATCTATAAAAACCCCTACGGCCTCGACCCGCTGGTGGTGAGCGAGACCCTGGAAGAAGTGGCGCGCTGCAAACGATCCAACATCATGATCAACACCTTCATGCTGGCGCAGGAATACGAACTCGTGCGCTTTGTGCACAAGGTCTCCGAGATGTGCCGGGGCAAAGCCTACTTCACCAGCCCTCAAACCCTCGGCGAATACCTGCTGATGGACTACATGCAGCACAAGTCGAAGATGATCCACTAGCGTCCCGTCTCCCGGTTGCCCTGCAAAGAATCGGAAAAGCGCTTTGCATCAGGGCACGACTTCAGTCGTCCGCCAACTGCGCACAAAGCGACTTGAGCTCTGGATGGCGTTTGACGAATCCAGATTTGGGATTTCCGGAAGGAGCAGGGGCCTTCAGACCCCTGAATTTAGGCCCGAAAGTCACGGGCTTTAGCCCCGGGTCTTTCGTGGGGCGTACTGAAAACCGATTCGCCAAACGCTGCCCAGCCTCTGAAGTGCGCGCGGTCATGCCGTACCATAGCCCATGGCGGCAGCAGAGCCAATCTAAGAACCGCGAAAGTCAGAGGCGTTTGCATGGCGGTCGACTCCTCACGGAATCCCTCTGTTTCAACCACAGAAGCTCACCCGCGCCTGGTGCCGCGCGGCATGATGCTCCCGTTCGTGCTGGTCACGGCGCTCTTTTTCCTGTGGGGAATTCCCAACAACCTTAATGACATTCTGATCCGCCAGTTCATGACGTCGTTTGCGGTTTCGCGCTTTCAGGCCGGCTTGGTTCAGTCGGCCTTCTACCTCGGCTATTTCCTGCTGGCCGCGCCCGCCGCGCTGCTCATGCGCCGCTATGGCTACAAATCCGGATTCATCACCGGCCTGCTGTTGTACGGTACCGGCGCCTTCCTTTTCTGGCCCGCTGCCATAGTCGATCGCTACGCCTTCTTTCTGTTCGCGCTCTTCGTTATTGCCAGCGGATTGGCTTTCCTTGAGACCGCCTCCAACTCGTTCATCGCCCAATTGGGATCGCCGGAAAGCGCGGCGCGGCGATTGAATCTCTCCCAGGCGTTTAACCCGCTCGGCTCCATCAGCGCCGCAATGATCGGCACCGTTTTCATCTTCTCCGGCGTCGAGCTGAACGACAAACAAATCGCTACCATGAAGGCCCTGCACACCTACTCCGGCTACCTGAGCCAGGAGACCATGCGCGTGGTAGCACCCTACATGATCATCGGCGCGGTGGTCCTGCTCTGGGCCGTGCTCATTGCCATCACAAAGTTTCCTGTCGTTGCCGGCGAGCACGTGCACCAGGGCGAAGAACATGGTAGCTTCCGCGAACTGCTCGCTTACCCCAGCTTCCTCTTCGCGGTCGTTGCCCAGTTCATGTACGTGGGCGCGCAGGTCGGCACCTGGAGCTACTTCATCCAGTACGCCCAGGACGCAACCCAACAGCACGAGAAAATGGCCGGCTATCTGCTCACCGGCACGCTGGCCGCATTTGGCGTGGGCCGGTTCAGCTCCGCCGCCATCATGCGCTACTTCCGTCCCGACCGCCTCATGGCCCTCTACAGCGCGGCTAACGTCGTGCTGGTCGCGGTCGGCGTGCTCTGGCCCGGCTGGATCGGCCTCTGGGCCATCTTCCTCACCAGCTTCTTCATGTCCGTCATGTTTCCCACCATCTTTGCGCTGGGCATCGACGGCCTGGGCCGCAACACCAAAATCGGCGGCTCGGTGATCGTTATGTCCATCGTGGGCGGTGCAGTGCTCACCCCGCTGATGGGCTGGATTTCGCAGGCGACGCATCGCATCTCCATCGCCTACGCTGTTCCGCTGGTGTGTTACGTCGTTGTGGGAGCCTATTCGCTCGCCTGGCATCGGCTGCGTGAGCGCGGAGACCTGCCGGCCTGACCTGAATCATTTTGGCTGTTTCGCTGCCGTCTGTTATTTCCGCGCGACAGCCTCATGTTCCGGCAGCGCCCACTCAAAAAGCACCCCGCCGCTGCTCGTCAGCACGTATTGCCGCCCATCCAGTTCGTAGCTTTCCGGCGAGCTCTGCATCGGCGCCCCCAGGCCCGCGTGCCATAGCGTGCGTCCGGTGGCGGTATCCAGCGCCAGCATGTTACCGTCGCCGTCGGCGGTGAATGTGAGCCCCGAATCCGTAGTCAGCACGCCCGCGCCGGCCCAGCCTCGCCCCACCTCGTGCTTCCAGCGGATCTTGCCCGTCTGGTAATCGATGGCCTCGATCACGCCCTTGCCCCACACGCTGTAGTCAGCCCCGGCCCATCCGTAGGCGCCGTCCGCCGGCTTGGTAAAGTAAATGCTCCAGCTCGGATGCGCGTTCACGATGAACAGGCCCGTCTTCGGGTCGAAGCTGGGTGCGCGATAATTCGTCAGCCCGCCCTCGTCCGGCGCAATCAGCCGCCCATCCGGCGCCGGATCCTTTTCCGGATTCGGAATTGGACTCCCATTTTTATCCACTCCCAGCGACCAGTTGATCGGCCCGTAGGGAACGGTCAGCAGGCTCTTGCCGGTCACGCGGTCCAGCACCACAAAATATCCGTTGCGCGAGGCCTGCATCACCATCTTCCGCTTCTGCCCGTGAAATACGCCGTCCACCAGCACCGGCGTTTCCACCGCATCCCAGTCGTGCGTGTCGTGCGGCGAAACCGAAAATCCCCACTTCAGCTTTCCGTCATCGGGATCGACAGCCACAATGGCGCATGTGTAGAGGTTCATTCCCGGACGCGGGCCGCCATTCAGCACCGGCGTGGGATTCCCCGTGCCCCAATACACCAGGTTCAGCTCCGGGTCGTAGGTGCCCGTCATCCATGTCATGCCGCCCGTCGGTTCATTGGGCGTTCCCGCAGGCGGCGTCGCGTCCCACTGCCACTGCGTCTCGCCCGTCTCCGGATCGAGTGCGCGGAGATATCCCTGCAGATTGTCGGAGTCGCCGGAGACGCCGACAATCACGTGATTCTTCACCACCAGTGGCGCCATGGTCGTCCAGTAGCCCTTGTCCGCATCGGCAACAACCTTGTCCCACCGCACGTGTCCATCCTTCGCATCCAGCGAGATCAGGTGCGCATCCGGTGTGGTGAAGTAGAGCCACCCCTTGTACATGGCCACGCCGCGATGGCCGATGTGTTGGCCCTCTGAAGGCCGGTTGTAATGCCAGATTTCGTGTCCTGATCGCGCATCCGCGGCCCAGATGTTATCCGGCACGGTGAAGTAGAGAATCCCATCCACCAGCAGCGGCGACGATTTGATATCAGCGTCCTGGCCGGTTTGAAACGCCCATGCCAGCGTCAACTCGCCCACGTTGCGCGGCGTAATCTGCGTCAGCGCGCTGTGCCGCCGGCCAGAATAGTCGCCGTGATACAACGGCCACGAGTCCGGCGCAGGATGCAGTAATTGTGCGCTCTCTAAGTCCTGCGCCGCCGCCGCGCCGCACGCTCCTGCCGCCAGGACCGTCGCAGCCATCCATCCCGCAACTCTCATCTTCCTCATTCCTGTGCCGAACTCCCTAACTCCGCCAGTCCAGCTACTTCAACGTCTGCAAATACGCCATCAGGTTGTGCACATCCGCATCGGTGTACTTGGGAAACTGCTCCACGTGCGCCTCCACCGGCGAATTCACCTTGTAATGCACCAGTTTTGTTTGCCACGAGTGATACACGCCGTCGGCATCGTGCAGGCCCACGGTGAATTCATCCCGATACGCCAGTCTCCCCGCGTATGTTTTGCCCGATGCGGTCGTTACCGTAACCATGCTCTTCGCCCCGCGCGGATAAAGCATCTGCATCTCCAATTCCAGGCCCTGGTAGCGATTCGCAATGCCGGCCAGGTCGCCGCTGGCCGAATGGCACTTCGCGCAGCCGCCGCCGCCGTTGAAGTACTGCCTGCCGGCCTCCGCGTTTCCCGTCTGCAAATCCGCAATATCCACTCCGCGCCGCCCGCCCGGATGCTCTGCCGCGGCCTGCACGCGCGCGTGAATAAACGCCACCAGACCGGCCAACTCCTGGCTGGAGAATTGGAACGCCGGCATTTTGTTCGCCCCTTGCCGCCCCTCGCGCACCACCGCCGCAATCTTGTCTCCGTCGTGATCGGCCAGCACCAGCTTCGACTGCGTCAGGTCGGGCCCCGATTCGCCGCCCATCGCATCCCGCCCGTGACAGAACGCGCAGTTCTGAAGGAACAGCGCGCGGCCAACCGCAATCTGGCCTGATGCCTGATCGCTCGTCGCGCCCGCAGCTTGCTCAACCGCCGGCGCCGTGCTCAAAAAATGCACCAGCGCCGCCAATTCCGCCCCCTGGACCGTGTCGAACGCCGGCATATTCTTTCCGCCCTTGTGGATCGACGCGGCAATTTGCTCCGCCGTCATCCTGTGGCTGATCCCAACCAGCGGCGGAATCTCCGGCAGATTCCCCTGGCGTTGCGGCCCGTGGCAAATGGCGCAGTGCTCGGCGTATGAAGCCGCCCCGGGATCGCTCTGCGCATTTACCGGCGGCGACGCCTTCGCGGCCGCGGTCACACTCTGCGGTGCCGCGTCCACCCGCCTCTGGCCAATTTGCAACAGCAGCCCGCTTCCCGCCAGCACTGCTGCGCACATCCTTACCCGATTTCGCTTCACCCTTGGATTCCTTCAATCCCGCGTTGCAAGCTGGCGCCAGCGCAGCGGCGTCCTCTTCTCCCTGCCCCTGCTCCCTGGGTGTACAGGATCGACTGCGGCGCGCGCGGAACTCTAATTGTTGGAGTAAACACCTTCTCGTGCGGAAGAGTCGATCAGAAGTCTATCTGCCCGCCGCCACCGCAGGCAAACCCCTCTTCGAGCGCGCGCAAACTGGATCTCACAGTTATATCGTGTTACGATATAACTGTGACCGCCGCAACGGAATCCCGCATCCCCGATCCCCTGATTCGCACCTTGGCGGACTTTCGCTTCGAGCTGCGCCGGTTCCTCCACTTCAGCGAGCAGGCCGCGATCGAAGCCGGCCTCCAGCCCCAGCAGCACCAGTTGCTTCTCCAGGTGGCCGGCGCGCCGGAGGAAGCCGCCGTCACCATCGCCTACGCCGCCGAACGCCTCGGCCTCAAGCACAACAGCGCCGTCGAGCTGGTGGACCGCTCCGTGCGCGAGGACCTACTCGAGCGCACCGAAGATCCCGCCGACCGCCGTCGGGCCATTCTCCGCGTCACCCGCAAAGGGAATCGCGTCCTCAGTCGCCTCTCCGGCGAACATGCGCGCGAGCTCATTGAGGCAGCGCCCAGCCTGGTGCGCACCCTCCAGCACATCCAGCGTCACGCCGCCGCGGAGGTCACGCGTTGAAATCCCGTCCCTCCGCCCTGCGCGATTTCACCGTCGACCGCCGCGTCTGGTTCCTCAGTGCCGTGGCGCTCGTCATCGGCGCAGGCGCCGCAGCCCTCGCGGTCTTCCTGCTTCGCGCCATCGCCTTCTGCACCAATCTGTTCTATTACCACCGCTTCAGCATTGTCATGGTCGGTCCCGCCGGATCCACCTGGTCGCCGTGGATCATGCCCTGGGTTCCCGTGGTGGGCGGCGTCATCGTCGGCTTCATGGCCCGCTATGGCTCCGACAAGATTCGCGGCCACGGCATCCCTGAAGCCATTGAAGCCATCCTGTTGCGTGGCGCGCGTGTCGAGCCCAAAGTTGCCATCCTCAAGCCCATCTCGGCGGCCATCGCCATCGGTTCCGGAGGACCGTTCGGCGCGGAAGGCCCCATCATCATGACCGGCGGCACTTTCGGTTCCTATATCGCGCAATGGCTCAAGCTCAGTGACAACGAGCACACCACGCTGCTGGTGGCCGGCGCCGCCGCGGGCATGTCCGCTACCTTTGCCACCCCCATCGCCGGCATCCTCATCGCCGTTGAGCTGCTTCTCTTTGAGTGGCGTCCGCGTTCGCTCGTACCCGTTGCCGCGGCCAGCGTCGTGGCCGATTTACTGCGCATTTACTGGCTCGGCCCCGGCCCGCTGTTCCCGGTCGTGCTCAGCCACATGCCGCGGCTGGAGCCGCTGATGCTTGTCGCCGTTCCCCTCGGCTTGGTCGTCGGCCTTGCCGCCGCATTCCTCAGCCGCCTCATGTATGGCCTCGAAGACCAGTTCGAGAACCTATCCGCGAAGTTTCAAGTTCACTGGATGTGGTGGCCGGCCATCGGCGGCCTCGGTGTCGGCATCGGCGGCATCTTTTTTCCCCGCGGCCTCGGCGTCGGCTATGACAACATCGCCGAGCTGCTGCGCGGCCACGCGCCGCTGGCCCTCATCCTCGGCATCCTCATCGGCAAATCGCTCATGTGGGCCTTCTCGCTCAGCTCCGGAACCTCCGGCGGCGTGCTCGCGCCATTGCTCATGATCGGCGCCTCCATCGGCGAAGGCTTCGCTCAACTCGCGCATCTCGGCGGTGAGTCGCAGGCCATCTGGGCCCTGATGGGCATGGGCGCCATGCTCTCCGGAGCGCTCGGCGTCCCGCTCACCGCCATTCTCTTCTCGCTCGAACTCACCCATGGCTTTCCGGCGCTGTTGCCGCTGGTGCTGGCCTGCACCGCCGCATATCTGGTTACTTCGCTCCTCATGCCGCGCTCCATCCTCACGGAAAAGATCGCCCGCCGCGGCTATCACCTCTCGCGCGAGTACGGCGTGGATCCGCTGGAAACCGTTCTCGTCGCTGAAGTCATGTCGCCCCTGCCGGAAGGCGAACCTGCACCCGAAACGCTGCCCGAGGTTTTTGCCTACACCGATCAGACTTGCCGCGCCGTCGCCGAGGAGATGGCCACCACCGGCGTCCTGCGCATGATGGTTGTCGATCGCGATACCAACCGCGTCTGCGGAAGTATCGGCGCAGTGGAACTGCTCATCGGCCGCCGCCGTGCCGTCGAGCGCGATTCCGAACGCCGCATCGCATTCCGCTTTCCCTCCGCGATCGGCCGCGCGAAAGCCCGGAACGCACCACCGTTTGACCCATCACGCACTTAGAGCACGCTTCACCATTGCGCGCCCGCACCAGCCCTGATTACACTTCTCCCGCAAGCCGGTTCAGGGCCGGCCGGTTTTCTGTTCTCTGATCCCTGTTCCCTGATCCCTGCATTTAGGAGCTTCCATGCGCCTGTTCCGCAATGCCTTCGCCGCGTTCTGCGTTTCGTCTCTCGCTCTCGTTGCTTTCGCCGCCACTCTCCGCGCCCAGGTCACCGCGCGCGACGAGATGCCCCCACCGCCGCACGCGAAGACCATCCATCTCAAGCATGTGCTCGTCATCGGCGAAACCAAGGGCTGGGAGCACGACTCCATCTCCGCCTGCATGACCGCGATCTTCGATATGGGCCAGCAGAGTGGCCTCTGGGATGCGGAGTTGCGCACCGACACCGAACTCCTCACCAAAAAGTCCCTCGGCCAGCGCAACGCCAAAAACCTGAATTACTTTGACGCCATCGTCTTCTGCAGCACTACCGGCGAGCTCGACATGGACGCGAGCCAGAAGGCCGACATGATCTCCGCCATTCACGACGACGGCAAAGGCTTCGTCGGTATTCACGCCGCGCTCGATACCAATTACACCTGGCCCGAATACGGTGACATGATCGGCGGCTGGTTCGACCAGCACCCTTGGTTCACCTTCCAGGCGCCCATCATCAACGAGGATCCCACCTTCCCCGCCGTTCGCCACTTCCCCCACGAATTTGTGAAGTACGACGAGATCTATCAGCCCAAGGATTGGTCGCGCGACAAGGTCAACGTGCTGCTCTCGCTCGATCCCAACCTGCTCGACTACTCCAACAATCCCCGCATCCACCGCCAGGATCACGATTTCGCCGTGGCCTGGAGCAAGATGTACGGCAAGGGCCGCGTATTCTACTCCACGCTAGGCCACACCGAGGAGTCCTGGCAGGATCCCGACATCCGCACCATGTACTTTGAAGCCGTAAAGTGGGTTCTCGGCATGACGGAAGGCAGCACCACTCCGCACCCGCGGCCGGCGGAAGCCACAAAGTAAACACACTAGGTGCCCCTGCAAGCCACGCTTGCCCCAGCATGAATACGGGGCGATACTAAGAGCGCTTCCCGGAAAGGCGTGGTCTGCAAGTTGGCCAGCCATTTTCATCTCCGACCAAACCTCACCCGGCTACTCTCGACTTCACTCGTGTCCTTGATTGCCTGTGCAGCCATTGCGGCGGGCCAGCCGACGCCTGCTGCCCGTAACCCGGCCGCCAAAGCCCCAGGCTATGACGTCGTCTCCATCCGTCCGCACCAGGACAACGGCAACGGCTCTCGTTGGTGGCATCCCACCGCCGATGGCTACGAGGCTTTCAACCTCGAACCGGCTCAACTGATCCTGGAAGCCTACGACATCAAGTTCTCCAACCAGCTTGTGGGCCTGCCGCGATGGGCCAGCGAGGAACAATTCGACATCGAAGCGAAGATAGACGAAGACGATCTTCCCGCGTACCAGAAGCTGTCGGATCGCGAGCGGATGGAGAAGGCAGCCGCAATGCTTCGCTCGATGCTGGAAGACCGTTTTCAGCTCAAAGTCCATCACGAAACCAAAACTCTACCCGTCTACGACCTGATAGTCGCGAAGGGTGGATTCAAACTGAAGCAGTCGCAGGCGCCCGAGAATTCGTACGGAATGCTGACCGACAGGGGCAGGATCGAGATCGAGGGTGGGCCCATCGGCGCTCGCTTCATTGTGGGTCTTACCGACGCCAGCGGCCGCATCGTCATCGACAAAACCGGCCTCACCGGCCACTACGACATTGACTTGAAGTGGACCACGGACGAAGGCCTCGCGGCCGGCGTATCAGGACCGTCGCTCTTTACCGCGCTGGAGGAGCAACTCGGACTGAAGCTTGTGGCGGCCAGGGGACCAGTCGACATAATCGTCGTCGATCACATCGAGCTTCCATCGGCAAATTAGTCGCAGCCCGCGCCAATTCCGCTCGCTTGCCGACTCGCTGACTCGCTGACCCGCCAATTCCGCTGCTTTACCATGATCTCTGGAGCCCTAATGCCCAGAGTCCTCGATGGCGCAGCCATCTCTGCCCAGATCAAGCAGGAAGTCGCGGAGGAGGTAAAACACCTTGCCGCCCGCGGCATCCGTCCAGGCCTCGCCGCCGTCCTCGTGGGCCACGTGCCCGCCTCTAAGATTTACGTGCGCAGCAAAGTCCAGACCTGCGCCGAGCTCGGCCTCTTCTCCGACCTCATCACCCCGCCCGACACCGTCACCACCGACGAGATGCTCTCGCTCATCGCCCAGCTCAATGCGCGCGACGACATCGACGGCATCCTTGTGCAGCTTCCGCTCCCTAAACAGGTTGACGCCAAAACCCTCCTCGACGCCGTCGATCCGGCCAAGGATGTCGACGGCTTTCATCCCGTAAACGCCGGCCGTCTCCAGGCCGGCCGCTCCGCGCTCGCGCCATGCACGCCCGCCGGAGTCATTGAAATCCTCAAGCGCAGCCAGATCCCCATCTCCGGCCAGCATGCAGTCGTCGTCGGACGCAGTGACATCGTGGGCAAACCCGCCGCCATGCTCCTGCTGCATGAAAACGCGACGGTGACAATCTGCCATTCCAAGACCCGCGACCTCGGCGCTGTCACGCGCCAGGCAGACATCCTCGTCGCCGCCATCGGCCGCCCCGGCTTCATCACGCCTGATATGGTCAAGCCCGGCGCCACGCTCATCGACGTCGGCATCAACCGCATCGACAATCGCGAGGACTTCGACCGCTTCTTCAAGGGCAACGAAAAACGCGAAGCGGCCTTTCTCAAGCGCGGCTCTGTAATCGTAGGCGACATCCATCCCGCCGCCTTCGAGCTCTCCTCGGCCTACACTCCCGTCCCCGGCGGCGTCGGCCTGCTCACCATCGCCATGTTGATGTCCAACACCGTCCGCGCCGCCAAGATGCGTCGGGGACTGTAGACTCATTGCGCAGCAACCGCTGACTGGAAACAACAATGAAAGCGCAGAAGCTGGCAATAACAAGGAACTGTCATCCTGAGCGCAGCGAAGGATCTGCGGCTGCCTTTCGCCCATTTGCCCTCTTGAGCCGTGTTCAAAAGAAATGCGCCTTGCTGACCGTGAGCCTCTCTTTTCTGATCCTCCCCTGCGCCGCCCAAACGCTCGCCGACGAACTGCGCGCAGCCCAGGTCCCCGCGGCCGGATTCAGCGCAGCGGAATTAGCTAAGCCCATCAACGGCATCCACGCCGTCAATGGGATGTTCACATGGGTCACCTACGTTCGCGTCGGCAAAGACGATCTGATTAGTGGCCCTCCGGCATTCGTCCGCTACGACTCAAGCACCGGGTTGCTACTCCGGCGCGATATGCCCGCCGGCGATGCGGAGAACTGTTGCGGTTCGCCTCTTGACTTCTTCTTCACCCACAGTTACGCAATCGTTGAGTACCATAACACTCCCTCAGCGTCGACGGCGCTCGTAGTTGATCATGATCTGCAATTGGTCGAGATTCTCTACGGTTTTGGCTTCCACGAAGTAGCTCCCGACCAGGTGGTCTTCACCGAGAACATGATTCACTTCGCTCCGGCTCAACCGGAGCGCCTCCGCTTCGTCGACCTTGCCTCGGGCCAGACGCAGGAACTTTATCCCATGAAGGGCGATGTCCTTCGCGCCGCCTTTGTGCATCTCGTCAAGAAGCACATGCCTTCGCCGAAGGAGTGCGAAGAGGCAAACCAACCCTGCGAGCCCGGCATCTTCGATGAAACCATCGGGTTCGTCTCCGGCGACGCCAACAGAGGTTTCACCCTCAATGCCGCGCTCTCAGGGATATCCCTCGGAGACGCAAAGGATGAAGCCCCTTCTGAGGAGATTGATTACACCTATCGCCTTGTGAACGGAACTTGGCGCTACTGCGAGCGCCAAGTGCGGGCCACAGACGCGAGCGGCGGTTCGCGGATTGAAAGTCCTTCAAGCAAATCCTGCACGCCGAATCGGCCGGCGGTCGGCGATCCATCCGCGGGAATGTCCAGCCCCTTCCCTGCCATCATCCGGAAGGAGAAGTGACATGCTCCGCGTAGGCCTTACCGGCGGTCTCGGCAGCGGTAAATCCACCGTTGCCGCGCAGCTTCGCGCCCTCGGTGCCCAGGTGATTGAGGCCGACGAACTGGGACGCTCGCTCATGGAACCCGGCCACCAGGTTTACGACGACATCGTCCGCACCTTCGGCCCCGGAGTCGTCCGTGCCGATGGCCAGCTGGACCGCGCCCGCCTCGCCCAGTTCGCCTTTGCAGAGGGCCGGCTGAAGGAGCTGAACGCCATCGTCCATCCCGCCGTGATTGCCGCGCAGCAGCGCTGGATGGACGCTGTTTTCGCCCGAGATCCTGCCGCCGTCGCCGTGGTCGAGTCCGCCCTCATCTTCGAGGTGGAGCGCGACGCCCGCGCCCGCGGCGAATCCGAAGGCGTTTTGGCCGATTGGCGGAACCGCTTCGACCGCATCCTCGTACTTACCGCTCCAGATGACCTCAAGATCGCCCGCTACATCGGCCGCCTCAATCCCGATCCCGCCGCGAGGGAGGGCGCAGTCGCCGACGCGCGCCGCCGCCTTGCGCTGCAGATGCCCGACGCGGAAAAGGCCGCTCGCGCCGACTTCGTCCTCGAGAACACCGGCGACATGGCCTCGCTTGAGGCCCGCGTCGCGGAAATCTGGCAACGGCTCAAAGCGGAAAGCAACCAACACGCCGCATCCGGTTCTTTAAAATAGGGGGAACCCCGCGGACGGTCACCCCCGTTTCCCTCCGCACTCCCGATGTTGAGAAAGGCCAAGATGCTTATGAAACTTCGTCCGGTTCTTTTGGTGCTTTTGCTGGTGGGCGGATTCGCCTACATCACGGCTCACCTGCCCGGCGACCTGAAGCATCTCGGGATCATCGACGGGCACAGCACCGGCCCGCTGGAGCTGACCGAGGCTCACGCCGCTCCCGCATTCGACGCCGAGGAGCTGAACAACATTGGCGTCTACAAGCGCGTGGTGCCCTCGGTGGTCAACATCACCTCCACCACGCTGGTCTTCGACTTTTTCTATGGCGCGGTGCCGCAGCAGGGCCAGGGCTCGGGATTCGTTCTGGATAAAGCCGGCCACATCCTGACCAACTACCACGTCATCGAAGGCGCCAATCGCGGCATCGAGGTTCAGCTCTCGAACAAGCACCGTTACCAGGCGCGCGTCATCGGCTCGGACAAGACCCACGACCTGGCGCTGCTGCAGATCGATGCCTCCGACCTTCAGCCGGTCACCCTTGCGGACTCCTCCGGTATTGAGGTCGGCCAGAAGGTTTACGCCATCGGCAACCCGTTTGGACTGTCGGGCACCATGACCAGCGGCATCATCAGCTCCATCCGCTCCATCCGCGGAGCGGAGGGCGCGCCGATCGAGGACGCCATCCAGACCGACGCGGCCATTAATCCCGGCAACTCCGGCGGACCGCTGTTGAACTCGCACGGCGACGTGATCGGCATCAACACCATGATCGCGTCGAACGGCGCGGAGCAGTCGTCCGGGATCGGCTTTGCCATCCCCATCAACACCGCCAAGGCGGTGCTGGCGGACCTGACCCGCTACGGGCGCGTGCGGCGGCCGTCGATGGGGATCGTGTCGCTGCCCATCGGGCCGGACCTGGCGCAGCAGATGGGGCTCGGCGACAACTCCGGCGTGCTGATCCAGCGGGTGATTCCCGGCGGAGCAGCGGAGCGGGCCGGCCTGCACGAGGGCAACCAGCAGGCTTACCTGGGCAATCAGCCCATCATGATCGGCGGCGACCTGATCGTCGCCATCGACGGTCAGGAGGTGACCAACGCGCAGGACATCAGCGCCATCATGGACCACCACCAGGCCGGCGACACCGTGTCAGTGACGGTGATCCGCGGGCACCGGCAGATGACGGTGAAGCTCACCCTGGGCGAAGCCCAGGAACAGACGGCGTCGTTGCGGTAGAGGCTGGGACCGAGGGACCAAGGGACCAAGGGGCCAAGAATACCCCCAGCCGTGCCGAAAGTTTGCAAAATAAAAAAACGGCGATGTCTTGCAGATTGATGGATTTAAGCACTCAAAGTGCACTAAATCTGCTGGCATTGCCGGCGTCCAGCTTGTGGCTCCTTGTTCCTTGCTCAAAGAAGCTGGCCCGGGCGCGCATGCGCGCAAAATAAAAAACGACGATGTCCAACGGATTGATCGGGTTAAGCCCTAAAACTGCACACAATTGCGCGCTGCTCCTCACGACTGCGGTTGAGAGCCGGATTGAGGGTTGGGAACGGGCGCCGGTTCGGCGGGGTCGCGGGCCAGCAGGCCCAGAAATGCGGTGGCGAGCCCGGCGGCCAGCGATACCACGCTGCCGGTTCCGGCGTGGCCGAGGGTGATGCCCTGCTGGGACAGAACTCCGGCGATGGTGAGAGCGGCAATGAGCAGGCCGGCGACGGAAGTGCGCGGGTGCTGCCAGATGTTGCTGAGCGGGTTCATGATTGTGCTCCTTGAAGGCTTCGGTGTGGGAGTGAATTAGTGAATGAGTGAAGGAGTGAAAAAGTGAAGGGCGTTGTCCGCTTGTTCCCTTCCTACCTATTCACTTCCTGGCCGGTTCACCTCTTCACTCCTTCACTTCTTCACCGTTTTTGGTTTGCGTCAGAACTTGACGCCGAGGGTGGTGAGGAACTGCTTGACATCGGGCCAGACGGTCTTGAGGTCCTGGGCGGTCTGGATGTCGATGCTGATGTTGAGCGGGTTTGCCGCGGCGGCTGCCAAGTCGCCGATGGGCTTGTCGAGGGAGCCGATGAGGGTTCCCAGGGCGGCGATGACGGAGGGTGCGGCCTTGAAGGCGCGGTTTGTGCCGGCGATCCACTTGAGGGCGTCCTCGGCCCCGATTTGAATGCCCTTTTCAATGCTTACGAGAATGCTTGCCATGACAATTCGCTTTCTGTCCGCGAGGGCGGTTGAACCGCGCGGCGGACGGTGAAAAAAGTTGCGGCGAAGCGCGCAATGTCGAACACGCTTCGCCGCCGGCCGGAAGACACACCGCTGCCACGCTCCCGTTTCTCAAGTTCGAAAGGGAGGGCTGCGCTCGAGAAAGCGGAGCGTAGCAGAGCGTAGTTTTCCGGCTATGAGTAAACTCTAGCACCCCGGATACTTAAGACTGCACGTTTGGACCAATTATTTTGCGTTGATGGGAAAGGGACTTACGGACTTTTTTTGAGAGGGGGGCTTGACAAGTTTTCCACAGGTGGGCGATTTACCGCGATGTGGGACAATTTCAGTGGTCAGTGATCTGCGGCCAGTGGTTAACGGCCAGCAGAGAGTATCTGACGTGATCCGGCCAGGAGGAGCGAAAATGTGTGACCCCCAATCGGAAGTCCATTCTGTTCTTGCATCAATCAACACAGCCTGGCGGGAAGGACATCCGTCTACGATGCGCGAACATCTTCACCCCGAAATAGCTGTGGTTCCGCCCGGTTTCGGGGAGAGTCTTCACGGACGGGAACTTCTTGTGGCGAGCTTTGAAGAGTTTGCGAAAAATGCGAAGGTGCTCGAGTACGAGGAGAGCGATGAGCATATCGACGCGGTTGGCAATAGCGCCGTTGCCAGCTTCCGGTTCCGAATGCTCTATGAGCGCAGTGCCTATCGCGAAGATTGCTCGGGCCGCGATCTTTGGGTGTTCGAGCGGCAAGGCGATCATTGGGTCGCCGTGTGGCGAGCGATGCTGGAGTTGAAGGCGGAGCGCACGGCCGTTGCAAGCCGGGAAGCTGCAGTCGCGGCATGAGATCTCCGTGCCCGTTTATTCGGTACGGATGGTGTCTATGGGGTTCAGATTGGCGGCGGAGCGGGCGGGGAGTACGGCGGCGGCGAGAGTGACTGCCAGGCTGATGGCGCATGCGGCGGCGAAGCTGGCGAAATCGAAGCTGCGGAGCTGATAAAGCTGGGAGCGCAGCAGATGCGCGACGAGGATCGCGAGCGGCAGGCCGATGGCGAAGCCGATGGCGGCGATGCGCAGGCTCTCAAGGAAGCTTAATTTGAGGACGTCGCGGCGCAAGGCGCCGAGGGCCATGCGGACGCCGATTTCGCGGCGGCGGCGCTGCAGGCGATAGGTCAGAGTGCCGTAGAGGCCGGTGGCGACGAGCACAACGGCGAGCACTCCGAATGCCATGGCGAGGCGCGCGAAAAGCAGGGGAGTGGTGTAGGACTGCTGGAATTGCGCGGCCTGCGTCATGGGCTTCTGCAGGGCCAGATTGGGGTCGATCTGGTGGATGGCGTTGCGAATGTCGGGCAGCAGCGAGAGCGGAGGCAGGGAAGTACGGATCTCAAACGTAATCTGGCCGGCCATGCCCATCTGCGCAAGGGACTCATAAATGGTTGGCCGTTCGTTTTCGGCGGCGAATTTGTACTTGCTGTCGCGCACCACGCCGACGATCTCCGCGCCTTCAACGATGTGTCCGAGCGCGCCGCCTTTCAGGTAGCGTTCCGCAAAGGTCTGATTGACGATTTCGACGAGCTTGCCTGAGGGCGTATCGGTGGAGTTGAATTCGCGGCCCTGGAGCACGGGCACGCCGAGGGTGTGAAAGAAATCGGCGCCGACGGCATTGGAGGAGATGTCGGCGCGGCGGCCGGAGGGGTCGAGAAGCTGCGTTCCATCGAGTTGGACACCGCCGCTGCGCAGCCAACCCGAGCCGGGACGCCACTGCGCCAGGGAGACGGATTCGACACCGGGGATGGCGCGCAGGCGATCGATGAGGCGGTTGAAATAGGTCCAGCTTTGCAGGCCGCGCGCGAGGCCCTGCGGGTCGACGTCAAAGATGAGAAGTTGGTCGGCCTGCATGCCGAGGTCGAGGCGCTGGTAATTGAGGAGGGTCCTGACGGTGAGGCCGGCGGCAACCAGGAGGGTGAAGCACATGGCAATCTGCAGGGCGATGACGAGATTGCCGACGCGGGTGTGACGGCGGCTGGGGCCGGCGGACTGGCTGGTACTGCGGAGGGCCTGATCGGGACTGATGTTGAGGGTTTGCGAAAAGGGCGTGAGCGAGAATGCGATGGCGACGAGCGAGGCGACGGCGAGGGTGAACCAGAGGACGTAGCGGTCAGGAGCGAGGCCGGCGTCAATGCGCGCCCAGTGAGCGAGCATGCGCGTGGCGAAAATGGCGAGCAGCCAGCCGAGGCCGGCACCGGCGATAACGATGGCGACGCTGTCCAGCGCGAGCTGGCGCAGGATGCGGAGCGGGCGCGCGCCGGTGGCGATGCGAATGGCGAACTCGCGGTGGCGCTTCGCGGCGCGGGCGAGGATGAGCAGGGTCACGTTGGTGCAGGCGATCGAGAGCACGAGGCCGACCAGCGCCATCATCAGTTCGACCGGCTCGCGATAGGAGCGGGCGTAGTCGGCGATGCCGCGGATGGGCGTGAAGCCGAGCGACGCGGGCCACCGTTTGAAATCGAGCTTGCCCTGGGGAGCGGTTGCGGCCTGCCAGAAGACGCCCTCGACGGCGCTTGAAGCCTGTTCCGGCAAGACGCCGGGCGCAAGGCGCGCAACCAGGGGAATGGCCCACCATTTGGGCTGGGTGTAGAGAGCGCCGTGGTCGCCGGGAAAACCCCACGCACTGGGTTCGGTGCGGGTCTGCAGCGGGACCCAGAAGTCTTCGGGGGTGCCGGGATCGACGCCGAAGAAGCCGGGCGCGGTAACGCCGACGATGGTGAAGGGGACGCCGCTGATGTAGAGCGTCTGGCCGATGGCGGCGGGATCGCGGGAGAACGCGGTGGTCCAGAAGCCGTAGCTGAGGACAACTTTGGCGGTGTGCTGCTGCTCGTCGGCGTTGGTGAGGCCGACTCCGGCGGCCATGGGCACGCCGAGTCCGGTGAAGAAGTTACCGCTAACCTCTTCGCCGGGGCGGGTGGTGGGGGTGTTGCCGTAACGGACGGGGACCTGGCCGAGGCCGAGGGGGATGTGGGCAATGAGGTCGGCGAAGACGCGGGACTGGCCGCGCAAGGCCTGAAAAACGGGGAAGGAAAAGGATGTGGGCCCATTGCCGGTGCCGGAAGTGTTTGGCGGCTGCGTTCCGCCATGGAGGATGCGGACAGTGTAGAGCTGCTGGGCATCGCGGACGGGGAGCATTTTGAGCAGCAGGGCGTTGAGGGCGCTGAAAACGGCGGTATTGGCGCCGATGCCGAGGGCGAGGGTGAGGATGGCGGTGAGGGCGAAGCCGGGCGACTTGGCGAGCTGGCGGAGGGTGAAGCGAAGGTCCTGAAGGAGGGTGGACATTGGGAGTCTCCGACGGGGGAGCTGACCTTGCGTGATTGAGGGTATCAGATGGGGTGGAGACGCTGAGAGATGGGAGGACCTGCGGATAAGCGAAAAAGTGAAAAAGTGAAAGAAGCGAAACAAGTGAAGAAGTGAAGGAGTGCGGCTCACCGGTGCAGGTGCTGGAAGCCGTGGGTGTGGGTGAACATGACTACGAAAAGGGTGCAATTGTAAGTGGCGTGGGTGAGGGTGGATGCGGCTACGGAGCGCGCGGCCAGGCGCACGGCGCAGAGGATGAGGCTGACAGCGCAGAGCAGGATGAAGGGGCCCCAGGCGTTGGCGTTCTGGCTGGAGTGAAGGGCGGCGAAGAGCAGGCTGGTGGGGATGGCGGCGACGATCATGGCGGGCAGAGACCATTGCGGATGGCCACCGGGGAGAAGCGGCGGCGGACCGCTGTGGGTAAGCCTTTCCCCAATCCAGTCCCATGCGGTGGCGAAGGCGGGAAGCAGGAAGCCGCGGAAAACGATCTCCTCGCACAGCGGGGCCAGGGTGACGGCGAAGGCCCAGAGCGTCCACACCGCCGCTGGAGTGGAAAGCAGCTCTCCCATGGGGGTTTTGGCGGGGAAATGGAGCAGCTTCTGGAAGGCGAGGGCGATGAGGAAGCAAGCTACGCCCAGGCCCATGAATATCCACCAGAAGCGGCGGACGGCGGAGGCGTTCCACTCGAGGCCTGAGAGCAGTGGGCGGCGCCATAGCACGGGGAAGACCAGGGCGCCGGGCACAAACGCGGCCAGATAGAGGACAACCATGGTGCCGAGCGCGTAGGGCAGGCTGAGCATGGCGTCCTGCACGCGGGCCACGCCGAACCATTTGAAATGGAGCGCGACCAGGATGAGGACGACAGAGGTGACCAGTCCGACGAGGAAGAGCGCGATGAGCAGGAGGGCGTGTCCGAGGTGGGGGATGCGGCGGAGATCGGCAGGAGCGGCGACGGCGGAAGGAGCGGCCAGGTCGAGAGCGGGATCGGACATGCGAGGCTCCGAGGAGGGGGATGGGGACATTGTAAGGGACGAGGGAGAAGCGAGAAGGGATATGGAACAGGGACACGGATTGGGGGCCGAGGACAGGGGAGAAGCTGACAGCTATCAGCCGTCAGCTCTCATCTTTTGGTCGTGTGGTGGGGATCAGGTGGTGCCGTTGGGGATAATGCGGGCCACGGTGAACTGGCTTGTGAGCTGGGTGAAAATCTGAGTGAGGTCAAGGTTGGGGTTGGCCGTGGAGATGCACTGGCCCTTGTTCTGGGAGGCGGTGGCATCGGAGTAGAAATCGCCGGGAGTGGTGGCCATCTCCTGGAGGGCGGTACACGGCGAGAGCGAGGGGTCTGTGGTGCACTGCGATGCGCCCCCTGTGCTGGAGGCGCCGTAAGCCACGACATAGACGGTGGTGCCCTGGGCGGACGCGTACTTCGCGGCGGTGACGCCCTCCTGGCACTGATCGACCTTGGCGGGATAGGTGCCGTTGCTGTTGTAGGTGACGCCGGAGGCGAATTTGGTGGTGTTGGCGGCGCCGTCGGTGAGGATGACAATGGCGTTCTTGGTACCGGGAGTCGAGACGGCAACCAGGGAAGACTGCGCCGCATAGATGGCTGCCCCGTAAAAGGTACCGTCGCCGCCGGGGGTTTGCAGGCCGGAGCAATTCGACTTGCCGGAAGCGCCGGTGGCAATGGCCAGGGCGGACGAGGCATTCAGGCCGCCATTTGCCGCGTTGGTTTTGCTGTAGTTGGATAGGTAGCCGGTGACCTGGTAGGTGGCCGCGGTGCCGGTGGGCGCCGACCAGGTGGCGCCTACGCTCGGGAAGGAGTAAGCGGGAATAGCCGGGTTGCTGGTGGGGCAGGTGGTGTCGTCTCCGGCTTGGTTGGCCTGGATATTGGGGAAGGTGAACAGGCTGACCTGGTCGAAGGGAACGCAGCCGGAGCCCGCGCCGCACGGGGAGAGCGACTTAAGCAGGATCTGCACGCCCTGGAGGGCGCAGTAAATGCGGGTATTGTTGCAACTGGCGTCGGTGTCGTTATTGCCCATGGAATTGGTGGTGTCAAGGATGATGGCGACGTTGTAGGGGGCGTTGTTGGAGCCGCGCATGGCGGCGGTGGATTTGGCCTCGAGGGTCATGGTCTGGGCACCGGTGGCGCCGAAGATCGAGACAAGGCGGATGAACCAGGTGTTGATGGTTGCGGTCTCAAGCACCTGGACGGCGTTATCTCCCGCAGTGGAGCCGGAGCAGAGCACGCCCCAGCTGGCTACGGTGCTGAGGCATTCCGGGGTGACGGTAGAACTGACGCTGACGAAGGAAGGGTTGGCGTTGTCGTCACCCGATGCGGAGGTATACGAGGCGGCTACGGCCTTGACCGAGGCGGCGGTCGCGTTGGTGGCGGTGAGAGCATAAGCGCCCGCCAAGGCCGCGGCATCGGCGGATGCCTGCAGCTCGCGCTTGCAAACGAAAGCATGGCCCAGATCGATGCACATGCCTCCCAACGCAAGTGTGAGTGCGCCAATCATGGCCAGGAAGGGCATCATCTGGCCGGCATCTGTGCTTAGCATTCGCGAAATGGGGTGCCTCATTGGATAACCTCCACAACAGCTGCCTTGACGTTGCACGTGGTAGAAGGCGAGGAGCCGTAGGCGCTGAAGAAGATGAGCGTGCACGGATAGGAAGCATGGATTTCGGCGTTGGCGCCGGCAACCATGTTGGCGTTGGCGGCGCCGCTGACGCCGGGACAGGAGGCCCCGGTAGGGACGCCGTTGATGGTGAAGGTGAGGGTCAGGTTGGACTGTGTCAGCCCCGGAGCCGCGTTGTAGATTTGGGAGGCGGCGGACGAGCAGGGGTTGGTGTCGCCGCGGTCGATAGCCAGGTAACGGCCGCCCACGCTGACGGCTTCAGCCAACTGCAGTTTTTGGTAAAGGGCGATGGAGAACCAGAAGATCCCGGTGAAAATCAGGAAGATGAGGGGGAGCCCTAAAGCCATTTCTACGACGGCTGAACCTTGCCGTCCGCGGAGGATGCGCCGGAAACTGCGACCGGTAGGTCCGGAGGCGTTTGCGGATGGAAGCGAATGGTGGAACAGGCTCATGTCTTACAACCTCTCTACCGAATTGCCGGAAGACTGGGGCTGGAGAATAGCCCTGGCGGCATTCCACGGCTGCCGATCCAGCTCACCATGCCCAAGACGTTGTATGCAGGTACATCATTGATCAACAACAGAGTTGGGAAAATCCCGGAAATAGGGAAATGGTATGGCTGTTTGGTAACAATTGTGAAGATTACGAAGGTTTGGTTTTGCTGTGAATGCAAATCCGCGGTAACATGGCCCACCGATCCAGAAAGGCTTTTGGGGGTGGGCTATGCGGGCGAGCCGCAGGTGCTTGTTTTGGGCCGCGCTGGTGGGGCTTGGGTTAGGCCAAGCCAGGCTCCTGGCGCAGAGTCTGGTGGACCTGGAAAGGCGCGCGGGACAGGGCGACGCCGATGCGGAATTCCGGCTGGGAGTGGAGTTCGCGGCCGGGCAAAACGGACCCGCGGACATGATGCAGGCTTTGGAGTGGTATCGGAGGGCGGCGTCCGGCGGCAACGTGGACGCGATGTACAACCTGGGCGTGGCGTACCGCAACGGCCTTGGGGTGAAGCGGGATGATGCCGAAGCGGTGAAATGGTACCGGCGGGCGGCGGAACCGGGACATCCCGAGGCTCGGTTTGCCCTGGGCGTGGCCTACGCGACCGGACGCGGGATCAAGCAGGACTTGAGCAAGGCCGCGTACTGGTTCCGGAAGGCCGAGGAGCGTACGGCAAATGCGCTGACGGAAGTTTTTCTGGGCGAGATGTACACCAACGCGGAAGGCGTGGGCAAAGACGATGCCGAGGCGATGCGCTGGTATGGAAAAGCGGCGGCGCAGGGCAATGTTGTGGCGGAATACCGAATGGCCACTGGGTACCTGGTGGGAACAGGACTCAAGCCGAACGCGGCCGAGGCTGCAGAGTGGTTCCAAAAGGCGGCCGAGCAGGGCACTTCTCCGGCGCAGTATCAGCTCGGGTTGATGTACGAGTCGGGCGAAGGCGTAGAGCAGAGCTACGCGCAGGCTTACTTCTGGCTCGCCCTGGCCGTGCGCAGCGAACCGGACCCGCGCGCGCAGGAGCAGATGGAGGAACAGCGCGACGAGGCCGCAACCCACCTGGCACCGGCCGTGCTGCTGGCAACCGACGAGCGGGTGAAGAGTTGGAAGGCGGAGAGCAGGGAACACTGATTCGTTCGTGGTTCGTGATTCGTGATTCGTGAATCGTAAACTGCTGCGGGAACCACGAACCACGAGTCACGAATCACGCGCCGCCCGCGAGCAGGTCGTGGACCTCCTCTTCGGTGGTCTGGGAAAAATCCTCGTACCACTGGCCGACGGCGTCCAGGCGAGGCGGGGTGTGGAGGCAGACGACCTCGTCGGCGAGGCTGGCCAGGCGCTGGCACACACCGGGATCAGAGACCGGTACGGCAACCACGATGCGGGCCGGCTCCAGCGGGCGCAGGGATGCGATGGCGGCTCGCATGGAGGCGCCGGTGGCCAGGCCGTCGTCGACCAGGAGGATGGTCTTGCCGCGGACTTCGATGGGCGGGCGGTTGCCGCGGTAGGCGGCGAGGCGGCGATCGAGCTCGGCGCGCTCGCGGGCGGCGATTTGCTGGAACTCTTCTGTAGGGATGCCGAGCCTGGCAATGAGCCTGGTGTCGAGGATTTCGATGCCGCCGGGCGCTACGGCGCCGATGGCGAGCTCGGGCTGCTGGGGCGCGCCCAGCTTGCGCACCACCCAGACATCGAGCGGCGCATGCAGCGCGCGGGCGATCTCATACGCGACGGGAACGCCGCCACGCGGCAGGGCGAGAACGAGCAAATCGAGTTGGCCGGCGAAGTGTGCAAGGCGCTCGGCTAAGAGCTGCCCGGCGTGAGTGCGGTTTTGGAAGCGCATGGCGGCCTCCGCTGGGATGCGAGGACTCGGCCCGGATGTCTAAAAGCGGCCCCCCTCATCCCTTACATCCAGGATCTCTTGAGTGGACATTCCTTTGTTTCGTTTTCGGATTTCCAGGATCGATTCTACTGCTCGGCTCGCAGGAGAATCGGGATCGGCGCGAAGAACGTAGCGGCGGACCTGGATCTCGTAATCGCCGCTGGCGACGCGGGCGATGGCTTCAGAGTAGGCGATGTGCTCCTCGGCGAGAATGCGCTCGGCGAGGGAGTGGGCGTCGTCTTTGGGCAGGACGGGAATGGCGCGCTGGAGGATGATGACGCCGTGGTCGAGATGCTCGTCGACAAAGTGGACGGTGCAGCCGGCCACCTGAACCCCGTAGTCGTAGGCCTGCAGCTGGGCGTCGAGGCCGGGGAACGCCGGCAAGAGCGAGGGATGGATATTGAGAATGCGGTTTGAAAAGGCCTGGATGAATTCCGGCGAGAGCAGGCGCATGTAGCCGGCCAGGCAGATGAGATCGACCCGTGCTTCGCGGAGTTGCGCGAGCATGTCGCGGTCGTGCTCGGCGCGGGGGCGGCCTTTGGAGACGCAGACGGCAGTGGGCAGGGCGAGATCGCGGGCGGCGCGGATGCCGGGCGCGTCGGCGATGTTGGAGAGGACGAGAGCGATTTCGACGCCAGGAAGCTGGCCGGCGCGGATGTTCTTGGCGATGGCGAGGAAATTGGAGCCGCGGCCGGAAAGAAGGATGCCGAGGCGGAGGGGGCGGGCGGGGACAGGAGCGGCTGTCGTGTGCGCGCTTTGGGTTGCGGGCTCGCGCGGGTCTTGGCGTCCAGCTCTCAGCGAAGATTCCTTCATAAGAGATCGCAGGCTTCCTTATCAGGTTAATCGACTGGCGGCTGAAGGTTCGCCATTGATTGAGGCGCGGAAAGGCGAAACTGTGCCACTTCCAATCTCTGGTTGGAATCGCAGGATGGCCGTCTCAAGCGGATGACACCCCATCGCGAGCCGAAGCGACCGGCGAATTCGTGGCCATTCAGGGCAGCACCGGCATATCATTATGCCCAAAGATTCATGAGGATTAATGCGATGTGGCGACAAGTGGGTGGATGGAGCCTTGCGCGGACACGAGTGTGCGCCGCCCTGGCGCTGGGGTTGGTGTGGCTTCCGGCGCAGTCATTACTGGCAGTGAGCTGCACGGTGGTGCGCCATCCCGCCCCAACTGAGGCGGACACTGCGTTTCTGGCCGGCGATTATGCCAAGGCGGCGGAACTCTACCAGGCGGCACTGGCGAAAAATCCTGGGGAAACGGATCTGGCCAACGGGCTGGTTCACTCGCTGCTGCGGCAACAGAAGGTGGAGGATGCCGCGGATGCAGTTCATGCGCTGATTGGTGACAAGCCTGCGCCGGCCGCATTGCTGACGTTGCGCGGCGAAGTGGAATTCAACCAGGGCGAGCCGTGGACAGCCGCAGAGACGGCCGGCGCCTCAGCCAGGCTGGACCCCTGCAACCCGAGAACGTATTTCCTGATTGCGAGGATCGCCGGATTGACTTCGCGATACGCGACGGCGGGAAAGCTGCTGGCGGCCGCACATCAGTTGGATCCCGCGGACTCGGAGATACGTGCCGCATGGATGAGTTCGCTCCCCGCGGCACAACGGATTGCGGAGACCGAGGCTTACCTTGCAAGTCCTCGTGGAGACAGCGAGGGGACCGTCAATGACCTGAAAACGGATCTGGAACAATTGAAGAAGTGGGCGGAGGAGCCGCGCAAGCCCTGCACCCTGGCTTCGCAGACGGCGGGGGCCCAGATTCCGCTCTCTGAGATAAGAAGTAATGGAGGCTACTCCTCTTACAACGCTCTGGATGTGATGGTGAATGGTCATCGCGCCAGGCTGTCGATCGACACGAGCTACAACGCGCGGCTGCCGATTGACGGGGTGAGCGGGCTGCTGATTCTGCGATCGGCGGCAGACCACATGGGACTGAAGCCGCTGTTCCAGAATGTGGTCCCTGGCACAGGGGGGCGTGGCGGCGGGATGATCAATTTCGGAGGGCGGGTGAAGCTGGCATACGACTCCCATGCGCAGGGAGGAAGATCGGGCTACGTTGCCTATGCGGATTCCATCTCGGTGGGCGGCGTTGAATTCCACGACTGCGCAGTGCAGGTGATGGATGGCCAGTACTGGAACGATTCCGACGGCTCAATATCCTTGAGCTTGTTCTCGGACTTGCTCGTGACGCTTGACTATCCCTCGCACAAATTCATCCTCGGGCCGCTTCCGGCGCGGCCTGGAAGCGCCTCCCCGAACGGCCCAGCCGATCGATACATTGCGCCGGAGATGAAGGACTATACCGCCATTTACCGTGCGGGGAGCGATCTGTTTCTCCCTGTCTCGGTCAATGGCAAGCCCCCAATGCTGTTTCTCCTGGACACTGCCGTCGGTTACAGCATGCTTTCTCCGGAAGCGGCGCACGAAGTGGCCGAAGGGCACCGGAGCAGCAAATATGAGGTCCGGGACACGAGCTTCAATGTCGACACCACCTTTTCCGCGGGCGACGTCAAGCTCTCGTTTGCGGGTGTGAATCAGAACGTAAGCCAGATTCGCAGCTTCGATACGTCGATGTTTTCAAAGGACGCCGGGATGGAGATATCGGGATTGATTGGCGATGCGACGCTGCGCGGAGTGACGATTCACATCGACTACCGCGACGGGTTGGTGAAGGTGGACTTCGATCCCAAGCGCGCGGGCGCATTTTCGCATTGAAAAAAGCGATAAGCGATTGAGGCGCTGCGGGCGTCAGGTGTACTGCACGCGGCGGCGCTCGCCTTTTACGATGCGGCCGATCACGTAGAACTTCTCTTCGGCGCGGTCCAGCAGGGCGCGGGCGCGGGTGAATTTGGCCGCCGGGATGGCGGCGATGAGGCCGATGCCCATGTTGAAAGTGCGCATCATCTCTTCCTGCGGGACCTGGCCGAGTTCCCTCAGGTGCTCGAAGATGGGCAGCACCGGCCAGGAACCGATTTCGATTTGTGCGGCGGTGCCCTTGGGCAGGATGCGGGGCAGGTTTTCCGTCATGCCGCCGCCGGTGATGTGGGCCATGCCGGTGGTAAGTTCGGCGGCCACCAGTTTCTGGATCACATGGAGATAGCTGTGGTGGATCTTCATCAGCGCGGCGCCGGCCTTTTCGCGGATGGGCGTGACGTACTGCGACGGCTTGTAGCCTGCGACCTCAAAGAAGAGTTTGCGGGCGAGCGAGTAGCCGTTGGTGTGCAGGCCGGTTGAGGGCAAGCCGATGAGGACGTCGCCGGGCTTGATTCCCGCGCCGGTGACCAGCTTTTCGCGATCGACGGCGCCGACGATGAAGCCGGCCAGGTCATACTCGCCGTCGGCGTAGAAGCCGGGCATCTGCGCGGTCTCGCCGCCGATGAGAGCGCAGCCGTTGGCGCGGCAGGCATCGGCCAGGCCCGTAACCACGTCCTCGGCCACGTCGGCGTCCAGCTTGCCGGTGGCCAGGTAATCGAGGAAGAACAGCGGCGTGGCGCCCTGCACGGCGATATCGTTGACGCAATGGTTGACCAGGTCCTGGCCGACGGTGTGATGAAGTCCAAGCTGGAAGGCAACTTTGAGCTTGGTGCCCACTCCGTCAGCTGATGACACCAGTATTGGGCTCTTGAATTTCTGGAGGTCGAGGCGGAACAGCGCGCCGAAGCCGCCAATTGCGCCTAACACATTGCGATTGTAAGTTTTCTGCGCCAGGAAGCGGATGCGGTCCTTGGCCCGGTCGCCGGCAGAGATGTCCACGCCGGCCTCGGAGTAGGTGATCGGTTTGGAATTGGGCGGGTCAGGCACGATAAGGGCTTTCTGCGCTTGGATTGGAGACAGGACAGTTAACCGAAAGCATGATTCTAGCGCATTGCGGCGGGTGTGCGGCGCTGTGCATTACGGATGAGGCAGAAGAACGGTCATCGCCAGGCGGGGCTGGTTGGGTGTATACGAGTAGGTTGCCAGAAAGGGCCATTTTCGATGCGCAACCTTTTCTTTGCCGCCCTCCTGGGCACCTTCGCGATTGCCGCTTCCGGCCAGGTGTCGCCCCGGATCTCTCTCCTCGCAAATGGAAATCTCTCAGGCAGCACTTACTCCAATGACGCCGTCGGAGTGACCTATGAGATTCCGGCGGAGTGGGCGGCGACTTCAGATCCGAAAGGTGCGCCCGCTCTGGATCCCAAACCCGATGTCAGGGCGAACCGATGCACCAAGGTGCTCTTATGGATGAAGGCTCCCGGTGGAGTCGAAGGCCGCTTCAATTCAATTGCAGCGCTTCTGGCGATCGATCCGCAGTGCATCTCCGGGCCTGAGTTCCCACAAGCTGTGACTGACACGGACAAGATCATCAAGGTAGCGGACAAAATCATCAAGTACTACAAAAACGCGCCCTTCTTTTCGCCGTATGGAGTCAAGATCCTGGCAACTCGCACCCCGGAGGAGCCGCAAGGGCGCGTGACGATCCTGTTGCTTGGAGGAGCGATCGTCAACGCCATTGAAGGACGTCGGGCTGCGACGAAAGAACCGCTGAAGGTGAACACGTCATTTGCCGTGGCGGAATCGAAAGGGTATTGGGTGGCATGGGCGTATCTGGCTGACGATCCCTCGGCTGAGTTGCTGAAGAAGGTCAGCGTGAGGTTCACAAATGGAGTTTCGAGGTGATGCCTGTCGGCTCGGCTGATGCAGCCGGGCGTGGCTGTTATGGAAGCGACGACGAGACGGCAGTTCCTGCCCATGAAGACAATCGAACAGACGTTCTCGCCCATCGCAAGATGAAGCCATTCCGTCGCTCCCCGCAAGAAATTCGACTCAGCTTTCGGCCAGGATGGCGTCGGCGATGAGCGCGGCCTCGACGGCGGGGCGGACGGAGTGGACGCGGACGATGGAAGCGCCGTGGAGGATGGCGGCGGTAAGGGCGGCGATGGAGGCGATTTCGCGCTGGTGGGGCGGCGCAGGCTCGCCGGCGTGGAGCGGGGCAAGAGTCTGGCCGAGGAAAGACTTGCGCGAAAGGCCGGCAAGCAGCGGCCGGCCGAGGGCAAGCAATTGCGCCTGGCGGGCAAGCAGCGCGTAGTTCTCCTGGAGGCGCTTGCCGAACCCGTAGCCAGGGTCGAGCACGATGGCTTCAGGGCTGACGCCGGCGGCGCGGGCGGTCTGAAGGCTCTCCCGGAGGCCGCTGCGGACGGAGTCGAGCACGGCTTCGGCGTCGAGAATATCCTGGCGGCGCCACTCTTCAGGGCGGCCGCGGGTGTGCATCAGGACCAGGCCGGCGCGGGCCTGGCCGCAGACAAGGGCCATGCTCGCGTCCCAGGAAAACCCGCTGACGTCGTTGATGATTTCCGCGCCGGCGCGGAGGGCGGCGCGCGCTGTGGGCGCCTTGTAAGTGTCCACGGAGAGGACCGCGTGCGGCCGCGCTTTCAAGACGCCTTCAAGCACGGGCAGCAACCGCGCCTGTTCTTCTTCTGAGGAGACGGCGGCGTCGGCGTGGCCACCGCGCGAGCCGGGCCGCGTGCTTTCCGCGCCCAGGTCGAGGATGTCAGCGCCTTCGTCCAGGCATTGCATGCAGCGGGCTACTGCGGCTTCCGTGTTGAGATAAGCACCGCCGTCGGAAAAGGAATCGGGAGTGATGTTGACGACTCCCATAACCAGCGTGCGCGCGCCGAGCTCGAAGGTTCGGGTGCGCAGACGCCAGGTTGCGGGTTGGCGGACGAGAGCCACTCGTTTGATGGTAGCGCGGGGACTGCGCGGGCATGCCGGCTGCTAAACTCCGGGCATGAAAACAATGTTGCGATGGGGCGCGCGGGCTACGTTGGTGTTGGCGTTTTGCGGGGGAGCTGCGGCGCAGGCGCGGCACGCTGCACCCGAGCGGCCGGCGCGGCAAAGCGGCGCGCTGGCCGAGCGCATCAACGCCATCCTTGCCGATCCGGCGTTGAGCCATGCGGAGTTCGGCATCAGCGTGACCACGATGGACGGCCAGCAGTTGTACGGGCTCAACGATGGCCGGCTGTTTGTACCCGCCTCCAACGCCAAGCTGCTGACCACGGCGGCGGCATACGAACTGCTGCCGGTGGAGACGCTGAAGTGGTCGACGGTGGTCGTCGCCGGGGGGACGGTGGATTCGGCGGGAACGCTGCATGGGGACCTGGTCATCCTGGGATCGGGCGACCCGACCCTGAGCCTGCGGAAGTATCCCTACACGCCTCCGGCTCCGGCGCCGCCGGTTGCGCCCGCGCCGGGTGCGAACCAGGAAGCGGTAGCGCCGGAGAAACCAAACCCCGCCAGCGTGCTGGACCTGCTGGCCGAGCAGGTGGTGCAGGCAGGCGTGCGCGCAGTGGACGGAAGCGTGATTGGGGACGACAGCTATTTTCTCGACGAGCGCTACGGGATCTCGTGGGCGTGGGACGACCTGCAATGGGCCTACGGTGCTCCGGTTTCAGCTCTCACCTTTAACGACAACACGTTGGATCTCACGGTGAAGCCGGATCCGCAACCGGCCGCGCCGGCGCAGACGGCCGGGGAGTGGTCTCCGGCAACGGATTACTACTCGCTGGACGACCAGATGAAGATGGCGGCGCCGGGCGCCCAGGCGCAACCGGGTCTGGAACGCCGGCCGGGAGATCGCATGGTGCGTGCCTTCGGCACCGCTCCGCCGCAAGGACTGCATGCGGGGCTTGCGGTGGAAGACCCGGCGGAGTTTACCGCGGCGATCTTCAGGGACGCGCTGCAGGCCCGCGGCATAACCGTGACCGGCACGGCGACTTCGGCGCATCGCGAATCGATCGACTCCGGCCAGTTTGTGGCGGAGCGCGCCATGCCGGTTGTTCCTCTGCGGCCGATGTTGCTGGACCGGGTGGAAGCGGATTTGGAGGGCCGGCGCGTGCTGGCGCGGCGGGTGAGCGTGCCGGTGGCCGAGGACATTATGTGGACCAACAAGGTGAGCGAAAATCTGCACGCCGAGCTCCTGCTGCGGCTGCTGGGCAAGGCGGAGGGAAAGGACGGGAGCTTTGAGGAAGGGACGCGCGTGGTGCGGCAGTTCATGGCAAATGCCGGCGTGGACGATAACGATTTCTTTTTTTACGACGGTTCGGGCATGAGCATGGATGACCGGGTTGCGCCGCGCGCACTCACCAAACTGCTGGACTATGCCGCAAAGCAGAGCTGGGGCGAAGCATGGCGCGCCACTCTGCCGGTGGCGGGCGTTGACGGGACCCTGGCCGGGCGCTTCCTGAATTCGCCCCTGAAAGGGAAGCTTGAGGCCAAGACCGGAACGCTGAACGAGAGCAGCGCGCTGTCAGGCTACCTGACCACGGCGACCGGAAAGACCCTGACAATTTCCATCATGGTGAACGGCCACCGGCCCGGCAGTGACGCGGAACTGAAGGCGATGGACCGGATCGCCGAAGCCATTGCCGCGGCCGACTGAGCTTGTATCATCGAAGCAGATGCTCACCCGCGCTCTTGCTGTAACTCTGCTGGCAGCGGCTGCAGCGGTCCTCTTCGCTGCGGCGGGATGCCGCAATTTGCCTCCTTCCAAGCCGGAATCGGAGTTCACGCCGCAGGAAGCGAGCGGGCAGGCCGTTTATCGCCAGCACTGCGAGCGCTGCCATTACCCAACCAGCACCAGGGGCAAAAACGGGCCGGGTCTCCAGGCCCTCACCAAGCTCAAGTCCATGCCGTCCGGCGCGCCGCCCACTGACGAGCGGCTCACCGAGGTCATCCTGCACGGACACGGCATGATGCCGGCCACGCCGCTCGACGACCAGCAGCTACGCGATCTGCTGGCCTACCTGCACACGCTATGAGCCAGGAAGACGACGCAAAAAAGCCTCTGCGCGGCCAGACGCCGCTGCCGGGAGTGCTGGCAATTGCGCTCTACCTGATGCTGCTTTCAGCCACCATTGTGGCAGGGGTGGTGGGCCGCCATTACGGGCCCATTTACCTGGTGTTTGCCGTTGTTTTTGTCAGCGCCAGCGGCGGCCTTATCGCGGGATTCCGATGGGCGTGGGTGCTGGCGCTTTCGGCCGTGTTCCTGCTCATGTCTTATAACTTCTGGATCTTCGCGGCGCAGCATGCGGCGGCCATGGCGGTGCAGGGCTTCCTCAATCTGGTGTTCTTCCTCTACCTCGTCCGGCCCGAGGTGCGGGCGCGCTTGCGGTAGCATTCTCCCGGCGTTCACATCTTGCTCGGCCTATTCCGCAGCGTTTTCCGGTTCAAAATTTCCGCCCGCAAGTGGTAATCTCCCTCCATGCCGAACCTGCTGCGGAAGTGCTTCCCCTGCCTCCTTATTGCCTTTGCCGCTTCAACTCTCGTCCATGCCGCCGACGCGCCCAAAAAGCGCGCCATTACCCTGGACGATCTCGCCAAGTTGCAGCGCGTAGGCGGGCCGTCCATCTCCAAAGACGGCGAGTGGATCCTCTACTCCGTCAGCCAGGTCGATACCAAGGAAGACAAGTCCGAGTCGCACCTGTGGATGGTGAAGTGGGACGGCTCCCAGGACATCGAACTCACCTGGGGCAAGGAGGGCGGCGCAGGGTCGCCGCAGTTCTCGCCGGACGGAAAGTGGATCAGCTTTACGTCGTCGCGGCCCGGCCCCGCCAAGGGCGATCAGATCTGGGTGATGGACCGGCGCGGCGGCGAAGCCCAGCAGTTCACCGCCATCACCGACCAGAACATCGAGGGCTACCGGTGGTCGCCGGACTCGAAGACGCTGCTGCTCACGCTGCATCCTAAGGACGAGCCGGAGCCAGAAGAAGGCAAAAAGCCGGAAGCGGCGAAGCCGATCGTAATCGACCGCTACCACTTTGCGCAGGACGTGCACGGCTACATCCGCGATAACGATTACGTCTCGCTCTACCTCTATGACATCGCCACCAAGAAGGTGGAAAAGCTCACCACGGACAAAAACGTCAACGAGGAGCAGGCGGTGTGGTCGCCGGACGGGCAGTGGATCGCATTCGAGAGCAATCACGATCCCGATCCCGACCGCACCGATAACTCCGATGTATTTGTGGTGGCGACGAAGCCGGGCTCAACCGCGAAAAAGCTGACCACGTGGACCGGTCCCGACGGCGGACGGCTGGCGTGGTCGCCGGATTCGAAATCCATCGCCTACACGCAGGGACTGGAGATCAAGCTTTCCGCGTACTCGCAGTCGAAGCCGGCTGTGGTCACGCTGGATGGGAAGGTGAGTTATCCCGCGGCCAAGTTCGACCGCGCCGTGAACCAGCCCATTTTCACGCCTGACGGAATGCTCAACTACCTTGTCGAAGACGATCGCAATGATTATCCCGCGGAGGTGGAGCTGACGGGCAACGGCATCAAGCGCCTGGAAGATCAGCATGGCGTGGTGCAGACGTGGGAGTCGGAGGCTGGCCATACGGTGGTGCAGTTCACGGATGACAGCAATCCTGGCGAGCTCTACGCGCTGGAGAACGGCCACCTGCGCAAGCTGACCCATCATAACGATGCGCTGATGGCCGAGCTGGATCTGGTGCCCACTGAAGGCATCGAGTACAAGAGCCCCGACGGCACCGACGTGCACGGGCTGCTCACCAGGCCTGCGGACTTCAAGCAGGGCTCGCCGGTGCCCATGATCCTGTTCATTCACGGCGGCCCCAACGGGCAGGACGCGCACTCGTTTGATTTTCTCCGGCAGTGGCTGGCCACGAAAGGCTACGCCGAGCTGAACATTAACTACCGCGGCGGCGGCGGGCGCGGGCAGGACTACGCCAAGGTGATTGCCGCCGACTGGGGCCACTACGAGGTGGTCGACCTCAAGGCCGGCGTGGACAAAGCCATCGCCATGGGCGTTGCCGACTCCAACAAAATGTGCGTCACCGGCTGGAGCTACGGCGGCATCCTGACCGATTACATGATCGCCAGCGACCAGCGCTTCAAGTGCGCCATCAGCGGCGCGGGGACGGCGTTCACGGTTTCGTTCTACGGCGTCGACCAGTACATCCAGCAATACGACAACGAAATCGGCCCGCCGTGGAAGAACTTCGACGCTTACATCAAGATCAGCTACCCGTTCCTTCACGCCGACAAGCTCATCCACACGCCCACAATGTTCATGGGCGGCACCAACGACATGAACGTGCCGCTAGTGGGCGGCGAGCAGATGTACCAGGCGCTCAAGTCACTGGGCGTTCCGTCGGAGTTAGTGGTGTATCCGGGCCAGTTCCACGGCTTCACCAAACCCAGTTACATCAAGGATCGCTATGAGCGCTGGCTGGGCTGGTGGGACAAGTGGACAGGAACGAACCGGCCGGCCGAAAAGCCGGCAGAGAAGCCCGCGGAGAAGCCGGCGCAATCGGCAACAGAGTAGCGAATCAACGGACCTGCATTTGCTTCTGCTGTGCTTTTGCTGCTGCACTTGCTCCTTTTTTCTGTCATTCCCCGCCGCGGCGGGGAATCTGCCTTTCGCAAAGCCGACCCCATCACCAATCTTGGGTGCCCCATCCTAAACGATGTCTTTAATCGTTTAGGGTGGGAAACCACCGCGCACCCGCCAATCCAATCTCGGCGAAACGCTACACTAACCAGGAACCCATGCGCTTGATCTTCATTTACGGCCCACCCGCCAGCGGCAAGTTGACTGTCGCGCAGGAGCTGAAGCGCATCACCGGCTTCCCTGTGTTCCACAATCACCTTGTCGTTGACCTGCTCACCTCGCTCTTCGAATTTGGCAGCGAGCCCTTTGTCGCGCTGCGCGAGCAGATGTGGATTTCGGTCTTCGAGCAGGCGGCGCGCGCGGGCCTGCCCGGACTCATCTTCACCTTCGCGCCCGAAGCCACGGTGCGGCCTGAATTCATCCCCGCGGCGGTGGATACGGTCGAAAAGGCCGGCGGCACGGTGGATTTTGTTGAGCTGGTCTGCCCGGTGGACGAAATCAAGCGCCGTCTCGATCATCCCGCGCGCAAAAAGTTCGGCAAGCTCACATCGCACGCGCTTTTTGACGAGCTCAAGGCGGCGGGCAGCCTCGATGCGCTGAAGATGCCGGAGCCGAAAGTCCGTGTGGATTCGAGCGCGGCAATCCCGGCCCGCGCAGCTCTCGAGATCGCGCGCGGCCTCGATCTGGCCTGAAGCACAGATTTTCGGCTACGCGCGCGGCTCCGCCGGACGCTCCGGCGCTCTCTCTTCAACCTTCGCCGCGCGATGTGGGTTTCGAAACTGCGCCATCAACGCCGACACGATCGCCACCAGCAGCAGGACGGCACCCAACGCCGTCAGCGGAATGCCGAGCAGCACCGGCGCGCCGGTGGTCTTCAAATCCAGGCTCACGCTCGATCCCGATACCGGCAGCGCAAATGCCAGCCCCGCGTTCCCGTGGCAATACGCGAACAGCATCCATAACCCGCATCCCAAAACCAGCACGGCCAGAAGCAGCCATCGGTCCGCTCTCATCGCATCCTCCGCTAAGCTCACCCAATCGGGGCGATTCTAACATCCGCGCACTCCATCGGCGGCGTCAGGTGTTAGGCTTTCGTTCGTAGAAAAGAACGAGGAGACAACAGCCTTGCGTATTTCACTGTTTCACTTTGCCGCAATCGTCCTGCTTGGGGGAGCCTTGGCTCAGTCCCAGGCCGCGCCCCGCCACACCGCGCTCCGCACCGGCCAATCGCCCGCTATTGCCCAAGCCCAACCGGACCCCGCCAAATCCCAGCCCACTCCCGGCGGTGACCCTCCGGACTTGAACGCGCCCGATACGCCCAACGATCCGGTGGCCGATCCCAAAGCGGTCGTCATCTTCCAGCACGCGCGCTTCACCGTCCTCACCCCGCAAATGATTCGCATGGAGTGGTCCCCCGACAATCTCTTTGAGGATCGCGCCAGCATCGTCTTCCTCAATCGCCGCCTTCCGGTGCCGCGGTTTCAAAAGACCCTCTCCGGCGACCGGCAGAAGCTCACCATCCACACCAGCGCGCTGACGCTTGTCTATAAACCCACCAGCGCCGACAGCGGCCAGTTCACCGCCAACAACCTCGCCATCAACCTGGCGTCAGGCGATAACGACGACCTCTCCGCGTGGCGTCCCGGCGAAACCGACAGCCAGAACCTGATGGGAACCACTCGCACCCTCGACGGCGCGCTCGGCGACAAAACCCGCAGCCCCATCGAGCCGGGCCTGGTCTCGCGCTCCGGCTGGGCGCTGGTGGACGACTCCACCCGCCCCCTCTTCGACTCCGACGACTTCAGCTTCAAGCAAGGCGAACGCAGCCCCTCGCCCTGGGTCATCGCGCGCCCCGCAGGCGAGCAGCAGGACTGGTACTTCTTCGGCTATGGCCACGATTACAAAAAGGCCCTCGGCGATTTTGTTCGCGTCGCCGGCCGCATTCCCCTGCCGCCGCGCTTCGCCTTCGGCACCTGGTGGTCGCGCTATTGGGCCTACTCCGACCAGGAGATCCAGCAGATCGTCAAAGGCTTCCATGAGAACGACACTCCGCTCGACGTCTTCGTCATCGACATGGATTGGCACCTCAACCACGAGCAGCTCGCCGCCCGCGACGAAAAAGATCAATCCGGCAATTGGCTCGGCTGGTCCGGCTACACCTGGAACAACCTGCTCTTCCCCGATCCCACCCAGTTCCTTGACTGGCTGCACGGCGAGCACCTCAAGACCAGCCTCAATCTCCATCCCGCCTCCGGCATTCAGCCGTGGGAAGCCGCCTATCCCGCCATGGCCCGCGCCATGGGAGTCGACCCCGCGACCAAGAAATACATCCCCTTCGACCCCACCAACAAGCGCTGGGCCACAGCCTACTTCGACACCGTCCTGCACCCGCTAGAAAAACAAGGCATCGACTTCTGGTGGCTCGACTGGCAGCAGGAACCCTTCATGACCCCCATCCCCGGCCTCACCAATACCTGGTGGCTCAACTATCTCCATTTCACTGATCAGCAGCGCCAGGGCAAGCGCCCCTTGCTCTTCCATCGCTGGGGCGGCCTCGGCAATCACCGTTACCAGATCGGCTTCTCCGGCGACACCGTCTCCGTCTGGCCTTCGCTCGCCTTCCAGCCCTGGTTCACCTCCACTGCCGCCAACGTGGGCTACGCTTACTGGAGCCACGACATCGGCGGCCACATGCCCGGCGCTGTCGATCCCGAGCTCTTCACCCGCTGGGTCCAGTTCGGCGCTTTCTCGCCCATCCTGCGCACCCACACCACCAAGAACCCCGACTCCGAGCGCCGCATCTGGGCCTATCCCGAACCTTACTCCGGCATCCTTCGCGCCGCCTTCCAGTTGCGTTACGCCATCCAGCCTTACGTCTACACTGAGGCGCGCAAAACTTACGACACCGGCGTAGCCTTCCTCCACCCGCTCTATTACGACTGGCCGGAGCAGCCCGCGGCCTACACCAGCAAGGACGAGTACGTCTTCGGCGACCAGATGCTGGCCGCGCCCGTAGTCGCGCCTGTCGACAGCGTCACCCGCCTCGCTACTGAAGATGTGTGGCTGCCGCCGGGCCAGTGGATCGAGTGGCCCACCGGCAAGCATCTGGAAGGCGGCAGCAACAAAACTTACCAGCGCAGCTTCACCATTGCGGAAACGCCCGTCTACCTAAAAGCCGGCGCAATCGTGCCCATGCAGCCGCCCATGCTCTACACCGGCCAAAAGCCGGTAGACCCGCTCATCGTGAACGTGTGGCCGCTAGCGCCGGGCGCAAGCAACAGCTACTGGCTCTATGAAGACTCGGGCGCAGCCGTCGAGTATCAGCACGGCGCGTTCGCCCGCACGCCCATCCGCGCCACCCAAACCGGCGATACCCTCCGCGTCGAGATCGGCCCCGTCGATGGCAGCTACGCCGGCATGCTCAAGAGCCGCGGTTATGAGCTGCGCCTGCCCGCCGATTGGCCGCCCGATCGCATCACCGCCAACGGCGCAGCCATTCATCGCGCCGACGCCACCGGCAAAGGCGGCTGGTACTTTCAGGGCAACACGCTAACCACGGTAATTCCCGTGCCCGCGTCGCCCACCGAGTCGCGCGTCATCATTGAGGTGCATCGCGCTCCGGGCCTGGCCGCCAAACGCGCCCAGCTCGACGGTTTTGCCGGCGCAATGACCCGCCTCCGCGCCGCTTACGACGCCATGAACGCCACCAACCCGGTGTCGCAGCCGCCCGATCCGCTCATTGACGCCATGCAAACCGGTGACCGTCTCAGCTACCACCCCGAGCGCGCAGAAGAGGAGCTAGCCCACTTGCGCCAGGTCCTGCCCCAGGCCCAGTCCGCCCTGGACGACATCGCCAAAACCTTCCCCGAAAAGGTTGACACCATCTCCAGGCAGCGCATCAACAACATCGCGCCAGAGCAGATGGAAAAGGAGAAGCAGGAGCGCCTCGACGCCATGGCCCGCGCCCAGAAAAACGTATCCGAAGCCCAGTCCGAGCTAGCCCCCGCGCAACCCAACCAATAACAAATCTGGGTGCCCCATCCTTCGGACAGCTCCATCGTCCGAAGGGTGGGAAATCGGCCCTCTCAACGGCGGTTTCGCCTTTGTTCTTGCCCTTGTTTTTCTTTCTGTCATTCCCCGCGGGAATCTCCTGAGCGGAGCGAAGGATCTGCGGTTGCCTTTGCCCTTGCTTTTCTTTCTGTCATTCCCTCCGGGAATCTGCTTTTCGCCCGCGCGACCCCGAACCTGTGTGCCCCAACCGCAACGTACCGCCGGTCTCCAGACCGGCTGTAGCGCGGGTCTCCCGACCCGCGCCTCCAGCCAGCCCACGAATCGAGGTTAGGCAAGCAGCGTCCCGTAGGGACCGCGCGAGAATAGCCCAGGAGCAGCCGACGTTCGCTCGCCGCAGCGAGCGAACCAAGGCGCACTCCTGGGCCAATCCCCCCAAAAAGAAAGAACAAGGGCGTGCCCCGCAGGGGCGCGAATCAGCCCTTGCCTTTGTTGTTGCCCTTGCATTTCTTTCTGTCATTCCCTCCGGGAATCTCCTGAGCGGAGCGAAGGATCTGCGGTTGCTTT
Organism: uncultured Acidobacteriota bacterium; assembly: GCA_963771195.1. Taxonomy (GTDB): domain Bacteria; phylum Acidobacteriota; class Terriglobia; order Terriglobales; family Acidobacteriaceae; genus Telmatobacter. The sequence goes on from CAVYSS010000031.1 coordinate 185,856, forward strand.
TGCTCTTGCATTTCTTTCTGTCATTCCCTCCGGGAATCTGCTTTTCGCCAGGCCACCGCGAACCCGGGTGCCCCAACCGCAACGTACCGCCGGTCTCCAGACCGGCTGTAGCGCGGGTCTCCCGACCCGCGCCCCAGCCCCGCCCGCGAACCAAGGCCGGCAAAAAGCGTCCCGTAGGGACAGCACGAGAATAGCCCAGGAGCAGCCGACGTTCGCTCGCCGCGGCGAGCGAACGAAGGCGCACTCCTGGGACGATCCCCCCAAAAAAGAAAGAACAAGGACGCGCCCCGCAGGGGCGCGAATCTGCTTTCGTTTTTGCCTTTGCTGTTGCCTTTCTTTCTGTCATTCCCTCCGGGAATCTCCTGAGCGGAGCGAAGGATCTGCGGTTGCTTTTGCTCTTGCTTTTCTTTCTGTCATTCCCTCCGGGAATCTCCTGAGCGGAGCGAAGGATCTGCGGTTGCTTTTGCCCTTGCTTTTCTTTCTGTCATTCCCTCCGGGAATCTGCTTCTCGCCCGCGCCGCCACGAACCCGGCCGCCCCAACCGGAATGTACCGCCGGTCTCCCGGTCGGCTGTAGCGCGGGTCTCCCGACCCGCGCCCCCAGCCCGCCCACGAATCGAGGTTAGGAAAGCAGCGTCCCGCACGAACCGCAGCAAAACAGCCCAGGAGCAGCCGTCGTCCGCGGCGAGCGAACGAAGGCGCACTCCTGGGACAATCCCCCAAAAAAGGAAAGAACAAGGACGCGCCCCGCAGGGGCGCGCTCAGCAGTTAGCGCTCGCGTCCTGCCGGCCTAACTCCCAATGCAATCATCCGCCAAACATCAGTGGGTGCGGGTCTTCGGAACTGCCGATAGCACCGCCCCCTTGGTTCGCGCGAAGACCCTGTCAAGTCCGGGCTCGAACACAGGCCGGAATAAGGGGAGCGCCGCCCGGGCCAGGTGGCTGTCATCCGCGAAGAGCGATTCTCCATCACGAAAATAATCGCATCGATCCGATCGGCATTGGACGAGATCGGGACGGATAAAAGCGATGTCCTTTCGGGCGGCAAAATGCTGCAGAACGGTTCCCTCTTTTGCCATGAAGTAGCTCTCCGGTAAAAACGTGGGCTCGTCCACCCGCTGGCGAAATGCCATCTGGCGGGCAACGACTGAAGCCACATCCGTCTCAGGCGTTGCCAGCGGTCCAACAAGCACCACCAACTTCCCATGGTCCTGCAGCGATGCGATGAGACGGTCAAGGCTCGCGATCAAATACGCTGTTTCGCTCCCTCTAGGCACCGTGCCCGTAGGCGTGAGCCTCGGGGGATCCCAGCTCATGGCAATGATGACTACGCGCACCCCCGCCAGGCCTTCGACCGCAGCCAGGTTCTTGGCGGCTTGCACCATGCAGTCTTTCGAAAGATTCAGGTCCGGCATAGGCCGACAGCTGTTCAATGGCACCATCATGCCCTTTTGGCCGTTCGCCCGCAAAATCTCGGAGACCAAAGGCGCATACATTTGCGCGTGAGAGTTCCCCAGTAGGACGACCGTAGCGTCCGCAGGATTCCGACTCGGCAGGTAAAGTGGACATGCGTGCAACGCACCGAAATAGAAGTAGTCCGACAGGCTGCATCGATAGTGGCTGCCCACTGCGCCATTGATCCTCGCCACAGCAGGACTGAAGCGTGAGGGAAACCCCTTGGACGCAAGCGCCGCCGTTGCCGTTGCGATGACGAGAATGCACCCGCTAGCAACCCAGACCAGCACCGATCTGATCGGCATCGAGCGATTGCGAAATGGGCGCTCCACGTATCGCCAAGACAAAGTCGCAAGCGAAAAAACAACCGCAAGCACTATCGCCCTCTGTCCCGGAGAGAACACCGGCCGCACCAGGTAGTAATGCGCAAACACCAGGATCGGCCAATGCCAGAGGTAAAGCGAATAGGAGATGAGCCCGATCCATACCATCAGGCGGGTTGACAGCGAGCGATTGAGCCAGGTTCCTCCCGCACCGCCGAGGAAGACCACCAGTGTCGATCCACTCACCGCCAGAACGGCCGCCGGCATCAGTCCGCGGAGCCAGTTGTCCCTCAGCCCCAAGCTTACGATTAATAACACTGCGGCCGCCACGGCCAGGGTCTGCCTTAGCCACGAGCGACCGAGCGACCATGTCGCGGCGGTCAGAGCTAGGAGCGCTCGCGCGCCCAGTTCCCACGCCCGAGTGGGAAGTAGGTAAAAAGCCGCACCCGATATGCCGAATCGTCCGCTGAATGTGTCGGCAAGCAGCGACAGTAGCACAAGAATCGCAGTAAAAGGGACAGCTGCCGAACGACGCCAACGGATGCAGAGAATCAAGAAAAGCGGAAATACGATGTAGAACTGCTCTTCAACTCCGAGGGACCACACATGGAGTAGGGGCTTGTCGGCAGCAATCTGTGCAAAATAATCCGTGTCTCGCCAGAAATAGAGGTTTGCTGAAAAGCCAAGGCTCGCGAGAGCGCTCTTCGCGTACCCAACCAGGTCAATCGGCAACAGCAGTATCAATGCGCATGGCGACACAATAAGGAGAAGAAAGAGCAATGCCGGCATAATGCGCCGGACCCGGCGTTCGTAGAAACGGACAAATGTGAATTCACGATTCAATGCCTCGCGCCAGATGATAGTAGTGATCAGGTAGCCCGATAGAACAAAGAATATGTCCACTCCCAGATATCCGCCGGGAAGCAGTTCGGGCGAAAGATGGTATGCGATGACCGACAATACCGCAATCGCGCGGAGTCCGTCCAGATCGCGGCGATAGGCGATCCGATGGCTATCCGCACTCCCTCGTGCTTCCAGCACTTGACCTCCATGCACTTCAAGGCGGCAGCAGCTACCGCAATTTCGAGGCCAGGCGCTGCTTAATTCTCATGGCCATATTCCAGTCTGTTCTACCCCAAAATCGCGGAAGGGTACGAGATATGACGTTTGGGGGAGCGAATCTAGCTAGAATAGCGTATTTGAATCCCTTGAAGCAGAATAGGGGGTGGCCCCAACCCCGGAGCCGCCCGAGCCGAGGGACCGCGCCCTCACCCGATCCCCATTACACAAATAGTTAACAACGCCCCCGTTCAGCAAAAGGCAAAAACCGCCCCGTCCGCGCCGATCCCTCAAGCCCATCCCCAGGCCCCGGCCCCCATCAAAAACCGGAAGCAAAAATCGCCCGATCCAACGCCGCCCTCCCCCGCACCAGCTCCGGAAAGCCCAAACCCGCGAAGGACCAGCCGCGCCTTCGCGTCCGCGCCGTTGTAAAGAGCGAATTCTTTTGCCCTCTTCACAACACCTGGTTACTTTGAAGTCATAGTTGTGCAAACAAGTGTTTTTTACTTGTGCCAACAACTAAAATCCGGACGCCAGATCGCCTTTTTCGGACTTGCACCATTTTCGGTGCACACGTCCCGTCCAAGCCACAACATATTGTGGCCACCAAGCGCACGTACGGCATAAATATAGTTGACACACCAAGCGACAAGTGGGATAGTAGATACATGAGCACTAATCACGATAACGAGCAGGTTGACCAGAACGGCGGAATTCCTGAGTTTGCAGAATCCACTATTCCAGAGAAACCGCGCAATGGTTTGCCAAAGCATCTGCTCGGAGCGATCCGGTACTTCGCAAACGTGGATACCTGCGTCGAGTTCATGTCTCAGATGCGCTGGCCGGACGGGGTTGTGTGTCCGCATTGCCAGAGCGACCGCAGTTCGTTCCTCAAGTCTCGCCGTATATGGAAATGCCTCAACCCGGATTGCTACAAGCAATTTAGCGTCAAGACCCAAAGCGTATTCGAGGATTCGCCCATCGCGCTCGATAAATGGCTCACTGCTGTCTGGATGGTTGTCAACTGTCGGAACGGGGTTAGCTCCTACGAGATCGCCCGAACTGTGAAGGTCACTCAGAAGTCCGCTTGGTTCATGCTGCATCGGATTCGGCTAGCCTTGCGGCGGGGCCATTGGGAGAAGATGGGCGGACCGGGTGAGCCCATCGAAGCGGATGAGTGCTGGATCGGCGGAGTGGCAAAGAACAAGCACAAGCAGAAGGGCGTACCTCCGCTCATCGTGAAAGGCGGAACCTGGGTAAGGAATCCAGCGTATCGGCCGAAGTCAGAGACTCCAACCAAAGTTCCGGTTATGGGGATACTGGACCGGGAAGCGCGGCAAGTCAGAGCGCATGTAATCCCGCGAGTGAACCGGGAGGAGTTGCAAGGCGCGATCCTGGCGAACGTCCACAAGGGCAGCCGGATCCTGACCGATGAGAACGGCGCCTACACCAGCCTAACCAAGTTGGAGTTTGTCCACGATGCCGTCAATCACGTTAAGGAATACGTCCGTGACGACGTGCATACCAATGGGCTCGAAAACTTCTGGAGTCTACTCAAGCGCGGACTCCGCGGAACCTACGTCGCCGTGGAACCGTTCCACTTGGAACGCTATTTGGACGAGCAGATTTTCCGCTATAACAACCGGACCAGCAAAGACAATCCGCTGGACGACAGAGACCGTTTCGTGCTGGCCGTTTCGCAGATTTACGGCAAGAGGATTACTTATGCCGAGCTGACCGGCAAGGTGCAGGAAACGAGCGCGGAACCGTTCTAATTTGCCGATTTGGGCGAAGTTGCCACGGCGCGGGAAGCGGAGGTCTTAGGCTTCCGCTTTTTCGTTTTCAATTCCTGCTGAATGTCCGCTTTCGACACGCGCATAATCGTTCGCATCGCGTCTGTGAATCGGACGAATTCGGGATCGGACGGTGGGCGCTTCATGTGGTTATCATAGCGCGAAATTACTATGGAAGTCCCAACTTGCGCTTAATTTCAGATTCAGCAATCGCTATCATCACCGAAAAGCCAACTGTAGTGAGGCCGGCAAGCCTTTTCTTGACTTGATGCCAAATCTCATTGTTCTTTATGTTGTCCGTAAATTCGTGCCCTTGCCACGTCATTTTGTAGAGAGCGGGGAGTGTTTCAAATCCACTTTTACCCTTCAATAATCCCGCCTCTATCAGTAGATCGAGGTGATACCCAACTTCCTCCGCAGAGCGGTCGGTAATTCCAACATCCTCGGGACTCGTCAAACGCAGCCCGCGGCTACCGTCGAACCTGGGGTCAGCCTCGATGTTGAGGAGTAACGTCCGGATTAGATCCATATCCCGTTGCACAAGCGATTCCTTCAATACTTCCACGGAACACACTCCAAGTGCTACCATTGGATTGCGCTCCAAAATGGTTTCGCAGACAGCCCGCCTGGCAGCGGGCCGTTTTGCGTTGTGCTCAAATTTTCTGCCCCAATTATATGATGGGCATGAGACAATTCGTTTTCTCCCCCGGCAAGGATTGCGAATGCAGATTACACAGATTGAAATTCATGCTGCGATGTTGATAAGCCCTACACCAAAATCGCAACGATCTCTACGAAAGTACAGGCCGCAACTGCCTTCTCAAAAACTCCGACGATTGAGGATGTCAACCTAAAACTCCAAGAGGAAGCCTCGCGGCTCGGAGCGAATGCCGTGATTCACGTGGAATATAACCGCGGGATGTCTCTCACCTCGTACAAGGTTCTGCGCGCCTCTGGGATAGCTGTGATCTTGGAATCAGACGAGGTGAGATGTCCATTCTGCGCGGAGACGATTAAGAGGGAAGCGATTAAATGCCGATATTGCGGCTCTGAGCTCCCGGCAAAGTAGGCTTCACTCGGTTGATCGAATTTCCTTTTTGCTACGCCATCCAGAATTTGTAAAGGCTTTTGGGCACGAACGCATTTAGGAAGTAGAATGTTCCTAACAAAACGAAAAACCGCCCTGCCAGGGGCGGTTCTTCAGAAATCTGGAGCGCACACCCAGATCATCGCATAGGAGTGTGCGCCGTGCAAGAGTGGCAGCATGAGATTCGACCTTGGCTATTGGTGGCCGTTTGCGCGTACAGCGTGGGGATGGATCGTAGCCTCGGCAACTGGAATCGCAGCACTCTACTACGGCCCCCAACACATGCTTGAGACATTCGATTGGTACATGGATCGTTTTCGTGACTATAAGGTTCGCGATTTTCTTGAATCCCTGGTAAGCGTGAGCCCAATCGCGTCGATGCACGGTCGTGTGCAACACGTGGAAGATAGAAGCGTGGAAGAGATAGCCAAGAATACCAAACTGTCTCTCCGCGCCGTGCGAGGAAGCCTGAAAAGATTGAGGCGTAAAGGCGATATCATTCCTTCCAAGAATGGACGCTGGAAAGCCAGAGTAGATCCACTAGCGCCGAACTAGGAAGCAGACCCTTCCTATTCCGTGGTATCGTGTGCGAATGAAATTCGCCGGCTTTCTTGCGTTGCTTCTCGCTGCAATAGTGGGCATCCGGGCAGGCGTAAATTTTGTCCAAAGCGAGCAGGAACGGAGACTGGACGTGGAGCAGGCAAAGTGGGCGGAGTCCTGTTGTGAGGCCGTGCGCGAGACTGCGCTGATACAGGCGGAAAAATCCGAGAGCCAGGAGCGGTTCGACGGCATTATGGCAATCGTTGCGGCGGCATCACTCATCGGCGGGATTGCAATGATTTCTAAAGGGGGCAACGGGAAACAAATCTCCTAGTCAACATCCGAGATGCGCACACGGTGACGGCATGAAGCGATTCACGATGCTTGGAATAACCCTGCTAGTCGCAGGGGGTGGAGTTGGTCCGAAGCACTTGCCGAAGTCGGACTATCAACACGGCAAAGCTGCTTTTGAAATGCTGGAGAACTTCGATCAGGCCACATCCGGCCCAGACATCAACCTGGAGAAGTCAGGATCATTCCTATTGGCCTCTGCGCAGCAAATGGACGCAGTAGACGCAAAGCGTTCGAGCGGATTGGAATCTGCGTTGACTGGCTATAGAGATGCGATTGCCGCGAGGGTATCCGCTGGGCAATCTCTCCACTCCGCCGAATTGTCAGTTGAGATCGCAGAGACGAACAAGGAAAGCGACACAGAGATTCGAGATCTGCTGGAGAAACGCTATGCGGCCAGCCGCGCGGGGTACGATATTGCGCCGATCATTAAGCTCTGCCACGACGACGCGGCCCAATACTTCGACCAGGCGGCACCCGGTACGAATGACTGTGACAAAGCATTAGCCGGATTCAAAGCGGAATACCACATCAAATGAACCTTACCAACCGCGCGCGCTTTTCCTTCTTATCCAGTGATCATCTGAAAGAATCGCTGCACCAATTCACCAACAGATTTCGGAATCCCGGATAGCACGAACTGGAGCATTGTTCCATCTTCACTTAGGTGGAATGCAACGTGACCGTTGCCCTTTGGAGTCTCGACGTGAATGCAAGGAACGTCCGGGTCATACTTGAAAGAAACAACTTTCCCAGACCGCAAGTTTCTGGCTGAGAACTTGTACGGTGACTCTTCCTCAAAATGGATTTGCACGGGCGAGACCGCCGCGATCTTCTCACACTCAGCCTCACACGCTTTCTTGAATTCTTCGACTTGCGCAGGAGCTAAGGCTTTCTTGATTTTTTGACTTTCCATAAAGCAGTAATCCTCCGTTGCCTTCAATTCGGCAGCACGGCTAATCTCTGCGATTAAGGTTTGCATGAGCACTATTCTCCTGTTACCATCGAATTGCGCTCATACGCATCGAATCAAATCTGTTTCGCGATAAGCCCGCCTCCAATGCGGGCTTTTTCGCGTCTTTCAGCGAATTGTGAGGCGAATATACAGGCTTTCTGGCAAGCGTTAAAGGCGGGACCGGATATTGTCTTGCTACGCCATCCAGAATTTGTAAAGGCTCTTGGGCATTGGATTCAGTTTCACATCGATCACAAGGAATACATCGTTTGGATTGCACTCATGGGTGTGGGGCAGCATTAGCAAATGATCGGTGACGATGCGAACCTCTGAAATCAATTGGTCATCCTCCAAAAGACAATGAACGGGTTCGTCATCCTCCGTCCCACTTTTGCCGCCCGCTTCCGCCAAGTTTGCGGGTATTCTCAGCGCATCGAAAAGAGTCTTCATGCGGTTGTCGAGATCCCCGCTCTTTACAATCATGCCCGGTTCTTCCGGCCGCAGGAAAAGGACATCGATGCTGCACCGCAGGACCATTTCCTCTGTAACGAGAGGAATGTATCCACGTCCCGCGCGCTCCCATTTTTTCGCAATCCAACAGCGTCCGAGGCGAGCTAATTCTTCGTTCAACCAACACTCGGCTTGTTTATCAGACAGGCCGGCAGGAAGCTCCCGTTCGGCGGCAATTCCTGGGTTGTCTTCTTTCCACTTCTGAGCATTGAATCTCGCCAAATCCAAAAGGCTTGGGTTGGTTTCCCAAAGCCTTTTCAATTGCGGATGTAGCTCAAGGCGAATTTGGTGCTTCACGGACGCGCGAGTGTCCGTCTTGCTGGAACCCAACAGTTGACCGCTATAGAGCAAACGAAACTGCACAAGATCAGTCTCCTCTATCGGATCTCCGGTACCGACAATAACACGAACCGAAGATGTACTTTTGGGCCGTGAAGCGATATTCGACATAGCATCGCTAAGGCTAAATGCGATTTTTCCATGTGAGGTACTTCCGTCACCAAAGTATTTGGTGTGCCAACTATATTTATGCCGCACGTACCGTTCCAAAACCCTAGATATTGCGGTGTCCCATGTTTTACTCTTCTTTGTCCCTTAGTCCCTAGTCCCTAGTCCCTCAGTCCCTTTGTCCCTTAGTCCCTTAGTCCCTTTGTCCCTTAGTCCCTTAGTCCCTTAGTCCCTTAGTCCCTTTGTCCCTTAGTCCCTTTGTCCCTTTGTCCCTTTGTCCCTTAGTCCCTCAGTCCCTCAGTCCCTTTGTCCCTTAGTCCCTGCTTTCCAGGCATCCAATCCCCATCTAGCGACATTTCTACTCAATAGTCGTACCCTAACCACTGTGGAGACCGGCCACTTGAAGAAGCCCGCCAGCGCCACCGATCCCCTGTGGTACAAGGACGCCATTGTCTATGAGCTGCACGTGCGCGCCTTTGCCGACTCCAACAACGACGGCATCGGCGACTTCCCCGGGCTCATGTCGCGCCTCGACTACCTCCAGGACCTCGGCGTTACCTGCCTCTGGATCCTCCCGTTCTTCCCCTCGCCCCTGCGCGACGACGGCTACGACATCGCCAGCTACAACGACGTAAACCCCTCCTACGGAACACTTTCTGACTTCAAGGCCTTCCTTGACGCCGCCCACAAGCGCGGCCTCCAGGTCATGATCGAGCTGGTCATCAACCACACCAGCGACCAGCACCCGTGGTTCAAGGCAGCGCGCCTGGCCCCGCCCGGCTCCCCTGAGCGCGACATGTACGTCTGGTCTGACACCGACCAGAAATTCAAAGACGCCCGCATCATCTTCACCGACACGGAAAAGTCCAACTGGACCTGGGACGACACCGCCAAGGCGTTCTACTGGCACCGGTTCTTCTCCCACCAGCCCGACCTGAACTACGACAGCCCCCTGGTGATGGAAGAGGTGCTGAAAGCCATGCGCTTCTGGCTCGACATGGGCGTGGACGGCCTCCGCCTGGACGCCATCCCTTACCTGGTGGAGCGCGACGGCACCAACTGCGAGAACCTGCCCGAGACCCACGCCGCCATTAAGAAACTGCGCGCCGCCATCGACGAAAGCTACTCCAACCGCCTCATCCTGGCCGAGGCCAACCAGTGGCCGGCCGACGTCCGCCCCTACTTCGGCGACGGCGACGAGTGCCACATGGCCTTCCACTTCCCGCTAATGCCCCGCATTTACATGGCCTTGCGCCAGGAAGACCGCCTCCCCATCACCGACATCATGGCCCAGACCCCCTCCATCCCCGACAACTGCCAGTGGGGCCTCTTCCTCCGCAACCACGACGAGCTGACGCTAGAAATGGTGACCGACGACGAACGCGATTACATGATGTTGGCGTACTCCAGCGATCCGCGGATGCGGGTGAACGTGGGGATACGGAGGAGATTGGCGCCACTTGTCGACAATAACCGGAGGCGGATTGAGCTTTTAAATTCCATTTTGTTCAGCTTTCCGGGGACGCCGATCCTTTATTACGGCGATGAAATCGGGATGGGGGACAACATCTACCTGGGCGACCGGAACGGGGTGCGGACGCCGATGCAGTGGACCAGCGACCGAAACGCTGGCTTCTCAAAATGCGATCCGGCCCGGCTGTATTTTCCAGTGATCATGGACCCGATTTACGGGTACCAGGTGGTAAACGTCGAAGCGCAGTTGAGCGATCAATCGAGCCTGCTGCACTGGACCCGGAACATGATCGCGCTGCGCAAGCTGTTCCAGGTTTTTGGGCGGGGCAGTTTGACCTTCCTGAACCCATCGAATAGGAAGATCCTGGCCTACCTGCGGGACCTGGACCTGGGCGACGGGACCCACGAGACGGTGCTGTGCGTGGCCAACCTGAGCCGGTTCGCGCAGCCGGTGGAACTCGACCTGTCAAACTACGCGGGGATGGAGCCGGTGGAGATGCTGGGCTACGTGCCGTTCCCGGCGATCGGCGCGGGGCCGTACTCGCTGTCGGTTGCTCCGTACTCGTTTTTGTGGCTGGAGCTGCAGCAGCCCGCTCCACGGCCGGAGACGTTGCCCGAGCCTGCCGAGCTGGAGACGCCAGTGGAGAAGGACGAGCCGGCAGTTCTGGACCTGCTGACCAAAGGATGGGCAGGTTTCCTGGCGGGGCATGGGCTGGAGTTGCTGGAACGAGTGCTGCCGGAGTGGCTGGGGCGGCAGCGCTGGTTCGGGGCCAAGACGCGCACCATCGTCAAGACCAAACTGCTGGATTGGGTGGAGCTTCCCGCGGCAGTCGCGGCCAACGCAGAGATTCTGGACGCCGCCGACCTGCCCGAGGACAGCTCGATACCGCCGGCGCTGCTCTATTTCGAGGTTGACTACGGCGACAGCCAGTGCGATGTCTACCAGGTTCCGCTGGCGTTTACCGTGGGAGCGAAGGCGGGACAGATTGAAGCGGACCGGCCGGTGAGCGTGCTGGCGCGGCTGCGCATGCCGGCGCATTTCGGAGTCCTTCACGATGCGATGGCGCGCGAGGATGCGCGGCAGGCGCTGTTGCGGCTGATTGAGCACAAAGCGGTGCTGGAACTGGGCACCGCGCGAACCGCGGCAGTGGAGGTAGCGGCGTCGCTGGCTTCAGCAGCAACAGGAATGCCGGCGCGGGAGATGAGAGAGCGGGGAGAAGCCGCGACGTTGCTGGAACATCCGGAAAGGGCTACTCATGCGCCGGCGGGGCCGGGCGAAGTACATTTGCGTCCGCACGAGGTGTTTCCGAAGAACGACGGACCGGGGGGGCACGCTGCGCCGGCACAGGCGAAGGAATACGAGTCCGCATCGCATCCTCTTGGCCTCCATCCGGTGGAACCGCTGCCGCTGACGGCGCAACCCGGCGAGGCCGCAGCGGGGCCGCGCGAGGAGTCGCCGACCGCGCAGGCCGCTGGCGGGCACCGGCTGCAGCCGCGGGAATCGCCTTCGGCGGGCAATCCAGAGCCGAGGATGGGAGTGCTGGAGGCGCGAGCTTCCACGGCGTTTGCCGCGGCGCGGGGAACGCACTGGCTGCGCGGGCGGACCGGCTCCGCCGAGCAGTCCAACACGTCCATCCTCTACGGCGACGCGCTGATCCTGAAGCTGTTCCGGCGGCTGCAGACGGGCGAAAACCCGGATGTGGAGATCGGGAGGTTTCTGACCGAGGTGGCTGGATTCAAGCACATTGCGGCCTTCCTCGGCGAAATCTCCATCACCCCCTCGAGCGGCGAAAAGACAACCGTGGCCATGCTGCAGGGGCTGGTGAAGAACGAAGGGGATGGATGGGAGTGGTTTTTGAGCCAATTGGAGGGACAATTCGAAAAGCAGGGACAAAGGGACAAAGGGACTGAGGGACAAGAAAGGCAGGGACAAAGGGACGAAGGGACTGAGGGACGAGAAGGGCAGGGAGTTGAGGGAGAGTCGATTTTGGCGGCGGGGCTGCTGGGGAGAAGGACTGCCCAGATGCATATGGCGCTGGCCACGCCCACTTCCGATCCCGCTTTCCGCGCGGAGCCCTTCACCGGCGAGGACCTGACGCGGGACATATTGCGCATCGAAGAGCAGGCGGCATCGGCCTTCGGCGCGTTGCGGGCGCGGCTGGCCTCACTGCCGGAAGACACGGCGGACGATGCGGCCGCGGTGCTGGCGCGGCGCAGGGAATTGCTGGCGCGGGCGTGGAGCATTGGCGGGAGCGAGCCGGCGGGCCTGCGCATCCGCATCCACGGCGACTACCACCTGGGGCAAACGCTGCGCGTTGCGTCGGAGAGTGGCGGCGATTTCGTGATTCTGGATTTCGAAGGCGAGCCGGCGCGTGCACTGGCCGAGCGCCGGCGCAAGCAGTCGCCGCTCAAGGACGTTGCCGGCATGATTCGATCCTTTTCTTATGCCGCGTGGTTCGGCATGGATCGTTATCGGGTGCTGCATAAGGATGAGAGCGAGGAGACACTGCTTTGCCGTGCGCGCGCGTGGGAGAATGCAGCAAGGGATGCGTTCCTGGGCGCGTATTGGGAGGCGATGGGCGCGCGCGGCGAGCTGCTTCCGGCGCGGGAGCAGGCCGAGGTTTTGTTGTCAGCTTACGTATTGGAGAAGTCGTTGTATGAGCTGCTTTATGAGCTCAACAACCGGCCGCAGTGGCTTAGGATACCGCTGAGTGGGATTTTGAATTTGTAGAGTTGGGTGATTGTGAGCAATGGTTGAATGGTTTGGCTCATTGGCGGTTTCGTTCCGCCGTCCCTACGGGACTCCGAGGGTTCATTTTGGAGTCGCTTTCCCCACGCTAAAGCGCGGGGCTAACAAACGCTGCGCCTACGGCGCGGGTGAGAGTGAAGGGCAGCTGGCGATCGCAATTCTTTGGCGCCGGAAGGGCTAAAGCCCACAATTGTTTCGCGGCGCCGTCGGCACGACTGAAGTCGTGCCCTGTCACGGGGCATCGTAGATTGAGTATTTCAGCAGTTCTTGAAGTAGTGCCCAAACATCCCACCCTAAGCGCAAAAGGCGCGCTTAGGATGGGGCACCCAGGGCACTCACAGCTGCAAGAGCTAGAGCAGGTCTGGCATCGTCGTTTCCCACCCTAAGCGCAAAAGACGCGCTTAGGATGGGGCACCCACAGTTTTTCGGAAACGACAGGAAAAGCAAAGGCAAGAGCAAGAATAAGGGCAGATGGCGACGGCTGATTCGATTTCCGATGTTGGTGGCGCTGCCCCGGGGCGAACCGGGTACGCCATGCTGGTGGTGCTTCCGCCGCTCGCCGATGAGCAGCTTGAGGGCACTATCGGCCGGCTGACCTCGATTTTTCCCGCGGAAGAGCTTGTAGTGGCCACGCAGAACGGGGTTCAGAAGGATGCGTTTGCGCCATTGCACCTGGTGGAGATTCCGCCCACGCGAGTGGGGTGGACGCTGACGGCGACGGACTTTGCCAATGCAGCAGAACTCCTGCGCAAGTACGAAGCGAGGAGCGTGCTGCTGGTGGGGCCGGACGGCGGAGGGCTGAGCGCGGACGCGCTGCGCGAGCTGGCGTCGCCGGTGGCAAGCGGCAGCGTGGACCTGGCGCTGCCGTATTACGACGTGCCGGCGAGCGCGGGCCTGATGAACTCCGCCATCCTCTACCCGGTTACGCGGGCGCTGTTTGCCACGCGATGCCGTTTTCCGCTTTCCATCGACCTGGGCCTCTCGCCGAAGATGGCGGAACGGCTGGGCGCGGCGGCGCAACGGCTACGCGCGCAAGGGCAAGACGACGCCATGATGTGGCCCACGCCGGAGGCGGTGGTGGCCGGATTCCGGCTGGGCGAGTATGACGTGGGCACACGCGCGCTGCCGCAGCCGCCGGACCCCGATATTCGCACCATGCTGGCGCAGGTGGTGGGCTCGCTGTTTGCCGATGTGGAGTCGAAGGCGGCGTTCTGGCAGCGTCCGCGGCGTCTGCCGCCTCCGCGGCCAATTCCGCCGCCGCAACAGAAGACGGTAGTGGACCGCAGCTCAGAAGTTGCATCCATGGTGGATGGATTCCGGCTGGCCTACACCAACCTGCAGGAGATATGGAGCCTGGTGCTGCCGCCGGCTTCGCTGCTGGGGCTGAAGCGCCTGACGGCGATGGAGCCGCACGCTTTTCGCATGCCGGAAAACCTTTGGGCGCGGATTGTCTACGATTTTCTGATTGCATTTCGCATGCGCACCATCAATCGCGGGCACCTGCTGGGAGCGCTGATCCCGCTTTACCTGGCGTGGGTGGCCGGGCACATTAACGTGACCAATGGGGGAACGGACCCGGAGCGGCACGTGGAAGCAGTGGCGGCCGCGTTCGATGCGGATAAGCCGTATCTGGTTTCGCGGTGGAGATGGCCGGACAGGTTTAATCCGTGAAAGAGCAGGGATAAGGGAAGAGGGATAAGGGATAAGGGATAAGGGCAACAGCAAAAGCAGATTCCCCGCCGCGGCGGGGGAATGACAGAAAGAAAGGCAAGAGCAAAGGCGAAGGCAAATGCAAAGGCAAGAGCAAAGGCAAAGGCAAAAGCAGGTCCTTCGACTGCGCCGCGCAAAAAGCGCGCCGCTTCGCTCAGGATGACGGCTTTTTTATTGGCGCGAGCCCATTACTGGTTCTGCTCAGGATGACGGCTTTTTATTTTGGCTTTTGCACGCCCGCTCATCGTTCGCCGCAGCGAACGATGAACGGGGCACAGTGAAGGAGGAACGATGTACACTCCGGCGCATTTTCATCTGGTGTTATGGCAGGCGGCGAAGGAGAGCCTGGCGGCGCCGCTTTATGCCGACAACACAACGGTGTGGCGGCACATGTCCACGGCCCTGCATGACTCGGTGTATCGCGTGCTGGGGGTGCTGATGGCGGTGCTGCCGGGCATCCTGGCGTTTTTTGTGGCTGTATTTCTGTTCACGCTTCTGGGCATGGGCATATCCGCGCTGCTGCGGCGCGGCCTGAAATGGATACGTTTTGACGAACGGCTGGCGCGCAACCGGACCGAGTGGACGCCGGCCAGCTCGCCCACCGAGCTGGCGGCGCGCGGATCGTTCTGGGCCTGCGAGATACTGGGGCTCATCATCGGCGTGTCCGCGTTCGATGCGTCCTACGCCTCGGCCAGCAATGTGCCGAATTTTCTGCTGCCCTACGTCGCGCGCGGGGTGGGAGCCATCGTGCTGCTGGTGGCGGGGATCATCGTCGCGCGATTCCTGGCGCGCTCGGTGCTGATCAGCGCCGTGAACGCGCAGCTCCAGTATGCCCGCATTCTTTCCCTCGGCGTAAAGTGGCTGGTGCTGGTGCTGACCGCGGCCATGGCGCTCGATCACATGGAGATTGGCGGAGGGGTGGTGGAACTGGCGTTCGGCATTCTGTTCGGCGGGATCGTGCTCACGCTGTCGCTGGCGGTGGGGCTGGGCTCGCGGGACATGGTGAGCCGGTCGCTGGAGAGCCAGTTTGAGCGCTCGGGGGAAAAACCGGGAACGGCGCCGACGCAGCCGCCGCCGGGTGGGACTGGGGAGTTGAGGCATTTTTAGGGAATAGGGGAATAGGGGAATAGGGAGCCGAGGGAGCAAGTCAGCAAGTCGGCGAGTCAGCGCGAAAAGCGGGGAATGACAGAAAGAAAAGCAAATGCAAAAGCGGGATGCGGAGCTTGCGCTCCACATCCCGCTTTGCTTTCTTGTTCCCTTGTTCCCTGCTTTATGGA
This sequence comes from uncultured Acidobacteriota bacterium, assembly GCA_963771195.1. GTDB lineage: Bacteria > Acidobacteriota > Terriglobia > Terriglobales > Acidobacteriaceae > Telmatobacter. The sequence goes on from CAVYSS010000031.1 coordinate 201,583, forward strand.
TATATGCCGCGGATCTTCACTGCTTCCGCTACGCGGCCGATGCCGAGCATGTTGGCGGCGATGCGCATGGACTCCTTGTGTTCGGTGTGGATTTTGAGCACGTCGTTGAACGCAGTGATCATCACCCGCTCCAGGCGGTTGTAGACGTCCTGCGCCTCCCAGAAGAGGTGCTGCTCGTCCTGAACCCACTCGAAGTAGGAGACGGTGACACCGCCGGCGTTGCAGAGGATGTCAGGGATGATGAAGGTGCCGGCGCTCTCGAGGATGCGGTCGGCGGCGGGGGTGAGGGGGCCGTTGGCGGCCTCGGCCACGATGCGCGCATGGACGGTGGGCGCGTTGTCGGAGCGCACGGTGTTCTCAAGCGCGGCGGGGACCAGCACATCGCATTCCAGCGCCAGCAGGTCTTCCGGCGAGATGGGCTCGCTTTCCGGGAAGCCTTCCACCTTGCCGGTGAGTGCCTTCAGGTGGATGACTTCGGGGATGTTGAGTCCCTTGGGGTTGTAGATGCAGCCGTTGGAGTCACTGACGGCGATGACGCGCGCGCCCGCCTCATGGAGGAGCTGCGCGGCGATGGAGCCGGCATTGCCGAAGCCCTGCACCACGACGCTGGCGTTCTTCAGCGGAATGTGCAGGTGCTGGCAGGCGCTCTGGATGGTGTAAAAGACGCCGCGGCCGGTGGCTTCATTGCGGCCCAGCGAACCGCCCAGGCTGAGAGGCTTGCCGGTGACCACGCCGGGAACGGCGTAGCCCTTGATCATGGAGTAGGTGTCCATGATCCAGGCCATGGTTTGCGAGTTGGTGTAGACGTCGGGCGCGGGGATGTCCTTGTCGGGCCCGATGAGGGGCAGGATGGCGCTGGTATAGCGGCGGGTCATGCGCTCCAGCTCGCCCTGCGACATGTGCTTGGGGTCGCAGGTAATGCCGCCCTTGCCGCCGCCGAAGGGGATGTTCACCACGGCGCATTTCCAGGTCATCCAGGTGGCCAGCGCCTTCACCTCGTCGAGCGTGACCTGGGGGTGAAAGCGGATGCCGCCCTTGGCGGGGCCGCGCGCGGTGGAGTGCTGCACGCGATAGGCCTGGAAGCGGTGGATGCGGCCGTTATCCATGCGCACCGGCACGCTCACCGATAGAATGCGCTCGGGATACTTGATCATCTCCCGGGTGTCGTTGTCGAGGCCCAGAGCGTTGGCTGCGGAGTCAAAGTTTTCCATTGCGAGATCGTAGGCATTTTCTTGCACCGTGGTCGTCAGCATGTTTTTCATTCCTCCTCGGTCCTTAGCGCCCGGATTTCTGCCGGGCAGCGGCGTTTTCTTTCATGCCCTCGAACCGGCGAGCGAAGCATACTCCTTCTCCGCCGGAACCGGCAATTGACAGGCCGGGACGAGCCAGTTGCGGTATTCCCGCAGCCGGCCCAGCACGGCATCGTTGTAAAGCTGCTGGATTCCCCGGGCCACGGGGCCGATGGCGCCGTCCCGCACCGGGTGGTGGTTGATGCGGACGATGGGCGCGATGCCCACCGCGGTTCCGGTAAAGAAGACTTCGTCGGCGACCAGCAGCTCGCTGAGGTCGATGGAGCGCTCGATGACCTCGAGGCGCATCTCCCGGCGGGCGAGCTGCATGACGCAGTCGCGGGTGATGCCTTCCAGCACGTTGTCATAGACGGGCGGCGTCAGCAACTTGCCCTGGCGCACCAGGAACAGGTTGCAGGTGGCGCCCTCGGCCACGTGGCCGTTCTGGTTCAACAGGATGGCCTCATCAAAGCCGCTGCGGCGGGCGTCCTCAGTGGCCAGCACGCTGTTGACATAGGCGCCGCAGATTTTGCCGCGCGCGGGGATGGATTGATCCTCAATGCGCCGCCAGGCGCTGACCCCGGCGTGGATGCCGTTTTCCGCGTGCAGGTACTCGCCGAAGGGCAGGGCCACGATGGCGAAGGCGTCCTGATCGTCGGGCAGCACGCCCACCCGCTCCGCGCACTTGTACGCCAGCGGGCGGACATAAATATTGGTGCGCAGATTGTTGCGGCGCATCAGCTCCAGGGTGATGTCGGTCAACTGGCGGGGATTGAGCGGGACAGCGATGTGCAGGATGCCGCAGTTACGCACCCAGCGCTCGTAGTGCTCCAGCGGACGCAGCACAAACAACTCCTGCTGCGCCTCATTCCAATGCGCCCGGATGCCTTCAAAGACGCCGGTGCCGTAGTGCAGCGCGTGGGTGAGGATGCCGACGCGCGCCTCGGCCAGCGGGATGTATTGGCCGTTGAAGTAGACAATCAGGTTAGGATCCGCTTCCAATTGCATGTTTCGCACCTCTTCAAGGGCTCTCTCGCGCAAACGCGGAGAAAGCCGTTGCGGCTTCTCCGCGCCAAAATGCCGGCAGGCTATTTGCCGCCGGCATCCCGATCTCAAAGTTTCGAGAGCAGCCGCGCTCGCCGCGGCTTCCCTCTGAGCCCGCCGTATGGTCGGCCTTCGATGGAAGGGTGCGCAGTGACAGCCGTCACGGGGTTCCGGGAGACGGAATGGGGTTCGGGACGCAGAAGTTCCCCAATGGCCGGCAACATCCGTCAAAGGTGACAGTTACGACTGTCCGTCTGGAACCCGGAAATCGGAGTACACATCGGCCCAACGAGCGCGCCGGACCGATAGCAAGAATTGAAACCCGTCCTGCACCCCCCCTCCCCCAGAAGCAAACTCGTGGGCTCGTCGGACTATGAGTAAGGGGGCGCCGTGACTATCCTACCCTCATGGTGCACAAGAGATAGAAGGACGGCATGCAAAAGAAATTTCGAGACGAGAGGTCTGGAAAGTTTTCCATCTCGCCAGACAAAGAAATCCACGGTGAGCTCACGATCGCTCGGGGGAAGTCGCAGCTTAATCTGCACGACGAGGATTTCTTCGACACGCGCGGAATAGCTCCTTGCATAAAGGGCGTTTTGCTGGACCAGCGTAAGGTTTCGTTGATTGACTGTGTAACTACAACCTCTGGGTCGAAAGGTGGCATGCACGGAGGCTATCACTATGCCGATCTCTTTCCTCATTTCGTCATTGAGGGCGACTGCCACATTCATCCTGACGAGAAGATCATCGCCTCAGCTTATTTCGAAATCGACGACGGATTCGTCCTATTTTATGATTGCGATGCATTCGGCCGTCTGATTGATGCGCGGCCGTTTATAGAGCAGATTGTCCACGCTCATGGCCAAACGATTAAGCGCCAGATCCCAATTGGACCCGATCCAGCGATTCTGTTCTTCTCGGGGAGACGTGAGATTGCTACCGCCGAGACGAATTGGGGCACCGTCCTAGTCTCCCATTACCCCTCCCACGACTTGGGCGGTCCAGGCGGAGTGCGCCTGGATAACAGAATCGGGATTTCGATAACATTTCGGGAACGGGTTGGCTTTTCTGATGCAATTTTTCGCATTTCGCGAATGCTGGAATTCCTGGGCTTGTTGGTGGGCCGCCCGCAGAACTTAAGAGAACTCTCCCTGGACGTGGGGACGAGACCTGAGGAGCCAATCATTCTCAAGGTGCACTGGAGCAACCAGCCGCGGCGCGAGCGTGCCAACGAGTCACGTGAGCCAGATGCGTTCGATATTCTTCTCGACGCCGCGGGAAACCCGGAGGAGTTTTCTCAAGTTCTACCGAAGTGGCTAGAGCGCCAGCCGGAGTGGAATGATGCGCGGTTCCGGTTCTTCAACTCATTCGCGAAACAGAGGTTCTACGACATCGACCGTCTAACCGGCGCGGCGAATATGTTCGACGTTTTGCCCAATTCCGCCGTGCCGCCCGACATCGAGCTGGAAGCTGACTTACGGGAGGCTAAGGCATCCGCGAAGGCTATATTTCGTAGGCTCGCGCCAGGTCCCGAGCGCAACAGCGTTTTGGACGCGCTCGGGCGCATGGAAAAGAGCAGCCTCAAACGGAAGATCCGTCACAGAAGCGAACGGGTGACCAAGGCCCTCGGGGGATATTTTCAAGACCTCGACCTAGTCACCGACGAGGCCGTTAACTGCAGAAACTATTACGTCCACGGCAGCGCACCGCGGTTCGAATATAACAGGCATTTTAATGCGGTGATCTTCTTCGTTGACACGCTGGAATTTGTATTCGCTGCCTCCGATCTTATTGAAGCTGGATGGAATGCCAAGGCGTGGAGCGGCCATGGCACTGTGATGTCCCATCCATTTGGGCGGTATAAAGCGACCTACGCTGGTCAGCTCCAGATGCTGAAGGCTCTTTTGTCGTAAGCGCCCAATTCATCTTCGGCGGGCTGACGCCGCACTAAATTTAGAATGACGACGATTAAGGTTACTCGGCAGGTCGCGACCGCAGGACCCGACCTCAGCTGGCGTACCTGGGGCACCAGTGGTCCGTGGTGGCGCGCGCAAGTGAAAGAACGGATGAGGTCACTTCTTCGCGGCGATTGCGCAGGGGCCGGGAAGGCCGGACAGAACTTTCTGGCTCAGCTCGATCAGTGCGTCGCTCCGGGTGGCTGCCGGATCGTCATTGCGGGCGACGAGATAGAAGCGCCCCCGGGCGACCTGTATCTCGGCCGGAGCGATGCTCGCCACGCATCCAAGGCCAAGTTCCTTCTCCTCATTGGGACGCCGGTTGCTCTGGTACACGCGGGAAGCGGCGGGCGCATCCTTCATTTTGAATAGCTCCGCTACAAAACTCTCTTTACCCCGGCCGTAATGGCGGACGTACAACGCGGAGAAGCCCTGGCCGATGTAGAAATCCGCGCCGCCATCCATATAGGTGTAAAGAGTCGCTCCGGTGTAACTCTCCGGCGGATCGACGTCGGCAAACCCGCCGAGCGCCGCGCCCGGCGGCAAGGGACCTGACCCGTGGCAGCCCCAAAGCGCGAGCGCAAGCGCGCACGCCGCAACCGAGCGAGCCCATTTCATACGCGGATCTCGACGATTTTGACCGCGTCCAGGTCCGCTTTGCCCAGGCCAAGGGCGGAGGCGTGCTTCAGAGCAGGAGCGGCCATACCGGCCTTGAACGTCTCATCGTGCTGCTCCAGCAGGTGAGCGCAATAGGAGTCGATGGCCACCATGTCGCCGCCCAGGATGAGCTTGTTGACGCCGCGGACGATCTCAGAGCCTCCGCCAAATGCCGGACCGTTGCGGGTGAGGATGGAGCGGACGTCCACCACGTTCAACTGCGGCCTGACCGCATCGGCAAAATGGACCAGGCGCTGCTGGAACAGTCCCAGGCGCCCGCCGTCGTCCTTCAGGTGAATCAGCATGCGGTCGTTCATGGCCACGGAGCCGAAATGCAACTTGAGGCAGCAGGAGAAGTTTGCGGCGCCGCGATGACGCTTCATCACCGGCAGGCTGACCACGATGGGCGCGTCATTGAGAATACGGCTAACCGCAACCGGCTTTGCGATCGGCCAATCCGGATTCTGGACTAGCACGAACTCGTTGGAGTCGGCAAAATCCCGCGCCAGAACCGGCACGCCGCCTTGCGTGAGTTTCTCCTCTACGCCCAGCCGGCGAAGATAGTGATCGGGAGGCAGGCCCGCGGCCAGGTGAGTGCCGTGGGTATCGAAGAGGCTGGTTTTGCTGATGCCCGCATGCTTGAGCTGGGAAGCCACGGCCAGGATGAATTCCGGATCGGTGGTCACGGGATAGGGCTGTCCCGCAACGTAGTTGCCGCGGAAGATGACCTCACGCCCCATCCTTGTCAGCGGATCGAGGCCGCCGAGGGCTTCAATCCCGGCACGCAGCATGGCGGCCGTGTCTTCGCCTTCCACCACCACCAGCAGGGGCTTGCCGCCGGAGACAAACGGATTGGGCGGCACCGACTTGCAGGCGCGCGTCTGGAGTCCGCAGCCGCTGACAAAACCTGCTGCCGCAGCGGCCAGTGCACCGGTTCCCACGCGAAGAAAACCGCGGCGATCGAGCTGGTTGGAATCGTGATTCATGATTGGCCTCCCGCCGTGCGCGTTCGATCGAGCCAGCGGCCGGAGATGGCCGCGCCAGCCATTAAAAGCAGTCCGAAGCCGGCTGCGCCGCCGAGAAAAATTTGACCCGACACTCGCGAGTCGTTCAGCCACAGCGCAACCAGCATGGTGGCCAGCAGGCCCGCGAGGAAGCCGATGGCGCCCAGCAACGGCGCAGCCACGATGAAGGCGATCCTGGCGCGTCGCCGATGAAACGCGAGCGCGCCCATCACGCCAATGGCCAGCCCGCCCAGGGGCCATGCCAGCAGCGGCGAAAAGAACGACTGCCCGATCCACACCGCGGCCAGGCTCACAATGGCCGCGCCCGCCGCGCCCGCGAGCGCCGCGCTGGGTTGCCGGTTCAACCAGCCCAGGACCAGCGCGACGGCCGCAACTGCACAAGCCGTGCGCGGAGCCCACGAGCCAAGCAAGCCGCCCGCCATCCAGCCCAGAGCCGAGAAAACGAAAGCGTAGACGAGTGAGAGCCATAATCGGCGGCCTGGATAAGGCTGCCAAGTTTCATCCCCGGAAATTTTGCGAGGAGAGAAAGAACCCCATAAACGCCCCCCAGGAACGCTCTCGGCGACACTCATACACCCCTCCGATCGGTCGCGCTTGCCGGACACCCGATCATACGCCGAGGTTTGGGCCGATGTTCCCTAAGTCTTGATGAATGTTGGGGATGTGTGAGCTAGATCACGTTTGATGGGGCTTGCAAATTGCGCGCATTGGACGACAGGGATACATCAACGCGAAGAACACCAAAAGGGACGGCCCCCAGTTTTGGGAGCCGTCCCGTGGAAGACCAAAAAACGCGGCAGCAGCTAGAAGAGGAACGGAAGCGGCGTGATCCCTTCGATCCGCACCGCCTTCAGCTCGTGGGGGTCGAGACCCAGAGCTTGAAGGATGGTGGGCGCGACCTGTTGGTTGAGAACGTAAGTTTTCACATGCCTGGGCGCAAATTCCGGCATGGAGAAGAGCAGCGCCACATGCATATCGTCCTCGTTGAGGCCGCCGTGCTCGGCAATCTTCGAGCCGCCTGTGAAGATGACGCCAGTGTTGACCTTGAGGACGATGTCGGGTGTGCGCGGATCCTTCAACGGGCTATTGAATTTTTCCTGGAGTGCCGGGCCTGCGAAAATCTCCTGGATGCCGAGAGTGGCCTGGTTTGCTGGTGTGCTCAGCTGTTGAGCGATCTCTGCGGCTTGCGAAGAGTCGTTCAGCCAGATGAGCGAGCCGTCGTCGGAGATGTCAAAGGCTTCGCCGGAAGCAATCGTATTGATTAAAGCTGCGGGCTGGCCGCCGCCGATGCCAACCTTCTTGCTCTGATCGATGGGCGACTGGCCGTGCTTTGCGCAGACGATGATGAGCGTTTCGTCATAAATGCCTGCATCTTTCAGCGCGCTGACCATTTCCCCAAGAGAGTTATCCACGAAATCCAACTCGCTCAGCAGTCCTGTTGAAGGGGTTCCAAGGACATCCTGATAGCCATTGCCCGCCAATTTCTCGCCTACGCTAACCGACTGAAAGTTGGTGCCGAATAACGTTGGGATGGGCGCGCGCCGGGATCCATCGTGGGTGTAGCCATGGATCTGGTTGAGCACTGCCTGGACGTGGGTCTGATCGTAGCACTGGATGACTTTCAAATCGGTTGTCCAGCCATCGTCGGGAGTGGTGTCGGGCGTAGGCACCGGGGTGCAGCCGGGAAATGGCAACGCGACGGGGATCGAGTTGATCTCAGGACCAAAGAAGTCATCCACACCCTGGCCGCTCGGACCATTGGTCCATTCATACGCGGGATGCTTGTCGGTCCAGGCCGTGTAACCTCCGTGGGCCTTCACCACCTCAAAGATGGTGTTCACGCGGAGATATTCGTGCGGATAGACAGGCGCACAACCACGATTGGGATCGCGGGGCAGAAAATTCGGATCGATCGATCCATCGAGCTTGTTCAGATCCTTGTCGATCGATTCGTCGAATTCCGTGATGGTGCCGATTTGCCCTGGGCACGCACCCCCGGGGGCGCCCACATAAGCGATGTACGGCGTGGTGAGAGCCGGCGGAGAGAGCGCGCGGTTATAGGTCACGTCGTACCAGAACCCGGCAGTCGTCGGCGATCCGCCGGTAACCAAAGCGGAGAGTCCGGGAAAGGAGTCGGACGGCTGCGAGGTGGCAGCGTTGTCGAAGGTGACGCCATGCGAGCTCAGTTGCGCGAGGGTCGATTCCGGGTGGCTGTTGACATAGTTCGTAAGGTCGAGGGCGTGCATGCCGTCGACGCTGATGAGCAAAACGTGCTTGACCCTGTGTCTGGAATGGGTGTCTTGTGCCTGCAAAGTCGCAGAGATCGATAGAAAGATCAGAAGCGACGGGAGGAAACGCGCGAATATTCTCATAGTTTGGTTCCTCGTGGGGAGGGGAATTGACGTGCCCTGCAATTAGGCTGCCCCGAGGATGAAATCGCGATGATGGCAGATTGAAAAAGAGATAAACAATGAGGATGCCCTGTGAATCTGCAACATTAACCGGGCGAGACTTTAAAGCGGGGCGAGAGTTCAAGCGGCGCTGTGTTCCGCGCCCGTTTTATCGAAACCCTGAAAAGGCACTCCTGACGGATTCCGAGCGTGTCACCGCCTACTCTTCCCCAACCGGTGACGGTGCGACCTCCGGAGCCAGCGCCGGGTGGGCGAACGGATTTCAAAGGGAAGAGTCGGCCACCATTCGCCCGCGACTTATCTGCGTGGAGTATATTGCTGTCAAGCACTCATTTAGTGTTCCCTGTTCGCGGCACGCATTCTCAGTATTGCGAGGCTAATGGCTGTCTTCTAGCCGATGAATTCAACCCCCAAAAGATCGAGTTCTCGCGCACGCGACTTCGCGCCTTACGTTGCGATCTCTCTTGCCGTGGGTGCCCTGGTCCTTGCCCTAGCCCGATCCAATCTGAATCAAGCAGCCGCAAAGCAGTGGTTCAGCCTCGCCTTTTATTCGGCGTTCCTCTATGGAGTGTTCATTTCCGCAAACTGGTCATCGCGCCGTTCGCGCCACTTTTGGCTTGTCGTCGTCGCAGCCTTTCTCTTGCATGCAGCCATTTTCGCGGTCGCTATTATCAAAATCCCGTATTGGCGATCGATTTGGGACGTGATCATGTTTCTGGAGTTGCCGCTCCTTGACCGCGCTCAAGCAAGGTTTGCTCCGGTACGCAAGCGCGTCCACTAGTAGCATTTGGCGAGGAACAGCATTGCACTCTCTATTCCGGGCGAGTGACCGGCATTGCGGAAGTTACGAAACTTTCGCATGCGTTTGCCCTGGCCCCGGCGACGAGGAGGGTGCCCGACAACTATTCGCCGCCGCTGCGCCCCTACTGGAAGTCCTGGACGTTGAACTTGAGCTTGGTGTTGCCGTCCACAATCCAGAGTTCCGGGTTCTTCTCAAAGTCAACGGTGACCGTCAAACCGCTGTCCAGCTTGCCGGGATAGTAGCCTCCGGCGCTGGCGCCGATTACCTTCAGAATGTGCCCGCCGACCAGGATGGTGGCCGCGGTTTTGGGGCAGTAGTCGTGCGAGCGGCAGGACGAACCAGCACCGTATTCGGTGTGAGTCTCGACGATCTGGCCCTGTTGGGGAAGGTGTTTCGGCTGGGCGAAGGCAGAGGCCGCCGCCAGGAGGGGAATTAGCATGGCTGCAGGTTTCATGCCCCAAAGTCTAGCGATCTAGCCGCAAGTTGCTGATAGCACGAAGGCTGTAAACCATCCACAAACGGTTGTAGACGATCCCAAAACACGCCTTTTTACATTACTTTGGCCACTGGTTCCTCGGTTACCTTGGGAACATTGCGAGGTAAAAGGGATCTGCGCAGGCGTTTTGCAGCCGGCAATGCCTTGTTCCCGGATCGGCTCTAGACCATGCGATCGGCCGCTACTTGATGGTCACCGTCACCGTCGCGGTGTGCGACAAATTCCCCGATTGTCCAGTCACAGTCAACGTGTAAGGGTGCGCCGTGTAAGTAACTCCCGTGCACGCTGAAATGCCCATCGCCACCGCCGCGCTCCAGGCTAGGACCGCCGCCAGCAGCCAGCGCCTGCCCGCCCGGCGCATTCTCCCGGCAAATGGAAGCAGAAGCAATCCCAACGCCAGCGCCGGCGCATCCCTGCCTGGCCTCTGCTGCTCGTCCCGCTCGAGCGCCGCGATCGAGTGCGGTGTCACCTTGAGCGTCAGATTCGTCGTCGCTGAGTTAGCTGCCACCGCGGTTGGAGTTATGCTCGCCGTTGTTCCGGCCGGCATCCCGGTAACGCTCATGTCCACGGCGTCCGCCAGCTTTGCTCCGCCCACCGGCGCCAGCTTGAGCGAGAAAGTAGCCGTGGTCCCTGGATACAACGTCGTCGAACCCGCCCCGGCTCCGCCCGCAACGCTTAGCGTAAAGTCCTCAATGTTCTCCTCGAGGTTGGCGCTGGTCACGGTCTTAAAGTTGTTATCGCCGGAGTACACCGCCGTAATCGCAAGGTTGCCCACGGGCAGCGTCGAGGTGGTCAGCGTCGCCGTTCCTCCGCTCGCCGTTGCCGTTCCAATCGCCTTCGTTCCCTCGTAAAGCGTTATGGAACCGGTCGGCGTAGAGGGCTGCGCCACAAGGTTCGCCGTAAACGTGACCGCGTTGGACACAAAAACCGGGTTCGCCGACGCCGTTACCTGGATCTGGGGCGTTGCGGGAATCACTGTCAGCGTGACGCTCGCCGTTCCCGCCGTGTAGTCGATGGTGTCCGCCGGCGAAAACGTCGCCGTCAGCGCGTGCTGTCCCGCGGTAAGAATTGTGCCCGGGGCCGGCGTGTAAGCAAAACTTCCCGCCAAGGTCGAACTCGCGTCCAGTTGCGCCGCGCTCAGCGGCGTTCCATACACGATCGGCGCCGGCGTCGCCCATGTTATCGGCGGCGGCTGCTGGTAAGTCACCAGGTCGGTCGCCGTAACGTTGCTTGAGAACGTTGGGCTCGACACCACCGCCTTAACCAGTCCCGTGGGGCTTTCCAGTCCGCCAGGCGGATACGCGCCCACTGCCAGGGTGAGGCTCACCGCATCGCTGGTTTCGCTAGCCAGGCTGGTGGAGCGGGTGCACTTCAGCGTTCCCAGCGCGCAGTTCCAGCCTCCGCTCGCGTCCGCGATATCGGTCGCGGTCACATCCTGCGGCAGCGTAATGGTCAGTACCGCCGAACTGTCCACCTGCGTATCGCTGCTCGTGTTGGTCACGTTGATCGCCAGCGAAACGCCCGTCTCCTTCTGCTTCACGATCAGCGGGCTCGGGTCGAAGACGATCTTCAGCGAAGGCACAATCACCGGCTGCTCGAATGTCGACAAGTCGAACAGCGCATACTCCAGCATCTCCTCCTGCGCGCTCATCGGCTTGCCTGTTGGGCATGCGGTGGGAAAAGCCTCCGGCAAAATTTGCTGGTCAATCACGTGATACTCGTTGAACAGCACCCGCCCGCATTGCGCGTCCGCCGCCGCGCCCACCGGTGCGTTGAACGTCATCTGCATCACCGGATTGCCGTCGAATGCGTCGTTCAGATTCAGCCACGCCTGCGTGGGCGCAATCACCCCATCCATATCGTGCCGCAGGGTGCTCACCTGTATCTGGTCTGACGATCCCGGTTCCGTGGCCCCCGCGTTCTTCAGCCATTGCGCCATGGTCGCGCCATCGTCAAAGCCGGTGTTCACCGTCGCAATCCCCGGATCCGGAGCGGGATAATCCTCGTCGGGATGCCAGTTTGCCACCGGCGGAAACGGCGAATTGAAAGGCGCGTCCGGGTCCAGCCACACAAAACTGTAGTGCGTGGTAAATACGCGCCCGCCCGCGTTGGCATAATCCATGATGTTGCTCAGCGCGCTCGTCGTCTTCACAAATCCAGTCAAGTCGCTGCCCTGGCAAGGGAACATCACCATGTCGTAGCCGTTCAGCGTCGTCGTATTTCCCGTAAGCGCGGTCTCTGATGGCGTCGACGGCGTAATGTACTCGCCGCCCGCGCCGCTGCCCTGGTAGAGATGAATCCGCCCTCCAGGATTCACCGTTCCCGTGTCGTCGGTAAACTCCGCGTCGGAGATCCCCATGTCCCGCAGCACGCACTCCACCCCGTCCGCCGTCCCCGTGGCGATCGCGATCAGCGGAATATCCCCTTCCGTGTGGTTCGCCGGCATGTGCAGCTTCAGCCCCGTCACCGGCGCCGTTCCCACCTGCACCGCAAATTGCCTGCGCCACTTTCCCGCCTGGATCACCACCGTGTAATCCGTGTTCTCCGGCACCTTCTCCAGCGTGAACGTTCCATCCACCGCCGTCTTGGTGTAGCTGGCCGCGCTGGGAGGATTCTGATAGGTAAGGCACTGCACTCCCGCCGGCAGCGGCGCCACCGCACTGGTGGTCGCGTACACCAGCACCCCCGGCAGCGGCAGCGCGCTGGCCGTGGTTCGTGGATCGTATACCGTCCCGCTGATTGTCGTTGTGGTCTGCGCCCAGCCTGCCGCGCCCATCAGCGCCGCCAGCGCCGCAAGCTTCGCCATCCGCGCCGCGCGCAGTTTTCGCGCGCCGCCAAGCTCCGCCTCAGCGGGGGGCAGCAATCTGGGGATGCGTGACATAACTTTCCTCAGTTCAACCTCGCTTAGCCCAGTCGTCTACCGCGGAATTTGCCTTTGACTAATAATCTCCGCTCCGGGAGCGATCGGGGATCGATGTCACCATGACTCGACCGTATGCCCTTCCGCCCATTTTAACCACGACTCCGATCAACTGGCCCCGGTTAAATCTGTCAATGCGGATGCAGGCACCCTGAACCAACAATGTGAACCAACAAACGGGGCACTGTCCATAACCCATTCGGCCCAGCCCCTCCCCCACCGCGCCCCCTCACCCCAGTCATTGAGTGTCATCCGGCACAGCATCCGACCTATTCTGTCGTAACTATGGACTGGTCCCTCTCCACCATGCTCTCTGAAGTCCACCGCGACATCGAGCACCGCCTCGCCGCCGTCCGCGACTCACTCGGCCACCCCACTGCGCTCGGCTCTGCCAGTGAGCACGTTTGGCTCGACCTCCTGACCACTTACCTGCCCCGCCGCTACAAGGCCGCCAGCGGCCACATCGTCGATAGCCGCGGCCAGTTCAGCGACCAGATCGACATCGTCGTCTTCGACCGCCAGTACTCACCCTTCCTCTTCAACTACCAGGGCCAGACCGTAATCCCCGCGGAAAGCGTCTACGCCGTCCTCGAAGCCAAGCAGGAATTCTCCAGCATCACCGTGAAGTCCGCGCACGATCGCGCCCTGAGCGTCCGCAGCCTTCACCGCACCAGCTTGCCCATCCCCACCGCCGCCGGTCTGCTCCCGCCCAAGCGCCCCCATCACATCATTGGCGGACTCGTGGCCCACCACACCCAGCGCGACACCAATGTCGGCAAACGCCTTCTCGACCACCTCTCATGCGCCGAGCCCGACGCCCGCCTCGACATCGGCTGCATCGCCGCCCGCGGCTTTTTAACCTGCGACGCCGAAGGCCAACTCGCCTTCGTCCAGCACACCAAGGCCGCCACCGCCTTCCTCTTTGAATTGATCTCCCGCCTCCAGGCCTGCGCCACCGCCCCCATGATCGACATCCACGCCTACGCCAAATGGCTCGACAAAGAGGCCTCCTAGCAGGCCGCGGGAAAACACGGAGGGAGGCGGGGGGTTTACATGTTGCGCAAAAACTCGCCCGAAAGGTGCTTTGTAACAAGGGCACGGCTTCAGCCGGGCCGCAAGCTGTTGTAAAGAAACGACTGGGCTTTAGCCCCTGCTCCGCGGGCCCTGCAACTCAGGCCAGATTTGATGCTTTTTCCGCAGCCCGTTCAACCCCCGCATGAGCTCCACAAAATGAAAAATGGCTTCAGCCCCGGAGGAATTCGGGGTGTCCGGGGTCCCCGGTTCTGGGATCAGGTATACCGGCCGCGGAAAAACACGGAGGGAGGCGGGGGTTTTAACCCCCGCATAAGCTCCGCAAAATGAAAAAGGGCTTCAGCCCCGGAGGAATTCGGGGCGCACAGGGACCCCGGTTCTCGGACCCTCCAAGGGCGAAGGCCGTCTCACCCGCATCAACGACATCCTCCTGAACCTGATGGAAGCCGAGCGCCGCGCGGGAACAAGGCGGTAGCTCCCGTCCCAAAGTACCGCTCCAAAATAGTGCCGTCATCCCGAGCGAGTCCGCAGGACGAGCCGAAGGACCTGCATTTCGGGAGGTTGACTCCGAGATAATTGGCCCACTTACGACCGAGAGGGCTGTGCCCCATTCATCGCGCAGCCTCTTGCGCGATGAGTGGGCGGAACTCCGCTGACTCCAGCCGGTCGCCCAGATTCCTGGCTTAGTCATTCCGATTTTGCTTGGAGGATTCGGTCGCTTCCACGCCCTTTGAAATTACCTCGGCAAGATTCGGCGCCCATTGATGCCGGATAGCGAAGCGCGTGTACTTCAGGCAGTAGCAATCCACAATCTCCACTGCCAGATGCCGCGATATTATCGGACTTCCAATTAGAAAAACCGTACTGTTCCAAAGCAGCATTACCAGCAACGCTCGAATTGCGACTCGCTTGTGCTGAATGCATAGGACAGAAAGCAACAACGCCCCGGCAGAAAGGTAATTCAAGTAGGTTGCATCGGCTATATACACCAGAATAAAAAACAGGGAGCCGGGAAGAATCCATAAAAGAAGCAGCCATTCGAGATCAGATCGAAACCTACGAAAAGCGATTGGCACTGCGAGAAGAATCGGCCAGAATGCAGTTAGAAATGGCACCAGAAATCGTGCCACGTTGGCCATGGACTCCCGCGTGACTCCGTGAACAAGAATGGATACGCTCCCGAGGATTCTCGGTGTATAGCCGGCATCAAATCCAGCCATGCGATAAGCAAAATACGTGGGGACAAGCCACATTGCGCAGAGAACAAATGTTGCAACGAATCCGAGAATCGCCTTTTTCCACGTGCCGAAGAGCAGTGCGGCAGACACGTAGAAAGGAGCCAGGAATGCTCCATCCGAGGGACGAAGGCCCGCACCAAGAGCAAACGCGAAAGATGCCCCCAGCAGAAATGCAAGTTTCCCGGACTCTCTGTACCGTAAAAGCAAATAAAGGCATAGCGCGGGAAAGAGTACTTGCGAAGCGTACGAACTGTGTACTCCTCCTGAAAACCAGAGAAAGAAAATGGAGGCATAAGCTGCGGCTGCCCATCTGGCCAGATCTCGTGCAACAAGAAGTTTGGCCGTGTTGTAGAAAACTACTACCCCGAGAACCGAAAAGAGCCAATTCAAACCCAGCAATCCCCAACCGGCGTTGGGAAAGAGACCGGCACAGCGATTGAAGAGCCAATAGCCGGGAGGCTGAATGACATAAAATGATCGAGAGTTACCTCGACATGAGAGGGACCATCCGCAAAGTAGACAGGCCCGCTGCAGCTTACGCGCGAGATCAACACCCCCAACAGCCAGTATCCAGTTGAAGTGATCAAGGTTCCGCTTTCTGGCTTCGGACAAGACAGTAACCCAGAGATTTCCACTGTAGCTAGTCTGGCAGGCCGCTGAAATTCTTCCCCCAAGGAAAAGACACTTCACGGCTTGTTGTAAAACTGCTGGGAATCGGAAAAGTGTCAGTTCTTCAGTCGTGCCGCAGTTCCGCAAATAAAGGACTTGTGCTTTCATCTTCGGGTCTTTTGGATCGAACTGAAGAATTCTCGCCGAGCTTCTTCACGCTGGAACCGTCAGCCCCAGCCTCTTCCACAGCCGCAGCGTCGGGCCGGCCTGGTTGATGGTGTAGAAGTGCAGGCCCGGCGCGCCGTTGCCGAGCAGCGTTTCGCACAGGCGCGTCACCACGTTCAGCCCGAAGTCCAGCAGCGCGGGCTTGTCGTCCTCCAGCTCTTCCAGGCGCAGGCGCACCCAGCGCGGCAGATCGGCGCCGCAGCCGGCGCAGAAGCGCAGCGTGTTGGCAAAGCCGGTGATGGGCATGATGCCCGGAAACACCGGAATCTGATGCCGGCCTTGGCGCAGCGCTCCATGAAGTCGAAGTAGGCGTCGGCGTTATAGAAGAGCTGGGTCAGCGCCCCGTCCGCGCCCGCCTCCACCTTGCGGCGGAAGTGCTCGAAGTCCGCGCCGGGGCTCGTCGCCTGCGGATGCATCTCCGGGTAGGCGGCCACCTCGATCTTGAAGGTGTCGCCGTGGGTCTGCGCGGATGAAGCTGACCAGCTCGCTGGCGTAGTGGAACTCGCCCGGCGCGGCGGGGCTCATGGCCGTGGCCGGCAGGTCGCCGCGCAGCGCCACAATGCGCTTCACTCCCGCTTCCCGATAGCGATCGAGCTGCGCGGCGACGTGCGCGCGTCGAGCCCACGCAGGTCAGGTGCGGCGCGACCTCCACGCCGGTGTGCTTGACCACCGTCATCAGCGTCTCGTAGGTGCCTTCCTGGTCGGAGCCACCCGCGCCGTGAGTGATCGAGAAATAGTCCGGCCGCACCGCGGCAAGCTGGCCCATCACAGCCGGCAGCTTGGCCACGCCTTCCGGCGTGCGCGGCGGAAACAACTCGAAGGAAAACTCAACGGCGAAGCCATGGAAACGTCCGTGGCCTGAATGAACGAGTGACCGACACTGCCGTGAATACAGTGAACACGGCGAGCGGTGAGGAGACAATCAGATATTACGGTTGTTCTTCATTCCCTCAGCTCTGCATCACTGTCCACTGTCACTAGTACCTGTAGTTCTCCGCCTTGTACGGCCCTTCCACCGGCACGCCGATGTAGTCGGCCTGCTTCTGGGTGAGCGTGGTCAGCTTCACGCCGATCTTCTCCAGATGCAGCCGCGCCACCTCCTCGTCCAGCTTCTTGGGCAGCACGTACACGGCACCTTGTAGCTGTCCTTGTTCTTCCACAGGTCGAGCTGCGCCAGCGTCTGGTTGGCAAAGCTGTTGCTCATCACAAAGCTCGGATGGCCCGTGGCGCAGCCCAGGTTCACCAGCCGCCCCTCGGCCAGCACGAAGATGCTCGTGCCCGTCGGGGAAGGTGTAGAAATCCACCTGCGGCTTGATGTTCAGCTTCTCCACGCCCTTCTCCGCGTTCAGCCGGTCCATCTGGATTTCGTTGTCGAAGTGGCCGATGTTGCAGACGATGGCCTGGTCCTTCATCTTCTTCATGTGCTCGAGCGTGATGATGTCGATATTGCCGGTGCAGGTAACGTAGATGTCGCCGCGGCCCAGCGTGTCTTCGACCGTCGTCACTTCGAAGCCTTCCATCGCCGCCTGCAGCGCGTTGATGGGATCGACCTCGGTGACAATGCACGCGCGCGCCCATGCCGCGCAGCGAGTGCGCGCAGCCCTTGCCCACGTCGCCGTAGCCGCAGATCACCGCCACTTTGCCGGCCACCATCACGTCGGTCGCGCGCTTGATGCCGTCGGCCAGCGACTCGCGGCAGCCGTACAGGTTGTCGAACTTGGTCTTGGTCACCGAGTCGTTCACGTTGATTGCCGGCACCAGCAGCTTGCCCTGTCTCCATCATCTTGTAGAGCCGGTGCACGCCGGTCGTGGTCTCTTCGCTGACACGCCGCGCCACTCCTTGGCCACCTTGTGCCAGTGCTGCGGATCTTCGGCGTGGACCTTCTTCAGCAGGTCCTTGATCACCTGCTCCTCGTGGTTCCCCGAAGGCGTGTTCACCCAGCCGTCGCCCTCTTCCAGCTCGTAGCCCTTGTGGATCAGCAGCGTCACGTCGCCGCCGTCGTCCACCACCAGTTGCGGCCCCTTGCCGCCCTTGTGGTTCAGCGCGGCATAGGTGCACTCCCAGTAGTCCTCCAGCGACTCGCCCTTCCACGCAAACACCGGCACGCCGGTCGCGGCAATCGCCGCCGCCGCGTGGTCCTGCGTCGAGAAGATGTTGCAGCTCGCCCAGCGCACCTCGGCGCCCAGGCTCACCAGCGTCTCAATCAGCACCGCCGTCTGGATGGTCATGTGCAGCGAGCCGGTGATGCGCACGCCCGGCCAGCGGCTTCTCCGCCGCGTACTTGTTGCGGATGGACATCAGCCCGGGCATCTCCTGCTCGGCGATGGTGATCTCCTTGCGGCCCCAGTCGGCCAGGGACATGTCGGCTACTTTGTAGTCGGCGGTGGTGATTTCAAGGGTGGTTGCCATCTCTCAGACTCTCCTTTTTCCATCGTCATATCTTGATATGTTGATATGTAGCAGATTTTCGGCGGGGAGTCAACTACCGTCGTATCATGATATGTTGATATGTTTTTTGGAGCCGAACCATGCCCGATCTTTTAAAGACTTTGCGTGCCGCGGCCGACCCCAACCGGCTCCGCATCCTTCTCTTCTCAAGGCCGAGGAGCTTTCGGTGGCCGAGCTGCAGGAGATTCTGACCCTGGGCCAGAGCACCATCTCCATGCATTTGCAGCAATTGCGCCAGGCGGATATGGTGGAGGATCGCCGCGCTGGCAAAAGCGTGCTTTACCGGCTGGCGCGGAAGCCGGGGGCGCTGCTGGAAAGTCTGCTGGCGCAGGCGGAAAAGGAGATCGAGGAAGCCGGCGCCGACCGGGCCGCCATGCGCCGGGTGATGAAGAAGCGCGAGGAGCGGACGAAGGCGTTTTTTGACTCCATGGCGGGAAAGCTGGGCAAGGATTACGTCCCCGGCAAGTCGTGGAAGAGCACCGCCGAGGGGTTGCTGCGCATGCTGGCGAAGGGATAAAGGATTGCCGATGTGGGCGCGGGCGACGGCGGTTTTGCGCTGTTCCTGGCGCAGCGCGCCAAACAGGTGATCGCGGTGGACAACTCCGACAAGATGCTGGAGGTGGGGCGCAAGGAGGCCAAGAAGCGCGGCGTGGAAAACGTGAGCTTCCGCAAGGGCGACTTTGAGAGCCTTCCCATCGACCAGAACGCCGTGGACGTGGTGGTATTTTCGCAGTCGCTGCACCACGCGGTGCACCCGGAGGGCGCTGGTGGAGGCGGCGAGGGTTCTCGCCAGGGGCGGCCGGATGGTGGTTCTTGACCTGGCGAGGCATCGCTTTGAAGAGGCGCGCGAACTCTACGCGGACGAGTGGCTGGGATTCGGGGAAGCCGAGCTCGAAGAGATGCTGAAGGAAGCAGGGTTCAGGAATATCGAAATCAGCGTGGTGGACCGCGATGCGGACGCGCCGCAGTTTCAGACGCTGCTGGCGGTGGGGGACAAGGGGTAGCGGAGCTAGCGGGGTTAGCGGAGCTAGGCCACGTCCCGGCACCCGCCGCCGGGTTGGTACCGCTAGGCCAAGGAGATTTATATGAACTTGCAGAAACAAATCAAGGAATATATTGCCACTCAACCGGAACCAAAACGCGGCGAAATGCAACAGTTGCATGACATGATTCTGGCGTTGATGCCGGCATGTAAATTGTGGTTCTTAGATGGAAAAGACGAAAAGGGGAAAATTGTTTCCAACCCAAATATTGGATATGGATCTCAAACCATGCAATATGCCAATGGAAAAACCAAGGAGTTCTATCAAATCGGTATAAGTGCGAATACGACGGGCATTTCCGTCTACATTATGGGAATCAATGATAAGAATTACCTGGCCCAGACATTTGGGCAGGAACTCGGCAAAGCAAGCGTCACGGGGTATTGCATTAAATTCAAAAAGCTGACAGATATAAGAATCGACGTACTTAAAGCAGCAATACAATATGGAATTGAACAGACGAATATTCAACATTGATTTCAGGTTGAGTGAATGAACTGCCATTCCGAGCAGGTGGCGTTTTTCGCTAGCTATCCGATCCGAAGTTCGTCAATCCTACCGACTGAACGATAGATCGATGCGAAGATCCCAGCGAGCCGTGTGAAAGACCGCTGGGATCTCCTGGAGCCAGAGCGGCTGAACGATTTCGATCGAAAGCCGGCAGGGTCGAACGGGCGCCGGATGAGTCAAACGCTGCGGCTTCCTGTCGACAGATCATCAGAAGCTGAAGCGGCGCTTCCCGATACTCCTGGTCGCGAGAACGCCGGCTGAGCCTGGAGGGACACCTTCGACCACGGTGTCAATCTCGTTTCCGTCGTCGACAACGACAAACCAGGCGGAGACTGTAGGCCGTCCATCGGTGAAATCGATTGTGAACTTGCCGGTGCAGTTGGCGTTCACTTTATACGTTCCGGTGGCGACGGGATGGGTGAAGTCTGACACTTCGACGCCTCCGATGGTGACGGCGTCAATCTGTTTAAGCCCTCCCTTGCCATCGAACTGCGTGAGCGCAACTCCCACTTGCGCACCGGTGGGCCCTGGCCCGGCCAGCTTTGCGCCTTCAATGGTGAAGCCGTAGACTCCGGCGATGAGCCAGTCGTTGCAATAGCTCGATGTGCTTTGGGCGTTCACGCGGCCGGTGCTGAAAAGCCCAACCAGAACCAGCAGCACTGTCATCTTTCCTAATATCCTCATAGTGTCCTCCTCGATGGGGTTTAGGGCCTGGCGTCAAGGGCTCGTCCTGAGAGCGGCAATGGCGGCAGGCCGTCTCTGCTGCTTATATCCGAGGATCGAATGGCGACAGAATGATCTCTTGGTGACTTGTTAAATCTCGACCACAGAACGAGTTACACGTCCATCTGAATTCAGTTGTGTGCTAAGATACGGTTCGTCGACGGCGAGGATGTCTACTCCCAACCAGTACGAACGCAAGATCAGCACCGGTCTCTTTGAGGTGGATCTGGTGTCGGGTGAAGTTCTGCGGGAGGGCCGCCGGGTGCCCGTTCAGGAGCAGCCGTTTCGGGTCCTTCGTCTGTTGCTGGAGCGGCCGGGACAGGTGGTGAGCCGCGAGGAGTTGCAGTCGAAGCTCTGGCCCGCCGATACCTACGTCAGCTTCGATGAGGGACTGAACACGGCCATTCGAAAGCTGCGCGTGCTCCTCGGCGACTCTGCCGACAATCCCCGGTACATTGAGACGATTCCGAAACGAGGGTACCGCTTTATCGCCCCGGTTCGCACTTTGGCCGAGTGGGACCCGTCATCTTCGCACCAGGTAGAACCGCCGAAGGCGGCGCCGGCGGGCATTGCCCGGTTATGGAGCAGGCCCGGCTGGGTAGCGGCCGTCGCTTTGCTGCTGGGCGTTGCGGCGATGTTCACAATCCGAGCCATCCTGCAAAGCCGCTCTCATGGTTCTCCAGCTGGTTCTCAGTCCGGATCTCAGGCGGCTCCTCAACCCAGGCGAGCCATGCTGGTGGCTCTGCCCTTTCAGAACCTGACCAATGATCCCGCCCAGGAGTACTTCAGCGATGGCCTGACCGAGGAAACGATCACCGACCTGGGCCAGTTGAGCCCGGCTCATCTGGGAGTGATCGCTCGAACGTCATCGATGGCCTACAAGCACACCGGCAAGACCATCGAACAGATAGGGCGGGAACTGCATGCCAATTACGTCCTTGAAGGCAGTGTGCGGCGCGATACGGGGCGTGTACGCATCACGGCCCAGTTGATTCGGGTGAGCGATCAGTCGCACCTTTGGGCGCAGTCCTACGACGTGAGAAACCTGGGCGATCTGATCGATGTGCAGAGCGCCATTGGAAGAGCGATTGCCGAGCAGGTGCGGGTGCAGGTTGCTCCCCAGTACGAGGCCGACAGCGCGCAACTGCACGCGCGGAATCCGATCGCTTACGATTTCTACCTGCAGGGGCGCTTCTACTGGAACCAGAGGACTCCGCCGGCGCTGCGCAAGAGTATCCAGCTTTTCAGGCAGGCCGTCGCCGCGGATCCTAATTCGCCCCAGGCCTGGGCCGGCCTGGCCGACGCCTACAACATCAGCAACATCATCGGCGCGCTGCCTTCCCTGGAGAGTTCTCCCCAGGCCCGCACAGCAGCCACCAGAGCCATCGAACTCGATCCATCGCTGGCGGATGCCCACGCAGCGCTTGCCATGGTGAAGTCTCACTACGAGTTCGATTTTCCGGGCGCCCGGGCGGAGTTTCAGAAGGCTATCCAGCTCAATCCGAATTCGGCCTACGCCCATCTGTTCTATTCGGGCGGCTACCTGATGCCTATGGGGCTGCGGACGGAAGCGATTGCCGAGATGCAGAAGGCCGTTGAGCTGGATCCTCTGTCTTTGCCCATCAATAACTTCCTGGGTGAGACGTACGTGCTGGCCGGGGACTATCCAGCCGCCCTGCAGCAGTATCAGCACACCATCGCGATGAACCCCAACTTCCCGCTGGTGCACGCTTACCTGGCCGATCTGCTGGAATTGACGGGGAAGTTCGAAGACGCCATTCAGGAACGCGAACGGACCGCTCTTCTTTTCGGCGCGAGCGAACAGGAGTCGGCGGACAAGGCGGCTCGCCTTACTCAGGCGTTGAAGCACGGCGGTGTCGCTGGCTTCTGGAAGGAACTGTTGTCCCAGGATCTTCGCGCCCGGCAAACGTCGCCCGGCGGCTTTGACGTCATCGCTCAGGACTACGCTTTGGCCGGGGAAAAGGACCTAGCATTCCAGTGGCTGGGGAAGTCGATCGGTGCCCGTGAAGGGCAGGAGCTGACTCTGCTCGCGGTGGACCCGGTGTGGAATAGCCTCCACGGCGATCCCCGGTACATAAGCCTCCTTCGCCGCATCGGGCTGCCCGAAAAGGTCGATGTTCACTAACCGAATGGATCGACGGTCTCGCCACAGTCGGATTTCTCCTCATAAGCCGGTTTGCGTGACGGGATTCTTGGAATTGGGTCCGTTACAGATCAAGAGACGAAGCGCCCGCTGTTGGCGGCCAATACGCGGGCGTGTGAATCGCGAGGCGAGCTACGATCGCGTCCCTGCGGGACGCGATATTCGTTTTTCTTTTTTGGGTGGAGTGCGTGTTCCGGCACGGCTGAAGTCGTGCCCTGATACGAAGCCTATATGTTGGAGTTTTTTCCGCAGCCTGTAGTGTCGCTACGGGACGCCTGGGTCGGAGACGGACGAGGGACCCTTCGGCAGGCTCAGGGCAGGCTCGGGGGCACCCCTCAACTTGATAACTCCCCTGAGACCGGTGCCAACCGCCTGCGCTCGGGGTCTTTCGGCTTCATTTTGAGTGGGCATTTCCCGGGTTCCGAATTGAATGGAATTCTGCGGGAAGGAGGCGCACAATGAAGCCCACCAGACCTCAAGCGGGGAATCAGGGAAGCGTCGGCTCCAGTCGTTGTTTCGCCGGCCTTTGCACCGGGCCCGAATTCTCCACGCTCCCTTTTTCCCCAATTTGGTTTTCATCTCACTTCGGGGGAAGAAGAGAGGCCCGCATGCACACCAAGAGAATAGATCTTCGCTCCATGGGCAAACAGTGGCGCGGCATTGCCCTCGTGGCACTCGTGACGGTCGCCTTGGGCCCGGTTGGGTCGGCACAGACGGATGTCGCCAAGCCAGCGACGGCGGCGCCGGTGATCCCGCAAGAGATTCGCTTTTCCGGCTCGGCGCCCGACCGCGCCGGGGACACGGTGGAAGCCGTGTTTCGCGTTTATGCGGCCGCCGAAGGTGGGGATCCGATGTGGAGCGAGACGCAACACGTGACCGTGGATGCAAATGGCAGCTACACCACGCTGCTGGGTTCAGCCACGCAGGGCGGCCTGCCGCAGTCGCTGTTCGCCGGCGGACAGGCTCGTTGGCTCGGAGTGAGCATCGAACGCGCCGAGGAGTTGCCGCGCTCGCCGCTGACATCGGTCGCCTACGCCATGAAAGCCGGCGATGCCCAGACTGTGGGCGGGCTTGCCGCGGGCAGCCTGGTGACCAAGGCGGACCTGGCCCAGCTCGTCGATTCGGATGCGTTTCCGGGGGTCGCGCCCGCCCAGGACAAGCTCCAGATTCAATCCGACACCACTCCCGCCGGTTCGGGAACCGCCAGCTACGTGCCGCTCTGGACCGCGAGCTCCACCCTGGGCAACTCGGCCATCTACCAGTCGGGAACCAAGATCGGCGTCGGCACAACGACGCCGTTGGCGGCGCTGCATGTGGTGACACAGGGAAACAATGTGGCATATTTTACGAACTCGGCGGCTCACTCTTCGGGGGCCGGCGGTGGAATGATTGGGTACTCCGACAGCGGCGCAGCCCTGAGCAGTGGCGACCGGATGGGCTATTTCCTTGTTGGCGGGGCGACCGACAGCAACCACGACCTGGCCAACTCGGTAGGGATTCTCGGGTTCGCGACGGAGAAATGGTCGAGCACGAGCCAGGGCGGAGCGCTGTCGTTTGCCACCACGCCCGACGGCAGCACGGCATCGGCATCGCGGGCGGAGCGTATGCGGATCGACCATTTCTCCGTCGCGAACCCGAGAATCCCTACCGAGTTGGCCAGGTCGTGGTTGCTGTCGGTCGCCCCGCCAACAAGGAAATAGCCCATCCGGTCGCCACTGCTCAGGGCTGCGCCGCTGTCGGAGTACCCAATCATTCCACCGCCGGCCCCCGAAGAGTGAGCCGCCGAGTTCGTAAAATATGCCACATTGTTTCCCTGTGTCACCACATGCAGCGCCGCCAACGGCGTCGTTGTGCCGACGCCGATCTTGGTTCCCGACTGGTAGATGGCCGAGTTGCCCAGGGTGGAGCTCGCGGTCCAGAGCGGCACGTAGCTGGCGGTTCCCGAACCGGCGGGAGTGGTGTCGGATTGAATCTGGAGCTTGTCCTGGGCGGGCGCGACCCCCGGAAACGCATCCGAATCGACGAGCTGGGCCAGGTCCGCCTTGGTCACCAGGCTGCCCGCGGCAAGCCCGCCCACAGTCTGGGCATCGCCGGCTTTCATGGCGTAGGCGACCGATGTCAGCGGCGAGCGCGGCAACTCCTCGGCGCGTTCGATGCTCACTCCGAGCCAACGAGCCTGTCCGCCGGCGAACAGCGACTGCGGCAGGCCGCCCTGCGTGGCTGAACCCAGCAGCGTGGTGTAGCTGCCATTTGCATCCACGGTCACGTGTTGCGTCTCGCTCCACATCGGATCCCCACCTTCGGCGGCCGCATAAACGCGAAACACGGCTTCCACCGTGTCCCCGGCGCGGTCGGGCGCCGAGCCGGAAAAGCGAATCTCTTGCGGGATCACCGGCGCCGCCGTCGCTGGCTTGGCGACATCCGTCTGTGCCGACCCAACCGGGCCCAAGGCGACCGTCACGAGTGCCACGAGGGCAATGCCGCGCCACTGTTTGCCCATGGAGCGAAGATCTATTCTCTTGGTGTGCATGCGGGCCTCTCTTCTTCCCCCGAAGTGAGATGAAAACCAAATTGGGGAAAAAGGGAGCGTGGAGAATTCGGGCCCGGTGCAAAGGCCGGCGAAACAACGACTGGAGCCGACGCTTCCCTGATTCCCCGCTTGAGGTCTGGTGGGCTTCATTGTGCGCCTCCTTCCCGCAGAATTCCATTCAATTCGGAACCCGGGAAATGCCCACTCAAAATGAAGCCGAAAGACCCCGAGCGCAGGCGGTTGGCACCGGTCTCAGGGGAGTTATCAAGTTGAGGGGTGCCCCCGAGCCTGCCCTGAGCCTGCCGAAGGGTCCCTCGTCCGTCTCCGACCCAGGCGTCCCGTAGCGACACTACAGGCTGCGGAAAAAACTCCAACATATAGGCTTCGTATCAGGGCACGACTTCAGCCGTGCCGGAACACGCACTCCACCCAAAAAAGAAAAACGAATATCGCGTCCCGCAGGGACGCGATCGTAGCTCGCCTCGCGATTCACACGCCCGCGTATTGGCCGCCAACAGCGGGCGCTTCGTCTCTTGATCTGTAACGGACCCAATTCCAAGAATCCCGTCACGCAAACCGGCTTATGAGGAGAAATCCGACTGTGGCGAGACCGTCGATCCATTCGGTTAGTGAACATCGACCTTTTCGGGCAGCCCGATGCGGCGAAGGAGGCTTATGTACCGGGGATCGCCGTGGAGGCTATTCCACACCGGGTCCACCGCGAGCAGAGTCAGCTCCTGCCCTTCACGGGCACCGATCGACTTCCCCAGCCACTGGAATGCTAGGTCCTTTTCCCCGGCCAAAGCGTAGTCCTGAGCGATGACGTCAAAGCCGCCGGGCGACGTTTGCCGGGCGCGAAGATCCTGGGACAACAGTTCCTTCCAGAAGCCAGCGACACCGCCGTGCTTCAACGCCTGAGTAAGGCGAGCCGCCTTGTCCGCCGACTCCTGTTCGCTCGCGCCGAAAAGAAGAGCGGTCCGTTCGCGTTCCTGAATGGCGTCTTCGAACTTCCCCGTCAATTCCAGCAGATCGGCCAGGTAAGCGTGCACCAGCGGGAAGTTGGGGTTCATCGCGATGGTGTGCTGATACTGCTGCAGGGCGGCTGGATAGTCCCCGGCCAGCACGTACGTCTCACCCAGGAAGTTATTGATGGGCAAAGACAGAGGATCCAGCTCAACGGCCTTCTGCATCTCGGCAATCGCTTCCGTCCGCAGCCCCATAGGCATCAGGTAGCCGCCCGAATAGAACAGATGGGCGTAGGCCGAATTCGGATTGAGCTGGATAGCCTTCTGAAACTCCGCCCGGGCGCCCGGAAAATCGAACTCGTAGTGAGACTTCACCATGGCAAGCGCTGCGTGGGCATCCGCCAGCGATGGATCGAGTTCGATGGCTCTGGTGGCTGCTGTGCGGGCCTGGGGAGAACTCTCCAGGGAAGGCAGCGCGCCGATGATGTTGCTGATGTTGTAGGCGTCGGCCAGGCCGGCCCAGGCCTGGGGCGAATTAGGATCCGCGGCGACGGCCTGCCTGAAAAGCTGGATACTCTTGCGCAGCGCCGGCGGAGTCCTCTGGTTCCAGTAGAAGCGCCCCTGCAGGTAGAAATCGTAAGCGATCGGATTCCGCGCGTGCAGTTGCGCGCTGTCGGCCTCGTACTGGGGAGCAACCTGCACCCGCACCTGCTCGGCAATCGCTCTTCCAATGGCGCTCTGCACATCGATCAGATCGCCCAGGTTTCTCACGTCGTAGGACTGCGCCCAAAGGTGCGACTGATCGCTCACCCGAATCAACTGGGCCGTGATGCGTACACGCCCCGTATCGCGCCGCACACTGCCTTCAAGGACGTAATTGGCATGCAGTTCCCGCCCTATCTGTTCGATGGTCTTGCCGGTGTGCTTGTAGGCCATCGATGACGTTCGAGCGATCACTCCCAGATGAGCCGGGCTCAACTGGCCCAGGTCGGTGATCGTTTCCTCGGTCAGGCCATCGCTGAAGTACTCCTGGGCGGGATCATTGGTCAGGTTCTGAAAGGGCAGAGCCACCAGCATGGCTCGCCTGGGTTGAGGAGCCGCCTGAGATCCGGACTGAGAACCAGCTGGAGAACCATGAGAGCGGCTTTGCAGGATGGCTCGGATTGTGAACATCGCCGCAACGCCCAGCAGCAAAGCGACGGCCGCTACCCAGCCGGGCCTGCTCCATAACCGGGCAATGCCCGCCGGCGCCGCCTTCGGCGGTTCTACCTGGTGCGAAGATGACGGGTCCCACTCGGCCAAAGTGCGAACCGGGGCGATAAAGCGGTACCCTCGTTTCGGAATCGTCTCAATGTACCGGGGATTGTCGGCAGAGTCGCCGAGGAGCACGCGCAGCTTTCGAATGGCCGTGTTCAGTCCCTCATCGAAGCTGACGTAGGTATCGGCGGGCCAGAGCTTCGACTGCAACTCCTCGCGGCTCACCACCTGTCCCGGCCGCTCCAGCAACAGACGAAGGACCCGAAACGGCTGCTCCTGAACGGGCACCCGGCGGCCCTCCCGCAGAACTTCACCCGACACCAGATCCACCTCAAAGAGACCGGTGCTGATCTTGCGTTCGTACTGGTTGGGAGTAGACATCCTCGCCGTCGACGAACCGTATCTTAGCACACAACTGAATTCAGATGGACGTGTAACTCGTTCTGTGGTCGAGATTTAACAAGTCACCAAGAGATCATTCTGTCGCCATTCGATCCTCGGATATAAGCAGCAGAGACGGCCTGCCGCCATTGCCGCTCTCAGGACGAGCCCTTGACGCCAGGCCCTAAACCCCATCGAGGAGGACACTATGAGGATATTAGGAAAGATGACAGTGCTGCTGGTTCTGGTTGGGCTTTTCAGCACCGGCCGCGTGAACGCCCAAAGCACATCGAGCTATTGCAACGACTGGCTCATCGCCGGAGTCTACGGCTTCACCATTGAAGGCGCAAAGCTGGCCGGGCCAGGGCCCACCGGTGCGCAAGTGGGAGTTGCGCTCACGCAGTTCGATGGCAAGGGAGGGCTTAAACAGATTGACGCCGTCACCATCGGAGGCGTCGAAGTGTCAGACTTCACCCATCCCGTCGCCACCGGAACGTATAAAGTGAACGCCAACTGCACCGGCAAGTTCACAATCGATTTCACCGATGGACGGCCTACAGTCTCCGCCTGGTTTGTCGTTGTCGACGACGGAAACGAGATTGACACCGTGGTCGAAGGTGTCCCTCCAGGCTCAGCCGGCGTTCTCGCGACCAGGAGTATCGGGAAGCGCCGCTTCAGCTTCTGATGATCTGTCGACAGGAAGCCGCAGCGTTTGACTCATCCGGCGCCCGTTCGACCCTGCCGGCTTTCGATCGAAATCGTTCAGCCGCTCTGGCTCCAGGAGATCCCAGCGGTCTTTCACACGGCTCGCTGGGATCTTCGCATCGATCTATCGTTCAGTCGGTAGGATTGACGAACTTCGGATCGGATAGCTAGCGAAAAACGCCACCTGCTCGGAATGGCAGTTCATTCACTCAACCTGAAATCAATGTTGAATATTCGTCTGTTCAATTCCATATTGTATTGCTGCTTTAAGTACGTCGATTCTTATATCTGTCAGCTTTTTGAATTTAATGCAATACCCCGTGACGCTTGCTTTGCCGAGTTCCTGCCCAAATGTCTGGGCCAGGTAATTCTTATCATTGATTCCCATAATGTAGACGGAAATGCCCGTCGTATTCGCACTTATACCGATTTGATAGAACTCCTTGGTTTTTCCATTGGCATATTGCATGGTTTGAGATCCATATCCAATATTTGGGTTGGAAACAATTTTCCCCTTTTCGTCTTTTCCATCTAAGAACCACAATTTACATGCCGGCATCAACGCCAGAATCATGTCATGCAACTGTTGCATTTCGCCGCGTTTTGGTTCCGGTTGAGTGGCAATATATTCCTTGATTTGTTTCTGCAAGTTCATATAAATCTCCTTGGCCTAGCGGTACCAACCCGGCGGCGGGTGCCGGGACGTGGCCTAGCTCCGCTAACCCCGCTAGCTCCGCTACCCCTTATCCCCCACCGCCAGCAGCGTCTGAAACTGAGGCGCGTCCCCATCCCGGTCCACCACGCTGATCTCGATATTCCTGAACCCTGCTTCCTTCAGCATCCCTTCGAGGTCGGCTTCCCCAAATCCCAGCCACTCGTCCGCGTACAGCTCGCGCGCCTCCTCAAAACGATGCTTCGCCAGGTCCAGAATCACGATGCGCCCGCCAGTGGTGAGAACCTTCGCCGCCTCCCCCAGTGCCCGGTCCGGGTGCGCCGCATGGTGCAGCGACTGCGAAAACACCACCACATCCACGGAATTATGGTCGATGGGAAGGTTCTCGAAGTCTCCCTTGCGGAAGCTCACCTTTTGCAGGCCCCGCTTCTTGGCCTCCTTGCGCCCCACCTCCAGCATCTTGTCGGAGTTGTCCACCGCGATCACCTGCTTGGCCCGCTGCGCCAGGAACAACGCAAAATTGCCGTCGCCCGCGCCCACGTCCGCAATCGTCAACCCCTTCGCCAGCATCCGCAGCAGCCCCTCGGCCGTGCTCTTCCACGTCTTGCCGGGAACGTAATCCTTGCCCATCTTTCCCGCCATGGAGTCGAAAAACGCCTTCGTCCGCTCCTCGCGCTTCTTCACCACCCGCCGCATCGCCGCCCGGTCGGCGCCCGCTTCCTCTATCTCCTTTTCCCCTTGCGCCAGCAGACTCTCCAGCAGCGCCCCCGGCTTCCGCGCCAGCCGGTAAAGCACGCTCTTGCCCGCCCGCCGGTCTTCCACCACATCCGCCTGGCGCAGTTGCTGCAAATGCATTGAGATGGTGCTCTGTCCCAGGGTCAGAATCTCCTGCAGCTCGGCTACTGAAAGCTCCTCGGCCTTGAGCAAGAGAAGGATGCGGATCCGGTTCGGGTCCGCCGCGGCGCGCAAAGTCTTTAAAAGGTCCGGCATGGTTCGTCTCCCAAAAACATATCAACATATCATGATACGACGGTAGTTGACTCCCCGCCGAAAACCTGCTACATATCAACATATCAAGATATGACGATGGGAAAAAGGAGAGTCTGAGCCGATGGCAACCACCCTGGAAATCACCACCGCCGACTACAAGGTAGCCGACATGTCCCTGGCCGATTGGGGCCGCAAGGAGATCACCATCGCCGAGCAGGAGATGCCCGGCCTCATGGCAATCCGCCATAAGTACGCAGAAGAAAAGCCACTTAAGGGCGTCCGCATCACCGGCTCCCTGCACATGACCATCCAGACCGCCGTCCTCATTGAGACCCTCAAAAGCCTCGGCGCCGAGGTCCGCTGGGCCTCCTGCAACATCTTCTCCACCCAGGACCACGCCGCCGCCGCCATAGCCCAAACCGGCGTCCCCGTCTTCGCCTGGAAAGGGGAGTCCCTGGAGGACTACTGGGAGTGCACGTTTGCCGCGCTGAACCACAAAGGCGGGCTGGGGCCGCAGCTGGTGGTGGACGACGGCGGCGATGTCACCCTCCTTATTCATAAGGGGTACGAGCTCGAGGATGGCGACAGGTGGGTGGACACGCCCTCGGGCAACCACGAGGAGCAGGTGATCAAGGATCTGCTAAAGCGCGTCCACGCCGAAGACCCCCAGCACTGGCACAAGGTAGTCAAGGAGTGGCGCGGCGTCAGCGAAGAGACCACCACCGGCGTCCACCGCCTCTACCAGGCGATGGAGAAGGGGAAGCTGCTTGTGCCTGCCATCAACGTGAACGACTCGGTGACCAAGAGCAAGTTCGACAATCTGTACGGCTGCCGGGAGTCGCTGGCGGACGGCATCAAGCGGGCTACCGACGTGATGATGGCGGGCAAGGTCGCGGTGATCTGCGGCTACGGCGACGTGGGCAAAGGCTGCTCGCACTCGCTGCGCGGCATGGGCGCGCGCGTGATTGTCACCGAAGTGGATCCCATCAATGCGCTGCAGGCGGCCATGGAAGGCTTTGAGGTCACCACGGTCGAGGACACGCTCGGCCGCGGCGATATTTACGTGACCTGCACCGGCAACGTGGACATCATCACGCTCGAGCACATGAAGGCCATGAAGAACCAGGCCATCGTGTGCAACATCGGGCATTTCGACAACGAGATCCAGATGGACCGGCTGAATGGCGAAAAGGGTGTGGAGAAGCTGAACATCAAGCCACAGGTGGACAAGTACCACTTCCCCGACGGCCACGAGATCTTTGTCCTGGCCGAAGGACGGCTGGTGAATCTGGGTTGCGCCACCGGCCATCCGAGCTTTGTGATGTCGAACAGCTTTGCCAACCAGACGCTGGCGCAGATCGACCTGTGGAAGAACAAGGACGCCTACAAGGTGGCCGTGTACACGCTGCCCAAGAAGCTGGACGAGGAAGTGGCCCGGCTGCATCTGGAGAAGATCGGCGTGAAGCTGACCAGGCTCTCCGAGCACCAGGCGGACTACATCGGCGTG
Organism: uncultured Acidobacteriota bacterium; assembly: GCA_963771195.1. Taxonomy (GTDB): domain Bacteria; phylum Acidobacteriota; class Terriglobia; order Terriglobales; family Acidobacteriaceae; genus Telmatobacter. The sequence continues at coordinate 233,183 of CAVYSS010000031.1, forward strand.
CCGGTGGAGGGCCCGTTCAAGCCGGAGTTCTATAGGTACTAGCGAAATGTGAAGGAGTGAAGAGCGTGAGGGAGTGAAGAAAGACCGGAAGCCCTGTTTCTCTCCTTCACCGCATTCGCTCTTTTTCACTTATTCACTTTCATTTTCTTCACTCCTTCACTTCAGGCCACGGACGAATCCATGAAATCGCCGTTACGGTTTTCCTTCGAGCTGTTTCCACCGCGCACGCCGGAGGGTGTTGCCAGGTTTCCGTTGGTGGTAAGCGAACTTGCGGGATTACGGCCGGATTTCTTTTCGGTGACGCATGGGGCCGGCGGCTCCGGCCAGGACGGAACTTACGAGACGATGCTCGCCGTGGTGGAGCATAGCGGGATCGAAGTAGCACCGCACCTGACCTGCGTGGGCTCGACTCGAGCCGGCGTGGCGGCGCACCTGGAGCGGTATCGGGAAGCCGGAGTGAAGCGCATCGTGGCGCTGCGCGGCGATTTGCCGGCGACAGCGATGAGCGCCGAGGCGCCGGGAGAGTTCCACTACGCCAGCGACCTGGTCCGCTTTATCCGCGCGGAGCACGGGAGCGCGTTCCAGATCGAAGTGGCGGCGTATCCCGAGATGCACCCGCAGGCGGAGAGCCCGGGCGCGGATTTCGATCATTTCCGGCGCAAGGTGGAGGCCGGCGCGGACGCGGCGCTGACGCAACTGTTCTATAACCCGGAGGCGTACTTCGATTTCGCGGAGCAGTGCGAAAAAGCCGGCCTCCGCATTCCCGTCTATCCCGGCATCATGTCCATTACGAGCTTTGAAAAGACGCAGCGATTCTGCGCCGGGTGCGGCGCCGATCTGCCGCGCTGGGTGCGCTTGCGCCTGGCGGAACTGAAGGACAGCAAGGACGCGCTCCGCGATTTCGGGCAGAGCGTGGTCACGCGCCTGTGCCAGTCGCTGCTCGGCAACGGCGCTCCGGGGCTGCATTTTTACACGGTGAACCAGGCGGGGCCGACGATGCGGTTGTGGGAGGCGCTGGAGCTGACGGTTCCAGCGTGAAGAGCTCGTGAGATTCTTCAGTTCGATCCAAAAGACCCCGAGACTAAAGCACAAGTCCTTTATTTGCGGAACTGCGGCACGACTGAAGAACTGACACTTTTCCGATTCCCAGGAGTTTTACAACAAGCCGTGAAGTGTCTTTTCCTTGGGGGAAGAATTTCAGCGGCCTGCCAGGCGAGCCACAGTGGAAATCTCTGGGTGACTGTCTTGTCCGAAGCGAGAATGCGGAACCTTGATCACTTCAACTGGATACTGGCTGTTGGGGTGTTGATCTCGCGCGTAAGCTGCAGCGGGCCTGTCTACTTTGCGGATGGTCCCTCTCATGTCGAGGTAATTCTCGATCATTCTTATGTCATTCAGCCTCCCGGCTATTGGCTCTTCAATCGCTGTGCCGGTCTCTTTCCCAACGCCGGTTGGGGATTGCTGGGTTTGAATTGGCTCTTTTCGGTTCTCGGGGTAGTAGTTTTCTACAACACGGCCAAACTTCTTGTTGCACGAGATCTGGCCAGATGGGCAGCCGCAGCTTATGCCTCCATTTTCTTTCTCTGGTTTTCAGGAGGAGTACACAGTTCGTACGCTTCGCAAGTACTCTTTCCCGCGCTATGCCTTTATTTGCTTTTACGGTACAGAGAGTCCGGGAAACTTGCATTTCTGCTGGGGGCATCTTTCGCGTTTGCTCTTGGTGCGGGCCTTCGTCCCTCGGATGGAGCATTCCTGGCTCCTTTCTACGTGTCTGCCGCACTGCTCTTCGGCACGTGGAAAAAGGCGATTCTCGGATTCGTTGCAACATTTGTTCTCTGCGCAATGTGGCTTGTCCCCACGTATTTTGCTTATCGCATGGCTGGATTTGATGCCGGCTATACACCGAGAATCCTCGGGAGCGTATCCATTCTTGTTCACGGAGTCACGCGGGAGTCCATGGCCAACGTGGCACGATTTCTGGTGCCATTTCTAACTGCATTCTGGCCGATTCTTCTCGCAGTGCCAATCGCTTTTCGTAGGTTTCGATCTGATCTCGAATGGCTGCTTCTTTTATGGATTCTTCCCGGCTCCCTGTTTTTTATTCTGGTGTATATAGCCCATGCAACCTACTTGAATTACCTTTCTGCCGGGGCGTTGTTGCTTTCTGTCCTATGCATTCAGCACAAGCGAGTCGCAATTCTAGTGTTGCTGGTAATGCTGCTTTGGAACAGTACGGTTTTTCTAATTGGAAGTCCGATAATATCGCGGCATCTGGCAGTGGAGATTGTGGATTGCTACTGCCTGAAGTACACGCGCTTCGCTATCCGGCATCAATGGGCGCCGAATCTTGCCGAGGTAATTTCAAAGGGCGTGGAAGCGACCGAATCCTCCAAGCAAAATCGGAATGACTAAGCCAGGAATCTGGGCGACCGGCTGGAGTCAGCGGAGTTCCGCCCACTCATCGCGCAAGAGGCTGCGCGATGAATGGGGCACAGCCCTCTCGGTCGTAAGTGGGCCAATTATCTCGGAGTCAACCTCCCGAAATGCAGGTCCTTCGGCTCGTCCTGCGGACTCGCTCGGGATGACGGCACTATTTTGGAGCGGTACTTTGGGACGGGAGCTACCGCCTTGTTCCCGCGCGGCGCTCGGCTTCCATCAGGTTCAGGAGGATGTCGTTGATGCGGGTGAGACGGCCTTCGCCCTTGGAGGGTCCGAGAACCGGGGTCCCTGTGCGCCCCGAATTCCTCCGGGGCCGAAGCCCTTTTTCATTTTGCGGAGCTTATGCGGGGGTTAAAACCCCCGCCTCCCTCCGTGTTTTTCCGCGGCCGGTATACCTGATCCCAGAACCGGGGACCCCGGACACCCCGAATTCCTCCGGGGCTGAAGCCATTTTTCATTTTGTGGAGCTCATGCGGGGGTTGAACGGGCTGCGGAAAAAGCATCAAATCTGGCCTGAGTTGCAGGGCCCGCGGGAGCAGGGGCTAAAGCCCAGTCGTTTCTTTACAACAGCTTGCGGCCCGGCTGAAGCCGTGCCCTTGTTACAAAGCACCTTTCGGGCGAGTTTTTGCGCAACATGTAAACCCCCCGCCTCCCTCCGTGTTTTCCCGCGGCCTGCTAGGAGGCCTCTTTGTCGAGCCATTTGGCGTAGGCGTGGATGTCGATCATGGGGGCGGTGGCGCAGGCGCTTCTGGAGGCGGGAGATCAATTCAAAGAGGAAGGCGGTGGCGGCCTTGGTGTGCTGGACGAAGGCGAGTTGGCCTTCGGCGTCGCAGGTTAAAAAGCCGCGGGCGGCGATGCAGCCGATGTCGAGGCGGGCGTCGGGCTCGGCGCATGAGAGGTGGTCGAGAAGGCGTTTGCCGACATTGGTGTCGCGCTGGGTGTGGTGGGCCACGAGTCCGCCAATGATGTGATGGGGGCGCTTGGGCGGGAGCAGACCGGCGGCGGTGGGGATGGGCAAGCTGGTGCGGTGAAGGCTGCGGACGCTCAGGGCGCGATCGTGCGCGGACTTCACGGTGATGCTGGAGAATTCCTGCTTGGCTTCGAGGACGGCGTAGACGCTTTCCGCGGGGATTACGGTCTGGCCCTGGTAGTTGAAGAGGAAGGGTGAGTACTGGCGGTCGAAGACGACGATGTCGATCTGGTCG
>CAVYSS010000032.1:0-50696 GCA_963771195.1 uncultured Acidobacteriota bacterium
TGCAATGTTTGCGATGGAAAGAATCCCAGGCCCCAAAGGCGGGATCTGGGGCAGCCGGATGGCCTTCCAACCCTAATCGCAGAAAGCGCGGTCATGATGGGGCGCCCCGACCTGGCATCTGCGATCTGGTTAATTATGCTTGCCCTTCCACTCCTCGTAGGGGCCCTGGAAGTCCTGGATCTGGCCGTTGTCGAAGATCCATAGGCGGGTTGCCACTTCGTCGATGAGGTCGTGGTCGTGAGTTACCAACAGCACGGTGCCCTCATAGCGCTGCAGCGCGATGTTGAGCGCGTTGATGGCTTCGAGGTCGAGGTGGTTGGTGGGCTCGTCGAAGATGAGGAAGTTGGGCTTGGTGAGGATGAGCTTGCAGAATGCGAGGCGGGCCTGTTCGCCGCCGGAGAGCGCCTTGATGGGCTTTTCGCCTTCTTCGCCGGAGAAAAGCATCTGGCCGAGGATGCCGCGAATGTCTTCCACGTGGGAATCGGGTTTCCAGCGATGGAGCCAGTCGGCGACGGTGAGATTGGGCTCGCTGGCGGCATCGATGACGGTGGCCACGTCCTGGGGGAAGTAGCCGATCTGGGCCTCATGGCCCCAGAAGACAGCGCCGTTATCGAGATTGAATTCGGGATCGGCGAGGCTGGAGTAATTGTGGAGCAGGCTTTTGAGCAGGGTGGTTTTGCCGGCGCCGTTGCGGCCCATGAGGCAGACTTTTTCGCCGCGCAGCAAGTTGGCGGTAAAGCCGTCGAGGACTTTGTGGTCGCCGTAGAACTTGGTGATGTGCTTGAACTCGAGCACGTGCTTGCCGCTGGGGCGAAGCTGGTCAAAGCGGATGTAGGGGCGCTGAATGTTGGAGCGGGCGAGCTCATTGGTCTGCAGGCGCTCCACTTCCTTGCGGCGGCTGGTGACCTGGCTGGAGCGCGTACCGGCGGCAAAGCGCGCGATGAACTCATTGAGCTGCGCGATTTTTTTATCGCGCTGCGCGTTTTGCGCTTCCAGCGTGGAGCGGATCTGGGTCTTCTGCATCACCATGTCGTCGTAGCCGCCGGTGTAAGTGATGATGGTCTGGTAATCGATGTCGGCGGTGTGGGTGGTGACGCTGTTGAGGAAGTGGCGGTCGTGGGAGATGGTGATGAGGGTGCCGTCGTAGTTGGTGAGGAAGTCCTGGAGCCAATGGATGGAGTCGAGGTCGAGATAGTTGGTGGGCTCATCGAGCAGGAGGGCCTGCGGCTTGCCGAAGAGGGCCTGGGCCAACAGGATGCGGACCTTCTGGCCGCCCTGCAGCTCGCCCATTTTGCGCGCATGCAGTTCTTCGCGGATGTCGAGGCCGTCGAGCAGGACGGCAGCGTCGCTCTCGGCGGTGTAGCCATCCTCGTCGCCGATGACGCCTTCGAACTCGCCCAGGCGCATGCCATCCTCGTCGGTCATTTCGGATTTCTCGTAGATGCGGTCGCGCTCCTCGAGCGCCGCCCACAGCGGCTTGTTGCCCATGATGACGGTGTCGATGACGCGGTAAGCATCGAAGGCGAACTGGTCCTGGCGCAGCACGCCCATTTTGCGCGGGCGCACCACGGTGCCTTTCTGCGCGTCGAGCTCGCCCGTCAGGATCTTCATGAAAGTGGTTTTGCCGGCGCCGTTGGGTCCGGTCAGTCCGTAGCGCCGTCCGGGTATAAACGTTACGGTCACGTCCTCGAAGAGCACCTTCGAGCCGTAGCGCATGCTCACATTACTCACACTGATCATTCGCCGATGAATCCCTTGAAGTGTGGCCGCGGCGGAAGAAACAGCGTGCCTGAAGCGCGCGGGAGCCGGGCCAGATGGAGGATGGTAGGCGGATGCGTTGGCGTCACGCCTTCCTTTCAAGTGTCTCATATTTGCGCGCCGCCGGGGAGCGGAGCCGATTTGGATGTTCCTTTTGCCTCATCGCATACTTCACTTCATCGGGCGCGCTGCGGTGCTGCGTCCCAAAGGTCTATACTTGCCGGTGTTTCGAACCTAATGAGAGAGGCAAGTTATGTCTTCACCCGCAGTTGGATTTGCCCACGAGAATCATTCGCGCTTTTTGAGCGAGCTGAAGGATCTGCTCAGGATTCCATCGATTTCCACGCTGCCCGAGAATGCGGGAGATTGCCGCAAAGCAGCAGAGACGCTGGCCGCCGAGCTGAGACGGATCGGGTTTGACAAAGTTCACCTGAAGGAAACCACGGGGCATCCGCTGGTTTATGGCGAATGGTTGAAGGCTGCCGGCAAGCCCACGGTGCTGGTGTATGGACATTACGATGTTCAGCCGGTGGACCCGGTGGATGAGTGGCATTCGCCGCCGTTTGAGCCCACGGAACGCAACGGCAACCTCTACGCGCGGGGCGCGGTGGACGACAAAGGCCAGGTTTGGATGCAGGTGAAGGCGCTGGAGAGCCTGTTGGCTACGGGGGGCTTGCCGCTAAACGTGCGGGTGCTGTTCGAAGGCGAAGAGGAGGTTGGCGGCGAGGGGATCGCGAGCTACGTGGCGTCACAGGCGGCCGATCTGAAGGCGGATTTTGCGCTGATCTGCGATACCGAGCTTTTTGCGCCGGATTTGCCGACGCTTTGCGTGGGCCTGCGCGGCATGATTTACACCGAGTTGGAGGTGAAGGGGGCGAAATCTGACCTGCACTCGGGCATGTACGGGGGCGCGGCGCCCAATCCGTTCATGGCGCTGGCGCACATTCTTTCCAAACTCAAGGACGAGCACGAGCACATCCTGATTCCTGGGTTTTACGACGATGTTGAGACGCCGAGTAAGGAAGAATCGGAGGCTTGGAAGAGCCTGCCGTTCGACGAGGAGCATTACCGCAAGACCGAGGTGGGATCGAGCGTGCTGGTGGGCGAGGAGGGGTTCAGCGTGCTGGAGCGGACGTGGGCGCGGCCGACGCTGGAAGTGCACGGGATGCCGGGCGGATTTACGGGAGCAGGCGCGAAGACAGTGATTCCGGCCAAGGCTCTGGCCAAGGTTTCCATGCGGCTGGTGCCCAACATGAATCCGGCGAAGGCGTTTGCGCAGTACAAGAGTTACGTGGAGAAGGTGACGCCGAAGGGCGTGGACGTGACGGTGCGGCTGATCCACCAGGGCGACGCGTGCATCGTGCCGGTGAATAACCGGTTCATCCAGGCCTCAGTTAAGGCGATGCACGAGGTGTGGGGCAAGGATACGGTGTTTATCCGCTCGGGCGGATCGATTCCGATTGTGGGCGACTTCGAGCGGCACCTGGGGCTGCCCAGCGTGATGATGGGCTTCGGGCTGCCCGACGATAATTTGCACGCGCCCAACGAGAAGTTCAACCTGAAGAATTTCCGGCTGGGAATCGATTCGTTGATTCGGTTCCTGGAAGAGGCGGGGCGTTGAGCGAAGCCGCCGCAAGTGTGGCGGGATTTGTTCTGGCCGGCGGACGCTCTAGCCGGATGGGAGAGGAAAAGGTCCTGCTGGAACTGGAGGGGCGGCCGCTGATTGCGCATGCGCTGGATGTGCTGCGCGGGGCGGGACTGACGCCGCAGATCGCCGGCTCGCGCGTGGACCTGAGCGAGTTTGCTCCGGTAGTCGCCGATGAGCGGGCGGATTGCGGTCCGCTGGGCGGAGTGGTGAGCGCGCTGGCGCAGACGGCGGAGGATTGGGCCGTTTTCGTCTCCATCGATATGCCGCAGATGGCTCCGGAACTGGTGGCGTATCTGATCCGGGATGCGCAGGTGACCGGAGCGGCTGTCACGCTGGCGTCGGTGAACGGATTTGCGGAGACGTTTCCGGCGGTGGTGCGGAGGGAGACGCTGCCGGTGCTGCGGGAACGGCTGCGGCAGGGAGACGGCGGCAGCTTTGCGGCGTTTGAGGCGGCGGCGCACCAGTGGGGCGAGAAGGTGCGGGTGGTGGCGGTGGAGATGCTGGCGCAGAGCGGGCAGGTGAGGGATGCGCGGGGGCTTTGGCCTTACGAATGGTTCCTGAACGTGAACACCCGCGACGACCTCAAGCGGGCGGCCGAGGTTGCGAGGAAGGTCCGGGCCGGGGTACAGCGCGCAGAGTCCTCCCGCTCATCGTTCGCCGCGGCGAACGATGAACGGGGCACAGCTCCGGGTCTACGCTGACGCCGCGTGCGTTTTCTGGCGTGCATCGCATAATCTGAAGGAACGAGATGGCGGATCCAGCAGCAAATCCGGCTGACTGCGCGGTGCCTGGCGAGGGCGGCAACGGCCAGGCCATTATTGTGTTCCGCGACGTGAGTATTTCGTTTGGCGGGCCGCCTGTGCTCGAGGATGTGAGCTTCTTCGTTCAGCGGGGCAAGACGCTCTGCATCCTGGGGCGAAGCGGGGTGGGAAAATCGGTTTCGCTTCGGTTGCTGATGGGTTTCCTGAAGCCCGATTCGGGATCGATCTGCGTGGAAGGCAAGGAACTGACAGAGATGAACGAGGAGGGCCTGCAGGAGATCCGCAAGCGCGTGACCATGGTGTTCCAGAATGGCGCGCTGTTCGACTCGCTTACGGTGAGAGAAAATGTTGCTTTTCCCCTGCGCGAGCGTGGGGGCCTTGAAGAGGACCAGTATCTGCAGGTGGTGGACCGGCTGCTGGTGCTGGTGGGGGCGGATGATGTCGCCGATCAATTGCCCGCAAGCCTTTCGACGGGGCGGCGAAGAGCGGTGGCGATTGCGCGGGCATTGGCGGCGCAGCCCGAGGTGGTTCTGTACGACGAACCGACGACGATGGTGGATCCGATCATCGCGCGCCGGCTGGGCGGAATCATCCAGCGGCTCAAGCATCAGCTGGGCTATACCAGCATTGTGGTGACCCACGACATGCGGTTTGCGGAGCGGCTGGCGGACCAGGTTCTGTTCCTGCACCAGGGCCGGGCGAAGTTTTTTGGGCCGCTAAAGGAGTTTTTGGTGTCGCAGGACCCTGATGTTGTGCAGTTCCTCACACTGGACGAGTACAAGTTGCCAACGGGTTGACGGGAGCACGGATTAAACTGAAAGGGTGAAGATCGCGCTTGCCCAGATCGATCCGACGATCGGGGATTTTACCGGCAATCTGAAGAAAATATTGGATACAAGCCGCCGTGCCGCGGAAATGGGCGCGCGCCTGGCGGTCTTTTCCGAACTGTCTATCTGCGGGTATCTTCCGGCCGATTTCCTGGAAAAGCCGAGTTTCCTTGCACGCTGCCGCACCGCCGTGGAAGAGCTGGCGGCGGCAACGCGGGATTTGCCGGTGGCGGTGCTGACGGGTGCGGCCTTTGCGGCGCCGGAAGGCAGCGGCAAGCCGGCCGTGAACGCCGCGGTGTTGCTGGACAAAGGGCAGGTTTTGCTGGAGCAGCACAAGCGGCTGCTGCCGTTTTACGACGTTTTTGACGAGCAACGCTATTTCCAGGCGGGGAGATCGCAGCGAGTGGTGGAGCTGGATGGGGTGCGGCTGGGGGTGAGCGTGTGCGAAGACGCCTGGAACGACAAGCACTTCTGGCCGCGGCGGCTGTATTCGACAGACCCCATGGAAGAACTGATGACGCAGCGGCCGGCAATTCACGTGAACATTTCGGCCTCGCCGTTCTGGCACGGGAAGCGGGAAGTGCGGCGGGAGATGCTGGCGGCCATTGCGCGGCGCGACGGGATTCCGCTGGTGCTTTCAAACCAGGTGGGGGGAAACGACAGCCTGATCTTTGACGGTTCTTCGCTGGCGCTGAATAGCCGGGGCGAGCTGGTGGCGCAGGCGGCGTCGTTTGCCGAGGACCTTGTGGTGGTGGATCCGTTTACCGCGCCGGCTATTGAGGAACCGGCGACCGATGACACGGAAGCCGCCTGGAACGCGCTGGTGCTGGGCACGCGCGACTACGTGCGCAAGTGCGGCTTCAGCAAGGTGGTGATTGCGCTGAGCGGAGGGATCGATTCCGCGCTGGTGGCGGCCATCGCCACCGAAGCGCTGGGAGCGGAGAACGTGCTCGGGGTGGGCATGCCGAGCCCGTACTCGTCTCGAGGGTCGGTGGACGATAGCTGGCACCTGGCGGACACCCTGGGGATTCGTTTTGAGCAGATTGGGATCAGCCGGCTGTTTGAGGAATACACCCGGACGCTGGAGCCGATGTTTGCGGGCAGAGCTCCGGACATCACCGAAGAGAATATCCAGTCGCGCATCCGCGGCAACCTGCTGATGGCGCTCAGCAACAAGCTGGGATCGCTGGTGTTGACCACCGGGAACAAGAGCGAGATGGCGGTGGGTTATTGCACGCTTTACGGGGACATGGTGGGCGCGCTGGCGGTGATTGGAGACCTGGTGAAGACGCGCGTTTACGCCATCTGCCAGTGGCTGAACCGGGAGCGCGAGACCATTCCACGGGCGATTCTCGAAAAGGCGCCGTCGGCGGAGCTCAGGCCGGGGCAGAAGGACACCGACTCATTGCCTCCCTACGAGGTTCTGGACCCGATCCTGGAGGCGTATGTGGAGCGTTATGAGACGCCGGAAGAGATCGCGCGCAAGCATGGTTTTCCAGTGCCGCTCGTCCAACAGGTAGTGCGCCTGGTGGAGCGATCGGAGTACAAGCGCCAGCAGGCCGCGCCGGTGCTGAAGATCACGTCGAAGGCTTTCGGAATGGGGCGCCGGTTTCCCATTGCCGTCAAGGTTCAGGTATAGGGAACAGGGAACGGGGATCAGAAAAGCAGGGACCAAGAGTACAGAGGTCGAGGGGCTTAAGCGATAATGGAAACAACTGCATCAAGGAGAGATGGATTGATTCGTATTCTTGGCCGAATTGCCAGCGTTGGCCTGCTGGCCGCAACCACCGTAGCCGTGCAGGCAGGCGCGCAACAGCAGGTCGCCCCGGCTCCGCCGCAGCAACCCGCCACCGAAAGCACGCAGACGCCGGGAGCTCCGGCCCCCACCGAGGCGCCGGCTTTACCAAAGATCGATCCGAAGAACTTCACCGCGTCAACGCCGACCAAGGAAGATGTGAACGCATTCCTGCAGGCAAGCTGGGGGTACGACGAGAACCGGATCTGGGAAGTGGCGGCCATTGAAAAGACGCCAGTGCCCAATCTGAGCAAAGTGATCGTTTACGTAGGAGACAAATCCGGCAAGCAGAAGCCCGGCGGGTTTCTGTTCTGGGCATTGCCCGACGGCAAGCACATCATCGCCGGGGAAGACGTGTATCCGTTCGGCGCGAATCCGTATGCGGAGAATCGCACGATCCTTCAGGAGCGGGCGAATGGTCCATACAAGGGTGCTTCCGACAAGAACCTGGAGCTGGTGGAGTTCGCCGATTTCGAGTGCCCGCATTGCAAGGAAGCGCAGGCCAATATGGACAAGCTGGCGGTGGACTTTCCCAAGGCGCGCATCGTGTTCCAGAACTTTCCGCTGGAGCGGATCCATCCGGAGGCCAAGCTGGCCGCCGAGTACGGCGAGTGCGTGACCAAGCTGGGCGGCAGCAGCGCATTCTTCCAGTTCGCAAGCGCGGTGTTTGACGGGCAGGAGGGCCTGGCGACGGCTGACGGCGCCACGCTGACGTTGAACAGCGCGGTGACCAAGGCGGGACTCGATCCAGCGAAAGTGGCCGCTTGCGCCAAGGAGCCTGCCACCGCGGACGAGGTAGAAAAATCGGTGCAGCTGGCGCAGGACCTGAACATCAACCAAACGCCAACGCTGATGGTGAATGGGCGGCAAGTGCCGATTGGCGGCGTTCCCTACGACGCTCTGAAGAAGATTGTGGAGTACCAGGAAAAGCTGGACGGCATTTCGCAATAGCGCGGGTCAGGAAAGCAGTTCGCCCTCCCGGCTCCGGATATCGAAGACGATATCCGGAGCCGGGAGGGCGATTCCTTTGGGGATCAGGGCAATGACGTGTCCCGCTCCAAGGGCAGCATGGGCCCATGGAACAGCCCGTAGGGGCTGCGCACCACGTGGGGGGTGAGGATGATGAGCAGCGTGGAGTCGTTCTGGTCGGTGGTTTTTTCCGTGATGTTATTCAGGCCGGGAATTTCGCTCAGGCCGGGCAGGCCGCTGATGGCGCCGGTTTCGCTTTTGTCCAGCTCGCCGGCGATGACCACCGCCTGGCCGGCAGGGGTAATCACATCCCCGGTGTAGGAACGATTGGCAAGCACCGGCACTCCGTTGATAAACGAGCCGGCCAGCGCGGTGATCTTCATGTCGATGTTCAACGCCACTCCACCCGAACGCAGGATGCGGGGGCGGGCCTTGAGCACCAAACCCAGGTCCTGGTATTGAATCTGGGGGATGTTCGGTATTTGGCTGGCGACCGACGACAGCAGGGAACTGAGGCTGCCGGAAGTTCCCGGCAGGTTGAGCCCCGGGATTTTCAATCCCGTGGCAGCGGTGGAGAGATTCGAAGTAACGATGGGATAGCGGGTGCCGCTTTTCATGGTCCCGTCTTCATTGTCGGCGAGGCGCAATTGGTAGTCGTCCAGCTCGCGGGAATCGGATGAGTTCAGGTTCAGATTGAAGGCGGCCGGGGCCGGCGAAAGGGCGGAGAGGGTAAGGCCGCCGCCGAAGAGGGCGATGCCGCTGTTGAAGAGCGAACTCGATATCTGTCCCGAAGCCAGCAGGATGGCCAGGATGGTGAGCGTATCGCCGGGGGCGGCCAGGCCCGACTGAATGATCTGTTGCACCAGGGCAGCATTCTGGCTGAGTAACGCCTGCTCTTCGGAATAGACATTGAAGGCCGTGAACGATTGAGGAGGCTGGGCTCCGGTGTTGAGCGTCCGGGTGTGGGCCAGCGCAATGAGGCGAATGTCGAGGAGAACCTGCGGGCGTCCCTCCGACAGTTCGCGATAGGTGGTGTTGAACGCCTTCAGGTCCGGCGCCGGCGCCTCCAGAGTGATGGTCCCTGCGGTGGTGTCAACCGCGGTATGGCGCACTTCGAAGATGTTGCGCGCGATGTTGCCGATGTCGGTCATCTCGGTCGCATTCATTCCCGAGAGGTAGAAGGTTTCCACGGCGTTGTGCGTGTACTGCTCGTGCATGGCGTGGGTGTCGCGGGCCACAACCACGCGGTGCCCATCGATGGGAGTCGCGAACGAGTCCGTGATCAGGCCCAGAGCATGCGCGGCGGCAGCAAAGTCCACGTTGTCTACGTCCAGGCGCAGGTTGCTGTTACGGACGCTCTGGTCCACCGTGGCCTCGATGCCGTAGGCCTTGTAGACCTTTTCAATCACCTGCCAGGCCTGCGCGTGGATGTGGAAAGACTGCTTGCCTGCGGCGGGTTCGAGGTCGATGGGCGCAGCCAGTTGGGGCATGTTGCGCATGCCGTCCTGGTCCGTGACCAATTCCGGCTCGGCCAGTTCCATCAGGTGGTGGGTCACATTGGCATTGCCCGGATCAATGGCAAGCGCGCGCTGGAGTGCTGTTTGCGCCGCGGCTCGATCGCCGTGGGTGCGGTCGCGCGCGGCCTGCTGAATCAGGGCGGTGACGGCGTGGCTTCGCCCCACTTCCAGCGCCATTGCGTATTCAGGGTTTGCGGGGTCCAGCCTTGCGGCCTCGTCGTAATCCTTGAAGGCCTCCTCGAAGAGCTCGTCCTTGTAGAGGGTGGCCGCGGCAAGGTAGAGCCTGGCGGCGCGGCGGCGATCGGATTCCCTGGGCAGACTCATCGGGATTTGCCGGCCAGCACGGGGACCGGCAGCAGCCGGTGCGGCTGCCGGAGCCTGCTTCTGCGGGGCTGTGGACGGCGCCTGGGCGGATGCTCCCGTGGCCGCAAAGACCACGCAAGCCGCCACCAGCCGCAATCGAAATGCAGAACCGGTCACAGTGCACCCCGGGGGTTGGCCGCGCTGGCGGCAAGCAATTCAGCCAGCGAGACGGCGCAGGCCTCAGGCGCGTGGCTGAGCAGTTCCTCAAAGCTGGAGCGGCCCGTGGCGACGGCGATCACGGGCAGGGAATTGGCATGCGCGGCCTCAATGTCGCGGGGAGTGTCGCCCACCACGCATACGCGCGCCCCGGCGCCGGCCAACTCGCGGGCTTTGGCGGCAGCGTGAGCAATCAGCTCGGTTCGATCGGGGAAGCGATCGCTGAATCCGCCGAAGCGGAACCACTCCCGCAGGCCTGCCTGCTCAATCTTCATCCAGCCGATCAGCTCCAGGTTGCCGGTGGCCACGCCCAGCAACGCGCCGCGGCCGGCAAGGTGGCGCAGCGCCTCCTCCACGCCGGGCATCCGCATCAGGTCCATGGCATGGCGTTGTTCGGCCACGGTGGCGCACATGGCTTCCAGGATCGCGCCGGTCTGCGCCTCCAGGATCTGGGGGGGAATGCCGGCCTGGCGGCAGGCTTCGCGCAGGATGGCGGTATCGGTGTTGCCCTGCAAGGCGATGCCCGCCAGGGTGACCTCGAATCCCGTGATGCGCCGCACGCTGGCGGCAAATGAATCCACGTGGATACGGTCGCGGCTGCGCAGCAGCGTCCCGTCAATATCGAAGAGATAGGCGTCCTGCGCATCCCAGACGAAGCCGGGCGCCAAGGCTACCTGGAATTGCCGGATTGGCTCCTGGATACTGCTCTCCATGTTCTCAAGTGCGATTCAGCCCTGGCGGACGCCCTGGCGAATGGCGCTATATACAGGACGTTCACTGCGGGGCGGACGCTTGAGGCAGGCGCGCACTTCGGCCAGGTTCAGGCCCAGCTCGGACATGGCCCGGCTGAGGGTGTTGCGGTGCATGCCCAGCTCCTCTGCCGCCTTGCACTGGTTGCCTCGATTCGCAATCAGCACTTCGCGTAAATATTGTTTTTTGAACTCGCGAACGGCTTCGTCATAGCGAACGCCGCTGGAATGCATCTGCGTGACCAGGCTGTCCAGTTCTCGTTTCAAGCCCCACCTCGTGATCTTCTTAGATTGCCATAAACAAGCGGTTGCGTCTGACCCAAAATCGCTTCCTCAAACATGGCCCGGGTGCATCCAGCTCGGCGACTCGGCTTCCCAGCTCCGCAGGCCCTCGCGGATGCGGTCGCCCAGCTCCGCAGGAGTCACATCCGCGCTGACGTGGCACGCACCGAAAAACATGCGCGGAAGGCGAGCCTCAGCGATCCAGTGGACCTGCGGAAAAAACGCCACCATGACCAACATGCCGAGTACGATGAACAACACTCCCTGGAAGAAACCAAAGACGGCCCCGGCAATTCCATCCAGCCATCCCAGTCCCAGGAGGCGGAATGTCTTTGCCAGCAGGCTGCCAATGAGCCCAATCAGGGCCATCACCACAAGGGCAATGAGTAGAAATCCAATTGTATTCGCAACCGCCGGGATTTTTACAAGAGGGAAAATCATTGCGGCAGCCTTCTTGTAATTCCACGCCGCAAGAAGGAGCCCGAGGATCAGCCCGCCGAGGGAACAGACGGATCGGAAAAATCCCTGCATCATTCCGCCCAGCACCGCACAGATCAGGATTAAGACGACCGCCCAATCGACCAGGGTCATGGTTTGAGTCTCCGCTCGCTTCTCAAGCTTAGATGGCTAGATGGCTTCCGGTGAGGAGACGATAAGCCTCCAGGTATTTGGCCCGAGTGCGCTCGATCACCTCCGGCGGAAGCGACGGCGCAGGAGCCTGCTTGTTCCAGTGGATCGATTCGAGGTAATCGCGCACAAACTGCTTGTCGAACGAGGGCTGCGGGCCGCCCGGCTTCCACAGCTTCGCGTCCCAGAAGCGCGAGGAATCCGGTGTCAGCACTTCGTCGGCCAGGACGATATGGCCATTCACGCGGCCAAACTCAAACTTTGTGTCGGCCAGGATCAGCCCATGCGCCTCAGCGTGTGCGGCCGCCCTCAAATAAATCGCCATGGTCAGCCGCCGCAGCTCGGCCGCGTCCTTCGCGCCCACAATCTTTTCCACCTGCTCGAACGGGATATTAACATCGTGGGCGCCATCCTGGCTCTTGGTCGCGGGAGTGAAGATTGGCTGGGGCAGGCGCGATCCGTCGTCAAGTCCGGCGGGCAGCGCGATCCCGCACACCGTTCCCTGCGCCTGATATTCCTTCCAGCCGGATCCGGCCAGGTATCCGCGCGCCACGCATTCCACCGGGAACATGGCGGCGCGATTTACCAGCATCGAGCGCCCCTCGAGTTGGCGACGAAACGCATGCAGCGACGCCGGAAATTGGGCTACGTCGGCGGTGATCAGGTGGTTGGGGACCACGTCCTTCAAAAGCTCGAACCAGAACAGAGAAATCTGGGTGAGAATCTTGCCCTTGCCCGGGATTCCGCTGCCCAGCACGTGATCGAAGGCGGAAATCCGGTCGCTGGCCACCAGAAGCAGCGCGCCGTCCACGTCATACAGATCGCGCACTTTGCCGCGCCCCAGCAGAGGTGTCGATCCCAGGTCGGTTTTGAGGAGTGCGGTCAAAGGAGGGCCTTTCAGGAGAGCAAACTGAAACTCGATTCTCGTGCCGCGGACCCGCTTTGTCAACGTGGGCGAATTGATTGAGTGGAGCGAACTCAACCACTCATTCACAGCCGATTCGGGAATAAACCAAGTGGTGTGACGACCGTCACGGACCCACAACTCCAGTTACGCGACACTCCAATTGTCAACATGGTTCGAGAGACCAGTAAGCAAGGTTTCTCTAGAGCCGGGCGACACGAGGCAGCCGTGGAAAGGGGAAGCCGCAGCTAACCTCGTTTTGTGCAGGGATCGCCAGTAGCCGCGCACTACCGACCTCCAGTGCCGGCTACTGGTCCCCGTTCTCTTACTTGTGACATGCAAGCGCCTCCGAAGCGAAGAATTCCTTCGGAGGCGGATTTTTTGCGCATTCTGTCATGCAGTCACAAATCCGGTCTCAAACAACGCGACGCACGCCCGGCAACCGCACCAGCGGATCGGCGGCCAGCCATGTAGCGGTGCAGGCAAGCGTCGCTGTCACGCAGAACTTGATCAGCGCGGGCGCCGCCCAAGGATGCAGCAGCAGCGCCACTCCCACCAACACGGGGGGATGGATAATGTACACGGCGTACGCGCGCCGGGTCACCCACGACCAGAATCGAGAGGGCTGATTCATCCATTGGCGCGCCAGTAGCAGCCAACCCGCGATGAATCCCCAGGCCACCAGCGGCTCCCACATGGCGTACAACACCGCGGGCCAGGAGAAGCCGGTTGTGAAGTTCCCTCTGCCACTCAGGAAGATGTTGGACACGATCACTGCGGCGGGCATAAGCGGCCATGCCAGGACGGCGATCCAGATGATCCCGCGCCCATTCTTCCATTCAAGCTGCCGCAGCCAGTCGTAGCGCCACGCGGCGATGCCTGCTGCGAACAGAACGATGTACGGAGCGAAGTACGCCAACAGAAAGTTGGCGTGGATGACGCCGACCGGCGAGACCTGGCGAATGAGCAGCGCGCCCACGCCGGTTGCCAGGGCAGTAAAAAGAAGCGCGCGAGTTGAAGGAAATGGCCGCGGAGTCCGCTGCGCAGCTTTGAGCGGCGCGCCTGCCACCGCCCGCCACGCGCAGTACGCCAGGCTGAAAAGCAGCAGGACCTCTACAAACCACATTGGCCCGGGGATGATGATCGCGTGCATCCAGAGATAGGGAAACACCACCCAGAACCGGCCGTTTGTGCCCCAGTAGGCCAGCGCCGCCGTGAGCGGTCCCAGGACCAGGATGAATGCTAGCAACGGCAGTCCCAGCCGGGTGAAGCGGTCGGCAATGAACTGTCCGTATCCCTTCCGCTCAAGCGACGCCGGTGTGAAATAAGCCGCAAGCAGAAAGAAAAAGCCCATGAAATAGGCTTGGTTGGTGGTGCAGAACTGAATCAGAATCTGGCTGGGCCAGGCGGAGGATGGCTTCAGTTCATACCAGAACCAACCACCAATGGCGCCATAGGTGAGGGCAGTGTGGTGCAGAACGACTAGCGCGGTCATCAGGCTGCGCAGGCGGTCGATGTAAAGATCGCGCGGACGAGCCACAGCCTGATTTGCCGGCGCACTTACAGCGGAAGAAGCCGCAAGGGTACCCACGTTCACCCCCTAAGCGGGATCATACGCGGAATCTCGGCCGCTGGTTCATGCTTGGGCGGGCGCTTCGTTCCGCGCTCCGGAGAACTCCGATTTCAATTAGTACTTCACAATCGCAGTAAACGAGTCCACTTTGAGGCTGGCGCCACCCACCAGCGCGCCGTCAATCTCCTCCTGGCTCAGCAGCGCGGTGGCGTTGTCCGGCTTCACGCTGCCTCCGTAGAGGATGCGCATCTTTGCCGCAACTTCCGCGCCCAGCACCCTGGCCACTTCCGCGCGAATGATGCGGTGCGCGTCGGCGGCCATCTCCGGAGTGGCTGTTTTGCCGGTTCCGATTGCCCACACCGGCTCATAAGCGATCACGATGGACGAGATAACCTGCGGCGACAATCCGGCGATGCCCGCGAATGCGCCTGTCACCTGCGCCTTCAGCACCTGTCCGGTCAGCCCGGCTTCGCGCTCTGCCAGCACCTCGCCGATGCAGACCACCGGCACCAGACCGTGCTTGATTGCGGTGTGCAATTTCTTGTTTACGATCTCATCGGTCTCGGCGAAATACTGCCGGCGCTCGGAGTGGCCGATCAGGGTATGGGTTCCGTCCACCGCAATGAGTTGCCGGGCCGAGGTCTCGCCGGTGTAGGCGCCGTCCTCGGCAAAGTGGATGTTCTGCGCGCCCACAGCCACGTTTGAGCCGCGAGCCGCTTCAATCACGGCAGGCAGCAGCACCGGGGAGGGGAACAGGGCGATCTCATCCCGCGTGTGGTCCTCTACCAGGGGCAGAAACGCTTCCACAAAAGCCCGCGCCTCGGCGGGCGTCTTGTACATCTTCCAATTGGCAGCAATCAAAGCTTTACGAGCCATGTTTGTCCTAAGTCCTCAATTCGATTTTAGAGGAACGGTCCGTGCCCCCGGGTGATGGCGGGCACAGCGTGGTGTAAGCGTAGCTTTGCCGGCGCTAGAATGCGGCTACCGACGGGGACTGGAATCGCGCGCTTCGGTCAAATCGTCGGGGACTTCACCGCTCAGGAATGCGGAACGATGGTCGGGATCGCCCAAGTCCATTTTGAAGTGGTGCCAGGTTCCATCCTGGAGGACGCCCATATTCCACGGCCCCGACACGGAGTCTGAGAATTGCCACACAATGTGATAGCCCTCCTCGTTGGTGAACCCTTCCATATCCGCCTGGAGTATCGCGTCGCCCCGCTCCCACAGGTGCGCGCGCAAGGCGTGCAACGCGTTGCCGCCATCCTCCGTTTCCGCGCCCTGCAGGTGCTGAAAGGCATAGATGGTCTTGACGTCGGCCAGAAACTCGTGCAGCCACGCCACTCCGCTCTCCGGCTTGCAGTCTTGAGTATCTTCCACGAATTCCGCAATTTCGTCCTGACCGATGGAGCCGTCCGCAACCGGATTGCGTTCGACCAGCGCGACCTCCACTTCGTCGTTGCCGGAAACAAGAAGAGTTTCCCATTCCTCTTCGCTTCCATCCTCAACAGTCAGCTTATATTCGGGGTGTTCGGTGCGAATGAACTGCGCGAGCTCCTCGAAACACGGATACTCCGAGTCTTTCGATAGGACTCGCGTGTAATAGCCCATGGAATGTCTCCTCAGGATGCAAGCGGACTCGATCTCGAGTAAAAAAGAGCCCCACCTCCGATAACACTATCGGACGTGGGGCTCATCGTGTCTAATCAGGTCCTATTTCTCCGTCAGCGCCTCGACGCCCGGCAACTTTTTACCTTCCAGAAACTCCAGGCTCGCGCCGCCGCCCGTGGAGATATGCGTGATCTGGTCGGCCACGCCGGCCTGGTTGATGGCGCTCACGCTGTCGCCGCCGCCGATGATCGAGGTCGCCGCCCGGTTGGCCGCAACCGCCCGCGCAATCGCGTTCGTGCCCTCCGCAAACCGCGGAAACTCAAACACGCCCGCCGGCCCATTCCACACGATGGTCCGCGCCGTCGAAACCACGTCCTCAATTGCGGCCACCGACTTCGGCCCGATGTCCAGCCCCTGCCAGTCCGCCGGAAAATCCACGCTCGTGTCCCACACTTGCGTTTTGGCGTCGTTGGCAAACTTGTCCGCCAGGATGTTGTCCACCGGCAACAGCAGGTTTACGCCCTTGGCCTTGGCTTTCTCCATGGTTTCCCTGGCAAGGTCGATCTTGTCTTCCTCCACCAGCGACTTGCCCACGGCCACGCCTTTGGAGCGGTAGAAAGTGTACGCCATCCCGCCCACAATCACCAGCGTGTCCACCTTGTCCAGCAGGTTTTGGATCACGTCGATCTTGCCCGAGATCTTCGATCCGCCAAGGATGGCTACGAAGGGCTTCTCCGGCGACTCCAGCGCCTTGCCCAGGTAGGTGATCTCCTTCTCCATCAGCAGGCCGGCCACGGCCGGCTTCAGGTAATGCGTGATCCCCTCCGTGGATGCATGCGCCCGATGCGCCGAGCCAAACGCGTCATTGACGTAAATCTCCGCCAGCGAAGCCAGTTGCTTGCTGAATGCCGGATCGTTGGCTTCTTCTTCGGCGTGGAAGCGAAGATTTTCCAGCAGCAGCACCTGCCGCGATTCGAGCTGCCGCGCCATCTCTTCGGCAATTTCGCCCACGCAATCGGGAGAGAAAGCCACATTCACGCCGTCCGCGATTTCCTTATCCAGCAGCTCCCGCAGTCGGTCCACCACCGGCCGCAGCGAGTACTTCGGGTTCGGCTTGCCCTTCGGCCGTCCCAGGTGCGACGCCAGAATCACCTTCGCCTTGTGGCGTATTGCATAAACAATAGTGGGCAGCGTGGCCACAATGCGCGTGTCGTCGGTAATGGTCCGTCCGTCCTCGGTCAGCGGTACGTTGAAATCCACGCGGATGAATACCCGCTTGTCGGCCAGGTCAATATCGCGAATGGAAAGTTTTGGCATGGAATCCTCAGTCGTCGGTTGTCAGTTCTCAGTTGTCAGTGAAGATCCGGCCGCCAACGCATCGGTATCGGAAATCACTGCGTCCATTTCGATTTCCACGCGCCACGCGGGATTTAGCAGCTTGGCCACCACCACCATGGTCGCCGCGGGGCGGATCGAGCCGAAGTACTCGCCGTGCACGCGCCCCACCGCTTCCCAGTCCTCAACGTGCGTCAGGTACATGCGCGTGCGCACCACGTCCTTGAAGGTAGCGCCCGCACGCGCAAGCGCTGCTTCGGCAATCGAGAAGATTCGCCGCGTCTGGCCCTCGGCATCCGTGTCATCGGCGCCCACGGGCCCCGTTCCGGACAAGGAAACCGCGTTGCCCACGCGCACCGCACGGGAGAAGCCGATGATCGGCTCGTAAGGAGATTCGCCGCTGATGTTATTTCGCATAGGCTTGGTGGACGGCATAATGGCGAGTTCACAGTTCACAGTTCACAGTTCACAGTTAGCGTTCCGCTTCTGTCGCCAACTGTGAACTGTGAACTGAGAACTACGAACTGCCCTTTACAGCCCCTTCGCCGCCAGGAACCCGATCAGGTCCACGACGCGGTTGGAGTAGCCCCACTCGTTGTCGTACCAGCTCAGCACCTTCACGCTCTGGCCTATCACCTTGGTTAGCGGCCCGTCCACAATCGAGCTGCGCTTGTCGCCCTTGAAATCGGAGCTCACAAGCTGGTTCTCGTCATAGCCCAGAATGCCCTTCATCGAGCCTTCAGCTGCAGCTTTCAGCGCCGCATTCACTGACTTCACATCGGTGGTCTTCTCGCTGATGAACGTCAGGTCCACGATCGATACGTTCGGCGTGGGCACGCGCAGGGAGAAGCCGTCGAGCTTGCCTGCTGTCTCGGGGATGACCAGCTTGAGCGCCTTGGCAGCGCCGGTTGAGCTGGGGATCATGTTCAGCGCCGCCGCGCGCGCACGCCGCAGGTCCTTGTGCGGGAAGTCCAGAATCACCTGGTCGTTGGTGTAGCTGTGGATAGTGGTCATAATGCCGCTGACAATGCCGACTTCTTTCATCAGCACTTTGACCACCGGCGCCAGGCAGTTGGTGGTGCAGCTCGCGTTGGAGATGATGTTGTGCTTGGCTGGATCGTATTTCTCCTCGTTCACTCCCAGCACAATGGTGATGTCTTCATTGGTGGCCGGCGCGGAGATGATGACCTTCTTCACCGTCGAGCCCAAATGCGCATTGGCCTTGGTGGCGTCGGTAAAGTGACCGGTTGATTCAATCACGATCTGCGCGCCTAACCGATGCCCAGTCCAGCTTGGCAGGGTCGCTCTCAGCAGAAAACCTTGATCTGCTTGCCATCGACGATGATAAAGCCTTCGCCGGCGGAGATTTCGTTGGGCAGGTTGCCCAGAATCGAATCGTACTTCAGCAGATGCGCCAACGTGGCCGGGCTGGTTAAATCGTTCACGGCAACAAAATCGATGTTCCTTATTGCCCATTGCAGCGCGAAATACGTTACGGCCAATCCGGCCAAAGCCGTTGATGCCAACCTTCACTGCCATGTGTCAATTCTCCTTCATGCGCTTCTTTTGAAAGCGGGATTGAAAAAATCGTGGCGTTCGGCGGCTGGAGAGGTGCCGCAGTTTCGCTGCGGAATCGCTCTGTATAGGCCCAATTGGCAATTCCACCAAACCCATGATCGTAACATTCTTGTCAATGGGAACCAAATCGCGCGATGCCCGATTTGGCGCCGTGCTGTTTCCCACTCCGAAACGCCTTTACGTTAGTTTCGGGCTCAACCGGCAGCATGGTATGTGACGGGGTGCACATCATTTGCAGTTCCCTCGGCCAGTGTGGTATCCGATACTGGAATGCAGAAGTTTGAAGGCGGGAATGAGACGACGCTCGAGACGTGCTCCCAATCTTTCTGAGTCCACAGGGAAAATCGGTCAGGAAATCCCTGCGAATCAGCCCGCACCGCTGATTCCCAGTTACCTTGATCCCATTCCGGGAGGCGCGCATCGCCCTCCCGCGCAGCCATCCACGCGGCCAGCCGGCACGCCACGTGCGCCCGCTCCCGCGCCCCGGCATCCTCCCCAGCAGGAACCGCGCCCGCGCTCGCCCCGGCCGCAAAAGCCCGATTGGGATGCCGCTACCGCCTCCGGGCGCGTCGAGCTCGAAACCCAGCCGGAAATCCCGTCCGTTCCTCCCCCAGAAGTCCAACCCGCCGATCGCTCCCCCCAGGCGCCCAAAGGCTACGTCGTACTTGCCATTGGCCTGCCCGGCTCGGGAAAAACGACCTGGTTTCGCCGCCGCGGCGTCACCCCACTCTCTTCCGACCTGCTCCGCAACATCCTCTTTGACGATGTTGAAGAGCAGCGCTACCAGGGCCTCGTCTTCTCCACTCTCCGCTCCCTGCTGCGCGCGCGCCTCATCGCCCGCATGCCCTGGAACTACGTCGACGCCACCAACCTCTCTCACCACGAGCGCCGCCAGTGGATCAAAATGGCCACCAGCTTCGGCTACGAGGTTCAGGCCGTCTTCTTCGATGTGCCGCTAGAGGTTTGCCTGGAGCGCAACCGCTCCCGCGACCGCTCTGTCAGCGAAGAAGTGATGCGCAAGATGGCCGAAAAGCTCAAGCCGCCCGCGTTTGAGGAGGGGTTCTCGAAGATCACGGTGGTGCGCGTGAAGAGCGCCGGCTGAATTTGCTTGGCATAGCCTTGCCTCGAACGTGCGTCGGCCGCAAGCAACTCCCCACCACGATTGGAGGCGTGCTCATCCAAGTCGCCGATCACACCCAGCGCCACACCGGCCAAGTGGTCACCACGGCAAACGTGCTGATGGCGCTGCGCACGTAATCCGCCACCCTGGCATAGCCGCCTGATACATTCGAAACCATGCCGAGGCCGTCCGTTTCAATCCGAGCTGCCTTACGCAATCCACGCTTCCTTCTTGCCCTTGCCGCGGCTCTCATCGCCTTTGCCGTCCAATCCGGCGAGCTCGGCTCCGCCGATACCCAGCGCCGCCTGCAGGCCACCCACGCATTGTGGACCTCCGATCCGCCAGTGCTTCCGCAGGATTACCCCGACTTCGGCATTCGCGGCAGGAATGGGAGGCTGCAAACCTGGTACGGCATCGGCCAGTCGTTGCTGATGCTCCCCTCCGACATCCTCGGCACCGGGCTCGAAAATCTCCCTGCCTTTGCCGATTACAACGGCAACGACCCCAGCGTTCGCAACATCGTCGTCAGCTACACGGTGAGCATCTTCCTCAACCTCGCAACCGCTCTCGTAGCGCTGCGCTTTCTTCTGCTTCTAGGTTTCAGTCGGCGCCAGTCCATTGCCGGCGTGCTCGCCCTGCTCGTGCTTACGACGCACCTCCACTACACGCAGAACCTGATGGAGAACAACTACATTTGCCTGCTCACGCTCATGGGATTCACCTGGCAATACGAATGGGTTCTTAACGGCAGCCGTCGCGCGCTATTCATCGGCTCGGCAGCGTTCGGGCTCAACCTGCTAACGCGCCTCACCACCGGAATGGATCTGCTTGCGGGGGCGCTTTTTGTTGCGCTCGTGCTCTGGTTCAATGCCGTGCGCGGGCGCCCGATCCTGCGCGCGCCAGAACTTACCTTGGCCGTCGCTTCCGGTTTACGCAGTCTTCATCCTGCTCGACCGTCTTTACCAGTTCTACCGCTTCGGATCGTTCTTCAATACCTACGCGGGAATTGCCGCGCGCGAGTGGCGCAGGCAGGATCCGACTCTCCCGGCGAACTTTCCCTTCAGCGCGCCGTTTCACTCCGGCTTCTTCGGCGCGCTTTTTTCGCCGGCAAAATCCATCTTTCTCTTCGACCCGCTCCTGATTCTCATGCTGCTTCTGACGGTCACCGGCTGGCGTCGCTTTACCCCTGCCGTCAAGGCCTACACTCTTGCCACGGCGGTCATGCTTCTCGCCTACATCAGCTTCTATGCCCGCTATTTCACGTTTGCCGGCGATACGGCATGGGGCGACCGCTACGCTGCTACAACCGCGGAATTGGCGGCTCTCCTCGCCGTGCCGCTGCTGCTGCAGCTCTGGAGAGGGCTTCAAAGTCCTCTTCGCACCCTCGGCGCTGTTTTAATTGCCGCCAGCGCTTTTGTGCAGATCGCATCCGTCGCCTTCTGGCAATCCCTCGAGCGCTATCAGATGGACTCCATGCACAGGTCCGTCTTTGTTATTGGATTGCGTTTTGAAAACATCGTAGCCTTCGCACTGGGCAAGATGGGTGCCTGGGGGCTCCTCAAGCCCCGAATCACCGATGACGCGTGGGATTACCAGCACATCACCACCTGGAACTTGATGCCATTCCAATTGCGGCATGCGGGAGTGGCGCCACCATGGGTGGATTGGCTGACTCTCGTTCTCTGGTGGGTAAGCTTGCTCGCCCTTGCGTGGGTCCTTCTGCGGCTCGATCGCCTCACGCGGGAACCGGCAATCTAATCGCTGATTCCTTGTATCTCTTCTTCCGTGTCCAGCGCGTCGGGACTTGAATCGAGGATATGCCCCATCTTCTCCTGCTTGGTCTTCAGGTAGGCAGCAAACGTATCCTGCGCTTCCACTTCAGCTGACACCCGCTCCGTCACCCGTATGCCCGCCGACTCCAGCGCGGCCACTTTTTCCGGGTTATTTGTCATCAGCCGCACCTCGCCCGCGCCAAGCTGCTTCAACACCTCCGCCGGCAGCTCGTAAGCCCGGCAATCGGGCGCGAATCCCAACTCTACGTTTGCCTCAACCGTATCCAGGCCGCTGTCCTGCAGCTCGTAGGCCCTCAGCTTGGCCATAAGCCCGATCCCGCGGCCCTCCTGCTGCTCGTACAGAAGGATTCCCGCGCCCTCGGCCGCGATCTTGCTGAGCGCCATCTCCAGTTGCAGCCGGCAGTCGCAGCGGAGCGAACCGAACACGTCCCCCGTCAGGCACTGCGAGTGGATCCGCACCAGCGGCGCCCCAGTGTTCACATCCCCCATTACCAGCGCCACAAGCCCGTCCACGCGCTTGCCGGCCGCGCCGCCTGGATCGCATCCATCGCGCCCGCCCGGCAGCACGCCCTCAAACCCCAGTATTCGAAAATGTCCCCAGCGGGTTGGGAAGTCCGCCTCGGCAACCTTCCTCACGCTCTCGTACGGCATGTCTTTATTGTAGCGGCGCGCCACATCGCCATCGGCGCGCCACTGCCTCCTGACACCTGACCCCTGACCCTGTACCCTTGAATCCGTGACCAACACCCTCATTCTCATCACGTTGCTGGTCAAGCTGGGCGTCGCCGCCGCGGTCGCCAGCGCCCTCGCCCGGTCCCGCACCTTCCAAAAACTCCTCTTTGCCGATCGCCGTACACCCGCCCAGACCATCGGCGTGCTGGCCTTTTTCCTCGTCCCCCTTACCCTCGGCGTCTGGATCCGCACCAAGGTCCCCAATTTCCTCGCCGCCGACATCTCCTTTGAAACTGTCATTCTTCTTGGCCTTCTCATCGGTCCCGGCTGGGCCACGCTCGGCGGCATCGTCCTATCCATCCCCGCCCTCTTCCACCACGAGTTCCTTGCCCTGCCCTTCAACGCCTGCCTTGGCCTTGCCGCCGGCGTCCTCGGCCGCTTCGTCTCCCGAGAGGAGATCTGGGACTTTACTCCCTTCATCGACCTCAGCCTCTACCGCTGGATCCGCCGCAACCTCCTTCGGCCGCGCATCGACCGCCAGTTCCTGATGCTGATCATCATCGTGTTGCTGGAGAGCGTCCGCGAATCCCTCGCCCAGGAGTACCCGGGCCGTCTCTGGGCCATCACACCCGCTTCCTGGGGCCTGCGCATCCTCGTCTGGCTCTCTGCACCGGTCGTGGTCGGCATTGCGCTCAAGGTCTGGAACGCTCTCCGCCTCGAGATAACCCTGGAAGAGCAAAAACGCCTCCTGCTGGAAGCTCGCCTCGACGCGCTCCAGCGCCAGATCAATCCCCACTTCCTCTTCAATACCCTTAACTCCATAGCCTCGCTTGTCCGCAACCAGCCCGAGCTCGCCCGCGTGATGATCGTCAAGCTCGCCAACATTCTCCGCGCCCTCCTCAAGGAGCACGACAGCTACGTTCCCCTCCGCCAGGAACTCAGCTTCACCGATGACTACCTCGACATCGAAGTCGTCCGCTTCGGCCGGGAAAAACTTCGCGTCGAAAAAGATATCGATCCCGCCACCCTCGACATCCTTGTCCCCAGCATCCTTCTCCAGCCGCTCATTGAAAACAGCATCAAGCACGGCCTCGAGCCCCGCATCCATGGCGGAACCATCATCCTCCGCAGCCGCCTGCACGGCGACCGCGTTTGCATCGAGGTCGTCGACGACGGCGTCGGCATGGTTCCCCAGCCCGCCTCCGCCCTGCGCCGCGCCGGCAACGGCATCGGCATGAAAAATGTCCGCGAGCGCCTTGAAGTCCTCTACGGCCTCGAGGCTCGCTTCACCGTCGTCTCCAACCC
Organism: uncultured Acidobacteriota bacterium; assembly: GCA_963771195.1. Taxonomy (GTDB): domain Bacteria; phylum Acidobacteriota; class Terriglobia; order Terriglobales; family Acidobacteriaceae; genus Telmatobacter. Next base: position 23,341 of record CAVYSS010000032.1, read on the forward strand.
CGGCCGCGGCACCACGGTCTCCATCGAACTGCCCGCCCGCCTCGTCCCCCAAACCGACTGATCACGATTTGCATCCCTCTCCATGCCGGGCACTCAGCACTGGCGGACGGATCAGCGGTGGGACGCGCCGCGGCGACTCGCAACTTTCATCAATCGGGGAAGAATGATCTTCGCCATGATCGTATTTGGCGGAGTCGACTCTGCGTTGTAGCCGCCTGCGGTAAAGACCGCGACGAGGTCGTATTGCGGCACCAGGAAAATCTTTTGTCCGCCGTTCCCTTCGGCCGCCATAACATCCACGTGCTCTGAGCCAGTTGGCGTTTCCACATTCAACCAGGGGCGCCACCAGAAGTACCCATAGCTGACATTGTCAACGTGGCTGTGTTCGGCGAGCGATGTGCGCACCCACGACTGGGAGATGAGCTGCCGCCCGTGCCAGCGGCCGTCGTCCGCAAAAAGAATTCCCAGCTTGAGCATGTCGCGGGAGCGCAGGTGGATTTGGGAGTATTCCTTATCCGCGTTGGTCAAATCGTAATTCCAGGTCCAGTTGGAACGCGCGATTCCCAGCGGGCCAAAGAGGTTTGCCTGCGCAAACTCCGGGAGCCGCATGGCAACCGCATTCTCAATGGCTCGGCCGACCACCGCCACGCCGCCCGAGCAGTAGTACGCCTGGCTCCCCGGATCGTCGATCATCGGCAGATCGAGAGTCGCCTTCACCCAGTCGGGCTTGTTATCAATCACTGTCTCGCGCCCCGGTGACGTAGAACTATGGTCGTTACAGTCCAGCCCGGAGCTCATGGAAAGAAAATTGTCCAGCGTCATGGCTGATTTGCGCGGGTCGGGGTGGTCATAGCTCGCGTAAGCCATCAGCGGCAGCACGCGCTGATTGGCTCCGGTAAGTGCGCCGCGGTCGATGGCGATTCCCGCAAGCGCGCTGACAACGGACTTGGTTGCAGAGCGGAGTTGGTGCGGCCGCTCGATGCTGTATCCGTAAAAATACTCCTCCATCACCAGTTTCCCTCGCTGGTAGAGCAAGACGCTATGCACATCCTTGTACGTGCCGTCGAGGATGGCGCGTACGATGGCGTCAGCTGTGGCCGCTCCGAGGTCGGAACGCGCAATATCTCCCACGGCGATTCCGTCATGCAGGTCGGCTGGAGGACGGTAGCGATAGCCGGCGGGAGAATCCTGCCCTTCAGGGCAGGGCCGGGCTAGCGCGGCGGATTCAGGCGTGATGCTCGTGGATACGCGAGCATGAAACTTGCCGTCCTGCTCGTATCCCGTCACCTTGCCGCTTCGGTCGCGGAGGAACGGGACCGTTTGACCGGTAATGGTAGTGAACTGATCCACTCCCGAGGGACGCAGCGGATACTTGGCTTCGTCCACAACGGCAAAAAGGCCGTCTCCGTCCACGATTTCCAGCGTATGGTCAGGAGCATCGGCGTAAGTGCCAACGTAATCTGCCATCCGGGCAGCGTCTGCCAGCCGCGGAGTGGCAGTTTGTTGCGCTTTGATCCCGCCTGCCAGCGTGATGAGAGCAGCCGAATACACCGCAAGACGCAAAGGATGCCCGTATGCGCGATATAGTCCCAACCTGTCGCCTCATCTCTTTTGTGTTGAAGGGGGATTTTGAAGAGCCACACACAAGTCTACAGGCCGCATCCTGAACGAGTCCGCACGCGGAAGATTCGAAAGCCTGCCCTAAGCGCAGCGAATGGGAACCCGCATTCCGCGCCGCAGATTCAACCACAATCAGACGAAGTGACGTGAGGCCGGGAAGGAAAAACCCATCCATCCCTCCACCAGAGCGGACTTGGGCGGCCGGCCCAGCCTCGGGGAGGTTCCGTTCATAACACGACAAACAAGTGCCCCAGGTCTCGATTCTGAGACCTGGGAGGCCACCAAGCCCGAATTACAGAATCTTCCTGAAGTCCGCCGGCCTATTGCAGCTGGTGGATCATATCCAGAACATAAAAGCCAAGCACGAAAAGAGTGACGGCGCCAAACACGCCGAGAATGGCGACGCCAACAGGCTTGGCGCTCTCCAGCTTGGTTGTGATCGCCTTCTGCTCCTCCACCAGGCGAGCGGACGAATCGTGGAGGACGATCTGGTCCTCCTCATCGCGGCTCAATCTGTACAAATAGAGCCGGAAAACGATAAAAGCGAGAAAGGAAGCACCCCAGACACTCCACATCAAAGGAACATACGACATGAATCACCTCATGTAAAAGAGCTCGACGCCGCCGCACACTCCGCAAATACCATCCCGCTCGTGTGCAGGAGGCCGTCGCTCTAAATCATACGAACGCATGAGGCGATGGCGTGGTGACGACAGTCACGACTCGCGCGTGCGCGGTCCCCTGAATGACTTATCGGCGCCGATATGCAGTTGATGAGCGTTTCTTGCCTTACTCGTTCGCTCCCTCGTTTCCTCGTTCCCAAGTTTCCTTGCCCCCTTGTTCCCCTGGTCCCTGCTTTTCTGTTCCCTGTGCCCTGTGCCCTGTCTTTCCGTCCCTTGTCCCTCCTAAGCTGCGTTTGTTAGCCTTCCCAAGGAACTCACGCCGGAAGGAACCTTTTCACCGCCATGCAAAATTCTTATAACGGGCTCGAACTGCCGCGCGACGGCCAGGCAATCCAGTACGAGAACGGCCAATTTCACGTTCCCGATCATCCCATCATCCCTTTCATCGAGGGCGACGGCACCGGGCGCGACATCTGGAAGGCTTCGCAGCGCGTGTTTGACGCGGCCGTGGAGAAGGCTTACGGGGGCAAACGCGCCATCCAGTGGTTTGAGATTTTTGCCGGAGAAAAAGCTTACCGCCAGTTCAACACCTGGCTGCCGGACGAGAGCGTGAACGCGGCCCGCGATCTGCGGGTTTCCATCAAGGGGCCGTTGACCACGCCGGTCGGCGGTGGCATCCGCTCCCTGAATGTCGCGCTGCGGCAGCTTCTCGACCTCTATGCATGCGTGCGGCCGGTCAAGTACTACCAGGGCGTGCCCAGCCCGGTGAAGTATCCGGAAAAGGTGAACATCGTTATCTTCCGCGAGAACACTGAGGACGTGTACTCGGGAATCGAATTCAAGGAAGGCTCGGCGGATGCGGGACGGCTAATCAGCTTTTTGAACGACGATCTCCTGTCCAAAACCAAGAAAAGAGTGCGCACGGATTCCGGCGTGGGCATCAAGCCCATCTCGATTTTCGGGACCAAGAGGCTGGTGCGTCGCGCCATCCAGCATGCGCTCGAGAGCGGGCGCAAGACGGTGACGCTGGTGCACAAGGGCAACATCCAGAAGTTCACCGAGGGTGCGTTCCGGGAGTGGGGCTACGAAGTCGCCACCCAGGAGTTCCGCGAGCACACGGTAACCGAGCGCGAGAGCTGGATCCTGGGCAACGTGGAGGCCAAGCCGGGCATCACCATCGAGGAAAATGCGGCGCTGATCGAGCCGGGCATGGAGTTCGCGCCTCAGAGCTTCCGCGACCAGTTGTACGCCGAATTGAAAGGAGTGCTCGACTCCATCGGCAAGTCGCACGGCAACGGCGCCTGGAAGCAGAAGATCCTGGTCAACGACCGCATCGCCGACTCCATCTTCCAGCAAATCATCATCAGGCCCTCCGATTACAGCATCCTGGCCACTTCAAACCTTAACGGCGACTACATCAGCGATGCGGCGGCGGCGCAGGTTGGGGGACTGGGCATTGCGCCGGGGGCGAACATCGGCGATGGGTATGCGGTGTTCGAGGCCACCCACGGGACAGCGCCGAAGTACGCCGACAAGGACGTGATCAACCCTGGCTCGGTGATTCTTTCCGGGGTAATGATGCTGGATTTCATCGGCTGGAAGGAAGCGGCCAAGATGATCGAGAACGCGATGGAGAAGACCATCCAGCAGAAGTTCGTTACTTACGATTTTGAGCGGCAGACGGCGGGAGCCACAAAGGTGGGCACCAGCGAATTTGCGACCCGGATCATTGGGAACATGTAACTGCAGTGGTCAGTGGTCAGTGATCAGTAATGGCCGCTACGCGATTGAACCCGCCATAGAGAACCCCGGCTGGCTGTGACCGTTTCGACTGGCGATTGCGCTTTCCGATCACTGACCACTGATCACTGACCACTTTTTCCCCAAGGAGGGATTGTTGATGCGTAAAAAGGTGAGTATTGTCGGCGCCGGGAACGTGGGCGCGACCTGCGCCCACTGGATCGCGGCCAAAGAGCTGGCGGACGTGGTGCTGATCGACGTGGTGGAAGGGATTCCGCAGGGCAAGGGTTTGGACCTGCTGGAGGCGATGCCGATCGAGAAGCGCGATGTGCATGTGGCCGGCTCGAACGATTACGCTGACAGCGCCAACTCCGACGTGGTCATCATCACGGCGGGGATTCCGCGCAAGCCGGGCATGAGCCGCGACGACCTGCTGCACACCAACTTCAAAATCATGTCGGACGTGGTGTCGAAAGTGGTGGCACAGTCGCCGGAGAGCATTTTAATAGTGGTGTCGAATCCGCTGGACGCGATGGCGCAGGCGGCGTTCCGGCAGGCGGGATTCAATCGCGAACGGGTTATCGGGATGGCGGGGGTGCTGGATTCGGCGCGCTTCCGCACCTTCATTGCCGAGGAGCTGCAGGTGAGCGTGGAGAATGTGACCGCGTTTGTGCTGGGCGGGCACGGGGACACCATGGTGCCGCTGCCGCGCTACTCCACCGTGGCGGGGATTCCGATCACCGATTTGATGACACCGGAGCGGATTGAGCAACTGGTGCAGCGCACGCGCGATGGCGGCGCGGAGATTGTGAAGTACCTGAAGACGGGGAGCGCGTATTATGCGCCGTCGGCGGCCACCGTGGAGATGGTGGAGGCGATCCTGAAAGACAAGAAGAAGATCCTGCCCTGCGCGGCGTATCTGCAGGGCGAATACGGGATCGAGGGATACTTTATCGGAGTGCCGTGCAAGCTGGGCGCGGGGGGCCTGGAGAAGATCATCGAGATCAAGCTGACGCGCGAGGAAGACGCGGCGCTGAAAAAGAGCGCGGCCGCGGTCAAGGAACTGTGCGCGGTGATCGGCGTGTAAAGACAGGGGCCAGGATCAGGTGCAAACGCTATAGATATCCCGGCTTCGCCGCCTTGCATGCTCAAGTCCGCTGGAGAATCGCATGAACCCATGGGCGAGAGACTTTCGACACTCTGCGCGGCGCTTGAAAATGGCCGGCGGCTTCTCCTTTGCGGTCATGCTCATGTTGACTGTCGGCATCGGAGCCGCCACCACCATCTTCTCCCTGATTGAAGGAATCCTGCTTCGGCCGCTGCCATTCCACGATCCCGGCCGGCTGGTGCAACTCGGAGAACATGTCGGCGAGAATCCCGGCATCGGGATCACAGCGCGCGACATAAGGACCTATTCCACCGCCGCTTCCGCATTCTCCTCCGTCGGCGCTTTCGGGGGCGCCAACTTTGAACTCTCAGTCGGAGCCTCACCCGAAGAAATTGCGGCGGCACGCCTTACCGCCAGCGTCTTCCCCACCCTCGGTGTACAGCCCATCCTTGGACGAATCTTCAGCCAGCAGGAAGATGTCGCGCGCGCGCCGGTCGCCGTCCTCAGTTACTCCCTTTGGACCAATCGATATCATCGCGACCCGCATGTTACTGGCAGTGTCATCGAACTGGATCACAAAGCTTACACCATCATCGGCGTCATGCCGCGCAGCTTTGAATTCCCGCTGCAAGTGGGACGGCTTGACCAGGCCCAGTTATGGGTGCCCATGAGCCTCACCGCGGACGAGCTTTCCGATGAATCGGCCGGCTTCTGGGGATTTCAGATGATTGGGCGATTGAAGGACGGCGTCACCGTCACACAGGCCGCACAGGATGACGATCGCGTGGCGCAGCAGATCATGCGCGGCTTTCCCCCGAACATGTCCAGGATTCGCATTCGTGGCGACGTCAAACTCCTGAGCGACGTGATTACCGGCGATACGCGTCCACTACTGCGCATGCTGCTGGTTGCGGTTTCAGTGGTCCTGCTCATCGCGGGCGTCAACATCGCCATTCTCATGCTGGTTCGCGCCGTTCGCAATCATCGCGAATATGCCGTTCGGCTGGCGCTGGGCGCGCGCCCCGGCGCGTTGCTCCGCGAAATCGTGCTCGAAGGTTTGCTCTTGGGCATGGCCGGCGGAGTGCTTGGCCTGGGCTGCGCGGCCATGGCCGTCCATGCTGCGCTCTATGCCGCCGCAGAGTCTATCCCGCGCGTCGCTTCCATCTCCATCGATGTGCCGGTTGCGATCTTTGCCCTGGCCGTCGCCCTCGTCACCAGCAGCCTCTCCAGCCTCGCGCCTGCACTTATCGTCTTGCACACCAACCTTGCCGCAAGTCTCAAGGACAATATGCGCGGAGCCAGCGGAAGCGCCGGCCAGGCCCGCCTGCGCTCTTTGCTTGTGGTTGGGGAAATCGGCGTGGCCCTGGTGTTACTCACCGCCTCGCTCGGGTTTCTGCGCAGTTATCAAAAGATGCTTGCAATCGATCCCGGTTTCCAGCCGAAGCATGTCCTTGTAGCTGGATATCGCCTGCCCGAAAATCAATATCCCACCGACGCCTCCATAACTGCATTCGATCAGGCAGTTATCGAGCGGTTGCGGAACCATCCCGCCTCCATTGCCGCCGGGCTGGGCGACTCGCTGCCTTCTGCCGGCAACTCCGGGATGGCAGCCTACACCATTGAAGGGCAGCCCGCCGAGGGCTGGAAGCTGAAATTCGCGGGGTTCGCTTCAACTTACGGCGAATACTTCAAGGCCCTCGGCATTCCATTGCTCGCCGGCCGTACATTCACCGTGAATGATCGCGCCGATTCGCCGCTTGTCGTCATCGTAAGTCAATCGATGGCCGAGCATTGCTGGCCGGGCCAGAATCCCATCGGCAAACGCATGCATGTCGGTAATCCCAAAAAGAACCTGCCCTGGGCGACGGTCGTGGGCGTAGTCGGAAATACCCGCATTGGCGCGCGGGATGGGCGAGCCAACGACCAGTGGTATGTGCCCGCGCTGCAGCCCGCCGTCCTCTATGGCTCAGCGTCGCCACAGGCCCGCCTAGTCCAGGCGGGCGGCTCCATTATTGTCCGCTCAGCCATGCCGCCAGAACAGATCGTCGGAATGCTGCGCGAGACGATAGCTTCCATCGACCCACAGCTCGCCCTGGACCAGGTGCGCACCATGAATTACGTCCTCTCCAACATTGAGGCGCCGCGGCGCATTATGACCGAGTTAGTCGGCGTGTTTGCGGCGATTGCTCTTCTGCTTGCGCTTTCCGGAATCTATGCGGTTGTTTCTTTTTCCGTAACTCTACGCACCCAGGAGATCGCCATCCGCATGGCTCTGGGCGCGCAGCGCGAGAACATTGCCAGGCTCGTCCTAAGTTCCGGCGCGAGGCTGGCGCTGGTGGGCTGCAGCCTGGGCATTCTCGCATCGATTGCGACCGCGCATCTTATCCATTCTTTCCTCTTCGACGTTAGCCCCATCGATCGGTGGATCTTCGCTGCCAGCGTCCTTCTCATGATGACCATCGCGCTGTTCTCATCGGCGTTTCCTGCATACCGTGCTGCCAAGTCCGACCCCATCGATGCCTTGCGGTCGATCCAGTAACTTAGATCGTCTCGACAATCGCTGTGGCAGTTACTCCTGCCGCCAAGTGGCAGGAACAACTTAGGCGGCGGAAGGGCGGACTTCGCTCATCAGGCCGATGACATTCCGGTCGGGATCGTGAAAAAATGCGATCCAAAGATCGTGGTCCGGCATGCGGGCCACCAGGTGCGGGGCCTGGACGAAATCGACGCCCTGGGCAGCCAGGTGGGTGTGAACGGCCGGGAGGTCTTCCACCTTGAAGTAAAGGAGAGTTCCGCCGCGGGGTGCCTCGGCCTCGCCCGTGCCGAGGGCAAAGCGGATATCGCCGCATTGGAAGAAGGACATGGGGCCGGCGTCAAAAAGAAAGCGCATGCCCAGGGTGTGCTGGTAGAAGTCGCGCGCGCGGGCTGGGTCGGTGACGGTGAGGGCGATCTGGCCGATTTTCTCGAGGTGGACAATGGAAGCAGGGGTGTGGGATTGGAAGCTCATGATGCCTCGCGTTGTTAGCTGGGCTATTAATTAGCCTGGCTAACGATATATCATGATTGCGGGAAGCCATGTCAAGAAAAACTTCAAAAAGGGACGAAGAACTGGCCGGCCAGATCCACTCGGCCGCCATTCATCTGCTGCGCCGGCTGCGGCGGGAAGATGGGGGGAGCGGGCTGAATGCGCCGCGGCTGTCGGCGCTGAGCGTGATGGTGTTTGCCGGCGAAGTGACCCTGGGCGAACTGGCCGCCGCCGAGCAGGTGCGCCCGCCCACCATGACCCGCATCGTGGATGCGCTGGTGGAGCTGGGGCTGGCGGAAAAGCGGACCAACGCAAACGACGGACGCAGCACCCTGATCCGCGCCACGGCGAAAGGAAAGAAACTGATGCTGGCGGGGCGCGAACGGAGAGTGCGGGCGCTGCTGCGGCAATTGGCACAGCTGAAAACTGGCGAGCGGGAGACGCTGGAAAAGGCGATGGGGATTCTGGCTGGAATGATTGCGAAAATGTAGCCGGCTCTATCGTTGCGTCGCGTTGTTTGGCGCGGCCCTTCAGGACCCGCCGCGGTGCGGACTCACCGCACCACTCTTTTCCAGTCCGGCGCCCTGAGCGCGGCAGCGGCGGCACGGGCGATCGCTCGTTTTTCTTCGCCAGTCAGTAAGTCGGAGACGATGTTGCTGGCGTTGGCCGGATCGAGGAGGCGAGTGTTTTCCAGGTGGTCGCGCGCGAACTCCAGGACCCGGCGGAAATTCTCGCTCAGGGTATCAGGCAACGCGAGTTGCTGGAGAGCGCGGGCGGTGGCCAGCTCCACATAGAACGAAGGCCAGTCAAGGCCGTGCTGGTCGCGCCATAGTTTCATCAGGCGCATCTCGTCCTGGCGGCGCGTGGAGTGAATCCAGTCCACGTGCTTCAGCACGTTGGTCTTGATCCAGGTGTCGCGGCGGCGCAGGTAGAGGCTGTGGTCGGTGGTCAGGCGGTTCTGGCGCTTGGCTGGGACAAGGTCCACGCTGCAGCCGTTCACCTTCACGTTGATGGAGACGTTCTGGCGGCGCACGGAGTAGCCGGCGGCGCGCAGCGCGCGATCGAGGCCGTCGTAGATGGCCCGCAGCGTGGCGTCGGTGTCTTCGCGCAACGAGATGAACAGGTCAATGTCGGTTCCGCTGCGATTGGCGGTGCCTTTGGCGAAGGAGCCGCTGGGATGCACTTTCACCAGGCTGAGGCCTCCCCAGCGGACAAGGAGCGGCCACAGCTCGGCCTGGACGCGGCGAATGGGCGCGTCCATACCGGTATCCACGGCCTCGCGGCGGAGGATGGCGCGGAGATAGACGTCGCCCAGCATTCCCGTGCCGGGGTTGGTGGCGTAGTTCCAGGGTAGGCTATGGGCAGTCACTCAGTTTCCCGAGTGTGCGCCAACATGGCGGCAATGGCTGTGTTTTAGATCACACAGAAACGCGGGAGCGGGCACTGTTCTATTCCAGATGTGGTACTTCAGGCCATCATGCTCTCGCTCATTTGCGCGCCTTTGCTGCGCGACCGAACAGGCTGCGAAATCTCACCCAATTCATGCCTTGTAATAAGGGCACGGCTTCAGCCGGGCCGGAACTGCTGTAAAGAAGCGACCGGGCTTTAGCCCCTGCGCCGCCCAACCGGCAAGTCAAGCCGGATTGGTACTTTTTCCGCAGCCTCTGAATTTCTGCCCATTCAAAACTAAAACAGCCTCTCCGCCCGTTGGCCCACCGGTTGCGTTCAGCGCCGGCTGTAATTCTGCGCGTAAGTGTCGCGCGGAAGCCCCATGCTCCGCGCCTTGCGTGCCAGCGCATACGCCGCATCGCGCTCCAGTGCGCCGCCGATGGTGACCAGCCAGGGCGCTCTGCCGGTAGGCGAAAACGCGTCCGGAGAAAGGCGGGGGAACCGGTGCTCCAGGCTCACCACCTTCTTCTGCGCCTGGTCTTTGTGGTTAAAGGTAAACACCACCACGCGCCATCGCGCGTCGGATTTGGCTGCCTCTCCCGCCGCTCCCGTGGTCGCCGGCGATTGGCTCGCCTGCCGCGCAGCAGTTTGTGGCCGCTGCGTCGACGCCGTCTCCGGCGCCGCGGCCGGCGCCTGCGCGTGCCCCGCGGTCCAGCGATAAGAGACAAACACGATCAGCAGAACCAGCGCCAGCAGCGCTCCGCCCGCGGTCATCCAGCGGCGCATATCCTCCTGCGAAATGCCGAAGATCACCGGCAAGTCCTCCATCGGCGCGCGCCGCCGTCCCAGCAGCGGAGCCTCCGCCGCGGGATCGTCCGCCTGTCTTGTGCGCAGCACCGGCGTAGCCGCGGCCGACGAGGCATCCGTCGCTACCGCCGCCGCCGCAACCGCGCCGCGCGCCGTCACCGTCCCGCCCGTCGAATCCGCCGCTGCGTTCAGCACCGCCGCGCTCGGTTTGGGCGCAGCCGCGGCCTCGCGCATCCCGGCCGGCTCCGCCGCCTTCCTCTTCTCGCGCCCGTTCTTCTCCCCCGCACATGGCGTCAGCGCTCGCTGAATCTCAGCCAGCCCCCACTCCCCGTTCATCCCGTTGCGCACAATCTCTTCGAACGGCGCCGGCAGCGCCGTCCGGCCGTTTCCCGCGCCTCCCATCCCTTGCAGAACCTGCTTCAGCAGCACGGCCACATCCTGCACGTCGCGCCGCCTGGCCTCAACTCCAGCCTCGCCTTCAGGAGTCTCGCGGACGCAGTCGCTGCGCATCTTCACCGTTTGCCCCACGGCGTAAATGTTGCGCGCCTCCACGTGTTCGTGCACAAACCCGTTGGCGTGCAGCGTCTCCAGCGCGGATGCCACGCTGCGCCCGATCTGGGTTGCCTCGGCTGCGCTCAGCCGCCCCCGCTCCAGCACGTGGGCCAGGTTCTCATCCACGCGCTCAAACACCGCGTACACCGCCGTGATCCCATCCTCCTCAATCAGGAACTGCCCAAAGCGGTCGATGCGCAAAAACGCCGGATGACCCAGCATCTCCACGCCCCGCCATCGCGCCTGGATCTCGTCCTCGTCAAAGTGGCACTCGATGATGCGGATCAGAACCGCGTCGCCGTTCGCGTTCAACGTGGAAAAAAACGCGCTGCGTCCTTCGGTCTGCAACAGCCTGTTCAGGGAGTAGGAGCTATCGATGGTTACGCCTTCAAATTCGGTCCACAAATCCATGGGTTTTTGCTCTATTCAAGGGGATTTTTTGATTCAAGGCAGAAGGCCGGTTGGCCTGGAGGACGGCAAAAACTTGCAGGCGAGACGCGAATGCGCGCGGCGCGGCTCTTTTATGAGTCCATTATGAACTGCGCGTGCAGGGCGAGTGTTGCCTAACGAGATTCCGGATGGTGGTCTTGCATCCGCCAACTCCGCCAGCGTCCACCACTAAAACCCATCATCCTGAACGAAGCGGCGCGCTCTTTGCGCCGCGAAGTCGAAGGACCTGCCAAGAACCTTGGAATCCGCCAGAACTCGGCATGGTTCATGCTCCACCGGATTCGGGAAGCCATGAAAGTTCTCGCCAGCTTTCGGCCCATCGATATATTCGTGCTTCAACCTTTACCTCAAGAGACATAATAACCCTACATGGAAAATGGCTGCTCCAATAACGGCGACGGCGACGTAGGCACAAAACCTTCGGACGGTAGTGCCAGTATCCAAGCAAACACCAGCACCAAAGCACCCCAAAAAGCCAAGAAACAGACCGCTAAGGCTAAGGGCAAGAAGTGGACCCTTAAGCAGAATTGGCAGCACGCCAATTCTGCAAAAAGAACTAAATGGATTTTCGAAGGCAAAGGCGGTCTGATTGGCTTCTTGATTCTGTCCAACTATGTTTGGCAAAACCTCCAAACCATGTGGAACTTCAACGCTGAACACAGACCGCGAGTGATATTCAGCAGAGACCCAGAACTTCTTGGAGTAATTAATTGCGAAATCACCGAGAGGGCGATTTATGTCCATACGGGAGCGATGCACATTTGGATGAAAAACACCGGAAAGGGAGACGCTGTCAATGCTTTCATCGGCGGACTCCCTTTTAAACTTGTCCCAGAAAAGAAAACGGGCTCGGCGTCCATTGATGAAATTCCAGAAATTTCCGACAGTACATGTCAGGCAAAAGCCTCTCCTAAGATGAAAATGTTTCCGGTTGAAGCAGGACAAGAAATCCGGTTGGAAATGGTACAGGCCATGGAGGCACAAAGTCTGATTAAGACTAACAGCATAAGCATCACCCTTGGAGGACCTCAGAAAGAACCCGAGACGCCTGCTGGCCAAAATCCCGAGAAGATTGATGTCCCCAAAGACGCCCTCTTTCAACTCTACTATCCAGTGTGTGTTTATTATTTTGACGAACAAGGGAAAAGGCACGCGACCTGTAAAAGCTACCGCCTGGTCACTAACAGCCAAGGAATTGGGCTGGGGAGCACCTTTTCCTGTACTCAACCGCCCATCAGTGGCTCCTTTGAACAGACCTTTGGAAACTTCTGCGAAAACTAGCACAAAAAGAACCCAAAGCAAATATTTCGGCAGAAACCCCATGGAACCCGGCCATTTTCTGCTGACATTTGCGTCAACCGCTTTATTGCCGGAAATCCACGCCACTAAAATCGTCGGTTGTCCACCGATTACGCGCGTTTTACATATTGGTTGGTTAGGGGATTTCCAACTCCGCCCTCACAGGTTTTAGCCGCGAAACCGCTGCAAGCGGAAACACGCCGCGAAATTCGACGTGACTGCCATCACAGCCTGCGGTATTATCACAAAACCAGAATTGTGGCCCAGCGATGGATGGGCAGCGCTCATCCGTTTTGATTCAAAGACCACGGGGCGCGTGACTCTTTGCCAGGCCCGTTTCCCGCCTGCATCCGGCAGTCGAGGATGCACCAGGAAGCACCGGCGTCAGCATACGGCCCGCGGGGCCACCCTCCCCTCGGAGGCGTTCCATGTCCACTCCGGCAGCAGCGCCCGCGATTTCACTGCGGAATATCCTCTTCCCGACCGATTTCTCTTCCTGCTCTGACGCAGCCCTGGTTTACGCCGCCGCGCTGGCCCGCCGCCACGACACCACGCTCTATGCAGTAACGGTCGTCCCCGAAGCCATAACGGATTACGTTCAGCCTCCCGACCCCTTCTATTACCGGCACTCCGCGGAACGGAAGATGGCGGATTTTGCCGGCCTGGCGCTCCTTGAGGGCGTCCGGCATCGCGAGTTTGTCAAAGAGGGCATTGCCGCTGAGGTCCTTCTCAACCTCATCGACCGGCTTGAAGTGGGCCTCATTGTCACCGGCACTCATGGCCGCTGCGGGATGAAGAAAATCCTGTTCGGTTCCGTGGCGGAGGCGTTGGCCAACTCGGCGCCATGTCCCGTGTTGACCGTCGGCCCCCGGGCTGCTCCATGGATCGGCCGGGAGCCTTCTCTGAAACGAATCCTCTATGTCACCAATTTGGCCCACTACCCCGCCCGGGCCTTGGCATACGCCGCATGGCTGGCGGATACGGACAAAGCACACCTGGCCCTGCTGCATGTCGGGAAACTACCCGCAGACGTTCAATCGAAGCAGTTTCAACCTCAGGGCGAGATGACTCCCTCAGGCTTGGCGCAGCTTCTCTCACCCCATATTGCCGCTTCCGTCCAAACCGAGTTCTTGGTTGCCGCGGGCGCGCCGTGGGACCAGATCCTGAAGGTCGCCGAAAGCCAACGCGCCGACTTGATCGTAATGGGATCGCATCATACCCAGTTCGCCCGCGCCTTTACCCATCTTCCCCATGCCACGTTTCACGACGTGATCTGTCAAGCCCGGTGTCCTGTACTGACGGTGGGCGAATGACTTGCCTGGGAGCGCCGGGAAGTTGCCTTGGAGTGGAACATTGCCGCCGCTAGCTCCGGTCTCTGCAAGCACCCCTCGGGGCCTATGGGGCATTCTGCATCGCTTTCAGGCCTTTGAAGGTGAGGAGCGCGAGGACCAGATCCTGCTTCTCCTTTCGCTCGCCATCGGCGCCCTGACGGGCCTCGCCGTGGTCGCCTTCATTGTCCTCACGGAGCGCCTGGGAATGCGCATGTATCCGGTGGGCAGCGCGGCATGGCGTCGGGTGTTCATTCCAGTTGCAGGCTCGCTCGGTATCGGCTATCTCCTTTATCGCTACTTCCCCGATGCCCGCGGAAGCGGCGTGCCCCAAACCAAGGCCGCCCTGTTTGCCCGTGGCGGCGTCATCACCCTGGCCACAGTCCTGGGCAAATTCTTCTGCACTTCCGTTACCCTGGCCAGCGGCATTCCCCTCGGCCGCGAGGGTCCCGCCGTCCAGGTCGGCGCCGGCATTGCATCGGTGCTGGGCAGGCGGCTCGGGCTCAGCCAGGAAAAAGTAAAGCAACTCATCCCGGCTGGAGCCGCGGCGGCCATTGCGGCCGCCTTCAACACTCCCCTCGCCGCGGTGCTGTTTGCCCTGGAAGAGGTGATGGGCGATCTGCACGCTCCCGTGCTGGGCCCGGTGGTGCTGGCCTCCGCGTCCTCCTGGGTCGTGCTGCGCCTCATCCTGGGCAATAACCCCTTGTTCAGCGTGCCCCAGTATCGCCTCGTCCATCCCTTGGAATTCGCCGTCTACGCGGTGCTCGGCATTGCCGGCGGCCTGGTCTCCGTGGCCTTCACCAGGCTCCTTCTCCGCATTCGCAAAATGTTCCTCCACTTTCCCCGAAAAACGCTGTGGTTCCAGCCCGTGGCCGGCGGCTTGTGCGTGGGATTGATGGGCTGGTGGGCGCCTCAGGTCCTCGGGGTGGGCTACGGGTATGTGGGACAGGCGTTGAACTCCTCTTTGCCTCTCAAGCTCATGGTCCTCTTAGTGGTGCTCAAGCTGCTGGGAACCACCGTCAGCTACGGCTCCGGAAACGCCGGCGGCATCTTTGGTCCCAGCTTGTATCTCGGCGCCATGCTGGGGGGCGCGGTGGGCAGCGTGGCCCACCATTGGCTGCCCGCCTATACCGCCAATCCGGGCGCCTACGCCCTGGTAGGAATGGGCGCCCTGTTCGCCGGCATTGTGCGCGCTCCCATGACTTCAGTCATCATGATTCTGGAAACCACGCGGGACTACACCGTAATTGTCCCCTTGATGATCGCCAATCTGGTCAGCTTCTTCATCTCCTCGCGGCTGCAGCGCGATCCCATCTACATTGCCCTCGCCACCCAGGACGGAATCCATCTCCCAACCCTGGAAACGCGCAAGGAGCGGGGCCAGTTTATGGTGGGCCGGGCCATGACCGTGGCCCCCGAGCTCCTGCCCGCGCACCTGTCGGCCGCCGGCGCTCTGGAGCGCGTGCGGTTGAGCGCGTTGCACGCCTGGCCGGTTATTGAGGGGCGCGACGTGGTTGGCGTGGTAAGCCTCGCCGCGCTCGAACGCGCCTGCGCCCAGGGCGACAGCTCCAAGCCTCTGGCCGCCCTCCTGGACGCGAGTCCCTTTCCCCACGCCCACGCCGACCAGGGGCTCGATCAGGCATTGGCGCACATGGGTGCAGCCCATGTCGATGTTCTCCCCGTAGTCGGCCGCGGCGATGTCAACCATCTGCAAGGTGTCATCACGCTCAAGGACACCCTGGACGCATTCGGCATCCGCATCGATCTACCGGCCTCTGGAGGAGTAACCGCCATCGCGGTAACGGTTGCCGCCGAAAGCTCGGAAAGCCAACCCCCCGTCGAGAATGATGCCGCCGTTCCCCGATAGCCGGGCCAATCCAGCGGTCCGTCCATCCCCGCCCGTCGCCGTCATGGCCGCGCCAGAATCTCCTCAATATCGCGTTCCACCTCGCCCTTGCTGGCCAATCCCCTCACGTACGCAACCACCCTTCCATCCCGCCCAATGTAGTACGTAGTCGGCAGCACTTCCCCGGCTCCGTACGCGGCGCTGGCGCGGCCATCGTCCACCAGCACCGGATAATCCATCCCCTCTTTCCTCACAAACGGCTCAATCGCCGCCGCTCCGCCCTCGTCCATGTCCACGCCGATGACCACCAGTCCCCGCGCCCCGTATTCCTTTTCCCACTCCACAAACCACGGAATCTCCACCCGGCACGGCGCGCACCACGTCGCCCAGAAATTCAGCACCACCGCCTTCCCCTTGAAATCCGACAGCCGCACCGGCTCGCCCCGCAAATCCCGCAACGTAAAATCCGGCGCAGGATACGGCCGCAACGGCCGCCGCATCGAGACGCTCCCCGCCACCACCAGCAGCGCCGCGCAAACCACCACCAGCCCCACGCGAATCGCCAGTCGCATTCGTGTTCTGCCGGTCTCGTGCGATTCATTCACCAAGGAAAACTCATCCCCACCGGTCCTTACTTCCGAACCGCCAGCAATTATTGTCTCCCTTTTTTTCAGCCGCGATTCACGCCGCCGCTCTTTTCGGCTCCAGCCACTTCGCATACGCACGGAAGCTGATCGCCGGCGCCGTCCCGCACCCCTGCAGCCGCGCCATCAGCTCAAACAGAAAGCTGGTGGCCGCCTTGGTGTCGAATCGCGCCTCCGTTGAGCTCGCGCCCCCGCACCCAAACGTCCCCAGCGACGCCACGCACCCCAAATCCAGCCGCCCTTCCCCCTGATCCGCCTTCAAATGCTCCACCAGCGCTCCTTCCAGCGACTTCCGGTACGCCGCCTCCAGCGCCAGAAATCCGCCCAGAATCCACTGCGGCTCCTTCTTGAACGACCCGTTGATCGTAGGAATCGTCACGCTCGTCCGCTTCAGCTTCCGCACGCTCGCCACCTTCTTCTGCGCGTACTCCACAAAATGCCCCAGCAGCTCCTGCTTGCTCTCGAACACCGCGTACACCGCCTCCACCGGAACCACCACCGCGCCTTCAAACTCAAACAGCAGCGGCGAGTACTGCCGGTCGAAAATCACCACGTCGATCTGGTCGCTGAACCCGCCTTCGCTGTCCATCACCACCGCCGTCCGCGCCCGGTACCGCTCCGGCAGGTACGTGTCGAACAGCCGTATCCACACCCGCTGGCTCGCTTCTCCCAGCGTAGGATTGTGCCCCACCGTCTCCCGCGCCACCCGCAGTTCGCGCTCCACCCGCTGGTGCAGCCCGTCCATCATCCGCTCCAGCGACCACACGCTAGCCTGCGACCCCTTGATGTTCTTCGTAAGTTTCGTCTTGTGATTCATCCCAAGTTCCCCCTCTTTTCCCCATAAACACCAACGCCCGCACAAGGTGCGGGCGCAATACGACTAACAGTGCCACCTTACGCAAACTCAGGCCCCGCGCGCTGTGACCACCGATACAGGACTGGCACGCCGCCTGAACCAGCAACCAGGCCGTCCTCCAGAGCTCGCGCGCAGCGGCAAAAAGCATCCCGTAGGGATGCCGCGAGAATAGCCCCGGGTAGAGTCCGTCGTCCGCCGCGGCGGACGGCGGACGCCACCCGGGGAACAGCGCCCAAATAAAATCCAAGAGCCCCGTAGGGGCGACGGAACCCGCAATTCGGAGGGAGCCGGGGCCTTCAGGCCCCGGAATTGCTGCTAAATTCCACCGGCTTCAGCCGCGGGCATTTCCGCGAACCAGCACCCTCATCAGCCGGACGCCTTTCACGGGGCCGGCACCCGGAAGCCGCTTTTGTTTTTGTATTTCTTTCCGTCATTCCCCGCAGGAAATCTCCTGAGCGGAGCGAAGGATCTGCAGCTGCCCTTGCTTTTCTCCCTGTCATTCCCCGCCGCCGCTGGGAATCCGCCTTTGCTGGCGACTGAGCATTTCTGATCAGCATTGGGGACTCTCGAAGTTTCATACTCACTAGGCATCCTGTCCTGCACAGGGCGCGGCGGCTTCCCCAGGCTGCTCCGCGCGCACGCCGTTGCCGGCAGCCGATGCCCGGAGAGTGAAATGGGAATTGACTGGACGAAAATTGATTGGACGAATACGTGGCTGATCGCCGCCGAAATTGCAGTGGCGCTGATTATCCTTGTCAGCGTGTTTTTCATCCTGCGCGGACGCAAGAACAGAACCGCAGGCTTGCGCGACCGCTTTGGGCCGGAATATGCCCGGGCGATAACAACACACGGATCGAAGAGCAAGGCCGAAGTCAAGCTTGAGGATCGCGAAACGAGAGTGGAAGCAATGAAGATCCGCCAGCTCGGGGCTACGGAGCGGGAGCGATTCATCGCCGACTGGCAGGCGGTGCAATCGCGTTTTCTCGATCATCCCAAGGGTGCGTTGACTGAGGCCGATGAGCTGATCTCCGCCCTGCTGCTGGCGCGGGGTTATCCGCCGGCGGAGTTCGATCAGCGCGCCGCGGACATTTCCGTCAACCATCCGCAGCTAGTGGAGTACTACCGCACCGCGCACCGCACTGCCATACGGGCGGGCCGGGGCGAGACAACCACCGAAGAACTGCGCGCCGCATTGATCCAGTACCGTTCGCTGTTTGACGAACTGGTGCAGGTGGACACATTGGCCGTGAGAAGCGTGGCCTAGAAACAGGGAACAGGGAACAGGGAGCAGAGATTAGGCAACAGGAACACAGGCCTGTCGCCCGCCATTTGTTCCGGAATCAGAAGGAGTAGAGAAATGCTGATACTGATCATTGTGCTGTTACTGGTGTTTGGTTTGGGTGGAGGCTACTACGGTTATGGCCGTTGGGGCATGCGCGGCGGTGGAGGCATCGGGCTGGGCTCCGTCCTCGTGATCGTGCTGGTGTGCTATCTGCTGGGCGCGTTTCACTAGAATTGGCTGCATAAATGGGCTTTAAAAGGGCACGACTTTAGTCGTGCCGCAAAAGACCAATAAAACTGCGGGCTTTAGCCCCTGAGGGACGTTCCTTCAGGATTCGCGATCATCTATGCAACCAGTTCCAGAGCGCAGAGGCACGCGGATATGGATTCGCGTGCCCATCCGTAACTGGCGCGCGCGAGCAATTTTGCTCAGCCGCTCGCCTCCAGAAAGCGCAATATGAGAAAAGGAGGATCACCATGTCTGAGCAGTTTGAACAAACCGAAACCGCGAAGCCGGAAGAAGTAACAACAGAGAACGCCGCCGAGAAGAAGAGAATCGAGAATGTGGCAAACGATGCAGCCGGGAAATCTACCAAGACTGTGAAGAAGTATGACAACCAGGGTCCCACCATCTTCTCCAAATGACCATCAGACCGTGACTTCCACACCAAGGGGAGAGCGAAAACGGGTGCGCCGGAAAAGGGGGAGGACGACTATGAACCGAGCCAGGCTGAATTACATTCCGCTCAACCAGGCGTACCTTTGCCAGGATTGCAATGCAGTGGGCAACGATTCGACATATTGCCCCGCGTGCGCGTCGAAAGCCCTGTTGGGGCTGGCAAGGGTGTTTGACCGGCCGGAAACGGTCTCCACGGCAAAAGTGCTGCTGTTTCCAGAATGGGCCGCAGCCTAGCCGCGCGGCATATCGGAGAATTTTGGCGGCGGCGGGACCCGGGAAACAAGAACGCCCCACCTTAAACCCGCATCCCTGACCAGATCCGCGCAGCGGCAAACAGCATCCCGTAGGGATGCCGCGAGAATAGCCCCGGGTAGAGTCCGTCGTCCGCCGCCGCGGACGGCGGACGTCACCCGGGGAAAGCGCCCCAATAGAATCGACAAGCCCCGTAGGGGCGACCGAACCCGCAATTCGGAAGCAGCCGGGGCCTTTCAGGCCCCGGAATCGCCGCGCCCTCAAACCCGCTGTCATCCTGAGCGGAGCAGCGCGGTTTCATCGCGCTGCGCAGTCGAAAGCCTGCCCTGAGCGAAGCCGAAGGGGACCTGCTTTTGCCGTTGCTTTTGCTTTTGCCCTTGCCTTTCTTTCTGTCATCTCCGCAGCATCCCCGGCCAGGTCCGCGCAGCGGCAAACAGCATCCCGTAGGGATGCCGCGAGAATAGCCCCGGGCAGAGTCCGTCGTCCGCCGCGGCGGACGGCGGACGTCACCCGGGGAAAAGCGCCCAAATAGAATCGATGAGCCCCGTAGGGGCGACAGAACCCGCAATTCGGAAGGAGCCGGGGCCCTCAGGCCCCGGAACAGCAGCCAGTTCTCACCGGCTTTAGCCGCGGGCATTTCCGGAACTTCCAATCGCCACCCCGGCTCCCGCAATGCAAGCCCCACCCAAAACGAGCGGGTGCCCTGTCCAAGCTCCGCTTGGGCGGGAGGAGCCCCGCAGCCCTGCACCACCACGCACCTGGGCGCCCCATCCTTCTCGCGCCGTTTGTGCGCGTAGAATTTGTTCCTTAAGTACTCGGATATGTTCCCCGTCGGTTTTTAAACTAATGAACCGCATAATTGTGGTGAGTTCCGCGCGAAATCGATCGCCGCCTGAACTGCCCTCGGGAGGTAACACCAGATGCCGTTAAGGACAGCACTCGCATTGGTCCTCGAAGAATACAAGGCCGCAACGGCAACTACCTACAAAGGCAACCCGGTCGCTGGCTTTTTGAGACAGGAACTTCCAGAAACTGTGCGATGGGCCATCGCAAACTCAATCCCGGAAAGGGCCGATGACTTCTTAGTAAAGGGAAGTTCGGGAGCGGGGCAGTGGGCGAGTTGTCCTTGGTGCGTAGTCCTCGATCCAATCATCACCGAGTCGCCGGAGCGGGGCTTCTATCCGGTTTACCTGTTCCGGGAGGATTTCAGCGGCGTGTATCTGAGTCTCAACCAGGGTGTAACCGATATTCGGGAGCAGTACAAAGCGGCCAGGAAGGACGCACTTAGGAGCAGGGCGTCAGATTTTCGTAGCCGGCTCGGGAAGGCCGAAATTGAGGGGATGCTTACTGGAATAGACCTGAGACCTGCCAATAAATCAGGCTTCTCCGCCGACTATGAGGAAGGAAACATTGTCGCCTTTTTCTACCCCGCAGACGGTCTGCCGAGCAATGAGACATTGGTGGCTGACCTCGCGAAGATGATAGGCAAGTACGATTTACTTATCTCCTCAACCGCGGCAGGACTTGGAACGACGCTGGAACCTGAAGAACAGGACAATGCGCTGATTGAAGATCACACTGCATTCCGCCTTCACAGAGCGATTGAGCGTAACCCACGAATTGCAAGTAAGGTTAAGGAAGTGCATGGATTCGGCTGTGAGGCCTGCGGTTTCTCGTTCCCCGAAACCTACCCAGGAATAGGAAACTCCCTGTACATTGAAGCGCATCATCTTGTACCGGTATCTGAATTAAAAGGGAAGAAGGTTAGCCGAAATCCAAAAACCGACTTTGCCGTATTGTGTGCGAACTGCCATCGTATGATCCACCGCTATCCAGAGCCGTGGAACGTTGCCGGCTTCAAAATGACCATGAGAGCAAAATGACTGGCAAGCGCTCGTAAAGGGGGCGCCAATGATCCTGACCCTACCCACTGACCACTTATAATCAATACTGGCCCACCATGCGCTGACCCTCCTGTGGCCCGCACACGCGTGCCGGCCGATACCCACAACCGGATTCCCCCGTGAGCGACGCGATCCTCGCCCCCCCAGACCGAACCTCCACCCTGACCGCCAATGAAGCGATCGTGATCCGCGGCGCCCGCACCCACAACCTCAAAAATATCTCCTGCGAGATTCCCCACGGCAAGCTCACCGTGGTCAGTGGCGTCTCCGGCTCGGGGAAATCCTCGCTCGCCTTTGACACCATCTATGCCGAGGGCCAACGCCGCTACGTCGAGTCGCTTTCGGCCTACGCTCGCCAGTTCCTCGAGCGCATTGAAAAACCCGACGTGGACGAGATCGACGGCCTCGCCCCCGCCATCGCCATCAAGCAGAAAAACACCACCCGCAACCCCCGCTCCACGGTGGCCACGGCCACCGAGATCTACGACTACCTGCGCCTGCTCTACGCGCGCTGCGGCACGGTGCATTGCACCTACTGCGACGGCCTGGTCCGCCGCGACTCGATTGACGAGATTGCCGAGGCGGTGGCGGCGCTGGGCCAGGGTACGCGGGTCAACGTGCTCTTTCCGGTAAAGCACGAGGCCCTGCTGCCGGCGCAGCCGGAAAAGCCTGCGCGCCGGACCAAAGCCGCCGCCAAGGCCGCCACCAATGCCGCGGCCAAGGCCGAAGCCGATTCCCCCATGACCGATGCGCTCAAGGCGCGGCTGGCCGAATTGCGCTCCGGCGGGTTCAACCGCCTTTACCAGCTTGGGCGCATCTTCGAGTTTTCCACGCCGGAGTCGCTGCTGGAGATCGACTTCACGCTGCCGGTGTTTGTGCTGGTGGACCGGATTGTTGTGGATGCCGAAAACCGTGCCCGCATTGTGGATTCGGCCGAAATCGCCTACCGCGAGGCCGGCGAAGTGATCTTCGAGGAAGTCCCACGCGGCGACGAAGAGCCTGCCGCCGGCCGCGCCCGCCATCGCTTCTCCGCCGCCTTCGAGTGCGTGAGCTGCCATCGCCCCGGCCGCGAGCCGGAACCCCGCCTGTTCAGCTTCAACAACCCCTTCGGCGCCTGCCCAAGGTGTCAGGGCTTCGGAAATACCGTCGATTTCGACCTCAACCTCGTCATTCCGGACAAAGGCCTGAGCCTGAATGACGGCGCCATCGATCCCTGGAACCGGCCGAAATACCGAAACTGGTTTACCGAGCTCAAAAAGCAGGCGGCAGCGCTCGCCGTGCCGCTCGATGTGCCCTGGCGGGAGTTGAAAGAGGACCAGCGCGAGACGGTCCTGCGCGGCAAGGGCAGTTTCGAGGGCGTTTGGGGCTTCTTTACCCAGATGGAGCGCAAAAAGTACAAGCTCCACGTGCGTGTAATGCTCTCGAAGTACCGCGGCTACGCCGAGTGTCCGGAGTGCCGCGGGCAGCGCCTCCGTGCCGAGGCCCGTGCCGTCCGGATCACGACTCCGAACTACGGAGCGCTGAACATCTGCCAGGCCACGGCGCTGTCCATCGGCCATGCCAAGGAGTTTTTCGGCGGCTTAACCCTGTCCCCGATGCAGGAGGAGATTGCCGGCGACATCCTCAAGGAGGTCCAGCAGCGCCTTAAGTTCCTCGATGCAGTGGGGTTAGAGTACCTGACGCTGGATCGGCTCGCTTCCACGCTCTCCGGCGGCGAGGCGCAGCGCATTCAACTGGCCACGTCCCTTGGTTCGCAGCTAGTGGGCGCGCTCTATGTACTGGACGAGCCCTCGATCGGCCTGCATTCGCGGGACACCGACCGGCTCATCAAGATATTGAAAGACTTGCGCGACCTCGGCAACACCATCGTCGTAGTCGAGCACGATGCGGACGTTCTCCGCTCCGCCGATCACCTGCTGGACCTGGGGCCCGGCGCAGGCGAGCATGGCGGCAAAGTGCTCGCCGAGGGCGTTCTGGCGGAGATCGAGGCCAATCCCAACTCGCTGACAGGAAAGTACTTATCGGGTCAGATCAGCATTCCGGTGCCCACCCGGCGGCGTCAGCCGGGCCGCGAGAAGTTGGTCCTGAAGGGCGCATTTGCCAATAATCTGCACGGAATCGACGTGGAGATTCCTTTGGGAATGCTGGTAGCCATCACCGGCGTCTCCGGCTCCGGCAAATCCACCCTGGTCCACCAGGTCCTCTACCGAGCCGTGGCGAGGGCCCTCGGCCAGTCCGACGGCGCCGACCCCACCGGCCTCTTCAAGTCCCTGACCGGCGTAGAACGCCTCAACAACGTAGTCCTGGTCGACCAAACCCCGATAGGGCGGACGCCCCGCTCCAACCCCATAACTTATTTGAAGGGGTTTGATTTGGTGCGGGAGATATTTGCTTCGCAGGCGGAGGCGAAGCGGATGGGGCTTACGCCGGGGCATTTCAGCTTTAACGTGCCGGGGGGGCGGTGCAACACCTGCGAGGGGGACGGGACGGTCACGGTAGAGATGCAGTTCCTGGCGGATGTGGAGCTGCCCTGCGAGGACTGCGGGGGTACGCGCTACCAGGCGCGGATCCTGGAGGTGCACTACAAGAATAAGAACATCCACGAAGTGCTGCAGATGACGGTGAAAGAGGCGCTGCGGTTTTTTGCCGGGCATCAGCGGCTGCTGGAAAAGCTGGCAGTTCTGGATGAGGTGGGGCTGGATTACCTGCGGCTGGGGCAATCGGCCACCACGCTGAGCGGCGGGGAGGCGCAGCGGGTGAAGCTGGCGGCACATTTGACGGCGGTGCGCAGCGCCAACGCCAATGCCATGCCGAGCCAGGCCAGCCGGGTGCTCTACATCCTGGACGAGCCGACCACGGGATTGCACTTCGACGACGTGTCAAAGCTGCTGACGGCGTTCAAGAAGCTGATTGACGGGGGCGGATCGCTAGTGGTGATCGAGCACAACCTGGACGTGATCAAGAGCGC
This sequence comes from uncultured Acidobacteriota bacterium, assembly GCA_963771195.1. Lineage (GTDB taxonomy): Bacteria > Acidobacteriota > Terriglobia > Terriglobales > Acidobacteriaceae > Telmatobacter. Next base: position 47,712 of record CAVYSS010000032.1, read on the forward strand.
GGACTGGGTGATCGATCTGGGACCGGAGGGCGGCGAGGGCGGCGGACGGATTGTGGCCGAGGGCACGCCGGAGGAAATTGCGGAGAATCTTCACTCGCATACCGGGCATTGGCTGCGGAGGGTGCTTTAGAAGCAGGGAACAGGGAAAAGGGAGAAGGGAAAAGGGAGAAGGGAAAAGGGAAAAGGGCCCTTTTGTTGCGATGCGATTCGCTCCCGATGACGGCGGGTTGGTGGAGGGCGGCGCGAAATGCAGGTCCTTCGACTCGTCCTTCGGACTCGCTCAGGATGACGGCGTTTGTTGATGATGCGGGCGGCGCGAGATTTGGAATTTGTTTACACTATTCACTCTACTTTGAGGGAGATTCTATGGCTCCTCAACAGGCGATATCGATGGCGGCTACCTCTCCTGTGCCGGTGACTCTGCGCGGGCGGTTGCTGGAACCGAACCGGCGCATGGCGCTGAATCTGGACTGGGTGGAAGAAGTACGGGTGAACACCAGCGCCGTGGAGCGACGCGCTACTACTCATACGGCGCGGCGGACGGTGAAGAAGGAGAACCAGGCGGCGTGGCTGCTGCGAGCCATCGCCTGCATGGATTTGACCACGCTGAGCGGAGACGATTCTGCCGAGCGGGTGAAACGGCTTTGCGCGAAGGCGCGCAACCCGCTGCAGCGGCAACTGGTGGAGAGCCTCGGCATTGAAGAACTGAACCTCAAAGTCGGCGCGGTGTGCGTTTATCACACGTTTGTGGAGACGGCGGTGAAGGCGCTGGAGGGGTCGGGGATTCCCGTGGCCGCTGTGTCGGCCGGATTTCCGGCGGGCTTGTCTCCGCTGGCGGAACGCGTGGAGGAGATTCGGCGATCGATCGAGGCCGGCGCGGGGGAAATCGACATTGTGATTACGCGCGCGCATGTTTTCAACGGCGAGTGGCAGGCCTTGTACGACGAGGTGGCCGCGTTCAAGGAGACCTGCGGGCCGGTGCACATGAAAGCGATCCTGGGGACGGGCGACCTGATGACGCTGCGCAACGTGGCGCGGGCCAGCTGGGTGGCGATGATGGCGGGCGCGGACTTTATCAAGACGTCGACGGGCAAGGAGAGCGTGAATGCGACGCTGCCGGTATCGCTGGTGATGGTGCGCGCGATCCGCGAGTACGCGGAGCGGACGGGGATGGCGGTCGGCTTCAAGCCCGCGGGCGGAATCCGCACGGCGAAGCAGTCGCTGGACTGGCTGGCGATGATGAAAGACGAGCTGGGGCGACCGTGGCTGGAGCCGTCGCTGTTTCGCATCGGCGCGAGCGGAATGCTGGGCGATATTGAGCGGCAACTGGAGCATCACGCGACGGGACGGTATTCGGCGGCGTATCGGCACCCGGTTGCTTGAGGAGCGGGTACCGAACAGGATGCAGAAAAACTCGCGGAAGCGGTGAAGTGGATGCGAAGAACCTCAGGGGCTAAAGCCCGGGTCCCTTGTTTATGCGGCTGGCGGCACGACTTTACAGATTGGTGAAAAATGGCACAGATCGAGTCAAATTGTGCTGCGAGCAGAGCAGGGGCTAAAGCCCAGCGATTCGTTTTCAGCGGTTTACGGCCCGGCTAAAGCCGTGCCCTTGTTACAAAGCTGCCTTCGAGCGGTTTTTTCACCAAGCTGTGAAGTTATGCGCTGTTACGAAACTGTCTTTTAGATGAGTCGTTCAGCAAGTTGTGGAGCCGGGCGGTACGTTTTGGCGGTCGCAATTAGAAGGAGAAGCGATGAGCATAGCCGAGAAGTTCTACAGCATGGAGTACGGCGCCGCGCCGGAAGATCCTAAGGAAGCGGTGTCATGGCTGGAGCGGCATCATCGCCGGTTTGAGGAGTTCATTGGAGGAGCGTGGACACGGCCGCTGAGCGGCGAGTACACGACCACCAGCGATCCATCGACGGGCGAGGCGATTGCCGAGGTTGCGCTGGGCAACAAGGACGATGTGAATGCCGCCGTGGCTGCGGCGCGGAGAGCTTTTCCGGCATGGCAGGCGCTGAGCGGACACGAACGAGCGCGCTACCTCTATGCGCTGGCGCGGCTGGTGCAGAAGCACTCGCGGCGGCTGGCGGTGCTGGAGACGATGGACAACGGCAAGCCCATCCGCGAGAGCCGCGATATCGATATTCCGCTGGTGGCGCGCCATTTTTACCATCACGCAGGGTGGGCGCAGTTGCTCGATTCGGAGTTTCCCGGCTATACCGCTTGCGGGGTTGTGGGGCAGATTATTCCGTGGAATTTTCCGCTGCTGATGTTCGCGTGGAAGGTTGCGCCGGCGCTCGCGGCCGGCAATACGGTGGTGATTAAACCGGCCAAGTACACGCCGCTGACCGCGCTGGCATTTGCGGAGCTGGCCATGGAAGCCGGTTTGCCGCCGGGCGTGCTGAACGTGCTGACCTGCAATGCCCAAAACGGCCAGGCGCTGGTGGAACATCCCGGTATCGACAAGGTTGCCTTTACCGGCTCGACGGAGATTGGGCGCGTGATCCGCAAGGCAACCGCAAATTCCACGAAAAAGCTCTCGCTCGAGCTGGGCGGCAAGTCGCCGTTTGTGGTTTTCGACGATGCCGATCTTGATTCAGCCGTGGAGGGACTGGTGGACGCCATCTGGTTTAACCAGGGACAGGTGTGCTGCGCCGGTTCGCGGCTGCTGGTGCAGGAACGCGTGGCGGAGACGCTCTACGCCAAGGTCCGCGCGCGCATGGAGACGCTGCGCGTGGGGCCGCCGCTCGATAAAGCGATCGACATTGGCGCGATTGTTTCGCCGGTGCAGTTGGAGACCATCCGCAAAATGGTGGACGCGGGCGTGGCCGAGGGCGCGCAGTGCTGGCAGCCGAAGAATCCGCTGCCGGAGAAAGGCTGTTTCTACCCTCCTACGCTGCTGACGGACGTGCATCCGGCGGCCACAGTGGTGCAGGAAGAGATTTTTGGACCGGTGCTGGTGGGCATGACATTCCGCACGCCGG
>CAVYSS010000033.1:0-108394 GCA_963771195.1 uncultured Acidobacteriota bacterium
ACCGCACGCGCGGTACGAGTACCTGCTGATCAATGATTCCGACATCACGGTGGGGCCGCATTATTTGGAGCGGGTCATCGCCGAATTTCAGGGTCAGGGACAAAGGGACAAAGGGACAAAGGGATCTCGGCCGGTGGGGTTGGTTACGGCGCTTTATCGCGGGCGGATGCACGGGACTTTGGGGTCGCGGATGGAATCGCTGGGGATTGCGACGGATTTTATTCCGTCGGTGTTGCTGGCGAGGTGGCTGGAGGGCGGGCTGCGGTTCGGGCTGGGATCGACGCTGGCGGTGAGCCGGGAGGCATTGGCGGCTATGGGGGGCCTGGAGGCGCTGAAGGATCACCTGGCGGACGATTACGAACTGGGAGTGCGGGTGTACGGCGCGGGATACGCGGTGGCGCTGAGCCGGGAAGTGGTGGAGACCAGCGTGCCGGCATACCGTTGGCGGGGATTCCTGGAGCACCAGTTGCGCTGGTACCGGACGGTGCGGGATGCGCGGCCATGGGGATATGCGGGCCTTGTGTTCACGTTCGGCCTGGTGTGGGCGGCGCTGAATGTGGTGGCGAGCGGGGTGAGCCTGGCGAGCCTGTGGCTGCTGGCGCTGGCATTCTTCCTGCGGCTGGCGCTGGCCGGCGCGGCGGGCGTGAACGTGCTGGGCGACACCCAGGTGCTGGCCAATTTCTGGCTGTTGCCGGTGCGGGACGTGGTGGCGATGGGATTGTGGGTGGCGGGGTTTGCAGGCAACACGATTGTTTGGCGCGGGGAGCGGTTTGAAGTGCGCGGTGGGAAGCTGACCAGGGTGTGAGGGAGTCTAACGGAGTGGTGGCGCGAGGATTCCGGTTTCCCAGTGAACGGGGTCCTTCGCTACGCACAGGAACGCGATGGATCGGGCTAGACCGGGGGCCGGACCACAGATCCCTCGGGCCGCTTTCCCCATCGCAAAAAGCCGCGATGGGGCCCCAAGCGTGCGGCCCTTCGGGATGACACAGAATTGCAAGTGTCGATGAGACGTTGGTTGGAGGTCGGGGCCGTGATCGGAAAAAGCTTGCGAAAGCGCGGAGTCGGGGCGGTGGGGCTGTCGGTGGCGGCGCATGGGGTGGTGCTGGCGCTACTGCTGGCCTCTGCGCATTGGATGCGCGTGAAGTTGGTGCAGCCGGCCGCACAAGGACGCTGGTTGACGGCGGTTGAGGTTGCCGGGGCGGCGCGGCGGGCAAGGTTGATGCTGCCGGAACGGCCGCAGGCGGAGGCGACTCCCGAGACTCCGCTGGGAAAGAAGATTACGGCGCCGGCGCCGCAGGTGCAGGCAGGCAAGCTCTCTGGACGGAAGGATGCGCCGGTGCGGGATTCGCATGGGCGGGGCATGGCGGAGCACGGGGTTGGGAACGACGATGAGGATGCGATGCCGGCGTTTCCGGTGTTCAGCCCGCGGCCGGCGGTGACGGACCGGTCGCTTTTACCCCAGACACAGCAGAAGGTCATCGTGGATGTGAAGCTGAGCGCAGACGGCGCAGTGCTGGACGAGAAGCTGGTGAAGGGATTGGGGAACGAGCTCGACGCGAAGGTGATGGAGATTGTGAAGACATGGAAGTTCCATCCGGCGACGATCGATGGGAAGCCGGTGGCGAGCGAAGCCGAGTGCATCTTCCCGTTTGACAAGAATTATCCCTTGGCGTGAGGCAGTTCTTAGTTCACAGTTCACAGTTCACAGTTTTCAGTGGTCCGCGTACGGCCCCCCAAGGGCCCGGCTGTGGCAAACGGGGAACTGGATTCATAGTTAAGGCGTATCATCGCGTGTTGGTCCCGCAGGGAACCCGGGTGGAAGCGGAATCGCGGAAAGAGCTATGCGATGGGAGCACCGGGAAGGTCGCCGCAATCTGCCGGTCCTGGAGGATCGAAGGCAGGAGGGTACGCAGGCGGACGCGAGCGCAAGGATACTGCGCATCTGATCTACGACCTGCGCACCACAATGCTGGACGCGACGCACTATGGCAGCGATGTGGGCGCGTTTGTGCTGCGGCTGAGAGCGGAGGCCGAGGCGCAGGCGGCGGCGTTTCTGGACGGATACGAAAAACAACTTCACTTGAAGGAGCCGGCGCGGAGCCGCGGCGAGACCGTTGCCGAGCTGTTGACGCTGGGGCTCGCCGTTTGCGTTTACAGCGAAGCTGCCGAGCGGACTCCATGGGCGGTGAGGTGGGCGGCGCGGGTGCTGCTGGCGGCGCGGCGCTATTCGGCGTGGTGGAAGGCGCGGGCGGATGGGCTGAGGGCGCGGTTGTTCGCGCCGTATTTGCCGGGCAAGGGCAGTTGGCCGCTGGATTCGGCTGCGGCGTTGCGGATGCTGCCGCGAACGATAGCGTGGATGCAGGCTAGCGGCGAGTTCGGGCAGGAGGCGGCGCGGCTGGCTCAATGGCGCGGCTACCTGAAGACGTTGCCGGGGAGCCAAGCGCGGGCGCGCGTGGCGGCGGCGATGGAGTTGTTTGCGTGGTTCGAGCGGGAGGCGCTGGTTGCGCTGGGGCGGTACAGCGTGGGAGTGGAGCGGTTTCTGGCGGGCGAGTACGCGCGGCGGGGCATTCGAGAAGACCAGTTGTTCTGCGGGCGCGGGCGGGTGGAGTATCACCTGGCGATGGTGGCAGCGGAGCTGATGAACCAGGGACTGCGCGGGCAGTTCGAGGCGACCGGGCGGAGGGCGGTGCTGCTGCCGACGTGCATGCGGGGCGCCAAGGCCGCGGCGTGCAAGGCCAAGGTGGTCGGCGTGGACATGACCTGCACGGGATGCGACCAGGAGTGCGCGGTGAACCGGATCACGCGAAGAATGGCGCGGCGGGGCGTGCCGGTGTACCTGGTGCCGCATGCGTCGTCATTTAGCAAGTGGCTGGAGCGGTGGGAACGGGAGCACGATGTGGGCGTGGTGGCGGTGGCGTGCCTCATGAATATCTTGGCGGGCGGGTACGAGATGCGGGCGCGGGGGATCGCGTCGCAGTGCGTGGTGCTGGATTATCCGGGGTGCGAGGGGCATTGGCGCGCGGAGGGGATTGCTACGGGGGTGGATGAGGAGAGGCTGGTGCGGATTGCGAGCGCAGTGGTCAGTGATCAGTGATCAGTGGTCAGTTGTCTTCACAAATCTCGCATCGATTCCGCCCATTAGGCCTGCAATGAAATTGAATAAACAGGTCCCAACCAGCCCCGTGATGCAACCTGAGACCGCGTAGGCCAACATCGCGGCAATTGCAAAGACAGCAGGCGCCGAAGCTGTCATGGATCTCGGAATATTCAGGTTGAAGTTGAAGCCCACGAATGGCGCAATTATGCCCACCGGAAGGGTGAACTGCTTCATCTGCTCAAGGAAACAGTACTGAATAAATGCAAATAGCCCCACGAGAGCGTAGAGGCATGAAAATGCAATGCAGGCTGGGCGCACGCGAATTGCAATGATTCGCATTACGTGAAAATTCCCCTTTCTGTACGAAGGCGCGTCGCCATTGTAGCGCTTTCCGCGCCGGTTGGGGACATCCGGCGGTGTCTGGTGCGCCAACGCAGGCGATGGTCCCGCAATCGGAAGACAGGACCGAAGGCGGGTGCATCCTGGTATCCCACCCTAACCGCAAAAAGCGCGGTTAGGATGGGGCACCCACGGCGTTAGCATGGCGACCGGCCGGAGTGCTATGGTGAGTGCCAAATGCCGTTTGTTACTACTACCGAGGCTGGGGTGCCGATTGCGGGCCTTCCGCTTCCCTGATCTACGACGACTGTTATCCGGCGCTGCGCCCAGCAGGTCTCGGGGGCTGAGTTATGTCACTTTGACCGGCTGTGGTCGCCGAAGATTACCAGGGTGACTCCGCCGCCGAGTGCTGCCGCCCCGCCAATATAGCCCGCCGCTGTCTTTCCCCCATCGCCCTTTGTTCCCCAGGCGCTGCCCAGAGCGGCGTCGACGCCAATCACCAGCGCGCCCGCAGCCACCAGGACGAATCCCCCGATGATCATGCCCTTCCCTTTGGCAGTGAGCCGACCGGCAGGTTTCGCCTTGGTTGAGGCAGCCGGGCTTTGGCTGCTATCGCCGTTGGGCATGGGAGCGGCCACTTGCTGAGTGCCTCCCGACTGCATCATCGCTTTGAATGGCACGGGGCCTTGCGCTGCCGCAAGCATGGAATTGGACAGAATTGCGCAACATGCGAGAAGAACCGCCTTGTTTTTCATGGCACTCTCCCCCGTCGTTAAATGTGATTCAGAGTCTATTCGATAACGGTTCAGAATCGGCAACAAATATCGATACCCCGATTTACACCTCGGCCGTCCACGATGCTATCGTGGGGCCAAATGCCGTTTGTGACTACTACCGAGGCTGGGGTGCCGATTGCGGGACCTTCCGCTACGCTGATCTACGACGACTGGTATCCGGCGCTGCGCACTCAAACGCTGCGCAAGGGCAAGCTGGCGACCGCGATGCTGCTGGATATTCCGCTGGTGCTGGGGCGGCGCGGGGATGGACGCGTGTTTGCGATGCGCGACAGTTGCCCGCATCGGGGGATTCCGCTGAGCTATGGGTGGTTCGACGGCGAGCGGGTGACCTGCCGCTATCACGGGTGGGAGTTTGAGCCGTGCAGCGGGCGGTGCGAGCTGATCCCGTCGCTGACTTCGCACGATCGGCTGGATGCTACGCGGATCTATGCCAACGCGTTTCCCTGCGAGGAGCGCGACGGGCATGCCTGGGTGTTTGTCCCCGGGCCGGGCGCGGGACGGAAGAACGAGGTGACGCGGGCGGTGCCGGAGCTCGTGAAGTTTGGTCCGCGATTCCGCACGGCGCACCTCCAGGCGGATTTGCCGTGCAATGTGGATCACGGGATTATCGGGCTGATGGACCCGGCGCATGGGCCGTTTGTGCACCAAGCGTGGTGGTGGCGGTCGCGGGCGTCGATTCGCGAAAAGACGAAGAAGTTTGAGCCGATTGCCGAGGGGTTCCGCATGAGCGCGCATGCGCCGAGCGGGAACTCTGCGCCCTACAAGCTGCTGGGCGTGTATGGGCAGCCGGTGGAGACGACCATCGACTTTATGCTGCCGAACCGGAGGACGGAGACGATCCGGTGCGGGGAGAAGTGGTTTTCAAGCCTGACGACGGTGACGCCGGTGACCAGCTCGACGTGCCGGATTGACGTGATTGCGGCGTGGAACGTTTTCTATTGGGTGCCGCTGGTGACGCCGGTGGCGAAGTTTTTTGGGGCGAAGTTTGTGCGCCAGGACCAGGTGACGATGATCCAGCAGGCGGAGGGGCTACGGCACAACCCCAGCCTGATGCTGATTGACGATGCGGACAAGCCGGCCAAGTGGTATTTCGCGCTGAAGCAGGCGCGGCTGGAGGGAGCGGGCAAGCACCCGATGGATGGGGCGATGGAGCTGCATTGGAGGAGCTGAAAAAGGCAGGGACAGAGGGACGAAGGAAGCCACGCCCGGTTGAGAGGCACGCTCAGGGATCTTAAAGGCCCCGATTACTGCACCGTCAGCACGAGTTTGGTGGAGTGGGTGGAGGCGGTGACGCCGTTGCTGGATTGCGCGGCAACAATCAAAGTGTAGGTGCCGGACGGCGTGGGCAGGTTATAAGGCGGGCCGTGGTTCTGGTAGTTATAGAGGGGGTTGCAGGCGGTGGTTCCCAGGCAGGTGACCAGCGCGAGAAGGCCGAGCAGGGAAAGACGGCTGAGCCAGCGACGGCGAGAGAACGCAAGCCCGACGAGCCCGAAAGCGCCGGGAAGAAGCACAGCCAGGGCGATGCGGCGCGATCCCGGACGAGCGGGGGGATGAGCCGCCGACGATCCGCCATAGTGGGTGGGCTGCGCCTGGGTGGTGATCACCATATTGCTGGTGATGGCCTTGGTGGCGCTGGGCAGGATCTCAATGTTTTCCGGCGTGAAGGAACACGATGACTGATCGGGGTTTCCCGAGCAGGACAGGGTGACGAACATGGGCGCGGTGAGGGCGCTTGCATTCACGGGAGTGACGGAGGCCGTGACCGTTCCCGATTGGCCGGCGGTGAGGGTGATGGTTGCCGGGCTGACCGAGATTTGAAAGTCAGGCGCGCTGCCTGATGCTGCGCTTACCGGCGCGACGTCAGAGTGCGAGCCCTGGTGCGCCGCATCGCCGATGTAAACCGCGCGCAGGGCGTGCTGGCCTGGCAGCAATCCCACGACAATCTGAGCCTCGCCATCGGTGTTGAGGGCCGCGCCGGCAAGCTGGCGGTCTCCGTCCTCGATGACTACGGCGCCCTGAGCGGGAAGGCCGTCCTCGCCGCAGACGGCGACGGAAAGCGTGGCCTGGGTGCTGCCGTTGCGGTCGAGCGTCTGCGTGCGCAGGATGGTTTCGGTAGCCTGGGGAGCGGCCGCAGCCGAAGCGGGGATGGCCAGCGCCAATGTGAATGCCGCCAATGGGAAGTACCGCAATCCGCGGCAAAAGAAACTCGTCACGTGCACCTGCTCCAAAATCGGTAGAAAATCGCCGGATGTCCGCTTGTGGCAGCCAAGGATTATTGTATCCGGCACAGCCCCGAAGCGGCTAACCGAGCGATGGGGGTGGTGGTTGGACGCGCTGGGGCGGCAATTGTAAGTGGCGGAAGAGGCTGCTTTGCGGCGGCGTCTAGTTCCGTTTACTCGGTACGAAGGGCTTGCGTGGGTTCGATGGAGGCAGCACGGTGGGCGGGCAGCCAGGCCGCACATAGCGCCACCGCCATAAGCAGAAATCCGGCGCCGGCGAACGCGGCCCAGTCCTGCGGGTGCACACCGTAAAGAAGGCTTTCCACCAGGCGGCCGGACAAGGCCGCTGCTGCCAGGCCAACGACAATTCCGCAAGCCGCCAGCGCGATACCCTGCCCCAGCACCATGCGCAGCACGCGGCCGGGCGCCGCGCCCAGCGCCATGCGCGTCCCCAACTCGCGCGTCCGCCGCGTCACGCTGAAAGAGAGCGTGCCGTAGAGCCCGATTGCGGCCAGCAGAAGGGCCACCGCGCCAAAGAACGCCGACAGATCCGCGAAGATCCAGTCCGGCGCAATCGAGTCGTCGATCTGCTCGCTTTGCGTCCGCATATCGGAGATCAGCAGCCGCGAATCTACGCCGTGCACCATTTTCTCCACTTCGCGGCCGACCGTTCCCGGATCGCCCACAGCGCGTACCGCGAAGTTCATCGTCTTGATCTGGTTCAAATCGGCGTATTGCGTATACACGCCGTACCAGGTTGGCTGCGGCGGCTTGCGCATGCTGGCGAAGCGAGCGTCGCCGCACACCCCAACGATCTCGTAGGACACGGTTTCGTTGGCAGACTCGTTGGTTGACCACCACGACTTATGGCTGATATGCGACCCGATCGGATTCCGCCCGGCGAAATACTTCTCCGCTAACGAGCGGCTCACAATCGCCGCCCTCGGAGCGCTCCGCGTATCGGTATCGCGGAAGTCGCGCCCGGCCAGCAGCGGAATGCCCATGGTTTCCAGAAAATGCGGTCCCACCAGGTTGCTGAGAACGTCGGGGGCGTTTCCGTCCGGCGCCGTATAGCCTTCAACCGTAATGGGGAAGTCGTTGACCCAGCCGTCGATCAGCCGCAATGACGCCGCCGTCGCCGACTGCACCCCGGGCAGCGTCCTCAACCGTGCGTCGATCTGCTGATATAGAGCCGGCAGTTGATCCAGCTTGTATCCGTTCTGCGTCGGCTCCAGCCGGAACACCAGCAGCCGCTCCGGGTGAAAACCCGTCGCCTGCACGCGCAGCCGCTCCAGCGAATGCAGGAACAAGCCGGCGCCCACTAGCAGGAAGGTGGAGATGGCGGCCTGCGCAATCACCAGCATCTTGTTCAGTGCGAATCGCCTGTTTTGTCCGCTGAACTGGGTAGAACTGCCCTTCAGGGTCGAGTTCACCTCCACGCGCGCGCCGCGCATGGCCGGCGCCAATCCCAACAGGATGGCGGTCAAAATCGATGCCCCTGCAGTAAACGCCAGGACGGTTCGATCCGGCGAGAAGTCGAGCGAGAGCGGATTGTTGCCCATGCCGAGAAACGCCGCTAACGCACGCGTGCCGGCCATCGCCACCAGCACGCCCAGCCCGCCACCCGCAAACGAAAGCAGTATGCTCTCTGTGAGCAACTGGCGCAGGACGCGGCCGCGGCTGGCCCCCAGCGCAATCCTCACGGCCACCTCGCGCGTCCGGACTCCGGAACGCGCAAGCAGCAGCGTGGCCAGGTTGGCGCAAGCCGCCAACAGCATCAACGCCACCAGGCCCATCAGGATCTTGGCAGGCTTGGCATACACTTCTTCGGAGAACTGCATCCCCCGACCCGCCGCAACCAAATGAATTCGCGGCTGCGCGCCAACGGAGCGGGCCGCCGCATTGGCTTCCAGAACAAACTCCGGCTCAAGCGCCGCTTCGCCTTGTCGCGGGCTCACTCCCGGCCGCAGGCGCCCCATGATCGAAAGCCACCACCAGCGATGGGAGCCGAGCATCGTTACCCCTGACGGCGGATTGCTTTGCCAGGGCCGGATCGCCGGATCGTCCACCACCGGAATCCATAAATCGTCCGGCCAACCCGGATGTACACCGGCAAACCCTCGCGCCGCAATTCCAACGACGGTATAGGGCCGGCTATTGATCTCAATCGTCGTTCCGAGGGCCGCAGGCGACCCCGCAAAGCGCCGCTGCCAAAACCCGTAGCTGATTACCACCGCCCGCGGAGCCGAAAGCTGCATATCGCCGGCGCTCAACAACCGCCCGGCTGCGGCGCCCACTCCGAGCCCCTGGAAAAAACCGTCCGTCACCATGGTTCCCGTCGCCGGCGTGGTATCTCCATTCACATTGACGGCCACATCCCCTTGCTTGAAACCCAGCGAAGCCAACCCGAAGACCGCCGAGAACACCTCCGGCCTGTTCTTGAGCCGCTCCAGCAACGGATAGGAGAAGGAGTTGTCGGAGTAGCCGCTGGTCATGGGATCGAAATCCCGCCAGTTCGCCACGCTCCAACTAAGAACCTGCAGGTGCTGGGGATCAGCGACGGGCAGCCAGCGCAAAAGCACCGCGTCCATGAGGCTGAACGTGGCCGTGTTGGCGCCGATCGCCAGGGCCAGCGTGAGCAACGCCGTGATGGTGAATCCCGGTGACTGGCGCAGTTGCCGCGCGGCGTAACGCAGGTCGCGCCAGCAGTTCTCCAGGCCGAGGCTGAGGTCGCGCGCCGCCACTCGCTCTTTCATCAGCTCCGGATTTCCGAAGCGAACGAGCGCTTGGCGGCGCGCCTGCTCCGGCGTCATTCCCGCGGCGATATTCTCGTCGGTGCGCATCTCGATGTGCGCTCGCAGTTCGGCTTCGATTTCGCGGTTTACGCGCGCCCGGCGGAAGAGATTCATCATGCGGCGGGTCATTGCCATCGAACGGCCTCCTTGGCCTGGCCGGAGCTCACGCGTAGCGCAATACCGCCCGCACGCCTTTCACCAGCTCATCGAAGCTGGCTTCGGCCTTGGCCAATTCGCGCTTGCCGGCATCGGTCAGCCGGTAGAACTTGGCCTTGCGTTTGGTCTCGGTCAGTGCCCACTCACTCTTGATCCAGCCGCCCTGCTCCATGCGGTGCAGCGCCGGGTAGAGTGAGCCTTCTTCCACGCGCAGCAGCTCAGCGGAGACGCGCTGGATGTGGACCACGATGCCGTAACCGTGCAACGCGCCGGTGGAAGCAAGGGTTTTGAGGACGAGCAGATCGAGGGTTCCCTGAAAATCGGTTCGCGCCATTCTTTACCCCTAGACAACTTGGTATAAAGCACACTACCCCTAGATCGCTAGGGGTGTCAAGGGCTGGTTGTTTAAGAGCGGCTTGAGGGCTGGGTGTGCCCGGCAGGGCTAAAGAGTCTGCGGAAGAAGGTCGGTCCTCGATGGGCAGAATTTGCGCGACCCGTCCGTCAGTGGCTGATGCCCGATAGACTATGCGCCATTTAGCGGCACCCTTCGGCTCCGCTCAGGGCAGGCTCTTAAATCCGTGCCCTTTCAAAAAACCTGCTCCGATTGCAAGCGATTGCAACGCCGGCGCGGGTCGCGCATCCTAAGGCCATGGAATATCGACTGCTTCCCGGTAGTGGACTCAAAGTTTCCGCTCTCAGCTTCGGTTCCGCGACGTTCGGCGGGGCCAACGAGTTCTTCCGCGCCTGGGGTTCGACTCAGGAAGAGGAAGGACGCCGCCTGGTGGATGTTTGCGTGGACGCGGGCATCAACCTTTTCGACACTGCCAATGGCTACTCCGACGGACGCGCGGAGGAGATTCTGGGGGCAGCGCTGAAGGGACGCCGCGACCGGGTGCTGATTTCGACCAAGGCGTGGTTCCCGACGGGGCCGGGGCCGAACGACATGGGATCATCGCGGCTGCATCTGCGGCGCGCCGTGGAGGACAGCCTGCGCCGGCTGGGGACGGACTATATCGACCTCTTTCATTTGCACGGCTTCGACGCGCTGACGCCGATTGAGGAAGTGCAGCAGACGCTGGACACGCTGGTGCGGGAGGGCAAGCTGCGCTACACGGCGTGCTCGAACTTCAGCGGCTGGCAATTGATGAAGTCGCTGGCGGTGGCCGATCGACACGGCTGGCCGCGGTTTGCCGCGCACCAGGTTTACTACTCGCTAGTGGGCCGCGAGTACGAGTGGGAGCTGATGGCGCTGGGCAAGGAAGAGCGCATCGGAGCGCTGATCTGGAGCCCGCTGGGATGGGGACGGCTGACCGGCAAGATTCGCCGCGGGCGGCCCATGCCCGCCGAGAGCCGTCTGCCTCAGACCGCAGCCGCCGGACCGCCGGTGGACCAGGAGCTGCTGTACAAAGTGGTGGACGCGTTGGATGAAGTGGCGAAGGAAACGGGTAAGACGATTCCGCAAATCGCGCTGAACTGGCTGCTGCAGCGGCCCACCGTTTCTTCAGTGATTGTGGGCGCGAGGAACGAAGAGCAACTCAAGCAGAACCTGGGTGCGGTGGGCTGGAATTTGAGTACGGAGCAGGTAAAGAAGCTGGACGATGCCAGCGCGGTCACGCCGGCGTATCCATACTGGTGGCAGAGGAATTCTCCGGAGAGGAATCCGATTCCGGTTTGAGTTCGTAGTTCACAGTTCGTAGTTCATAGGGAACGGTGGGAAGTGATCAGTTAGCCGGCGGGACGATCACTGACGGTTATTCTTCGCGGAGGACCGTCACGGGTTCCAGAAACGCGGCGCGGAGAGCTGGGGCTAGCGAGGCCAGTGCGGCGACAAGCAGCAGCAGCGCCAGCACCCCGGCGTAGGTGACGGGGTCGAGCGCCGAAATTCCATAGAGCATGCCTCGAAGGAAGCGGCTCAAGAGAAGACTGAGCGCCAGTCCCGCCGCGCAGCCGAGCGCGGCTACGCGCAATCCCTGAAAGAGGAATCCGGCGAGGATGCGCTGCCGGGGAGCGCCCAACGCGAGGCGCACGCCCACCTCGCGCTGGCGCATGCGGCCCAGATAACTCAGCGTTCCGTAGAGGCCGATGCAGGCCCGCGATACCGCAGTGAGCGCGAAGAGCGAAAGCAGCATGGTGCGCAGGCGATTCTCAATGAAGGTGTCACTCAGGTGCTGGTCGAGGGGCATGATGGCGTAAACGCTGCGCGCGGGCTCCAGCTCGTGAATGCGGCGGCGGATGGCGTCGGCCATCTCCATGGGGTTGCCGCGCGTGCGGATGAGGTAGTTCGGGAACGGATTGGGCGCGCTGGCGCAGAGATACAACGCAGGGGACGGCGCCTCGTTCAGTCCCTCTTCGCGCGCATCGCCCACAATGCCGCGAACAATTCCGTTAACTCCGTACAAGCTGCCGCTGGTGTCACTGAGAGTGTGGCCGATGGGCGCCGTTCCACCCAGATAAAGGTTGGCGAAGCTGCGGTTGACCACAACATCGCTGGTGGTGGAGGCTCGCTTGCACGGTTCGCAGGCCAGAAGCGGAATATGCATGGTGTTGAAGTAGCCGTTGGATACGGAGCGAGTGTCGGCAAGGATTCTGCGATTGGGGTCGAGCTTTCCGTCGATCGCGAATTCCATCTGATACAGCGAAGGCACTCCCGGCAGCATGGCGGCGGTGGCCGCATCCTCCACGCCGGGCAGCGTGCGCAGGCCATCCAGCGTGCGATTAATGCGGCTGTTGACGGCGGCCATGTTCGTGGTTTCGCCCCAGGAGCCGCTGACCTGGAGGGTGAGCACGTGGGTGGGATCGAATCCCGGCGCGACGTGGCCGAGGGCGTCCAGCGAGCGCAGGAGCAAGCCCGCGCCGACCAGCAGCGTGACTGCGAGCGTGACCTGCACGCCGACCAGCGTCCACTGCATGGGATGACGCGTAGATGCCTGGGTACGGCTGCCCGCGGCGAGGCTTTGGGCGAGGCCGCGGCGCGTGCCTTTGATCGCGGGATATAGGCCGCAGAGCAGAGTGGTTAGCATGGCGCAAGCCAGCGAATAGCCGGCGATGCTCCAGTTGAGAGAGACTTCTTCCGCGCGGGGCAAGCGTCCGGCGAGGAGGTGGAACGCATGCGCCGCGCCGGCCGCGACGCAGAGCCCGGCAGCGGCTCCGAGGAACGCGAGGCCGAGGACCTCCGAAAGAAGTTGAAGGACAATGGTGCGGCGGGATGCTCCCAGCGAATAGCGGATGGAAATCTCGTGTTCGCGCTCTGCAGTGCGCGCAAGCAGGAGCGCGGCGATGTTGGAGCAGGCGATGAGCAGCAGCAGCGAGACAGAGCCGTAGAGGAGCCAGAGCGAGTGCGCCGAGTCGCCGACGATGGTGCTCTTGAGCGAGACGGTTTCAACGGTGAGTTCGGCGTCGGGCTTGGGAAACTGTTTACCCAGGCGCGCCTGCACGGTGGAGAGATCGTCTGCGGCCTGCGAAACGGTGACGCCGGGCTTCATGCGGCCGATGACGGAGAACCAGGTTTCGTCGCGCCGTTGCGCATAGGGCGCGTCCGGCGGGCTGGGCGCCCAGATCTCGACGTCGCTATCGGGATAGTCGAAGCCGCGCGGCATCACTCCGACAACCGAGTAGAAATACTGCCCGATATGGAGCTTTTTGTTCAGCACATTGGGATCGCCGTGAAACTTCTGTTGCCAATAGTCGTAGCTGATGAGAACGGCGTCGGGGCCGCCGAAGCGTTCCTCGTCGGGAACAAAGTCGCGGCCGAGCATGGGCGCCACACCGAGAACCTGAAGGAAGCGCGGCGCGACTAGAGCCTCCGTGACTCTTTCCGGCAGCGGACCGGAGAGCTCGGAGAGGTCGTCTTTGTAGTAGCCGGTGACGCCGGAGAGCGCCGTGGCCATGCGGTTCCAGTCTTCCAGCCGTTGCGGCGCTGCAAACGCGTTAGCGTTGCGGCCCTTGGCGTCGTGCTGGTAGATGCGGACCAGCTCGTTGCCGTGCGGGAACGGAAGCGGGCGCAGCACGATAGCGTCAATGGCGGAAAAGACGGCGGTATTGGCGCCGATGCCGAGCGCGAGGGTGAGGACGATGGCGAGGGAGAATCCAGGTGCTTTCAGGAGGAAGCGCAGGGCCGCGCGGATGTGGAAGCGAAGGCTTTCGGCGAGCGCGGAAAGATGAACTTCCCGCACTTGCTGGCGAACCTGCTCGCGGCCCCCGAAGTCAATGAGTGCGCGCCGGCGGGCTTCTTCGGGGCTCATGCCCTGGGCGATGTTGGCGGCGACCATGCGCTCAATGTGATCGGCGATCTCGCGATCGATGGGATCGGGAAGGCTGCGAGTTTTGTGTCTCCAGAAAGTCATGCCGATCTCCTAGCGCGCGGTGTCGAGGATGAGCTGAACCGCTTCGGAGAGCCGGTTCCAGGACTTTTCTTCGGCGGCAAGCTGACGGCGGCCCTTGGCGGAGAGCTTGTAGAAGCGGGCCTGGCGGCCGTTTTCCGATTCGCCCCAGCCGGCCGCGATCCAGCCGCGTTTTTCCAGGCGATGCAGGGCAGGATAGAGCGAGCCCTGTTGCACCTGGAGGACATCGTTTGAGATTTGGCGAATGCGCTGGGCGATGCCGTAGCCGTGCACGGGGCCGAAAGCGACGACCTTCAGGATGAGCAGGTCGAGGGTGCCTTGCAGCAGATCGGTTTTCTCAATGGGAGACATAGTTGGGTGCTTCTCTCCTAGACGTTCTACACATTAGGACCGGAATAGGTAGAATGTCAAGGGGAGAAACCGGTGAAAGAGTGAACAAGGCAGTGAAAGCGTGAACAAGTGAAACCGTGAAGAAAAGCAGCTTCCGAAAAACCCGCAAAGCTCCTGCCCCAGATTCAGTGGTCAGGGTTTCGCCCCTTCACTTCTTCACTGCTTCACTGTTTCACTGCTCTTCACGCGCTCAAGGGCAATTCGGCGCCCAGGATGTTCATGGGAGTGACCCCGCGCTGGCGAAGGGTGCGGATGCTGAGCCCATCGTGGCGCTTGGCCAGGCGGCGTCCGTTTTGGTCCAGCACCAGGCGGCAGTGGAACCACTTGGGCGGTGTGAGGCCGAGCGCGCGATAGAGCAGGATCTGGCGCGCTGTTGATTTCAGCAGGTCAGCGCCGCGCACCACTTCCGTGATGCGCATGGCGGCGTCGTCTGCAACGCAGGCAAGCTGATAGCTGGGCGTGCCGTCGCGGCGCCACACGGCGAAGTCGCCGAAGTCCACGCCGGCGACGAAGCGCTGGCGGCCAAGGTTGGCGTCGTCGAATTCGATGACCTCGCCGTCGGGCACGCGGAAGCGCCAGTTCATGCCTTTGGGCGTGTCGTACCCGGTCCCGGTTGGGGCCTGGAAGTTGCGGCGCGAGAACCCAGGCTGCGGCAGGTGCCGGGATAAATGGGCTCGTCATCGAGCGGGTCCAGCTTGCCGCCCTCGCGAGCGCCGGCCGCGCTGATTTCGTGAGGTGCGCCCAAAGCACCCTCAAGATCCTTGCGCGAACATTTACAGGGGAACAAGTATCCGCCGCGATACAGCTTGCGCCACGCGCTCAGGTAAATGTTCATGCGCTTGCTTTGCTGGTAGGGCGCGAAGGGACCGCCGCGATCGGGGCCCTCCTGCCAGCGGACGCCGAGCCAGCGCAGGTCCTCGCATGCGGCCTCGGCAAACAGCGTGCGGCTGCGTTCGGGGTCGAGGTCCTCCATGCGCATCACCAGGGTGCCTCCGGCGTCACGCGCGCGCTGCCAGGCGGTCCAGAACGTGCGCGCGTGGCCCACATGCAGGTAACCGGTGGGCGAAGGCGCAAGCCGGCCGCGATAACCAGGGTTGTGCATTGTGGCAACTGTGGCCATGCTGCCACGATTTTAGAGAGATGCCGATGCCGAAACGATAGCGCGCTTGATGCGTAACCTTTGTGGTTCGGGGGCGGAAGACGAAGTTAGTGGAGTTATCGGGGGCTCGGCTTCCCAACTTAGCCATCAGTCGGGATCCTGGTTGTCCTGGCCGTCGTGGTGGTGACTGTACTGCTCGATGGTGGCATTCAAGTGATCGGGATTGACGGAAGCTTCCACCACATCGAGTTCATGGCCGTCGGAATCGAGAACGAAGAGGCCCATGCGCGAGCCTTCGGGACGCATGAAGACGAGGGTCTGTTCGCGGCCGCCGCGGCTAGTTTCGCGGACCATGTGCGCCCATGAGGGGCCGAGCTTTTCTTCCACCATGCGGGTCAGGTCTTCGCCGTCGAGCGATGCGGTGAAATCGTCGAACTCCGCCAGGTGCAGGTTGCTGACGCCGTCGCCGGTAGCCTTGCGCGAGACAAAGCTGATCAGGCCCATGAAGGGCATGCGAGTGGCGCGGACGTGGTAGGTGTGCTCGATGGAGCGCACCACGCCGTCAAAGCCGCCCTCGCCGCCGGAGGCCAGCACGGCCACCGGCACGATAAGGGCAGCGGCGCAAATGAGGAAGAATACAAAGCGCCTCATTGGTCGTCTCCCTTCTTGTCCGCGGGTTTGCTCTTGTCGTTTCCGTGCGGCGAGTGATGCGTGCCCTCGATGTCGCCGAGCGAGCCCAGGCCGCTGAGGCCGCTGAGGGCGCCCAGGTCCTCCATGTGGACAGGACCCAGGATGAGAACGATGGTCAGCTCCCTGGGTTCGGCCTCCAGTACGAAGATGCCCTGCGGCTCGCCATTCACCAACTTCATCATCACGTCAGTGGTTTCGTTGGATTTGCGCTCCCGCTCGCGAACAATGGGCGACCACTCGGGGGTCTCGAAGTAGGAGCGCAGCTTGGCCACATCGTCCATGGAATACTGGCCGTCTTTATCGAATTCATACTCGCGGACGTAGATTCCCTTGAGGCCGGAGATGAGGTTGCGCACGTGGGACTGATCGCCGTCCTTGTCGTTCAGAAACTTGGCCGCAAAGCCGAGCATGTTCTTGTCGAGCGTCACTTCCGTGACGTCAACGGCGCGCGCGGCCAGTTCCTTCTCAACGGGCGAGGGCAGCGGCAGGCCATCCTGGGCGCGGGCCAGAAGCGCCAAGCCAAAGACCGTCAAAGCCAGAGCACCGATACGCATTGCAACCTTATTGCGATTCATCTTTCTTCCTCTCCGTTTCCGCGGTTCCGCGCCGACAATCGTTGCTGCACCAGTTGGAGCGCGTGCCCGGTGATGCGCAGGGCCGTCAACACCTGCTGCCGGGCTGCCTCGCCGCGGCGGCGCTCCTGGATGCGCTCGTAGTCCCAGCGAACTGCGCCGCCGATGATCGCGACGATCAGCAACATCGCGGCCAACCGCATCCACAGCAGCGAGTGCGAATGCCGCGTGACCTGCCGGCGTTCGCGGCGCGCCGCCATAATTCTGGTCTTGAGCCCGGGCGGAGCCGGACGGCGCTCGAAAGCCTCCTTCAGCTCCCGCTCGAACTGGTCTTCCATCCCGTGCATCGGTTCATGCTCCACGAATAAACTCCTTCAACTGGCTGGTTGCCTTGGCGCGCAGCAGCTTGAGCCCGCGCTGAAGCTGGCTTTTCACCGTAGCCACCGGCGTTTCGAGCGTGAGGGCAATCTCTTCCGGCAACATGTCCTCCTGGTAGCGCAGAATAATTGCCGACCGCTGCGCTTCAGGAAGCGTGGTGAGCAGACGCTCCAGGCGCGCGGCCAGGGGAGAAGCACGTTCCTCGGCTGCCAAGCCGTGCTGTTCTTCCAGCTCAACCCAGAGATTTGTTCCCCGCACCCGCCGGCGGCGAAGTGCGTCAGTGGACCGGCTCATAGCCACCCTCCGCAACCACGCACAGGCGTGCTCAGGACCTTCGATTCGCGGCAGGCTCCGGTCGAGTTCCAGGAATACGTCCTGGGCAATCTCCTCGGCGAGTCCGCGGTCTCCGGTCATACGAAATGCGAGCGAATACACCATGGCCTGATGCTCGTCCACCAGAAATTCGAAATCCGGTTGCCAATCATGGGCCATGAGTTTCGCTTCTACTCTCTATTCCGCACGAAGACACGAGCGGGGATGCAGAGAATTACGGATGAGATGGAAAAAAGTTCTGGGGGATAGCGGAAATGGCCTTTGGAGGCATGCAGTTTGCCGGGTGGGGGGATCGGCGCACGCGCGGCGAAGATTATTCATGGCGATGCACAATTTACCGCGCGATTAGGGGGTAGGATGGGTACGATTCTTGTCTGAGACGCACGGTGACGAACGGCAGCCGGTTTGTGGAAATACCGATGAGGGAACGCGCCGGCCCGCGCGCCGAGAGGCTGTGGTTGGTTGCGGGCGCAGTGGCGATGGCTGCGCTGCTGGCGGCATTGCCAGCGGCTGAGCGCGGGCTGCGCCATCTTCTGTTGCCCCCCAAGCTTGCGGTTGCGCATGGGTTGAGGCAGCAATCCCCGGCCTGGACCGACCGGTTCGGCGATGGTACGCCGGATTTCCTGCGTCTGACGGACCCAGCCGAGCAGGCCGCGTTTCGGCGCTGGTTCACGGCCATCGCGGAGTACCAGGCAGTGCGGCCGCGAGCCGAAGTTCCCAGGGAGATTGTGGACTGCGCCAGCCTGCTGCGCTACGCGTACCGCGAGGCGCTGAAGCGGCACGATGGACAATGGTTTGCGGCGACCGGGATGGAAGTTGCGGCGCCGCCGGGCGAGACCGGCGCCTGGCATTACCCTGACACTCCGCTGGGTCTGGGATTGTTTCGGGTAACGCCAGGACCGCTTGCAGCGGCGGATGCGGCCAACGGCGCGTTTGCCCAGTTTGCCGACGCCAGGACGCTGGTGGAGCGGAACGCGTACCGGGTGAGCCGCGATGTGCGCGCGGCGCTGCCGGGGGACCTGCTGTTCTGGCGGCAATTCGGGCAGTCGTCGCCGTGGCACTCAATGATTGTGCTTGCAGGCGAACAAGTGGTTTATGACACGGGCCCGGATCATGGCAGACCAGGCGAGCTGCGTAGGGTGCGGATTGCGGAGTTGTTGGATCACCCGGATGCGCGCTGGCGGCCGGTGGCCGGAAATCCGAATTTTCTGGGCGTGTATCGGTGGAACATTCTGCGAGGAAGCCAATGAACGTGGCAGGTGGAGTCCTTCGGGGGCTAAAGCCCCGAGAAATTTGGGATGCACGGAGGTACGGGCTGAAGCCGGGACCCTTTAGGCCTCTTCTTTTTCTGGCGCTGTTGCTCGCGATGTCTGCCGGCGCAGCGGCCGCCAAAGACGCGCCGCGGTCGTTCTCGCTCTCCACCTCGCGTACCTTCGCGCCCGGAGAAAGCGTCAAGATCCAGCTCTTCGCCCGCAACGTGCCCGAGTTCGAATTCCGCGTCTACGAGGTCAAGGACCCGGTGAAGTTCTTTGCCGGTCTCAAAGACATTCATAGCTTCGGCGAGCACAACGAGTCTCCAGCCGAGCAAATTGAGCAGAAGACCTGGCTGGAGCGAATCCACGACTGGAAGGCGCACCTTTGGTGGGAGATGCGGCATTTCTTCCGCGGCCAATTCAACGACCAGGCGCGGGACAGCTTCCGCGAGCAGCAAGGGAGCCTCGGCAAGAAGAGCCGGGTAATCGGCGCGTCTCAATTTGCGCAGGTGCCCATCCTGAATTCGTCGCAACTGGTGGCGCGCTGGCGGCTGCAAACGCCGCCCACCATCGTGAGCGAAACGCAGCAGTTGCCGATCGACGGCCTGAAGCAGGGCGTCTACCTGATTGAAGCCACCGACGGGACCTACAAGGCCTACACCGTCGCTATCGTCACCGGCATAGCGCTGGTGGAACGAACCGTGAACACCGGGAACGGCGGCGCCAGCGTGTATGTGGCTGACCGCAAGACCGGCGCGCCGGTGGCGGATGCGGATCTGGCGCTCTACGCGGACGGTAAGCTGCAGGCGTCGGGCAAGACGAACGGCGATGGCCTGGCCGACCTGAGCCTGTCGCCGCGGGCAGCCGCGGCAACGCAGACCGCGCCGGAACTCGATAACGTCTGGATCCTGGCGCGTCATGGCGACGATGCGGCGCTGGTGACGCCGTGGGGTTACGGATTCGGCCAGAACGCGCAGCAAAACGAGCGCGCGTTCCTGTACACGGATCGCCCGGTGTATCGGCCCGGCCACACCGTCCACATCAAAGGAATTCTGCGCAAGGAGCAGAACGACACGCTGCTCCTGCCGGATGGGAAAACCGTGACCCTGACGGTGACCGGCCCGGACGACAAGACTGTCCTGAAGCAGGATGTGCCGGTAAGCGCCCACGGCACCGTTACCGCCGATCTGACTCTCGAGAACGATGCGGCGCTCGGCTACTACTCTATCAATTTGAATGGACAACTGGGCAACGGTAGTTTCTATGTGGAGGAGTACAAGAAGCCGGAATACCAGGTGACGGTGAATGCAACCCCGCGTGTGCTCGAAGGCAATTCAATTACTGCAATCATTCAGGCGCGCTACTTCTTTGGCGAGCCGGTTGCGGGCGCCAAGGTCAAATACGTGGTGCACACCTCCGAGCACTGGTGGTGGGATGAGGACCAGGAAGACGCGAGCAGCGGCGATTCAGCCGACGCTGACGCGGACTCGCAGCCGTCCGACGAAGACGCCGAATGGGGCGCGAACGAGCAGCAGGAACACGAGGGCGTTCTCGACGCGAACGGCCGCCTCACCGTGCATATCCCCACGCGCGTGGATCCCAAACACGACGATCAGGATTACCGCATTGAGGCGCGGGTGACCGACGCGGCCGATCGTGAGGTGAGCGGGCACGGAACCACGTTGGCAACGTATGGGTCGTTCCGCGTAAGTGCTGAGCCGGTGAGTTACGTCTACCAGGGCGGCCAGCCGGTAAAAGTGAAAGTGCACGCGCAGGACTACGACGGCAAGCCTGTGCAGACGCAGGTGCACGTGGCAGCGGCGCTCATCAAATGGGATTCCGTGACCCACGAGCGCAGCGAGAACCAGGCAGCCGCGCAGGATGCTACCACAGGCGCCGATGGAACCGCGATGGTGGACCTGGCCGTCAGCGGCAGCGGCGATTTTGAGGTGACAGCCAGCGCCACTACGCCGGAGCAGCGCGTGGTGGAGGGGCGCACCTGGGTGTGGATCTGGAACGGCGCGGGCGAGTTCTACAACGCCAACACGCAAATGCAGATCGTGACCGACAAGAAAAGCTATGCCGTCGGCGACACCGCCCATTTGTTGCTGGTCACAGGCCTCAAGGAATCGTGGTCGGTGGTGACGGTCGAAGGCGACAGCGTGCAGTCGCGGCGCGTGCTCCATGGAACCGGCGAGAGCGTGCCCTTCGATGTGCCCATCACATCGCAATCGCAGCCCAACGTGGTGGTGACGGCCATCGCCGTGCACCAAGATCAGGTAATGACGGCGCAAAAGAGCCTGAATGTGCCGCTGGTGGAACGCACACTGACCGTTACTGCGACCGCGAGCAAGGACAAGTACCTGCCCGGCGAGCAGGGCAGCTTCGACGTGTACACGGCGGACTCGAAAGGCCAGCCGGTGCAAGCGGACCTGAGCTTCGGCGAAGTGGATGAGGCGCTCTACTCCGTCCGGCCCGATACCACCGGCAACATCGTCAACGCCTTCTATCCCAAACGTGAGGTCTACCTGCAGCCGCAGAGCTCGTTCGACTTTTTCTTCAGCGGGCAGGCAGGCAAGCAGAGCCCGCTGCTGGCGCAATTGAACGCCGGTCTCTATCACCCGCGGATGGCGCAGGTAAAGCCGGGGTCGGACCTGGTGGTGCCCAAGGTGCGCAAGGCGTTTCCGGACACGGCGTATTGGAATCCGAATGTGCGCACGGGGCCGAATGGGCACGCGACGGTGACGTTCGCCTTCCCGGACGCGCTGACCACATGGCGCACCACTATCCGCGCCATGACCGACGATGGCAAGGCCGGCGGCGTGGTGACGCGAGTGCTGGTGCGCAAGAACTTGATTGTGCGCCTGGCCGCGCCGCGCTTCTTCCGCCAGGGCGATGAGACGGTTTTGCGCGTGATTGCCCACAACTATCTTGAGACCGCAAAGAACGTAACCTTCGCGCTCGATGTGCAGGGCGTAGATGTTTTAAGTAGATCGCAGCAAACCGTGAACGTGCCGGCAAAGGGCGAAGCGAATGTGGATTGGCGCGTGAAGGCGCGCGTCACCGGCAACGCGGTGCTGACGGCGAAGGCTCTCACCAATGAGGAGTCCGATGCGCTGCAAATCACGCTGCCCGTCTTGCCCTTCGGCGTCAAGCAGCGCGCCGCGGGGTCGGGCGTAGTGTTCTCCGGTGCTGGCCAGAATCAGTGGTCCTTCAGCTATCCCGCAAACTCTGACGCGGGCACGCGCTCGCTCACCGTGACCGTTGCGCCCAGCGTGGCCGGAACGGTCTTCGATGCGCTCGACTACCTGGCCAGCTATCCGTGGGGATGCACGGAGCAAACCATGTCGAGCTTCCTGCCCGATGTGATCATGGCCCACACGCTGGACCAGCTCAAGCTCAAGTCGCCCGTTGATCGGGCGACTCTGAACGACATGGTGAAGGCCGGCCTCGAAAAGCTCAACGGCTTCCAGCACGACGATGGTGGCTGGGGCTGGTGGCCGGACGATGACAGCCGCGTCTTCATGACCGCGTACGTGGTCAGTGGGCTCGCGCAGGCGCGCGACGCAGGCTACGTCATCGACGACAGCCGTTTGCAGAAAGGCCGCGACTGGCTTGTGGCGTCGCTGGGCAAATATCCAAACATGATTCCGGATCTGCGCGCCTACGTGGTCTATGCGCTCGCCACCACCGGCGGCGCGGGAAACGACGCGCTCGAAAAAACGTGGGGCGACCGGGACAAAGTCAGCGATGAAGGGCTGGCTTTGATCGGACTGGCTCTCGACGCGGTCAAGGACGCTCGCGCGAAAGAGATCGCCCAACTGCTGGAGAAGAAAGCCAAGGTTACCGACCACGACGCGCATTGGGAAGGCACGTACGACGGCATGCTCGAGTACTGGTACGACACGTCGGATGAAACCACGGCCTATGCGCTCAAGCTGCTGGTGCGCGAAGACAAATCGAGCGGCTTGTTGCCGAAGGCCGCGGTGTGGCTCGCCCAGCATCGCGACGGCGATTACTGGTACACGACCAAACAGACCGCCATGGTGATCGGCGGGCTGACGGATTACCTGGCACTGAGCGGCGAGACCCAGAACGAAAGCGACGTGGAAGTGCTGGTGAACGGAACCAGCATAGGCAAGCGCTACTTTGCGCCGGCCGATGCGTTTGGGCTGCCGTGGAAGATCACCGTTCCCACCGCGCAGGCCGGCAGCGGCGGCCAGGTCACGATCCGCAAAACGGGCAACGGCATCACCTACTGGTCGGCAGAGAGCGCGTGGTACTCGACAGACAAGCGGCTCTACCAGCAGGGCAAGCTGGCGCTGAACATCACCCGCGATTACTTCGTGCTGACCAAGCGACAGGACAAGCCGACCGATCCCATCACTTACGACCTTTCGCCGCTCTCTGGCCCCGTGCACATCGGCGACATTGTCGCGGTGCGACTCGCGGTGAGCGGCACCGATTGGAAGTACCTGCTGGCCGAGGATCCCATTCCCGCCGGAACCGAATTCCTGCCCAACGCGGCGCTCTACACCATCAATCAGAAGCCGTCGTGGTGGGCAGACTACTTCACGCGTGAGGAGTTCCACGACGACCGGGCCGCGTTCTTCAACACTGACTTCAGCGGGCGGCGCGAGTACGTCTACCTGCTCAAGATGGACAACGAGGGCAAGTTCGTCATCAGCCCCGCGTCGGCCGGTCCCATGTACCAGCCCGCCACGCAAACCACAACGGATCCGGCCTCGCTGGAGGTGCTGCCATGAGAGTCTTTGAAATCTGGGGTGACCTGATCAGGGACGGTATCGCGCGCCTCAGGCGTGCATGGGGTTGGTTTGTGGCGCAGTTCTTCGGCCTCGCGCTGCTCATCGCGCTGGGATTGCTGTGGACCCGCATTCCGGAGAAATACGGCTGGCAGGTGGCGCTGACGCTTGTTTTGCCGGCACTCATCTTGCTGGCCTTTCTCGTGCTTCAGGCGGGAACGTTGCGTGCATGGCTGCGTCTGGAGCCGGTGGAGACAACCGACGATGCCGCCGATCCGGACGAGGATGATGAGCGGGAACCGCGTCGCGTGCGGCTCTTCTGGGGCGCGCTCACGCTGGTGATTTGGATCGCCCTTGGATGGGCTGCGTGGATCGGGTTGGATCGCGCGGGCGAGAAAACGTTCCAGTGGGCCGCGTATCTGAACTCCAAGTTCGGGCCGCACGCACGCGCCACGTGGGCCAGCTTTGACCATCTCAATCGCGATCTGGAATGGGCGCTGTGGACTGTGCGCTGGATCGTGGTTCCGGGACTGCTGATTCCGCTTGGCTGCTGTTCGGCGGCGTGGGGACTGCTGCGCATGCCGTGGCGGCGCGGGCTGCGCGTTTGGGGCAAGTGGAACTGGTGGCCGGTGGTCGCGATCTGGGCGCTGATTGCCGTGGCGTGGCCGCAGACGTGGTTCGCCGGGTTGCCACATGGAACCGTTCATGCGCAGATCTGGCACGTTCTGCTGAAGATTGCCGCAGCCTATTTGCTGGCAGTGACGGGATGGAACAAGGTGCTGGCGTGGTCGGCGATGCTGGTCAGCTACGAGGCCGTAACCACCGACGAGAACCCAATCCTGATTCGATTACGAAACGGTCGGCGATGGACTGGTGGGCTAATTGCGTGCATGCTGCTGTCAATTCTCACCGATCTGCTCGGCCAAAAGAACCTGGGGCGCGGCGTGGATATTGCTGTCTCTTCGGTTTTGCCATTTGTGCTGCTCGTGGCGGCGCTCGTCCTCGCCGCAGGGTTCGGTCGCGCCATGGTGGACGACGCAACCCGCCGCGTGCGATTTGTGTGGGGTGTTCTTTCATTGCTCTCGTGGGGCGCAGTCACTCTCGGAGGAATCTTCGCGATTGACCTGATCCACGCCGATCTCGTAAATTGGGCCGCGACCTGGATCCTGCTTCCCATCATTGTGTTCCCCTTCGCGATTGCTTCGTGTACCTGCGGCTTTCGGTTCGACTGGCCAAACCTGCTCAATGTCTTGTTCGATTGGCGCTGGTGGTTCGGGGCAGTCTTGGCAGCCTTAGCTGGCTCAGCGCTGCCAAATTTGATGGTTGCGGTCAGCTCTTCCGGGCCGTTCGACTGGGAGTTCTGGCTGGAAAGGCTTGTTCGCAGCTCGCTCTTTCTGTTCTCTGCGCTGACACTCGTGGCGTGGTTCGCAATTCTCCTGAATCAGCGTACGATCGACGCGCAAGAAGGCGGCTTCGCAAAGCTAGGATTGAATAGGGCGGCCGCGGCGAGCGAGACGGTGGTTTCTACGTCCTGGTCTATCCTTCCGGAGGCGGTGCCCGATAGTGCTCCCACGGATGGTACTGCTGGCCGGCCGTTACCGAAGGGCAGCGAGGACGCTGGCGGGAACGCCTAAGCGTAGCCAGGCGAGCACTTGGTCGCGGCCGTAGCGCGTCAGCAGTTGCGCCGCATAAATGGCTGCGTCGCGGTGCGCGGCTGCTGATTGCGTTTCGGTAGCTGCGTGGGCGAGTGCGGAATCTACGGATGCGAGCGGCTCGCCGGACGTGCGGCGGGCGAGAGCCGATGCGGCTTGGCCGGGATCGGCCCAGAGCTCGACAAGGCCTTCGCGGAGCCAGAGCGGCGCTTGCGCGCTGGAGTGGCGCTCGATGAGCGCGTGCAGAAACTCGTGGCGCAGCGTGGATTCGAGCAAGTGGCGCGCGGAGAGGATCGACAACGGCTGCGTGCCAATCCAATCCCCCTCGGTGAACGCGGCCACCCATCCCGGCGCGAGGGTCGCATTGCGGAACGCAGAGGTCGATGGAAAAGCGCGCACCGTGAAGCTAGCCGCCGCATTCAGACCGGAAAGCCGCGAGGCTTCGGCGCGAGCGCGAGATATTTCCGGCAGGAAACGGGAAGCGCCGGAATCGAGCGTTTCGAGAGTGAAGCCAGGGCCGGAAAGGGTTTGCCAGCTTCGGCCGCTGGCGTCGTCCACGGGCCCGGCTCCCGGGAAATACTGATTCAGGATCTCTGTCGTCGAGTGCCCCTGCGCGGCCATCGCCGCAGAGCCCTTCTGGCACAGGCCGACTCCGTGGCCCCAGCCGCGCCCGTGGAAGTGGAACTGGTCTCCCTGCCGCGCGACTTCAAACCAGGTGCTGGGAATGCGGTTCCAGCCGAGCGCGGCGCCGACGGCGAGGCGGAAGTCTTCGGCGGGGATTTCGCGCGCATCGACGCGAACAGCAAGCACACGGCCTGACGCGGCGCGGCGAGCCACCGTGAGCTGCTGCCAACCGGGTTGGGCGAGGCCGCGCGCTGCCAGTGCTGCGTCCAGATCCTTGCGCGAGATCTCGCTGGCCCAGTCGCTGCCGCCGCTGCGGGCACACCACGGATCCGGGCGCGACAGCAGATAGGGAACTGATTTGGCAGCGGGCCAGATCTCGCCGGGCGCGGCAGAGTAGCCGCCGCAATCCTTGTTGAAATACGCGAGCGCCGGTCGCTGGTGAAACCAGAGTGTTTCGCCGGCGGTGGCGAGCGTTGCCGCGTGCGCGGCGGCGGCCCGATCCGGGACACCTTGCCAGTGGAGAAGCTGGCAATGGGTGGAATCGCAGAGATCGTAATCGCGGTGGCCGTGAGGCACGTGCAGCGCGTAGGTGCGAACGACGATAGCCAGCGCCTTCAGCGATTCGGCAGTGTCGGAGGGACCGGACTCACTGGCAACCACCCGTTCAACATAGGTCTCGACTGGCAGCGTGACCGCGAGGACAAGCTCGCCATTGCTGGCGGTGATGGCGAGCGGATGATGGAGCGTGTCCGATTCCCCGTGAGCGGAGACGGCGTAATTCCCGGAGACAATCAGCTCGCTTTTGAGCCACGATTCGGCTCCGCGGATGCGATCGCCGCTGGCGCGAATGGTCAGCATGCGCGTGAGCGGGCGCGAGGGGCAGCGATCGCAGTCGCGAATGTTCCCTCGGCCGGCAGGAGTTAGGTTCAGCTCGCGGTCGTGCCACAGCGTCCCCATGCCAACGCGAAGTGTGGACCGAGGATTTCCTTCAGGGGCTAAAGCCCCCACATTATTCGGTTCGTTTTCGGCACGCGACCCACTCACTGAGTGGGTTCCCCGGTCGTGCCCTGATACAAAGCTCGATGCAGAGCCAGCCAACGCGGCGAGGGCGAGGAGCAATAGCGAGACGAGAAGCCGCGTGTTCGCGGACGCGCGCATCATCGCGGCACCAGCGGCGAATGCGCGAGCAGGATTCCAGCCAGGTGGGCGGCGTCGGCGCCGCGGCCGCTGGGAACATAGACGAGGATCACCACGCTCGGTCGATCTGCCGGCGCGAGGCCGGCAAACCATCCGTGAGTTCGCTGCGTGGAAGCGCCTTCGGCGGTTCCGGTTTTGCCGGCAACCCGCACACCGCCGAGGCCCGCCTGGCCGGCCATGCCGAAGCTGGCCGAATCGCTCAAGCCCGCGAGCACGGTTTGCGTGGCGCGCGAATCGGGATACGCCGCGAACTCGCGCGCGAGCCAGCGATATGCTTCCGCCAGTTCGAGAGGCGTAATGCGAACGCCTTCGACTCCGAGCAAGGCGAGCTGAGTTTGGTCTGGAGTCTGCGGCGGCCGGAATTCCGCGGTCATTTCATCCGGCGCGAGGCCTGTGGCGGCAAGCAATCCCGAAGCGCGAAACAGCGTGTCCAGCTCGCCGGGCCGAAGCGATCGCGCGACCTCGGCGAAATACGTGTTGCAGGACCAGGCAAGCGCCTGCCGCGCATCGAATGGCGGAGCTGGAGGATGCGAGCAGGCCAGCGACCGGCCGGCGATGATGAGATGGCCGGCGCAGGCGACACGCTGCTCGGGATTCCAGCGATTGCGGGCCAGGAGCTGATCGAGAACCAGCGGCTTGAGCGTGGATCCCGGAGCGGCGACGGTGCGGGCAGCCTGGTCAAGATGATGCGCAGCGAGAATGTGGTTCGATGCGATGTCGAGAACCAGCATGCGCGCATCGGGCGAGGTGCGCGAAGCCGCATCGAGAGCGGCTTGCCAGGTTTGCGCGCAGACGGTCAGCGCGCATACAGGAATGGCGAGCACCGCGACCGCAATCCGTAACAGCAGGAACACACAAGAAGTATGCCGGAAGATTGCGGAGCGTAACTGCTCATTACTCCTGGAAAAACGACGCGCGCAAGATTTTGTATCCGGCAAACACCGCGGCGCGGGACAATTCAGCGATCGGAGGCGCGATAGAGAACGACGCCACCGGCAAGTGTGGCCAAAGCTACCAGCAGGACCATGGCCACGCCGGCGAGGGGAGAATTCTGCAGCGCGGGCGGGAGGAGGGCGGTGAAGT
The DNA here is from genome assembly GCA_963771195.1 of uncultured Acidobacteriota bacterium. Classification (GTDB taxonomy): domain Bacteria; phylum Acidobacteriota; class Terriglobia; order Terriglobales; family Acidobacteriaceae; genus Telmatobacter. The sequence continues at coordinate 27,778 of CAVYSS010000033.1, forward strand.
GGAGCGCGCGAGTGAGATCGGCGAACCAGGATGCGCCCTGGCGAAGTTGCCAACCGAGGTAAACTCCCGCGGCGGCGAGGGCCACGATCACGGCGAAGATCTGCGCGCCAAACAGCGGACGGCTGAGGCGCTCGAGAGCGGTGTTGCGGCGGCGAAGCTGGGCGCGCCACCAGAGGACGCCGGAGGGTTCAAGGCGAGGCTGAGCGATGGCATGATCACGCTCACTGCGGAAAGCCTGGGTGACGGTGACGCGGGCGCGGCAGGCATTGCATGCGGCCACGTGTTCCTGCAGCTCGGCCGGGCATGCATTCGGCCAATGGCCCAGTTCGAGCATGAGGGCGAGCTCTTTTTCGCGAGGGCAGGAGCGGAGGTTCATGCGAGCCTCCCCTCAGATCCCGGCTCAAGCAGGCGGGCAGCCTTGTGGCGGGCGCGAAAGAGCAGGAGGCGGATGCTGGCTGAGGCCAGGCCGGTGATCTGGGCGATTTCGCGGTGCGAATAGCCTTCGGCGTAAGCCAGCCAGAGAAGCTGGCGCTCGCGCGGGCGCAACTGGACCAGCACGGGGCCGAGCAGGGCGCGGGAATCCGACTGGGCGGCGTCGCCGTAGGTTTCAAAGTGGCGTTCGGGTACTTCTTCCAGCGATGCGGTGCGCGGGCGACGCCAGTGGTCGCGGAGGAGGTTGGTGGCGATGCGGAACAGATAGCGGCGTGCGGCTACTTCGCCGTCGAACTGCGCGCTGCGGGGCACATCGGCGGTGAGGAAGCGGATGTAGGCTTCCTGGAGCAGGTCGTCGGCGAGCGCGGGATCGGAAGAGACGCGTGCGAGATAGGCCCACAGCGGCCGTGCGGAGCGCTCATAGAACCCAGCGAAGGCTTCATCGTCCATGCCGATCCCGGTCTCCGACTGCGAGAGACCGGGGGCACCCGCGGTGGCGATGGGGTTCGAGATGACGGATTCGTAGGGCATGGGCCGCTGCTTTCTCAAGATACGCCTCGCGGAGCACTATCGTTCCGAATAAGGCGGGTTGAGGTGGGATCCGGGCGATGGCATGAGGCCCATGCGAGTGGCCATGAACCAGGTGATGGCGGCGGAAAGGATGAAGCCGACGCCGGGCATGAGGATGAGGACGCCGAGCACCAGCATGGGGGTTTCGTAATCGGGACCGGCATGGCGAAGGAGCAGGAAGCCGATGCCGAGGAGGATCAACACCACGCCGATCTGGACGGGAGTAAGGACGCGGGAGACGGCATTGGGGATCCGCGGCGACTCCACGTTGACGGGGATGGGCGCGGCCTCAAGGAAGCGGCGGCCGGCGTCGGTTTGCATGTAGGCGCCGAGCTCCTGGCTGGAAGAAAACTTGTCGATGAGGCGGCCGTGGACTTCGGACTGGAGCTTGAAAGTGCGGCTCCAGCGGCGGTTCTCAATAAAGACGCGAATGCCCCAGATGGCGGCGATGAGGAAGGCGACAAAGGCGAGCAGCGGGGGCGAGTCCGAGAGCAGCTCGTCGAAGCCGGTGCGGCGGTATTGCTCGTGATAGACGTCGGGCCAGACCTCGCGCTGGAGAGCTTCGTCGGGGCTGCCGTCCTGCGGATTCATGTGGGTGAAGAGGTAGAAGTCGGGGTTGCGGACGACTTCGGGATGGACCTTGAGGAAGTCGGCGAGCTGGGGGTTGTTGCGGGCCACATAGTCGGTGTCGGCGAGGAGCGACGGATCGTGGGCGACGACGGTGGTAAGGGTGGGGCTGAGGCGGAGCAACTGAATGAGCTGGTGCTGAATCGAGTGCTCGTCCTGGCTGCTGAGGGCGGGCGAGGCGTCGGTCACCGCGGGCCGGAGCGGCTGCGCGGGTTTTGTCTGGGCGGCAAGCGTGAGCGGGAGGGCCAGGGCGGCGGAGAGAATCAGGGCGGTCGAGCGAATTTGCATGGACGGTACCTCGTTCGTTGGTCTGACCAGAGAACGAATGAGGCGAGCTGGAGGTTAACAGCGTGGTTCGTGGTTCGTGATTCGTGGCTCGTGGGTCGTGGTTCTTGCCACGGAAATAGGGGGGTGGGGGGTATTTATTTTCCGGGCAGATTATCCACTTGACACATATAGAGCAAGAGATTGAAAATTGTGTTGTCCGTGACAGGGTAGCCGATAAGAATAATATGGAGGTACTTGTAGTATAAGGCCGCATCTTCTAGTAGGATCGCGCCCTCGTTCTACCAGGAGAGAACATTACTAAAGTTTAAACTTTAGTAGTATTGCATCCTTTACTACGGTAGAACAGTCTAATAGATGTCCAGAAGATATGGGCACCCGACGGACTTGACGCTGGACCCGAATTGCGTTACCCAGGCGAGTTCGTCAACTCTCTAGGGGCTGCCTAACCGGCAGCCCCTTTGAAGTCCTTAGGCTTGTGATTCATGTCTCCTCTAGGGACCACCGAGTAGAGTTCCGCCAGAGGGGACCGGCTGCATTCAAGGGTAAGCTCATCTCTCACCGCGCATCCGTATCCGCTGTCGCGATGGTTGGGGCTTTGCAGAACGGTCATTTTCGTCGTCCGTATGAAGCAACAGCTTTCGTGCATGGCAATCTCAATCATTTTCAGCACATCATCTTCGGTGTATCCGTCACCAGCAATCCTGCTGTTATAGAGATGGGTTCCAGTAAAAAAGATCTCGCCTGAGAGGGGGGTGAATCCCCTTTCCGCTCGTTCCTCGTTGATTGCCGCACACTGCTCTGGAGTGAGATTTCCGATAGTAACCCGACGAGGCTTCCGACCGCGTTTTATTTCGGCGAAGCATCCTCGAATTAAAAGTTCGGCCTCTGGTACAAGTGGCATTGTCAACGATCCTGAAAATCAAGTTCATCATTCAACGGGAGGAGAACGGGAGAATTGAACTCCATTCCTCTTCGGAATTCGGGGGTATAAATCCCCGTCCTAGCACCTGCTAGTCGCCCTCCGTTGTCTCTTCGACCTTTTCCGAGTCGCTGACATAAGTCTGAAACTTATCGACCAGCGAGAACAAGAACTCCCGATCACTTGAGGAAAGAGAAAACGGGTCTGCGGCTATTTCAAGCGTCAAAGTCCCGCCGCTGGCCAGACGGACAGTTCTGCGACTGTTTCCCCCGGTAGACGGTGGGGGCTGAATCATAGGAGAAGCGACTTCATTTATTTCCCGGACAGCCTTTGTCCGTTTCTTACGTGTTCCGCTTCCCGTTTCCCGAATCAACCCGTACAGTAATGGGTGCATTGGAAGATCGGCGAATTTGGCGGCGCGGAGGAAGAAGGCGATGGCTTTGCGGCGAGTATCACCCGTGACGTTGTATTCCCCGATAGCTTCTTCAAGCATGCGAGGTGTCATCTTAGTTAGGTCATGATCGATAATGCTCTTATACGCATAGTGCAGAAGGGCGCCGATGTGCTCTTTGCGCTTTTCCTTATTGTCAATCAGCCGCTGAAGCGCCAACGTAGGCTCGCCGTCGTCCTTTACCAAGCCGAAAAATCGAAGTGCCATCATGATCTGGCTCTGAACAATGCCCGACTGAGAGCGCCAAATCGTTCGGTCAAGCCTCTTCGGAAGTCCCTGCTCCAGTGCCTCAATTGCCGATATAAAGGTTTTGAATGGCAAATAGGCCGCAGGTGCAGTTTTTAGAGTTTCTTCTGCCATGGGAACCTCATTCCTGTCTATGCCAGATGAATACTCGAATCATCTCAGCACTAACTTATCAAAATCTGTGCCGCATGGCAGGGACGTTTTTTGCAACTACGATGACGCTCTGATAGTCTGCGCTTTGAGGTGGACTATATGGTTGCAGGAACAGAGGTTAGCCTGATAGAGTTTGGCGGATCAGTAATCAAGAGGATTGTTGTAGGCGTGGAAAACGGGCGTATTTATGTGTGCAAACCCGATGAATTTGCGACAGCGCGGGATCAACGGAGGGAGCCTATTAGTATTGGCTTCCGTCTGGAGGATTTGGCCAAATAGGAGTAAAATAAGGGGATATGAGGGTCGATAAGGATGAATTCGACGGACTGCTTGGGAGGTTAATGCAGACCCCGCCGCAACCTGCGAAATCGATAGAGACTCAAGGGAAGGCGGGGAAGATAATCCCCGTCACTCCCCCGCCACCAACTCCGCGTAAGGCATAGGTTCGACTCCAAGCATCCGCCGCAGTGTTGGCTCGAACCGATCATCGGCCTTGCGCGCGTTGAATCGGGTCTCAAACTCGCTCAGGTAGCGGTGCAGGTGCTTTATTGAAACCTTGTGATAGCTGCCTATGATGGCGCGTTTGAACAGGGAGAACGCGGACTCGATGCCGTTGGTTGTGTTGATGCCTTCCACGTAGATTCCAGCGGAGTGATTGACGGTGCGGTGCTTCTCCAGATCGTGACCAGCCAGCCGCAGGGCCTTCGGATACGCCCCAAAATCATCGGTCATAATCATCTCAACATCGCCGCTGACGTGCTCTTTCAGGTACTTCGCCAGTGTCTCTATCTGGGCATTGGGAGCATGGAAGAATCGGACGCCACCCCCGCGCTGTTTGATGCCGATGACAACTTGCTTTGCGGCCTTCGCTGCCTTGACTCCGACCCCGCGCTTCCGTCCGCCGAGATACGTCTCGTCCATTTCAACGATGCCACTAAAATCGGCTGATCCCTTGTTCTCCATTGCCTTGCGAATGCGGTGCGCCATATACCACGCGGTTTTATAGGAACCGATGCCGAGGTGGGACTGCAATTGCTTCGCGCTCATGCTCTTCTTGGCATCCACGATCAAGGCCAGGGCCAGAAACCACTTCGTCAGCGGAAGATGGGAGTCATTGAAGATCGTTCCCGAGGTAGCGGAGAATTGCACCTTGCAGGTAGGCTCAAGGCACTGGTAGATGCGGGTCCGCTTGTTCTTACTGGCTGTCTTGCGGGTGATTTTGCTGATGCTGTTATTGCCACAGACAGGGCAGCGGATACCGTCCGGCCAGCGCATCGTCTCCATGTAGGCCAGGCAATCATCGTCGCTTTTGAATTGCTTGGTAACGTCTATCAGGTTCATAGTTGCTCCTGCTGAACTCGGGTCAAATCATCCGCAGTTTCTCTGAGCCTCTTCAAAGCGGAACTGAGTTCCGCTCTTGCCCGCTCCCTGACTTCAGGAGCTGTCAGAGTTGAGGAAATGATTGATCGCAACCGCCGCTGTTCCTGCTGAAGCAATGAGATTCTCACTTCTAAGCTGGCGATTTTCATGTTGTGAGTCGGTTCCATGAATCAACGATACCGCTTTATTCAATCTGTGTCAAGTGGATAATCTGCTTTTCCGGGTACTGGCTCTCATCGGGTATTGCTCGATTGAGCAAGCCTGGATAGAAACGGAAGTGTCTGGATCGGAAGGCGTTTTCTGGTCCGAATCGGGATTTGAGGCGGGAGTTTCCGGGTCGTTTGGTGTCTCCGGCTCGGCTGCAGGAGGTTCCGGATTTTTGGGCGGACGGCCGGCGGGCCGCGACTGGCGTGGGAGACCGGTGAGGGCTACCTGGGCGAGGTAAACGAGCTTGGTGGCTTCCCTGTCGTAGATCGCGCCGATGAGGACTGCCTCGGCAATGCATGCAATGAAGCCGCGGATGTTGTCTTCTCCGCAGAGATAAGGCATGGCGCGGCGGTAGGCCTTTTTTGCGGCTGCCATGGCGTCATAGCCGCTCAGGTTTTTGGTTTTGGCGTCATCGAGGGCGCGGTTCCAGGCTTTGCAGCAGCGTTTTACGGCATTAAAAGAGGCCCCATCGGGGCCTTCGGTCGAGTCGAACATGGTTTTCTACTCCTGTTTCAAGTATGAGCTTTTGGGAGTCTGCGACTGCACGAACTTTGCGATACAAAGTTACTTTAGTTTGAGTGGTGTAATCGGATGAATTGAGAGCAGTTAAGGGTTGATTGGGGAGGGGTCGCGAGAGGATGTGTCGATTGTCTAGGGATTGACAGGGTTTGTACGGGGGTTGGGATCGGAGGGCTTGGGGGCGGGTGGCGTGATGGAGCGCGGCGTCCGGCCCTGAAAACACATCTGGGGTTTATGATCGTTCAGGGTGTGGCGTATGGCTACGCCCTTTTTGTGTGTTGGGCGGGGCGGCGGAAGGGCCACCGCAGGTCCTTCGTCCGCCGCGGCGGACTCAGGATGACCGCCTGCGGCGGGGAGTGAAGGGAAGGGTTCGTCAATCCCACCCTAACCGCAAAAAGCGCGGTTAGGATGGGGCACCCCAGTTGGTTAGGATGGGTCACCCCAGTTTGAGTTTTGAATTTGCAGGGAACGGACAGTGATGCGAGCTAAGACGGCGGTGGTTCTGGGCGCCCAGTGGGGCGACGAGGGCAAGGGCAAGATTGTGGACGTGCTGAGCGAGCGGTTCAGCGCGGTGGCGCGCTATGCGGGCGGGCATAACGCCGGACACACGGTGATCATTGGCGGGCAGCGGTTTGTGCTGCAACTGATTCCCTGCGGGGTGTTGCGGCCGGGTTGCCAGGGGGTGATCGGCAATGGCGTGGTGCTGGACCCGATCGCGTTTCTGGCCGAAGTGGGAAGGCTGCGCGAGCTGGGCGTGGACGTGGATGGGCAGTTGAAGGTGAGTAACCGGGCGCAGGTGATTTTGCCGTACCACCGGATGATGGAGCTGGCCGCGGAGAGTGCGCCGGGACGGAAGAAGATTGGGACCACCAGCCGGGGGATTGGGCCGGCGTACGAGGACAAGATGGCGCGCAGCGGGTTGCGCGTGGTGGACCTGCTGGATACGGAGCTTTTGCGGACGCACATTGAAGAGGCGTGCGCGGAGAAGAACCGGATGGTGCAGGCGCTGTTCGGAGCGGATCATCCTCTGGACGCGGGCAAGATGTTCGAGGAATATGCTGCGGCGGCGGAAAAGGTGAGGCCGTTCGTGACCGACACGGGACGGCTGCTGAACCGGATTCTCCGCGACGGCGGCAGCGTGATGTTCGAAGGCGCGCAGGGGACGATGCTGGACATCGATCACGGGACGTATCCGTTTGTGACCTCGTCCTCCGCCACGGCGGGCGGGGCTTCGACGGGGACAGGAGTAGGGCCGGCGGCGATCGGAACGGTGATCGGCGTGACCAAGGCTTACGTCACCCGCGTAGGCGGAGGGCCGTTCCCCACAGAGATTCACGACAGCGCAGGCGACCACCTGCGGGCGCGCGGAAACGAATATGGCGCGGTGACGGGCCGGCCGCGGCGCTGCGGATGGCTGGATATTCCGCTTCTGCGGTACTCAAACCAGGTGAACGGCGCGGAATGGCTGGTGATAACCAAGCTGGACGTTCTGGACGAACTGGATGAGATCCCGGTGTGCGTGGGGTATGAGATCGGCGGGCGGGTGACGGACGAAATTCCGGCGGACGTGAAGGGCCTGGAGAGCCTGAAGCCGGTGTACACAAAGTTGAAGGGCTGGAAGGAATCGACCGAGGGGATCTCCGAATTCGATAAGCTGCCGGCGGCGGCCCGGGAATACCTGCGCTTCCAGGAGCGGGAGAGCGGGGCCAAGATCGGGATGGTATCGACGGGGCCGGATCGGGACCAGACGATGGTGCTGCCGGAGTTTGCTGCCGCACTGGATGGGATTCACAGCTAGCACCGAGTTCACAGCACCCAGTTCACAGTTCACAGTCGACGGTGAAGAAGCGAAAAAGTGAACTGAGAACTGTCAACTGTGAACTGTGAACTGCGTTGCGGCTTTTGCCAGGGTCGAGGCGAATGCGTTAGTTTACAGGATCGCGGCATCCAAGGACGTAGCGGCGTGCTGCAGTAGAAGAAGAGGGCCCCCGAAAGATGATCAGCTTTACGGTGCGCATGAGCTTCAACTCCGAAGACCGGGAAGAAATTGGCGCGGCGCTGCGCCGGCTGGTGGCGGCATCGCGAGAGGAACCGGGCTGCGTCACCTACATTGCCCATACGGTGGCCGGCGACCCGGATACGGTGCTGATCTACGAGCAGTATGCCGACCAGGCTGCCGCGGATGCGCACCGGCAATCGGCGCACTTCAAGGAATACGCGGTGGGCGTGCTCTTCCAGAAGATGCGGGAGCGGACGCGGGAAGATTTGACCGCGCTCGACTAGCCTGGGAGCGGATTCCCAGGCTCGCGTTTGCATCCCCGACAAGTCAAAAGGGTTGCAGAGGGCATGGCCGGCCGAAGGAATATCGGCGGCGGAGATTTGCATTGACCGCTATTCCAGCTTCGGGCTACCATCCGTTACACACTTATGCCCGGGATTGCAAAGCGACTGAGCGTGCGCTGGAACCTTTTGCCGGCCGTGGGTTTGGTGTTGCTCCTGACCCCAGCGGTGGCGCAGTCGAAGCCGAATAAGCCGGGAATGCCGCGGGCCGAGCGGCACGAGAGCCGGCAGGAGATCCTGCAACTGGAACAAAAGTGGAAGGATGCAGTTCTCCAGCACAATGTCACGGCCATGGACGGTTTGCTGCAGGACGATTACATCGGGATCACGTCGAACGGTACGTTGGAGTCAAAGGAACAGACCCTGGAGAACATGAAAAAAGGGGGCGTGAGCCTGACTTCGATCGAGGTCTCCGATCGCAAGATCCGGTTCTACGGGAAAACCGCCGTGGTGACTTCGAAAGCCGAAGTGACCGGAGCTACGGATGGCAGCAAGGTCAACGGCAACTATCGCTATACCCGTGTTTATGTGCGCGATCCCGGTGGAGGCTGGAAAATTGTGAGCTTTGAAGTGAGCCAGATCAGGGAACGTGGAGAGTCGAAGTGAAGGGCGCACGGTGGGAACCTGAATCTGCCTTGCCAGGGTCCGGTAACTGACTATGGTTACTTTGGCGCGATAGCCAGCCAAGTTCCAGTTACGTTTGTTGTTACGGAACCAACCGTTTTCGCGCCTATAATACTTTTCAAGCCCTTCGCTTAATTGGTGAGGTGGCTGTATATTTTGAACGGCTAAATTTAAGAATCAGGGTGCGACTCTCCTCGACGCACGTTGGAGGCCCGCAAAGCAAGGCTGCTCCCGGATAACCCCCGCTCAGGGCAGCAGAATGGGGAACAGGATGACTCGGCGGCAACTTGGCACGCTCAGGTTCTTCTCGCTGTTGTTCCTTCTTCCGGGTCTGGCCGGACTTATCTATTCGGCCATGGTATCGACGAGCTACCTGGAAAAACTGCCCAGGACGCCTGACACGGCAGAGATGCGCATGACGCCGCGGAACATTCATGGCATCGTTGTTTACCAGACCCAGGACGAGGATCGCCGTTTGACGGTGACGGAAGATACGTCGCTGGTGGTGTTCCTTGTGGGAATGGCTCTCGGTCTCGTCTACTTGCGGAAGTGGGGAATTGCCCACGCGCTGGGCGCAGATGACGACGAGTTTGCGGAAGAGTCCGCTCGATAAACCCCGCTTTGCTCTCCAGCACCGGCGAACTCTGAGCGCGCCAGCGCACAGGTGTCTGCAAGCTTCATGGAAGCAGCGGCGAACTGGCGTAGAGAGCGCGCTCCCGGCTTGACTTTACTTCAGCACCGCCCAGATGACAGCGTTCAGGCCAATCATAAGGATTGAAAACGCCGGAATGATGAGCAGCGCCTTGCGCAGCCGCAGCGGATCGCCCCCGGCAATGGCGCCGATGATGCGCGAGCTGACGGCGAGTCCAGCCCACCCGCAGGTGATCACAAATCCCATCGCTGTCCCCGTCATCTGCGGAAATGCACCGCCGGTGATGGCGAGAGTAGTGGGGAAAACCGGGGCCATGCTGAGGCCGGCAAGGAATACCATGGCCGCTGCCATGCCCGGCCGCCGCGTCTTGAGCATCAGGAACGTGGTCACCGACATGGCAATCGACGCGCCCATCAGAACTGCAATGGGCGCGACGCGGATAAGCACCTGCGAGGCCGCTATGCGGCCCACCAGCAGTCCCAGCGCGAACCCTAGGGAGAGAATGTTGAGCGCCTTCTGCTCCGCAATTCCCTGGGCCACAAGGTGCCGCGCCAGCCAGTTCCACACCCCCACCTCGCAGGAAATGTAGAGGAAGAGGAAAAAGCCGAGCAGGAACAGGAGCGGCCGGCCGAGGATGGGTCCGGCCTGAGTGAGCACAAAGCCCGAGCCGGGAGCCGGGGCGGGCATGGCCGCGGACATCTCCACGATGGCGGTTAAAGCGGTCAAGACCACGATGGAGTTGCAAAGCCGCGCCCAGTTGCGATGGTAGAGGTTGGCGACGATGAAGGGCGTGGCCAGTCCGCCGAGGCCGAAGAACAGGTTGACCAGGTTCAGCGCCGTGGCGCGATGGGTCTCGCTCACTCCGCTGGTGAGGGCGTTGGCGCCGGTGACCACGATGCCGCCGCCGACTCCGAGGATAAACAGCAGCACCACGATGCTCCCGAATCCGCGCGAGCGGGGCAGCCCGATGAGCGCCGCGGCGATGAACGCGAGGCCCAGCAGGATGCCGATCTTGTCGCCTTCGGTATCGAGCAGCGGGCCCACGGCGAGCGATGCGATCATCAGCCCCAGCGCCTGGGCGAAGGCGATGGTCCCGTTCTGGGTGGGGGTCAGCTTGAACCGTTCGGAGAGGTCGGGCAGGATGGTCCCCAGCATGGCGGCGATCATTCCGTAGACAAAGATGGCGAGAATGGCGGCGAAGATGAGCACGCGGAGTCGTCCTTTCCGGCTGGATGGATTCGCAATCCTTTTTACAGCATATGCGGGCCGCATGCCGAGAATTCCTTTTCGCAGGCAGCGCGTCTGAGGTGTAATAAGCAGATCCGCAGGCCACTTTTGCCGGTGGAAGCCACGCAGTAAGCCGGAGCCCTGCTCCTTCCCCAACCGCAACATTAGATTCGCTGCTCGCCAATCAAGGAGCCGTCCCATGGCCGAATTCGCCAGAGATCTCAAGCACGCGTTGCATTTGTTCCGCAAGAGCCCCGGCTTCACGCTGGCGGCGGTGTCCGCGCTGGCGCTGGGCATCGGCGCGAATACGGCCGTCTTCACCGTGGTCAACGCGGTTCTGTTAAAGCCGCTCAGCTATCGCGACGCCGCTCGTCTGGTCCTCTTCGACATCATGGATTCGGACGGACGGTATCCCAACGCATCGATTCCCAACTTCCGTATCTACCGGGAACAGACCAGCGTGTTCAGCGACGTGGCCGCGTCCGACAACGGCGGACCTGGCCTCAACCTTACCGGCGAACGCCCCGAGCAAGTGCAGGGAATGCACGTGAGCGAGAGCTACTTTCGCATGATGGGCGCGCCGGTTCTGCTGGGGCGCACCTTTACTCCGCAGGAAGACTCGCCGCGCGGCGGCAGCGTCGTGATCCTCAGTTATGGGCTTTGGCAGCGGCGGTTCGGCGGCGATGCAAACGTCATCGGCAAGTCGCTCTCGCTGGGAAACGAACCCTACACCATCATCGGCGTAATGGGCCGCGGTTTCCGGACAGAACAGGATGCCGACCTATGGATTCCGTTTCAGTTCGATTTGAACAGCACCAACCAGGGCCACTATTTCCAGGTAGCGGGGCGTCTCAAGTCCGGCGTGACGCTGGCTCAGGCTAACGCGCAGATGAAGGTGGCCACCGCTGAATTCCAGAGGCTCTATCCGGATGCGCTCGCCGGAGCGTATTTCCGCGTGGAGCCACTGCGCGACAGCATCGTTGGCGACGCGCGCCAGTCGCTGCTGGTGCTGCTGGGCGCGGTGAGCCTGGTGCTGCTGATTGCCTGCGCGAATGTTGCCAATCTGCTGCTGGTGCGCGCCACCGGACGACGGCGCGAGTTTGCGATTCGCACCGCGCTGGGCGCGCGCCGCGGCCGCATCGTGCGCCAACTGCTTACCGAGAGCCTGCTGCTGGCCATTACGGGCGGCGTCTTTGGCCTGGCCCTGGGATTCGCCGGGGTGCGCGCGCTGCTGGCGGTGAGCCCGGCGGGACTGCCGCGCGTGGGCGAAAACGGCGCGACCGTCAGCCTCGACTGGCGCATCCTCGCCTTCACTCTCGCCGCATCGCTCGTTACCGGCATCGTCTTCGGTCTTTTCCCTGCGCTCTCGGCATCGCGAGCGGACCTGAATTCGGCGCTGAAGGAATCCAGCAATCGCGCGGGCACGGGATTTCGCCAGGGCAAGGCCCGCTCGGCCCTGGTGGTAAGCGAAGTATCGCTGGCACTGGTGCTGCTGGTGGGCGCGGCGTTGCTCATCCGCACATTCATCGCCTTACGCGCGGTCAATCCAGGCTTCGATCCCCACAACGTGTTGACGCTGGAAATGTCGTTGACCGGCCAGCACTACCAGACCACGGCCGCGGTTGCGCAAATGGTGGAGGAAGGGCGCCGCCGCCTCAAGGCACTGCCCGGAGTGGAGGACTCCACCTTTACCTGCTGCCTGCCGATACAAAGAGAACTCGGCCAGCCCTTCACCATCGAGGGCCGGCCCGCGCCCGATCCCAAGGACATGCCTGGCGCAGATTGGACGGAAGTTTCGGCCGGGTATTTCAACGTGTTCCGCATTCCCATTGTTCGCGGCCGCACCATCAATGAACACGATGTGGCCGGGTCAACGCCAGTAATGCTGATCAACCAGGCGCTCGCCCGCCAGTACTTTCCCAAACAGGATCCCGTGGGTGAGCAGATCGAGATCGGACGCGCCGACGGACCGCAGCTTACCGACCGCGTGCGGGTTATCGTCGGCGTGGTGGCCGATACCCATACCGAGGGCCTGGGCCGCGCCCCCCAGCCCATGATGTTCGTTCCCCAATCGCAGGTTCTTGATTTCCTCACGGGGCTCAGCTCGCAGATCATTCCGCTGCGCTGGGCCGTGCGCACCCGCGGCGATCCACCGCCCCTTGCCAGCCAGATCGAGGATCAGATTCGCCAGGCCAGCGGCGGTTTTCCCATGGCCCATGTGCGCACCATGGACGAGGTTGTCGGGGTCTCGACCGCGCGCCAGACTTTCAATATGCTCCTGCTCACAATCTTCGGCGCCATCGCGCTGGTGCTGGCGGCCATCGGCATTTACGCGCTCATGGCCTACAGCGTCGAGCAGCGGCGGCAGGAGATGGGCATCCGCATGGCGCTGGGCGCAGACCGCGCGGTGATCCGCAGGCTGGTGATCAGGCAGGGCATGCGGCTGGCGCTGATGGGGCTGGCGCTGGGAATGGCGGCTGCATTTGGATTAACGCGGCTGATCTCGAGCTTCCTATTCGGCGTGAAAACATGGGATCCAACGGCGTTCATCGTCGTTCCCATCACGCTGGGCTGCGTGGCCCTGGTTGCGGTGTGGCTGCCCGCGGCGCGCGCATCCAGGCTGGATCCGGTGAAGGCGCTGCACGTGGAGTAGAAGGAGCAGAGACAGGCTTCCCGGCACTGCTATCGAGTCGCAATGAAGTGAATCAAGCTAAGCCGAAATGCCAGGAGTTGGAGCACTCCAAACAGAATTGCGATCCCGGCTGCCGCCGCGGGCTTCACGCCGGTGCGTCATCGAAACGCCATGATGATTCCACTGACGCAGGCCAAGCCGATGACGACCGTCATCGCGATTTCGATGGGAGAGAAATGCCCGGTAATAATGCGCGTCCATCCCAGGAGAAACAGCCAGATCAGAATCATGATGGCGAGCCAAAACACGAAACAAGGCAAGGCAGCCCACTTGGCGGATCCCCGCCTGTTGAATCCGGCAGCGATAGGAAACCAGAGAGGCAGAGTCTGGACTTCATGACGCAACGATCCGTTGCTTACTGCGCCCACGACGTATAAGGCAATCAAGACGGTAAGCGAGCAGTACCCGATCCACTTTGCGGCCGATGACATGAGCCGATGGTACGCGCGAAACGCGCAAGCGGTTCTCATCTCTTTCGAAGGCTGGTCTTTGCTTTGCCCGATAATCCTCGATCTGCCCATTAAACTGGAACCAATGAGTTCGCCGGACAAGTTGGCTTTGCGTGCGTGCGTTGCGGCCATCGCGCTCGCCATCTGTGCCGCGTTGGCGCTGGCCGGCTGCGGCACGCCCGGCGCCCCGCTGCCACCTTCGCTGAACCTTGCCAATCCGGTGACAAACCTGGACGCGGAGCGCGCCGGCGACACGATCACACTGACCTGGACCATGCCGCGGCGCAACACGGACAAAATGATTCTGAATGCGCCGCTCCAGGCGCGCGTTTGCCGGCGCGAGGGAGCCGGCGCATGCGAAACCGCAGGAGAGCTGACATTGGCGCCGATAGCATTGGGCACTTTCACGGAGACGCTGCCTGCCGCCCTTGCCTCCGGCGCGCCGCGGCCGCTCCGCTACTTTGTCGAGGTCAAAAACCGCAAAGGCCGTTCAGCAGGGCTATCGAACGCTGCGGTGGTTTTGGCCGGGCAAGCGCCGGCGCCGGTGACGGAGCTGAACGCCGAGGTGCGCAAAGACGGCATCGTGCTGCGCTGGAAACCGGTGGACCCGAATGACAGTGTTCGCCTGGAGCGGACGCTCGAGAATCCGCCGCAAGCCCACGCGCATTCCGGCCCCCTGGCGCCGCCGGCTGAGCCCGTCCATGAGACGCTGGGCGTTTCCTCGGACGAGGGCAAAGCTCTGGACCCGGGCACGGCTTTTGGCCGCATCTACGAGTACCGCGCGCAGCGCATCGCTCGCGTGGACGTGGATGGCAAAACGCTGGAGTTGGCCGGCGGGCTATCCGCCGCGGTGCGCATCGAGGCGCTGGATGTGTTTTCCCCGGCAGTCCCCGCCGGGCTGGCCGCGGTGGCCAATCCGCCCGCGAACGGCGAGCCTGCTTCCATTGACCTGAGCTGGCAGCCAAACTCCGAGCCGGACCTTGCCGGTTATTACATCTACCGGCGTGAGGCGGAAACGCCTTGGCAGCGCATCTCCGGCTCGCAGCCCGCTCCCGCTCCCGCTTTTCACGACCCCAGCGTGCAGCCCGGCCACACCTACATTTACGGCGTAAGCGCCGTAGACCAGACAGGCCACGAGAGCGGGCGCTCGGCAAGCGCCCAGGAGACCGTGCCGCAGTAACCGGTTCGCTCGGCGGCGGTTTGCCTCATTCCAGGACAGTAGCGGCAGCAAGAGTGTGCCGTTCCACGACAACACCTCTCTGCGTTGCGCCATTCTGGGAATCAATTGCATCCCGGGAATCCAATCGTTATTTTCCCCCCGCGAAGATAGAATTCTCTCCTCTCCTCCGTAAGAGTGGAAGACAGCCATTCGGTTTTTCGCAGTGTCGCAAGCGCTGCTTGACCACGAACGATTCCGGTTGGGAGGAGAGAAAATGATTGCACATTACAGAAGGACCTTCCTGAAGGGGGGAAGCTTCGTGATCGGCGCATTGGCTGCGGACAGCCGTGCCGCAACCGCTGAGGGCGCAGAACCCGATGCCGTTGCCAACCCCCACGTAGCCGGGTTTGGCTGGGAGCTCTGTAATCTTTACAACAACGGCGCAGACGTCTACGTCGAAATTCGGAATCAGATGATCCTGCAAAGCATCGATATTGATGTCTCAAGCATGATTTTTGGCTCGGGACCGAGCGGGCAGGCTGAAGTGCTGTGCTACGGGGGCGTTTCCCAAGGGCGGCCTTCGTTCTCCACGTGCGCGGCGGCTTACGTTAACCTTCGTGGCAGCGCAGACTTCGGGCCGGTGACGCCCGATAATCCCAACGGCCTCGAAATTGTGCAGGATGGCATATTGCTGCAGGATCGCTTCTTCGCAGTTATTCTCAAAACCTGGGCTCCTCCTGACGGCTCTGCCTCTTCCACCGCAAGACACGTTACCGCCTCGCCTGGCCTCAATCTGAATGCAGGAAATTGCCTCGTGTTCCACATGGATCACAGCGGCGTCGGTGTCGACGCCGAAATGCAGGTCGTCCTGAAGTACCAGCCCGCATAGTCGCGCTTGACGGCTTGCCGCTGGTCAGAAACACTCCACTGAACAGAATCGCCGGCTCTTTGCGAACAGGGCCGGCGTACCAATCCTCGCCCCGAATTGCAAGCGTCATCGCCGTGCCGGAAGAATCGACATGGGCAAGCTGAAATCCCGCCTCCGTTGATCTGGGACGACGCGCCGGTTGTATGCTCCAGACAGACGCCATGAAATACTGCCGGTTCCTTTTTGAACGCAAGCCGCACTACGGAAAGGTCGAAACGCGCGCGGGCGAGGACTGGATCGTCGATCTTGCTCCCGCGCCCGAGGAAGACGTTGCATTTCACCTTGCGCGCATCCGTGCTGATGCGGTCGAACAACTAGTGACCGATATCGCCGCATTCGACTTCGAGCCCATGCCGCTCTCGGCCGCCGAACTGCTCGCGCCGGTCACGCCATCGAAGATTCTCTGCGTGGGCCGCAACTACCGCGAACACGCCAAAGAGCTGGGCAACGAAGTTCCTACCGAGCCGCTGATTTTCTCCAAACCCCCTTCGTCGCTGCTCGCGCCCGGCGGCGTGGTGCGCATGCCCGCGGCTTCCCAGCGCGTCGATTTCGAAGGCGAACTCGCCCTGGTCATTGGCAAGCGGCTCTCGCGCTTCGAGGTTGACGGCGACTGGCGCGGCGCCATCCGCGGCTATACCCTCGCCAACGACGTGACCGCGCGCGACCTGCAGAAAAAAGAGGCGCAATGGACCCGGCCCAAGGGCTGGGACACGTTCTGCCCGGTGGGACCGTTCGTGAGCGACGAGATCGACCCCGCAGCCGGCGTGGCGCTTGAGACCCGCGTCAACGGAGAGTTGAAACAGCAGGGCTCAACCGCGGATTTCATCTTCTCGATTCCCGAGCTGCTCGCTTACATCACGCAGGCCATCACCCTGGAGCCTGGCGACCTGCTGCTGACCGGCACACCCTCCGGCGTCGGCCCGCTCAAAGCCGGCGATCGCGTGGAAGTGTCCATCGATGGGCTGGGCGTGCTGGCGAATACGTTTCAGCCGGAATAGCGGCCAATAAGCGTTTCCCAAAGAATCTGCGCCCCACGCCTGGATTTCCTTTGTCCAACCTTGGCCGATCCGTGTAAATTACGCACACCCCTGATTCCTCACACCCCTGAGCTGAGGTCCACAACACCGTATGCGATCCCCAAAAGAGCTGAAGGCGTTTTGGCCCACCCTCGTGGTGCTGGTAATTGCCGTGCTCATTAACTATGCCGACCGCGGAAACCTGGCGCTGGCCGCTCCCA
The DNA here is from genome assembly GCA_963771195.1 of uncultured Acidobacteriota bacterium. Lineage (GTDB taxonomy): Bacteria > Acidobacteriota > Terriglobia > Terriglobales > Acidobacteriaceae > Telmatobacter. Next base: position 44,878 of record CAVYSS010000033.1, read on the forward strand.
TTCTCAAGACCGAATGGAGTCTGTCCGCCTCGCAGCTCGGCATCCTGCTGTCCGTCTTTTTCTGGTCCTACATGGCGCTCCAGATTCCGGCGGGCTGGCTAGTCGATCGTTTCAACGTCAACGTCGTCCTCGCCCTCGGCTTCCTCACCTGGTCCCTTTCCACCGCCATGTCAGGGTTCGCCTCCGGATTCACCATGATGCTTTGCATACGGCTCCTCCTCGGCGCCGGCGAATCCGTGATGTTTCCCGCCTGTTCCAGGATCTGCTGCCACTACCTGCCGGAGCGGAGCCGCGGATTTGCCAACGCCCTGCTGATTGCTTCCATCAGGTGGGGAACCGCCCTCGGCACCTTCGGCGGGGGACTTCTGATCGCGCATTGGGGATGGCGCCGCACGTTCATGCTCATCGGTCTCGGCGGGCTGCTCTGGCTCCCCGCATGGTGGGTTTGGAAGCCGCAGGCCGTCCATACGCGGCAACGGAAGACGGCGGCTTCTGTAAGTGTTGGCGTGATTCTCCGCCTGCGCAGTTTCTGGGGAGCTGCCATCGGGCACTTCTCCGCCAACTATCTTCTCTATTTCCTCATGAGCTGGCTTCCCTATTACCTGGTGCACGAGCGTCATGTCTCCATGCAGTCGATGGCTGGAACCGCGGGGCTACTTTATGCCATTGATTCTGCCTCTTCCATCGCTGCGGGCTGGATCGCCGACCGCAAAATCAGCGCGGGTGGAGATGCCGTTACCGTCCGCAAATGGAGTATGGTGGTGGGTCTCTCCATCGCAACCGTGGCGCTGTTTGCCTGCGCGGCGGCGGGCCCAACCACCTATTTGCCCTGCCTGGTCGGCGTGGCCATCGGCAACGGGACTGCAGGCTCGGGAGTCTTTGCCATGGCGCAAACTCTTTCCGGCCCGCATCTGGCCGGCCGCTGGACCGGGCTTCAGAACTGTGTGGCCAATCTCGGCGGAGTCGTGGGACCCGTCCTCACCGGCTTCCTCATCGACCTTACCGGCAGTTTCCACGCCGCGTTTACCCTCGCCGCATCGGTTGCGGTGGTGGGGGCGCTCGCGTGGATCTTCGGGATTCGCCGCGCGGAAGCCTTCGAGCCGGAGCCGGTGGCCGCAACCGCTTAGGCTGGTTGACGTCGGGCACCTTTAGTCGTTTCGCGTGCAACTCCGGGGCGCCGGATGAATCAGTAAGAGAGGTACACTAGGGGCGCGGGCCTTCCCTCGATCCCAGACCCATCCCACGCAGTCAAGCCCGTCCAGGAGGAATGATGCCGCAGAATTTGCTGGAGCAGTTGCGCAGTTACACTACCGTGGTTGCCGATACCGGTGACTTTGAAGCGATCAAAAAGTTCCGGCCCACCGACGCCACTACCAATCCTTCGCTGATCACCACGGCCGCGCAAATGCCGCAGTATCAGCCCATAGTGGACGAGGTGCTGAAACAGGCCCGCGACGAAAAGGGCGAGCACGCCAGCGACAAGGACGTGGCCAACCTCGCCTTCCAGCGCCTGGCGGTGGCCTTCGGCCGGCGGATCCTGGAGATTGTTCCCGGCCGCGTTTCCACTGAAGTCGATGCCCGCCTGAGCTACGACACCCAGAAGACCATCGACCAGGCCCGCGCCATCATCAAGCAGTACGACCAGGCGGGCATCGATCACGGCAAGCACAACTTGATCAAGATCGCCTCCACCTGGGAGGGCATCCGCGCCGCGGAGGTACTGGAAAAGGAAGGCATCCACTGCAACCTGACGCTGCTGTTCGGCATGCACCAGGCCGTGGCCTGCGCCGAGGCGGGCGTCACCCTGATCTCGCCGTTCGTCGGCCGCATCCTCGACTGGTACAAGAAGGACACGGGCAAGGACTACCAGGGCGCGGACGATCCCGGCGTGCAGTCGGTGACGCGGATTTACAACTACTTCAAGCATTTCCGCTACAAGACGCAGGTGATGGGCGCCAGCTTCCGCAACCTGGGCGAGATTGAGGAGCTGGCCGGCTGCGATTTGCTGACCATCTCGCCGCAACTGCTCGGCGAGCTCGAATCCACCCAGGCAGAGTTGCCGCGCAAGCTCGATCCGGAAAAGGCCAAGTCCATGAAGATCGAGAAGATCCCCATGGACAAGGCCACCTTCGAGCGGATGCATGCCGAGGACCGCATGGCCCACGACAAGCTGAAGGAAGGAATCGAGGGCTTCTCGTCGGCGCTCGTCAATCTAGAAAACCTGCTGGCCAAGCGGCTGGCGGAGCTGGAGCAGCGCACCCCGGCGGGAGTGTAGTCCCCATCGCGGTGATGGTATCCCAGGTCCCAACACCGGGGACCTGGGGTACAGCACTGTATTTCCAATCCTCCCAGCTGTACCCAATCCTTCCGCCATATTCCCAATCGCGCTGCTTCCGATGTACAATCTGCTGATTCCTTTCCTACAAATGGAATCTTTCCTTCCCGGCCCCCGTTAAAATCACAATTTGATGTCAGGAGATGACTACCGCCATGACCAAGGCCAAGGTTCTCCAGTCTGCTTGCATCCTCGTTGCGATCGCAGCGTGTCTCACGGCGGCGCAGGCCGGCGCGCAAGCGTCGCAGTTCTCCATCGGCGTCCTTCCGTTTGCTGACAACACCGGCTCCGGCCAGGACATTTCCGGCTCGGTTTCGCGCGCCGTCCAGGCTGAGATCCTGCACTCCACGCATCTCAATGGGCGCGTGCTCAGCCTAGACTCCGGCGTGACTCCGAACAATCTGGACCCGCAGCACGCCCTTGCCATTGGCCGCACCCAGGGCGTCGATGTGGTGGTGATCGGCACGGTGCTGGAAGCCACGTCCTCGCAATCGTCCGGGTCTGCGGGCTTGCCTTCCTTCGGCGGCATCAGCCTCGGCGGCAGAAAACAGTCCACCAAAGCCCAGGTGACCATCCAGGCCGACCTTTACAACACCACCACGGGACAGAAGTTTGACAGCCTCCGCGAGACCGGCAATGCCTCGCAGACCAAGATTGGCGCCGATGTAAGCACCGATCTCGGCAGCATGAACAGCGGAGGCGACAGCTTCGACAACTCGGCCCTGGGCAAGGCCTTTCACCAGGCAGTGGCAAACGTTGTAAAGAAGATCAACGGCGACCAGGGCCAGATGGCGCATTACACGGCCGCGCCGGCGCCAGATTCAACCGCCGCCGCATCGGCAGCGCCGGCTGCTCCGGCGGGCGCGGCATCGCCCGCAGCCGCAACAGGCGGCGTCTCCGCCAGCCCCGCGGTTCTGAAGGTGTATCAGAATTACGACTTCACTCCTGGCGAGACGATTGTATTTGCCGACGACTTTACGGCGACGCAGGACGGCGAGTTTCCCGACCGATGGCAGCTTGTGTCAGGCCAGGGCGTGGTGAACGCGAACAACGGCAAGTCAGCCTTTTATCTTACCGACGGCAACTATGCGCGGGTGGCGCCGCGCATCAAGAACAAGAGCTACCTAAGCGACCAATATACGGTGGAATTCGACTGGTTCCCGGCCCCCGGCGCCTACGGCATCAACGTTTTTCTAAAGAGCGATAGCGACGAAGAGCGCCTTGGGCTCAACCTCGACAGCTTCGAGTTCCAGGGTACCAACGGGGCGGCCAACCTCTCCGCAAGCCTGCCTGCTTCCCTTGAGGGCGATGCCATTCGCGGATCGTGGCACCACGTGGCCATTGCCGCCAGGGGAACGCAGATGAAGGTCTATCTTGACCAGTACCGGATCCTGGTGATTCCCGATACCGCGATGAGCGCCACTTCTGTGCAACTCGGCGGCATCGCCGGCCAGGATACGCCGCTGGTGTTCACCAATGTGCGGGTCGCCACTGGCGGCGGCATGAACATGATTGGCCAGCAGTTTACCGATGCCAAGATTGTGACCCACGGGATTCTCTTTGACGTGGATAAAGCCACGCTGCGCCCAGAGAGCATGGGCACGCTGAATCAGATCAAGCGCATCATGACGCAGAACCCGGCGCTGAAGTTCGAGATCGACGGGCACACCGACAATACCGGCGCAGCGGCGCACAATCTCACGCTATCGCAGCAGCGCGCCGACGCTGTCAAGGCGCAGCTTGTGAGTATGGGTATCGACGAAGCGCGGCTTACTACAAAGGGATTCGGCGACACCAAGCCGATGGCCGACAACGCCACGCCGGAAGGCCAGGCCAACAACCGGCGGGTGGAGTTTGTGCGGATGTAATCGGATTTCCTGCGGGAAGGACAGAAAGAAGAGGAACGCCCACTCATCGTTCGCCGTGGCGAACAATGAATGGGGCACACGGCGGCTGCAACCATCGTCATCTTGCCACGGTTGGGTGCGGGCCATAGAATCGGCGGCAATGAAGCTCTACATGCGGCAGGAGTACCGGGCGACGAGGAAAGAGCCGTTCGGCGAGATGCTGAGGCGGATCTACGAGGGTCTGGGGCAGGGCGGCGTGCCGGTGCAGTACCGCTTCACGTTTGCCGACCACATGGTGCAGGGAATGGTGTCATCGGTGGCGCGCGCGGTCAAGAAGCACCCGCACCTGGCGCCGCTGGTGACCACGGAGCTGCTTCCGCCGATTTTGAGAGTCAAAGAGACGGACCGGATGGGGCCGCCGGCGATCCGCGGCGACGCAACGAGTCTCGAGTTTGCGCAACTGGCGGAGGTCGCTGATGGGCTGCCGCGGTCTCTGCCGTTCCGCCTGGCCGATGTGCGGTTCTATACCGATGAGTTCGGCAAAGCACCCGCGATGGTGAAAACGGACACCGCGGCGGCGGAGTCTCTGCTGCATGGGCACTTCAACACCGGATTGCGAGCCGCCGATACGTGGTGGGTGAACGGGCGCAATCGCCACCTTGGCGCGGCGTACGTGGTGGAGGTGGCGGAACGAACCCGCAAGGCGCCATTGCCGCCGGGCACGCTGGGTGCATTTCTGGCCACGCTGGGCAAGGCGCGAACGGTTGCGCAATTTCCCATCGAAGAAACCGAAGAGGGCGCGAAGGTTGTGGTGAAGGGCAAGTCGCAGGCGCCGCCGGAACTGGTGGCGCTGGCCCAACGGCTGCGGGAGCGGGTGCCGGAGTTGATTGCCGCAGCGCAGATGCCGCATGCGATCGAGTCAGCCCGGGCCGAGCATGCGATGAGCCCGCTGAAGCCGGCGCTGGAAAAGCACTTCAAGCCGATGGGATATGCGTGCAAGGGCGGATCGGGGATCTTTACGATGCGGCGGCGCACGGCGGGGAACCACGTGGTGGAGGTTTCGCTGGACGTGGGCACATGGAGCCGCCATTTGACGGGACACTTCCACGTGTATATGCCGGATTTTCAGATGCGGCTGCCGATGCCGGCCTCGGCGGATCTGAACGCGATGCAGTGCGACATTGGCGACGCGGAGCGATGGGAGAAGCTGGTGGAGAACATGGCGGCGTTCACGGCGCATTTGGACCGCGAAGTTGTGCCGGAGGTGGAGAAGGTGGCGGGGCCGGCGCCGGCGTGGTTTGAGGCGCCGGAGATACGGTGACTGCGTGCAATTGAATGAGGAAGGGGTACCGATGAAACGCGTACTGATTCCGATTGCATTTGCCGCGCTGCTGGTTCCGTTTGGGACAGCACAGGCGAAGACGCTGCCGAAGAAAAGCACCGCATCGTGCGCCGGGGTGCTGGCGAAGAATCACCGGACCCTTGGCGCTCCGAAGACGCAGACGAACGGCTCGTGCACAATCCAGACAAAGAATGGATTTCCCATGCCGGACCCAACTTGCACGCCCGGCGCTGTCAATCCGACGGTGACGCTTGCGGTGCTGAAGTCGGCGGGATTCCGGACGAGCTGCGTGCGCGACAAGGTTGAATCCGAGAGCGCCAAGAAAGTTGCTTACGGCTGGTATGGTTTGACCGCCCCGGCAAACAATACGGGCGAGACGATGACGTGCGAGCTGGACCACCTGGTGCCGCTGGAGATTGGAGGCGCGGACTCGATGGATAACATCTGGCCGCAGTGCGGGCCCGATGGCGTGACTTTGAATGAGCGCTACTTCAAGCAGAAGGACCAGGTGGAGCTGTATCTAGCCGTTCAGGTGAAGGCGGGGGCCATGGACCTGGCCACGGCGCAACGAGCGATCGCCAAGGACTATACGCAGTTTCTGGATGCGGCGAAGACGTACTGTGCCGCACATAGTTGCGAATCAAACTAAACGCGGAGCAGATGGCCGGAACAACACGAACGCGGACCTTGCGGTTCGCGTTCGTCGTTATTCCCTTCTCTTTTGTCGTCGTGAGTTGTCCGGGATAAACCCCGGACCTACCTTATGCTTTGGCCGGCACCAGCGCGCCTAGCTTCTCTGCCAGCATTTCCTGAGCGTGGGCCAGGAACTCATCCTTGTTGATCTTGCCCGCGTCCACGTCCGCCAGCAACGCCCTCTGCGCCTCGTACTCCCGGTTCTTGATGCCGGCTTTGGACTGTAACATGCGCCACGACTTTCTCCGCTCCACGCAGAACATGACTAACTGCCGACTTAGCGCGCGGTACTCGGTCTTGCCGTTTTCCTCGTATGTGATATACACGCCGAAGTCGGGAATGAACGCGCGGTGCGCGGGGTTGAGATAGCGGCGATAGACCACGTCCTGCTGCGTAATGCGCACCAGCATGTTATCGAGCGCAATCATCTTCTCCGCCTGCTCCGGCTTCACCTTCTTCAGGTGGTTGCGGAAGCGCGCTTCCGTGGTGCACCAGTGGGCCACGGTGTAGCGGCGCGTGGCGCCGGTGAGCTTGTCCTTGGTCTCGTACCAGTCAAGCTCCTTGCTGGGGTTTCCGTTGATATCGAGAGCTTCGCCGTAGGTTTCGCCCTTGCGGGGGTCAAAGACGAACTCGGGCACGCCGCGGGAGTCGCGCACGCGCTGCGCCTGGTGCAGAGCCATGTCGTCGGCAACGCCGTGCTCCGGCTGGCAGGTGGTGAAGGCCTGCAGGAACATCGTGCCGCGATATTCCAAGCCATCCAAAATTGCGCGGTAGAGCTTGGGCGCGTTTGCCATGGAGCACTGCGCGATGAAGGGCGAGCCGTGGCCGGCGAGGAAGGTTTCGGCCACCGTCTTCTTCTCCGTGTTCTTGCCCTGGCTGGCGGGGCCGTAGGTGTTCATGTCGTTGCCGCCGAGCATGGGAGTGGAGTCGGAGTTCTGCCCGCCGGTGTTGGAATAAACCTGCGTGTCCAGCATCAGCGCCTTGACGTTGGGGCGGTTCTGCAGGATGACCTTGGACATGTTCTGATAGCCGATGTCGCCCATGCCGCCGTCGCCGCCGACCACCCAGACCTTGGGCAGCTCCACGACTTCCTGGTCGGTCATCAGCGCATCGGTAAAGTGGGTGAAGTCGTAATACTCGCGCTCACTCACGCCCTTGCCGGCAAGAACGATGTCGGCGAGGCGCTCAGGAATAACAGAGCGGCGCGCGTGGTCGACGATGAAGCTTTCGCCCATGAGCCAGCCCACCGTGATGCCGTCCTGGAACAGCGAGTTCATCCAAGGATAGGGGTGCGGGTTGTTGGGCGAGGTGGAACCGTAGACGGTGTTGCAGCCGGTGTGCGCGGCCATGGCCATCACGCTCATGCCGTCGGCAATGCGGCCGTCGACGGACTGGAGGTTCTTGTGGTTGAAGGCCTCGGTCAGCAGGACGGCAGCGATGGCTTCGATCATCTGCGCATCGGTCACGGGGCCGTGCTGGGATTCGTGAGCCTCGATGCGGGAGAGGGTGTCAGCGTCGTCCTCGCCGCCGAGGGCCATGATCGTGTGCAGGATGGATTGGCGGAGAGCGGCGTAGCCCTTGGGATCGGATTCCTTGAGCGCGGCCAGTTTGGCGGCGCCGGTTTTTTCCAGCTCGCCGGCCTTGGCCACAAAGCGATCCGACTTGGCGTAGTAGACGGGACGCATGTAAGCCTCGGTGACCGCGGCGATGGAGCGCAGGACGGACTTTTCTCCGCAGCCGGCGCAGGCCCCGTCGCCGGAAACCAGCGCGTCGTAATTGCGGCGGACCATGAGCATGTTGCGCAGGGTCGCGGTCTTGGAGTCGGCCGGATTGGCGGCATTGAACAGGCCGAGATACTTTTGCGAGGTGTCTGGCAGCTGGTCGAGGAAGGCGGTGCCGGATTCATGCTCGGCGTTGACCTCCTCGGTCTCCTGCACCATGCGCAGGGCCTGGTGATCACCGCAGGCAGTGACGCAGGCGGCGCAGCCCTTGCAGAGATCGCTGACAAAGATGGAGAAGATGCCGCCGGAGCCGGGAGTTTTGCGCTCGGGCGAGGAGAAGATGGCGTTGACCTTTTGATAGGCCATGGGCACCTTCTCAATAATGTTGAAGAACTGTGTCTTTGCCTCTGTGCTGAATCCGTCAACCGAGTTAGTAACATCGCGAATGATCTGCGGCAGCGGCGTTCCGACCTTGATGTCGGCCAGCATGCGGGCGCGAGTCTGCTTTTCGATTTCAGGCAGCGCTGCAATCATCTTGCGGCGGTCGTCAGGGTTGGCCACGTAGCGCGTGATGGCCGTCGAGAGCAGCGTGCTCAGGTCCTGCGATGTGTTGGGCAGCGCGGTATCGGGGCAGACGGAGATGCACTCCATGCACTGGGTGCAGTTTTCCGGGATGTAGAGCGGGGTTTCGCGGCGGGCGACGTACTTGGAAGCGGTGTCGCCGGTGCCCGCGGCGATGACGCCCAGCGCCATGAGCGGGGTGGCGGGCTGGTCATAGCCGAGGCCGGAACGGAACTCGGCGTCGAAGGCGTTAATGCTGGCGACGGGCGGGCGCGGAGACTGGCCGGCGGGCATTTCATGCGAGCGGCAGCCGCCTTCGGCGCAGGATGCCCCTACTTCGACGGGAACTTCTTCGAGAATGGGCAGTAGCGCCTCGCCGCGGAGCGAGGAGTGATCGGTAGCGGCGAGCGAGCCGACGGCGATCTGCTTCACGCGATCCCAGCCCTGCTGCATCACTTCCATGTTGGACTGGACCACGGCATCGCCCTGCTTGCCGAATTTCTTCACGTACTGCTTGTGCACGACTTCAAGGAACTGCTCCCCGGTGATGCCGAATTCGTCAAGCAGGCCGGAGACGGCGAAGAATGCGCCCAGAAATGCGTTGCCCTGCATGCGGAGCTGGAGGTCGGCGCGGTTGGTGGCCTTGCGGGCGATGTCAAAGCCGGGCAGCGTGTAAACGCGAATGTTGTTGTCGATGATTTGCTTGCGCGCCCACTTGGGCAGGTTCTCCCATGCGCGCTCGCCTTCGGCGTCACTCTCCCAGATGAGCGCGCCACCGGGCTGCATGCCGTCGAGCGGGTTGCAGTGGGTAAAGGCCTTGGGATCGCAACAGAGAACTGTAGTCACGTGGCGCAGGTCGCAATTGACGCGGATGCGCTCCTTGGCCGCAACCATGAAGTAACTGGTGGGCGCGCCCTTTTTCTCGGAACCGTACTTGGGGTTCGCGGAGACGTGGATGATCTCCTTGGGATTGCCGTACTCGTCGACGACCTTATCGCGCTCGTAGAGAAGATCATTGAGATCGCCGATGATGGCGCCAAGGTTTTTGCCGGTGGTGATGGCGCCCCATCCGCCGATGGAGTGGAAACGAACAGCAACTGCGCCTTCTGGAAGCAGCGAGGGACGCTCTTCGCCGACGACGGCATAGGGGTGGGGAATACCGAGGACGATAAAGCTGGTGCCGTCGGCGGCAGTGTGGCCGTCCGTGCGGGCGCGGCCGGCGGTGGCGAACTCAAATGCTCCGATAACGTGTTCGGGGCGGAAGTCGCGGGAGCCGAGGCCGTACGTGCCGCCGATGATGCGCGGGACTTCAGCGAGCTCGATTTTGGGAATGCCGGCGATTCCCTGGACGGCTTTGGAGAGCGCGGTGCGGATGTCCTTGCCGAGCGGGTTGTCGGGGCTGAGGGCTTCGTCAGTCCGTTCGAGGATGATGACGTTCTTTTTGCCGCGCAGGGCTTCAACGATGGCGGCCTCAGGGAACGGGCGGATCACGTTGACGTGGATGGAGCCGACGGACGAGCCGCGAGTTTCGCGCAGATAATCGACGGCGGCCTCGATGTTCTCCGCGGCGGAGCCGAGGGAGACGAAGACGGTTTCAGCGTCATCCGTTTTGTACTTGCTGACGAGGCCGTAGTAGCGGCCGGTCAGGTCACCGAAGTCCTTCCAGGCGGCTTCAAGGAACTCGAGAATCGGCTCGGCAAAGTTGTTGCGGCGCGCCACCACGCCCTGCATGTAATGTTCCTGGTTCTGGACAGGGCCAAGGAGGATCGGGTTGGTAAGGTCCATCATTTTGGGAACGCGGCGGCGGGTGGGTCCGAAGAGGACGCGCTGCGCCTCGGTGGGGCAGTCAATGATGTCGTCCGGCGCGCCGAGATACTCGCGGATCAGCTCAGACTCGTGCTTGTAGAACGTGCGCTCCAGGTGCGAGGTGAGGAAGCCGTCCATGATGTTCATGCCCGGCGTCAAGGAGAGTTCAGTGACGCGCCGGAGGATGAGGGACTGATCGGCGGCCTGCTGCGCGTCCTTGCCGAAGACCATGATCCAGCCGGTGTCGAGCGCGCCGTAGATGTCATCGTGGCCGCAGTGGACGTTGAGGGCGTGCTTGGTCAGCGCCCGCGCGCCCACCTCGAGCACCATGGTCGAACCCTTGCCGGGCGCGTGATAATACTGCTCGACGCCATAGACGACGCCCTGCCCGGAGGTGAAGTTGACCACGCGCTTGCCGCAGACGGAGTGGGCGATGGCGCCGCCCTGGGCCGCGTGTTCGCCTTCCGTCTCAATGGCGATGGTATTGCCGCCAAAGACGTTGAGATGGCCTTCAGCGTAGGCCTGCTGGAAGAGCTCGCCGCCTTCTGTGGAGGGGGTGATGGGATAGAAGACGCCGGCGTCGGCGATGCGCGTCTCGGTGTGGTATGAGACGAGCTGGTTGCCGTTGGCGGTGACGCGGATTCCAGGATAGCGAGCTTTCATGACCGACCCCCTGTGACGAACGAGCTGGATGATTTGTGCCGCTGCGGTGGAAACCTATTGTATTTCCTGCAAGAAACGCGCGGCAAACTGCGCCGGATTCGTCCGGCAAACGGCCGCTTTACGGCGGCCTAAAGGGCAAAGCTGAATTCGGCGCGGCGCGTGGCGGAGAAGCGAGCCGGGCGGCCGAGCCGAAGTTCTCCCTTTATAAGTCTACGGGCAAGCAGGTGCGGCGGGAACGGCGGGGAGCGGCGCGGTCCCGCGATGCGAGCTCATGACTTAGTATGCGCCCATTTTGTGAGACTGTGTACCGTATTACAAGAAACTGTTAGGGACTGGCGGCCTGAATTATGCTGTGGGCGAGCCGATTTGGAGCTGGAGATCGCCATGAACGAGACGCAAAGCGCTGTATACCCGAGCCTTAGGGATCGCTCGGCGTTGATAACGGGCGGGGCGACGGGGATCGGGGAGTCGCTGGTGCGGCACTTTGCCGGGCAGGGGGCGCGGGTGGCGTTCCTTGACATTCAGGACGAGGCGGGGGGGGCGCTTCGCAATGAGTTGAGCGTGGCGGGGTGCACAGCGCCGCTTTTTCTCCATTGCGATCTGACTGATATAGAGGCACTTAGGGAGAGCGTGGAGCGGGTGCTGGCGGCGATGGGGACCGTGGACGTGCTGGTGAATAATGCCGGCAACGACCAGCGGCACGGGACGGCGGAGGTGACGCCGGAACTCTTCGACCGGACGATTGCGCTGAATCTGCGGGCGTATTTCTTTGCGATTCAAGGAGTTATCCCGGCGATGATAGCGGCGGGGCGGGGGTCGATCGTCAACCTCAGCTCGATTTCGTGGATGATTCCGTCGACGGGGCTGCCGGTGTATGTTGCTGCAAAGGCAGGGATTGTAGGGCTTACGCGGACGCTGGCGCACGAGCTGGGGCCGGCGGGGATTCGCGTGAACGCGGTGCTGCCGGGAGCGATTGCCACGGAGAAGCAGAAGCGGCTTGTGTACACGCCGGAGTATAAGGCGGAAATCCTTTCCAGGCAGGCACTAAAGCGGGAGATCCTGCCCGAGGATGTGGCCCGGCTGGTGCTGTTTCTGGCCGCGGATGACTCGTCGGGGATTACGAATCAGTCGTATGTCGTCGACGGCGGCTGGGTGTGAAGGCAGCTCCTAGTTTTTAGTTTCTGCTTCTAGCTTCGGACGCTGCTGAGGTGTGACTACTATGTAGAAAAAGCGAATATAAAACGAAGAAACCATGAGACGATCCGGGGGGAGATGTTGCACCCGTCTGAGACGATCCGGGGGTAGTTGTTGCACCCGTCTGAGACGATCCGAGGGGGGTTGAGAGGCTGGAGGGTGGCGTGAGAGGTTGGGCGAGGGTGGTGGTAGCGGTTTTGGGGGTCCTTTTGGGGCCGGGATGGGTGGAAGCTCAAGTTTCAACTTCACCTTCCCATGTAGCGCCGGGGCCGAGCGAGACGCCGCGGTCAGCGGAGTATGCGCAGGTGCAATCGCGGCTGGCGCAGGGATGGAATACGTGGGACATGCACTCGGTGGCTACACAGGTGCTGCTGCCCGAGGGGCTGGCGATCCACGTTGGGATGAAGCACAACACCACGCTGAATGGGGATGCGTGGCTGGGCGATGCGCTGATTGGGCGGCTGGGCAAGGACGACGAGGTGGTGACGCCCGGGCCGCATGCGTGGGACGGGAGCTATACCAGCGCGGACTACGCGTGGAAGGGGCACAAGTGGCGCGTCGAGAGCGCGCATGATGGCGCGGATCTGGTGATGCTGGTGACGCCGCTGGGCAATGCTAGCGGAGCGCTGCCGCCTACGGTGGTGTTCAGCGTCAATCATCTCTGGAACCTGTCGGGGACGGTGTTTCGTGAAGGAGATCGAATACAAGCGGAGCCTCTTGTTCACGTCTCGCCGAAACCGGACGGCACGGCGATTTTTTGCACGTGCGCCGCCAAACCTTCCCCTAGATATCCGGAGTATGTTGACGCGCCGGTGAGCGGGGACTATTTTGCTGCGGATTTGACGGGACCAGTGGGCGTGAGCACGGGGAAGAGACGGACGGTTGCAGAGATCCAGGCTGCGGTAGAACGGCAAAAGAGCGCCTACGAGAAGGCAATTGCGGATGCGGGCGCGAATGGGCCGATTCTGGATGCGATTGAGACCACGCTGGGGTGGGACACGATCTATGAGCCGGAGAAAGGTCGCGTGATTTCGCCGGTGTCGAGGGTGTGGAGCGTGGGTTGGGGCGGATATGTGCTGTTTGACTGGGATACGTTTTTTGCGGCGAACATGGCGGGGATGGGCGACAAAGACCTGGCGTACGCCAACGCGCTGGAGATTTTGCGCGAGGAGACGCCGGAGGGGTTTGTGCCCAATTACGCGCGGGCCGGCGGGTGGAAGAGCTTTGACCGTAGCGAGCCGCCGGTGGGGGCGATCACGGTGCTGGGACTCTACAAGAAGTTTCACGACCGGTGGTTTCTGGAGGATGCGTTTGCGCCGCTGATGAAGTGGAACCGGTGGTGGGCAGCGCATCGCGATATGGATGGATACCTGACGTGGGGGAGCGACCCGGAGAATCAGCCGCGCAATCCGGACGATGGGTCGGTGGGGACGTGGCAGGGCGCGATCTACGAGAGTGGCCTAGACAACAGCCCCATGTACGACGGCATGGTGTACAACGCTGAGACGCATCTGCTGGAGTACGCGGACGTGGGGCTGATGAGCCTGTACGTGGCCGATTGCGATGCGCTGGAGGAGATTGCTACGACGCTGGACAAGACGGCGGAGGCCGCGGAGCTTCGGGAACGCGCGGAAAAATACCGGGCCAAGTTGCAGACGCTGTGGAATGCGGATGCGGGCATTTTTGAGAATAAGGACCTGCATACGGGCGCGTGGGTGACGCGGCTTTCGCCGACGAACTTTTATCCCATGCTGGCGAAGGTGGCGACTCCGGAGCAGGCGCGGATGATGGTGGAGAAGCACCTGATGAATCCGAAGGAGTTTTGGGGCGAGTACGTGATTCCGTCGATTGCGCGCGACGATCCTGCTTTCAAGGATCAGCAGTATTGGCGGGGAAGAATCTGGGGACCGATGAATTACCTGGTGTATCTGGGGCTGGAGAATTACGACTTGCCGGAGGTGCGGAAGGAGTTTGCGGCGAAGTCATATGCGCTGTTTTTGAAGGAGTGGAACGAGAAGCGGCACGTGCACGAAAACTACAACGCCATTAAGGGGACGGGAGACGATGTGACGTCTAGCGACCGGTTTTATCACTGGGGGGCGCTGCTGGGGTTTATTGAGGCAGTGGACAGCGGACAGTGAACAGTTGGGAAGTCCGGCGCCCGGGTCGATTTCGGTCGTCCCTCCGGGACTTCGGCGCGTTTGTTCCGTCGTCCCGGGGCTGACGCCCCGGGCTATTGTCGCACCTCCCTCCGGGAGGACCTGAAATGCAGTTCCCCTTCGGCGAGCTCAGGGCAGGCGGAAATGGTTGCGAAAGCCAGCCACGATGCACGGGGGACAGCTGGTTTCGGTCGTCCCTCCGGGACTTCGGCGCGTTTGTTCCGTTGTCCCGGGGCTGACGCCCCGGGCTATTGTCGCGCCTCCCTCCGGGAGGGGCGTAGGCTCTCCCTCCGGGAGGACCTGAAATGCAGTTCCCCTTCGGCGAGCTCAGGGCAGGCTTTCGACTGCGTTTGCCGCACAAAACGCGGCAAACTCCCCTCAGGATGACGGCTCCTCAATTCCGGCGCACGCCTGTTCATTTACCGGTTGTTTTGGGCGGTGCGGGGGCGCTTTCGCTCGTGGGTGGAACGATTCCTTTGAGGCGAAGGTAAGTGACCATGTTGCCGTAGTGCTCGTCGGTGTGGGCTGTGTTCAGCGACAGCAGCGTGAGCTTTGCCAGCTTGAAGCCGTGAAACTCGACCAGTTCGCTGCCACTGGCGTCGGTCATGGCGTCGAAAGCCTTGCCACAGGATGCGACCGAATCCTTGAGGGCTGCGACGAGATCGGCCTTCGAGGTCATGGTCTTCTCGATGCTCTTGGAGGGGGTGGGCAGGCCCTGTGCCATGGCGCAAAACATGTAATTGGCATCGGCGACATGGCCGACAAGCTGGCCGAAGCTGCGCACCTCGGGCGTGGGTTTGAAGGCGTAATTCTCTTCCGGCATCTTCTCTGCCGCGCGGACGACCGGGCTCACGATCACCATATAAAGGCCCTTCTCGCTGGCGGTGATGGGATTGGCCGGAGCGGCGGTTGGGGTTTGCTGAGCGCCGAGAAACATGGGCAGAGCCAAGGCTCCCGTCAACATGGCTTGAAGATTCTTGTGCATTTTTCGACCTCGTTTGATGGGCGGTGGGGACCGGTGATCAGAATAGCGCGGACGGGGACCCTTCGGCTACGCTCTCAGGGCAGGCTGCGCTACAGCGTGCTTCGCGCAATGTCGGTCAAATCCCGGAAGGACGGTCGAATTAGCCCCACACAAATCGTGGATCGTAATCCAGGCCGCTCTTTTTCAGGAAGAGAAGAAACTCAGCCTCAAAGTCCCTTTTCCGGTGATGTTCTGCTTGCCTGTGGATGTAGGTGGTTGCCGCTTCGACTTGAGCAACTCCGACGGAGAAGGCGCCGTACGATTCCTGCCATGCGAAGGCGTGCAGGCTGTGGGATTCGCGTAACCATTTTGAGGAGCAGGCCTTGATCATTTGCACGGCTTTGGCCACGGACATGGCGGCGGGCAGCGAGAGCAGCAGGTGGGTGTGGTTTTCCGTGCCGCCTACGGCGATAGCCTTCATTCCGTGCTGTCGTGCGATCCCTCCCATGTAGGCCCAAAGTTGCGGTTGAAGATCGGCGGGGATCAAGTTGCGGCGCTCTTTGGTGGAGAATACACAATGCACGAGGATGAAAGCTGTTCCCGGGGCTGACGCCCCGGGCTATTGTCACTCCTCCCTCCGGGAGGGCAGGGGTTGATGGCTTAAGATTCTTCGGGGAAGGAAAACGCCATGAGTCGGGGAAGGAAACGCCATGAGTCGGGGAAGGAAAACGCCATGATGATTTGCGGGAAGCGGATTTGGCCTTGGGTTGTGGGGCTTTATTTGGCTGCGGTTTTTGGAGCCGGGCTTGGCGCTTCGCGCGCCGCGGCGCAGACGGAAGTGGAGCGGGCGCGGGTGGCGGCGCAAGTGGCGCGGGTGGCGGGAAAGCTGCCGGCGGAGTCGCAAGAGGTGATAACGCGGCTGACGCTGCTGGGGCAATTGCTGGATGGCGCGTGGAAGACGCATGGCGGCGATGTGGCGCATGGCGAGGACCCGAAGCTGGACGATTCGTCGTGGGAGACGGTGAAGATTCCGGGCACGGCGCCGAATGACGCGGTGTGGTTCCGGCAGACGTACACGGTTCCCGAGACGCTATACGGCTACGACCTGACGGGGGCGCGGATCTGGTTCCAGTTTCATGCGTACGCGAATGGGCCAATGCCGGAGATTCTCTACTTTAACGGGCGGCGCGTGGCGCTGGGCGATGACCTGGAGCCGGTGGTGCTGTTTGACGAGGCCAAGCCGGGCGATAAGGTGACGGTGGCGGTGAAGCTGCTGCACACGGTGGACGTGAAGAACCTGCGCGGCGCGACGCTGAATATCGATTTTCCCGAGAGCCGGCCGAACCCGGATGATCTGCGTACGGAGTTCCTGAGTAGCGCGCTGCTGGTGCCGTCGCTGGCGCCGGGCGATGCGAGCAAGATGGATACGCTGAATGGGGCCATTGCGGCGGTGGATTTGAAGGCGCTGGACGCGCATGACCAGGCGAAGTTCGACGCTCGCCTGAAGGACGCGCAACAGAAGCTCGAGGCGCTGCTGCCGCTGATGCAGACGATGATGTGGCACCTGACCGGCAACTCGCATATTGATGCGGCGTGGCTGTGGCCGTGGACCGAGACGGTGGACGTGGTGAAGCGGACGTTTGGGACGGCGCTGCAACTGATGTACGAGTATCCGCATTACACCTTCACGCAGAGCGCCGCGCAGTATAACGAGTGGCTGGCGGATAAATATCCGGACATGAACGCCGAGATCAAACAGCGCATCAAGGAGGGCCGCTGGGAGGTTGTGGGCGGGATGTGGGTGGAACCGGACCTGAACTTGCCGGACGGCGAGAGCCTGGTGCGGCAGTTGCTGGTGGGCAAGCGCTGGTACCTGAAAAACTATGGCGTGGATGTGAGGATCGGGTGGAATCCAGACAGTTTTGGATACACGTGGCAGTTGCCGCAGATCTACAAGAAGAGCGGCGTGGATTATTTTGTGACGCAGAAGATGACGTGGAACGACACCAATCAACTGCCGTTCAAAGTGTTCTGGTGGGAGTCGCCGGATGGGTCAAAGGTGCTGGCGTATTTCCCGCACGATTACGCCAACGACAATCTAGACCCGGTGCGGCTGGCGCATGACACGGTGCAGGCGCGGGAGCGTGCGCCCGGATTGACGGACATGATGGACCTGTACGGGATTGGCGATCATGGGGGCGGGCCGACGCGGGCGATTCTAGATCAGGGCGTGCATTGGGCCGATCCTTCGCTGCCGGCGAAGGTGGTACCGAACATGGTGTTCGCGACAGCGCAGAACTACTTCAATCAAGTAGACCCGCTGAGCTACTTCGGTGACATAGAGCCGAAGATTGCGCCGGAGAGCAGGACGTGGAATTACCAGTCGATTGCGAAGGGGTATGAGCCGCCGGCTGCGGTTGCGGGCAAGGTGTCGATTCCGACGTGGAAGAGCGAGCTTTATTTTGAGTATCACCGCGGGGTGATGACGACGCAGGCGCTGCATAAGCGGAGTATGCGCAAGAGCTCGGAAGAAGTGCTGAACGCGGAGAAGTGGTCGTCGCTGGCGTGGCTGGATGGGGCGAAGTATCCGGTAGACGCGCTGACGGAGGATTGGAAGAAAGTTTTGTTCAACCAGTTCCACGATCTGGCGGCGGGGTCGGGGATTGGGATCATCTATAAGGATGCGCAGAAGGACTACGCGTGGGTGCGGATGTCGACGGATGAGATATCGGCGAAGGCGCTGACGACGGTGGATGAGCGGATCGACACGAATGGCGCGGGCGTTCCGGTGATTGTTTATAACCCGCTGGGATGGGCGCGGTCGGGCGAGGTGAGGGTGAAGGTGCAGGCGGAGAAGCCCATCACGTCGGCCACGGGCGCGCAGATTATCGAAACCACAACTGACCCGGCGACCGGCGTCTCGACCGTGCGGCTGCACGTGCTTCATGTTCCGGCGCTGGGATACAAGATTGTGCGGCTGGGCAGCGGGAAGGGCGCGAAGACAGGTGAGAGCGGAGTGGAGGCCAAGGAGACGGGCAACTCGATTTCGCTGGAGAGCGACACGGTTCGCGTGACCATCGATAAGCAGACTGGATGCATTACGAGCCTGTTCGAGAAGAAGGACAACTTTGATTCGCTGGCTGCTGGGGCATGCGGGAACCAACTGCAGTTCTTCCACGACAATCCGAAGGAATATGACGCTTGGAACATCGATCCGGGGACGCTGGATGTTGCGCCGATTACGATCGAGCACGCGGATTCGGTGGAGTTGCTGAAGACGGCCGAGCCTGCGGTTCGGGTTTCGTATCACTGGCAGGGGTCGAAGTTTGTGCAGACGCTGAGTCTTTCCGCGGACGGCGATTCGGTGAACGTCGATAATCAATTCGACTGGCACGAGTCGCATATTCTGCTGAAGGCGGCGTTTCCACTGGCGGCTAGCGGGCCGTTTGCTACGTACGAGATTCCTTATGGGACGATTGAGCGGGCGACTACGCGGAACAATTCGTGGGAGAAGGCGCAGTTTGAGGTTCCGGCGCAGCGCTGGGCTGATTTGGGCGATGGGCAGCATGGGTTCAGCCTGATCAACGAGTCGAAGTTTGGGTACGACGCGGTGGGGAATTTGCTGCGGCTGACGCTGCTGCGCTCGCCCAAGTGGCCGGACCCGGATGCGGACATGGGGCATCAACATTTCGAGTACGCGCTCTATCCGCATGCGGGGACGTGGAAGGATGCGCTGACGGAGCGGCGGGGGTGGGAGTACAACTATCCGCTGCGGGGGGTGGTGACTACGGATCATGGCGGGCCGCTGCCGGCGGAGCACTCGTTTGCGTCGGCGGAGCCAGAGAACGTGGTGCTGACGGCGGTGAAGAAGGCTGAGGATGCGAATGGATTGATTTTCCGCGTGTACGAGTGGGCGGGGAAGGCGGGGACGGTGTCGTTCCACGTGCCGCCGGGAGCGACCGCAGCGACGGTGACCAACCTGATGGAGACGCCGGAGGGTTCGCCGCTGGCGGTGGAAGGCGATCAAGTGAAAGCGCCGATCAAACCGTATGAGATTCTGACCATCCGGGTGGATTATGCGGATAAGGTGGCGAGAAACTAAAGGGGCAGCGGGGCTCTTTTCCCAGGTCTCCAAATTCGGGAGACCTGGGGCACCCCGGCTTCCATGTCTTTGATAGTCTAGGAATCTGAGGAGTGTGGCGGATGCATATTACTTCCCCGTATTTTGTTGTGGCCACGATTGTGATCGTGTTTACGGTGTCAATTTTGTTTGCCACGAGCAGCAAAGCGGACGACGAACACGAGGAACACGACGGCAACTCGCACGCGTAGGGTTGGCGTTTTGTCATTGCGGTGTTTTTTGTGGGGCCAGAAGTGGCGGTGGAGAGACCCGCGAGCGTGCGCAGGCAGAAGCAGAACACCTCAGGGGCTAAAGCCCAAGTCCTTTCTTTGGGCAGCTTGCGGCACGACTGAAGTCGTGCCCTGACACGTTTCTGCCTTTCCGAGAGAGTTTTTTCCGCAACCTGTTAAGGCCCCTGCTCCCTCCGGGATTACCGAGAGGCTTGGTGGGGTAGGGTTCATCGTATTCCAGGTCGCGAATGCCAGGGCACGGGGAACCGCGATGAAGGGAAACAGAATAGGGCCGCGGCGCGGGTGCGCTGCGGCCCTTTGCTTTTGCGGTGAAGGCTATTCCGGTTTTGGCGGTTCGTCCTTCTTTGGTTTCTTGTGGTCGTCAGGTTTCGCCGGGGTCTTGGCGGCCGGGGCCGTCTTTGCGGCGGGAGGCGCCGGTTTGGCCTCAGGAGCCGTGACCGGTTTGGGCGGAGCGGCCGGAGCTGGTTTGGGGGCCGGAGTTGGAGCTTTGGCCGGAGGCGGAGCGGGTTTGGATGGTGCGGAGGGAAGGCCGCCCGACTTTGGCGGGATAGCCATGACAGGCTTGCCATTGGCGGGAACGGGCTGCGCAGGCGGAGCGGGCTTGGATGGTGCGGATGGAAGGCCGCCCGACTTTGGCGGGATGGCCATGACGGGCGTGCCATTGGCTGGCATGGGGTGCGCGGGGGTGGGGTTCGGTTTGCCGGAGGCAGTCAGGTGCTGGGAAGGCGGCATGACCTTTGCATCCGGCGGCTGAGCCACGACCTTGCGTCCGGGCACCGGTTTGGGCGCGGCCACCTGTTTGACGGGCGGCGGCGCGGGTTGTGCGTGAGGCTTAGCGGAGACGGCGGCACCGTGCTCGTTGATAAGGACGGGGCGGGCAGCGGCGACGTGAACCGGATGGGCGACGGGGGCCGCAATGACGGCGGCGCGTCTGATGTCGACCGGGGGCGCGGCGAGAACCGGTCCGCGACCCATGGCGACGGTGTCAACGTGAACCGCGGCCCGGGCCACGGGATGGCCGGCGGCAAAATCCTCCTGGCGCACCGCGGTGACGCCGACGGAGCGGTTGACGTAAGTGACATTGGTGACATTGACGATGTTGACGTAGGTTCTCTGGACGACGACGCGGGGTGCGGGGGTGATGTTGGTTATGTTGATCTGGTCAACGTATCCCGGGCTGGTGTGGTACCAGGGGCGGTAAGCTTCGCCGGGGCCGAGAGGGAACCAGGCGGAGACGCCGGGACCGCCGCCGGCAAAGACGACGAGTGCCGGGGACCAGATGGGATGAGCGGCGGGAGGGCCGGGAATCCAGCCCCAGCGGTTATTGACGTTAACCCAGCGGCCGTAGTGGAAGGGAGCGGCGCCCCAGGGCTCTTCTTCAACCCAAGTCCAGCCCCAGGGGGGCCGGTTGATCCAGCGGCCGTGGCGATAGGGAGCCCAGCCGGCATCGACATGGGGGAACCAGACCGGACCGTAGTCGGACTGGGGCATCCAGTCGCCGGCGGCATCGAGCTCGTCTGCGCCGTTGATTTCAGGGCTGACGTAGCGATAGGAGGAGGCGCCGGCGATGACGCCGTCGCGCTGCATGCTCCAGTTGTCGAGGTCGTCCGGGTAGGCTTCCTGAAGCCACTGTGGATAGACGGGGTTACTGCCAACGAGCTGGAGAGCCACTCCCGTATGCATCTCCACTCCGTAGTCGTTTGCGCCGGAGATGTACAACAAGCCGCCGTGGTCAGTGAAGAGAGCGAAATTCTGAACGGGATCGACGTCGACACGGAAATTGGCGGGCTGGCTGATGGTGGAGCTGCCGCTGGGGGTCTGGACGTAGAGCATCTGACCGTCCCACAGGCCAAGGCAGTGGATGCGGACGGAACCGCCGCCGACTCCGAAGGTGATGTGATCTGGATCGGCTTCGACCAAAGTGACGTCAGAATTGGGGCCGATACGGGCCCAGGTGCGGCCGATCTGAATTTCAGCGCGGGCGTAGTCGCTGGTGACGATGCGATCGCCGGGACCGAGAGGCAGGTTGGGATAGGCTTGACCAAAGGCATCGCTGCCGGCGGGCTGGATGGAGACATCGCCGACGAGGCCGGAGAGGCGTCCGGCTTGAGCAGGCGGATCATCCTGGGCCCGGGCGGAGACGCAGAGGCCGACCACAAGGGCGAGGAGAACGACTATGGTGTATCGCAAAGAGAAGCTGGGGGGTGATTTGACGCGCATGGCATCCTTTCATTGGCGCCGCTGGAAAGCATTTGAGGCTAAACCTGAGCGAGCATGGAGGGAGGCTGGGCGCCGATGCCTGGATCCACGACTTTCTCGCCAAGGAGAGATGGAACGAGATTGATACCCGGATACTGTTAAAGATGCTAACCCGGACGGCGGGAGAAAGTGTCAAGAAATAAGCGCGGCGGGAACCGCGGGGCCCGGTTCCGCGTAGAAAGCATGGAGGGGATGAGAGCATGCAACCGAGAGTAGGGCAGAGGCTTACAGGATTGGCGGCCGCCAGCCTGGTGATTCTGGCAGGAGCGGCCGGATGCCGCGTGCATGTGGACAAGGGAGCCAACGGCGAAGACAAGACGGTGCAGGTGGATACGCCATTTGGCGGGGTGCATGTGAACACCGATGTGGTGACGGCGGCGGATCTGGGCCTGCCGGTGTATCCCGGCGCACAACTGGTAAAGGGCGACGACAACCACAAATCAGCCGACGTGCACATGGGATTTGGAGAGTGGCAGTTGCGGGTGCGCGCGGTGACCTACGAGACGCCGGACCCAAAGGACAAAGTGACAGCGTTCTACAAGAAGGCGCTGACGCGGTATGGCGATGTGCTGACCTGCGAGGGCAATTCCCCGGTAGGCACGCCGACGGCGACACAGGAAGGATTGACGTGCGAGGACAGCGGCAAGAACGGCCATGTGACGATCAATAACGGGAACGTGAGCGTAGGCGATTTTGAGCTCAAGGCCGGCTCCAAGCGGCATCAGCACATTGTGGGGTTTGAGAATCCCGTGGCCGGGCAAACGCGAATTGCGCTAGTGGCGCTGGATCTGCCGGCGGGAATGGATGGAGACACGGGCAAGAGCGACTGAGCGCTGGTGGCAACGAAGCCGATGCGTCGAGCGGGTTTCGGGCAATGGGCGTGGCAGGGGCTAAAGCCCGGATCTTTATTATCGGGCGTTGATCGGCCCGGCTGAAGCCGTGCCCTTATTACAGAGCGGATCTTTGGAATGTTTTTTTCCAAGCTGGGCAGCCTGCGGGCTGCCCTTGTTTTCGTGGGCAGGAGGGGGATGGATGGCCTACAATTCTGCGGAAACGAACCAGAATCTTTTTGCGGAGCCGAATTGTCATGCTGAACACACCCCTGCGAATTGTTGCAGCCACTCTCTTTTGCGCGGCCGTTGCGGCGAATGCGGCCGAGAAGCCGAAACCGAAGCCCGCGTCTCCGACGCCGGCGGTCGTGGATCCCTACGCCGAAGTGCAGCCGGGGACCGAAACGCTGGACCTGGCGATGTACCAGCGCATCCGCGACGAAGGGCTGAACCATTCGCACGTGATGGATTTTGCCAGCGCGCTGATGGACGGCATCGGGCAGCGGCTGACGGCGTCGCCGAACGCGATGAAGGCTAACGAGTGGACCCGCGACACGCTGACCAAGATCGGCCTCGAAAACGCGCACCTGGAGGACTGGGGCGAGTTCGGGCTGGGCTGGCAGCAGTTGAACACGTGGGGCAGGCTGGTTACGCCGGATCCGGCGGTGCTGATGGTGCAGGCCACGCCGTGGTCGCCATCAACCAACGGCGCGGTGACCGGGGATGTGGTCTACGTCGCCATTCAGGATGAAAAGGATTTCGATAACTATCGCGGCAAGCTGGCGGGCAAGATTGTGCTGTTTGGCGCAATGAGGCCGGTGCCTCCAGTGGAGAAGCCGCTGTTTGTGCGCTACACGGACGCGGAGTTGGCGGAGATGGCCGAGTACCCGGTGAACGCAAATGCGGGAGGGCTGCCGCCGGAGATGATGGCGCGGATGCGGGAGCGGATGCAGCGGCTGCGGATGATCGACAAGATTGCGCAGTTCTTTGCGGACGAGAAGGTGGCTGCGGTGATTGAGCCGAGCCGGGACGCCAGCAACGGCGGCGGATCAGGCGGAACGTTCTTTGACGATAACGGGGCCACGCTGGGCCGCACGCCGTACCTGGCCGACAAGGCGGTGAAGATTCCCGTGGTGGTGGCGGCGATTGAGAGCTATGGGCGGCTCTATCGCCTGACCCAGGAGCACGCGCCATGCACGGTGCAGATTGACGTGGAGACGAAGTTCACCGGCGATCACGAGCACGGTTTCGACACGGTCGCGGAAATTCCGGGCACCGATCCCAAGCTGAAGGACCAGGTGGTGATGGTGGGCGGGCACCTGGATAGCTGGATTGCGGGAACGGGCGCGACGGACAACGGGGCGGGAACCATTGTGGCCATGGAGGCCATGCGCATCCTGAAAGCGCTGGACGTTCATCCTCGGCGCACCATCCGCATCGCGCTGTGGACGGGCGAAGAAGAAGGACTGTTCGGATCGAAGGGTTACGTGACGCAGCACTTTGGGTCGGCGAAGACCTCGACCGCGCCGGACCAGATGCAATTGCCGGAGTTCATGCGGCGGGCGGCGGGACCGCTGGAGGTGAAGCCGGAGCAGAAGCTGATATCGGGCTACTTCAACGTGGACAACGGCAGCGGGAAGATCCGCGGGATCTACACGCAGGGCAACGCGGCGATTGCGGGGATTTTCGCGCAGTGGATTGCGCCATTGAAAGACCTGGGCGTGACCACTGTGACCAATCGCAACACCGGGGGCACCGATCACCTGAGCTTCGACGCGGTGGGCATTCCGGGATTCCAATTCATCCAGGACGAACTGGATTACGAGACGCGGACGCACCACTCGAACATGGACGTGTATGAGGAATTGCAGCCAGCCGACCTGAAACAGATCGCGACGGTGGAAGCGATTTTCCTGTACAACGCGGCGCAGCGCGAGCAGATGCTGCCGCGCAAGCCGCTTCCGGATCCGGAGAAGGAACAGAAGCAGAGGGCGCCTTTGGACATCTTCCCTGGAGTGGAAGCGGCGCCGGCGCAGCAATAGCGGCAATCCCGGGCGGAGCGGGCTGTGTGGCCGCGCCGTCCGGGATCAAAAGGCAACGCTGAATTCTGCTAGACTGATTGGAGCGCATCCGCAGGGTGAAGTTCACCAGGCAAAGCTCGCGGAGCGCTTCTGCTGCATGGGTACGGGGAGTGGCTCAGCCTGGTAGAGCACCTGGTTCGGGACCAGGGGGTCGGAGGTTCAAATCCTCTCTCCCCGACCATCTTTAGAATCAATCGGTTACAACAAATCTCCCCGTGCTAGAAAGTATGGCCTAAGGGGTCATTTTTGGCAAGAGTTTTCGGCTTTCAAATTCTCTTTCACCTCCGGCGAAATTTGACCCCAAGATGGACGCCTCTCTATTCTGGACCTTCTTCCTTCAACTAAGAGGGCTTGAATCCATCCATGCCGCCCCTACGCCGTAACGAGTGGAACTTTTCGAGCAACGCCGCAGACTCCATAAATCAAATCCTTGGTCGCCCGGAGTTTTTTAATTCCCCGCTGGGCCGCGCCGAACCCGAACTGACAGAGTTCCGTGGCGCTCGCCGTCTCGATTTAGTAGTTTTCGAAAGACTGCGGCCCCGCGAACCAATCGTCACTGGCGAGTTGAAAGTGCCATGGAGTCCCGAGGGGCGCACTCCTTACAATGCCGATGTTGTCAACGATGCACATTCAAAGGCGTCCAATTGCGGGGCACTGTATTTCATCACCTGGAACTTTCGGCGCGTGGTGGTTTGGAAAACCGATGACCCCGGCGTGGCTTTGCCGGACCGTGTCGTCTATGACAACGAATTGGTGCCAACAGCGATACCGATTCGCACTCAGGCGGACCTAGATAATCCGCAAGTCACTGAAAATCTCGCGCCGCGTTGCCGGGCTCAGTCCAGCGGATCCGAAGCGCGCCTTCGCTCGATGGGTCCAGTATGATCGTGTGCCCTGATTGCCGCAGAACCGCAACGCAGATTCTCCATGGCGTGGGAAGCCTTGTGTGCGTCCATTGCGGCAATTCGATTGAATATGCGATCAATGAGCCGCCGGCTCCAACAAGGCTACGTCAGCACAGGAAGCTAGAGGCTGCCTATGCGCAGTACGCGCTCGGAATGGACGCTTAGGCCCAAATGCGCCTCATGACGCAAGAGCAGCGCTGGTCTCTTCGCGGTGTGGCGATAGCCATTCTCGTACTACTTGCTTCCCGTGGAGCATTGTATGCTTACTCCGTTCTTACCCATGAAGAAATTGTCGACCTGGTCTGGATGTCAGAACTTCGCCCCCTTCTGTTGCATCGCTTTCCGGATCTGACAGAAGTCCAGATCAAGGAAGCGCACGCCTACGCTTATGGCGGTTCGGTCATCCAGGACTTGGGATACTATCCCTTCGGGAGCCGGGACTTCAGCGATTTGGTTCACTATGTTCGCAGCGGAGACTTTGTTGCAGAGCTGATTCGTCAAAGCCAGGATGCGAACGAATACGCCTTTGCGCTGGGTGCGCTGTCGCACTATGTGGCGGACATTGACGGCCATCCAGCAGTCAATGAGGCTGTAGCGCTCCGCTATCCGAAGCTGCGAGCCAAATATGGCAACTCGGTTCGTTATGCGCAGGACCGGACCGCGCATCTTAAGACTGAATTCGGATTCGACACGCTGCAGGTGGCGAAGAATCGGTACGCGTCGGAGCAATACCACGACTTCATCGGCTTCAAAGTTGCGGAGCCATTGCTGGAGCGGACGTTTCCAGTTGTATACGAGCTGCAATTAAGGGACGTGCTTGCGCATGAAGACCTGGCGATTGGCTCGTATCGCTTTTCCATCAGCAGGCTGATTCCGCAAATGACCAAGGTTGCGCTGCGGACACATAAGAAGGACCTGATACGAGAGACGCCAGGTTTTGCGAAGAGGAAGTTTCTGTATCGCTTATCCCGCTCCGACTACGAACGGGAGTGGGGAAAGACGTATACGAAGCCCGATTTCGGCACGCGGGTACTTTCCGTGCTTTTGCGATACATTCCCAAAATCGGCCCTTTAAAGGGAATGGGGTTTGATAACCCATCCGCGAAAACGGAAGGTCTGTATATCAAGAGCATCAATACTACGGTGGATGGCTACACTGCGTTGCTCAAGAAAGTGCAGGGCGGCACGCTGGTCCTGCCCAATTGCAATTTGGATGATGGTAACCCAACCAAGGCGGCTGAATACACGCTGGCAGACGAGGCCTATGCGAAGCTGTTGACCAGCCTGACGGCGCATAAGTTCGAGGGAACCACCCCCCAATTGCGCGCTAATATTCTCGCGTTCTATTCCGATCTTTCGCTGCCTATCGAGACCAGGAAAGATCCGGCGCACTGGCAAGCTGTTCTGGCCGATCTTAACCAGTTGAAGGATGCGCCACTTATCCCGCTCAATAGCAATCCAGTCCCGCTTGCACATTGAGTTTCCCCATTCCGGTTCAAGAATCAGGGGTATATGCATCGTATCCAAGCTAGTTGGGCCGACAATGATTGGTTATCTCAATGATATGGTCCTTATAGCTCAGACATGGGCAATACGAAGCAAATACAGTAGGAACGTAAGGATAGTTGGACCAAGCCCTTCGATACTGTGGGAGGGAACCATCTACGGTTTCGACGTCTTTATGGTGGCTGATGTTGCCGGAAACTTCTTAACGTCAACAGAACATCCCACGCAACAAGGGAACCGCAGACACCCTAAGGGGGTAACTATGCGCGGAATCAAGGTTCTTGTTTCAACAACAGCATTGCTTGCCGGCCTGGCCCTGGCGCCGGCCGCTCGTGCACAACTCGTTGTTGAGGTCGGCATTCAGCCCATTTGCCCGTACGGATACTACGGATATGCGCCATACCAATGCGCGCCGATGGGGTATTACGGTTCGGGCTATTTCTACAACGGCATATTCCTGGGCATGGGCCCATGGGCCGGTTGGGGTTATAGCCACGGATGGGGAGGTCATCGCTTTGTTGCCGACGGTGGAGGACGCTATCACGGCGGAGCCGGACGTGTTGCCTATCAAAGGCGCTCAGGTGGCG
This sequence comes from uncultured Acidobacteriota bacterium, assembly GCA_963771195.1. GTDB lineage: Bacteria > Acidobacteriota > Terriglobia > Terriglobales > Acidobacteriaceae > Telmatobacter. The sequence goes on from CAVYSS010000033.1 coordinate 72,702, forward strand.
GCCAAGTGGTACGCGGCGGAGGCGGAGTTCCTGCGAACCGCGGGAATGCACACCCGAGCGGAGCGCGTCCAAGTGCAGTCCGTCGCGCACCAGCAGCGCACGCTTCGGCGCCACACGGCGCGGCCCCGCACGGCGGAGCTCCACACGGCGGAGCCCAGGCTCACGGCGGCAGCGACCCTCACAAGTAACTGGGAGTGGCACCAAAATGCGGCTGAGCCAACCAGCTGGGCCGCATGCATTTTTGCCAGGAAACCGGCTCGGCATGGTGGCTGTTCAATTCGACCACACTTTTGCCAGTCAAGCCCATTGTCCACAGGTTCAGCTGCGGCCATTCCCGATGGCCTTCAAGAGAATTTCTTCAAAGTTGAGCAAGATTGATCAGTTTTGCCCTTGAACTCTGCCGAAGATGAGAAAAGACCGCTGCGAATTGCGGCTCTCCCGCGGAATGGGCGCAGCATCCTCCATGTTGCGCCCAATTCCACAAATGGAACGCGCCGAGCGCGAGGAACATTGTGCTCAACCTGACGCCGGTGTGCTTCGACCCGAGTTGAGAGCGATGGGTCTAAGTCCGGCAATTGTTGGCTATTAGGTAGTGCATTGACGAGCAATAATACATTCGATTCCGCAGCCTTTCTTGCGAACGCAGGACTAGGGCGGTCAATCGTCGAGCTGAAGTCAAAGCAGGCGTTCTTCTGTCAGGGGGATGCGGCGGACTCTGTGTTCTATCTACAAAAAGGCCGCGCGAGAGTTACAGTGGTTTCACAGCACGGCAAACAAGCCACAATTACGATCTTATCCGCTTCCGAGTTTGTTGGAGAGGAGTCTCTCGCATCGATTGTCGGCCAGCGCCTGGCGACTGCTACTGCCGTGAGCGCCTGCACAGCACTCAAGATTGACAGAAACGAGATGATTCGGGTGATGCACGACGAACCTGCATTCGCCGATATATTCCTCAAGTTCCTGCTTGCTCGAAGCATGCGAACCCAAGCCGACCTTGTGGATCAATTGTTTAATTCCAGCGAGAAGCGCCTGGCGCGGATTCTCCTGTTGATGGCGGAATTCGGCAGGCCCGGCGAACCGGAAACCTTCATTCCTCCGATCACGCAGGAGACATTGGCGGACATGATCGGCACCACCCGATCCCGCGTCAGCTTCTTCATGAATCGCTTTCGCAAGCTCGGTTTCATAAGCTATAACGGCCGCATCCAGGTACACAAGTCGCTGCTGAATGTGGTTCTGCTCGATCAATTGCCTGACCAGAACGCGCAGAAGCCGGCCATTCTCCCGATTCCGTCAGCAATTTCGAATGCTTAATAGCTTGCGCATGCACGACGAATCGTTTCGGAGCCGCGCCATGGATCCGCTGGTTATTTGACAAACTGGCGCATGTCCATTAGGGTTTGAAACAGATGCAGAACCGCCGCCATTACGGTCATCACCACCATCATGGAACCTCCATGCCGGCGGACTGCTATGGCCTGATGTAAAACGGCCCGACAGATCGAAATTCAAAGGAGCCCGCCGGCGCATAAGCCGGTGGGCTTTTTCGTTGTCCGGGGAAATCCGAACCAAAGGAGATGATGTGGAAACGACGATCGATTTTGAAAAAATGGGCGGCCTGGCGCCGGGGATTGTGCAAGACGTGCGCAGCGGAGATGTGCTGATGCTGGGCTTTCTGAATGCCGAGAGCTACGCCAGGAGCCTGGAGACAGGGTTTGTGACGTTCTGGAGCCGCACGCGGCAAAAGCTCTGGATGAAGGGCGAGACCAGCGGCAACCGGCTGCGCATCATCTCTGCCGCAACCGACTGCGACAACGATGCGCTTTTGTTTCGCGTGGAAGTTGAAGGCGATGGCCTGGTTTGCCACGAGGGAACGGTGAGCTGTTTCACGCGCGCGATCCTCATGGCCGGGGCAATAAAGGCGGAGGCGGCCAATGGGTAAGTTGCGCTTCGGAATTCCCAAAGGCAGCCTGCAGGATTCGACCATTGCGTTGTTCAAACGCGCGGGCTGGAACATTTACGCGGACGGGCGATCCTATTTCCCTACCATTGACGATGGGGAAATCGAGTGCATGCTGATTCGCGCTCAGGAGATGGCGCGCTACGTGGATCACGGGGTGCTGGATGCGGGGCTGACAGGCATTGACTGGGTGGTTGAGAGCGGACTTGACGTGCCGAGCGTAATCTCACTGACTTACGCCAAGCAGAGCCGGCGGAAGGTGCGCTGGGTGCTTGCGGTTCCGGAAACAAGCAGCTTTGAAAACGCGGAGGATCTGCGAAGGCAAGATTGTCGCCACCGAACTGGTGGAGGTGAGCAAGCGGTATTTTGCCGCCAAGGGCGTGAACGTGCGGGTGGAGTTCAGCTGGGGAGCCACGGAGGTGAAGCCGCCCATGCTGGCAGACGCGATTGTGGAAGTAACGGAGACGGGCAGCTCGCTCAGGGCCAATCACCTCAAGATCATCGACACGGTAATGGAGAGCGAAACGCATCTGATTGCGAGCAAGGCCGCACTGGCCGATGACTGGAAGCGGAACAAGATTGAGTCGATCGCGGTGATGCTGCGAGGCGCGATCGATGCCCAGTCACAGGTTGGCTTGATGCTGAACGTGCGGCGCGCGGATCTGGATGTGGTGCTGGGAATTCTGCCGGCGCTGAACGCGCCCACCATTTCGCAGTTAAGCAATGCAGAGTGGGTTGCGGTGAACACGATTGTGGAGGAACGCGTGGCGCGCGATGTTATCCCGCGCCTGAAAGCGGCGAACGCCAGCGGAATCGTGGAATATCCGCTGAACAAGGTGGTGCTGTAAGTGAGGCAGGGATGAAGGTGATTCGCACGAGAGGCCGCGGCGCCGGGCAGACGGCGAAGGTAATCGCGATGCTGGAACGTCGCGGCTGCGCGGCGCTGGAACCGGTGCTTCCGGCGGTGCGGCGAATTGTGGCCGATGTGCGCCGTAACGGCGATTGCGCGCTGCTCAAATACGCGCGCAAGCTGGATTCGCTGCCGGAAGGGATTTCGATCCGCATCAGCAAAGACGAGATGCGCGCGGCCTGGGAGGCTTGCACACCTGAGTTGCGCCGTGCACTGGAGACTGCGTCGCGGCGAATCCGCGCGTTTGCGGGCCGGCAAAAGCCGCGATCGTGGACGGTGAAGGCGAACGGAGTAACCACCGGCCAGTTGGTGCGCCCGCTTGCCGCGGCGGGTTGTTACATCCCCAGCGGGCGGCATCCGCTGCCATCCACGCTGCTGATGACGGTGATTCCGGCGCAGGTGGCCGGGGTGGAGCGCATCGTGGTTGTCTCTCCCAGGCCGGCGCAGGAGACGCTGGCGGCGGCGCATTTGCTGGGAGTGACGGAGTTCTATCGCCTGGGCGGAGCGCACGCTATTGCTGCACTGGCGTACGGAACAGAGAGCCTTCCGGCAGTAGAAAAGATTGTGGGGCCGGGCAGTCTTTACGTAACCGCGGCCAAGCAATGCGTGGCGGCGGACTGCCCGATCGATATGCTTGCAGGTCCCACGGAGATTGTGGTCACCAGCGAGCGCGGCGATCCCGTTTTGATCGCAGCCGACCTGGTGGCGCAGGCGGAACACGATCCGGAAGCAGTTGCAGCGTTCCTCACGACCCGCGAAACGCTGGCCCGCGCGGTGGCAGCGGAAGTGAAAGCGCAGAGCCGCAACAATCCTATGGCGCAAGAGTCGCTCGCAAAGAACGGATGGGCGATCATTGCATCCAGCACCGAAGAAGCGCGCGAGATCACAAATCGACTTGCGCCGGAACATTTGACGGTGGACGCAAGCGAAGATCTGGAATGGGTGGACAACGCTGGATCGGTGTTTGTGGGGCCGTGGTCGGCGCAACCGCTGGGAGATTACGTTTCCGGTCCCAACCACACGCTGCCGACGGGCGGCATGGCCCGCGTGCGCGGCGGGTTGAGCGTGCTCGATCTCGTCAAATTGATCACGGTGCAGGAATATGCGCCGGAAGGCGTGGCCGCGCTGGGGTCGCATGCCGCCACGCTCGCGGAATGCGAAGGGCTCACGGCGCACGCGGAGGCCATTCAACTGAGGATTGCTCAAGCGTCCCGTTCAAGGAGGCGCAATGCCTGAAACGATTGTGAAACTCCGGCCAGAACCGCGCGCCCGAGTTCGATCCGTCACGGAGTATCATCCGCCGCTGGGCAGCCGCGACGGGTTGCGCCTGGATTTCAATGAGAACACGGTTGGATGCTCGCCTGCGGTTCTGGAAGTGCTTCGCTCGATCTCCGCCGGCGCTCTCACCCGCTATCCGGAACGGCAGCCGGTGGAGGCGCAGGTGGCAGAGCATCTCGGCGTAGCGCCGGAGTGTGTTGCATTGACGAATGGCGTGGACGAAGCCATTCACGTGCTGTTTGAGGCGTTCCTGGATGCTGGGGACGAGCTTCTTCTGCCCGTTCCTACTTACACGATGTACCAGGTGTATGCATCGATGACGGATGCGAAGACGATGACGGTGCAGGCAGATGAAGATTTCAAGTTCCCGTACAGCCGGCTCCGTTCCGCCATCACGCCCCGCACAAAGATGGTGGTGATCGCCAATCCGAACAGCCCAACCGGGAGCACGGCTACGACGGCACAGATTGTCGAGATAGCGGAACACGCGCCGCAGGCGCTGATCCTGGTGGACGAAGCGTATTTTCATTTTCACGGCGAATCGGTGATCGGGCTGATGGAGAGCGTTCCCAACTTGATGGTAGCGCGGACATTCTCAAAGGCATTTGGTTTGGCCGGATTGCGAGTGGGCGTGCTTGCAGGCGCAGCTGAGCACATGCGCTGGATCCGGCGCGTGCTCAGTCCTTACAGCGTGAATCAACTGGCGCTGGCGTGCCTTCCCGCTGCGATCAACGACACAGCGTATCTGAATTGGTATGTAAAGGAAGTGCTTTCGGCGCGCGAGAAGTTTGAAGTAGCGCTGGATGCGGCCGAGGTCGTGCGCTGGCCGAGCCGCGCGAATTTTGTGCTGGTGCGGATCGGCGCGGCCCACGCAGAGTTTGTCCGGCGCATAAACGCGTTGGGCGTGATGGTGCGCGACCGGAGCAACGATTCCGGATGCGATGGATGTGTCCGCATTACCATTGGCACGCGCGAACAGATGCGGCAGGCAGCTGAGGCGCTCCGGCAGGTGCTCGCCGAGTTGCGCAAGGAAGGAGTGTTGGCATGACCGCTTCGCGCGGAGGGAGAACTGCGGAGACATCGACTGCACGGCGCGGAAAAAGAAGCGCACGCGTGGAACGCAACACCAGTGAAACGCGGATTGGGTTGAAATTGACGATTGAGGGTTCAGGCCAGTACCGGGTGGCAACGGGGATTCGGTTTTTCGATCACATGCTGGAGCTGTTCGCGCGGCACGGCGCTTTCAACATTGATTTGCAGTGCGATGGCGATCTGGATGTGGATCAGCACCACACAGTGGAGGACGTAGGGATTGCACTGGGCGAGGCGTTCGACCGGGCGCTGGGCGAGAAGCGCGGAATTCTGCGCGCGGGCTACTTTGTGATGCCGATGGATGAGACGCTGGCGGTTGTCGCGATTGACCTGAGCGGGCGCGCGGCCTGCGCGGTGGACACGAAAGTGCGCACGCGGCTGGTGGGCGACCTGCAGAGCGAACTGGTGACGGATTTCTTTGAGGCCTTCGCGCGCGGCGCTCGCGCCAACGTGCACGTCAAGGTGATGTATGGGCGGTCCAATCATCACAAGATCGAAGCGGTGTTCAAGGCGTTTGCGCGGGCGCTGCGCGTAGCGTGCAGCCGGGACAATCAACTGCGGCGGATGCTGCCCTCGACCAAGGGGCTGCTGTGATGCGCGTAACCGTGATTGATTACGGCGCCGGGAACCGGACCAGCGTGATGAAGGCGCTACGGCATCTTGGAGCGGAGCTGGAGGTGACTGCGGGAGACATCGCGCCGATTGAACGGGCGGAGCGGATTGTGTTGCCCGGCGTGGGCCATTTTGCGGCGACGAAAAAGCTGGATGAACTGGGAATCACGGGCGCAGTGCGCGCGGCGATCGCTCGGGGCACGCCGTTTCTGGGAATCTGTGTGGGCATGCAGTGGCTTTACGCCGGCTCGACTGAAGCGGCGGGCCAGCCGGGGCTTGGGCACTTTGCTGAAGGGTGCACGCGCTTTGCCGATGGCGCCGAAAAAGTGCCGCACGTCGGCTGGAACTCGATTGAGGCACGGAGCGAGTCACGGCTGTTGAGCGGCGTGCGCAGCGGCGAGCATGTCTACTTCACGCATTCCTACAAAGCGCCCGTGACTGCCGATACGGCTGCGGTGACGCAGTATATCGAGCCGTTCGCCGCGGCGGTGGAACGCGGCAACGTGATGGGGGTGCAATTTCATCCTGAAAAGTCCGGCCCCACCGGTCTGAGAATCCTGCACAATTTCCTGGAGTGGCAAACGGCGGAGGCAGCATGCTGACCAAGCGCATTATTGCCTGCCTGGATGTGCACGCCGGCCGCGTGGTGAAGGGCGTCCAGTTCGTTGACCTGATCGATGCTGGCGATCCGGCAACGCAGGCCGTGCGACATGCGCGTGAAGGCGCCGATGAAATCGTCTTGCTCGACATTACGGCGACGCTTGAAGGCCGGCAGACGCTGCTCGATACTGTGCGGCGCACGGCCGGCGAGCTTTTTGTTCCGTTCACGGTTGGAGGCGGGATTCGCAGCGTGCGCGACGCGGAGCAGGTGTTCAATGCGGGCGCCGACAAGGTGAGCATCAACTCTGCGGCATTGGCGGATCCGGGCCTGATCGACGCAATCGGGCGCAAATTCGGCGCGCAGGCGGTGGTGGTGGCCATCGACGCCCGGCGCGACACCGATGCGGAAGATCCCGTGCGCGATGCCCACGTCTACATCAGGGGTGGACGCGAGCCCGCGGGCCGCCGCGTGGTGGAATGGGCGCGTGAAGCCGAAGCGCGAGGCGCGGGCGAGATCCTGCTCACGTCAATGGATTCCGATGGGACGCGCGCCGGCTTTGACTGCGAATTGACGCGGGCGGTGAGCAAAGTCGTGAGCATTCCCGTGATTGCATCCGGCGGCGCAGGAACGGTGCAGCATTTTGTTGATGTGTTCCAGCAAGGATGCGCCGACGCTGCGCTCGCCGCCAGCATTTTTCATTTCGGCGCCTCCAGCGCGCGCTCCCTCAAGGAGCAGCTCCAGGCGGCGGACGTTCCGGTGAGGCTGCCATGCTGATTCCTTCGATCGACCTGCTTGGCGGGAGGATTGTTCAACTGGTCAAGGGCGAGAAGTTGCGCCTTGCTTTTGATGATTTCGAGTATTGGATCGAGAAGTTCTCCTCATTTCCGCTGGTGCAGCTTATCGACCTGGACGCAGCCATGCGCCAGGCAGAGAACTCCGCGCTGGTTGCCGGAATCTGCAAACGTTTGCCATGCCAGGTGGGCGGAGGCATCCATTCCGTTGACAGGGCGCAAGAGGTGCTCGCCTCGGGCGCACGACGCGTGATTGTGGGGTCGTCGTTCTTTACAGAGGATGGCGTCCGTACAGCTTTCGCAGCGGAGTTGGCCGACGAAGTTGGCACGGAGAAGGTGGTGGCGGGAATCGACACCAGGAACGGGCGAATCGCAGTAAAGGGATGGAAAGTCCAAGTGGAAATGACTCCCGATAACGCGATCCCGCAATTGGAGCCGTATGTCTCCGCGTTTCTCTACACCCACGTCGACACGGAGGGGACCATGAGCGGATTCCCGCGGGAGGCGGCTGTCCGGCTGCGCGAGCTCACGCAGCGGCAGCTCATCGTAGCCGGGGGAATTCGCAGCCGCGAAGAGGTGGACGCGCTCGATGCTCTGGGCGTCGACGCGGTTGTGGGCATGGCGCTCTATAGCGAAGAAATGTCCGTGTGATCGCGCCGGCAAGCGGGACGCGCATGTTGCGGCAAGCTGGCGAACCGTGTCGGCTATCCTGAGGGGGGAACGCGCGGGCGCGAAAGGAGTGGCATGGGCACGACAAAAATGAGTGGCATCCGGCTGGCTCGCCGCCTTGATGAGGTGGGATTCTCAGACATTGTCCAGGTGCGAAACAAGGTGATGGCCATGCGTGGGGAGGGAATCCAGGTTTACCCGCTGCATGGCGGGGAGCCGTTCTTTGAAACGCCGGATAAGATCAAGTTTGCCGCGGTGAAGGCGCTGGTACAGAACCAGACTCACTATGCGCCGTCGTCGGGGATTCTTCCGCTTCGCCAGGCGCTGGTGGAGAAGCTGGCCACCAAGAATGCGATCCATGTGACGACGGACGAGGTGTTGGTCACCGCGGGCGGATCGCAGGGCCTCTATGCCGCGTTTCAAAGCGTGCTGGATCCAGGCGACGATGCGCTGGTCTTTTCGCCGTACTGGACGCCGATCGGCGACCTGGTGAGGGGCGCGCAGGCCCGGCCTTTGCTGGTGCCCAGCGTGACGGCGCGGCGCAACGGGATTCGCAAAACGCTTGAGCAGTTCTCCACGCCGCGTGTTCGCGCCATCTACTACAACACTCCTCAGAACCCCAGCGGCCTTGTCTTCACTCGCGAAGAAGCGGCGGAAGTGGCTTCCTTCGCCCGCGAACGCGACTTGATCGTGATTGCCGACGAGGCCTACGAAGACCTGGTCTACGACGGCGCGCACGTTTCCATCGCCTCGCTGCCAGGCATGGCCGAACGAACGATAACCTCTTTCACTTTTTCAAAGACCTACGCCATGACTGGCTGGCGCGCAGGTTACGCGGTGGCCAAAGAGCCGTTCATGACCGCGTCGCGCAAGATCGTGCTCTACTCCACCAACGGCGTGGCCACGCCGGTTCAGTTTGCCATGCTGGAAGCGCTCAATACTCCTGAAGCACAAATCGCCGCGCGGCGAGAGGAGTACCGCAAACGGCGCGATCTGCTGGTGGCGGGCCTGAATTCGGTTGGCCTCAATTGCGAGATGCCGGCCGGCGCTTTCTATGCGTTTCCAGACGTGGAGAAAATCGATAAGAACAGCCGCACCGCAGCTCAGATTCTTCTTGAAAAGGCGCATATCGCTACCGTTCCCGGAGTAGTCTTCGGAGCGCAGGGCGAGGGCCACCTTCGCTTCGGATACGCCATTTCGACCGAAGAGATTGAAGGCTGCGTGGAAGCCTTGCGAAAGTTTTTCGGCTGAGCTTGCGCGGGCGCGGAGCCAATTTGATTTTCGCAGGACCTTAATGCTGCTCACGGAAACCCAATCGTCATGAAGAGAATTCGCGTTGGATACCCGGCAATTCTGGACCCAGAGGCGCGGAGCGCTCTGCCGTCCGAAGTGGAACTCGTGCCCCTCGAGGACGGGTTGGACCACGAGGTCGAGATCGAGGTGTGGATTCCCGATCCTTATCAAACGCGGGCCCGGCGCATCTGGCCGAGGCTCCGCGGCGTGCGGCTGGTGCTTTCCCTGATGGCAGGCACGGAATGGATTCCACCGACAGTCGGTCCGCACGTGACCATCTGCAACGCGCATGGCGCGCACAACATCTCCACCGCCGAATGGACGGTCTCCGCCATTCTCGCCATGCTGAAGCAGTTTCCGCTGTTTCTCGACATTGAGCGCTCGGCAAACTGGCGGCGGCGCAAGGAAGCCGCTGGGGAATACGCGCGGATGATCGGCGACACGCGGCCGCATCATCCCGATGTGATGCTGGAGGAATTAACCGAAAAGACCGTGTTACTGGTGGGTTACGGAGCGATCGGGCAGGAGATCGAGAGGATGCTCACGCCGTTCCATGTCGAGCTGATCCGCGTGGCCCGTAGCTCACGCGCCGCTCCGCGGGTGCATCCGGTGAGTGAGCTGGATAACCTGCTGCCGCAGGCCGAGGTAGTCATTCTCATCCTGCCCTTGACGGATGAATCGCGGGGCCTGATCGGCGCGCGACAATTTGGCCTGATGCGGCAGGGAGCGCTGGTGGTGAACTCCGCCCGCGGCGCAATTGTGCAGACAGACGCCTTGGTGAACGCGCTGAATGAAGGCAAAATCCGCGCCGCGCTCGATGTGACGGACCCCGAACCGCTGCCGCCGGAGCATTCATTATGGCGTTGCCCCAACCTTCTCATCACGCCGCATGTGGCGGGTTCGAGTCCGCAGTTTGCAAGGCGTGCGTTTGCGGTTGCGGCCGCGGAGTTGCGACGGTATCTCAACGGCGAACCCTTGCAAAACGCAGTTCAACTTTCAAGTTGAAGTTCTTTCGGCGCCTTTTGCCATTCCCACAGGCCAACTATGGCGAGGCCGACCAGGAACGCGTAGAGGACTGCGGTCAACCAGAGATTCTTGTAAATATACTCGCCCACGTAGAGCACGTCCACGACGATCCAGAGCCACCAGTTCGCGATATTCCTGCGCGCCTGCCACCAGCTTGCCACCAGGCTGAAGCAGGCAAGCGAAGCGTCCAGGTAGGGCAGAGCCGCGTGAAGGCGCTTGGTGAATGCTGCCAGCAGGAACGTTCCCGCAATCCCCACGATCATGGCGACGGTTGCGTTTGCAATGGGCAATGGCGCAACGCGAACTTCGCCCTCCTGCTTGACGCCCTGCGTCCAGTTCCACCAGCCGTAAATGGTAAAGACGACGAAGAATACTTGCAGGAGCGCGTCGGAAAGCAGCTTTGCATGGTAAAAGACGACGAGATAGAGGACGTCTGCCGCCAGCGTGATGGGCCAGCAGAGCAGGCTGCGGCGGGTGGTGAGCCAGATCCCGAGAAGCGTGGTCGTCCAACCCGCAACCTCGATCCAGTTTGCGGCGAAATAATGCGCGAGCGCGTGGAGCATTATGCTTCCTTCTCCTGATTGACTCGCTCGTGACGCTTGGCCCAGGCGCGCAATGAATCGAGCAGCGCGGCGCCCGGGCCCCGCCACCATTGCGCGTGGCTCACCAGGTATCCCTCGCATGCCATGAACGCCTTTTCCTCCGAATCGAGCGCGCTCAGGAAGTAATCGGTTTCAGACAGTGCGAACTCCGCGTGGCTGAGAGCCGTGAGCGGCGCAAGCGCTGAAGCCTCGTTGTACGAAAGCGGCCGCACACTCTCATATCCCTCCAGCAGCGCCCAGAGGTGATCGTAGTGGACGGGAACATTCGCCGGCCGCGCGCGATCGTTGACCAGCACCAGCCACTCGACAATGCTGCGTTCGATTGCATGAGCAAGGTCATGCACCGCGTTTGTCTGGTCGCACAGGCCGAAATCGATGACCGCCGTCGCCTGCGCATCTACGCCGGCGCCACTCCAGAACAGGTTCGACGCATGAAAATCGTTGTGTGTCCACAAGGGCGCGAGGTGCGGCAAGTGCGGGGCCAGCTCCTGATGGAACGGCGTCAAGAGCGCCAGCGCATCCTGCGCGCAGGAGCGCCGCGCCAGGTACGCACAGAGGTGGGGCCTGACGGCGATGTACTGCTCCATCGCCGCAGCCGGATTGCCGGCGGCGTAGATGGTGAACCCTGCTACCAGCGGCCGTCCAGCGCGGGGCGGTGCATCGTATCCCTTCGCCGCCAGATGCAGCCTGGCCATCATCTCGCCAGTCGAGCGGGCATGATTCGCCGTTCGAAACGGCGTCCACGAGATTGCGTCCTCGTACAGATCGATACCGGTGGCGATTTCGTGAACCTCGTAGGTCCAATCATCGATCTCGCATGAAGTCTCGCCCGTTCTTCCCGGAATCACCCGAGGGACCGGCGCGCCATGATTCCTCAGGTGTGCCATGAATCGATGTTCTTCGCTCAAGCCCTGCGTGTCACGCACGGTGCGGGCATGGCGCTTGATGAAGACTTGTTCGTTGCCGGTACCGACGATGCCGGCTGCCGACAGCGGCCGCGGGCTGGCGCTGAGGATCTCGAATGGCGAGTGAAATCCGCCGTGCGCCTCGAGCACGCGCCGCACTTCGTCATGCGTTAGCGGCGGCCAGTCCGGCGCCACCAGAGTGCCGTCCAGTCCATGTGCCCTTATAGTTTCGCGCACTGTCATTTCTCTGATCCTGCAAGCGTCAAAACGTGTAATGCGCGGAGAGCCGCACGGTGGTGGGCGCGCCTAAGTGGATAAACGTATCGCCGTAGGAAGCGCCCGTATCCTTCCAATAGCGCTTGTCGGTGATGTTATCGGCGTATAACCGGAATGTAACTCGCCCCTGTTCTCCTCCGGGTGTGTAGCGCGCGCCAAGGTTGAACAGGTTGTATCCTGCCACGCTCACCGCGTCATCGCGCGTGGCTTCCTTGCTGGCGGTGTAACTCCATCCGGGCATCAGGCGGAATCCAACCAGGTGGGGCAGCGCGACATCGGCAAAGAAGGTGGTGCGCACCCGCGGCACGTTGATGACCTGCTTTTCGTCAAAGGCCGGCGTTCCTGTATTGCTTGAGATGGCATGGATGCCGGCGACCGAAGCGCTTAGCTGCATCCAATTTGTCGCCTTGCCCTGCGCGCTAACCTCCACGCCATCATGCGTCTCGTGCCCCTGGGACTCAAAGCAAAGATCGCCGGGCGCGGTAAAGTCGCTGGCCGTGCAGAACGTATCCGGAGCGGAGATCACCTTGGGATAAAAGAAGGGCGCGCGCATGTGGAAGTAATCTCCGGAGATGAGGAGACGCTGCCCCGGATCGTATTTGGCTCCGACTTCCGCTTCGCGGGTAAAGAAAGGCGCGAGAAACTGGCTGGCATTGTCAACCCACCATGGCCCTTCCGGCCCGAGCGAAAGCATCACGCTGTAGTTGCCGTAGAGCATCAGGTTCCGCATCGGCGAAAACGTAGCCGCGTACTGCGGCAGCCACAGCAGGTTGTGAGTCAGTGTGGGCGCGGTGGCAGGGCTGGTTGCGGTCAGCGAGTAATTGTTGTCGCGCAGGGAATCGATGCGGCCCGCGGCGAGCAACTGGATGCGCCCGGGCAACTGAACGCGATCCTGCACCAGTGCCGCCGTCTGGTGATTGTCTTCCCAGAGCGCCTGCGGACCGGCCGACTCGACCGGCGTTTCGAGGGGCTCAGGAACAATCGGCTGGTAGATGTTGTCAGAGCCGACGTAGGTGTAAACCGCGCCATCCTGCACCGTACCGGGCGCGGTGGAAGGCGGCGCGCCGGGCTGCTGAACGCTGCGACGAAACAGCTCTCCGCCTGCCGCCAACATGTGAGTTAGGTCGCCGGTGCGGACCTGGCCGGTGACAAGCGATTCGACCACAGCGTCGATGCGAAGCTCGCCGGGGTCGCGGTAGTCGTAGATGTCGTAACCGCCGTCGGGGGCGAAGAAATACTGCGGCGCGGTTCCCTGGCAGGCCTGCTCGTATCCGCAGCCGTAGGCGTACACCACGTTGTCGTCGATAAGCGAATGGCTGAAGCCGGCCTGCGCAAACGCGTGCCAAGCTTTGGGCAGGTCATAGTCCATGCGCGCGCCGGTGTTGTAGGTGTCGAAGGTGTTGGGCTTCATCCATGACTGCTCACCCAGCATAGTTGAGGGATAGACCCGGCTCAGGTCGGGCACAGTTGTTCCGCCAAGTAATTGATAGCCGCAAACGGAGCGCTCCACTTTGTGCTGGTACTCGAAGTCGGTGTTGAGGATCGCTTTGGGCGAGAGCTTCCAGTCGACAGCGCCGGAGCCCATGGCGCGCCAACCATCCGCATCGTTCACGTAACTCTGAATGCGCTCGCCAACGAGTGTCACGCGCGCGCCCACTTGCTTTTGCGCGCCGAAGAGATGGCCGAGGTCGAGATCGCCGAGCGCGCTGCCGCGATGATCGGTAGCAAGATCGACGGCGCCTATGTCTGCCGGCTTCTTAGTTACGAAATCAATCACTCCGCCGGCGGATGCCACGCCGCTTTCTACACTGTCGATGCCGTTCAGGATCTCCACCCGCTCCTTATTCTCGAGGGGTACATCTTGTTCGCCCGCGATGGTCATGCCGTTGATCTCGAGGCCGGTGGCGAGATCGATGGGGAATCCGCGGATTTCGTAGTCGCCGTAATAGCCCACGGGCGCGTAATCCTCGCCCACCGAGGCGTCATTCTTCACCACGTCAGAGAGAAGCCGCGCCTGTTGGTCGCTGAGCTGCTCCTGGGTGATGGCCAGCGCGTTGAGCGGAGTTTCCGATAGAGGCAGCCCGATCAGCGTGCCTGCGGTAATGGAGTTGGAAAGATAGTCGTCTCGCACGTTGCCATGGACCACGACGGTGGTGTTGACATGGGGAAGCGCCGGGTTCTGCGTGGACGGAGTGGTTGGGGAAGGGCTGGACTGCGGCGCTTGCGCCTGCGCATTGGCGCCGCCAGCAGCATGAACAGCGCACCATGCCGCCAATATGCATGCGACGGCACGGCGAATACTAGCCCTGCGCGGCAGAACGCGCGGAAAGGACGGTACGGATTGCGACGGATAAATTGCGCCGGGCATGGACTCCACGTGCTTTCAAAAAATGAAGCAGGAGTGCCGATGCCAAACTCGCTGAAGGCCGCCTTCGGAAACTTCCCACGCCGGTATTATCCGGATCGGGTTCGAGGGTATCTTCTCAGCTCCGTTTTTCGGAGCACCCCTGTTTCAACTTCGACTCCATTGGAACACCTGCGGGGGGAGATGGCAAATTCGGCTGCGTAATTTTCGCCTTCGCCGCAACTTATTCCGCCAGCGTGGGTATCTAAGGACTGGGATTCTGTTTTCGTTTAGCGCCATTATCGCTAGCTTTCACCTGATGAACCCATCCTCGGCTCCGAGAGGCCCTATGCATTCGAATTCCGTTGGCATTGGATTGGCGGCAGCACTCGCTTGCGCTCTGGCCGGCTGCGGCGGTTCCAGCGGCACCGGCCCCAGCACGGGCCCCACATCCACAACCGTGGTCTACACCTTCCAGGGCGAGGCTCCGAGCGCGGTCGCAGTCGAAATCGGCGCAGGCAGCTATACCGCGGCCACGCTCGCGTCCGGCCAGCTAAGCCTTTCCATTCCCAACGGGACCACGAACTACGCGATCGCCTATGTGTGCCCTGAGGCTGCGGGACTGGGAGATCTGATTACGGCGGAGTACGTGATTGAAGCCAGCACTGCCGACGGAAACTCGTTTACGACATCTTGCAACGAGGCTTCAGGCAGCACCGGCAGCGCCACCGGAAGCGTGAACACCTCGGCCATTGCGGGCGTGGCCAATGTGTTGATCCGCGGCAGCCAGGGATACGGCGGCAGCGTTGCGGCCAGCGGGAACTTCAGCGTGAACCTGCTTTCGGGCTCGAACGATGTGGCATTGGTGGCAGTGGATAGCTCAGGCAACGTGCGGGCGGTGAAGATTCTCCGCGCGCAGACCGTACCCGGAGCGCTGAACAGCGGGCAGACCATCAGCTTCCAGGCCAGCGATCAGCCCACGATGCAGACGATGAACATTTTGAATGTGCCCAGCGGATTCTCGGCGCCGGCGGCTTCAGTGGATTACGTCACGTCAGGCGGCACAAGTTTCGCGCTCAACGGCAACGCCACCACGCAATATCCGGTTATTCCCGCCGCCTACATTGCAAGCGGCGATTTTTACAGCTTCCAGGCCAACGCCAGCGATACCGGCACGCATTCTAATTCTGTAGGCGTGATGCAAAACTCCACCGGAGGCGGCGAAGTCACGCTCTCGCTGCCCACGCCGTGGAGTTACACGGGCCCGACGGCCGCGGCCTTGCCCACCTTCAATTACAGCTACACGGGATTCAGCAGCTTGCCGGCCGTGGCCCAGCAAGCCGAGATCGAGTGGATTCCATCCACCAACACGCTTTACAGCCTGACCGTGATTGCAACCGGAAACTACCAGGCCGGATCGAAGTCGATTGCGATTCCCGACATGAGTTCCGTGACCGGATTTCTGCCATCGGCATCCTCCGGCTCGGATATTTACTGGGTGGCAAGCGTGTGGGGTGGCACAACGCCCGTGTTCGATTATCTTTCTGCTCCGCCGGCCAGCGGATCGGTCTCGTTTGTGGAGCAGTCGGGGACATTTACGGCGCCGTAGATTTGCTTGTTCCTTCCTTGAGGGTGACGATGCGGTCGACACCGGGAACTGTGAAATGCTCGACCGCGCCGCTGGGCCAGTGCACCTCGATGGCATCGATTTTGGTGGCCGAGCCCAGGCCGAAGTGCACGCGAGGATCGTTGCTGGAGAGATAGCTTCCGCCGCTGATCACGTCTTCTCGCTGCTTTAAGCCGTTGGCCGTAACGTAGACCGCTGCGCCAACCGCATCGCGGGGGCTTTTGGGACCGCCCACAAGTTTCAGTTCCAGCCAGTGGTTGTGATCCGGATTCACGTTGCGCAACAGCACTGGATGTCCGTCGATGACGTTGATCACCGCGTCGATCTTGCCATCGTTAAATAAGTCGCCAACGGCCATGCCGCGGCCCGCGATCACGTCTGCCAAGCCTGTCCCTTCCACGGCCGGCACCGGCTCAAATCGCTTTCCGTCGATATTTCGATACAACAAAGGCCGCTGCGCCCAGGTCGTTCCCCAAGCGTATTTGTCCGCCTGCGGGTACACGTGTCCATTGGAGACGAGCAGATCCTTCCAACCGTCGTTGTCGTAATCGATGAAGGCATCGCCAAATCCCAAAAACGGAACCGTGATCTCGCCCAGGCCGACGTGGTAGCTGACGTCGGTAAAATTGCCGTCGCCATCGTTGTGGTAGAGGGGCTTGTAGGAATCGCTGAAGGCGGTGTCAAACACGTCCAGCATGCCGTTGTTCTCATAGTCGCCGACGGCGAGGCCCATGGAGGCCGATTCCAGGCCGGCCTCATTGAGCGCGAATCCAGAGGCGTAACTATCGTCTTCAAAAGTGCCGTCGCCCTTGTTGATGTAGAGGTAATTGGGCGTGGAGTCGTTGCCGACCAGCAGGTCAGGCTTGCCGTCGTTGTTGATATCGGCGAAGACTGCGCCGAGGCCGTAGTAGCCCGGCTTGTCCGCCACGCCGGCTTTCACGCTGACATCGGTGAAGGTGCCGTCGCCATTGTTGTGGAAGAGATGATCGCCTTCGCCCGGCAGGCCGCGCGGGCCGCAGCTTACTTGTTCGCCGCGGAACGTGCAAAACGCGTTGGGCGCATCTCCTGAATTCGCCGTGGGCATGTGATTGCGGTCGTAGTGAAGATATCCGGCCACGAAGAGGTCGAGGCGGCCGTCGCCGTCGTAATCGCCCCACGTGGCGCCGGTGTGCCAGGCGGCCGGGTCGGCGAGCGCGACACCTGCCTTTTCTGCCACGTCGGTAAAGGTTCCGTCGTGGTTGTTGTGATAGAGGCGGTTGGCGCCCCAGTTGGAGACGAAAATGTCCGGCCAGCCGTCGTTATCGTAGTCCCCGATGGCGACGCCGAAGCCCCAGCGGTCGTTGGTCACGCCGGCTTTCTCCGCCACATCGGTAAAAGTCCCATCGTGATTGTTGTGGAACAGCGCCGCGTGCGGCGGCGTTTCCTTGCCGTCGAGAGCGTTGAAAGTGGACCCGTTCACAATGTAGATGTCCATCCAGCCATCGTTGTCGTAGTCAATCAGCCCCACGCCGGACCCCTTGGTCTCAACGATGTAACTTTTTTGCGGCGTGCCTGTTTTGTCGGTCCAGGTATCCAGGCCGGCCTTCTCCGAATCGTCCTCAAAGACGACCGGGCCGGAGGAGACGAAGCCGCCCGCGGTGATTGGCCGGTGCTGCGCGTCAAGCTGGACGGGGTGTGGAGAGCCGGTGGCCTGGCCGCTATTTGCCGCCGCCTGCGCGCCCTCGCTGTTTTTCGGCGTGTGCTGTTCAGGGGGAAGAGAGCCGGGGCCTGCTGCTTGAGCAAGGAGAAATCCGGGGAAAGCGGCAAAAAATGCCCAGGGAAGTATTTTCCAGGTCACCGTCGACATGGGAGACAGTATAAGGGCCGGGCTGAAGAAGGGTATCGACCAAAAGGCGGACCTTGAGGCGGGCTGGGGCGGCGCTGAAGGCGGGGAAAAAACCGGCCCGGATCCATGATCGAGTTGGTCCTTTGATCCCGCGGTCAGGCGTTCAGCACGGCTACCGGATTTGAATTCTTGATCACGCGCGATTCTGGAATTGAGTCGGCATCGACCGCCAAATCGGCGATGAGGGCGCGATCAAGCACGGCAAGCATCGCCTGCTGGGCCCTGATCCATACGGGATGGGCCGGGCACCGGTGCCGGCGCGCGCAGGTTCTCTCCGTTCCGAGACACACATTCAACTGGATGGGGCCATCGACCGCCTCGATGACCTGGCGCACGGAAGCCTGGCGGCCAAGCGGCGCAATGGCGAAACCTCCTGCGTGGCCGCGCTGCGAGATAACGAGGCCGCTGTGGGTGAGCTCCTGCATCACTTTGGACAAGAAGCTCTCTGGCGCGCCGGTGGCTTTTGCCAGCGCCGGAAGAGACAAGCGAGGCTCCGCCTCAGCCGCTGCAAGATGCACCATGACGCGCACGGCGTAATCGGCTGCCCGTGTGAGTTGCATGGAGGAGTTGGTCTTGAATGCCGTCATCGGATCGCAGGCCCTGCTTGGAGGAAATGATCCAGCACAAGCGAGGCCGGAGACGAGTGTAATTTGGGTTCGTCACAGAGGAATGTGTTGGCAATCACAGACCCGAGTTCGTCCTCGTGAATAACTTTCGATACGAAACGTAATTGGAGAGAAATTCTCCAGAATGTTCCAACAACAACTTTGCTCGTGCTAAACCCCGGCAGTCCCCTGCTTGCGGAAGCGCCAACGAATTCCGGTGCGGCCGCATAAGGCAGGCGCCTGTGCGCGAAAGGAACCCGGTAAGACCATGTCGCCGTTTCCCGCAGTCGATCCCATTCCCTTGCCGGCTCCCATCTGGCTCTTCAAGCTTCTGCACATTGTCACGCTATCGCTGCATTTTCTTGCGATGCAGATGCTGCTGGGCGGCCTGTTGCTGGCCGTGGTGCTCAGCTTGTTCCCCTCGGCGTTGTCGCAGGTGGCGGCGCGGGCGCTGGCGCGGCGGCTTACCGTGGTGATGACCTTCGTGATCAATCTTGCGGTTCCCCCGTTGCTCTTTGCGCAGGTTCTTTACGGACGGTCGCTTTATACCAGCAGCGTGCTCATCGGCCTCTACTGGATCTCCATCATCGTCCTTCTGATGCTTGTCTATTGGCTGCTATACAAATTCAGCGCGCGCCTTGAGGCTGGCCGTTCCGGCTGGTGGATCGGGCTGAGCGCCTGGCTGGTGGCGGGATTCATTGCGCGTCTGCTCTCGAGCAACATGACCCTGATGCTCCGGCCGGAGGTGTGGCGGAAGATGTACTCGGCTTCGGCCGCCGGAGCTTACCTGCCAACCGGAGATCCGACCCTGACGCCGCGCTGGCTGCTGATGCTGGCCGGCGGGCTGTTTGTCGGCGGCCTCTGGATGGTCTACCTGGCCGGGCGCAGCACTTTTACGGCGGAGGAGAAGCACTTTGTGGCGGGGCTCGGCGGCAAGGTGGCCGCTCTGTTTGGCATGGTGTATCTGGCTGCCGGAGTGTGGGCAGCCGGCGTGCAGCCCGCCATCGTCAAAGCCGGGCTTGCGGCTGGCACGGCGGACCACCCCGTCTATCGCTTCGCCGGTTTTGCCGGCTTCGGCTGGCTCGCGCTGGTGGCAATCGCCCTGATTGCTGCCGGGTTTGCGGGGTTCGCCCGCATCGCTGCCGGCTGGCTGGGATGGACCTTCGCTGTCCTAGCCCTTCTGGTCGAGATTACCTTCACTGTCTACCGCGACGGCGTGCGCGACCTGACCCTTCTCAGCAAAGGCTTCGATGTGTGGAACCGCGTCGTGGTTACCAACTGGAGCGTTGTTGGACTTTTCCTGGTCCTGTTTGTTGGCGGCCTGGCAACAGTTGGCTGGCTGATCTCTGTTGTTGCACGTGCGCACAAGCCGATGGAAGGAGCTGTCCAATGAGCAGTCACATCGTTCTGGATGACGCAACTCTGAAGAAACTGGACGGCGCCGACGGCGCGGGTTCCCGGCGTGGCTTCCTTGTTGCCGCCGGGGCTGCGGGGCTCTGCTATGTGGCCGCGCTCGGCTATCCCGTTTATCGCTACCTCGCCTCGCCGGCGGAAATGGCCGCCAGCGAAGCCGCCGTCACCGAGGTCACATTGAAGGACGCGCAGAAGCTGCCCGCCGGCTCCGCCCTCATGTTCAAATTCGGGTCTTCGCCGGCCATGCTCATCCATCACACGGACAACACGTGGACGGCGCTCACCGCAGTCTGCACCCATTTGGGATGCACCGTACAGTACGAGCCCGA
Organism: uncultured Acidobacteriota bacterium; assembly: GCA_963771195.1. Taxonomy (GTDB): domain Bacteria; phylum Acidobacteriota; class Terriglobia; order Terriglobales; family Acidobacteriaceae; genus Telmatobacter. Next base: position 92,920 of record CAVYSS010000033.1, read on the forward strand.
CATGAACCGAATTCATTGCGCCTGTCACGGTGGTGTCTACGACCCGCGCACGGGCGCCAACGTCAGCGGGCCGCCTCCGCGCCCGCTCAAGCGTTTCAAAGTCACCGTCGGCGCAGCAGACGTCCAGGTCTCCCGCGCCTGAATTCACTCTTTCACTCATTCACTTTTTCACTGCTTCAAGGATCGCAGCATGACTTCCAAATCGCTTACCGCTTCGGTCTACGGCTGGATGGACGAGCGCCTCGGCCTTTCCGAAATCGCCGTCTTCGCCCGCAAAAAGACGGTCCCAGCACACGCCTATTCGTTCTGGTACTACTGGGGCGGAATTTCGCTCTTCCTCTTTCTCGTCCAGTGCTTCACCGGCGTGCTGCTGCTCGTGTATTACCGGCCCGGCGCCGATGCCTTTGAATCCGTCCGACAGATTACTTTTGTAATGCACTTTGGCTGGCTCATCCGCTCCGCCCACTCCTGGTCCGCCAACCTGATGATCTTCGCCATCATGGTGCACATGTTCAGCGTGTACTTTATGAAGGCCTACCGGAAGCCGCGCGAGTTCGGCTGGTTCAGCGGCATGGCCCTGCTGGCGCTGGCCACGGTCTTCGGATTCTCCGGCTACCTGCTGCCCATGGACGAGCTCAGCTATTTCGCCACCAAGGTGGGCCTGCAGATTCCCGCCGCGATTCCGTGGATAGGCCCTGCCATCGCCACCATGCTGCGCGGCGGCCCGGACGTAAGCGAGTTCACCGTGCAGCGGTTCTTCGCCCTGCACGTGGTGGTTCTTCCCGCCATCTTTGTGCCCCTGCTCGGGTTTCATCTGTGGCTGGTGCAGAAGCACGGCAACGCCATGCCGCCCAGCGAGGAAGCCAAACACCCCAGCGAGCGCCGGAGCATTTCGTTCATGCCCGCATTCCTGCGCAAGGACCTGGCGATGTGGATTATCTCGCTCAACATCCTGGCGCTCCTGGCCTCGGTGTTTCCATGGTCGCTGGGCAAGCAGTACGACATGCTTTCGCCGGCGCCGCTTGGCATTCATCCCGAGTGGTACTTTATGAGCCCATTTGAAATGTTGAAGCTGCTGGGCAAATGGCTCCCCGGCAGCTCGGGCGAGATCGCCGGTCTCATCCTCTTCACTGCCGGCATCGTCCTGTGGATACTGATTCCGTTCTACGACGTGCGCAGCGAGACCGGCCGCCGCGCCCGCGCCGCGCATTACTTCGGGCTGGTGTCGGTAGTGTTGCTGCTGGCAACGACGATCGTTGGTTATTGGACTATTCGGTAAGACAGTGAAGAAGTGAAACAGTGAATGAGTGAAGAAGTGAATGAGCCAACGCTGAAACTCGATAGCCCAAGGATCAGGGCTCAAAACCAATCCTTCCGCGACCTTCACGTCTGGCAGCGGTCCATGGAACTGGCGGGTGCCGTATACCGCATTGCTCAAGTTTTGCCCCGAGAGGAGATTTTTGGCCTTGGTTCGCAATTACGGCGTTCGGCGGTTTCCATTCCAAGCAATATCGCCGAGGGCCACGGACGCATGAACTCGCGCGAACTTAGACGCTTTCTCTTCATCGCTCGCGGCTCCAATTCCGAGTTGCAAACCCAATTGGAAATCGCGAGCGATATGGGCTTCGTTGCTCCACAATTGGTCAAAACTGCCGTTGAGCTGTCACGACAAGTCGACAACATGCTTTTAGCGCTTTTGAGAAACGTGAAGAACAACAGCGGGTGACTGAGCTTTTTCACTTTTTCACTACTTCACTCGTTCACCAACTCACTGGAGCACTCATGAACTACCCTTTCTGGGAAATCCCGATCCTCGGTTCCGGCTGGGTCATCGGCATCATCGCCATCTTTCACGTGATGATCTCGCAATTCGCAGTTGGCGGCGGCCTCTATCTCCCCATGGCGGAGCGCAAGGCCATGCGCATGGCCAACAAGGAAGTGGGCAAAGCGTGGATGCATCAGCTGGTCAGCCATTCCAAGTTCTTCCTCATCCTGACCGGTGTCTTCGGCACCGTTTCCGGCGTCGGCATCTGGTTTGCCATCGGGCTTACGCAGCCTGAGGCCACCAGCACGCTCATCCACAACTTTGTCTTCGGCTGGGCCATGGAGTGGGTCTTCTTCATGGTCGAGCTCACCACCATCGCGGTCTACTACTACACTTGGAACCGCGTTGACCCCAAGCTCCATCTGGCGGTGGGGTGGGTTTATTCCATTGCTTCGGTGGCCACGCTGGTCATCATTAACGGCATTCTCACTTTCATGCTGACGCCGGGAGACACGTGGATTTCAGTGGCCGGAACCGGACATGAAGCCAGCAAGTTCTGGAACGCCTTCTTCAATCCCACTTACTGGCCTAGCCTGCTGCTGCGCGCCGGCGTCTGCACGGCGCTGGCGGGGGTTTGGGCTTTGATTACCTCCAGCCGGATTGATGGCGACAAGGAGCCTGCACTCAAAGCCAGCCTGGTGCGCTGGAGCGTAAAGTGGCTGGTGCCGTCTTTTGTTGCCACGCCGTTTCTGCTCCTGTGGTATCTCTTCATGGTTCCGGCCTCGCAGCGCACGCTGCTCACGCTCGGCATTGACACCATTGCGGGCGGAACATTCTCCACCGTCACCCGCATTGCGCTCATCATCATCATCACTTCGGCCACCATCGTCGGCGTCGCTTACTACTTGGCCTATCGCAATCCCGTGGATTTCAATCTTGCCCACGCGCTCAGCATTCTGCTGCTGGCCCTGATGGCCACCGGCGCCGGCGAGTACGCCCGCGAGATGTTGCGCAAGCCATTCGTGATCGGCCGCTGGATGTATTCGAATGGTGTACGCGTTCCCCACGTTCCTCGGATTGACGCGCAGGGATACCTGGCTCAATCCAACTGGGTCTGGACCGACGACGGCGCGGCGGAGCCCTCAACTTACTCGCGCGGCGAGGCCATTTTCCGCGGGGAATGCGGTTCCTGCCATACCATGAACGGCTACCGCGCGATGCACGTCCTGATGGAAGGCCGCGACCGAGCCGGCATCCATAACTTCATCGTCATGCTGCACGACTACAAGCCGGACACCCCGTACCATCGCTTCATGCCGCCGATGGTGGGCACCGCGCAGGATATCGAAGATCTGACGAACTACGTGAACGCGCAGGTGAATCCGCCCGTTTCTTCAGGACAAAAGCCACTTCTTACCGCGCGCGAAGAAGGTGAAGGAGTGAAGAAGTGAAGGAGTGAAGAATGCTCAGCCGGAAGTATCCGGCGCATTCTCATTGTTGTTCATCTCGCCGCCTGTCGTTGCCGTCTCCGCATCCGCAGGGGGCTCCAAGGCGGGTTCATTTTCGTTGCGCGGAGAGACGCGCGCTCCCGGTTCGTCATTCCACAGCACCACGATCCACCAGATCAGCACTGCGATGTAAATCGCATTGTTGGCATTGAATATGTTGTCGCGCAAATGAATGACGTGGTTGTACTCTGCCATTCCATGCACAACGGCCGAACGCGCGACGGCCTGCCAGATTGCTTCCACCGCAATCTGCGCCAACGAAGCCGTTGAGAGTCCGATGGCGATGCGCTGCACGTGGCTCCGCCATCCGGCGCCGCAGCGGTAACCCAGAGCCACAATGAGCAGCCCGATGCCGACCGTCTCCACATCTGAAAGAAGCCCCAGTTTCTGCGCCAGGAATTCCAGCAGCTGCAAGACGGGATACGAACCCAGCGTTTTCACCGGCGGCCACGCGCCCCAGTACACGAGCACTACGGCGCCCACCACCATCAGGGACAATGCGCCCGCGAGCCACGAGGCCCGTCGCGCTCTTCCGAACGCGCGGCGCGCCATTTCCACAACCACCATCAAGGTCACAAATGCCGTCACATCCAGCATGACGACGACGATGCCGGCCAGCGTGACTTGCGGCAGCCGACCCATGAGGAGACGAACCACCAGCAGGCGAAGCGCGATCAGCCCAATGCTGGCGCTGAACCATGGAAACCGCGCCATGCGCTCGCGGCCGATCAGGACCACCAACAGCACCAGGTGCGCCGCGAACGTAAATGTCCACAGGATCGACGCCGTCGTAAATGGAAAGTGAAAGTGCATGCAGAGTCTTCCTGCCGCGGCATTCCCATACACGCGGCCAGCCTACAGTCTAAATGCCTGCGTCACACGCCCATCCCGGCCGGCGGCGTTAATCTGATCTGCGGGAGGAGCACGTCATGGATCGCACTGCCATGCTGGCGCAACTGCGCCAAAGAACGGAGCCGTGGGATATTGTCATCATCGGGGGTGGCGCAACAGGCGCGGGCGTGGCCGTGGATGCGGCCAGCCGGGGCTTTTCCGTGCTTCTGCTGGAGCGCGAAGATTTCGGCAAAGGCACTTCCAGCCGCAGCACCAAGCTGGTTCATGGCGGGGTGCGTTATCTGGAGCAGGGCAACGTTTCGCTGGTGATGGAAGCGCTGAAGGAGCGCGGCATCCTGCTTGAAAACGCGCCGCACCTGGTGCACGATCTCCCCTTCGTGGTGCCGAATTACTCCTGGTGGGAGACTCCGTTCTACGGGATCGGACTCAAGATTTATGACCTTCTCGCCGGCAAGTACGGTTTCGGACGCTCGCGCATTCTTACCCTCGAGGAGACGCTCGTCCAACTGCCCAATATCCGCCAGGACGGGCTGCGTGGCGGCGTCATCTACCACGATGGCCAGTTCGACGATGCGCGCCTGCTCATCGCGCTTCTTACTACCGCGGTCGAGCACGGCGCCGCCGTCCTGAACTACGCTCCCGCGATTGCCTTCGCCCGTGACTCCGACGGATTCATCAATGGCGTAACCGCGGTCGATCGCGAAACTGGCGAGCAGTTCCATGTAAAGGCGCGGGTCGTTATCAACGCCGCAGGCATTTTCGCCGATGAAGTCCGCTGCCTGGCGGATGGGGACGCGCAGCCCATGCTTGCGCCGAGCCAGGGAGTGCACCTGGTCTTCGACAAGTCGTTCCTGCGCGGCGAGACCGCCATCATGGTGCCGCACACCTCCGATGGCCGGGTGCTGTTTGCCATTCCCTGGCACGGGCGCACGCTGGTCGGCACCACCGATACGCCAATCGAAGCGCCCTCCTACGAGCCCGCTCCATTCGAACACGAAATCGAGTTCATTTTGGAAACGGCGGCCCAGTACCTCAGCCGTCCTCCGCAGCGTAGCGACATCCTCAGCGCTTTTGTGGGCATCCGCCCGCTGGTGAAGGCCGCCGGCTCCGACGCCACCAGGACTTCCGCGCTCTCTCGCGATCACACCATACACATTGACGCTTCGGGGCTGCTGACGATCGTCGGCGGCAAGTGGACCACCTATCGCCACATGGCCGAGGACGCCGTGAATCACGCCATCACCCTGGGCAGGCTGGACGATGCCCCGTGCGTCACCCGCACTCTGCGCATTCATGGCTACGTTGCGCCGGAAAAATTGGCCGGCGAGCCCGATTGCCCCTACCGCGCGGAGGATTGCGATCCGCTCCTTGTTTATGGCGCCGATGCCGAGGCCGTTCGCGCGCTGGCCGCGGCGGATCCGCGTTTGGCCGGGCCGCTCGATCCCGAATTGCCCATCATTGGCGCCCAGATAATTTGGGCGGCGCGCGAAGAGATGGCGCGGACGCTCGATGACGCGCTGGCGCGGCGCACGCGGGCGCTTCTGCTCAACGCTGCCGCCGCCGAGCGCATGGCGCCGGCCGCCGCCGCCCTGCTGGCGCAGGAGTTGGACAAGGATCCCGGCTGGGCCGAAGAACAAGTTGCAACCTTCCTGCAACTGGCGGCTCAATATAATGTTGGCGCACCCGTTCCGGCTGGATCTCCGAGTGCCGGCCCGGACGGCGCGTCTTGAAAACTTCACCACGACCGTCCGCATCGAATACACGGAACGCCGCAACCCCGTTTGAGGAAGCGTTGAAAGGAAAAAACAATGGCCTCCGCAGCCGCAGGAATTGCACCTCTGACCGCCCGCAAAGCATGGAGCGAATTGGAAACTCACGCAAAAAGCATTAGGCAAACGCATCTTCGCGAGCTATTCGCCAACGATCCCCGACGCGGTGAGCGCATGACTGCCGGGGGCGCCGGTCTCTTCCTCGATTACTCAAAGAACCGGATCACGGATGAGACGCTTCGGCTGCTGATCCAGCTTGCGGAGGAGTCAGGCCTGCGCCGGCGAACCGAAGCGATGTTCTCCGGCGAGAAGATCAACATCACGGAGAATCGCGCCGTGCTGCACGTTGCCCTGCGCGCGCCCAAGAGCGAGGTGATCCGCGTGGATGGCGAAGACGTTGTCCCCGGGGTGCACAAAGTCCTCGACCGCATGGCGGCCTTTGCGGACCGCATCCGCAGCGGAGAATGGAAGGGTCACACCGGCCAGCCGATTCGCAACGTCATCAACATCGGCATCGGCGGCTCCGACCTCGGCCCGGTGATGGCCTACGAAGCATTGCGCTACTACTCCGATCACAACATGTATTTCGGCTTTGTCTCCAACGTCGATTCCACCGACTTCGCCGAAGCTGTTCTCGGCCTCGATCCCGCGGAGACGCTGTTCATTGTCTCCTCAAAGACCTTCACCACGCTGGAGACCATGACCAACGCACATACCGCGCGCGAGTGGCTGCTGCTCGGCCTTAAAGACGAAGTCAGCCATCGCCAAGCACTTCGTGGCCGTCTCTACCAACGCCTACTGCTGTGTCAAAATTCGGCATCGACACCGCCAACATGTTCGGTTTCTGGGATTGGGTCGGCGGCCGCTATTCCATGGACTCCGCCATCGGCCTCTCCACCATGATCGCCATCGGCCCTGAGAACTTCCAGGCCATGCTGCACGGTTTTCACCAAATGGACGAGCACTTCCGCACCACTCCTTACGAGCGCAATCTGCCCGTGCTGCTTGCGTTGCTCACCGTTTGGTATACCGAGTTTTTTGGCGCGGAAACCGTCGCCGTGCTGCCGTACGAGCAGTACCTCAAGCGTTTCCCCGCATACCTGCAGCAGCTCACCATGGAGAGCAACGGCAAATCGGTTACGCTTTCCGGCGCGCGCGTCAACTACGCCACCGGCCCCATTTACTGGGGCGAGCCCGGCACCAATGGCCAGCACTCTTTCTATCAGTTGATCCACCAGGGCACCCGCCTCATCCCCTGCGACTTCATCGGATTCAGCCGCGCGCTCAGCCCGCTTGGTCCGCATCACGACCTGCTGATGGCAAATGTTTTTGCCCAGGCTGAGGCCCTGGCCTTCGGCAAAACCGCCGACCAAGTTCGCGCGGAAGGCACGCCGGAATGGCTCGTTCCGCATCGCGTGTTCGAAGGCAACCGCCCCTCCAACGTGCTCCTCGCCGAGCGCCTCACGCCGGAAGTCCTGGGCAAGCTGGTCGCGCTCTACGAGCACAGTGTCTTCACCCAGGGCGTGATCTGGCAGATCAACTCCTTCGACCAGTGGGGTGTCGAGCTAGGTAAAGCCCTCGCCCAGCGCATCGTTCCGGAGCTTGAAAGCAAATCCGAACCGGAGCTGAAGCACGACAGCTCGACCAACAACCTCATTCGCCGCTATCGCCAATCCCGCTCTGTTTCAACCAAGGAGTAGCCCATGCCCCCGCGCGGATTCGACCATCCCCTTTACGTTCTTCCCTTCGACCATCGCGGCTCGTTTGAGACCGGCATGTTTGGCTGGCACGGCGACCTGAACGCGGACCAGACCGCGCAGATTGCCGCCGCCAAGCAGGTTATCTACGACGGATTCAAAGCCGCCATCGAGCAAGGCGTAGCCAAAGACAATGCCGGCCTGCTGGTAGATGAGCAGTTCGGCGCGGAAATCCTCCGCGACGCCAGCCGCCGCGGCTTCCACACCGCGTGCCCGGCGGAAAAGAGCGGGCAGGAGGAATTCGACTTCGAGTACGGCGAGGACTTTGCCGCGCACATCGAAGCATTCCACCCAACTTTTTCCAAGGTCCTGGTACGCTACAACCCTGAGGGCGACGCCGCGCTCAATCGCCGCCAGACAGAACGCCTGCGACGCCTTTCCGACTACCTCGTAAGCGCCAACCGCAGTCTCTTCATGTTCGAGCTGCTGGTGCCTGCAGAGAAAGCGCAGCTCGACCGCGTCAATGGCGACAAGAAAGTTTACGATGACGAAATCCGGCCGCGCCTTATGGTCCAGGTCATCGAAGAGCTTCAGGATGGCGGTGTTGAGCCCGACGTTTGGAAAATCGAAGGCCTGGATCGCCGCGAGGACTGCGAAAAGATGGTTGCCGCTGCGCGCCGCAACGGACGCGATTCTGTTGGCTGCATCATTCTTGGCCGCGGCGAAAACGAAGAGAAAGTCCGCGAGTGGCTTACCACCGCCGCGTCGGTGCCAGGCTTCATTGGTTTTGCCGTCGGCCGCACCGACTTCTGGGCGCCGCTCTCCGCATGGCACGCCGGCAAGTCGCCGCGCGAAACCGCCGTCGCGCAGATTGCCCAGCACTATCGCGAGTTCGTGGATGTTTTTGAGAGCAGCCGCAGAGAAGCCGCGGCTTGAAGAGAAAATCGGAAGGAATGGTGCGCCCGGAGACCCGCCGCGGCGGGGAACTCCCAACCAATACTAGCGCCACGGAGGGTCGCCGCGGCGACCTTTATCCAGCTTAGCTACGGCTGCTCCAGAAGAATCCGTTTCACTTCGTCTCGTCCGGCCCCGGTTTTGAAATAGCGTTCCCGCGCCACAGCCTCGGCACGCGTTTCAAACTCTTCCTTGTAAACCAAATCCCATGGACCTCGGTTCTTGGTTGAAATGCTGAGATCGGAATTATGTTGCTGGAGGCGTACCTCGAAATCGGAGGTTGAGCCGGTATAACACCGCCCGGTGGTTCGACTTCGAAGTATGTAAGTTGCAAACACGGAGCGAATGGTGCGCCCGGAGAGATTCGAACTCCCGACCTAATGCTCCGGAGGCATTCGCTCTATCCAGCTGAGCTACGGGCGCACTTTTTTAAGGATACAGCAAGTCCGGCCCCGCACCGGTGCAGAGTCGTCCAGTGGTCAAGCTGCGAAGGTCATAGATAAATGGCATCGGGTTCGAACTCCCGACCTAATGCTCCGGAGGGTCGCCGCGGCGACCTCTATCCAGCTGAGCTACGGGCGCACACTGCTATCAGAATACCGTATTCCGGCCGTTCCGCGCCTCTCCAGATGGCTCCCCCGGGGCCGCCAAACCGTGCCTTCTACTCCCTGCTCCCTGATCCCTGTTCCCTGCTTTTCCGCAACTCCTCCATCACCGACTGGATCAACGCCTTTGCGCCCTCCATCCCGCTCAACACCGCCTGCAAATCCAGCGCCGGCTTCTGCGGGTTCCTGCTCGACGCGCAATACACCCCATGCTGCCCCACCATGATGAGCGAATCGGTCAGCAGGTCCAGCGCCACTGCCAGCCGCCCGCGCTCCCGGCCCATCATGAACTCGTGCTGTTCCAGCTCCGCCCGCTTCTCGTCAAATACGTCCATGTCACCAGCCTAACGGAGAGAGGGCGGGGACGGTTCAGGGAATGCGCAACAGCGAATCCGCCGCTCTGTGGCCGGTTAAATGCTGAAGTTCTCCATGTACGCCGCGTCCTGGTGCAGTTCGCTCAGCGTATCTCCCTTGAACTCCTCCTGCTCAATGAAGTACTGCTTCAGGCCCGTGGCTGCCTTGAAGATGGGGTGATAATCGATCACGCCCGTCCCCAACACCACGGATTGCCACTCGCCGCCAGCGCTTTTGGCCATGTCTTTTACGTGCAGCAGAGGAAACCGCTCCGGCGTTTTGCTCAGCCACTCCACAGGATTGTGTCCCGCCGCGACAACCCAGCCGCAATCCATCTCAAAGATCACGTGCCTGGGATCGGTGCGCTTCAGCAGCTCGTCGAAATAGAGAACGCCGTCTTCCTCTTTGAATTCGATGGTGTGATTGTGGTACCCGAACTGCATTCCCGCCGCGCTGACTTTTTGCCCGATCTCGTTGAACTGGTCGGCCACCCAGCGCCAATCGTCCAGGTTCAGCTCGCCTTTTTTGGCCGGGTCGCGATGCATTCCCGCCCAGGAACAAATGATGTACTCGAGGCCGATGGCATGGCCGTAATCGATCAGCTCATTGAGCTTCGATTTCAAGTCTGTCAGCACGTGGTGCGAGCTGATGCAGCGCAGCCGCGCGTCGTCCATCGCCTTCTTCCAGTCGGCAGCCGACTTGTTGTAGTACCCCGCCGCTTCCACCACGCGGTAGTCCATCCCCCGCAGCTGCTTTAGCGTGCCGCCAAAATCCTTGGGCAGCAGTTCGCGCACGGAATAAAGCTGCAAACCGATAGGCAAATTCACCCGCGCCGCCCACGCCTGCTTCCCTGCGAACGTCGCCGCAGCCGCCGCGCCTGAAATCTTCAGGAACTCTCTTCGTGATCCGCTCATTGATTCCTCCCCCATTGCATCTCTGCACCGCCATTTGGTTGCACTGTCATTCTCGTCTGTCATCGCGGGCGCTGCAAATCTTTCGATCGCACCTCGCCATTGTTCGCGATCACCCGCCTGCGCTACCATTCCGCTGGTTCCAGCCCAACGTCTTCACTCGTTGCGAAAGGCTAACGATGGCCCTCCGATTTTTCCGCACAAGGTTTTTCGCCTTCTTATCTACGCTTGTACTCACCGCAGCTCTCAGCGTGTGCCAGGCCGCGCAGCCCAAAGCCGATGCAGCTTCCACTCCCGATTTCGGCCCCAATGTCCTCATCTTTTCGCCGTCGATGCCTGCGGCCGAAATGCAGCGCCAGATCGACGCCATCTACTCTGTCCAGCAGCACAGCGAGTTTGGCACCCAGCGCAACGCCGTTTTCTTCCTGCCTGGCAGTTACAACCTCGACATCCCCATCGGCTTCTACACCCAGATTGTCGGCCTCGGCGCCACGCCTGACGCCGTCCACATCACCGGCAACGTCCACGCCGACGCTAGCCTGCCGCGCAACAACGCCACCTGCACCTTCTGGCGCGGCTTGGAAGGCTTTTCCGTGACGCCGACCGGCGGCACTACATCCGCCGCCGGAACAATGCAGTGGGCCGTCTCGCAGGCCGCGCCGTTTCGCCGCATGCACATCCTGGGCAATCTGGTTCTACATCAGCACCGCGGCTGGGCGTCCGGCGGCTGGATCTCCGACTCCCTCATCGACGGTAACGTCGATTCCGGCTCGCAGCAGCAGTTTCTCTCCCGCAATGCCGAGTGGGCATCCTGGACCGGCGCCAATTGGAACATGGTCTTTGTCGGCGTGAAGGGCGAGCCGCAAGGCGACTGGCCCTCGCCGCCCTATACCAAGTTGGCCCTCACATCCATCGTTCGTGAGAAACCCTTCCTCTACGTCAATTCGCGTGGCCAATGGCTCGTCCGCATTCCCGCGCTGCGCACAAACTCGTCCGGCATCACCTGGCACGCGGGTAGCACGCCCGGCCGCGACATTCCACTCAGCCGGTTCTTCATCGCAAAAACTTCTGACACCGCGGCCACCATCAACGCGCAACTCGCTCGCGGCAAGAACCTGCTCTTCACTCCCGGCATTTATGAGCTCAGCGAGCCGATCCGCATTACCCGCCCCAATACCGTCGTTCTCGGCCTCGGCTTCGCCACGCCCAAGCCAGTCAGCGGCGCCGCAGCCATCACTACCGCTGACGCCGATGGCATCATCCTCGCCGGCCTGCTCATCGACGCCGGCGAAACCAAATCGCCCGTGCTCGTCGAAATCGGCCCGGAAGGCAGCCGAGCCAGCCACGTCCGCAATCCTATTTCACTGCACGATATTTTCTTTCGCGTGGGCGGCGCCGGCGTGGGGCGTGCAGATGTAAACCTCCGCGTCAACTCCAACGACACCATCATTGACCACACCTGGATCTGGCGCGCCGATCATGGCCGCGGCGTGGGCTGGGACCAGAACCTCTCCAACAACGGCCTCGTCGTCAACGGCGACCGCGTGACCGCCTACGGCCTCTTCGTCGAGCACCACCAGCAGTTCCAGGTGCTGTGGAACGGAAACGCCGGCCGAACCTATTTCTATCAGTCGGAGATCCCCTACGATCCGCCCACGCAGGCGGCATTTACTTCCGCGACCGGCGTCAACGGCTGGGCCTCCTACAAAGTGGCCGACGGCGTGGCTACGCACGAGGCGTGGGGTCTCGGCGTCTATTCGGTCTTCCGCGATCCCAACGTCAAGCTCACCCGCGCCATTGAGGTTCCCGTGAAACCCGGCATTCGCTTCCACCACATGATGACCATTGCCCTCGACAACCTTGGCGAAATCACCCACATCATCGACGACAAGGGTGACGCGGCAGTCCCGCATGGCCGCCCACCCCGCGTTACGGAGTTCCCGTAAACAATCGCCCGGAAACTGTGTCCCACCAATTCGCAGTCTGGCCGCGAATGGGCGGGCTCGCCGCGCCATGAAACAATAACCCTGTAGCCGCCATGACCGACCAAACCTCTCCGGAAAACCAGCCCCTCAACGAAACCGCCTCAGCTGAGCCCAGCGAAACCGATACCCAGCAGCCCACCACGGGCGAAGCCTTTTCTGTTGCGCCATCCTATGCGGTCGTCGAAAGTTCCGTGATTCCCTCTGAATCGGTGCTGAGCGACGCGCCGCCTGCTGAATCGGCCGCAAGCCCCGAGCCTGCCGTCGAGCCTGCTCCCGAACCGCAGGAGGATTTCGGCAATCTCCTTGCGGAGTTCGAGAAATCGCACAAGCACCGCACCGCAGCCGGACCGACGCTGCAGGGCACCGTGGTCTCGCTCACGCCGGAGAATGTTCTTCTCGACGTCGGCTACAAGATCGAGGGGGCCCTGCCGCGCTCCGCGTTCCCTGACAACGCCGATTCCGTCAGCCTGGGCGAAAGCTTCCCCGTCTCCATTACCGGCCGCACGGAAGATGGCTACTACCAGCTCTCGCGTTTCAAGATCGCCGTTCCCAGGGACTGGTCCGCGCTGGAATCGGCGTTCGCGCAGAAGATGCCCATCGCTGCCACCGTCACCGGCGTGGTCAAGGGCGGCCTCAGCGTCGATGTGGGCGTGCGCGCTTTCATGCCCGCCAGCCGCTCCGGCACGCGCGATGCGGCGGAACTAGAAGCCCTCGTTGACCAGCAAATTACCGTCCGCATCACAAAGCTGGACGTGGCCGACGAGAACGTGGTCGTCGATCGCCGCGCGGTGCTGGAAGAGCAAGCGATGGTCGCTACGGAAGCACGCCACGCCGCGCTCCGCGAAGGCGATGTGATGCCCGGAACGGTCCGCAGCCTCACCAGCTACGGTGCTTTTGTTGATCTCGGCGGCATCGACGGACTCCTCCACGTCTCCGATATTTCCTGGACGCGGGTCACCAAGCCCGAAGACATCCTCAGCGTGGGCCAGCCCGTCGAGGTGAAGATTCTCAAGATCGATCCCGACACGAAGAAGATCTCGCTCGGCCTCAAGCAGCTTCAGGCCGAACCATGGCAGACCGTCCCTTCGCGTTTCACCGCCGGCCAGCGCGTCAGCGGCGTGGTTACGCGCGTTACCGACTTCGGCGCCTTCGTTGAGATTGAGCCCGGCGTTGAGGGCCTCATCCACGTCTCCGAGATGTCATGGGGCAAGAAGGTCCGCATCGCCTCCGACATCGTCAAGCCCGGCGAGCGCGTTGACGCCGTGATTCTCAACATTCACCCAGAACAACGTCGCATTTCGCTCGGCCTGAAGCAGACGCTCACCGACCCCTGGAGCGACGTGGCGGCGAAGTTCCCCATAGGCTCGCAGGTGCAGGGCCCCGTGACCAAACTCATGCCGTTCGGCGCCTTCGTGCAGATCGCCGAGGGCGTTGAGGGCATGGTCCACATCAGTGAGATTGTCGCGGACCGCCGGCTGAATCACCCTTCCGAAGTCTTGCGCGAAGGAAAGGTGGTGCAGGCGCAGGTGCTCGCCATCGATCCGGGCAAGCGCCAGATCAAGCTTTCCATGAAGCAGCTTGTCCCGACCAGCATCGACGAGTACATCGCCGAGCACAAAGTTGGCGACAAGGTTTCCGGCCGAGTGGTTGAGGTTTCTCCCGCCATCATTGAGCTGGGTGAAGGGATTCGAGCGGCCTGCCGCGCGGCTTCTGCGACGTCAGCGAAGGAGCCCGCAACTCAAGCGAAATCAGCAGATAAGGCTGACTTGTCCTCGCTGTCATCGTTGCTGCAGGCGCGCTGGAAAGGCGCTGCTCCGGCTGCCGACGCCAAGCCTGAGCCACTGGCCGCGGGCCAGATCCGCAATTTCAAAATTGTCGCGCTCGACGCCAACGCGAAGAAAATCGACGTCGAACTGGCTTAAACGCCTCGAACTTCCTAATGCATGCAAAACAGGGGGAGGGGGTAGTTCTTTGCCCCAAAGCCCGGAAAGGAGCTTCGCTGGGAAGCTCCTTTCGAGTTTAAGTATCCACGGGTTGCCTCGCGGTGGCTCTGGCGCGTGTCACAGGAGACCTCAGAGGCGGGACGCCGGCCTGATTCGCGGCTACAAATACATTTCGTCGATGTAGCACCAGCGCCAGTCCTCGCCGCGCTCCGCCGACTGGATGATGGGATGATGGGTCCCGTGGTAATGCGCGCGCGCGTGCTGGTTCTTCGAGGAGTCGCAGCAGCCGACGTGCCCGCACTCCAGGCACAGGCGCAGGTGCACCCAAGTGTCGCCCATCTTCAGGCACTCCTCGCAACCCTTGGTGTGCGGCTTCACATTCTTAACGTGATCTGCTTGGTGCGTGCATTGCTTTGCCATTTGGACCCCCGGTGCGCGAGTTCGTAGTTCACAGTTCAAAGTTCATAGTTCACAGCTAGAAGCTAGAGGTTAGCAGCTCGGGGCTGACTACTCCGTCCATCCTTTGGAGCGATGAAGGGCTTCCTTCCACCTCTCCCGCCTTGCGGCTCGTTCTGGTGAATCCATTGTCGGTTCAAACCGCGCATCGCCGGTTCGCCCCGCGCGCAATTCTTCCGGGCCGCTCCAGAACCCCACGGCCAGGCCAGCCAGATAGGCCGCGCCCAGCGCCGTTGTCTCCGTCACGCGCGGCCGCACCACCGGCACGCCCAGCAGGTCTGCCTGAAACTGCATCAGCAGGTCGTTCACCGCCGCGCCGCCATCCACGCGCAGCGCAGCCAGCGGCTTGCCGGTGTCCGCCTCCACCGCTTCCAGCACATCCGCCACCTGGAAGGCGATGCTTTCGAGAGCCGCCCTGGCAATGTGCCCGGGTCGCGTATCGCGCCTGAGACCGATCAGCAATCCGCCCGCGTGCGGATCCCAATGCGGGGCGCCGAGGCCGACGAACGCCGGCACAAACACCACGCCGCCCGCGTCTTTCTCCTGCATGGCGAGCGCCTCCACCTCCGCCGAGGAGCCGATCAGCCGCAGATTGTCGCGAAGCCACTGCACCACCGCTCCGCCGATGAAGATCGAGCCCTCCAGCGCATACTCGAGGCGCTTCTCCGCGCTCGCC